>NZ_PNFB01000010.1 GCF_003347015.1 Brachybacterium sp. YJGR34
GGGGCGGTGCCTGCGGGCACCGCCCCTCCTCGCCGTCCGGGGTGGTCCTGACCACAGGAACACTTCGCTCCTTGCGCAAGCGTCGAACCTCCGGGGAGACTGGCCGCATGACCGATGCGCCGCCCCCGGAGGCCCCCTCCCCCACGGCCCCGCAGCTGGCCGCGGCGGCGAACACCTTCGCCCTGCTCGCGAGCCCGGCCCGGCTGCACCTGGTGCACCTGATGAGCACGGGCCGCTTCGACGTCGGCACGCTCGCCGAGAAGGTGGGGCTGGGCCTGCCCACCACCAGCCAGCATCTCGCCAAGCTGCGCCTGGCCGGCATCGTCACCGCCCATCGCGAGGGCCGGCACAGCTACTACTCGGTCGAGGACCCCCACGTCCTCTCCCTCGTCGAGCAGATCTTCGAGCACATCGCCCCCGACGGCTCCCTCGCCCCGGACCCTCCCCTCAAGGACCACCGCGCATGACCACCACCCCTGCCCCGCCCGCGAAGACGGACCTGCGCCCGTACGCGTGGCTGTCGATCGTCGCCGCGATCGTCACCATCGCCCTGAAGACCGGCGCCTGGGTGATGACCGACTCGGTGGGCCTGCTCTCCGATGCCGCCGAATCGACCGTGAACCTGGTCGCCGCCGTCGTCGCCCTCATCGCCCTCACCGTCGCCGCCCGGCCCGCGACCGAGCGCTTCCTCTACGGCCGCGCGAAGGCCGAGTACTTCTCCGCGGCGGTCGAGGGGATGATGATCTTCGTCGCCGCGGCGGTCATCCTGGTCACCGCGGTCGAGCGCTTCCTCAACCCGCGGCCGCTCGAGAACCTCGGCATCGGTCTGGTGATCGTGGTGATCGCCTCGCTCGTCAACGGCGGCGTGGCCCTGGTCCTGCTGCGCGCCGGCAGGAGGCACAACTCCATCACGCTGCGGGCCGACGGCAAGCACCTCATGACCGACGTCGTCACCAGCGCCGGCGTGCTGGTGGGCGTGGGCCTGGTGGCGCTGACCGGCTGGGAGCGGCTGGACGCCCTGGTCGCCTTCGCCGTGGGCGTGAACATCATCGTCACCGGCATCGGCCTGCTCACCGAGTCCGTCTCCGGACTGCTGGACAAGGCCCTGCCGGACGAGGACCACGAGATCATCACCGAGGTGCTGCGCCGCCGCACCGACGGCACGATCACCTTCCACGGCCTGCAGACCCGCGAGGCCGGCCAGCAGAAGTACATGAACGTGCACGTCCTGGTGCCCGACGACTGGACGGTCAAGCACGGTCACGACTACATCGAGGACCTCGAGGACGAGCTGCGCCGCTGCCTGCCGGACCTCACCGTCCTGACCCATCTGGAGCCGATCTCCGACCCCGCCTCCTATGCGGACATCCCCGAGCAGCACGTCCCGATCCACGGCGACGACCACGACCCGACGCGGCCGCCGTCGGGTCCGGCAGCCTCGTGAGCCGCCGGCCGGTAACGCCCGCACGCCCCGATCTCTTCCCGCCCGTCGGCCCTCGATCGCGTGATCCTTCCCCGCCCCGCGGCCCTCTCCGAGGAGCCCCGCGCGTGGCTAGGCTCGACTCATGAGCACCCCGCACGTCCCCCTGTCGATCCTCGATCTCGTCCCCCTCAGCGAAGGGCAGGACGCCCGTGAGGGGATCGAGAGCTCGATGCGGGCGGCGCAGGCCGCGGACCGCTCCGGATACCTCCGCTACTGGTACGCCGAGCACCACAACACCGAGTCCCTCGCCTCCAGCGCCACGAGCCTGCTGATCGACCGCGCCGCCTCCCTCACCGAGCGGATCCGCGTGGGCTCCGGCGGGATCATGCTGCCCAACCACTCCCCGCTCGCGGTCATCGAGCAGTTCGGCACCCTGGTCCGGTTCCACGGGGAGCGCATCGACCTGGGGCTCGGACGCGCCCCCGGCACCGACCAGTACACGGCGCAGCTGCTGGCCCGCACCTCCGCGGAGCCGGGCGCCTTCATCGCCGCCGTCGAGCAGATGCGCGACTGGTCCCGGGCCGAGCCCAGCGGGCAGCTGCCCATCCGCGCCGCCGTCGCCGAGGGCACCGAGGTGCCGATGTGGATCCTGGGCTCCACCACCAACGGGGCGCGCCTCGCCGCGCAGCTCGGGATGCCGTTCTCGGTCGCCTCCCACTTCGCGCCCTTCCAGTACCTCCAGGCGCTGCAGGTGTACCGGGAGACCTTCGACGCCGCCGGGAGCGAGGCCGCGCAGATCGAGCGACCGCACACCATGGTGGGCGTCAACGTCGTCGTCGCCCCCACCGACGCGGAGGCCGAGCACCTGTTCACCACCAACGTCCAGCAGTTCCTGGGCGTGGTGACCGGGCAGCGGATGAAGACCCAGCCGCCGCGGGATCTCGAGGGCCGCTACCCCGAGCACCTCATGCAGCAGGTCGAGCAGACCCTCTCGATCCGCGCCGTGGGCTCCCCGTCCACCGTGGTCTCGCAGCTCGAGGCGATCGTCGAGGCCACCGGGGCGGACGAGCTGATCCTCACCGCGAACTACTTCGATCCCGAGCACCGCATCCGCGGCATCGAGCTGCTGGCCGAGGCCTGGGGCGTCTGACGCAGCCGCGCTGTGACGCTCGCGTGGTCGCTCGCCGCGCGCCCGTCGAGCGTCGGGACCTGCGCTGCGTACTGCTCGACGGCGAGGCCCCGGGAGAGGATCCAGTCGATCCGGACGCCGCCCGGCTCCGGCGGGCCGTAGTCGGGGAAGGTGCCGATGTCCTCCCCGGCGCGCGCGGCGGCGACGTCATGGGCGTCCTCGAGGCCGGTGCCGCGCAGCACCCGCCACGGCGCGCTGTCGCCGCCGGCCGCGTTGAAATCTCCCAGGAGCACGACGGGCGCGCCGTCCGCGACCGCGCCGAGGCGCTCGGCCAGCAGCGCCGCACCCTCCGCGCGAGCGCGCTCGCCGGCGTGGTCGAGGTGCGTCACGGCGAGCACGAGCTCCTGCCCGCTCGCACGATCGAGCACCCGCGCCTGGACGGCGATGCGCGGGCAGTGCCCGTCCCAGCCGCGGGAGCCGATGAGGGCGGGCTGCTCGGAGAGCCAGAACTGCTCCCAGTCCAGCACCTCGAAGCGCTCGCGCCGCAGGAACAGCAGGTTGTGCTCACCGCGCCCGCCGCCGTCGCGGCCGATGCCCAGTCGCAGATGGGTGCCCTCCAGAACCTCGTCGAGGACAGGGATCTGGACCGGGAGCACCTCCTGGGTGCCGATGACGTCGGCATCGATCGCGCGCAGCAGGTGGGCGAGCACCGGAGCCCGCTGCTCCCAGTGGTCGGCCTCGCCGGGTCGAGTCTGCGGGCGGTGGCAGCGGATGTTCTGGGTGAGGACCGTGAGGGAGGGCGCAGAGGCGTCGAAGGGGCTCATCGCTCCATCCTGGCCCATCGCGAACGTCCCGACATGGCAACAGTTGTGGTCGGAGCGCGCGAGGGTCGCCGCGCCCGTCGCATACTGGCGGGATGAATCCTCTGGTCCTGCAGTCCGATTTCGGCCTCGACGACGGCGCGGTGAGCGCGATGTACGGCGTCGCCGTCGGCGTCGACCCCGCGCTGCGCATCCACGATCTGACGCACAACATCCCGCCCTACGACATCTGGGAGGGGTCCTACCGGCTCGCCCAGGTGCTCACCTACTGGCCCGAGGGCACGGTCTTCGTCTCCGTGGTGGACCCCGGGGTGGGGTCGGACCGTCTGTCCGTCGTGGCCCGCACGAGGACCGGCCATTACGTGGTCACCCCGGACAACGGCACCCTCACCCATCTCGAGGACATCTTCGGCATCGCCGAGGTGCGGGAGATCGACGAGACGAGGAACCGCCGCCCCGGCTCCGAGGAGTCCTACACCTTCCACGGCCGGGACATCTACGCGTTCACCGGGGCCCGGCTCGCCTCCGGCGCCACCACCTTCGCGGACGTCGGCCGATCCCTGGACCCGGCGCAGCTGGTGCGACTCCCCGTCACGGCGCCGGCGCGCCGCGGTGACGCGGTCGAGGGCACCATCGACACCCTCGACGTGCGCTACGGCTCGCTGTGGACCTCGATCCCGCGCACCCTGTTCCGGGAGCTCGGCGTCGAGCGCGGCGACCGCGTGACCGTGCGGGTGCGCCACCACGACACCGTGGTGCACGCCGCCCAGGTCACCTACGCCCACAGCTTCGCCGCCGTGGAGGTGGGCGAGTCCCTGCTCTACGTGAACTCCCTGGACCGCATGGCGATCGCCATCAACCGGGGTCACTACGCCCGCGCCTTCTCGCTCGGCACCGGAGCCTCCTGGCACGTGACCCTGGTCCCCGTGCGCTGAGAGCATCCCGAGCTCCCCTCCGACCCGAAGGACATCCCATGACCCGCTCCCCCTCCGCGGTGACCCAGGTGGTCGCCATCGGCATCGGCGCCGCCCTCTTCTTCGTGCTGGGGCGCTTCGTCGCGATCCCGACGCCGGTCCCCAACACCTCGATCTCCATCCAGTACGCGATCCTCGCCGTGTTCGCCGTGCTCTACGGCCCGTGGGTCGGCGCCCTCGCCGGCTTCATCGGCCACCTGCTCATCGATGCCACCGGATACGGCATCTGGATCTCCTGGGAGCTCGCGTCCGGCGTGTTCGGCCTGGTGGTGGGACTGCTGCTGCTGAGGAACGCGATCGGCGACGGCGAGTTCACCCGGGCCACCGCGGCGCGGTTCTCGCTGGCCGTGGTGCTCGCCAATGCCGTGGCCTGGCTGCTGGTGGCCCCGCTGGGAGACCTCCTGATCTACTCCGAGCCGGCGAACAAGGTGTGGACGCAGGGCGCGCTCGCCTTCGTCTCCAACTCGATCACCGCCTGCGTGCTGGGCACCGTCATCCTCTCGGTCTACGCCCGCACCCGCACCAGGACCGGTTCGCTGAGCCACGACCGGTGAGCGCGGCGAGCACCGGCGCCGAGGGGGCGGACGACCGCGGGGAGGTGCTGATCGAGCTCGCGGGGTACTCCTTCCAGTACCGCGCCCAGTCCGAGCCGACCCTCCGCGACATCGACCTCACGGTGCGCCGCGGGGAGAAGATCGCCGTCGTCGGCGCCTCCGGCTCCGGCAAGTCCACGCTGATCAGCGCCATCAACGGGCTCATCCCCCACCGACATCGCGGCACCGCCGAGGGGCTGGTGCGAGTGCTCGGGAAGGACCCCGCGGCCGTGCCCCTGGTGGAGACCGCCTCGGGAGTCGGCACCGTGCTGCAGGACAGCAACAGCCAGTTCGTCGGCCTCACCGTCGCCGAGGACATCGCCTTCAGCCTCGAGAACCAGGAGGTCCCCCGGGACCGGATGCCGCCGCAGATCGACCGGGCCGCGGAGCTCGCGGGGATCGGGGACCGCCTGGCGGAGTCGCCGCAGCGCCTCTCCGGCGGGCAGAAGCAGCGCGTGGCGGTCGCCGGGGTGCTGGTGGACGACGTCGAGGTGCTGCTCTTCGACGAGCCGCTGGCGAACCTCGATCCCGCCACGGGGCGACGGGCCGTCGAGCTGATCGACGATCTGCACCGCGAGCACGGCAGGACGATCGTGATCGTCGAGCACCGCCTCGAGGACGTCCTGCACCGCGGGGTCGATCGGATCGTCCTCATGGCCGAGGGGCGCATCGTCGCCGACGCCCCGCCCGACGAGATCCTCGCCTCGGGGGTGCTCGAGGAGCACGGCATCCGCCCGCCCCTCCACGTGGCCGCCCTGCGCTACGCCGGGACGCCCGTCACCGCCTGCCAGCATCCCGCCCGCGGCACGGACATCGCGCTGTCCGAGGAGCAGATCGCCGCGGTGCGCACCTGGGTGGCCGACGGGCGCCTGGACCCGCGCCCGGGGACCTCCCACACTGTCGACGGAGCGGCCACCGCCCTGGATCTGCGCGACGTGCGCTGCGAGATCCCCGTCGGCCCCGAGCGCAGCGCCGTCGTGCTGCACGGCCTCACCGCCCGCGTCCGGCGCGGCGAGATGATCGGCGTGCTCGGCTCCAACGGCGCCGGGAAGTCGACCCTCGCCCGCGTGATCTGCGGCTTCGAGGAGCTCACCGGCGGGCAGCTGCGGATCGGGGTGGCCGATGCGAGCTCCTGGAGCCTCGCCGAGCGGGGCGAGCACGTGGGCTTCGTGCTGCAGGAGCCGGGCCAGATGATCTCCCAGCCCCTCGTGACGGACGAGATCGCCCTGGGCCTGCGCGCGCGGGGCCTGCCCGAGGAGGAGATCGCCGCGCGGATCACGACGGTCGTCGAGGCCTGCGGGCTGAGCGCCTTCCGCTCCTGGCCCGTCTCCGCCCTCAGCCATGGACAGCGCAAGCGCGTGACCATCGCCTCCGTGCTCGCGCTGGACCCGGAGGTGCTGATCCTCGACGAGCCCACCGCCGGCCAGGACTACGCGCACTACACCGAGTTCATGGATTTCCTGCGCTCCCTGAACGAAACGGGCACCACCGTCCTGCTCATCACCCACGACATGCACCTCGCCCTCGAGCACACCGATCGGGTCCTGGTCCTGTCCGCGGGCGAGCTGCTGGCGGACGCGGATCCCGCCGTGGTGCTCACCGATCCGGAGCTGGCACGGCGCGCGGATCTCGTGACGACGGGCCTGCACGATCTGGCGCAGCGCTGCGGCCTGGCCGAGCCCGACGCCCTCGTCCACCGCTTCGTCGCCGTGGACCGCGCCAGCCGGGAGGAGCGTCGATGACCACTCCGGTGCTGGGATACATCGACCGTCGCGGACCCCTCCACGCCCTGTCCGGGGTCTCCAAGCTGGTGCTCGCCCTGGGCGTGGTGCTCGGGGCGATGCTCGGCTTCGACGTCCGCTATCTCGCGGTCGTGGCGGCCGGTTCGATCGTCCTGTGGGGCGTCTCCCGGGTGCGGGTGCGGGACCTGGCGGTGGTGATCTGGCTCATCGCGATCTTCATGACCCTCAACAACATCGGGATCTTCCTGTTCGCGCCGGGCTACGGGACCGAGCTGTTCGGCACCCGGCACGTCCTGGTGGACGGCCCGTGGCGCTGGGACCTCACGAGCGAGCAGCTCTTCTACCAGCTCGCCGTCACCCTGAAGTACGTCGCGGTGCTCCCCTCCGTGCTGCTGTTCGTGGCGACCACCCGCCCCCCGGAGTTCGCCTCCTCGCTGGCTCGGATCGGGGTGCCGTACCGGATCGCGTACTCCGTCTCGCTGGCGCTGCGGTACATCCCCGACGTGCAGCGGGAGTTCCGCACCATCTCCCAGGCGCAGCAGGCGAGAGGGCTGGACACCACCCGCGGGGCGGGACTGCGCACGCGCCTGCGCAACCTCACCTCGGTGCTGATGCCGCTGCTGCTGGGCACCTTCGACCGCATCGAGTCGATCTCCTCGGCGATGGAGCTGCGCGGCTTCGGGCGCGGGCGGCGGCGCACCTGGCTGGTGAGCACACCGCTGCGCACGCCCGACGTGCTCCTCATGGTCGTCGCGGCGGTGCTGGTCGCGGTGCCGGCCGTGCTGCTGGTCGTCAACGGGGGACGGTTCTGGAACCCGTTCGTGTAGCGGGCGGGCCCGCCGGGATCATTCGGCGGACATCCCCAGCAGGTCGGGGAGGAACATCGTGATCTGCGGGACGAACATGATCAGCAGCAGGCCGATCACCAGCGGCACGTAGAAGACCACCAGGCGCCGGATCACCGGCTCCACCTTGAGGCGTCCCACCCTCGCGCCGACGAACAGGATCACGCCGACCGGCGGGGTGATCGTGCCCAGGCACAGGTTGAAGGTCATCATGAGGCCGAAGTGGATCGGATCCACCCCCAGCTCCATCGCGACCGGCAGGAAGATCGGGGTGAAGATGAGGATCGCCGGAGTGGGGTCCATGAACATGCCCACCGCGAGCAGGGCCACCATCATCAGCAGCAGTACGACCACCGGCGAGGACGAGACGCCCAGCAGCGCGGTGGAGATGAGCTGCGGGATGGTCGCGTAGGCCAGCACCCAGCCCAGCACGCTGGAGACGGCGATCAGCAGCATCACCACACCGGTGGTGCGGGTGGCGGACAGGATCACCGCCGGCAGCTTCTTCACCGTCAGCTCCCGGTACAGGAAGCCCAGCACGAGCGAGTACACCACGGCGATCACCGCGGACTCGGTGGCGGTGAAGATCCCGCCCACCAGGCCGCCGATGACGATCACCATCATGAGCACCGCCGGCACGGCGGACAGCAGGGTCCTCAGCGCGAGGGCGAGGGTGAGCCGGCCGCGGGCGGCGCCGTCGTCCGATCCCACCATCGCAGGGCGCCGCCGGCTGGCGATCCACACCATCGCCAGGCAGGCCAGCATCCACACCGCGCCCGGGCCGTATCCGGCGGCGAACAGCGTCGCCACGGAGGTCGAGGACGCCAGGGAGTACACGATCAGCGTGTTCGACGGCGGGACGAGCATGCCCGAGGGGGCGGAGGCCACGTTCACGGCGGCGGCGAAGGCGGGATCGTAGCCCTCCTTGCGCTGGCGGGGCGTGATGATGCCGCCGACCGCCGCGGCCGAGGCCACTGCCGCGCCCGACACCGAGCCGAACAGGGCGTTGGCGACCACGTTGGTCTGGGCGAGGGAGGCGGGCATGCGACCCACGAGGACCTTCGCCGCGTCGATCAAACGGGCCGCCACCCCGCCGGTGTTCATGAGCTGCCCGGCGAGCACGAAGAACGGGATCGCGAGCAGGGAGAAGGAGTTCGCGCCGGTGAACATGCGCTGGGCGGAGACGAAGACGGCCGGCTCCGCGCCGACCACGGCGACGAGGGCCACCACCGAGGGCAGTCCGATGGCGATCGCGATCGGAGCACCGATGGCGATGAGGATGATGATGCCGATGATCAGGATGATGCCGGCGAGCATCGCGGGGTCCATGGTCAGCGCTCCTTCTCGTCGTCGCGACGGCTGTCGGGCTCGCGGACGACGGTCGCCGCCGCGGCGGCACCTGCGAGCTCCGCCGCCTCGTCGTCGGTCTGCTCGAGGGGCGCGAGATCGTCGCCGCGCACCGCGAGCACCAGGTCCTGCGCAGCGAGCAGGGCGATCAGCACACCGGCGACGGGCAGGGCGAGGTACATCGGGCCGACGGCGAAGGGGAAGCCGGGGATCGCCTGGTCCCAGGACATCGACATGCCGCGGATCCCGCCCCAGACCATGCCCAGCAGGGCGAAGGCGAGGGTCGAGGCCTGCACGAGGACCCGCAGCGCGCGACGGGCCGCGGCGGGGACGCGATCGGCGACGACGTCGACCGCGATGTGGCCGCGCTCCCCGAAGACCAGGGTGGCCGCGAAGAGGCTCAGCCACACGAACATGTACTGCGCGGTGACCGAGGTCCAGTCGCTGGGCGCGCCGAGCACCTGGCGGGTGAACACCTGCCAGACGACCACCGCCACCAGCACCGAGAACAGCGCGATGCACAGCACCTTGAGGACCGCGAGCAGTCCCTCCCGCATCCGGATCACGACGCTCCCCCGTCCTCGGCGACGGCGCGGATCGCCTCGTACAGCGCCAGGTCCTCGGGATCCTCGAGGATCGACAGGCCGGTCTCGGAGATGATCGGCCCGAAGGCCTCGGGATCGGGATCCGTGATCTCGACGCCGTTCTCGAGCATCTCCTCGGTGGCGGCCTCCGTCTCCTGCTTCCAGATCTCCACGAACTCGCTCTGGGTCTCCTCCCACGCCGCCCGCAGCGCCTGCTCGTCCCGGGGCTCCATCTCCTCGAGCAGATCGGTGCTGGCGAGCAGGAAGTCGAAGCCGACGAGGTGGTTCGTCCTCGTGTAATGGCCGGCCACCTCGTAGTGGCGCTGGGTGACGTAGGAGATCTCGTTGTTCTCCGCGCCGTCGAGGACGCCGGCCTGGAGCGCCGTGTAGACCTCGCTGTAGGCGAGCGGGGTGGGGACTCCCCCGATGTTCCGGATGAGACGGAGGAAGATCTCGGACTCCTGCACGCGGATCTTCATCCCGGCGAGGTCCTCGGGGGACTCGATCGGCCCGCCGACGGTGTACAGGTGGCGGCCGCCCTGCGTGTACCCGCCGAGCACGGTCAGGCGCATGTCCGGCTCGAGGGAGGCGAAGAGGTCGCCGACGATCGACTCGTCGAGCATCACCCGGTTCTGGTGGTCGATGTCGTCGAAGGCGCCGGGGACGTTCATGGGCAGGAAGCGCGGCGAGGAGTTCTCGATCTGGGTGCCGGAGATGACGGCCATGTCGATCGCACCGTCGGAGACCAGCTGGACGGTCTCCTGCTGGTCGCCGAGTGAGTTGTTGGCGTAGACGCGGGCGCCGTAGCGGCCGTCGGTCGCCTCGGCGATCCGCTCGCCGAAGGTCACCAGGGAGCCATAGCTGGGGTGGGATTCCGCCTGGCCCAGCGAGATGGACAGGACGCGGTCCACGTCCGCCATCACCCCCTGCGAGGGGGTGCAGCCGCCCAGCAGGGCGGCTCCGAGGCCGGCGGCGGGCACGGCCGCCAGGAAGCCCCGTCGGTCTATCGCTCTCCCGCCGGGGGTTCGGGGGCCGGCGCCGGAGCGCGCGGCTCCTCGACGGCGATGCACTGGTGCTCGCACAGCATTCCTCCTCGAACGGGCGCACCGGCGGGTGGCGTTCAGGGCGCGGGCGGCGCGCTCTGGCTCCCTGCCGGAGGGGGCGGGACTCCTGTCCTTCGGAGCCCGGGCCGTGCGCGATGCGGTGGACGCACCACGCAGGCGTCCTGGAGAGGGCAGCTGTGCCCGACGGCACCAGTGCCCGGTCGCACCGCGGTGACGACCGCGCTCAGAGTGTCAGAGCGCGAGATCACTCCTTCAGCGCTTGCCGGAGGTTGCCTCACCGTGCGGAAGAGACCGGTTCTCGGTCCTGACCTGCATGGACGTGACACATCGCCGAGGACGGGGCGCCCCGACGGAGACGCACCCCACATCGCGGCGCGCGGCGGATCGGGGCGACGATCGTCCTCAGCGCGCGGCGAGGACCTCCCGCAGCGCCGCGAGCGTGGCGGGGATCCCCTCCCGCGCGGCGGCCTGGCGCACGGCGATCTCCTCCTCGGCACGGTCCCCGTAGCGCTCGGCGAAGACGGCCTCGAGGTACTCGGTGGTGCGCGTGTACTCGGTCAGCTCGGTGCCGCCTGGGACCTCGCGGAGACGGAATCCCCATTCGGCCCGGCCGGGGCCGACGGACCACGCGAAGTGCTCGCCGGGGACATCGGCGATGACCTCTGAGGTGGTGCTCCACTCCCGCTCGGGGGTGCGGTTGTCACCGGTGAACCGGGCGCCGACGCCGCGGGCGTCGGAATCCCACCGGCAGCGGTAGCACTGCTGGCTCCACTCCCCCGTGCGGGTCACGTCGCTGATGACGGCATAGACCTCCATCGGGGAGGCGGGGATGACGAGGGATTCCTGGAGCGCGTAGGTCATGGCGCCATTCTTCACCGCGAGGGGCCGTGCCGTGCGAGATGGCCACCATGCGGGGTGGTCAGGGTGGGTCGTTGCCGGGGGTGTCGTGGTGGTGGCGGGTGGCGCGGCGGTGTCGGAGTCGGTTCGTGAACAGGGGTGGGGTGGTGGAGGTGCCTCGGGCGCCGTGGGGGCTGGTCCAACGCCAGCCCGTCGGCGTGGAGGTGCTGGGCGGCGGCGTCTCGTCGCTGGTGGTGGTCGTCTCCGACGCCGGGTCTCCGTTGAGGGGTGTGAGGGTCCAGAGGCCGTGTTCTTTGAGGTAGTTGCAGCGGGCGCAGAGTCCTTGGCCGTTGGCGTAGCTGGTGACCCCGCCGGCGTGGACGGGGGTGGCGTGGTCGGTGTGTCGGATCCTGGCGTTGCACCACGGTGTCCGGCAGGTCTCGTCCCGCCACCGGATCATCCGCGCCAACCCGGTCGTGAACGCACGAGCGCGGGATTCCATCGCGACCAGCTGCCCACTGGACGGGCAGGTGTACAGACGGCGGAACACCGCCGAGACCTCCCGATCCGGATGAGCCTCCCCACGACGAGGGAGGTGGCCGGGTGGGCGCCCCAGCAGGGTGTCGCTGACGATATGGGCGGGCAGCGCACCGTAGCCTTCGAGTTTCGCGCACTGGCCGTCGTCGCGATCGAGGAGAGCGGTGTCGGTGATGACGATCCCGACATCCAGCCCCGGCCCCGCACTGTGCTGATCGTCCGTGCCGGTCAGGACTGCGTCGACGAGCGCATCGGCCTCCAGCGCGGGCACCGGGTCCTTCGCTCCCGCAGCCCGGGCCACTTCGGCGCGGGTGTGGAGGGTCTTCATCATGGCGGTGGCCTCGATGGCGCGCAGCACTGCCGACACCCGCGCCATCCCATCAGCCAGCGGCGTCATCGTCACATGCCGAGCCCGGGCAGCACGCTCAGCCCTCGCGCGGGAGGTACCGGGCTCGAGATGCTGGATCAACTGCTGAATATCCGAGCGCAACCGTCCACGGCTCTTCCCGTGCAGCGCCTCCGGGTGCTCGCCGATCATCCGATCCACCTCCCCGCACGTCTCCGGCGACGCCGCATCGAGAGACCGGGCCACGGTCTGGGCCTGCAGGGTCGTGACGGCCCCGGTCTGGAGGGCGTCGAGCAGCTCCGGCATGGTCTGGACCATCCGCCGCGCCGCGGCCAGGGAGAACGACGACGCCGCCGGAGAGACACGGCGGGCCAGCGCGATCTCCTGCGCCGTCCCCTTCCCCCGCGACCGCGCCGCGACACCAGCCTCACGATCGGCGTGGTGGATCCGCTGCTGGGTCGCGACCTGCCACCGCGCATCGAGCGCCGCCAGCGAGGCGCTGAGGTGGTCGATCCCCGCCACCACCGCCAGGCCCTCCGCGGGACTGTCCGGCGCGGTGTCGGGGAGGGGGTCGCGCACGGAGCTGGTGGTGGTGAACGCCGTGACCACTGCTGCCGTCACCTCTGCCAGCAGCAGCCGCGCCGAGTCGCTGGCCTCCACTCCAGCCAGGAGCTCGGCGGCCGCGGTGAGGGCGTCCTGCGTCGCGCCGCCACCGGGGCGGGGCGTGTCCCCGTCACCGGTGTGGCTGCTGTGCGCAGAACGGAACTCATCCATACCCACCACCCTACGAACACCCCCGACAATCGAACAGACAGACGAGCATTCTGTGGATAACCACCAGGTGTGGAGGAACCGTCACCGCAGCGTTCCCCACTCCGCGACGATGCTCCGGTCGGCGAGGGAGGGGCGAACTGCTCACGGGGAGACCCCTTCCCCCGTTTCACCTGCGATGACCCCTCTGCAGCCCACGAGCGACCTGCCGCACCCCGGACGAGCGGTCCGGTCCGGTGCACCGCGCCGGCTCCCGCGCGGGAATGGACACCCCGATCCACGATCACCCGAGAAGAACACCGACCACGAATGCCGGCGACCCCCATATCCACCCTCGTCGGCACCCCGATCCGACGCCCACCACCCCACCGCCCCGCCTCCCCGGACACGGCAACGGGCCCCGACCCTCCGGAGAGGATCGGGGCCCGTGACGCTCGGGTGGGAGCGACGCGATCAGCCGTGAGGCTGGATCACATCATGCCGCCCATGCCACCCATGCCGCCCATGCCGCCCATGTCGTCGCCGCCGCCGGCCGGAGCGGGCTCCGGCTTGTCGGCCACGACGGCCTCGGTGGTGAGGAACAGGCCCGCGATGGACGCCGCGTTCTGCAGCGCGGAGCGGGTCACCTTGACCGGGTCGATGATGCCGGCGGCGACCAGGTCCTCGTACTCGCCGGTGGCCGCGTTCAGACCCTGGCCCACGGGGAGGTGCTTGACCTTCTCGGCCACGACGCCGCCCTCGAGACCGGCGTTGATCGCGATCTGCTTGAGCGGGGCCTCGACGGCGACCTTGACGATGTTCGCACCGGTGGACTCGTCGCCCACCAGCTCGAGCGTCGGGAAGGTGTCCGCGCCGGCCTGCAGCAGCGCCACGCCGCCACCGGCGACGACGCCCTCGTCCACGGCGGCCTTGGCGTTGCGCACGGCATCCTCGATGCGGTGCTTGCGCTCCTTGAGCTCCACCTCGGTGGCGGCGCCGGCCTTGATGACGGCCACGCCGCCGGCCAGCTTCGCGAGACGCTCCTGGAGCTTCTCGCGATCGTAGTCCGAGTCGGAGTTCTCGATCTCGGTGCGGATCTGCGAGACGCGGCCGGCGATGCGCTCGGCGTCGCCGGTGCCCTCGACGATGGTGGTCTCGTCCTTGGTGACGACGATCTTGCGCGCCTGGCCCAGCAGCTCCAGGCCCGCGGTCTCGAGCTTGAGGCCGACTTCCTCGGAGATGACCTGGCCGCCGGTCAGGATGGCCATGTCCTCGAGCATCGCCTTGCGGCGGTCACCGAAGCCCGGGGCCTTGACGGCCACGGACTTGAAGGAGCCCTTGAGCTTGTTGACGACGAGCACCGCCAGGGCCTCGCCCTCGACGTCCTCGGCGATGATCGCGAGCGGCTTGCCGGCCTGGATGACCTTCTCCAGCAGCGGCAGCAGGTCCTTGACCGAGGACACCTTGGAGGAGAGCAGGAGGATGTAGGGATCCTCGAGCACCGTCTCCTGGCGATCGGCGTCGGTGACGAAGTACGGGGAGATGAAGCCCTTGTCGAACCGCATGCCCTCGGTGAGCTCCAGCTCGAGGCCCATGGTGTTGGACTCCTCGACCGTGATCACGCCCTCCTTGCCGACCTTGTCGAGGGCCTCGGCGATGAGCTCGCCGATGGCCGGGTCGGCCGCGGAGATGGCGGCGGTGGAGGCGATCTGCTCCTTGGTCTCGATCTCCTTGGCCTGCACGAGCAGGGTCTGGGAGACCGCGGCCACGGCCTTGTCGATGCCGCGCTTGAGCGCGATCGGGTTGGCGCCGGCGGCGACGTTGCGCAGGCCCTCCTTGACCAGGGCCTGGGCGAGGACGGTGGCGGTGGTGGTGCCGTCGCCCGCGATGTCGTCCGTCTTCTTGGCGACCTCCTTGACGAGCTCGGCGCCGATCTTCTCGTAGGGATCGTCGAGTTCGATCTCCTTGGCGATGGACACGCCGTCGTTGGTGATGGTGGGGGCGCCCCAGGACTTCTCGAGCACGACGTTGCGACCCTTGGGGCCGAGGGTGACCTTGACGGCGTCGGCGAGCTGGTTCATTCCCCGCTCGAGGCCGCGCCGGGCCTCCTCGTCGTAAGAGATGAGCTTGGCCATTGTGGAATCTCTCCCGTGTGGTGTGGTGTCCACCCGACCCAGTGCCCGCGACGGACGAGAGCCGACGCCGTGTTCATGTCCCACGGCGCCGACCCCCTCACGGGGCCGGAATGTTCGTGGCCGGCGAAGCGGTGGACCGCTTCCCGATCTGGCACCCGCCTCCCGGGAGCGCAGCGCGCGAGGCGCTGTCACTCTCGATCGACGAGTGCCAGATCATCATAAGCACTCGGAGGCGGAGAGTGCTAACCCTCCACGGATCGGATGGGCCGCACCGGACAGATCTCGCGCAGAGCGCACGACCGCCCGCGGGCCGCGCGCCCCGGAGGGCGGACGGCGCGCGGGCGGCGGGCTCTGCGAACGGTGGGAAGGCGCCGTGCGGCGGAGGGCCTCAGCCCTCGGCCTCCTCGCCCTCGGATCCGGGCTCGGAGACCGCGACGAAGGTGATCGGCGCCTCGTACTCGTCGCTCTGCCGGGCCTCGCCGGCACCGACCTGCTCGGCGAGCGCCTGGGCGCTGTCGGCATCCGCCTCGTCGCGGTAGAAGACCACGGGCTCCTCCTGGAGGTTGTCCGCGGTGGCGACCGAGACGTCCTCCCAGCCCTGACCCTCGAGCTCGCCCTGCCAGGTGCCGGCCAGCCCGTTGATGCCGCCGGCGTTGACGACGGTCACGGGGGTGGTGAGGTCCGGCTCGGGCGCGGGCTCCTCCTCGGCGGCCCCCTCCTCGGCGGGCGCCTCGCTGCCCTCGGACTGCGCGGCGGTGGTGGGGTCCTCCGCGCGCTCGTCACCGTCGCCGCCCATCCCGCCGATGATGAACAGGAGCACGACGAGCAGCACCACGGCCGCGCCGATGATGATGAGGTACAGCAGGTTCTGACGCCAGAACGGCTCCTCGGCGCGGTGGGCGCCGTGGAAGGTCACGGCGTCCGCCTCGTCGTCGAAACGGTCCGGCGGGTACGGATACTGGGAATCAGCCACGGCCCCATTAAACCTGCTCCGCGCCCCGGGGAGGCGGAGCACACGCCCTGCCCGGGCGTGGTTCAGGCGACGCGATCGGTGTCGACGGCGGTCGCCGGACCGTCCTCGGAGGTGCGCCGCCCCCGCAGGCGATGGACGAGGGCCGGTGCCGCGCGCAGGGCGTCGGGATCGTCCAGGAGGGCGTTCAACCGCACGTAGTAGGCGACCTTGGACACGCCGATCTCCTCGCGGATGGCCCGCTCCTTCGCCCCCACGTAGCGGAAGGTCCGGCTCTCGAGCGCGAGGATCCGCCGGTCCCGCTCGGTCAGCCCGCCCCGGGCCACCGGGAGTGAGGGATCGGACACGGCCGCGGGAGTGTCGTCGTCGGCCCCAGGGGTCGCGGCCGACGGGACGGCGGCCCTCGCGGCGCGGGCGGCGCCGTCGGTCGGGCGAGCAGGGTCCACAGGCATCCTCCGAGCGTACGCCGGGCGCCGAGGGGCCGACGGGCGGCGCGCCGCCGACCGGAGCCGGATGGAAGACTGCTCACATGTCGAAGCCGCTCACCGAGATCATCAGCGCCGACTGGGCCGAGGCCCTCTCCCCCGCGGAGGACCGCCTCCACGCCCTCGGCGAGTTCCTGCGCACCGAGAACGAGGCCGGACGGGGGTACCTCCCCGCCGGCGACCTCGTGCTGCGCGCCTTCACCCGGCCGATGTCCGAGGTCCGGGTGCTCGTGGTGGGCCAGGACCCCTACCCGACCCCCGGGCACGCCATCGGCCTCTCGTTCGCGGTGGAGCAGCACGTCCGGCCGCTGCCGCGCTCCCTGACCAACATCTACGCCGAGCTCGAGAGCGACCTCGGCATCCCGCCGGCCCCGCACGGCGACCTCACCGCGTGGCAGGACCAGGGGGTGCTGCTGCTGAACCGTGTGCTCAGCGTGTCCCCGGGCGCTCCCGCCTCCCACCGACGACGCGGCTGGGAGGACATCACGGAGCTCGCGATCCGGGAACTGGTGGCTCGGGGCGGCCCGCTGGTCGCGGTCCTCTGGGGTCGCGACGCCCAGTCGCTGGTGCCGATGCTGGGCGACGTCCCGCATCTCGCGAGCCCGCACCCCAGCCCGCTCTCGGCGTCCCGCGGCTTCTTCGGCTCCCGCCCGTTCTCCCGGGCGAACGCGCTGCTCGAGCAGCAGGGCGCACAGCCTGTCGACTGGCGCGTGGTCCGCTGAGCGGCGACGCTCACTCCGGCGCGGTGGTCCAGGTCCAGCTGTCCAGGATCGTGCGCAGCGCGGGGCTGATCTCGGCGGCGCCGTGGGTCTCGACGACGATCTGCAGCACCTTGCCGTCGATGTCGGCGCAGTAGATCTCGCTGACCGCGTCCTGATCGGCGTGGGTCCCGGAGACCCGCCAGGCCACCAGCTCCTCGCCGCCGACGGTCACCGGATCGAGGGCCTCGGGGTCCTCGGAGACGTCCCAGAAGGTCCCGAGCCAGATGGCCCCCATCTCGCACTCGGCCTGGGCGTGGAGGTCTCCGTCGAAGACGTACACGGTCAGGGAGTTGGGCGCGTAGACGTCGTACTCCTCCGGAGGGATCTCCTCGTCGGCGATCTCCAGCACCTGCCCCGCGTCCGCGTCGTCGGACGTCTCCTCGATGCGGAACCAGGTGGAGGGGTAGCTCAGCGCGAAGTACTCCTCGGAGTGCTCGGCGAGCGCCGGCTCGGTCGTCGCCGTTCCGCTCCCACCGTCCCGGGTGGCCAGGTGGATGATGCCGCCGGTGACCGCCACCAGCAGCAGCACGATCACGAGCCCTGCGCAACCCAGCGCCACCCACAGCCCGGCGCGGGAGCGGCGCGGCGGCTCCGCGGGTCCCTGCGCCGGTGGGCCCCATGACGCCCCCGGCGAGCCTCCCTGCCCCTGGTACGGCTGCCCCATGGCCCCTCCTGGCGATCCCGCTCGTCCCGAGGGCTTCGTCCCCCGGCGCCCGGGGCGTCCCCGGGCACAGGGCCATCGTACGGATCCTCACGACTCCGGGTGCGTGCCTCGTCACACCGCACCGCGGTCGATCCCGCGCTCCTCGATCACCGGAATCCCCGCAGGCGAGTGCCCAGGAGCGCCCCTGTGACGCCCTCCCGGGGCGGATGCGCACCCCGTCCGACGAGCGGGTTACGCCGGGTCCTCGTCCGGGTGCGTATGTCATTCTCTGGGCTCGATGCGCCGCCCCGGCCGGGAGCGGAGCGAGCCCGGCGCCGACGGCGCACCACGTCAGGAAGGGAGAGTGCGGTGGCAGAGCCCCGTTCAGCAGCGGAGGAGGCCGGCGATCCGAGCACCGCTCCGGAGCGCCTCATCGAGCTCACCGAATCACGTCCGCAGCTGCACCGCCTGCTGGTGCTGAACCCCTCGACCCCCGAGGTCGCACGGGAGTGGATCCTGGCGACCGACCCCTGGGCGCGAGAGGCCTACGACGCGCACCGCGCGGCCGGGCAGGATGCCGCGGACGAGGACGAGGGGCCGGCGACCGAGGAGCACCCCGTGCAGCGGCCGCGTCTGACCCCCACCTCAGCTCCCGCCTGGGAGGACATCCCCGACGAGCCCGTCTGGGGCGACTTCCTCGGCGCCTCGACCCCGCTGCCGGCGGGCCCCGACCAGTCCCCGATCCTCACCCCGCCCTCGGCCGAGTCCCACGGCGTGCGCATCGCCGACACCGACGCCGTGGTGCCGCTCGGCCCCGCCCCGTCGGTCGACCC
This sequence comes from Brachybacterium sp. YJGR34, assembly GCF_003347015.1. GTDB lineage: Bacteria > Actinomycetota > Actinomycetes > Actinomycetales > Dermabacteraceae > Brachybacterium. The sequence continues at coordinate 18,820 of NZ_PNFB01000010.1, forward strand.
GACGCCGACGGCGGCGATGCCGATCGCCGCCCACCCCGACAGCGCACCCGCGCGCCCCGAGGAGCCCGCCGAGGGCTCGCGACGCCGCGGTCCGCTGCTCTGGGGCGCGGGCCTGGGCTGCCTCCTGCTCGCGATCGTGCTGCTCCTCGCCGCCGTCTTCGCGGGCCGCGCCCTCCTCGGCGGGAACGAGGAGGCGGCACCCTCCCCGACCACCGCCGCGACCACCGAGGAGCCGACGGACGAGGCGACCACGCCCAGTGAGGAGCCCACCACCGCGGAGGAGACGACGCCCCCGGACCCGGTCTCCCCCGCTCCCGAGGGCGCGATCGAGCTCAGGGCGATCGCCTCCCCCACCGGGAACATCACCTGCAGCCTGTCCGAGGACTCCGTCGGCTGCACCCTCGGCTCCCACGACTTCTCCGGCAGCGGCAGCGCGGACTGCGACGACGACGCCTTCTCGATCGGGGTCAGCGAATCGGAGGCGCGGCTCGCCTGTGGGAGCACCTACGGGGGGCCGGACGCGCAGACCCTCGAGTACGGGGAGAGCGCCATCTACGGCGACATGGCCTGCACCAGCCGTTCCACCGGGATGACCTGCTGGAACACCATGACCGGCAAGGGATTCATGGTCAACCGGGCGTCGTACACGACGATCTGAGAGGCGCTGCGCCCGTCCGACGGAGAACGGTGCGGATCTGATCCGGATCGAGCCGGCGGATGGAACGGATCCGCACCATTCTCGGAGGCTCTCCCGTGTCCGAGCAGGCCGAGAGGCCCGACCCCGGGGCTGAACGGGGGCGGGCCTCTCGGCCTATCGAGCCAGGCCACGGCCATACTTGACCGTGCCGGGGCGGAGAGCTGGAGACGAGATTCGAACTCGCAACCGCCTGTTTACAAGACAGGTGCGCTACCGTTGCGCCACTCCAGCGGGAGGGGCTGGCCGATGCCTCGGCCAGCCCCGACAGTGTAGAGGGAGTCCGCTCAGCCCTCGCCGGCGTCGGACGCCGCGGAGCCCTCGCCGGCGTCCCGGACGGCCTGGGCGAGAGCGCCCTCGGTGGCCCAGTCCTGGAACTCGGTGCCGTCGATCTCGACGTACGGCGTGCCGCCGCCGTTCTCCTCGCCGTAGGGGTCGGAGACCTCCTTGACCCAGCGCTCGTAGGTGCCGTCGGACATGCAGGACTCGACCGCGTCCGAGGCCCCGGCCTCCTGCGCGTAGCCCCAGATCTGCTCGTCGTCGAGACCGGCCGAGCCCTCGGCGGGCTGGTTCTCGAACATCAGCTGCTGGAAGGGCAGGACGTTGGCGGGATCGTCCTCGTAGACGCACACCATGGCGGCCGCTGCGCGGGAGGAGTAGTCCCCGGAGCTGGACTGGGTGTCCAGGAAACGACGCGGCACCAGGTGCACGGTGGCCTCCTCGTCGGCGACCAGCTGCTCCAGGTCCGCACCGTTGATGTCCTCGAACTGGCCGCAGTAGGGGCACATGAAGTCGAGATGGACCTCCAGCACCGGCGCGCCCGAGTCCTCCGGGGCGCCCAGCGACAGGTAGGGCTGATCCGCGCTCATCCCCTCGGGGACCGCCACCGGGCCCTCGGGCTGCGCCGACCGGTAGATCAGGAAGCCGATGCCGCCGGCGATCACGAGCGCGACCACCGTGATCGCCGCGATCACCACCGTGCGCACCGAGCGCTGGCGCTTCAGCTCCGCGTGGCGCTGCTGGCGCAGGGCCTCGCGCTGTGCTTCGCGGCGCTCCTGCGCCGACTGGGACGAACCGGACGCGGCCATGGAATCTCCTCGCCCCCGCTCCGGGGCTCACGTGGATGACAGATCGCAGCGAGTTTAGCGGCCCGCACCTGGGCGCGCCGGGGCCGGATGGGGGACCTCACGCACCCGGCGGCGCAGCATCGCCGGTCAGCGGCGCCACAGGGCGATGTCGTCCAGGCTCGGCCAGGCGTAGAAGGGGAAGAGATCGACCATGCCCGCGCGGGTGAGGAGCGTGAAGACCACCGCGCCCAGCATCGCCAGCAGCAGCACCTGCACCACGGCGCCCCAGACCAGGTCCGGGGCCGCGGCGTCGAGCATCCGATGCGCTCCGTTGCGGGTGGTGCGGCTGCCCAGCCCCACCCAGGTGATCAGCAGGGTGATCGTCAGCGCGGTGGCATAGGGGATGCCGTCGGGCGGCGGCGTGCCCTGCAGCAGCGTCCACGAGGCGTCCAGCGCGATCCCCACGAGCATGCCGAGGATCAGGGGGAAGAGCGCCTGCAGGACGATCTCGACCAGGCCCTGCAGCACGCGGAAGGGACTCGCGAGGCCGGCGCGCCACAGCGGTGCGCTGCCCGTGGCCCCGCGCAGCCTCTGCGCGGTCACGGCCTGATGGGATCGCTCCCAAGCCCGGGCCAGGGCTCCGAGCAGCAGGAGACCTGCCAGCGCGACGTAGGGGACCACCGCCGCGAGGGCGATCAGCAGGAGGTGCCCGGTCCAGACCAGCAGCGGTCGCCGCGGCGGCGGCACCGGCATCCCCCAGGCCCCCGGCACCGGGGCGCCCTGCGGCCACGGCTGCGCGAGGCCCTGCTGCGGCGGCATCGGCTGCGGCGGCATCGGCTGCGGCTGCTGCTGCTGCAGCGGCGCGTACTGGCGCGGCGGCTGCTGCTGCGGCGCGGGGAACGGCTGGACCGGATGCTCGACGACCGGCTGCTGGAGGGTCGGGGCGGGCCGCTGCGGCGGCTCGGGCGGGAGCACCGGGAACGCCCTGGTGGGGGTCCTCGTCACCGGCAGCGCCTCGGTGACCGGCTCCTCCTCGTACCGGGGCAGCGTCTCGGTGGGCGGCTCGGCCGGGGTGGTCGCGGCCGGCAGGGCCTCGGTGGGCGGCTCGGCGTCGACGGGTTCCGGCGCGGTGTCGTCGGCCGCGCCCGCCGCCGCGGCCCCCGCCACGGGGAGGACCGCCGTGCGGGGCCCGGCGTCGAGGGCCTCGGTCTCCCCGGGGTCGGGGTAGTGGCTGAGGTCGAGGTCCGCGAGGCGCGCCAGCAGGTCCTCCGGCGCGGGACGCTGCGCGGGGTCCGAGGTCAGGGCGGCGCGCAGCCAGTCCCCGAGCTCGCTCGGGGTGCCCTCGAGGTCGATCTCCCCCCGCTCGGCCCGCAGGAACACGAGGTCCGCGCGCCCGCTGCCGAAGGGCTCACGTCCCGTCGCGGCGAAGGCGAGCAGCGCCGCCCACGCCCACCAGTCGCCCGCCTCGCCGGAACGGTCGGTGCGGATCACCTCCGGGTCGAGGTACGCGGCGGTGCCCATCACCAGCCCGGTGGAGGTCATGCGGGACTCCTCGGCGGCGAGTGCGATCCCGAAGTCGATGATCACCGGGTCCAGGTGGTCGCCGTCCGGATCGAAGCCGGCCAGATCCCCCTCTCCCGCCCCGCGCAGCAGCACGTTCGAGGGTTTGAGGTCGCGGTGGATCACGCCGGAGGCATGGATCGCGCGCAGCGCCTCCCCCAGCACCAGACCGATCTCGCGCACCGCCTCGGGATGCAGACCGCCGTGCCCCCGCACCGCCTCCTCGAGGGTCGGTCCCGGCACGAACTCGGTGACCACGAAGGCCTCCGGCGAGTCCAGCTCCGCATCGACGATCCGCACGATGTTGTCGTTGCGCACCAGCTTCTGCGCCGCGACCTCCCGCCCCAGCCGCTCCCGGGCCCGGGGGTCGTCGGAGATCTCGTGGCGCAGCAGCTTGATGGCGACGTCATTGCCGTCGGCATCGTGCGCGCGGTAGACGATGCCCATCCCGCCGGCGCCGATCCGGTCCAGGATCTCGTACCCCGACTCCTCGGCGAGCTCCCGCAACCGCGGGTCGCGGCGGGGACGGGAGGAGGATCGGGACTCGGCCATGGACGCCATGCTACGAGGACGCGGTGCGCGGACGCGTCCGCTTCACCGCTCCCCCACAGGGTCTCCCCGCCTCCCGCGGGCGGCGCGGCCGTGAGACGATCGGGACGCGGCGCGGTGGGCGCCGCAGGTCGAGCCGGCCGCCCGGCTCCCGACAGGAAGGTCCCGGCCCATGCGTTCGAACCTGTTCGATGCGGTCAACCAGGAGCGCCAGACCACCGAGCGGTGGGCGCTGCAGTCCGACAGGATGCTGCGCTGCGCGCTCACCCCGCAGTCGCCCGAGATCATCTCCTCGCAGGGCGCGATGGTCGCCTATCAGGGCCAGATGGACTTCTCCTACCAGAGCTCCGGCGGCGGGATGCGGATGCTCAAGAAGATGGCCTCCGGCGAGGGCGGCAACATGATGCGCACCCGCGGGCAGGGAGAGATCTTCTTCGCCCGCGCCGCCGACCAGATCTTCCTGATCCAGCTCGAGGGCGAGGCCCTCACTCTGAACACGAAGAGCATGCTCGCCTTCGACGGCTCGCTCGAGTGGGACATCCGCTCCCTGGGCGGCGCGGCCTTCATGGCCGGCGGGCTGTTCAACCTGGTCCTCCAGGGGCACGGCATGGTCGCGGTGACCTCCGACGGGCCGCCGATGCTGCTGGACTGCTCGCAGCAGCCCACCTTCGTGGACCCCCAGGCCGCGGTGTGCTGGTCCGCGAACCTCCAGCCGCAGATCAAGAACGACTTCAAGATGGGCTCGCTGATCGGCCGCGGCTCCGGCGAGTCCTTCCAGCTCGGCTTCCACGGACCGGGCTTCGTGGTGGTCCAGCCCTCCGAGGGCTTCCACCCGATCACCGGCTCCTGAGGCCGCGGGGCGGCCGGCGCCGCACGGCGTCACACTGTTCACAGAGACGAGGCCGTGTGGAATTCCGCGTATACAGTGGTGCGGAAATCGTTGCTCTGCGGTGCGCCTGTCCTCACCACGGGATGACGCGCCCGAACCCGGCGCTCCGCGCCACGAGACCGAGGTGAGATGTCCTCCTCCCAGCAGCCCTTCCGCCTGGCCGTCATCGGTTCCGGCCCCGCCGGGGTCTACGCCGCCGAGACCCTGCTGCGCTCCGCGCCGGTCAAGAGCGGTGAGCTCGAGGTCTCGATCGACCTCTTCGACCAGCTCCCCGCACCCTTCGGACTGATCCGCTACGGGGTCGCGCCCGACCACCCGCGGATCAAGGGCATCATCACCGCCCTGCACCGGATCCTGGGCCGCGGCGACATCCGCTTCCTCGGCGACGTCGAGTTCGGCACCGACCTGACCGCCGAGGACCTGCGCACCCACTACGACGCCGTCATCTTCGCCACCGGCGCCCTCAAGGACGCGGACCTCCCCGTCCCGGGCGTCGAGCTCGAGGGCTCCCACGGCGCCGCCGACTTCGTCGCCTGGTACGACGGCAACCCGGACTACCCCCGCACCTGGGAGCTCGATGCCGAGCAGGTCGCGGTCATCGGCAACGGCAATGTGGCCCTCGACGTCGCCCGCGTGCTCTCCAAGAGCGCCGACGAGCTGCTGCGCACCGAGATCCCCGAGAACGTCCACACCGGTCTCAAGGACGCGCGCACCACCGACGTGCACGTCTTCGGCCGCCGCGGACCCGCCCAGACGAAGTTCTCGCCGCTCGAGGCGCGCGAGCTCGCCCACCCCCAGGGCCTGCAGGTCGTCATGGATCCGCGCGACCTCGAGCAGATCACCGAGGCCCAGTGGGAGGCGATCCGCTCGGACAAGCGCACCGATCAGGTCGTCCAGACCTTCGTCGGCTGGCTCGAGGAGCAGCAGCGCCGCGAGGCCGCCGGCGAGGAGCCCACCGATCGCGAGGGCCGCCCGGTGCAGCGCCGGCTGCACATGCACTTCTGGCACCGCCCGGTCGAGATCCTGGGCGAGGACGGCTCCGTCACCGGCATGCGCTTCGAGCGCACCCACCTCGACGAGGAGGGCACCCTCCAGGGCACCGGCGAGTTCGTCGACTACGAGCTGGGCGCCGTCTACCGCGCCGTGGGCTACCACGGCTCCCCGCTGCCGGGCATCCCCTACGACCCGCAGCGCGGCGTCCTGCACAACGCCGCCGGCCGCGTCACCGAGGCCGACGGCACCGTGATCCCCGGCGTCTACGCCAACGGCTGGATCAAGCGCGGCCCCGTCGGGCTGATCGGCGCCACCAAGTCCGATGCGATCGAGACCATCGCCTGCGTGCTCGAGGACATCGACGCCGGCGTGCTCGCCCCGGCGCCCGTCCGGGACGACGAGGCGATCCTGCGCCTGCTCGAGGACCGGGGCGTGGAGTACACGACCTGGGACGGCTGGATGGCCCTGGACGCGCACGAGCAGTCCCTCGGCGCCGCGGCGGTGGACGCCGACGGTGAGCCGCGTGCGCGCATCAAGGTCGTCGAGCGCGAGGAGATGGTCCGCGTCTCCCGCGACGCCGTGCAGGAGCCGTCTCGCGCCTGATCGCCTGATCGCCTGAACACTGCGGGCCCGGGACCTCCGTCGAGGTCCCGGGCCCGCAGTGTTCCCGCTCGCTCAGCGGCGGATGGTCGCGAGGTGGTCGGCGATGCGGTCCACCGCGTTGGCGAGCACCTCCGCCGGCGGGAGCGTGACCAGCCGGAAGTGGTCCGTGGTGGGGAAGTTGAAGCCTGTCCCCTGCGTGACCAGCAGCTTCTGCGAGCGCAGCAGCTCGTAGGCGAACTGCTCGTCGTCCTCGACGTCGTACATCTCGGTGTCGAGCCTCGGGAACATGTACAGCGCGCCCTGCGCCTTGACCACGCTGACGCCGTCGATCGCGCTGAGCCCCTCGTAGGCGACGTCCCGCTGCTCGCGCAGACGGCCGCCGGGCAGGAGCAGGTCCTGGATCGACTGGTGCCCGCCGAGCGCGGTGGCCACCACGTGCTGGGCCGGGACGTTGGGGCACAGGCGCATGTTGGAGAGCACGTCCAGCCCCTCGATGAAGCTGGTCGCGTCCTCCTGGGGCCCGTACAGCGCCATCCATCCCGCCCGGAAGCCGGCCACCCGGTAGGCCTTCGAGAGGCCGTTGAAGGTGATGCTCAGCAGGTCCGGCGCGAGCGAGGCGATCGGCACGTGGACCGCGTCGTCGTAGAGGATCTTGTCGTAGATCTCGTCGGCGAGGATCATCAGCCCGTGCCTGCGGGCCACCTCGACGATCTCGCGCAGCACGTGCTCGGGGTACACGGCGCCGGTGGGGTTGTTCGGGTTGATCACCACGATCGCCTTGGTGCGGGGGGTGATCCGGGAGGCGATGTCCTCGACGTCCGGCCACCAGCTCGCCTCCTCGTCGCAGCGGTAGTGCACCGCGCGGCCGCCGGCCAGGGAGACCGAGGCGGTCCACAGCGGGTAGTCGGGCTGCGGGATGAGCACCTCGTCGCCGTCGTCGACGAGCGCCTGGCACACCATCTGGATCAGCTCGGAGACGCCGTTGCCGAGGTAGACGTCGTCCAGCTCGATGCCCGGCATGTTCCGCGTCTGGTAGTACTGCGCGACCGCGCGACGGGCCGAGGGGATCCCCCGGGAGTCCGAGTACCCCTGCGCCGTGGGCAGGTTCTTGATCATGTCGACGAGGATCTCGTCGGGCGCCTCGAAGCCGAAGGGGGCCGGATTGCCGATGTTGAGCTTGAGGATGCTGTGCCCCTCGGCCTCCAGACGGGCTGCCTCGGCGGGGACCGGTCCTCGGATCTCGTAGCACACGTCGCGCAGTTTCGAGGACTGGGTGAAGATCATGAGGGGCTCCTGGCCTGGGGTCGGTGGCCCACAGCGTAGCGTCGCGACGGGTCGCGGTGCGACGGCGCCCGCACTCCGGCCCGCCCTCGCGCTTGACGAAACCATCGCTTTAGTTTCATAGTTTCAGTAACAGTGGTGGCTCCGGCCGCCGCCCACGCCACGATTCCCCCGGAGGCCATCGATGTCCCCCCGTCGGCTCCCCGTCGATCACCCCGTCACCGCACCTCGCCCGGGTGCGACCCAGCGGCTCCATCTCAGCGCCGCCGGCGTCTCCGTGCTGATGGACGTCACCGACGGCCGCGCCCCCGCGATCGTCCACTGGGGCGCGGCCCTCGGCGTGCTCGGCGACGAGGGGATCGACGCCGCCTGCGGGGCTGCCGTCACCCCGGTCGCGAACAACGAGGTCGACGTCCCCTCCCGGGTGGGCATCATCCCCCTGCAGTCCGACGGCTGGATCGGCCGACAGGGGCTCAACGGAGCCCGGCCCGACGGCACCGGCTGGGCGAGCCGCCTGGTCACCCGCGGCATCGCGGTGGACGGCCGGCCGCTGACCGCCGCCCATGCCGAGAGCGGCGCCGCCGCGGCGCGGTTCGACCTCGCCGACGAGCAGCAGGGGCTCGAGGTCGCCCTCGACGTGGAGCTGCTGCCCTCCGGTCTGCTGCGCCTGCGCGCCGCCCTGACGAACACCGGCGGGACGCCCTACGGGCTGGACGAGCTCACCCTCACGGTGCCGGTCCCCGGGGATGCCGAGGAGCTGCTCGACTTCGCCGGGCGCTGGGGCCTGGAGCGCACCGAGCAGCGCCGCGCCTTCACCGTCGGCACCCATCTGCGCGAGAACCGGCGCGGTCGCACCGGCGCGGACTCCGCCCACGTGCTGCACGCCGCGCTGCCCGGCACCGGCTTCCGCTCCGGTCAGGCCTGGGCCGTGCACACCGCCTTCTCCGGCAACCACCGCCATCTCGCCGAGCAGGTGAACACCGGCGCCCGCGTGCTGGGCGGCGGCGAGCTGCTGCTGCCCGGCGAGGTGCTCCTCGCCCCCGGCGAGCAGCACGTCGGCCCCTGGCTCTACGCCTCCTGGGGCGAGGGCCTGGACGCCGTCGCCTCCCGCTTCCATCGCCACCTGCGCTCCCGGCCCCGGCACGTGGACACCCGCCGGCCGGTCACCCTCAACGTCTGGGAGGCGGTGTACTTCGACCACGACCTCGCCCGGCTGACCGCTCTGGCCGACCACGCCGCCGCCCTGGGCGTGGAGCGCTTCGTGCTGGACGACGGCTGGTTCGGCTCGCGCCGCGACGACACCACGGGCCTCGGCGACTGGGTGGTCTCCGCGGAGGCCTGGCCCGACGGCCTGGGCCCGCTGGTCGACCACGTCACGGGCCTGGGCATGGAGTTCGGGCTGTGGTTCGAGCCGGAGATGATCAGCGAGGACTCCGACGTCGCCCGCGCCCACCCCGAATGGTTCATGGCCCCGAGCCCGGACCGCCTCCCCCTGCCCTCGCGGAACCAGCAGGTGCTGAACCTGTCGCTGCCCGCGGCGTACGCGCACGTGCGCGACCAGATGATGGCCGTGCTCGACGCCTACGACATCGGCTACATCAAGTGGGACCACAACCGCGACCTGGTCGAGGCCGCCACCCGAGCGACCGGCCGGGCCGCGGTGCACGAGCAGACCCTGGCGGCCTACCGCCTGATGGACGAGCTCAAGCGGGCACACCCCGGGCTCGAGATCGAGTCCTGCTCCTCGGGCGGAGCCCGCGTGGACCTCGGGGTGCTCGAGCACACCGACCGCGTCTGGGTCTCGGACTGCATCGACCCGCTGGACCGTCAGCAGATGAACCGCTGGACCTCGCAGCTCATCCCCCTCGAGCTCATGGGCAGCCACATCGCCTCGGGCCGCAACCACACCACGGGGCGCCTGCACACCCTCGGCTTCCGCGCCGCCTCCGCGCTCTTCGGGCACCTGGGCATCGAGTGGGACCTCGCCCGCGCCGGCACGGAGGAGCTCGCGGAGCTGCAGGGGTGGATCGCGCTCTTCAAGGAGCAGCGGGAGCTGCTGTTCACCGGCGACCTGGTCCGCGCCGACCGCGGCACGAGCCCGCTGTGGCTGCACGGGGTCGTCTCCCCCGGGCGGGAGGCGGCGCTGTTCACCCTCGCCTCCGTGGGCCGTGCCGGCCAGTCGCAGCCCGAGCGCCTGCGCTTCCCCGGCCTGGACCCCGCCGCCCGCTACCGGGTCCGCCCGGTGCGGATCGGCGAGCGGCCCTCCGGACTGCGCGAGGCGCCCTGGCTGGAGCGCGCCGCCGCGGAGGACGGCGTGGTGGTCCCCGGCGCGGTGCTGCTCCGCGCGGGGCTCGCCGCTCCCCACCTCGATCCCGAGCAGGCCCTGCTGCTGACCCTCGACCGCGAGGACGAGGCGCCCGCCGCCGCGGGCCGCTGACCCCTCCCCCACCCCGACAGGAAGAAGGACCTCATGTCCACCGCGACGACGACGACGCGGTCCGCCCCTGGCCGGCGCCGGCGCAAGGACGACACGAAGCTGGCGCTGCTGTTCATCGCGCCCGCCTCCGTCGGCCTGCTGGTGTTCCTGGTGTGGCCGCTGCTCACCGGCATCTACTACTCCTTCACCGAGTACACGACCCTCACCCCGCCCGTCTGGGTGGGGCTGGAGAACTACCAGCGGATGCTGGCCGATCCGGTGTTCTGGAACTCGCTGAAGGTGACGGTGCTCTACGTCGTCCTCAACATCGGGATCCAGACCGTGGTGGCGCTGCTCATGGCGGTGCTCATGCAGCGCCTGACGCAGTCCACCCTGCTGCGCTCGTTGGTGCTGACCCCGTACCTCGTGTCCAACGTGGTCGCCGCCCTGGTGTTCCTGTGGATCCTCGACACCCAGCTGGGCATCGTCAACATCTTCCTGCAGTGGGTGGGCTTCGATCCGGTGGCCTTCTGGGCCAGCGAGACCTGGGTGATCCCGACCGTCGCGCTGGTCAACGTCTGGCGGCACATGGGCTACACCGCCCTGCTGCTCTTCGCGGGCCTGCAGTCCATCCCCACCTATCTCTACGAGGCGGCCCGCACCGAGGGCGCCGGAGAATGGGCCCAGTTCCGGCGGATCACCCTGCCGCTGCTGCGCCCGATCCTGGCGCTGGTGCTGATCATGTCCATCATCGGCTCCTTCCAGGTGTTCGACACCATCTCGGTGACCACCCAGGGCGGCCCGGCCGACGCCTCGAAGGTGCTGCAGATGTACATCTACGAGAACGCCTTCGGCCAGTACCAGTTCGGCTACGCCTCGGCGCTGTCGGTCGCGCTGCTGCTGATCCTCATGGTCATCACCTTCGCGCAGTACTTCGCCAGCCGCGCCGGACAGTCGGACCTGGACTGAGGGAGAGCAGATCATGACCATCACCGAGCACTCCACCACCACCGATCGCCCGACCGTCCACCGCCCCCGGCGCCCCGTCCCCTGGGGAAGGATCCTCGCCTGGGCCGTCATGGTGATCTTCCTGTTCATCACCCTGTTCCCCTTCTACTGGATGCTGCGCACCGCGCTGTCCAGCAACACCGCGCTGGGCACCGACCCGGGGAGCCTGCTGCCGGTGGGCATCAACCTGGGCGGCTTCGAGCGGGTCTTCGGCCTCCAGGACGTGGAGACCGCGATCTCCCAGGGCGGCTCGGGCGCCTCCATCAACTTCTGGCGCTACCTGCTGAACTCCGTGATCGTGGCGACCACCGTCACCGTGGTCCAGACCTTCTCCTGCGCGATGGCGGCCTACGCCTTCTCCCGCCTGCGCTGGCGCGGACGGGACACGGTGTTCCTCATCTTCCTGGGCTCGCTGATGATCCCGCAGATCTTCACCCTGCTGCCCAACTTCATCCTCATCAAGAACCTGGGCCTGGTGGACACGCTGCTGGGCATCATGCTGCCGACGATGTTCATCTCGAGCTTCGCGATCTTCTTCCTGCGGCAGTTCTTCAACAACATCTCCCGCGAGGTGGAGGAGGCCGCGCTGATCGACGGCGCGAGCAAGGTGCGGGTGTTCTTCACCCTGGTGCTGCCGATGTCCAGCGCCCCGCTGGCCACGCTCGCCCTGCTGACCTACATGACCGCCTGGAACGAGTACTTCTGGTCGCTGATGGTGTCCTACACCGATCAGTCCCGGGTGCTCACGGTGGCGCTCGGCGTCTTCCGCGCCCAGGCGCCCGGCACCGGCCCGGACTGGTCCGGGCTGATGGCCGCGACCCTCGTGGCGGCCGCCCCCATGCTGCTCCTCTTCGCCCTCTTCGCGAAGAAGATCGTCAACTCCATCGGCTTCAGCGGGATCAAGTGAGGTGCCCCAGATGAACTCCCCGATTCCTTCCGCCCTCTCGCGCCGCCGCCTGCTCCAGGGGTCGGCCGCGGCCGCCGCCGGAGCCCTGGGCGCCGGTGCTCTGTCCTCCTGCGGCAGCGATGCCGGAGCCCCCGGCGCCACCGAGATCGACTACTGGCTCTGGGACGCGAACCAGCTGCCCGCGTACTCCGCCGCGATCGACGCCTTCATGGCGGAGAACCCCGATGTCGTCGTCCGCATCACCCAGCTGGGCTGGGACGACTACTGGACGAAGCTCACCGCGAGCTTCGTGGCCGAGGCCGGTCCGGACGCCTTCGCCGATCACCTCGCCCGCTATCCCGAGTTCGTGAGCCTGGGCGTGATCAGCCCGCTGGACGGGCTGGGACCGCTGGACGAGCTGTCCGCGGATCGCTTCCAGGACGGCCTGCAGGAGCTGTGGACCGGCCAGGACGGCAAGCGCTACGGCATCCCCAAGGACTACGACACCATCGCGCTGATGTACGACCGGACGATGCTCGAGGAGGAGGGCCTCTCCCCCGAGGACCTCGAGGACCTGGACTGGAATCCCGAGGACGGCGGCAGTTTCGAGCGCCTGCTCGCGCGGCTGACGATCGACGGCAACGGCGTGCGCGGCGACGAGGAGGGCTTCGACCCCACCGACATCGCCCGCTACGGCCTGGGCGCCGATGCCGGCACCGACTACACCGGTCAGTCGAGCTGGTCCACCTTCGCCCTGGCCACGGGGTGGACGTACACCGACGAGCCCACCTGGGGGCGCCGCTTCAACTACGACGATCCCCGCTTCGCGGCCGCCATGGACTGGTACTTCGGTCTCGTCGACAAGGGCTACTTCCCGCCCTTCGGCACCTTCGGCGACTCCAGCCCGCCCCAGATCCAGCTGCAGTCCGGCACCTCGGCGCTCGCGCTGGCCGGCTCGTGGATGATCACCACCTACGCGAACATGGAGGGCATGGAGCTGGGGATCGCGCCGCTGCCCTCCGGTCCGCTGGGCCATCCGATGTCGATGTTCAACGGGCTCGGGGACTCCATCTCGGCGCAGTCCGAGCACAAGGAGGAGGCCGCGCGGCTGATCGCCTTCCTCGCCTCGGACCAGGCCCAGCAGATCATCGGCGAGCGCGCCCCCTTCTTCCCCTCGACGGACGTGGGGACGGCGGCGGCGATCGAGGCCTACGCGGACTCGGGGCTGGACGTCACCCCGTTCACGGACCGGGTCGAGCGGGGCGAGACCGCCCTGTACCCGCTGGTGGAGAACTCCGCGCAGATCATGACGATCATGCAGTCGGCCTTCGACCAGTGCTGGCTGCGGCAGATCGACGGCGCGGACTTCGCCGCGTACAACGACAGGGTCAACGCCCTGTTCGAGTGACGCTCAGGCGGGGGCGCCGACGAAGTCCTGGATCGCGATCACGGCCGCGCCGCGCGCCCATTCGTCGAAGTCCCCGCCCAGCTCGCGCACCACCAGGTCCCGCTGGGCCGGGGCGACGGCGCCGCGCAGCGTGTCCTCGAAGGTCCCGCCCGCGGCTCGGACCACGTCGAGGGTCTCCCCGCCCACCACCACGGCCTCGGGGTCCAGCAGGGCGACCACGGCCGCCGCGGCCCGGGCGAGGGCCCGGGCGAGGTCGCCGGCGATCCGGCACGCCGCGGGGTCCTCCGCGGCCAGCAGCTCGCGCAGCCTCGGGAGCCCCTCCCCGTCGGCGAGGACCCCGTCCTCCCGGGCCCGGCGCAGCAGGTTCTCCGTCCGCGCGACCTCGCCCACGGGGAGCGGGGTGCCGTCCGGGCGTGCGCCGACGGGCATCGCCTCAGTGATCCCGGCGAGATGGGTGCGCCCGGTGATGACGCGGTCGTCGAAGACGGTGCCGAGGGCGACGCCGGCACCGACGGTGAGCACCGCGAAGGAGCGATAGGCGCGGCCGAGGCCGAACCAGTGCAGGCCCGCGATCATCGCCAGCAGGTCGTTCTCCACCACCACGGGCAGGCGCGTCCGCTCCTCGAGCCGGGCGGCGATCTCCTGCGGCCGCGTCCAGCCCAGCAGGGTGGAGCCGACGACGGTGCGGCGGGAGTCGACCCGGCCGCCGAGGCTCACCCCGACCCCGACCACGTGGGGATGCGCCTCCGCGAGGGTCAGGGCCAGCGTCGAGACGGCCTCGAGGACGACCTCCGGGGCCGTGCCGCGCAGCGGCAGCGTCAGCTCCTCGAGCGCATTGCCGCGCACGGTGGTGACCACGGCGTGGATCTCCTCGGCGGTGACCTTCACGCCGATGAAGCGGGGCCCGTCGTTCTCCTCGATGTCCAGCGGTTCCTGCGGACGCCCCTTCGTGCTGGCCAGGACCTCCAGGGGGTGCAGGCGACCGGCCTCGATCAGCTCCCGGGTCACGCGGGTGACGGTGGGCGCGGACAGCCCCAGCCGCGCGGTGAGCTCGCTGCGGGAGCGCGGGCCGAACCGCAGCAGGTCGCGATAGACCGCGCGCATGCTCTCGCTGCCGAGATCTCGTTCCGCTCTCGCCCCGTCCGCGGCGGTGACGGTGACGGCGCCCTTGTCCCCCTGCATCCTGCGAGCTTATCGGCGCACCGCGGCGGACGCTGAGAACGGCTGGAGCCTCGTCCCGGCATCTGACATGCTTCCCGTGACACGAATCCCGGAGCCCTCCCGCGGCGACGGGGCCGCCCACCGAAGGGGAACCATGAGCGAGAGCACCGCCGCCGACGAGCAGGCGACGATCTACACGGCGTACGAGATCGACTTCATGCTGTCCCTGCGCCCGACGGACAACGGACGGATCACCCGGGAGCAGGTGGGACTGCGCAGCGCCCCCGAGGCCGCGAGCGAGTTCGTCACCGCCGCGGTGACCTCCGGTCTGCGCGCCCGCGGCAAGGTCGAGCGGTCCGAGGACGGGCAGTGGCTGCTGGGCGAGGAGGGGCAGGTCATCGCGACCGCCCTGACCGCCGCCGATCGCTGGCTGGGGATCGCGCTGTCCGAGGGCGAGGCCATGCGGATGGCCTTCCTCATCAAGGCCAACGAGGCCGTGGTGATGCTCACCCAGGACGAGCTCGACTCCTTCGTGGTCTCCGCGCTGCCGGACCCGTCCCACGTGCCGGATTCCGTCTCGGACATCGTCCTGGCCTTCCTCGACGGAGGCAACGAGCGCACCGTCTCGCTGCGCCGCACCGATCTGTCCGCCCCGCAGGACCCCGTCCCGCAGATGTTCCACGTCGAGGCGGACGGCAGCTGGCGGATGGGTCACCTCCCCCTCGACGAGGAGGGCATCCTGCACGTCTCCGACGTCTCCCGCGAGGGCGTGGTCGCGGCGAACCGCCGGCTGTGGGAGGACGGCGCCAGCGAGGCACCGGGCGCCTGAGCATCCCGCCCCGGGCTCACCGCGGCCCGCGGCCGGCCCGCTCCCGACGGTGCAGCTCGGTCCGCAGGGCGCGGACGTCCTGCCCGGAGGGCCGGGACCAGGTCCAGATGTGACGGTCGAAGGCCGGCATCACCACCCGGGTCCCGTCGCGCAGGCGCAGCGCCGCGGTCAGCCAGTGCACGGGATGGACCACCCGGGACTCGACCGCGACCACCTCGCGCCAGGGCACCCGGCGCGCGCGCAGGGGGCCGACGACCAGCAGGTCCCCCTCGGTGATCTCGACCCGGGCGCGGGCCGTCCCCAGGGCCGCGAGCGAGAAGCGGGCGCCCAGCAGTCCCAGCAGGAGAGTCAGGGCGCCCAGCACCAGCATCACCAGCAGGCGTCCGATCCCCGGGGAGTGCCCGGGCGCGACGCCCAGCCAGAGCACGAGCAGGCCGGCCGCGGCGAGCAGCGCCACCCCGAGGCAGAGTGCGGCGACCACCGCGCGCAGCAAGGTGTCCCGCACGGCGGCCGCCGGGAACAGGGCGCGGACGCGGCCGCGGCGGGCCCCGCCCGCCGACTCGGTGCGCCCGGGACGCGGGCCGAGGGCGGCGACCATCCGCTCCACCGTCGCCGAGCTGCGGGAATAGTCGGGCAGGACGGTGCGCGGGCCGGTCTCGGGGCCGGGCCCGACCTGGCGGGGAATCGTCATCCGACCAGCGTAGTGACCCTCTGCTCGGCGGTCGATGGGGCGAACTCCCCGTCCGCGGTGCGCCGGCCCGGCGGCGCGGCGTAGGGTGCCGGACATGTCCTCCTCCGCACCCCGGTACCGTCGGCCCGCGCCGCTGTACGCCTCGGTCGCCGACACGATCCCCGGCGCGCCCGACCCCTCCACCTCCACGGATCTCGCGCACGACAGCGCCCGGGCGCTGCTGGACGGCGTGTTCCACAGCTCCGACCCCGGGGTCGTCGAGCGCGTGGTGCAGCTGGCGGAGAACGACGGGCTGGGAGACCTGACGACGCTCTGGTCGACGTCCCCGGCCACGACCCTCCCCGGCGCCCTGTGGCGGCTGTACGTGCTGCACACCTGGGTCCAGCGCCACGGCGTCGACGTGGTGCACCGCTATCGGGCGGGGTCGCGCACCGTCCCGGGACTGCGCTACCTCTCGGGCTTCGCCGAGCCGCCCGAGGTCGATCAGGTCCGCCGCACGATGGACGACATCCTGCGCGGCGCCTTCACCGGGGATCTCGGGCTGGCCCTGCGCCGCGCCGGCGCGGTCGCCATGGTGATCGCGCACGGCACCGCGCATCTCGCCGACTCCGACGCCGACGAGGAGCGGACCCGCCAGGCCGAGCGCCTGCTGAGCACCGGCGAGGAGCTGACCGCCGCGGGACGCCGCGCCGAGGCGGGCCGCCTGGACTGACGCCCGGAGGGCGCCCCTGCCTTCCCGGGCGCAGCGTGGTCCAGGCCATGTGCAGCGCTCCACGGCTTGCGCGCCCCGGGCGGCCGTGTTCTACGATGAGCGGGCGTCGGGCCGCGGTTGCCCCGGGCTCCAACATTTGCCGCTTCGAGCGGCCTTCGCGCCGACAGGCGCATCCCGGTCCGGCGCACGAGCATCCACGAGCAGGCCGGACCCGACTCTCCACGGGGACCGGGTGTCAGCAGGCGCCGTCGGGCGCGAGGAGGCGGGCTCAGATGGTGCAGTTCCTCTCCCGGCTGTTCCCGCGGCGCACGGAAGGTCCGCTGTACGGACTCTTCGGGGAGCTGGCCGAGCTGCTGGTCCAGGCGGCGGACACCCATTCGAAGCTGCTGGGGCACGGGTACCGCGAGCGCACGCGGATCGTCCCCAAGCTCCATGAGCAGTCCACGGTCGCCGAGGAGCTGAGCCGCCGCATCGCCGAGCGCCTCGCCCAGTCGCTGATCACGCCCTACGAGGCGGAGCTGCTCTACGAGCTCTCCCTGACGATCACGGACACCGTCGACTCGCTCGAGCACACCGCCCAGCTGCTGGTGGCCTCGCGCGTCGGCGCCCTGCCCACGCCGCTGCTGGACGCGGCCAAGGGCATCGAGCGCGCCGCGGAGCTCACCGTGGTCGCCTCCTGGACGCTGCACAGCGTGCGCGATCTCGGGGACTACTACCTGCAGATCCGCAAGCTGAAGCGGCAGGGCGACCGCCTGGTCCGCCAGGCGCTCGGCGAGCTCTACCAGCAGGGCGGATCCTCCCAGGAGATGCTCCCGCTCCACGATGTCTGCGAGTCCGTCGGCCGGACCCTCGCGTTCCAGGAGCGGACGGCGCGGAGCGCGGATCTGCTGCGCGTCAAGGATTCCTGAATGGCCCCGACCATGCTCACCCTGGTGGTGGTCCTCGCCCTGGTGATGGCCTACGTGAACGGCTTCCACGACGCCTCCAACGCCGTCACCACCGCGATCACGACCCGGTCGCTGCGCGAATCCACGGCGCTGTACATGGCCGCCCTCCTCAACCTGCTCGGCGCCCTGCTGGGGACGCTGCTGATCTCGGCGACCGCCCAGTGGGCGCTGTCCCTGATGGGACTGCAGAACCTCGCGGAGGGCACGGCCGGAGCCCCGAACCTGTTCGCCAGCGTCCTCATCGCGGTGATGCTGACGACGATCTTCTGGGAGCTGGTGACCTGGTGGATCGGGATGCCGTCCTCCACCTGGCACGCCTTCCTCTCCGCGACGCTGGGTGCCTCCCTCGCGATCGGCACGGTCGCGGCCTGGGGGAGGCTGGGGACGATCCTCACCATCTCGCTGCTGGGCCCTGTGCTCTCGGCGACCGTCGCCTTCCTCCTGATGCAGGTGGTCAAGTCGGTGATGCGCAGCGACCGGCTGCGGATCGGCCACCTCCGCTTCGCCCAGATGATCTCCGCCGGCGCGGTCGCGACCGGCCATGGGATCGCCGATTCCCGGCTGCCGCTGGCCGTGATCGTGGTGGGGGCCTCCGCCGCGGGCATGGGGTCGACGGCGACGCACGCCATGATGGTCGCCGTCGCGATCGCGATGGGCGCCGGAACCCTCATCGGCGGCCACCGGATCATCCGCACCATCGGCCGGCGGCTGACGGAGCTGACCACCGCCCAGGGCCTGGCCGCGGAGACCTCGGCTGCGTCCACGATGTCCCTGAGCATCTTCGGCCTGGACTCCCCGGTCTCCACCTCCCACTCCCTCGCCTCGAGCGTGGTGGGGGCGGGAGCGGCGATGGGCCCCCGGCACGTCCGCTGGTCCACCGCGCGCACCATGCTCTCCGTCTGGGTGGGCACCCCGCTGGTCTGCGCCGTGATCTGCGCGGCCCTGCTCGGCGTGATGCACGAGCTCAGCCTCGTCTGAGCCGTGCGTGCTCGGAACCGGTTCGGGCTCCACGGAGGATCGGCCCGTATCCTGGGACGAGCCGAATCGCGAAGGAGCCCCGATGTCCGACGGTGAGTCCACGACGCCCGCACCCCGGAAGCGTCCCAGCTACGGGCTGCCGGCCCCCACCACGCCCGCTCCGGGCGGGGGCGGCGCGCCGCAGCAGTGGTCCCCCTCCGGTCAGGAGGCGCCCGGAGGCGACCCCTACGGCGCCCCCGCCCCCGGAGGCGCGCCCACCGGCGGCCCCTTCGGCGGCGGCGAGGTCCCGCAGACCGGCCCGCTCCCCTCGACCGGCCACCTGGGACCCGCGCGACGCCGGCGACGGGGCGTCGTCCCGCTCGTCATCGGCCTGATCCTGCTGGTGATCGTGGGGCCCGTGATGACCATCGGCGGCATCGTCTGGTCGATGAGCTCCCTGGTCCCGGACGCGACCTCGGGCCCCACCGTGATCGACGGCGGCACCGTCGATCTCGAGGTGCCCGCCAACGAGATGCTCATCGTCTACGTCCCGGCCGAGGACGCGGAGGCCGCGCAGTGCACCGCCGAGGGCTCCGGGTCCGGGGACGTCAGCACCGTGCCCAGCTCGAGCACCACGGTCTTCGGCGACGGCTCCGAGTACGTCCAGGTGCTCGGCGTCGCCACCCTGCAGGACACCACGGTGACGATCTCCTGCACGGGCACCGACGGCCCGGCCTATCTCGGGCCCTACAGCCTCCTGAGCATGGCCGGCCCGCTGCTGATCGGCCCGATCATCGGCGTCGTCGCCGGGCTCGTCGGGCTGATCCTGACGATCATCGGCATCGTGCTGCTGGTGCGGTCCCGCCGCGCCTGAGACCGCACCCTCCGGTGCCATCTCAGGAACACGCGGCCCCGCGCTCCCCGCTGACGCCTGACCTACAGTGACGGGGTGACCCCGACCCCGAGGATGGAGTGGTGACCATGCACCCCCGCGCCGGCCAGAAGGCTCTCCCGGAGGATCTCGTCGACGTCGACGCGCTCCTGGACGCGTACTACGACCTCCATCCGGACCCGTCGGACCCCGATCAGGCCGTCGCCTTCGGCACCTCGGGGCATCGCGGCTCCTCGCTGGACGCCCGCTTCACCGAGGACCACATCGCCGCCACCACGCAGGCGATCGTGGAGCACCGCGCGGCACAGGGGATCCGCGGACCGCTGTTCATCGGCCGCGACACCCATGCCCTGTCCCGGCCCGCCTTCGACACCGCGCTGGAGGTGCTGGCCGGCAACGACGTGCCCGCGCTGGTCGATGCGCAGGACGGCTACACGCCCACCCCCGCCCTCTCCCACGCGATCCTGGTCCACAACCGCGGCCGGTCCGCCGACGATCCCGGCCGGGCCGACGGCATCGTCGTCACCCCCAGCCACAACCCGCCCCGCGACGGCGGCTTCAAGTACAACCCCCCGCACGGCGGTCCCGCCGGGTCCGAGGCGACCGGGTGGATCGCCCGGCGCGCCAACGAGCTGCTCGCCGAGGGCCTGAAGGGCGTTCGCCGCCACGGGCGGCAGAAGGCCCTGCAGGACGCCGGCCGCTACGACTATCTCCACACCTACGTCCAGGACCTCCCGAACGTGGTGGACATCGAGGCGATCCGCCGTGCCGGCGTGCGCATCGGGGCGGACCCCCTGGGCGGCGCCGCCGTCGACTACTGGGCGGAGATCGGCGAGATGCACGACCTCGATCTCACCGTGGTCAACCCCGAGGTGGACCCGCAGTGGGGCTTCATGACCCTGGACCGGGACGGGAAGATCCGGATGGACTGCTCGAGCCCGTGGGCGATGGCCTCGCTGCTCGAGAAGCGCCACGAGTACGACATCGCCACCGGCAACGACGCCGACGCCGACCGCCACGGCATCGTCACCCCCGACGGGCTGATGAACCCCAATCACTACCTCGCCACCGCGATCCGCTATCTCTTCGCGCACCGCCCCGACTGGCCGAGCACGGCGAAGGTCGGCAAGACGGTGGTCTCCTCGAGCCTCATCGATCGGGTGGTCGCCTCGCTGGGACGCGAGCTCTTCGAGGTGCCGGTGGGCTTCAAATGGTTCGTGCCGGGGCTGATCGACTCCTCCGTCGGCTTCGGAGGCGAGGAGAGCGCGGGAGCCTCCTTCCTGCGGCGCGACGGCTCGGTGTGGACCACCGACAAGGACGGCATCATCCTCGCGCTGCTGGCCTCGGAGATCCTCGCCGTGACGGGCCGCTCGCCCAGCACGCTGCACCAGGAGCTGGTCGAGGAGTTCGGCCAGAGCGCCTACGCCCGGGTCGACGCCCCCGCGGACCGCACGCAGAAGGCGAAGCTCGCATCGCTCAGCGCGGAGCAGGTCACCGCGACCGAGCTGGCCGGGGAGCCGATCACCGCGGCGATCACCGAGGCACCCGCGGGCGGGGCGCTCGGCGGCCTCAAGGTCTCCACCGACTCGGCCTGGTTCGCGGCGCGCCCCTCGGGGACCGAAGACATCTACAAGATCTACGCCGAGTCGTTCCGCGGCGAGGAGCACCTGGTCCGGGTGCAGGAGGCCGCGAAGGATCTCGTGGACGGCGCGCTCTCCGACGAACCCGCCTGATCCGCGCCGGCGCCGCCCGGAGCAAGGAGCTCCGCGGTCTCGTGGAACGTCGAGGGGACTTCCAGCCTTCGGCATCGGTGCAGGTCGCAAGTAAAGACTGCGTCAAACCGGAGCCTGCTTGATGCAAATCACCCGCGGGTGGCGCCGTCCACACGCCCCTTGTGTCCGCTTTCCCCGACGCGCAGGATGGGAGGGTTGTAAAGGGCCGGTAGGGTAATGTGCTCGGTCGGACCCACCAGAAACGATGCCGGTAAGGACGTCCGCGTCCGCGATCCAGGGAGGGGGACCACGCCTATGCGCCTGCGCTCACGACTGTGCGCCGGGTCCGCCGCCCTCGCCATGACCCTCCCCCTCGCCGTCGCGCCGTCGTTCGCCGAGGCCCCCCAGCCCGATGACGGGACGGTGTCCGAGGACGCCGGGACGCCGTCCGCCGCGGCGCAGGCCTCCGCGCGAATCTCGATCACGAAGCGCCCGCAGGGCGCGACCGGCCCCCCGGAGGCGGCCGATCCGGCGCCGACGACTCCCGCCCGGCCGCCCGAGACCGAGCCGGGGAAGGGCACCGGGAAGGGCAACGGCGCCGCGAACGGCGACGGCGACCGCGACGAGGACCGGGGCGAGCCCGAGCAGGGCGGCGGCGCCGACGTCGAGATCGACGTGAGCATCACTCCCCCGCCGGACGGGGAGGACGACGAGGACGGCACCTCCGCCGAGGATCCGGCCGACGAGGAGCCGGCGGAGGACGACGGGGCCGACGACGAACAGGTCGAAGAGCCCACCGCGGATCCCGAACCCGAAGAACCCACCACGGCCCCCGAGACCGAGGCGCCGGTCGAAGACACCGAATCCGGGAGCGCTCCCTCAGGGGACGGCGAGTCCGGCGAGGCACAGCCCGATGACGGACAGACCGGTCAGGAGTCGGCGACTCCCGAGCCCGACGAGCCCACGGACGTCCCGGACACGGAGAGCCCCACCACGGCCCCGGGCACCGGCGAGGACACCGCCGGCGACGAGCCGCCCGCCCCGGAGCCCGAGAAGCCCACCGAGGACCCGGAGACCGAGGACCCCACCGAGAAGCCCACCGAGGACCCGGAGACCGAGGACCCCACCGAGAAGCCCACCGAGGACCCGGAGACCGAGAAGCCCACGGAGGAGTCCACCGAGACCCCGGAGACTGAGGAGCCGGTGACCGAGGAAGACACCGCGGAGTCCGCGACCGAGCCGGAGGCCGATCAGGACGAGCTCGCTCCCGTGGCCATCCCCGAGGTGCCCGCCTCGCCCGAGCCCCCGTCGCCGGTCATCCCCGAGACGTCCCCTGAGGAGCACTCCCCCGAGGAGCCGGCGACGGAGATCGCCGAGGCGCCGGCGGTGCGGTCCACCGCCGACGAGCCGGCGTCCCGCGCCGAGCCGACGGTTCCTCTCACCGCCTCGGAGGAGACGGCCTCGCAGGAGGGCACCGGCGCGATGCAGCCCAGCGCTCCCCCGCCTCCGGCCGAGCGGGCCTCGACCTCCACCGCGAGCGAGGGCGGGCCCGTGGTCCGCCTCTTCAACGCGTTCAACGACGATTCGTCCTCCGCCTTCGGGCAGATGCGTCAGGTCCTCTGGGTCGCTCTCGGCATCGGCTTCCTGACCACCGCCGGGTTCGTCGGCGCCACCTGGTTCAGCCGGCGCGGACCCGGGCCCGGCGCCTGAGCCCCGTCCGGATCAGCGCTCGGCCAGCAGCTCCTCCACCCGCGCGATGATCGCGGGGACGCTGCGCTGCATCTCCTGGATCGTCCGGTCGAACGCCGCCTGCCCCTCGTACCAGGGGTCCTCCACCGCGATCTCCGTCTCCGGTGTCTCCGGGGCGATCGCGGGATCGAAGCGGCGCCACATCGTGATCTCCGGCGGCGCCGATCCCCTCGGCGCCTGCTGCGCCATCCTGCGCAGGGACTGCGCCTGCGCGGAGGTCATCGGCAGCGCCAGGTCCCAGGCCAGCAGCTCGGTGAGGTGGATCGTGCGGGCCGTGTGCTCGAAGGGGCGCACGAAGCCCGCATGCTCGAGGGCGAGCTCGGTGCGGTCGTCCATCGGCATCCCCTCCGCCTCCCAGCTGGTCCCGGCGGATCCCACCTCGACCCGGTCCGCGAGGCCGGCGCGTCCGATCGCCTCCCGCAGCATCACGGCAGCGGCCGGCGAGCGACAGACGTTGCCCGTGCAGACGGTGAGCAGGCGAAGGGTCGACATGACCCCATTGTGTCAACGTCGGAGCGGTGGGAGCACCGACTCGCCCGGACCCGTACAATGCTCGCGGGAGTGCATGCGATGCCCGGGGGCAGCCCGCGATCACCATCTCCAGGGCTTGATCGCCCGTGACCACGCAACGACGGCTCAGGAGGACACCCATGGCCGACATCATCCGCGCCCACGACGACGACTGGTCGCTCGTGCGCGAGATCCGTCTGAGGTCCCTCAGCACGGACCCTGCCGCCTTCGGGCAGACCTGGGAGAGGGAATCGACCTACGAGGACTCGGTCTGGAAGGATCGCGTCCGGGACGCCGCCTGGTTCCTGGCGCTCGAGTCCGGGCAGCCGGTCGCCGTGGTCGCCGCACGCCACGAGGAGGACTCCCCCGCCAACGAGCGCGAGCTCCAGGCCATGTGGACCACCCCCACCTCTCGTCACGGCGGGCTCGCGCAGCGACTCGCCGAGGCCGTGATCGAGTGGGCCCGCGAGGACGGCGCCGACACCGTCACGCTGTACGTCGGCCCCAAGAACAGCAGCGCGAAGTCCCTCTACGAGAGCCTCGGCTTCGTCGACACCGGCGATCGCTGGGAGGTCGTCGAGGACGATCCCGACGGCGCCTGGCTCAAGATGTCGCGCTCCGTCTGACGCCCGGTGAAGGCGCCCTCGTCCCTGCCGTCCCCCCGCACGGTGCTGCGTGCGGTCGGGTCGCGAGCGGGGCGGGACCGCCCGCACTGGGCGGCCCGGCTCGAGGACCTCAAGAACAGCACCGTCGGCGCCGCGCTGCGCCGGATGGGCTGGCAGCCGCGCCTGCAGCCCTTCCACGGCTACGGCTCCTCCGACCACGTTCGCGTGCTGGCCAAGGTCCTGTACGCCTCCCCGGGGACACCCGCGAGCTTCCACGACCAGCCGGTCCATGACATGCGCACCATGGCGGTGCGCGGCTGGCGCAGCTTCGCGAGCCAGGTGGTGCCCCGCGCCACGGTCCATGTCCTGCTGGGCGACCGCGAGTTCACGGTGCGAGCGGATCGCTCCGGCATCGTCGACGCGTCGCTCGAGGTGGCCCTCTGCCCCGGCCGGCACGAGGTGCTGCTGTGGACGGCACCCGGCAACGAGGTCACCGCCGAGATCACGGTGGTCGACCCCGAGGCGGAGGTCGGGCTGGTCAGCGACATCGACGACACCGTCATGGTCACCTGGCTGCCCCGCCCGCTGCTGGCCTTCTGGAACGCCTTCGTCATCCACCAGTCCTCACGACGCGTGGTGCCCGGCATGGCGATGCTCTACCAGCGCCTCGCGCGCGAGCACCCGCACCTGCCGGTGGTGTACCTCTCCACCGGTGCCTGGAACGTGTTCCCCGTGCTCAAGCGCTTCCTGTACAAGAACGGGTATCCCGACGGGCCCCTGCTGCTCACCGACTGGGGCCCCACCCACACCGGCTTCTTCCGCTCGGGACCCGAGCACAAGCTGCACTCCCTCGAACAGCTCGCCGCGACCTACCCCCGGATGCGCTGGATCCTCATCGGGGACGACGGGCAGCACGACCCCTCGATCTACGCGGAGTTCGCGGCCCGCCACCCCGAGCTCGTCGAGATGGTGCTGATCCGGCAGCTCACCGAACCCGAGCAGCTGCTCGCCCACGGCACCCGGCGCCCCCTCGAGGGCTCGGAGCAGGCCGCGGGCGCTCCGCTCACCCTCACCGCCCCCGGCGGGCACGGACTGCTCGCCGCCCTCGAACGCACCGGAGAGATCACGGCATGACCGCACAGCAGACCCCGGCTCCCCGCTCCCCGGAGGAGGTGCTGCTGCGCCCCGCCCGCCAGGACGACGTCCCCGCGATCGTCGCGCTGGTGCAGGCGGCCTACCGCGGCGAGGGCGGATGGACCACCGAGGCGCATCTGGTGGACGGGGCACGCACGGACGAGGGCGAGGTCGCCGCGATGCTCGTCGACGACACGGTGACCCTGCTGGTCGCCGAGCTCGACGGGACCGTGCGCGGATGCTGCTACACCCACCGGGAGCCGGTCAGCGCCGACGGCACCACCCGCGCCGAGCTCGGACTGTTCGCCGTGCACCCGGCCGCGCAGTCCCGCGGCCTGGGCGCGCGCCTGCTCGAGGCCCAGGCCGCGCACCTGGGCGGCATCGGTGTCGACGTGCTCATGATCCGGGTGCTGCAGTCGCGGCCCGAGCTGCATGCCTGGTACGAGCGCCACGGCTTCGCCCCCACCGGCCAGCGGGTCCCCTTCGCCGGGAGCGCGGAGGCGCTGAAGGTCGCCGAGCTCGGGATGGACGTCATGGAGCGCCCCCTGACCGCCGCCCCCTGACGCGCGGGATGCCGGCGGGCCGACGGGGCTAGTCTCGTGCCATGAGCGACGACGCCTTCACCCCCGCCCCTGATCGCTACGACCACACCCCGTACCGTCGGGCCGGCCGCTCCGGCCTGCAGCTGCCCCCGATCTCGCTGGGCTTCTGGCAGAACTTCGGCGAGGACCGCGATCCGCAGTCGCTGCGGGCGATCGTGCGCCGCGCCTTCGATCTCGGCGTCAACCACTTCGACCTGGCCAACAACTACGGACCGCCGCCCGGCAGCGCGGAGACCCACCTCGGCCGCATCCTCGCGCGGGACTTCGCACGCCACCGCGGCGAGCTGGTGATCTCCACCAAGGCCGGGTACCGCATGTGGGACGGCCCCTTCGGCGACGGCGGCTCCCGCAAGTACCTGCTCGACTCGCTGGACCAGTCCCTGGCCCGCCTGGGCCTGGATCATGTCGACGTCTTCTACCACCACCGCGAGGACCCGGACACCCCGCTCGAGGAGACCATGGGCGCCCTCGCGCAGGCCGTCCGCAGCGGCCGGGCGCTGTACGCGGGGGTCTCGAACTACTCCCCCGAGCGGACCCGGCAGGCCGCCGCCCTCCTCGCCGACCTCGGCACCCCGCTGGTCCTCCACCAGCCCTCGTACTCGATGTTCAACCGGCACGTCGAGGACGGCCTGCTGGCGACCGTCGACGAGCTCGGCGTGGGCGTGGCCGCCTTCTCCCCGCTGCAGCAGGGACTGCTGACCAACCGATACATGTCCGGCGTCCCGCAGGCCTCCCGCGCGGCGGGCTCCTCGACCTCGCTCAGCGAGCGGCAGGTCACCGATCCGGACTACCAGAAGCGGGTGCGGGCCCTGTCCGAGATCGCCCACGAGCGCGGGCAGAGCCTCGCCCAGCTCGCGCTCGCCTGGGTGCTGCGGAACCCGCAGGTCACCACCGCGCTGGTGGGTGCCTCCTCGGTCCGCCAGCTCGAGCAGAACATCGAGACCCTGCAGAACCTCGCCTTCGCCGACGAGGAGCTCGCCCGCATCGACGAGCACGCCGTCGACGGCACCGGCCGCTGAACGCCCGCGGGCGGGCACCGACCGCTGTGGTCGATGCCCGCCCGCGACGTCGTCGGCCCCGCGGATCAGCCGGTGTTCTTGAGCCCCGCGGCGATCCCGTTGATCGTGGTCAGCAGCGCACGCTGCAGCTCCGGATCGAGCTGGCCGCCGTCGGCGGTGGCCGCACGAGCGCGCTGCAGCATCGCGACCTGCATGTAGGAGATCGGATCCAGGTAGCGGTCGCGGACGGCGAGGGTGCGCTTGAGGATCGGCTGGTTGTCCAGCAGCTCCAGCACCCCGGTGAGGCGCTCGATCTCCGCGACCGACAGCTCGTACTCCGCCTTGATCCGCTCGAACAGGGGCCACAGCCGCTCCGGCACCAGGGAGTGCACGTAGTGGGCCGCGATCTGCATGTCGGTCTTGGCCAGCGTCATCTCGACGTTGCTGATGACCGTGCGGAAGAAGTGCCAGTTGCGGTACATCTCGTGCAGATCCGGCTCGAGACCCGCCTCGCGGGCCGCCTTCAGGCCGGAGCCCGCACCGAACCACCCGGGCACGATCTGGCGCGACTGGGTCCAGCCGAACACCCACGGGATCGCCCGCAGTCCGTCCAGGCCCTTCTCGGAGGTCGCCCGCTTCGAGGGGCGCGAGCCGATGTTGAGGTCTCCGAGCTGCTCGACCGGGGTCGAGGTCACGAAGTACTCCGGCAGATCCGGATCGTCCGCCAGGGTGCGGTAGCGGGTGTAGGCGGCGTCGGAGACCGTCTGCATCACCTCGCCGAAGCGGTCCAGCGTCTTCTCCGGCGTGCGCGGCGAGGTGTGGAGCGCGGAGCCCTCGAGCACGGCCGCCAGCGACAGGTCCAGGTTCTCCCGGGCCAGCGTGGGCAGCATGTACTTGTCGGAGATGACCTCGCCCTGCTCGGTGAACTTGATCTCGCCCTCGAGCACGCCGTAGGGCTGCGCGAGGATCGCATCGTAGGTGGGGCCGCCGCCGCGGCCGACGGAGCCGCCGCGCCCGTGGAACAGACGCAGGGTGACGCCGTGGCGGGCCGCGGCATCACGCAGACGGCGCTGGGCCTGGTGGATCTCCCACTGGCTCGTCATCACGCCCGAGTCCTTGTTGCCGTCGGAGTACCCGAGCATGACCTCCTGGAAGTCGCCGCGCAGGCGCACGATCTCCCGGTAGGAGGGGTCGCTGAGCAGCTCGTCGAGGATCTCGTCGGCGTGGCGGAGCTCGGCGACCTCCTCGAGCAGCGGGGCGAAGCTGATGTCCGCCCGGTTCTGCTCCCCGCCGGAGAGGGAGACCAGCCCGGCCTCGCGGGCCAGGAGCGCCGCGGCGAGCACGTCGTCGGCGCCGTGCGTCATCGAGATGATGTAGGTCTCGATGCAGGAAGGGCCGTAGAGGCGGTGCGCGCCGCGGATCTCGCGGAACACGTTGTAGGTGGTGCGCGTGGAGTCGTCGAGGATCGTCGAGTCGTCGTCGAGCGCGGAGCCGACGAGGGGACGACGGCTCGCGAGCTCGGCCGAGAGCACGGTGGTCCGCTCCGCACGGCTCAGCTCCGCGTAGGGGCGGTCCAGCTCCCCCACCCGGTCCACCAGGCGCGCGACGACCTCGTGATGCTTCTCGGAGTGCTCGCGCACGTCGAGGATCGCGAGGTTGAGGCCGGAGCCGGCGAGCACCTGCTGGGCGATCGAGAGGGCGCCGTCGGCCGCGCGGACGCCGCCGTGGCGGGCGAGCGCCTCGCGCAGGATCCGGAAGTCCTCCTGCATCTCCTCGTTGTCGCCGTAGTCGCGGCCGTGCACGTGGGCCTCCCCGGCGCGGATCCGCTCCCGGGTGGCGCGCAGCTTCGCCCGCATGGTGCCGAGCTTGAGCCGGTAGGGCTCCTGGTCGAAGAGGCGCTGCTGCTCCGCGTCGACGTCCGAGCTGAAGGCGAGGTCCTGCTCGAGACTCGCCCGCAGCTGCTCGTCGTCGCCCGTGAGGTCGCTGGAGACGGACAGCTCGAGGATCAGCTCGGAGATGGTCTCGATCGCGATGTCGATCGCGGCCTCGGCCTGGAGCTGGAGGACCTCGCGGGTGACCTCCGCGGTGACGTACGGGTTGCCGTCTCGATCGCCGCCGATCCAGGAGCCGAAGCGCAGCGGCACCTGGCCCTCACGCAGGTCCGCGCCGTGGCTGCGCAGCTCGTCGCGCAGCTCGTCGAGGAACTCGGGCATGGTCACGCGGTAGAGCTGGCGCAGGTAGTACAGGACGTTGCGGGCCTCGTCCTGCGGGGTGGGGCGCTGACGGCGCAGCTCGTCGGTCAGCCACAGCGACTCCACCAGTTCGGCGAGGTCCCGGTCCTGGCGCCGCCGCTCGGGCGTGCCCTCCTCGGTCTCCTCGCCCAGCAGGTCCGAGATGCCGCGCAGCTTGGTCAGCACCGCCCGGCGCGAGGCCTCGGTGGGATGGGCGGTGAAGATCAGGCGCACGTCGAGGGAGTCCACGGCCTGCTGCAGGCCCTCGGAGCCGAGCTCCTCCTCGACGGCGCGCACGGTGCGGGGCACCCACGACTCCGAGGAGGGGCGCGCATCCAGGGCCCGCACGCGGTAGACCTGCTCCGCGGCGTTGGCCAGCAGGAAGTACTGGGTGAAGGCGCGGGTCAGCGCCGTGGCCTGCTCGGTGGGCAGCTCGGCCAGACGGGACTGGACGTCACGGGCGTCGCCGTCGGTATCGGCCGACTTCGCGGCCTTGGCGAGCGTGCGGACCTGCTCGACGAGATCGAGCAGCTCCTGGCCGTGCTGGTCGGCCAGCGTGCGGCCGAGCAGCGTGGACAGACGGCGGACCGTCGCCCGCAGCGGGGCATCGATATGGGGGTCGTCGCCGACGACGGGGAACTCGCTCGTCAAAGTGGGGACGGCGATGGCGTCGGATTCTGGCACGGGGCCTCCTGAAGGTCGGCACACCATGGAGCGGCCGCCGACAGCAGAAGGCGACCGCCACGGCGCGGAACGAACGGGCACAGACTATCGCGCGGATCCACCGCTCCCCGAGGCGATCAGTGGGCGGACGGAACCGGCGGGCCGTTCAGAGCACGGCTCGCAGGAAGTCCTGCGTGCGCTGATGCTCCGGCTCGGTGAAGATCTTCTCCGGCGAGTCCTGCTCGACGACGGATCCCTGGTCGAACATCATCACGCGATGGGAGACGTCCCGCGCGAACTGCATCTCGTGGGTGACGATGAGCATGGAGATGTCGGTCTCCGCGGCGATGTCCTTGAGCACGCCCAGCACCTCCCCCACCAGCTCGGGGTCGAGCGCCGAGGTCACCTCGTCCAGCAGCAGGATCTCCGGGTCCATGGCGAGCGCCCGCGCGATCGCGACGCGCTGCTGCTGACCGCCGGAGAGCTGCGAGGGCCGGGCGTCCTTCTTCCAGGCCATGCCCACCTTGTCGAGCAGGGCCTCGGCCTTGTCCGCCGCCTCGTCCCGGCCCAGCCCCATCACGTGGACGGGCGCCTCGATGATGTTCTCCATCACCGTCATGTTGGGGAACAGGTTGAAGTGCTGGAACACCATCCCGATCTGGGTGGTGGTCCGGCGCCGCTGCTTGTCCGGGACCCGGACGCGCTTCCCGCCCCGCTCGGTGTACTGCAGCGGCTGGCCGCTGATGTCGATGTAGCCGCCGGTGAGCTCCTCGAGGGTCATCACCAGGCGCAGGATCGTCGTCTTGCCGGAGCCCGAGGGACCGATCAGGGTGACGCGCTCCCCCTGCGAGACGCTGAAGTTCAGGTCGTCCAGCACGGTGTTGTCGCCGAACTTCTTGACCACGTCGCGGAACTGCAGGTGGGGTGTGCCGTCGGCGGCCCCCTCGGGGACGGCTCCCGGCGTCGGGGTGTTCTCAGGCAAGTTTCTTCTCCAGTCGTCGGATCAGGAGGGACATCGGATAGCTCGCGGCCAGGAAGATCAGGCCCGCCATCGTGATCGGCTCGGTGTACCGGTAGGTGTTGGCGCCGTAGTTCTGCGCCTGGTTGACCATCTCGGAGATGAAGATGACGATGAGGAAGGGCGTCTCCTTGAACATCGAGATCGCGTAGTTGCCCAGGGCCGGCAGGGTGTTGCGGACGGCCTGGGGGATGACGATCGCGCGCCAGGTGCGTGCCCGGGGCAGCGACAGCGCGGTCGCCGCCTCCCACTGGCCCTTGGCGACGGAGTCGATGCCCGCACGGTAGACCTCGGCCATGTAGGTCGTGTAGTGGATGCCCAGCACCCAGATGCCGATGGTGAGAGTCTCGAAGAACTGCGAGAGCACCAGGTTCGCGAACACCAGCTGGACCACCAGCGGTGTCATGCGGATGAACTCGACGGCCCCGGTCACGGGTAGGCTGAGGATCCTCGGCGCGGTGCGGCGCACGATGGCGACGACCAGCCCGAGCACGACGGCGATCAGGGTGCCCAGCAGCGTGGCCAGCAGCGTGACCTTGAAGCCCTCCAGGAGGGCGGGGAGTGCGGCGGCCGCGTGCTCCCAGCTCCAGATGTCGCTCATGCGAGCTCACCTCCGATCTGCTTCCGGCCCGGGGAGCGGAAGAGCTGCCCGAGGGACTCGCGCAGGCTCGGACCGCGGCCGATCCGATGCTTGGCACGGATCTCCAGGGCGTTCATGAAGGCGACCAGCACCCAGGCGATGACGAAGTACGCCAGCAGGCCGAACCCGAAGGCGTACCAGGTGCCGGTGGTCCGCCGCAGCTGGTCGACCTGGAAGTAGAGATCGTGCAGGGTGATCATGCTGACGATGGCCGTGCCCTTGAGCAGCTGGATCAGCAGGTTCGACAGCGAGGGGATCATGAGCGCCCAGGCCTGGGGCACGATGACGCGGAACATGCCGCGCAGCGGGCTGAGGCTCAGCGCGCTGATCGCCTCGTACTGGCCCTTCGGGACCGAGCCGACCGAGCCGCGCACCACCTCAGCGCCGTAGGCGCCGTAGTTCAGCGACAGCGCCAGGACGCCGCAGAACAGCGGGTCCAGCTGCCAGCCCAGCAGGGGCAGCACGAAGAAGAACCAGAACAGCTGGACCACGAGCGAGGTGCCGCGGAAGAACTCGACGACGATGCGGGCCGCGATGCGCACGGCGGCGAGCTTCACGCTCTGCGCCAGGCCGAGGATCATCGCGATCGCCATCGCCCCGAGCGCTCCGAGCACCGTCAGCTGGACGGTGACCAGGATCCCCTCGAGGATCACGGGCATGCGGGCGACGAGAGCCTCGGTGTTGATCCCGAAGTTCTCGACGAAGTCGGTCAGACCGCCCATCGGTGCATCACCTCCGCGGTGGACGCACGCGGAGCGCGCCCCGGGACGGGGCGCGCTGCGTGTGGTGCGATATCAGAACAGGGGCGGGTCACTGCAGCGAGGACAGATCGCCCGAGCACAGGAGCTCGGCCGTCATCTCCTCGGGCGGCAGCTCCGCCTCGGTGAAGCCGAACTCGCCGACGATGGACAGGTAGCGCTCGGGATCGCCGATGATCTCGGCGAGCTTCTCGTTGTAGGCGTCCAGCAGCGAGGTGTCCTCCTGGCGGAAGACGGTGCCGCCGGCGCCGTACTGCTTGACCCCGTCGATCTCGGCGACGAAGCTCTCGGTCACCTCGACGTCGACGTTGGAGTTCTCGGCCAGCCAGTTCAGCGAGATCGCGGTGAGCGCGAAGGCGTCCGCGTTGCCGCTGTTCAGGGCGTCCACGCCGTCCTGCGGGCCGCCCACCTCGATGGAGTCCAGACCCAGGTCCTCGGCGTAGCTCGACTCGATGGCGCCCGTCATGGTGGCCACGGTGAGGCCCGAGTCCACGAAGGACTGCATGTTGGTCAGGCCCTCGGGGTTGCCGGTCGGCACCATGAGCGCGGTCGTGTACTGGAACTCCGGCTCGCTGAAGGCCGCCTCGGCGCAGCGCTCGGGCAGGATCGACATGCCGGCGCTGATGGCGTCGAACTGCTGGGCGTTCAGACCCGGGATCAGCGATCCCCAGTCGGTGAGCGTGCCCTCGACCTCGGCGATGCCGAGCTCGCCGAAGATCTCGCGGTGCAGCGCGACGGTGGCGCCGGTGAGCTCGCCGTTGTCGTCGAAGCTGTAGGGCGCCTCGCCCGCGAAGCCGACCGTGATCTTCCCGGCCTCCTGCAGGCGGGAGAGGAGATCGCCGCCGCCGGCGTCGCTGGCACCGGAGCCACCGTCGCCGCCCCCGGTCTCGGTGCGGCTGCAGGCGGCGAGGCCGCCCAGTGCGGCGGCGGACAGGACCAGCCCGCTGCCATGGATGAAGCTGCGGCGGTTGTGCATGGAGATGCTCCCTCGGCGTTCTCGATGATTCGCGTGCGGTGCGGCCGTGGCGCGGGGCCCGGCGCGGCGGGTCTCGTGACTCGTGACTCGTGACTCGTGTCTGACAATCCGATGATCCGGACGTCAGATACACGACTACGCTAGCGGTCTCGGCGGGCTCGTTCGGGACCTGCGGCACCTATCGTGATGGTGTCGTGACCCGCCCGACGGGGACGGAAGGCTCCAGATTCTCCTGTGACCTGCATCGACAGCGGGTGTGACAGCGATGACTCTGCACCGACACGGATCCCGCCGCCCCATGCCGGATGATGAGACGACGCCGCGCGGGCACAACGCCCCCGGAGCACAGGAGGATGCCGATGCCCCGCCAGGAGACCGTCCGGCTGCCGCTGATGCAGCCGATCCGCCGCCCCTCGATCATCGACCAGGCCGAGCTCGAGCTGCGCAATGCGATCTACACCGGCGATCTCCGCCCGGGGGACACCGTCCCGGAGGTGCAGGTGTCCAAGCAGATGGGCATCTCCCGCTCCTCGCTGCGGGAGGCCTGCCAGCGCCTGGTCCGCGACGGGCTGCTCACGCAGGTGCCCGGACGCGGCCTGTTCGTCACCACGATGGACGCCGCGGCCATGTCGCAGTTCATCGACTACCGCCTGGGCATCGAGATGCAGGCCGCCTCCATCGTCGCGGACCGCGTGCAGGAGCTGCGGGCCGCCGGGGACGAGCTGGGAGCCGCGGCGCTGCTGGCCCCGCTGCGCGCCTGCCTGGAGCGGGTCCGCACGGCCCTCGCCGCCGAGGAGGTGATCGAGGCCGGGAACGCCGACCTCGACCTCCATCAGCAGCTGGCCGAGCTCTCGGGCAACCGTTTCCTGGCCAGCGCGATGAACACCATCGTGATCCTCACCCGGATGGGGAGCTTCTCCGATCCGCGCGGCTACGGCGTGCGCGCGGACCTCACGACCACGCACGAGACGCTCCTGGAGGCGCTCGACGGGGGCGACGCCTCCCGGGCCCGGGCCCTGCTGCGGGAGAACCTGCGGGAGTTCGCCGGCCGCCTGCGCGCCGGGGAGGACGAGCAGGAGGTCGTGCGGGATCCGGATCTGCTGGAGTCCGACGGCCCCGAGTGGACCACCATCGGCGAGAACGGCTCGCCCGTCTGAGCGGACGCGAGAAGGCCCCTCCCCCGCGGTGATCCGCAGGTGAGGGGCCTTCTCGTCGGCGGAGACGAGAGGATTTGAACCTCCGAGGCGATTGTAGTCGCCTACTCCCTTAGCAGGGGAGCGCATTCGGCCGCTCTGCCACGTCTCCTGATGCCGCGCGATCACGGCATGCCGATACAGCATACGGGAGCATGGCGGGTGCTCCCAACGTGAGAGCGAGCAGATCACGTCACATCTGGGCGGCGCCCGGGCCCAGACCGAGCTTCTCCTGCAGCAGCGCGATGTGCCTGGGGGTCCCCACGCGGTACTTCACGAAGGTCAGGACGCCCTCGGCGTCGATCGCGAAGGTCGAGCGGATGGTGCCCTGGACCAGCCGTCCGTACATGTTCTTCTCGCCCCAGGCGCCGTAGGCCTCCATGACGGCGTGGGACTCGTCGGAGGCCAGGGCGTACGGGAGCTCCTGCTCGGCGACGAAGCGGTCCAGCTCGGGCACCGGATCCGGGGAGATGCCCACCACCCGATAGCCGGCGTCGAGGAACATCTGATGGCTGTCGCGCAGGTCGCAGGCCTGCTTGGTGCACAGCGAGGTGTTCGCGGCGGGATAGAACCACAGCAGCGCGGGCGCACCGCGCAGCGACGCGAGGCTCACCCGCCCTCCTCCGGCGGTGGGGAGGTCGAGGGCGGGGGCGGGCTCGCCCACGGCGAGCTTCACGGGTGCGGGGGACATGACTCTCCTCAGCGGTGGGGACGGGGTGCGGGCGGGCCGCCGGCCTCCCGGCGGGGGCGGCGCCGCTTCAGGTAGGTCTCGCGGAACCGGTGCTCGGCGTGGCGGTCGCCCAGCAGCAGCAGTCGGCAGGCGGAGGCGGGGATGGATTCGGTGTCGGCATGGAGGGTGCCGTCCTCGTCGGCGACCGCGACGATGTGGCAGCCCGTGCGCCGGTGGACGTCCTCGTCGCGGATCGGACGCCGTGCGAGCGAGGTGGGGCGCGGGACCAGGAACAGCTCGTTGCCCTCGGCGACCAGGACCCGATGGCTGAGCCCGGCGTGGTTCCACAGGTCGGTGGCGCCGATCGTGGCATAGGAGAGCACGCCGTCCGCACCGGCGCGGTAGAGCGTGGCGACATTGCGCTCGTAGGTGGCGCGGGAGACCAGCTGGAGCTCGGGCCGCAGCCGGCGGCAGAACAGGGTGAGGTAGACGTTCAGGTCGTCGTCCCGGGGCGTGACGAGCACCGCCGAGGCGTCCTCCAGGCCCGCACGGCGCAGGATCCGCTGATCAGCGGCATCGCCCTGGACCACCACGTAGCTGGCGGTCCCCTCGAGCACCGAGTACGAGGTCTCCACCCGTCCCGGCTCCAGCTCGATGATGGTGTTGGGCACGCCCTCGTCGCTCAGCGCGCGCGAGGCCGCGCGACCCACCCGGCCCCCGCCGAGGATCACCACCGGCTCCTCGAAGCGCCCCTCGGCCTGGAAGCGCTCGTCATAGGCGGCGAGGTCCTCCGCGGTGCCGGAGAGCACCAGCACGGTGGTCTCGGTGATCCTCAGGTCCGGGGTCATCGCCCGCAGGCGACCCTTGCGCATGATCGCGAGGAGCCTCACCCCGTCGGGGAGCTCGGCGCGCGCCTGCTCCAGGCCCATCCCCGCCAGGTGCGTGCCGCGCACCGAGGCCTCGGCGATGATGGTCGCGCCGAAGCTGCCGATGCGATGGATCCGGCCGGTCGATCCCAGGACGCGCGAGGCCATCTCCCGACCCAGCACCGAGCCGAGCTGGAGGACGTGGTCGGCCCCGGCGAGGCCCAGCACGTCCTTGGAGACGGGCTTGCTCGCGGTGACCGCGACGGGCACGTCGCCGCAGGCCTGCCGGACGGTGAAGGCGACGTTGGTGTTGGCCGTGTCCGTGAGCGTCGAGACGACCATGCGGGCGCGCGCGACGCCCGCGTTGCGATAGGTGGAGGCGGCGTCGAGCGGGCCCACGACCACCTGCCGGCCGTGGTCGTGGAGCTGACCGGCCTCGACCGGGTCCTCGATGACCATGACGGCGGGGACCTCGGAGCGCTCGGCGCGGGCCGCGAAGGCCTGGGTCACCGCGTCGGACCCCACGAGCAGGACGTGGTCCTTCAGGGTCGGGGCCACCCGACGGGGCGTCCGGGCGCGGCGCCGGCGGTCGAGCCAGGGCGTGACGACGTACTGGATGACGAAGAACGGCAGCAGCACCAGCAGGTAGACGACCCCGCTGAGCATGACCC
The DNA here is from genome assembly GCF_003347015.1 of Brachybacterium sp. YJGR34. GTDB lineage: Bacteria > Actinomycetota > Actinomycetes > Actinomycetales > Dermabacteraceae > Brachybacterium. The sequence goes on from NZ_PNFB01000010.1 coordinate 55,359, forward strand.
ACACCGAGAACAGGCGTCCGGTGTCGGTGGAGAAGACGATGTCCCCGTACCCGAGGGTCGACATGGTCGTGATCGCCCAGTAGACGGCGGTCACGGCGGAGTGGCTCTCCCCCTCGAGGTGCATGAGAGCGAGGAACACCAGCGCGTGGACGACCACGAGCAGGAGTCCGATGGCCACGATCCACGCCCCGGCGCGCGAGCGTCGTCCGCGCAGCGGTGCACGCTCCGCGCGTCGGCGGTCGCCTGTCGGCAGGCCCATGTGGTCCCTCTCCTCGTCGCGCCGAGCCCCGCCGCGGGGCTCGCCTCCCGGCCTGAAGCGTAGGCCCCGGCGGGCCGGGATGCCCATCGGCGCGGCGGCGGTGAGCCCAACACCACGACACCGGGCCGGACGCCGTATCGGCCGTGCTCAGCCGACCCCGGGCGGGTGCTCCCAGCTGTACGCGACCAGCTCGGCCAGCACGCCGAGATCGACGGCCTCGAGGGACCGCACCCACACGCAGCCCGCTCCCCGCCGGTGCGGACCGAGCCGGGCCAGGAGCTCCTCGCAGCGCGGCGAGCCCTGCAGCCCGTACAGGGCGATCTCCGCCGTCCGGGGACTGAAGCCGAGGCGGAAGGTGTCGCCCTCGCGGCCGCTGGCGTACACGTAGTGGTACTCGCCGAAGCCGATCATGCTGGGACCCCACATCGTGGCGGGCTCCCCGGTCACCTCGCCGAACAGCGCCAGCAGCGCGGCGCCCTCGCGGCGGCGACGGCCCGCCAGGGAGTCCACGTACGCCGCGGGGTCGACGTCGGTCGCACGGGTCCGGACGTCCTTCGCCGTCACGCCCGTGTGGCGGGTGGAGCCGGAGGCCCTCGCCGCCCGCGGGGGCGGCGGGTTCCGCAGGCTCTCCCCGTGCTCCGTGAGGACGGCCTGCAGGCGCCGCCCGGCGGCGGGGCCGACGCCGTGCAACGACGCGAGGACCGCCCAGTCCGCTCCGGCGAGGGTGCCGACGGTCCTCAGCCCCTGCTCCGCCAGCGCCCGCGCGGCGGGCGCACCGACGCCGGGGACGTCACCGATCCGGGACTCGAGGTCGCACATGGGCGCAGACTACTGCGACGCGGCGGCCCTCGCCGCGGAACCGCGCGGGACGAAGCGCGTGGGCAGCGAGATGCGGGGCGGGGCTCCGGCGGCGGGCGACGCCCCGGGGCCGGCACCCCCGCCGTCGAGCAGGTCGATCGCGGCGACGCCCATGTCGTAGCGCGGCACGCGCACGGTGCTGAGACCGGGCGTGACCAGCGCGGAGAAGGGGATGTCGTCCCAGCCCACCACGCTGATCCCGCCGGGGACCTCGACGCCGAGGCCCCGCAGGCGCTCCATCAGCGCCAGTGCCATGACGTCGTTGTAGACCAGCACCGCGGAGACCTCGGTGAGGAGCACGGCCTCCGCGGCGCTGCGGCCGCCCTCGACGGTCGGGGGGAAGCTGCCGATGTCCTCCCATTCCATCCCCGACGCCCCGCAGATCCGCGCGATGATCTCTCGCCGCGCGGCATCGGAGCGGCTGACCGCGGGACCGCCGACGTAGCCCAGTCGGCGGTGGCCGGTGCGCCGCAGGTGCTGCACGGCCGCGGGGATGCCGGGATCCGGATCGGCGACGACGCCGGGCAGCGCGGCGGAGACCCGGTTGACCAGGCTCAGCGGGGTGAGGCCGGCGGCCTCGGCCAGGGACTCCTCGTCCATCCGGCTCGAGCACAGCACGATGCCGTCGACCTGGCCGGCCAGGGTGCGCACCAGCGGCAGCTCCCCCTCGGGCGCCTCTCCCGCATCGGTGATCAGCAGCTGCGCACCTCGCTGGTGGGCCCGCGCCTGCGCCCCCTTGAGCACGGCGGGGAAGAAGGGGTTCTCGAGGTCCGGCACGATCACGCCGAACACACCGGCGTGCCCCGTGATCAGGGCGCGCGCGCTGCGATTGGGGCGGTAGCCGAGCTCCTCGGCCGCGGCGAGCACGCGCTCGCGCGAGGCGGTCGCGACCAGCTCGGGCCGCTGGAAGGCCCGGGAGGCGGTAGCGATCGAGACCTCGGCCCGGGCGGCGACGTCGCGCAGGGTCACGGCCATGGCGGACCTCCTCCCCACTCCGCGATGCAAACTTTGCATCCCTCGGTGATCTTACGGGACGAGATCGTTTGTCCCCCAGGCCCTGGACATGCAATCGTTTACGGTGTGACGGGCACCGTCGGTGCTCACCCTGCACGTTCGCGAAGGAGTGGACCCCGCGATGAGAGCGATCCAGGTGACGGCCCCGGGGAGGGTCGAGCTGGCCGAGGTCCCCGCCCCGCGCCCCGGCCCCGGCGAGGCGCTGCTGCGCGTGCTCTTCGCGGGCATCTGCGGTTCCGACGTCCAGACCCTCCGCGGCACCCAGCCCTTCGCCTCCTACCCCCGCGTGCCCGGTCACGAGTTCTCCGCCGAGATCCTCGAGCTGCCCGCAGATGCGGAGGATGCCGCGGGGTTCTCCGTCGGCGACCTGGTCACGGGGGTTCCGTACTTCCCGGACGGCACCTGCTACTCCTGCCGCCGCGGGCTGACCAACGCCTGCGAGCGCAACCAGACCATGGGGGTCCACCGCGACGGGGCGTTCCAGGAGCTGCTGTGCATGCCGCTGGAGCACCTGCACCCCGCCCCGGGCATGGATCCGCGGGATCTCGCACTGGTGGAGCCCTTCTCCATCGGCAGCCATGCCGTGCGCCGCGCCCGGGTGGCCGGCGGCGAGCGGATGCTGGTCCTCGGCGCGGGCGCGATCGGGATGCTGACCATGCTCGCGGCCCGCGCCCGCGGGGCCGAGGTCTGGATCGCCGACGTCCTCCCCGCCCGCCTCGCCCTCGCCGCCCGCCTCGGCGCCGCCGGCACCGCCGATCTCACCACCGCCCCCATCGCGCAGGTGGTCCAGGAGGCCACCGGCGGGGACGGCTTCGACGTGGTCGCGGAGGCGACCGGGCTGCCCGTCTCCTTCACCAATGCCCTCGAGGCCGCGGCCACCGGTGCTCGCCTGGTCCTCATCGGCAACGGCACCGCGGACGTCACCTTCGGCCCCTCGGTGCTGCTGAAGAAGGAGCTGGAGGTCCTGGGCTCCCGCAACAGCCGGGACATCTTCCCGCAGCTCATCGAGCAGATCAGCTCACATCGGGTCGACGTCTCCCCGCTGCGCACCCGCATCGTCCCCCTCGAGCAGGGGCCGCAGGCGCTCCGCGACGCCGCCGCCGGCGCCGGGGACGACGTGAAGGTGCTGCTCGAGTTCCCGCCCGCCCCCTGACCCGCTACGACCGACCTCACCGACCCGAACGGAGATCACCATGACCCTGCGCACCGATTCCCTCTCAGCGAGCATCCGCTACGACGGCTCCGCCCGTTCCCTGGAGGTGGCCGCCTCCACCGCCGAGGCCCTGGCGGCCTTCGAGGGCACGGCCGCCGCACGCGGCGACGGCCACGTGCTGGTGGGCGAGCTGTCCACCGCCAACGCCCGCGCCCTGCAGGGCGCCTTCGAGGTGCTCCGCCCGCGCCTGATCAGCGGCAGCCGCACCTCGGTGGGCACCGGGGACCGCACGGGCCTGGCCACTCCCGGCCAGGCGCGGGCCTTCGGCGCACAGGGCACGGGTGTGATGCCGGTGCTCGCCCAGCAGTCGATCCGCGAGATGGACCGCCTGGGCCGCACCGCCCAGGAGGTCATGGACGATGTGGTCTTCGGCCTGGTCGAGGCCGGCTGGGACCGCGGCTTCGGCGCCGACTGCGACCACATCAAGTCCACCGAGGGCATCGACCGCGGTCTCGAGGCCGGCTTCGTGATGTTCACCCTCGATCCCGGTGACATGGTCGCCGACGTCACCGGCGGTGTCACCGCGGCCGACGCCGAGTCGCTGCCCTGGGACGCCCTCGAGGACACCCTCGCGGACCTGCGCTCCCGCTACGTGGGGATGACGCTGGACGTCGGCCACTCGCAGATCGAGGTCACCGAGCAGGACGTGCTCACCGCCGCGGTGAAGTACGGCCGGGCCGTGGTCGAGGCGATGCGCCTGTACCGCCACGCCACCTCGCAGGCGCAGCACGAGATCGAGATCGAGTTCGCGGTCGACGAGACGGCCTGGCAGACCACCTTCTTCGAGCACTACTACCTCGCCGCCGAGCTGAAGCGGCTGGGCGCGAGCTGGTTCAGCTTCGCCCCCCGCTACGTCGACGGCTTCGAGAAGGGCCTGGACTTCCTGGGCGACGTCGAGGAGCTGCGCACCAACCTCGAGGCGCATCACGCGATCTCCGAGCAGTTCGGCGGCTACCGGATCTCCCTGCACTCGGGCTCCGACAAGTTCTCCATCTACCCGCTGTGCGTCGAGGCGACGCAGGGGCACGTGCACCTGAAGACCTCCGGCACCAGCTACCTGTGCGGCGTGGAGATCGTCGCGGCCCACGATCCGGAGCTGTTCGGCGCCATCTGGGACATCTCCCGGGCCTCCTACGTCAAGGCCCGCGCGAGCTACCAGGTCTCCGCCCACGAGGACCGCACCCCCACCTCGCTGGCCGGGGTGGACCTGGTGGACCTCATCCGCTCCGCCGATGCGCGCCAGATCCTCCACGTGGGCTACGGCGACTCGCTGAACGGGACCGACGCCTCCGGCGCCTCGATCCACGACCGCTTCCTGTCGGTGGTGGCGGCGCACCAGGCCGAGCACACCGACGTCGTCGCCGCCCACATCGGCCGGCACCTGGCCCCCTTCGCCGCCGGCGGGCGCTGAGGGGACGTCGCCGGCGGTTCCGGGCCCGGGCGCCATGGACCGCCGGCGGCCGATCGGTGAGACTGGGGGCATGGATCCCGGCGCAGGTCCCGCCCCCCCCACGGCCCGTCGCCCCCACGGACTCCGCGCGCTGGATCCTCCCGGTGCTCGCTCCCCTGGCCGTGGTGGTCCTCCTGCATCTGTTCGAGGACCCGGACCGACTGCCGGCGGTGGTCCGCAGCCTCGGCTCCGCCGCCCTCTGGGGCGGGACGCTCGTGCTGGGCCTGCTGGTCCTGGCCGGTGCGGCGGCGCTGACCTCCGGGGACCGCGGCTCGCCGCCGCGGGAGCTGTGGACAGCGGTGGCGGTCGTGGCCTACGGGGTCATGCTGACCTCCCTCTCGGGACGGATCCTGACCCTTCCCCTGTTCGCCGGGCTGCAGGGGAACTGGCAGGGGAAGATCCTGGACCTGCTGTGGGTCGGGATCCTGTTCCTGCTGCTCCGACGCTGGGCGCGGGAGGAGACCGGACTGCGCGGCCGCCTCGTCCCGGGCTCCGCGCGCCCCGCCCTGATCGCGATCACGGTCGTCCTCGCCCTGTTCGTGGGACTGGGAGCGGTCGCGGCGCTCACCGGGGAGGATGCGGGCCGCGCGGTCGGCATGGAGCAGATCGTCTGGGATGCGACCCTCCCGAACCTCACCGAGGAGCTCATCTGGCGCGGGATGATGCTCGCCGTGCTCGATCGTGCCCTGCCGCCGTCACGACGGGTGCTCGGGGCACCTCTGGGGTGGGGCGCGGTCCTCACCGCCGTCGTCTTCGGGCTGGGACACATGATCCTGCTGGGAGCCGACGGCTCCTGGTCGCTCAGCGTGGGCGGCGGCCTCTTCGCCACCGCCATGGGGCTGGCCTTCGCCTGGATCCGCTCCCTCACCGGCAGCATCTGGCCGGCCTTCGCCCTGCATTGCGCGCCGGAGCTCGGGGCGGACGTCGGCGTGCTGCTGGGCTCCTGACCATCCGCCGCCGATCAGGTCGGGGACCGGCGCGCCATCCGGCGCGGGAGCACGGCCAGCAACACCACCATCAGCAGGGCCAGCAGGATCCCCGTCACCAGCGCTGCCGGGCGTGAGAGCACCACGTCGACGACGAACACGGCCACCCCGGTCAGCAGCACGGCCACCAGCGTGATCGCGGCCCTCAGCAGCCGGTTCGCGGCCAGGACCATCTCGTCCTTGACGCGCCGACGGAACAGGTGCCGGTGCATGCCCACCGGCGTGAGCAGGAGCGCCACGATGACCAGGGCGAGGAGCAGCAGACCCAGGTACCACAGGGTCTGGACGCGGTCGAGCTCCTCGAAGCGCGACTGGAAGGGCAGCACGATGAGGAAGGCCGCGAGGATCTGCGAGCCCGTCTGCAGCACGCGGATCTCCTGGAGCAGCTCGTTCCAGTTGCGGTCCAGGCGGTCGGCGTCGGGCTCGTCGCGCCGGTAGCCGCCCGCGGGTGGCTCCTCGTCCTCCCTCATGGCCCTGAGTGTACGGAAGCTCACGGAGGCCCGCGAGGGCGCGGTGCGCCCCGCGTGAGGTGCCAGGATGGAGCCGGATGCTGCCGATCGGCGGACGGGCACGAGGAGGGTGCGATGCTGGGAGCGATGGTCGGGACGGCCCTGTGGTGGGGTCTCTACCTGCTGGTGTTCCGGCAGGATCGGCGCCGGGTGCGCAACGGGGTGCTGCTGCTGCTCGCCCTGTTCTCGAGCATCTCCCTGATCGGCCGACTGGTCTCCGAGACGATCCCGCTCGGCGCGCTGCTGGTGGGTGCGGGCGCGCTGCTGGCCGTGCTCGGTGTGATCGCCCTGGGAGTCTTCCTGGTCCTCAACGGACTGACGATGGTGCGCAAGGAGGGGCGTTCCCTGGGCACGGCGCTGTCCGGTCTCGCCGGCCTCGCGCTGCTGGGCGCACCGGTGGTCTCGACCGCCCTGGTGCTGACGCTCACCCCAGTGGGGATCGGCCTGGGCATGCTGCTGGGTGTGATCGCGCTGCACGTGGGCCTCGCGTTCCTGGTGTTCCTGGGCGCCTCGGTGCCCTACCAGCTCTTCCCCCGGCAGCTGCAGACCACGGGGATCATCGTCCACGGCTCCGGGCTGATCGACGGACGGGTCCCGCCTCTCCTGCGCAGCCGCCTGGAGCGCGGTGTCACCGAGCGCGAGCGGCTGCTGGCCGCAGGGATCGACCCGCTGCTGGTGCCCTCCGGGGGTCGCGGCGAGGACGAGCCCCGTGCGGAGGGCGAGGCGATGGCCGAGTACCTGCTCCAGGAGGCCGGCGTCCCCGAGGACCGGGTCCGCGCCGAGACCGCGTCCCGCACCACGGAGGAGAACCTGATCTTCTCCCACCGGGTCCTCGACGAGGCGGGCCATCAGGGCCCCTACGTCGTCTCGACCAGTCGGTACCACGCCTTCCGCGCCGCGCTGCTGGCTCGGACGCTCGGCTACGAGGACGAGGCCATCGGCGGGCGGACGACGTTCTACTACGTGCCCAGCGCCACCCTGCGCGAGTTCATCGCGATCCTGTCCTACCGCAAGATCTGGCTGACCGTGACGTTTCTGCCCTCGCTGGCCTTCGTCGGCCTCATCGTCCGGGCGGCGCTGCTGACGCAGTGAGCCGCCGGCGCGCTGTGCGCCGGCGGCTCGGATCCTGCGTGGTCAGGGGTCAGCGGCGCTCGTCGAGGGCGCGCACCCCGCGCCAGGCCGCGGGGATCAGGACCGCGGCGATCGCGGCCTTGACCAGGCCGCCCACGATGAACGGGAGCACACCGACCTCGAGGATGCCCACGAGGCCCAGCTGCGCGCCCATCACGGCGTTCAGGATCATCGCCAGGTAGGGGACGCCGACGAGGAAGGGCACCACGCTCGCGGCGACGAAGCCCACCAGGGCCAGCAGCGGCCGGCGGTCCCAGGCGCGCTCGGCGAACCAGCCGGCGACGAAGGCCGCGGGGACGAAGCCGAGGAGGAAGCCGAAGCTCGGCAGCAGCACCGCGGCGGGGCCCCCGGTGAACTCGGCGAAGACCGGTGCGCCGGCGAGCCCGACCAGCAGATAGGTCAGCAGCGCCGCCGCGCCGCGCCGCGACCCCAGCGAGGCCCCGACGAGGATCACGCCGAGGGTCTGGCCCGTGATCGGCACGATCGGCAGCGGGATCGTGACCTGGGCGAGCAGGGCGACGACGCCCGCTCCGGCGAGCACGAGGCCCGCATCCCGCAGACGGGTGCGGTGCGGCGCGAGGGCATCGGCCAGGACGGGGCGGCGGACCGGGACGGCGAGCGCGGACATCGGACTCCTCGGGGGTGGAGATCATGGGGGTCGTGGACGGAAGGCCCCAGCCTAGTCGACGTGCCGCGCGGGACGAGCGGCAGGAGACCGGCGAGCAGGCACCCCTAGGACACCCCGAGGCGCGAGATGACTCCGAGGTCCTCGCGCGTCCACCAGCGGCCGTTCTCGCGGCGCTCCTGCGGGCTCGCGTAGCGGTACTCGCAGCACCGCACCCGCACCGCGGTGGGAGCGACCCCGTCGAAGGGGTCCACGCGCAGCAGGCGCCGGATCGCGGGGTCCCCGTCATGGATCCGCTCCAGCAGCGCCACGAACCAGTCCTGGGCTCCGGGACGCAGCGCGAGGAACCACATCTGCCAGTCCAGCCGCCGGTGGTATGGCGCGATCTGACGGGGGCGGCGGCAGGGGTCGCCGGGCTTGCCGCGGAACTCGTAGGGCCGCCACTCCCCCTCCCCCGCCGCCGCGGGATCCTCGGCGAGGGTCCCCTCGATGATCAGCTCGAGCCGCCGCCGCGTCATGGAGCCGAAGGCGCCGTAGGCATTGACGAGGTGGAAGCGGTTGAAGCTCGCGTTCATCAGCTGGTGCGAGGAGAAGAGATTCCGCAGCGGCTTCCCGCTGAGCACGATCAGGACCGCCGTCACCAGGAGGATCAGCAGATGCCACCACAGCGGGCTCGGGTCGCCCGCGGCCGCCGGTGCGCCGGCGAGCGGACCGGGCACGGGACCGCCCGCGATCCAGCGTAGGAAGGAGTCGCTGATCGCGGAGAAGGCGATGAGGATGGTCAGCCAGTTCAACCAGGCGTAGTTGCCCGTGGCCACGAGGTACAGCTGGCTGAGGATCACCGCGCAGGCGGCGAGGGAGGCGACCGGCTGCGGGAGCAGCACCAGCCAGATCACGCCGAGCTGGACGGCATGGCTGCCCAGCACCTCCACCCGGTGCCACCAGCGCGGCGCACGATGCGCGAGGGCGCTGAGCGGACCGGGCATCGGCTGCGTGAGGTGGTGGTGATCCATCGCGGTGAGATCCCGCCAGGCGGGGTCGCCGCGCATCTTGATCATCCCGGCCCCGAACTCGAGGCGCAGCAGCATCCAGCGCAGGAACAGCAGCACCAGCATCGGCGGCGCGACCGCGTGGGAGCCCAGGAAGCCGACCACGAACCCGCACTCGAGCAGCATCGACTCCCAGCCGTAGCCGTAGAAGATCCGCCCCACGGAGTGGATCGACAGGTACATCACCCACATCACCCCGAACACCGCGATCATGGTCCAGGCCGGTCCCCGCTGCGGCAGGCCCAGGACCACGAGCGCACCGAGCACGATGCCCAGCAGGCACATCGCCCGCAGCAGGGAGTCGCTGTAGGGGGTCGCGCGCCAGTGGAACAGGCTCGGTGCCCGGCGGGAGGCGGGGCGGGCGAGGAACTCGGGAGCCGGCAGCAGGCCCCGCTCCCCCAGCAGCGCCGGGAACTGGTGCAGCGTCGAGGTGAAGGCGAGCACGAAGACGGCGGCGACGCCGCGCTGGATGACCTCGCGCGCGATCGTGTAGTCGTGCCCGTCCAGCAGGGCGAGCCAGGCCGTCGCATCCATCGCGGTCACCTTCCCGGATCCGTCCCTGACGATGATGCGCCGCGCGCGGCGATCTGTCACGGGCGGCGCTCACGGCACCGGCGCACCGCGGCGTCCCCGGGCGCGGACGAGGGCCTCGGCCCAGTGGGCCGGATCCACGTCGCGCGGCAGCGCCTGCGGGCGGTAGCCGTGCTCGCGGCAGAAGGAGCGCGCACGCTCCGCGCTCAGCCCGCCGCTGCGGCGGAGGATCTGCTCGAGACCCCGACCCCGTCCCGTGAAGATGCGCCGCACCAGGTCCTGGTAGGCGCGCCGGTCGGCGTCGGCCACCAGCGGCGCGGCGCGGCGGTGGATCCGCAGGAGCCCGGAGTCGACCCCGGGGCGCGGCCGGAAGGCCGCGGCGGGGATGCGCGTCTCCAGGCGGACCTCGTACCAGGGCCACCACTGCGCGGTCATCAGCGTCGACCCGCCCACGCCGGCGCGCTTGCGGGCCACCTCCCACTGGGTGATCAGCACGGCGTCGGTCCATCCGCCGGTGCGGAGGAGGTGCCGCAGCGCCGGAGTGGTCAGGTGGAACGGCAGGTTGGCGACCAGGGTGGACTCCGAGGGCGGCACGTGCGCCAGGAGGTCGCCGTGGGTCACGGTGACGCGGGCACCGGTCCGCCCCGGGAGCCGACGGGTCAGGCGGCGCACCGCCCGCTCGTCGATCTCGACGGCCTCGAGCGGCCGCCCGAGCGCGGCGAGCGGAAGGGTGAGGGCGCCGTCGCCGGCACCCCATTCGACGACGGGCCCGTCCGTGCGGGCGACGAGCGCGACGACGCGGTCGATGACGTGGGGATCGTGGAGGTGGTTCTGACCCAGCTCATGGGGTCCGGGGTGGTGTCGGGACACGGTGGCTCCTCGGGCAGGCGGGAGCCGGGCAGCACGAAGCGCCGCCCGGCGGTGGACCGGGGGCGGCGCGGAGTCGAGTACGGAAGGGGACCCGCGCCGTCAGGGGCGGCGGATCCGGACGACGATCGAGGCGTTCATGAGTCCCATGCCCCCGAGGCTACGGAGAGCCCTCAGCGGCGGCAACGCTTTTTCCGCGTCACAGCAGGTGACCGGCCAGCACGGTGCCGGCCCACCAGCTGCAGCCGGCGAGGACGAGCAGGTGGCTGAGGATCCAGGCCCAGCTGGGCACGGGGCTGAGCTGCGCGAGCTGCTGCGGGTCGTCGGAGCGCCGCCCGCCGGTCATCACCGCCGCCACGTGCCGCCACGCGCCGAGCAGGAGGAACACCCCGGCGGCGAGGGTGAGCAGGGTGATCAGCGCGGCCCCGCCGAACCACCACAGAGCGCCCACCGCGGCGGCGGTGAGCAGCACGACCAGCAGGGTGTGCACCGAGCGGGTGAAGACGAGGGAGAGCAGCAGGATCACGAGCGCGGCGAACAGGGCGGTGCGCGCCCAGCCCAGCAGTGCGAGCTGGACCAGCACGGCGCCGAGCAGGGCGGGCGCGGGATAGCCGGCCCAGGTGGCGGCGATGCGCCCGGCGCCGCGACGGGGACCCACGGTCACGGCGTGCCCGGACATGTCGGCGCTGACCACGAACCCCGTGAACCGACGGCCCACCAGGATGCCCACGCCGGCGTGGCCCAGCTCGTGGACGATGGTCACCGCCGGCCGGGCCGCGCGCCACAGCAGCGGCACCACCACGACCAGGAGCGCCGCGGCGATCGCGAGCAGGATCCACCAGCCGGCCGCGGGGACGGGCCCCGGGGCGATGCGCTCGACGACGGCGCGGACGATGCTCTGCGGATCCATGCCGACATGGTGGCACCGCCTCCCCGGTGCGGGCTGGGAGCCGGGGCCGCTGTGCCACACTGTCCGAATCCGTCGACGACGACCTCAGGAACCAGGTGTGCCGCGATGCCGGAGATCGACCCTGCCCTCGCCCGCTGGATCACCGCCCCGGGTGAGGATCCCCAGAATCCGCTGCTCCGCACGACCTTCACCCTGCCCGCCCCGCCGGTCTCCGCCCGGCTCCTGGTCACGGGCCTGGGGGCCTTCCGCGCCTTCGTCAACGCCCGCCCCTACCGCTCCTCGCGCCTGGACCCGGGGCTCACCGATCCCCGGCTCCGGGTGCCGGTCTGCGAGGCGGACGTCTCCGCCCTGCTCACCAGCGGGACGAACGTGCTGGGGATCGCCCTGGGCCGGGGGTTCCACGCCCTGACCACCCCGACCGTCTGGCGCTGGGAGCAGGCCCCATGGCGCGGTCCGGTGCGCGCCTGGGCGCATCTGCGGATCGATCTCGCCGACGGCTCCTCGCGCGCGATCGCCACCGACGCGGACTGGCGCACGGCCCCGGGCCCGATCACCACCGACTCGATGTACGAGGGCGAGACGTTCGCGGGCGGGACCGACCCCGAGGCCTGGCTGCGGCCGGAGTTCGACGACTCCGCCTGGGACCCGGTGCTGGTCGAGGCGCCGGGCTCCGGCCGGCGCCGCGCGGCCCCCGCCCCCGCGCCGCGGATGCAGCTCCAGGTCCAGGAACCGGTCGTGGTCCGCGCGGAGATCACCCCGCGCGTGGTCGCCGACCACGGGCGGCGCCGGGTGCTGGACATGGGCCGGGTCATCGCCGGCTGGTGCCGGTACCGGCTGCGCGGCGGGGAGGAGATCGAGTTCTCCGCCGTGCACGGCGAGAAGCTGCGCGCGGACGGCACCGTCGACGCCGACAACGAGCACGTGCTCGCTCCGCGCTTCCAGGAGGACCGGGTGCGCCTGGAGCCCGCCGCCCCCTGCTTCGAGCCGCAGTTCAGCTACAAGGGGTTCCGTTACGTCGAGCTCGAGGCACGGCGCGGCTCCCTCGAGGACCTTCAGGTCACGGGACTGCTCGCCCATGCGGATCTCACCACCGCCTCCACGCTGAGCAGCTCCTCGGAGTACCTCGAGCGCTTCGACGGGGCGATGCGCGCCTCGCTCGCCAACAACATGCACCACGTGCCCACGGACACGCCGATGCACGAGAAGAACGGCTGGACCGGCGATGCGCTGACCTCGCTCGCGGCGATGACGACGAGCTTCGACCTGCGCCGGATGCTGCGCAAGTGGCTCGCGGACCAGGTCGACGCGCAGCGCCCGGACGGGTCGCTGCCGGTGATCGCCCCCACCCCCGGCTGGGGCTACGAGGAGCTGTCCCCCGCCCCCGAGTGGACCACCCTGCTGCCGGTGCTGCTCGACGAGCTCGCCACCGAGTACGGGGAGACGGAGCACGTGCTCGAGCACGGCCCCGCGGCCGCCCGGTATCTCGCCTACGAGCTGGGCCGACGCGACGAGGACGGGGTGATCTCCGGCGTGCTGGGCGACTACCTGTCCCCGGGGTCCCCGGGACCGGCTCCCGAGGACGGGCGCCTCACGGCCACCCTGTTCGTCGCCCGGGCCCTGCGCGCCCTCGCCCACGCCCACGAGCTCGCCGGGACCGTCGAGGACCTGCCCTCCCCCGCCGCCCTGCGCGCCGACGCCGCCGCGCTCGAGGCCGCCGTCAACGAGGTCTTCCTCGACCCGCAGCTCGGCCTCTACCGCGATCCGGGCACCGAGATCTTCCGTCAGACCAGCAACGTGGTGCCGCTGGCCTTCGGGATCGTGCCCGAGGAGCAGGTGCAGTCCGTCCTCGCGCACCTGGTCGCCGACGTCACCGCCCGCGGTGACCACCACGACTGCGGACACATCGGGGTGCGGTACCTGCTGCCCGTGCTCTCGCAGCACGGCCACGGCGACCTCGCCCTGCGGGTGCTCGAGAATCCCACCGCTCCGGGCTGGCGGGCGTGGCTGGACGCCGGCCACTCGACGTTCATGGAGATGTGGGAGGACCCGCGCTCCTGCTCGCACTACTTCATGGGGACCCCGGCGACCTGGATCCACGAGCACGTGGCCGGGCTGCGGCGCGGCCCGGACGGCTGGGGCGAGTTCCTCGTCGCCCCCGACCCGGACGTGCCCGTGGGGCGCATCGAGATCGCCCGCGCCACCGAGCACGGGGAGATCCTGCTCGAGGTGGACCGGGACGCGGCGACGGTCACGCTCGAGGTTCCCGAGGGGGCGCGTGCCCGGGTGCTGCTGCCGGGCCGGGAGGAGCTGCTGGAGGCCGGGCTGCACACCGTGACCTGGTGAGGGCGCCCTGCGGGGGGCAGCACGACGCCCGCCGGTCCCGGCGTGAGCCGGGGCCGACGGGCGTCGGGGTCATGACCGGGATCCGCGGAGCGGATCAGCCGGCCTCGAGGTCGATCGGAGGATCGACCGGAGCGCTCAGATGGCGCGGATGTTCACTGCCTGCATGCCCTTGGGGCCGCGCTCGGTCTCGAACTCCACGCGCTGGTTCTCCTCGAGGTCGCGACGACCGGTGCCGACGATGGCGCTGAAGTGCGCGAACACATCGGCGGAGCCGTCCTCGGGGGCGATGAAGCCGTAGCCCTTGTCGGAGTTGAACCAGGTGACGATGCCAGTAGCCATGGCGATATTCCTTCGTAGTCGTGAGTCACGGGTGTGACCCGGGTATCCGTGGCGACGACGCCGCCCCGGACGGGTCGCACCCCAGGCGTGGCAAGGACCCATGTGGTCCTCGCTGCCGGATCGGGGTGCGGGTGCGGCCGCGAGGGCCGCCTGAACCGCGGCCGACGACAGGACGTCGCCGGTGCGGTCGGGTGAGGGCCCGAGGGCCGGGTGGGCCGAGGCGCCAGCAGGGCTGCTGACGGCATGGCCGGGGAGCTCTCCGGCGAGCACGGCGACGCGGACGTCAGCATCGGCTCGGAGCCGGGAGAGGTGGGGATGCGCGGCGTGATCCCGGGGTGCGGGAGACGGCGCGGTGGTGAGGGGGGAGACGGGGTCGTCGACAGGCGTGGGCTGTGCGGAGGAGGTGATGAAGTCCCTGTTTCGTCGGAAGTGCGGGGTGACCGTCGACGGTCACCTCCGAGGAGGCTTCCAGCGCCGTGCGTGTCCTCCGCGCTCCATCCCGTGGGGAGGGGCGGTGCGGACGACTCTCGAAGCCTACGGCATCGGCGGGGATGCTGGGGCCGCGGTGTGACCCAGCGGACCCTCGGCACCCCGAGGACGGCACTGCTCACCCCTCCCACCGGACGTCCTGCGCCTGCTTGTCGGGGCGCCAGCCGCGCCAGACCGGATGGCGCAGGCGACCGCTCTCGGTGCGCTCGCCGTACCGCACCTCGCCGACCAGGTCCGCCCGGACCCACTCCGCGTCACGGCGCTCCGGGGCGGGGACGTCCCGGACCGGCGGCGTCTTCCGGGAGCGCGAGCGGAGCCGGGTGGTGATCTGCTCGAGATCACGCTCGCTGAAGCCGGTCCCGACCCTGCCCGCGTACCGCAGGACGCCGTCCTCGTCGGGGACCGCGAGCAGCAGGGAGCCGAGCGTGCCGGCGCGCTCACCCCGGCCGTGCCGCCATCCGACGACCACCACCTCCTGGTGGCGGGAGTTCTTGATCTTGATCCAGGTGCGGGAGCGCCTGCCCGGCTGGTAGACGCCGGACTCGGTCTTGGCCAGCACGCCCTCGAGCTGCAGCTCCTGCGACAGCTCGATGGCATGGTCCACGTCGCCGTGGTCGGCGTGGGGCAGATGCACGTGCGCGGTGGACTCCACGACCTCGAAGAGCGCGTCGCGGCGCTCCCGGTAGGGCGTGCGCAGCAGCGAGTCACCCCCGCGCTTGAGTAGGTCGAAGACCATCAGATGCACCTCCACGTCCTGCCGGGCGCGCTCGACGTCGCGCTCGCGGCTCAGGCCCAGCCGCTGCTGGAGGCGCGAGAAGGAGGGACGGTCCTGCGCATCGAGGGCGACGATCTCGCCGTCGAGCACCACCTCCCCGGCGGCGAGGACCTCCGGGTCGACCGCCTCGTGCAGTTCTCGGAGCTCAGGGAACGCGGCGGTCGTGTCGTTCCCGTTCCTGCTGGTCACGCGGATCTCCTCCGTGGTGAGGGCGACGATCGCGCGGACGCCGTCCCACTTCATCTCGACGGCCCACTCGTCCTGGTCGCGGATGTCCTCGCGGCGGCCGAGAGTGGCCAGCATCGGGGAGATCGGCTCGCCGAGCGCCGGCGGGCGCGAGGTCACCTCGGCCTCCGGCTGCTCCTTCATCAGGTGCAGCAGCCAGTTCGAGGCGGCCTTCTCCCGCGCCGCGGCGGAACGGCGCTCCTCCCCCATGCCGCCGGTGCGGATGAACGCGTAGCGGCGCGGGATCCCGCCCAGGCCGCCGTCCTCGCGGCCGTGGCAGACGACGATCACCTCCTCGCCCTCGCGCCATCTCTCGACCTCGATCGTGCCGGTGTCCCACAGCGCCACCTCGCCCCCGCCGTACTCGCCCCGCGGGATGGTGCCCTCGAAGGTCCCGTACTCCAGAGGATGGTCCTCGGTCTGCACGGCGAGGCGGTTCACGTCGACCTCGAGCGGCGGTCCCTTCGGCACCGCCCAGGAGACCAGCACGCCCTCGTGCTCGAGGCGGACGTCCCAGTGCCGGCGCGAGGCGTGGTGCTCCTGGATGACGAACATCGGCGCCTCCGCCGCGCGCGCCTCCTGCGCGGCCGCCGGGCCGACTCCCGGCTCGGGCGTCCGCTCGGGATCCCGCTTGGAGCGGTAGACCTCGAGCCGGTCACGGTCCTGCCCCGCCCCTCCGGCGCCGGTCCCCGGGAGGCCGAGCGGGGCGATCGGGTCCGTCCCGGCCTCGACCCGCTCGAGGACCTCGGTGAACTCGAGCTGGGCGAGGTCCGCGTCCTCGATCTCCTCCCAGGTCCGCGGCGCGGCGACGGTGGGTCGCAGCCGCCCGCGCAGGGAGTAGGGGCAGACGGTGGTCTTGTGACCGTTGTTCTGCGACCAGTCCACGAGCACCTTGCCGGTGCGCTTGGTCCTCCGCTGCTCGCTGACGACGTCCTCGGGGTGGTCGGCCTCCAGCGCACGGGCGAGCTCATGGGTCACCTCGCCGATCTCCTCGGCGGTCGCCGTGCCGTCCAGCGGGGCATAGAGGTGGATGCCCTTGGAGCCCGAGGTCACCGGATAGGTGTCCAGCTCCATGTCCGCGAGGATCTCCCGGCACCACACCGCCACCCGGGCGCACTCCTCGAGCCCCGCGCCCTCACCGGGGTCGAGGTCCAGCACCAGGCGATCGGGGGTCGACGGCTCGAGCTCCTCGTCGAAGCGCCACTGCGGGGTGTGGATCTCGAGCGCAGCGAGCTGGGCGAGCCAGACCAGCACCGCGGTCTCGTCGACCGATGGGTAGGTCGAGGTGCTCTCGCGGTGCTCGATCTCCGCGCGGGGCACCCACGAGGGCGCCGATCCCTCGAGGTCCTTGCGGAAGAAGACCGTGCCGGGGCTCTCCTCGGTGCCGACCCCGTCCACCCAGCGCTTGCGCGTCGCGGGTCGCCGCGTGGCCTGCGGGATCATCACGGGCGCGATGCGGCGGTAGTAGTCGATCACCTCGCCCTTGGTGGTGCCCGTGGACGGGTAGAGCACCTTGTCGAGGTTCGACAGCGTCAGCGTGCGGCCGTCGATCTCCACCTTCTGCTCGCCGGTAGCCATGGCACCACCATGCTCCCCTCCGGCCGATCCGTCACCCCTGCACGGGGGACCGACCGATCGTCCCTGGCGCGCCCCGACGTCGCATGGTGTCATGGAGCATGCGCGCGATATGGAGCGGTGAGATCAGCTTCGGGCTCGTGAACGTGCCGGTGAAGCTCTACGGAGCCACCCGCTCGCACGACCTCTCCTTCCACCAGGTCCACGACGAGGACCACGGCCGGATCCGGTACGAGCGCCACTGCGAGGTGTGCGGCCGGGAGGTCGACTACGACCACATCGACAAGGCGTACGACGACGGCGACAAGACCGTCGTCCTCACCGACGAGGAGCTCGACGCGCTGCCCGCCGAGGACAACGACGAGATCGACGTCGTGCAGTTCGTGCCCGACGAGCAGATCGACCCGATCCTGCTGGGGACCTCGTACTTCCTCGAGCCCGTCGGCCGGTCCTCCAAGGCGTACGTGCTGCTGCGCAGGACGCTCGCCGACACCGAGCGCACCGCCGTCGTCACCTTCACGCTGCGCACCAAGACCCGCCTGGGCGTCCTGCGCATCCACGGGGACCTGCTGGCTCTGCAGACCCTGCGCTGGCCCACCGACCTCAGGGAGGTCGACTTCGCGCCGTCGCGGACGAGGATCAGCACGAAGGAGCTGACGATGGCCTCCGCGCTGGTGGACCAGTTCAGCGGCGACTTCGAGCCCGAGCAGTTCACCGACGAGTACCAGGAGCAGCTCCGGGAGCTGGTCGACGCCAAGCTCGAGCAGGGCGAGTCCGTCGACACCGACGAGACCTTCGGCACGGAGCGTGCGGCAGGGGATCCCGGGGGCGACGGCAAGGTGGTCAGCCTGATGGACGCCCTCGAGCGCAGCCTCGAGAAGCGGCGGGGATCCAGCGGCGGATCGACGTCGAAGAAGACCTCGTCGTCGAAGAAGTCCTCGCGGTCCGCGTGAAGCGCTCGTCTCAGCCCCTCGCCCGGCGCTCCCGTCCCAGCCGCTCCCACGCGAGAGTGGCCAGCAGCAGAGCCTGATCGGCGAGGATCGAGTCGTCGAAGACGGCGCGCGGCGAATGGTTCGAGGGCGGCAGGGCGGCCGGATCGAGGTCCCTCGCGGCGCCCACGTACCCGTAGGCACCCGGGATCTGCGCGAGCACCAGGGAGAAGTCCTCGGAGCCGGCGCGGGGATGCTCGAGCTCACGGCTGCGATCCTCCCCGAACAGGCGTCGCGCGGCCCCGGCGAACGCCGCGGCCTCGTCCGCGTCGTTGACCGTCGGCGGCATGAGGGTGCGCATCGTCGCCCGCACCACCAGCCCGTGGGCGCGGCCGAGCGCAGTGACCAGCTCCGGCAGGTCCGCGACCAGGCGATCGGTCGTGGCCGCGCTGAAGGAGCGGACCCCGGCGCGGAAGTGCGCGGCCTCGGGGATGATGTTCGGCGCGCTGCCGGCATGGATCTCGCCGACGGTCAGCACCACCGGGTCGAAGGCGCTGTAGCGGCGGGCGACGTGGGTGTAGAGCGCGGAGATCATCTCCGCGGTGGCGGGCACCGGATCGAGAGCCTCGTGGGGGCGGGATCCATGACCGCCGCGCCCGATCACCTGCACGTCGAGCACGGAGTAACCGGCCATCAGGGTGCCGGGCCGGGTGGTGACCACGCCGGAGGGCATGTCCGCGGCGACGTGCACGCCGTAGGCGGCCACGGGCCGGGAGCCGGCCGCCTCGAGCAGCCCCTCGCGCAGCATGATCGCGGCCCCGTCGTGCCCCTCCTCCCCCGGCTGGAACATCAGCAGCACGTCCCCGGGCAGCTCCTCCCGCCGCGCCGCGAGCAGCCGGGCCGCGCCCACCAGTCCCGCCATGTGCAGGTCATGGCCGCAGGCGTGCATCGCCCCGGTGGTCGCGGCGAAGGGCAGGCCGGTCTCCTCCACCAGCGGGAGGGCGTCCATGTCCGCGCGCAGGAGCACCACCGGGCCGGGACGTCCGCCGCGCAGCACCGCGACCAGGGACCCTGCCGCCTCGCCGAGGGTGATCTCGAGGCCCAGCCCCTCGAGCGCCTCGAGCACCAGCTGCCGGGTCAGCGGCAGGTGCAGGCCGATCTCGGGGACGGCGTGGAGACGCCGGCGCAGGTCCACCAGCTCGGTGAGGAAGCGGTCGTCGCCGGGGGCGAGCTCGGCCATGAGGGGTCCTTTCCGGGGCGCGGGGCGGGTGCCGGCCCGTCCTGCGTACCGTAGGCCATCCGCTCCGGGGCGCTCTGGCGGGACGGGGTGGAGGTCGCGGTCCCGAGCAGGCAGGATGGGGCACGTCGCATCGACCCCCACCGCTGAGGAGCTCTCATGACCGTCGTCGTCACCGCCGTCTTCCACCCCAAGCCCGGCCGCAAGCAGGAGCTCGCCGAGGCCATGCAGCGCGGCATCGCCGCCGTCCACGGCGAGCAGGGCTGCGAGCTCTACGCGATCCACGACGCCGAGGACGGCACCATCACCATGCTCGAGAAGTGGACCTCGGTGGAGGACCTCGACGCCCACGGCGGCGGCGATCCGGTGAAGCTCCTCAACGAGGACATCGGCGAGCTCGTCGAGAAGCCGACCGAGGTCACCCGCATGACCCCGATCCCCGCCGGCACGGAGGCCCAGGGCCTGCTGTGAGCTGAGCGGACCGAGGACCGCCGGACCGTCCGCACCACCCGTCTCACCCCTCCAGGAGAACACCATGGATGCCCTCTACACCGCCGAAGCACTCTCGACCGGAGCCGGCCGCGACGGCCGCGTCACCACGCCGGACGGCCGCCTCGACCTGACCATGGCCCCGCCGACGGAGATGGGCGGATCCGGCGAGGGAGCGAACCCCGAGCTCCTCTTCGCCGCCGGCTACGCGGCGTGCTTCCACTCCGCCCTGCACGGCGTGGCCCGCTCCCGGAAGGTCGAGATCGCCGATTCGAGCGTCGGCGGCCGGGTCCAGATCGGCCCGAACGGCGAGGGCGGGTACCAGCTCGCCGTCCAGCTCGAGGTGGTCCTGCCCGGGCTCCCCCCGGAGCAGGCCCAGGAGCTCGCCGATGCCGCCCACCAGGTGTGCCCGTACTCCAACGCCACCCGCGGCAACATCGAGGTCCTCGTCACCGTCTCCGACGACTGAGAGCTCGGTTCACAGCCCCAGCTCGTCGAGGATCGGCAGGGCGGCGCGCACGGCGCCGGCGGCCTCCTCGGCGGTGCGGGCGGTGACCGCCCGATCGGCCAGCTCCCGGGCCCGATCCAGGGTCACCTCCGCCAGCACGGCAGAGACCGCGGGCAGGGAGCGGGGGGCCATCGACAGGCTGCTCGCCCCGAGACCCACCAGGACGACCGCGAGCCCCGGATCCCCGGCCGCCTCGCCGCACACGCCCACGGGCTTGGCGACCCCGGCGGCGGCGGCCGCGCTCCGCGCTCCCTCGCAGGCGGCCCGCACCAGCGCCAGCACCGCCGGCTGCCAGGCGGTGGTCAGGTGCGCGAGCGACCCCAGCTGTCGGTCGGCGGCCATCGTGTACTGGGTGAGGTCGTTGGTGCCGATCGAGAGGAAGTCGCACACCTGAAGGAGCCGGTCGGCGGTGAGCGCGGCCGCCGGCGTCTCGACCGTGACCCCGCTCGGCACCAGGCCGCGCTGCCGGCACCGCGCCGCGAAGTCCTCGGCCTCCGTGACCGTGGCGATCATCGGCGCCATCACCCAGGGGCGGCTCCCCGTGCGCTCGGCCGCGACGGCGATCGCCTCGAGCTGACGGTCCACGACCCCGGGCCGCTCCCCCGCGATGCGCCACCCGCGCACCCCGAGCGCCGGATTGGGCTCCTCGGCAGAGGGGAGGAAGGGCAGCGGCTTGTCCGCGCCGGCATCGAGCGTGCGGATCACCACCGTCCGGCCGGGGAAGTGCGCGAGGACGGCCCCGTAGGCCGCCGCCTGCTCCTCGACGCCCGGCTCCTCCGCGCGGTCCAGGAACAGCAGCTCGGTGCGCAGCAGGCCCACGCCGTCGGCGCGGGCGGCGGCGTGCGCGGCGTCGGCGGCGCCGCCGACGTTGGCCAGCAGCTCCACACGAGTGCCGTCGGCGAGGGTCCCCCTGCCGCCCCCGCCGGTCAGCGGCTGCAGCTGCCGCGCGGACCAGGCCGCGGCGCGGCGACGGTGCTCGGCGGTGACCTCGTCGGTGACGGTGCCCGCGGCGCCGTCGACGAAGACCTCCGTGCCGTCGGTGATCTCCTCGATGCCCCGCACCGCGACCACGGCAGGCAGTCCCAGCTGCCGGGCGAGGATCGCGGTGTGCGACTGCGGGCCGCCCTCCGCGGTGAGCAGTGCGAGGACCCGCTCCGGGTCCAGGGTCGCGGTGTCCGCCGGGGCGAGATCGATCGCGGTGAGCACGACGGGCCCTGTGGTCTCGGGGAGGCCGGGCGGCTGCTCGCCGCGCAGCGCGGCGACCAGGCGGGCGCGCACATCGCGCACGTCGGCGGCGCGCTCGGCCAGGGACCCGCCGAGCCCCGCGAGCGTCGCGGCGATCTCCTCGCCCGCCTCCCACACCGCGCGCTCCGGGGAGAGCCCCTCCGAGAGGACGAGGTCCTGTGCCGCCTCGAGCAGCGTGGGGTCGGCGGCCATCTGCGCGGTCGCGGCGAGGATCGCCCGTGCCTCGCCGGCGGCCTGCTGGGCCCGCCGGGTGAGGGCGTCCCGCACGGCGGAGGCCGCGGCCGGGATCCGCTCCGCCTCGCGGGCCGGATCCGCGCCCACGGCGAACCTCTCCCCGGCGGGCGGTTCCGCGACGGGCGGGCCCATCGAGGCGATCGTGCCGAGGACGCGGCCGGGGCTCGCCGGGACTCCCGTGTGCTGGGCCATGGCCGATTCCTCCTCCGCGGGGGTGCATCGCTGCTGCCGGGGTCGGGCGGAGGGTGCGGGATTCGAACCCGCGGTACGGGGTCACCGCACAATGGTTTTCAAGACCATCTCATTCGGCCGCTCTGACAACCCTCCCGGTGCCCGCAGGCACCCGCGGCAGTCTACCGGGATTCGCCGCCGGGCCGATGTGATGGGCTCCGTCATTGCGTGGACCGCTGCCGCACGGGCACACTGACCGGTACGCGGTCCCAGGACCTGGGGCAGGAAGGGCAGGGATGGCTGAGACAACCGTGTCGCCACGCACCGTGTCGCCGACACGCCGGGCGGTGCTGACCACTGCTGCGTGGACGGTGCCCGTCGTGTCGATCGCGACGGCCGCGCCCGCCCTCGCCGTCTCCGCCTGCAGCGTCGACCTCCCTCCGGCGAGCGAGGAGAACGGCTGGGTCGCCGTGTTCGACCCGGAGGACGGAATCGACCCCAGCCGCGGGGTGGCCGAGTTCGCGAACGGCGGCTACGCGCTGACCATGAACCCGGTGAGCGGTCTGACGGACGTGACGGTCACCGCCTCCAGCCCGCCCACGGAGTTCATCGCGGGGAACACGTACACCTTCACCTTCGACTTCGTCGCGTTCGGCCAGAATGCCCGCGACCTGTCCTTCGATCTGCGGGTCGACGGCGAGGCCCTTCCCGGATCGCACATCGACACGGGCACCACGAACTCCTCCGGCAGTCTCACGGCGGTCTACACACCGACGACCAGCGGGATGAAGACCGTCGAGCTCTACTTCTTCTTCGACCCCACCTCGACCTCGGCCCAGGGCGACGACATCACCATCACCGATCTCGCCGTCACCTGCGTCTGATCCGCCCGTGTCGATGCGCGCCGTGCTGATCGAGTCCGAGGACGGGGACGCCCGTCTCGTCGAGGACGCCGAGGAGTCCCTGCTCGAGGGGCCGATCGCCCTGGACGTGCTGGCCACCGGTTACAACTACAAGGACGGCATGGCGATCGCGGGCCGGGGCATCGCCCGCCGTCTCCCGCTGATCCCGGGCATCGACGTGGTGGGCCGGGTGTGCGAGGTCGCCCCGGGGACCGCGACCGACGTGCGCCCCGGCGACGTCGTCGTCCTCACCGGCGACGGGATCGGCGAGGTCCGTCACGGCGGATTCGCGACCCGCGCCCGGGTGCGACCCGACGCCCTGGTGCCCCTGCCCGCGGCCTTCTCCCCCGCGCAGGCCGCGGCGATCGGCACCGCGGGCGTCACCGCCATGCTCGCCGTGCTGCGCCTCGAGGACGGCCAGGTCGCCCCCGGCAGCGGTGACGTGCTGGTCACGGGGGCCTCCGGGGGCGCCGGGTCGATCGCCGTGGCCCTGCTGGCGGGGCGGGGGCACCGAGTGGTCGCCTCCACCGGCCGCGGCGCGGAGAACGCGGACTACCTCCGCCGCCTGGGCGCGGCGGAGATCATCGACCGCCGCGAGCTGTCCGAGGCGTCCGGGCGCCCGCTGCAGTCCCAGCGATGGGTCGGCGCGATCGACGGCGTGGGCTCGACGACGCTGGCCACGGTCCTCGCCCAGACCCATCGGGGCGGGACCGTCGCCGCCTACGGCCTCGCCCAGGGACCGGACCTGCCCACCACGGTCCTCCCCTTCATCCTGCGCGGCGTGACGCTGGCCGGTGTGGACTCCGTGGACTGCCCGCTGTCGCTGCGCGAGCGCGTCTGGGACGCCCTGTCCCGCGAGCTCGACCAGGACCTGCTGGAGGAGATGACCCTCCGGATCGGTCTGAGCGAGGCCGTGGACCACGCGCAGCGGATCCTCGCCGGCGAGGTCCGCGGCCGGACCGTGGTCGAGGTGGACCGGTAGCACCCCCGCCGCCTCGCGACTCTACGCTGAGGGCCGGACTCCCGCCGTCGCGGGGCAGCGAGGAGGGAGGGCGCCATGCCCGAGGAGCAGGAATCGTCCTTCGACCGGCACGACCGCTGGGAGGACGAGAGGGTACGCGAGCTGGTGGCCGATCACTCCTGGGCCTCGGTCCTGCCGGAGACGGACCACTACCCCGTGTGGATCCACGCCCCCGGCTCCGATCCGGCCGATGCCCGGGTCGCCCTGGAGCGCATCGCGCGGGCGAACGCCGCCGTGGACGCGACGCCCCGCCCCGAGATCGGCCTGCTGGCCACTCTGCTCAGCGGACGGCGACGCCGGGAGCATCGGGAGCAGGTCGCGCGGTGGCTGGCGCCGTACACCGTGGCCTGCGAGGCGGAGCGCTGGATCGTCCGTCCGGTCACCGAGGCGAACGACATCGCGATCGCGGCGGCGATCCTCGACGTGGATCCCGCCGCCGAGTCCACGGTCCACGACCTGCTGTGGGGCCTCGCGCACCACGACCCGGAGCAGCGCCGGGCGGAGGACTCCGCGGCATCCCGTGCGAGCAGCGCGTGGCTCGACTTCTGGGGTCCGTACGAGGAGCGCCACCCGGAGGCCTTCGATCCCGACCCCGCCCCGCAGGACTAGGCTGGCGGCACCTGCCCCGGAGCGAGAGGACCGACCGGCATGCGCGCGATCTCCATCACCGCTGACCACGATCTCGAGAGCGTCGAGATCCCCGAGCCCGTCCCCGCTCCCGGGGAGGTGCTCGTCGACGTCGTCGCCGCGGGCGTGAACCGGGCCGATCTCGCTCAGACCGCGGGCCACTATCCGCCGCCGCCCGGCGCCTCGGAGCTGCCCGGCCTCGAGGTCTCCGGACATCGACGCGACACCGGGGAGCCCGTGGTCGCTCTGCTCGCCGGCGGCGGCTACGCCGAGGTCGTCGCCGTCCCCGAGGGGCAGCTGCTGCCCGCCCCCGAGGGCCTGTCCCTGGTGGATGCGGCGGGCGTGGTCGAGGCGGCCGCCACCGTGGTCTCCAACCTCGTGCTCGAGGCCGGGCTGCGCGAGGGCGAGACGATCCTCGTCCACGGCGGCACCGGCGGCATCGGCACCGTCGCGATCCAGCTGGCGCGCCACCTGGGTGCCCGGGTGATGACCACCGTCGGCTCCGACGAGGCGATCCCGCTGGTGCGCGAGCTGGGCGCCGATCTGGCCTGGAACCGTCGCACCACCGATCTGCCCGCCGCCGTCCATGAGGCCGGCGGGGCGGACGTGATCCTCGACGTGGTGGGCGGGCCCGCGCTCGGCGACCACGTGGGGATGCTGCGGGAGACGGGTCGCCTGGTGATCATCGGAACCCTGGGCGGCGCGAGCGGCGAGCTGCCGATCGGGGCGCTCATGGCCCGGCGCGGCCGCGTCATCGGCACCACCCTGCGCAGCCGCCCGGTCGAGAACAAGCGCGCGATCCTCGAGGCGACCCGCTACGTCGCCTGGCCGCTGCTGGCCGAGCACGTGCTGCAGATCCCGATCCACGCCCGGATCCCGCTGGAGCGGGCCGCGGAGGCGCACGCGATCCTCCGCGAGGGCGGGCACGTGGGCAAGGTGGTGCTCGAGGTCGCCCCCGGCGCCGCCCGCGGACGCCGGCGGCGCGGGGCGTCGTGAGCGATCAGGGCCGCGGGTCCTCGATCTCGCTCGCCCCGGGCAGCACCTGCATCATCGCCTCCCAGGCGGTGATCGAGGGCGCCGGGACCAGCTCGAGGCTCTCGCCGTCCTGCACCAGCACGAAGTACGCCTCCCCCGCCCGGAGGTAGACCGCGAGGTCCTCGGTCGCCCTCCCGTCGGTGGCGGTCCAGCTGCAGTGGGAGCGGACCAGCTGCCAGGAGGCGTCCGCCTCCGCGGGGTCCACCAGCTCGCCCAGCTGCGCGCGGATCTGCTCCCAGGCGCCGGTCCTCTCCGTCGCGTCGTCCGAGGCCAGCGCCTGGATCTGCGGGGCTTCCACGGCCACGGCAGGCGCGCCGTCGGCAGGCGGCCGTCCCGGACGGAAGCCCACCAGGCGCGTGATCGCCCCGGGCAGCACCTGGAACGGCGAGGGGGCGAGCTCCGCGAGATCGCTCCCTGCCGTGCTCCAGCGCACCGTGACGGCGTTGACGCCGGCGTCGATGAGGTGGCGGTGGCTGCCGCCCGGACCGGAGTTGGTGACCTCGAGGGCGAGCATCGGGGTGCGCAGCGCGGTGCGCACCGCCTCGAGGATCGGATCGTCGACCGGGAGCCCGGCGGGTGGCGGGGCGTCCTCATCGCGGAGCGCGGTGCGCGCCGATCGGATCTCCTCCACCGTGCCGCGCAGGGTCCCCGAGGTCGGGTCGTACTCGATGGTCATCGGTCGTTCCCCTCACGGGTCGAGATGGCGACGGAGTCGAGGAGGTCCTCGAACAGCGCGCTGGACTCACAGTCGCGGAAGGCCATGGTGGTCAGCGAGACCGTGACCAGCAGATCGCCGCGCCGGGTGAAGACCTGGCGGTTCACGGCCGTCAGGCCGACGGGGGTGGTCTGCAGGGAGGCGCGGAACCAGCCCTCCGCCCCGGCGACCTCGAGCGGCCGGTCGTCGAGCGCGTAGAAGTCGGGCACGGAGTCGAAGGCCTGCGCGTAGACGAGGCCCTGGAGCTCCTCGAGGTCCTCGGGCACGTCCTCGCCGAGCCGCTCGATGCTCACGATCACGTTGTCCCCGAAAGGTCCGGCCTCCTCTGCGGTCATCCGGGCCACGAAGACGGGCGGTTCCTCGAGGTGGTCGGTGATCCATCCCTCGGGGACGGCGAGGGTGGCGGTGAGCTCGTCGATCCCCGGCAGGGAGACCTCGTGCGGGATGAGTGCTGTGGTCATGGGGTCGGTGCTTCCCTCGGTCGGTGCGGAGGCGGTGTGCGAGGCGGCGTCGTCATCCGAGCGCCCAGTCTACGATCGAGTCCGCGAGCCCGCCCCCGGCGATGCCGCCGACGACACCGCCGACGACACCGCCGACGACGCCGCCGATGGCCGTGCCCGGGCCCGGGAAGATCGAGCCGATCGCCGCGCCGGCGACCGCACCGCCCTTGGCACCCGCCCAGGCGCCGGCGGCGGCGCCCGCCACGTTGGCACCGGCATCGACGCCGGTGCGCGCCACCCGCTCGCCGTCGCTGATGCTGGGATCCCCGGCGTCCTCGTTCCACCGATCCACGCCGGCGAAGAGGCCGGTGAGGACGTGGCCCGCGGGGCCGAGCACCTTCCCCGCGGACCGCAGGCCGTAGGCGGAGCGCAGCCAGGGCACGAGGGCGTCCTCGCCGCCGTGCGCGAAGATCTGCGCCGCGCCCTTCATCATGTCGTCGAAGGCACCGCTCGGCGCACCCATGATGCCGGTGAGCCAGTTGCGCCAGTCGCCGAAGGCCGCCAGCGGGTTCTCCCACTCGCCGTCGAACGGGAAGATGTCCCGCAACTCCTCGCCGATCGCGTCCAGGGCGTCCGCGGCCGAAGCCCTGTCCTGCTCCTCGGCATGCTCGGACAGCTCCCGGGCGAGCTCCATGAGCCGATCGAGCGCCTGAGCGATCTGGGTCGCGCTGAGCCGCTGCCAGTCGCCGCGGAAGGTCTCGGCGTCCGCCCCCTGCCAGAAGCCGTCGATCCCCTGGATCACGCCGTCGAGCTGGCCGGTGCGCTCCTCGATCGTCCCGCGTCTGTCGGCGAGCAGCTGGGCGAAGTCCTCGCCCTGCGCCGTGTCCATCCCGTAGAACGCCATCGTCTCCCCCGTCGTCGTCGCGTCTGGGCTCCATCATCGGCCACGGGGGCGCAGGACGCGATGGGGAGTGGTCCCCATGCACGCCCGGCGGGGATCGACCCGCTGGTGAGAGGATGGGGGGCATGAGCGATCAGATGGGCATCCAGCTCCTCGTCTCCGCCGGCGTCGCCCTGCTGGGCCTCGGCTTCCTGGCCTATTCCGCCTGGGCGCGGCACGGCGGGTCCCCGGTAGCGCGACAGTGGATGGGCACCGAGTTCGGCCCTCGCACGAGGGACGAGCGGATGACGGTTCTGGGCGCGCCCATGCTGGGGGTCATGTGCCTGTGCTTCGCCGCCTCGGCGCTGCCCCTCGTCGGACCGTACCTGATGATCGCGGCGCTGCCGGTCGGAGCGCTGTGCCTCCTGCTGTTCCTCGCGTCGCTGCTGTGGTTCGTCCCCCTGCCGGACATCATCTATCCGCGGTGGGCCCGACCCCTGCGGGCCCGCAACCGCGCCGCCGAGGCGCAGATCAGGTCTGCGCTGAGGAGGCGCTGAGCAGCCGTTCCAGGACCAGCACGGTGCCGTCCTCGTAGATCGAGTCGGTGACGGTGTCCGCCACGTCCTTCACACCCTGCGGGGCCTGGCCCATCGCGACGCCGACCCCGGCCCAGGTGAGCATCTCGAGGTCGTTGAAGCCGTCGCCCACGGCGACGGTCCGCCCCGGCTCGATCCCCAGGCTCTCGCGGACCTCCTCCAGAGCGGTGGCCTTGGAGACCCCGGGCGCGGCCATGTCCAGCCAGGCCGTCCAGCCGATCGAGTACTCCACGCCGTGCACGCCGGACTCGGCGATGACCTCGGAGAACTCCTGCGGACTGAGATCCGGCACGTGCACCACCACGCGCACCGCCTCGAGCTCGAGGAGGTCGCCGAGCTCGCTCTCGACGGCCTCGACGCCGAAGCTCGCGTCCTGGAAGCCCTGGGTGGAGCGGAAGGAGCCGTCGGCCGTCTCCACCGCGTAGTGGGCGTCCGGCGCGACCTCGCGCAGGGTGCGCAGGGCGTGGCCGGGCTGGAAGGAGCGGGTGGACAGCACCCGGTAGCCGCCCTCGGCCGCGGGATCCATCTCGAGGGTGACCGCGCCGTTGGAGCAGACCGCGTAGCCGTGGGTGATCCCGGCGGCGCGGACGATCGGGACGGTGGCGCCGACGGAGCGGCCGGTCGAGATGACCACCGTGTGCTCGCGCGCCGCCTGCTGCAGGCTCTCGCGCATCGGGGCGGTCATCGCGCCGTCGTGATCGACGAGCGTGCCGTCGACGTCGAGCCCGATCAGCAGCGGCGCTCCGGCGAGGCCGTCGAGGTGCTGCTGCAGGCGGGAGCGGGTCGCCCCGCGGTCGGTGGTCGCGGTCGGCGCAGGAGAGGCGGTCATGTCGGGCAGTCTGCCAGCGCGGTCTGACGCCCGAGTGAACCGGCGGTGACGCAGAGCGGCGCGCAGACGGCCGAAGGGGGACATCTCAGGCCACCGGCTCGAAGACCTCGCGGCCGCCGAGGTAGGGCCGCAGCCCCTCGGGGACCACCACCGAGCCGTCGGACCGCTGGTGGTTCTCGAGGATCGCCGCGATGAAGCGCGTGGTGCCCAGCGTGCCGTTGAGGGTGGCGACCGGGCGCAGCCCGTCCTCCGTGCGCTCGCGGATGTTCAGCCGCCGCGCCTGGAACTGGGTGGTGTTCGAGGTGGAGGTGAGCTCGCGATAGGTGCCCTGGCTGGGCATCCACGCCTCGCAGTCGAACTTGCGGGCCGCGGAGGTGCCGAGGTCCCCGGCCGCGGTGTCGATGATCCGGTAGGGCACGTCGATGCGCGCCATCATCTCCCGCTCCCAGTCCAGCAGCCGCTCGTGCTCCGCGTAGGAGTCCTCGAGGCGGCAGTAGGAGAACATCTCCACCTTGTGGAACTGGTGGACGCGGATGATGCCGCGGGTGTCGCGGCCGTAGCTGCCGGCCTCCCGGCGGTAGCAGGCGCTCCAGGCGGCGTAGCGCAGCGGGCCGCCCGACAGGTCGAGGATCTCGTCCTTGTGGTAGCTCGCCAGCGCCACCTCGCTGGTGCCCACGAGATAGAGGTCGTCGTCCTTGTCGAGGTGGTAGACCTCGTCCGCGTGCTCGCCGAGGAAGCCGGTGCCCTCCATCGACTCCGGCAGCACCAGGGTCGGGGTGATCATCGGCGTGAAACCGGCGCTCGTGGCCTGGTCGATCGCGGCGTTGAGGATCGCGAGCTCGAGCTGCGCGCCGACGCCGGTGAGGAAGTAGAAGCGGGCGCCGGAGACCTTCGCGCCGCGGGCCATGTCGATCGCGCGCAGCCCCTCGGCGATCTCCAGGTGGTCCTTGACCGGATGGTCGAGGAGGGCCGGTTCGCCGACGGTCTCGCGCAGGACGAAGTCCTCCTCGAGCCCCTCGGGGGCGCCCTCGGCGAGGTTGGGGATCGCGCGCAGCGCCGCGTCACGGGCGGTGAGAGCCGTCGCGGACTCGGCCTCGAGGCGCTTGACGTCCGCGGCGAGCTGCTTGACCTCCGCCAGCAGCGCCTGCTTCTCCTCCCCCGCGGCCTGCGCGACCTTCTTGCCGAAGGCCTTCTGCTGCGCCCGCGCGGACTCGTAGGCGGCGGTGGTCTCGCGCCAGCGGGAGTCGGCGGCGAGCACCGCGTCGACGTCGGCGGGGTCGCGTCGGCGTGCCCGCTGGGCGTCGCGGACGGCATCGGGGTTCTCGCGCAGCTGCCGCAGATCGATCATCCCTCCAGACTACCTGCGCGCGGGCCGCCTGCGCGCAGGGCTCCCTGGCCGGACCGCCCCTCAGTACAGTGTGCGCATGACTCACACCCTCCTCGTGCTCAGCATCGTGTCGGTCGTCGTCACGATCGTGGCGGTGATCCTGCTCCTGGTCGTGCTGCGCCATCTGCGCCGGAGCCGTCAGGAGATCGCCGAGCTGCACACGTCCACGGGGCAGGCGCCGACGGACCGGACCACCGGCGCGGACGACGAGGCCCTGCCGCCCGCCTCCCCCGAGGACGAGGAGCCGGCGCCGCAGCGGACGCGGCAGGTCGCCGTGGTCGTGAACCCCTCCAAGTTCGACGACGTCGCCGCCTTCAGCCACAGCATCCGCACGGTCGTGGAGTACATCGAGGGCACGCAGGTCACCTTCTATCCGACCACCGAGGAGGACCCGGGCCGGGGGCAGACCCGGCAGGCCCTGCAGGAGGGGGCCGATCTGGTGGTCGCCGCCGGCGGCGACGGCACCGTGCGCATGGTCGCCTCGGTCCTCGCCGGCAGCGACACGGAGATGGCCATCATCCCCGCGGGCACCGGGAACCTGCTGGCCCGCAACCTCGAGGTCCCCCTGGACGATCCGGCGGAGGCGATGACCGCGGCGCTGACCGGCCAGGACCGGCGGATCGACGTCGGCTGGCTGCGCCATGGGGACTCCCGCGCCGCCGCGGCCGCCGCCGCGGAGCAGATCTTCCTGGTCATCTCCGGCTTCGGAGCCGATGCGGAGATGATCGGGCACACCGACTCGACGATGAAGAAGCGCCTGGGCTGGATCGCGTACGTGCTGGGTGGGGCGCGCACGATCCTGGGCCGCTCGGTCGACGTGGTGCTCGACTTCCCCGACGGCACCCGCCACGCCCACAAGGCACGCACGGTGCTGCTGGGCAACGTCGGCAAGCTGCCGGGCGGCTTCGTGCTGATGCCCGAGGCGACGGCGGACAACGGCCGGCTGGAGATCGTGGTGGCGGGCTGGCGGGGACCCGCCGGCTTCAGCCAGGTCCTCACCGAGGTGGTCTCCCCGCAGCTCGTCCCCCGCGGCCGGTTCAAGGAGAGGACCCGGCTGTCCTCGATGGACCGCTACCAGGCCACGGAGGTGCGGGTGGCGACCGCGAAGGCGCAGCCCGTCCAGCTCGACGGCGACACCGACGCCGAGGCCACGCACCTCATCGCACGGATCGCCCCGGGGGCGCTGCATCTGCGGGTCCCCTCGGGCACGGAGCCGGCGGAGACCTGAGAGCGCTCAGGCGCCGGAGCGCACCGGGTCGACCATCTCGGTGAGCCTCTCGATCCAGGCGTGCGCCTGGTCGTAGGAGTCGTCGGCGAACTCCTCCCGCAGCTCCGGACGCCCGCCGTCGATGCGGGGATAGGAGCCCAGGTAGTGCACCACCGGGCAGATCCGGTGCAGGGCCCGCATCGCCGCGGCGACGCGGCGGTCCTCGATGTGCCCCTCGACGTCGATGGAGAAGGAGTAGCGGCCCAGGAAGTCGCCGATGGGCCGGGACTCGATGCGCGAGAGGTTCACGCCGTTGGCGCTGAACATCTCGAGCGTCTCGAGCAGCGCGCCCGAGCGGTTGTGCGGCAGGTGCAGGACCATGGTGGTCTTGTCGGAGCCTGTGCGGGCGGGGATCCTGCCCTCCCGGGTCACCAGCACGAAGCGGGTCTGGGCGCCCTCGTGATCCTCGATCCCCCGGGCGAGCACCTCGAGGCCGAAGTGCTCCGCGGCCAGCGGGGAGCAGACGGCGGCGCGCCCGCGGGCCTGCTCGGGATCCAGGGCGGCGAGCTCGGCCGCGGCCGCGGCCGTGGAGGAGGAGGCTGCGACCCGGGCGGCGGGGAGATGGCGACGCAGCCAGCCCTGCACCTGCGCCTGGGCGTGCGGATGCGAGGAGATGACCTCCAGGTCCTCGAGGGCGGTCGGCCGCCTCGCGGCGAGCACGAAGGTGACCGGGACGATCTGCTCGGCGACGATCGTGATGTCGTCGGTGGCGGCGAGCACGTCGAGGGTGCCCGAGACGCCGCCCTCGACCGAGTTCTCGATCGGCGCCATGAGCGCGTCGATCTCGCCCGCCAGCAGATCGGTGGTCGCGGTCGCGACCGCCGTGAACGGGACCTGCTCGACCTGCGCCGCCGCCTCGGCCGGCAGGGTCGCCAGCGCCTGCAGGAGCGCCTGGTGGGTGAACGTGCTCTCGGGGCCGAGGAATCCATACCGCATGCACGGCAGAGTACTGCCCGAGGAGCCGCGCGGCGCCCTCAGCACAGCGGGAGCAGCCAGCGCCGGACGCTGCGCGCGGGATCGGCCGGATGCCGCCGCGGCCCGTCCGTCGGCACGGCGCCCAGCTCGCGGGCGATCGCGCAGGAGGCGCGGTTCTCCGGGGCGATCAGCAGCACCAGCTCCGCGACCGTCCCGCGCGAGCGCGCCTCCCGGACGATCCCGGCCGCGATCCGCCGTCCGATCCCCCGGCCCCGGTGGCGGGCGAGCACCCAGTAGGTCAGCGCCGCCTGGCCGCGCTCCAGCCCGGGCGCGATCGCGTTCAGCCCTCCCCCGCCCTGGAGTGCGCCGTCCGCGTCCACCGCGGCGAGCTCGCACAGCGGGCCGTCCTCGCGCCAGCGCGCGGAGCGCTCGAGGAACGCCTCGAGGCCGGCGCGCTCCCAGCGGCGGCCGATGATCTCGCGCGCGAGCTCCGCGTCCTGACCGGCCAGGAGCTCCTCGGCGTGCCGCGGGCCCAGCCGCTCGAGCCTCACCTCACGGACGCGCGAGCACCGCGCGCACGGCGGCGAGGATCTCCAGCTCGCCGTGGCCCTGCGCACGCGCCGCCGCGATCGGGTCGGCGAGCAGCGCGACCAGGGTCGGATCCGCCGTGCCGCCCTCCTCGCGCCGGACGGCCGCCGCGGCCTCGCGGGCACGGGCGGGCGCCTCCGAGGCGACCACGGTGCCCGAGCCGCGCCGGGTGGTGACGATCCGGGCCTCCTCGAGGCCCTTGTACGCGCGGGCGACCGTGTTGGCGGCGAGCGAGAGGTCCTCCGCCAGGGCGCGGATGGTCGGCAGTCGGTCGCCGGGGCGCAGCTCTCCGGTGCGGACGCGCTCGATGATGTCGCGCTTGATCTGTTCGAAGGGAGGGGGCGGTGCGGGCATGTGCCCAGACTACGGCGATCCCCGGAGGTCCCGTGAGGGAAGCGTGAGGGCTCCGCGCAGGTCACCTGGGGCCCGGTCGCGCGCCCCGTAGCATCGGGGCGTGCCTTCGGACCCGCTTCCCCCGCCGTCCGCCCGCCGCCTCCGCGCGCTGCCGGGCGCCCTCCTCGCCGTTCTGATCGGCGCGCTGCTGCTGATCCCCTCGCCCGCCGCCCGGGCCGACGGCGGTGACGCGCCGGTGCGTCTGGTGATCGCGACCGCGGGCCTGGGCTGGGAGGACGTCTCCGCCGAGGAGACCCCGCAGCTGCAGTGCCTCGCCGACCGCTCCGGCGTCGGGGCCATGAACACGACCTCGTCGACCGTGGTCTCCACCAAGCGGCAGGGCATGGAGACCCTGCACTCGGGCTATCGCGGACTCGCCGCCGAGGCGCCGCGCACCAGCGGCATCCCCGACCCGGCGACCGACCAGTGGGAGCAGCTGCCGGTCCCGACCGTCGAGATCGACGCCTCGCAGCAGGACGCGCCGGCCGCGGAGATCGGCGAGGCCCTCGCCTCGGACGCGATCGTGCAGGTCGACGTCGGCTCCGTGCCGGACCATGCGGACCCCGATCGCGACCGTGCGCTCGCCGCCCTGGACGCCCGCGTCGGCGCGGTGCTCGACGCGGCCGGCGGCTGCGATGCGGCCGATCTCCCCCGCACCCTGCTGGTCTCGGTCGCCGCCACCGACCCGGAGGACCCCGAGGAGGTCGAGAGCACCGGCGCCGTCGCCTCACGCACCGTCGGTCTGCAGGTCGCGATGGATTCCGGCCATCCGGGCCAGGCCCTGACCACCGGCTCCACCAAGCAGACCGGCGTGGTGGTGCTCACCGACGTGGTCGCCACCGTCCTGGACTCCTACGGCGCGAGCCCCGACGGGCTGATCCCCGGTCAGCCGTTCCGCGGCACGGATCACCAGGACCCGCAGCAGCTCGCTCTCGACCGCTCCCAGGCCGCGGCCGCGGTCGATGCCGCGACCGTGCCCGCGCTCGGCTCCTGGTTCGTGCTGGGCGTGATCGGCATCGTGATCACGCTGGTCCCGGCGCTGGCCCGGCGCCCGCGCCTCGCCGCGGTGGGCCGCGCCCTGGCCGCGATCGCGCCGCTCGCGCTGCCGGTGTCCCTGTTCGCCTCGATCGTGCCGTGGTGGCGCGCGGAGCACCCCGTCCTCGCGCTCACGGGCGTGGTCTGGGCCGGCTGCCTGGCGCTCAGCGCGGTCGTGCTGGGCGGGCCCTGGCGACGGCATCGCGCGGGCGTCGTCGGCGTGTCCGCGGCGCTGATCGCGGCGCTGATCCTCGGGGAGTCCGCGCTGGGGTCCCGCTTCCAGCTCTCCTCCCCGCTGGGGGCCCAGCCGATCTCCGGCGGGCGCTTCTACGGCCTGTCCAATCACCTGTTCGGGATGGTGCTCGCCGCGTCCCTGATGGCGCTGCTGTGCCTGTTCACCGTGGTCCGCACGCCCCGGGGCCGGGTGCTGTGGACCCTCGTGGTGGGCGGGATCGTGGCCGTGGTGTGCGTGCTGCCGTCGATGGGGGCCGACTTCGGCTCGATGCTCGCCACCATCCCCGCCTTCGGGCTGCTCGCCCTGCTGGTCTCCGGCATCCGGCTGCGCCTCTGGCATGTGCTCGCCCTCGGCGCCGGCGGCGCGATCGCGGTGCTGGGCGTGTCCCTCCTGGACTGGCTGCGGCCGGCGGAGGATCGCACCCACCTGGGGCGCTTCATCGACGAGCTCCTCAGCGGCGAGCTGCTCTCGGTGGTGGTCCGCAAGCTGGCGCAGAACGTGGCGATGACCACCGGGTATCCCGCGCTCGCGGTGGTGATGCTGGGTGCGGTGATCGCCTCGGTCGCCCTGCTGATGCCCCGGCGGCTCCGTTGGCGGCGCCTGGCGGCGCTGGACGCCGCGACGCCCTCCGCCCATGCGGTGCGGGTGGCGCTCGTGGTGGGCACCTGGGTGGGCTACGCCGTCAACGACACCGGTCCGGTGCTGGTGGCCTCGATCGTGGGGATCTGGCTGTGCCTGCTGCCGGCCGTGCTGCCCTCCCCGGAGGAGTCGCGCACGGTCACCGCCTGATCGATCAGGGGGCGTCGCCCTCGTCGACCGCGGCGACGACGAGGGAGGTGTACTCGTCCGGGGTCAGCGGCAGCTGCAGGGTCTCGGGGATCGTCGGGGCCTGGGCATCCAGGTGCGAGGCGATGATGACCGCGTGCTCCGGGGCGAAGGACCCCGCGACGGGGGCGCTCCGCAGGCGCTCGGCGAGCGCCCCGAGATCGGTGTCCGCGAGGTGCACGACGTCGTCGGGGGCGAACTCCCCGCTCACCGGCAGGTCGCGCAGCTGCGCGTCGAGCGCGGGGACGTCCGCGTCGCCGAGGGCGCGGATCTGGGAGGCGGAGAACTCCCCGCTCACCGGGAGGATCGCGAGGCCCTCGCGCCGACGCCCGGCACGCTCGTCGATCGACTCCGCCACCTCCGGCACGACCCGCCAGACGTCGCCGTCGTCGTCGGCGTGCTCCACCACCGGCGGCACGGTCTCCGTCTGCTCCTCGAGGTCCGCTGCCAGGTGGCGCTTGCGAGCCAGGGCGCGCAGCACGTCGCGCAGCTGGGCGGCGCGGTGCAGCTGGCCGCGCAGGTCCCGGCCGGTGGCGCGGTGGTGGAGGGTCGCCGGGATCTCCTTGACCCAGAAGCCGGCGGTCAGCGCGTCGATGGTCAGGGAGGTCTCCACGCCCCAGCCGGGAGCCAGCGGCTGGCAGGCCTCCCAGGTCTCCCGGGTGATGCAGCGGGTGCCCGAGAGCGGCTGCGTGGCCTCCCAGCCGGTGGCGCGCTCGATGCCGCGGCGCGCGGTGCGCACCACGATCCCCATCCCCGAGGCGCCGGCCTGCGGGGGCAGCAGGGCGATGGACATGTCCACGCCCTCCTCGAGCACCGCATCGACCAGGGGCTGCGCGGCGGAGGCCGTGGCGCCCATGTCGGCGTCGAGGAACAGCAGGGCGCGGTCGGGCGCGGGATCGGCGTCGATCACCGGCAGCGGCCCGGTGTGGCCGGGTGCGCGCGGCTCGGCGTGCAGCTCCTCGGAGAAGCCCTCGCCGCCGTCGGCGCGCTCGGCATCCTCGCGGATCGCCACCATCTGCGCTCCCGTGGACATGGCCGCCGCCTTGCCGCGGTTGGTCTTGTGGCGCACCACGAGGGCGTCGGCCCCCATGGCGACGGCGGAGGTGGCGTCGGTGGAGCCGTCGTCGACCACCACCACCAGGTCCACGCCCGCGATCTCGCGCGCGCCGGCGATGGTCGCCTCGATCCGCTCCGCCTCGTTCTTGGCGGGGATCACGACGGCCACGCGCTCGGGGCGGTGCGCCGTCAGCGGCCCCGCGGCGCTCATCGCAGGGTCACCTGCCGCGCCACGATGCCGCCGCGCGCCCGTCGTTCGAGGGTGGTCAGCGGCTCCTCGGTCGCGAGCGCCTCCTCGAAGCGGGCACGGAAGGCCTCCGCCTCGGCCTCGACGCCCGCGGCGCCGAAGCCCCTCGGGAGATCCCACACCGGGATCGCGAGGCCCTCGGCGCGGAAGGAGCCGACGTACTTGGTGCCCTCCCCGATCCCGGACTCGCGGCGGGCGTGGAGGCGGGTGACCGCATCGATCACCTTCTCCTCGTCGGCGTCCAGCACCCAGCGCAGATGCTCCTTCGTCCCGGTGTCGACCCAGTACCCGTGGGGCAGACCGGCCACCGGCCGCGTCGTCATGATCGACTCGTTCGCCTGCTTGATCGCCTTCTCGATCTCCCCCGTGCGCTCGGCCGAGGGGTCCAGCCAGAACTCGAAGGTGTCGTGGACCTCGAGCGCGAAGTCGCCGTCCAGATCCAGGATCTCCTGCATCCGCGGTGCCTCGTCGTCGAGGGTGACGGCGGTGACCGGGGTGCCCGGCTCGAGCGCCGCGGCCTGGCGGATCGCCTGGCCGATGCCGCGCGAGAGATCGCCGCCCGGATAGCCGGCCTGGATCCCGACGGTCACGGTGCCGTCGGTGCGGCGCACGGCCGGCCACGCCATCGGCAGGATCGTCGCGAGCTGCACGTCGAGCGCGCCGTGCTCCTCGGTGGTCCGGGCGCGCATCGTGGCCGCCGGGATCAGCTGGCGCATGGCCACCAGGTCCTGTTCGTTCGGCAGGCCCTCGAAGGGGCGGAGGACCAGGGCGTCGTGGGCGGCGGGACTCATGGCGGAGAGTCTACCGATTCGCGGCCGTGCCTGGCCGGATGTCGCGCGGACGGGGCGCGGCGTGCTCCATGAGGATCTCCGTGGGGTCCTCCGCGCTCGGCCCCAGGGGCCGGAAGCCGCAGCCCGAGTACAGCGCCCGGGCCGGCGCATTGTCCTCGCGCACGGCGAGTCGGAGCGGGAGGCCCGGACGGTGGGCGGCGAGGTGGTCGACGGCGGCGGTGACCAGCGCCCGTCCGGCGCCGCGCCCCCGCGCCGCGGGGGCCACCCACACCGAGATCAGCTCCGCGGGTTCCTCCGGCGCCGAGGGGAGCATGATCCTCCCCATCCCCAGCGCCTCGCCGTCGACCACGACGAGGAAGGACGTCATCGGCGGTGCGAGGCTCTCGCGCCACCGGGTCTCGGTGTCCCGGGCCAGCACCTCCTCGAGCGTGCTGCCGAAGGCCCAGGGCGATTCCTCGAGGGCGCGCAGGCGCAGAGCGCGCCAGCTGCGCCAGCTCTCCGGGTCGATCCGCCGCACCTCGATCATGCCCCCAGTCTCCCCTGGGCGCTCACCCGGCGTCGACCTCGGGCCGGG
This sequence comes from Brachybacterium sp. YJGR34, assembly GCF_003347015.1. GTDB lineage: Bacteria > Actinomycetota > Actinomycetes > Actinomycetales > Dermabacteraceae > Brachybacterium. Next base: position 93,678 of record NZ_PNFB01000010.1, read on the forward strand.
ATACCGTGGAGCATGGCCCTCGCCCCGCAGCTCGACACCGATGTCGTCGCCCGCCACGCGCTCGCGCACGACGCCTCCCACTACCTGCTGCTGCCCGAGGCGGTGACCACCCCGACGGACGAGGCGCAGGTGGTGGCCCTGCTCGCGGAGGCGACGCGGACGCGACGCCCGTTGACCTTCCGCTCGGGCGGCACCAGCCTCTCGGGGCAGGCGCAGTCCGCGTCGGTGCTCGCGGACGTGCGCACCCACTTCCGCGGGATCGAGGTGCTCGAGGACGGCGCCGCGGTCCGGGTGGGGCCGGGCGCGACGCTGCGGCAGGTCAACGCCCACCTGCTGCGGCATCGGCGCCGGCTGGGCCCCGATCCGGCCTCGGAGGCGGCGTGCACCATCGGCGGGATCGTCGCGAACAACTCCTCCGGCATGGCCGCGGGCATCGCCGAGAACTCCTATCGCACGCTGCGGTCGCTGCGGTTCGCGCTGCCCGGCGGCACCGTCGTGGACACCGCGGACCCCGGGGCCGACGCGCGCCTGCGGCGCGAGGAGCCCGCGCTGCACGAGGGCCTGCTGCGCCTGGGCCGACGGGTCCGCGACGACGCCGAGGCGCGCCGGATCATCCGCGAGCGCTTCGCGCTGAAGAACACGATGGGCTACGGGATCAACGCCCTGCTGGACTTCGAGGAGCCGGCCCAGATGCTCGCCCACCTCGTCGTCGGCTCCGAGGGGACCCTCGCCTTCGTCTCCTCGGCGACCTTCGACACCGTGCCGATCCCTCGGCACACCGCGACCGGGCTGATGGTGCTGCCCTCGCTCACGGCCGCGACCGCCGTGCTCCCGCAGGTGGTCGAGGCGGGCTTCGCGACCGCGGAGCTGCTGGACGCCCGCTCCCTGGTGGTCGCCCAGGGACTCGCCGGCGCGCCGCAGGAGATCCGGGGACTGGAGGTCGCGGGCCACGCCGCGCTGCTGGTCGAGCATCGCAGCGACGACCCCGAGGAGCTCGCCGAGCGCACCGCCGGGGCGAGCGCGCTCGCCGGGGGCCTGAGACTGTCGGTGCCGCTGGAGATGACCTCCGACGCCGGACGCCGCGCCGCCCTGTGGACCACCCGCAAGGGCCTGTACGCGGCCGTCGCGGGGGCGCGTCCGGCCGGATCCACCGCCCTGCTCGAGGACGTGGTGGTGCCGGTGCCCGCGCTCGAGGCCGCCTGCCGTTCGCTGCAGCAGCTGTTCGACCGTCACGGCTACGACGAGTCCGTCATCTTCGGGCACGCGAAGGACGGCAACATCCACTTCCTGCTGAACGAGCACCTGGGCGACGGCGGGGACCGGCTCGAGGCGTTCACACAGGACATGGTGGAGCTGGTGCTGGGCCACGGCGGCAACCTCAAGGCCGAGCACGGCACGGGACGGGTGATGGCCCCCTACGTCGAGCGGCAGTACGGCAGCGCGCTGCACGGGGTGATGCGGGAGATCAAGACCCTGGTGGACCCCGCCGGGATCCTCAATCCCGGCGTGGTGCTCACCGATGACCCCTCCGCCCACAGGCGCGACCTCAAGCCCGTCATCGGGATCGAGGAGGAGGCGGACCGCTGCGTGGAGTGCGGCTACTGCGAGCCGGTGTGCCCCAGCAAGGACCTGACCCTCACCCCGCGCCAGCGGATCGTGCTGCGCCGCGACGCGAAGAGCGCCGAGCAGCGCGGCGACCTCGCCACCGCCACCGCGATCCGGGAGGCGTACGCCTACGAGGGGCTCGAGACCTGCGCGGCCGACGGCATGTGCGTCACCGCCTGCCCCGTCGGCATCGACACCGGCGACCTGGTGCGCCGGCTGCGGGCCGAGGAGGCCGGGCCCCATGAGAGCACGGCCTGGGACGCCGCGGCCGGGCACTGGGACCTGCTGACGCGCGGTGCCTCGGCCGCGATGGGGGCGGCGGGACGCACAGGCGAGGCGCTCCCCCGCCTCGCGACCGGGGCCGCGCGGGCGGTGCTCGGCGCGGACAGGGTCCCTGACTACCGCCCCGAGCTGCCCGCTCGCGGCGGGCGGGTGCGGCGCGGCGGGCCGCGCGGCCGCGCCTCCGCCGCGGTGAGCGCCGTCTACCTGCCCGCGTGCGTGCACACCATGTTCGGGGCGGCCGGCGGGGCCGGCGGGGCGTCCGATGCGCTGACCGCGCTGCTGGCCCGGGCCGGCGAGCGCGCCGTGGTCCCGGACGATGCCGCCGCGCTGTGCTGCGGCACGCCGTTCTCCTCGAAGGGGATGCGGGCGGCGACGGAGCAGATGCGAGCTCGCCTGCGCTCCGCGCTGGATCGGGAGACCGAGGGCGGCCGGCTGCCCGTGGTGGTCGATGCGGCCAGCTGCACCGAGGGCGTGCTCGCGGCGCTCGCGGACAGCGGGGTCGCGGTGCTCGACGCGACGGCCTTCGTCCGCGAGCGGCTGCTCCCCCAGCTCGAGGTGCGCCGCCCTGTCGCCTCCGTGACCGTGCATCCCACCTGCTCGACCACGCACCTGGGGGCGACGGCGGATCTGGTGGCGATCGCCGAGGCCTGCGCCGACGAGGTCGTGGTGCCGGTGGACTGGGGCTGCTGCGGCTACGCGGGCGACCGCGGGATGCTGCACCCCGAGCTCACCGCCTCCGCCACCGCGGCCGAGGCCGCCGAGGTGGCCCGGCGCGAGACCGACTGGTACGTCTCGGCCAACCGCACCTGCGAGCTGGGCATGCAGGCGGCGACCGGGAGGACCTACCGCCACGTGCTCGAGCTGCTCGAGGAGGTCACGCGCTGAGGCGGTCGGCTCGCCTGTCGGGGCGCCCCGGTAGGCTTCCCTGCGGCCTCCACCCCCGGTGACCTGCGCGTCCCACCAGCGGCTCCGTCCGCGCCCTTCCCCTGGTGGGGCCGCCGGAGAATCCCGAGGAGGACGATGCCCATGATGGGCGGACACCATGCGATCAGCGGCACGGCCGCCTGGATGGCCCTGGCGGGCTCGGCCTCGGTCATGGGGCACGTGACCGGAGCGGACCTGCTGGACCTGGAGCCCGCGCAGGTCCTCGCCGGCGCGGTGGTCGCCACGGGCGCCGCCCTGCTGCCGGACATCGATCACCCCAGCGCCACCATCTCGCGTTCCGGCGGCGGGATCACGAAGGCGCTCACGCGCGCGGTCAGCTCGGTCGCCGGGCACCGCGGCGCCACCCATACCCTCCTGGCCGCCGTCGCCTTCACGGCGCTCGCCGTGCTCGCGAGCCGGCTGCCGATGACGGTCGCGGTGCCGCTGCTCGGGGAGGTGCTGGTCGCCCCCGTGCTCCTGGTGACCGTGCTCTGCGCGCTCGGGACGCGAGCGCTGAAGATGGTCGAGGGAGCGGTGCTGCCGTGGGCCGTCGGCCTCGGAGCCGGTCTGCTGGTCGCGCTCCTGGCCCCCGAGGCGGCCCGCTGGCTGCCGGCCGCCGTCGCCATCGGGGTGCTCACCCACCTGATCGGCGACCTGCTGACCACCGACGGGATCCCCTTCCCCACCTGGCCGCTGGTCGTGAAGCCGCCGACGCGTCTGGCGAACGGCCTGTGGCAGCGCAGCGGCGACATCGCCGTCCCGCTGCTGGGCGACGCCGGCAGCGCCCGGGAGTGGCTGCTGTGCACGGTGCTGACCGGCTATGCCGGGCTCACCACGATCGTCACCCTGGCCGCGACGCCGTGGCCGCTCAGCCCCTGACGCCGGCCGCCGACAGATCCGCGAGCACCCGCTCGACCATCTCGTCCTCGGTGAGCTCCTCCCCCAGCACCTGCTCCCCGGGCGTGCCCAGCACGTCGCGCACCCGGTACCAGGAGGCGAGCTCCTCGTCGGAGACCGCGCCGGCGATCGGCTTCCCGGCATGGCGGCGCACGGTCTCCTCGAGGCTCACGTCGAGGTAGTAGACGAGGCTCGCACCGGCGTGCTCCGCGAGGAGCCGCGCGAACATCTCCCCGTAGCGCTCGCGCCCGAAGATCCCCTCGACCACCGTGGTGCGGCCGACGCCCAGGCAGTGGCGGGCCATCGCGGTGATCAGCCCGATCGTGTCCCCCTGGCCGACATCGTGCTCCCACAGCAGCTCGCGGCGGACATGGTCCTGGCCGATCACGGCGACGCGCCCGCGCGGCAGCGTCCGCTGGATGCGGCGGGCCACGGTGGACTTCCCGGAGGCGGAGTTCCCGCGGAGGATCACGAGCGGCGGGGCGGCGGCGGTCACGCGGCCATCCTCACACGCGCGAGCGCCACAGCAGCCAGACGAAGTACGGCGCGCCGATCAGGGCGACCATGAGACCGGCGGGCACCTGCGCCGGGGCGATGAGGGAGCGGCCCAGGGCGTCGGCCACCCCCACCAGCACGCCGCCCAGCAGCATCGCGACCGGGATCGTGCGCAGGTGGCGTCCGCCCACCAGCGCTCGCGCCAGGTGCGGGGCGACGAGCCCCACGAAGCCGACCACGCCCACGGCGATCACGCTGATCGCGGCGAGCACCGCGGCCAGGCCCAGCACCAGCACCCGGGTGCGCTCGAGCCGCACCCCGAGGATCCGCGGGGAGTCCTCGTCGATCGCGAGCAGGTCCAGCTCGCGGTGCAGCCCCAGCATCACCGGCATGACGACGACGAGGACCACCAGCACCGGGAGCACGTCGGCGGCCGTGCGTCCGTAGGTGGTGCCGGAGAGCCAGGTGAGCAGCCGCGGGGTGTCCCAGGCGTTCGCCTGCAGCAGCAGGAAGGTGGTCAGGGCGCTGATGCCGTACCCGGCCCCGATGCCCACCAGCACGAAGCGCTCGGGCGCGAGCCCGCCGCGCCAGGCCAGCAGGGCGATCAGCACGAAGGTGGCCACGCCCCCGAGCACGGCGACCACGATCATCGGCGCCCGGCCGCCGCCGAGGGCCGTCACGACGATCACAGCCCCGAGGCCGGCCCCGGCGGTGATGCCCAGCAGCCCCGGCTCGGCGAGCGGATTGCGCACCGTGGACTGGACCACGCTGCCCGCCAGCGCGAGGGCCGCCCCGGCGACGACGGCGGCGCTCATCCTCGGTGCCCGCTCCCCCAGGGCTCGCGCCACCAGGGACGGCGCCTCGCCCTGCAGCCACAGGATCACGTCTCCGAGACGGAGCCACAGGCTGCCCGCGAGCAGGCCCAGCAGCGCGACGGCCACCAGGGCCGCCGCGCACACCACGAGCACCACCACGAAGCGGCGCAGGGAGCGCAGGGCGGTACGGGCCGAGGGCGGCCGCCCCGCGGCGCCGGTGTCCGGCAGGTTCCGCGCCATCAGGACGATGATCACCGCGCCGAGCAGCGCGGTGGGGATCCCCGTGGGCACCGAGGTGGCGCCCTGCGGGCCGAGGACCTGGCGCACGACGGCATCGGCCAGGAGCACCACGAGGGCACCGATCAGCCCGGAGGCGGGGATCAGCAGCAGGTGCCGGTTCAGCGCGCGCACCCGGGCGCCGAGCAGACGGGCGAGGACCGGAGCGCCGAGCCCCACGAAGGCGATCGGCCCGGCCACGGTCACGGCGGTGGCGGTGAGCAGGACCGCGGCGAGCACGGCGAGCACCCGCGTGGAGCGCACCGGGACGCCCAGGCTCGCGGCGGCGTCGTCCCCGAGTCCCAGCACGTCCAGGCGCCGGGAGAGGACCAGCGCGAGCAGGAGGACCGCGCCGATCACGGGCAGCGCCCGCAGCGAGGCCGTGAGGTTCAGCTGGGCGAGCGAGCCGCTCCCCCAGGCGTACAGCCCCGTCGTCTCCGCCTCGAAGAGGATCAGCAGCAGCGAGGTGCCGGACTGCAGCGCCATCGCGACCGCGGAGCCGGCGAGGATGAGCCGGGTGGTCGAGGTGCCGGCCCCGCCGGCGAGGGCCAGCACACCGGCGGCGGCGAGCAGCCCGCCGAGGACGGCGATGCCGCTCGAGGCCCACAGCGGCACGGCGAGGGAGAGGGCCGCGACCAGGGTCAGCGCGAAGTAGGAGCCGGCTGTCACCGCGAGGGTGTCCGGGCTGGCCAGCGCGTTGCGGGAGACGGACTGCAGCAGCGCCCCGGCGCAGCCCAGCGCGATGCCGACGGCGATCCCCGCCAGCAGCCGCGGCAGGCGCGAGGCGGTGAGGACCTCGCCGACGGCCGCGACGTCGGAGGTGCTCTCGCGCCCCAGCAGATGGCTCAGCAGGTCCGCCGGACCGATCCCGGAGGTGCCCTGGGTCAGGTGCCAGGCGCCGACGAGCGCCACGCCGGCGGCCAGCAGGACGAGGGCGAGGAGTCCGCCCGCGATCCCGCCGGCCCCGACCCGGAGGGCCTCGCGGAGGTCACGAGCCGGCGTCGGTGCGGTCTCCGTGACCCGCTCGGTCACGGGGCGGTGAGGATCTCGACGTAGGCGTCGACGGCCTGCTCGGCGGAGCGCGGGCCGCCGAAGGTCCAGATGCCGGAGGGGAAGGCATGGGCGCGGCCCTCCTCGACGGCGGGCAGGGAGGTCCACAGCTCGTTCTTCTCGAGCTCGCTGACGTAGTCGCCCTCGGGATCGTCGGTCGAGGTGTAGAAGAGGTTGGCCTCGCCCACGGTGGTCAGCCCCTCGATGTCCGTGCGGCCCAGGCCGTAGACCGGGTCGGTCTCCTCGGTCCACACGTTCTGCAGGCCGAGCTCCTCGCCGAGGGCGGTGAACAGGGCGCCCTCGCCGAAGGGGCGGATGGCGACGTTGCCGCCGTCGACGGAGCCGTCGAAGTAGACGAAGTCGGTGGTGGCCAGGTCCGCCTCGGTCACCTGCTGCTTCGCCTCGGCGAGGTGGGCGTCGAACTGCTCGAGCACCACCTCGGCGCGCTCGGTGCGACCGGTGGCCTCGGCGATGAGCGTGAACAGGCCCTTCATGGTGCCGATCGGATCGGCGGCGTCGGCACCGACGGTCGCGAGCACCGGCACGCCGAGCTCCTCGAGCTGGGCGACGATCGGGTCGTCGGGGCCGGCGGCCTCGACGATGATGAGATCGGGATCGGCGGCGGCGAGGGCGTCGAGGTTCGGCTCGCCGCGGGTGCCGACGTCGGCCGTGCCCTCGGGGAGGACCTCGGCGGTGTCCCAGGTGGTGAAGCCCTCCACATCGGCCACGGCGACCGGGGCGACGCACAGGGTCAGCGCGTCCTCGACCTGCTGCCACTCGAGGACGGCGACGCGCTCGGCGGGCTCCGCGAGCTCGACGGTGCGGCCCAGGTCGTCGGTGAGGGTCACCGGACCGGTGGACGTCGTGGTGGTGTCCTCGGCGCAGGACTCGCTGATCGCGGCGGCGCCGGCGGGCTCGGCCCCGCCGTCCTCGGGAACCTCGGTGGTGCCGCAGGCGGCGAGGGCGGCGGCGGCCGCGGCGGCGGTCACCGCGGCGATCGCGCGGCGGGGGAAGCGGGTCATGGGAACTCCTGAGGATCGAGGGAGGGGGGACGGGTGCCGGTCAGGCGGGGGTGCGGATCCGGGCGGCACGACGGCCGAGGGCCTCGATGCGCAGGCGGCCGCCGGCCTCCTCGGTGACCTCGATGGGCAGCTCGTAGACCGCGCTGAGGTGCTCGGAGGTGAGCACCTCGGCGGCGGTGCCGGCGGCGTGCACGTGCCCGCCGCGCAGCAGGATCACCTGGTCGGCGATGCGGGCGGCGTGGTCGAGGTCGTGCAGCACGATGCCCACGGCGACGCCGTGGATCTCGGCGAGGTCGCGCACCAGGTCGAGGGTCTCGATCTGGTAGCGCAGGTCGAGGTGGTTGGTGGGCTCGTCCAGCAGCACGATCGCGGTGTCCTGGGCGAGGCAGGAGGCGAGCCAGACGCGCTGCATCTCGCCGCCGGAGAGCTCGCCGATGCCGCGTCCGGCGAAGGCGGTGATCCCGGTGAGCTCCATGGCGTGCGCGATCGCGGCACGATCGGCGTCGGTCAGGCCGGCGAAGCGGCGACGGTGGGGATGGCGCCCGAAGGCGACCACCTCGCGCACCGAGAGCCCCTGCGGGCTGGTGCGGGACTGGGAGAACAGCGTCAGCGCGCGGGCGAGCTCCTTGGCGCTGAGCAGCTCGGTGCCGCGCTCCCTCCCGCCCTCGGCGATCCGGACCTCCCCTGCGCTCAGGGGGTGCAGGCGGGCCAGGCCGCGCAGCACGGTCGACTTGCCGCTGCCGTTGGGCCCCAGCAGCGTGGTGACCGTGCCGGGGCGCAGGTCGATCGAGACCCCGTGGACGACCAGGGTCCGTCCATAGCCGAGGCGGAGGTCCTGCGCCGTCAGGGCGGGGCGGGGAGCGGAGGAGGCGGCTGACACGGAGGGAAGCGTAGCCTTACCTGACCGGGGAGTCCATGTTCCGCCCGACATGTGACCGGCACCATGGTCAGGAGAGGGCCGGGGAGAGCCTCCGCTCGAGGAAGAGGGTGGCGGCGCCGATGGCGCCCACGTCGTCACCGAGCTCAGAGGAGACCACGGCGAGGTCATGGGAGCCGTCGAAGGCGCGCCGCGCCCCGGCGACCACCGCGGGCATGGCCACCTCCTCGAGGTGCTCCCAGGAGGGGCCGCCGATGATCACCCGGTGCGGATCGTGGATGCTCACCAGGGTCCGCGCCGCCTCTCCGAGCGCCCGGCCGACCCCGGCGATGACCTCCCGGGCGGCCTCGTCCCCCGCGGCGGCCCGCGAGCCCAGCTGGGCGAGGGAGGCCGCGGGGCGCGCCTGCGCGTCCAGCGGCACCCCCGCCGCGCGGGCTCGCTCCAGCACGCGCTCGATGTCCGTGTGCCGGCCCAGGCAGGACAGCCGGCCGCAGGGACAGCGGGAGTCGTCCAGGCCCGTGGGCAGGTGACCGATCTCGCCCGCCTGCACGGTGGCGCCGCGATGGATGGTCCCGTCCCCGGCCACGGAGGAGCCCACGCCCGCGCCGACGTAGAGGTAGAGGACCGTCTCCGCGCCGGGGAAGCGCCCCGGCCAGCACTCTGCCGTCAGGGCCGCATTGGTGTCCTTGTCGAGCACGGCCTCGAGCCCCGTGCGCGCCCGGAGCAGGTCCAGCAGCGGCACGTCACGCCAGCCCGGCAGCCAGGGCGGGTTCAGCACCTTGCCGCCGGCGGCGTCGAGGGCGCCGGGGACCGCGACACCGATGCCCTGGAGCGCGGCCGCCGCCCACTGATCACCCCCGTCCAGCTGATCGAGCTCGCGCACGATGTCCTCGAGGGCGGCGCCGATGCGGTCGACGTCGGCCTCGGGATCATCGCCCGGCGCCTCGAGGGTGCGCTTCCCGATGGGGCGCGCGAGCATGTCGACCACGGTGACCGTGAGGTGCGCGGGATCCAGGTGCACGCCCGCGGCGAGCATGGCGCGGGGCTCGACCCGCATGGACATCGCCGGCTTGCCGCGCCGACGGGTGTGCAGCGGCTGGGCGTCGACGAGCCCTCGCTCGATCAACCGTCGCGTGATCTGTGACACAGCTTGGCGCGACAGGCCGCAGCGGTCCATGAGATCCGACTGCTCGACCCCCTCCGGGGACACCCGGATCGCCCGCAGCACGATCAGCTCGTTCCGGGCCCCCACCTGCGGCATCGTCGTCGCACGCATCGCCCTCTCCCCTCTCGCGGCGGCCCGGCGGGCCCGCGGATCCTCTCCAGCAGTGTGCACTTTGCAATATATCCATCAGTGTGAGTAATGTGCGAGCCGTACGACACAGTGGTCAACATCGCACCGAACGCACCGTCCCGGCAGCTCCTCGGCGCGGCGGCCCGTGATCGTCGACGACGACTGAGCACACCACCGGCCCGAAGGGACAACGATGACCGCGACCCTGACCGCGAGCCCCACCGCCACGCAGAAGGGGCCGCCCGATCCGGGCGCGCCCCCGCGGCGGCAGGGGCGTCGCCGCCTGACGAGGACCGACCGTCACGACCTCGCCATCGGGCTGCGCTACATCTCGCCCTGGCTGGTCGGGATCGTCATCTTCGTGTTCTACCCCGTGGGGTACTCGATCTACCTGAGCTTCACCCGCTACTCGGGCATGGGCGCTCCCACCTGGGTGGGCCTGGGCAACTACATCACCGCCTTCACCGACCCGCTGGTCGCCAAGGCCGCGGGGAACACGCTGTTCTTCGCCGTGATCGCGGTCCCCCTCGGCCTCCTGGTGGCGCTCACGCTCGCGATCGCGATGAACCAGAACGTCCGCGAGGTCGCGTTCTACCGGACGATCTTCTACGCCCCGTCGCTGATCCCGGCGTTCGCGATGTCGTTCATCTTCATCGTGTTCCTCAACCCGCAGTTCGGCGCCTTCAACCAGGTCCTGAACCTGTTCGGCGGCTCCAACGTGAACCTGCTCGGGGATCCGACCGGGGTGAAGATCGCGATCATCCTCATGGCGCAGTTCGGCGCCGGCAATGCGGCGCTGATCTTCCTGGCCGGACTGCGCAACGTCCCCAAGACGGTCTACGAGGCCGCCCGCGTGGACGGAGCGAGCCCGCTGCGCCAGTTCTTCTCGATCACGCTGCCGCTGCTCACGCCCGTGCTGCTGTTCAACCTCATCACCGGCGTCTCCGGTGCCCTGCAGGTCTTCACCGAGGCGTACATCGTCACCAACGGCACCGGAGATCCCGACGCGGGCGCGCTGTTCTACATGATGTACCTGTACCAGAACGCGTTCGGCTTCGCCGAGCTCGGGTACGCCTCCGCTCTCGCGGTGCTGCTCTTCCTGGCCGGCCTGACCCTCGCGCTGCTGATCTTCTTCTTCTCGCGCCGGTTCGTGAACTACGACGTGGAGGCCTCCTGATGAGCACGACCACCCCCACGCGCCCCGCGCGCCGGACCCCCGCCCGCTCGGCGGAGGCCGAGGAGCTGGGCCGCCGCGCCGATGGCACCCGTCGGCCCTGGTACAGCTCCCTCATCGCCCGCGTGGTGATGATCGCCCTGGCGGTGTTCTTCCTGCTGCCGATGTACTGGATGATCATCTCGTCGCTGAAGTCCGACGAGGAGCTCGCGCGCTTCCCCCCGACGTTCATCCCCGAGTCCTGGCAGCTGAGCAACTACGCCGACGCCGTCACGGCGATGCCGTTCGTGCAGTTCTTCATGAACTCCGCGATCATCACGATCTCCGTCGTGGTGCTCTCGGTGATCTCGAACTTCATCGTCGCCTACGGCTTCTCCTGCCTGAAGTGGCCCGGCCGCGACCTCATGTTCTATCTCGTCATCGCGACGCTGTTCCTGCCGTTCCCGGTGACGCTGATCCCGATGTTCGACATGTGGGCCCGGCTCGACCTGGTCAACACCCTGTTCCCGCTGATCATCCCGGCGATGTTCGGCTCCGCCTTCTACGTGTTCCTGCTGCGGCAGTTCCTGCTGCAGATCCCCAAGGACATGCTGGATGCGGCGCGCATCGACGGCGCCCGCGAGTGGACGATCCTGTGGCGACTGGTCTTCCCGATGGCCAAGCCCGCCCTGACCACCGTCGCCATCTTCGCGGCCGTGGCCTCCTGGAACGACTTCATGGGACCGCTCATCTACCTGCAGGACGAAAGCGTGCAGACCCTCTCGATCGGCCTGCAGTCCTTCCGCTCGGTGAACTCCCAGGACGTGTCCTTCAACCAGCTGATGGCCGCCTCGTTCCTGGTCATCGTGCCGCTGCTGATCCTGTTCTTCGTCTTCCAGCGCTACTTCATCAAGGGCATCACCATCGGAGGCTTCAAGTGATCTCACGCCGCCACTTCCTGGGCGCCGCCTCGGCGTCCACCGCCGCCCTCGGGCTCGGGGCCTGCGCGTCCCGTGGACCCGCGAGCGACGACGTCGTGCGCTACTGGGGCCTCGGTGCCGCCGACGCCCACATGGACGCCGAGGTCATCTCCGCGTTCCAGGCCACGGAGGCCGGGTCCGGCATCGAGATCGATGTCAACCAGGTCCCCAGCAACGGCGCCGCGGACATGAGCCAGATCATCACCGCGGTCCGCGGCGGCACCGCCCCCGACCTCTGGTACATGGATCGCTTCAACGCCGTCCAGAACGCCTCGGTGGGCCTGCTGGAGCCGATCGAGGACATCATCGAGGAGTTCGAGGGCGTCTCCGTCGAGGAGTTCAGCGCCCAGTGGCTGCGCTTCGCGGTCGACGAGCTGACCTACGACGGCGAGCTGTACGGGCTGCCGGTGAACACCGATGCCCGCGGCCTGATGTACAACGAGGACCTGCTTCGCGAGGCGGGCGTCGACCTGTCCCTGCTCGATCCCCAGCAGCACGTGCTGACCTGGGACGAGTTGCGCGAGATCGCCCGGACGGTCACGTCCGTCGACGAGCGCGGGAACTACGAGACGCTCGGCTTCGTCCCCTGGGACGGGGAGGGCTGGCCCTACACCTGGGGCTTCGGGCTCGACGCGCAGCTGTACTCGAACGAGTCGGCGTCGGTCACCCTGGACTCCCCGGAGTGGCTGGCGGTGTTCGACCTCTACGCCGACTGGGCCGAGGAGTTCCCCTACCCCAACGTCGACGCCTTCTTCGCGACCTACCAGCCGCCGAACGCGCCGCCCACCCAGACGGCCATGTTCAGCGAGCGCCTGGGCATCACGACCACCGGGCCGTTCTCGATCCGCGGCAACGAGCGCTACGCGCCGGACCTGAACCTCAAGTTCACGTGGCTGCCGGTGTCCGCCGAGGGGGACGAGACCTACACCTGGTCCGGCGGCGCCTCCCTCGTCGTCCCGAAGGGCGCGAACATCACGCGCAACCTCTGGGAGTTCATGAAGTTCTACGCCGGCTACGAGGGGCAGAAGATCCTGATCCCGCTGCTCGGCGACCTGCCGACGCATCTGCAGGCCATCTCCGACGGGCACTACAACCCCAAGGCGGAGCTGTTCCGGCAGATGCTTCCCACCTCCACCTCGCGGCCGCCCCTGCCGGTGGGCTCGCTGGCCTGGAACACTCTGACCCGGGCGCGCAGCTCCGTGACGATCGGATCGCAGACCCCGACGGAGACGGTCGAGAGCACCCAGCAGAGCGTCGCCCCCAAGATGGCGCTGTTCGAGGGGTACCAGATGCCCGAGACCTACGGACGGCGCAGCGAGATCCCCGAGGACTGATCCCGGGCGATCACGCACCTCAGACCACCCTGGTCGGCCCTCAGCCGGGGACAGGACGACCCACCACCACGTCAGGAGACAGGACCCATGACCACCCCCCTGCGGATCGCCGTGCTCAGCGCATGGCACGTCCACGCCGAGGAGTACGGCCGCGCCGCCATCGACCATCCCGAGACCGAGCTCGTCGCCGTCTGGGACGAGGACGCCGAACGGGGGCAGGCGCTCGCGGCGACCCTGGGCGTCGAGGCGACCACCGATCTGGACGCGCTGCTGGCCCGCGAGGACCTCGACGGCGTCACCGTCACCACCGCCACCAGCGATCACGTCGAGGTGATCGCGAAGTCCATCGCGGCGGGCAAGCACGTCTTCACCGAGAAGCTGCTCGCCCCGACCGTCGAGGGCTGCGACGAGCTCGTCGAGGCGGCCCGCGCGGCCGATGTCCGCCTGACCGTCTCGCTCCCCCGCCTCACGCACGGCTACACCCTCGCCCTGCGTCCGATCCTCGAGGCGGGCACCCTGGGCCGCCTCACCTACTCCCGCGTGCGCCTGGCCCACAACGGCTCCACCGCCGACTGGCTCCCGGCCCGCTTCTACGACGCCGACGAGGCGCTGGGCGGGGCGTTCTCCGACCTCGGCGCGCACCCCGTCTACCTCACCCAGCTGATCCTGGGCGACGAGGTGACCGAGGTGCACTCGACCTACACCGACCAGACCGGTCGCGGGGTCGAGGACAACGCCTCTGTCACCGTCGCCACCCCCGACGGGGCGATCGGCGTCATCGAGACCGGTTTCGTGACCCCCGCCAGCCCGTTCACGATCGAGGTCCACGGCACCGAGGGCTCGGTGCTCTATGGCTTCGAGGTCGACGCCGACGGCGAGGCCGTGCTGCGCCTGGGCACCGGCGAGGGCTGGACCCGCATCGACGTCCCGGCCGACGATCCGCTGCCCTTCGCGCAGTGGGCCGACTCGATCCGCGCCGGGGCGACGCTCGAGGAGTACCTCGAGCGCTCCCGGTCGCTGACCGCGCTCGTGGTCGCCGCCAACCAGGACGCGCAGCGCTGAGCGCCGCGCCCCGACTCACCCCCACCCCGAACGAAGGAAGAGCCATGACCATCACCCTCCCCGTCCGCATCGGCCTCATCGGCGCCGGCGGCATCGCGAACGCCCACCTGGCCGGCTACGCCGAGATCCCCGACCGCGTGAAGGTCACCGCGATCGCCGACGCGGTGCCCGAGACCCTCGCCCAGCGCGTCGAGGAGACCGGCGCGACGGCCTACACCGACTTCAACGAGCTGGTGAAGGACCCGAACGTCGACGCCGTCGACATCTGCCTCCCCCACCACCTGCACAAGGCCGCGATCATCGCCGCGGCCGAGGCCGGCAAGCACATCCTGTGCGAGAAGCCGCTGTGCCTGAGCGCCGAGGAGGCGAGCGCGGTGCGCGAGGCCGTGGAGAAGGCGGGCGTCACCCTCATGTGCGCCCACAACCAGCTGTTCATGCCCGCCGTGGCCAAGGCCAAGGAGGTCATCGACTCCGGCGCCCTCGGCGATGTGTACGAGGTGCGCACCACCGACTCGTTCTTCAACGACTTCGACCCCTCGACGATGGGGTGGCGCGCGAAGGCCGCGACCAGCGGCGGCGGCGAGTACATCGACACCGGCTACCACCCCACCTACCTGCTCATGCACCTCTCGGGCGGGCGTCCCGTCAAGGCCTTCGCCATGATGTCCACGCACCGCCTGAAGTTCATGGAGGGCGAGGACTCCGCGCAGGTGCTGGTGCGCTTCGACAACGGCAGCGTGGGCCAGCTGGTCACCTCCTGGGCGTACGACGCCGCGCCCGGCACCGACCGCTTCAGCGTCGTCGGCGAGAAGGGCTCGCTGAGCTCGGACGGCACGACCCTGCGCGTGAAGCTGCGCGGCGAGGCCGAGGAGCAGGTCTTCGAGCACGAGTCGGTGAACACCTTCGCCGCCGAGATCGCTGACTTCGTCGAGTGCCTCGAGACCGGCCGCCGGCCGCTGAACACCGAGGACGAGGGCATCGCGGTGCTGGGGATCATCCTCGCCGCCTACGAGAGCGCCCGCACGGGCGAGGCCGTGGACGTCATCTCCGTGTGACCTGCTGCTTCAGCTCTACGTGCTGGTGAGGAACGGGCCCTGCGGACCACCGCGGGGCCCGTTTCTCGTGCCCGGTCCGCTGCAGGTCACTTCGCCGTGGAATCGGGCAGCCATAACACGGTGAAGTTGCCTGCAGACCCGGCGAGGGCGGAGGCGGAGGCGGAGGCGCGGCCGGCGGGACCGTTCAGGCCGCGGGGCGCACCTCGGTGCCGGTGACCCGGCCCAGCCGGTCCATCAGGTGGTAGATCGCCAGCGCCGCGATCGTGCCCAGGGCGATGCCGGTGAGCTGGATGCCGCCGACGCTCCAGGTCACGTTCGCGATCCCCACAACGAGGGCGACGCCCGCGGTGAACTGGTTCTTGGGGCGGGAGAAGTCGACCTTCCCGTCCACCCACATGCGCACGCCCACGATGCCGATCAGCCCGTAGAGCACGAAGGTCACGCCGCCCAGGACTCCGGGCGGGATGGTGAAGATGGCGGCGCCGATCTTCGGCGAGAGGGAGAGCAGGATCGCGACGACGCCCGCGACCCAGTAGGCCGCGGTGGAGTAGACGCGGGTGGCGCTCATGACGCCGATGTTCTCGCCGTAGGTGGTGGTGGGCGAGCCGCCGAACCCGGCGGAGAGCGCGGTGGCGAGGCCGTCGGAGGCGAGGGTCCGCCCCACCATGTGATCGAGGTTGCGGCCGGTCATCAGCCCCACGCTGGTCACGTGACCCACGTTCTCCGCGAGCAGGACCACGATCACGGGCAGGAACATCGGCAGCAGGCCCAGCTCGAAGGTCGGGTGGTGGAACTCGGGCAGCCCGATCCAGGCCGCCTCCGCGACGGGCGTGAAGTCCACCTCGCCGCGCAGGACCGCCACTCCGTAGCCGATCAGCACGCCCAGCAGCACCGAGACCCGGCCCAGCAGCCCGGAGAACAGCACCGTGCACAGCACCACCGCGAACAGCGTGACGGTGGCGGTGAGGGCGGACTGCTGGAAGTTCTCGTAGGCGGTGGGGGCGAGGTTGAAGCCGATCAGCGCCACGATCGAGCCCATCACCACCGGAGGCATGAGCACGGAGATCCAGGCGGTCCCGACCCGGGTGACCAGCAGCCCCAGCAGGGCGAGCAGGACGCCGGTGATGAGCACCCCTCCGAGCGCCGCGCTCATCGACTCCGCCTGGGTGGAGGCGGTGATGGGGGCGATGAAGGCGAAGGAGGAGCCCACGTAGCTGGGCACCTTGTTCTGCGTGATGGTGAGGAACAGCAGGGTGCCGATGCCGGAGAACAGGAGGGTCGTCGAGGGCGGGAAGCCGGTCAGCAGCGGCACCAGGAAGGTGGCGCCGAACATGGCGATCACGTGCTGCGCCCCGATGCCGATGGTCACGGGCCAGGACAGACGCTCCTCGGGCAGGACGACGGCGTCGGGGGCGATGTGCCGGCCGTCGCCGTGCAGGGACCAGCGCAGCATGGTTCTCCAGGGGTGGGAAGGGGGACGAGGTCGCGGGATCAGCGGCCGGGGAAGGTCTTCCGCCGGGCCGTCTCCTCGGTGACGTCGGGAACCCGGTCCAGGAGGGAGAGGCTGCCGGTGTCGCGCGCGCGGAAGTCCGCGAACATGCGGGAGATGTCCGGCGCACCGAACTCGTCGCGCACGGGTGCGGGGACGGTGAGCATGAGCGCGACGGCGAGACCGATCACCAGCGCGACGCCTCCCGTGGCCAGGCCCGCCCCGGCGCCCATCGCCAGGGAGTTGACGATGACGTCGAGGAAGCCGACCACCACCAGCACCAGGCCCGCGACCACGCCCGTGGCACGGGCGCTGACGGCGGGACGGGACAGCAGCGCGGTGCGGCCGAAGAGGGAGACCGCGATGAAGCAGGCGCACAGGACCGCGTCGACCAGATGCAGGAGCGGGCCGCCCGGCGCCTGGGAGGCCGTGGCGGCGAGCGCCGCGCACAGGTGCCAGAACACGGCCGCGGCGTGCATCACGGCGCTGAACTCGAAGGCCCGCACCGAGTACACCAGCCAGTCGGTGCGGCGGAAGGACAGCGGCATGCTGCGCACGAAGGAGCGCGAGATCATCAGCCCGAAGGCCGCGAAGAGGAAGGGGAGGTAGACGAAGCCGGTGGCGTGGCTGAGGGAGGCGGCGAACTGCAGCCCCAGCGTGTTGTCCGCGAGCGCGGCGATCACCAGTCCCGCCACGACGGCGCTCGAGAACACGTACCAGGAGCGCTCGCGGCGCAGGCCCGAGGCCAGCACGATGGCCAGCAGCAGCGCGGAGACCACCGCACCGGCGAAGGCCATGAGCGAGTACGCCCAGCCGGTGGTCACCACCCGTCCCACCATCATCACGAGCGAGACCAGCAGCGACAGCGCGGCCGCGCCGGCCACGGCGACCAGCAGCGTCCGCGCCGTGCGCCGCGCCCGGGCCTGGGGCAGGTAGCCCTCGTGGGCGCGGGGCTCGATCCCGAGGATCCCGCCCAGCAGGAGCAGGGAGACCCCGATGCCGATCCCGACCGGCGGCCCGTCGGGCAGCGAGGCGAACAGCACCGGGAGGGAGAGCACGAGATCCGCCAGCAGCACGCCGACGGCGACCAGCACGGCCGGGGCCATCCCGACGATGCGTGCCACGCGGATCGCCCCCAGCGGCGGGGCGGCGGGGATCCAGCGCAGCAGGTGCACGCCCACGAGGACGCCGAGCCCGATGCCGATGGCGATCTGGCCCAGCAGGTCCAGCAGGGGGCTGTGGGCGACCGTGAAGGTCGTGGTCAGGGCGGTGGCCAGGCAGAACAGCACGAGCACGTCCCGCAGGGCGTCGAAGATCCCGAGCTCCTTGAAGCGCTCCGGGAGCACGAAGCCGTCCAGCCGCACCTCGTCCTCGTCCTCGGCGTTCGGCGTCGTGCCGGAGCGGGCGTAGGAGACGGTGCGGGGGCGCGGCAGGGGCGCGACCAGCGACTCGGCGTCCCCGTCTCCGTCCTCGAGGGCGGATTCGTCGAGGGCGGGGATCGCCCCGGTGCTGGCGTCGAGGTCGACGCCCGGGGCCTGCACGGCGCCGACGTCCTCGAGATCGACGGTGTCGTTCTGGCCGCGCGGCATCGCCGGTCCGCGATCGCGCGCCGCGAGCAGCGGTGCGGCGTAGCGGTCGAACTCGGCGCGGTCGGGGAGGCGATCGGTCGGCAGCGAATGGGGGTCGTCGGTGGCGAAGATCCAGTCCGCATCCTGGTGCTCGTCGCCGCGAGGATCCCTGTCCATCGACCTTCTCTCCTGCCGTGTGGCGCCAAGGACCGTTCCGCCGGGCGGGCGCCGTGGACGCCTCAGCGCTCCGATCCTAGGGAAGGGCCCTCCCCGAGGCGCGTCGGCGCGCCGTGGTGTCGATGCGTGGTACGTCTCAGAGATGGAGACGCTGGGCGAGCTCGTGCCGGACGGCCGCCCCGCGGACCGTCAGCAGCAGCGCCACCGCGACCACGCAGAGGGCACCGCAGATCGCCGAGGGCAGCGGAGTGGTCACCCAGCCCAGGGCGAGGAAGACGATCGGGGTGAGGCCCAGCAGCACGGTGAGCCCGCTGTAGACCAGGTACTCCTCGAGCTTCATCCGCGTCACCCGCGCGGTGACCAGCAGGCCGATGACGGAGGCGGCGCAGAGGATCGGCACCTCGTAGGTCAGCGACCAGGCCGTCCACCCCGAGAGATAGTCCCAGTAGACGCTGACCCCGCTGACCAGGATCACCAGGTAGACGATCGACTTGGCGAGGTTGCGACGCTTGCGCACCGCCATGAGCACCACCAGCCAGAGCGCGGCGATCCCGAGCCAGAGGCTGCGCAGCACCCCGATCCCCTCGGGGCCGGGCCGGAACAGCAGCTGGGCGAGGAAGGAGAGGGCGATCACGCCGAGCGAGACGAGGAACAGCGCCCGCAGCACCCGGCGCCGCGAGAAGCGCAGCGGCACGTCGGGCCGGGGCCCGGGCGCGGCCTCCCCGGTGAGGTCGCCGCGGCACAGGGGGCACCGCGCCCACGTCCCCTCGACGTCGACGGCGCAGGCCGGGCAGCGCCTCACGGTGCCCCCTCCGCGAGCTCCTCCTCGGTGGTGCGCGCGGCCGCGACGGTGACGTCGACGCCGGCGCCGCTGAGCAGGCGCGCGAACTCCCGCACGTGGTCCGTCTGCACGAACGGGGAGGTGAAGGCGAGGGTGAGCTGTCCGGCGTGGGACATGGCGCAGAACTGGGGACGGACGGCGGAGACCTCGAACAGCATCCGTCCCACCTGGGACTCGGCGGGCTCGGGCAGCGTCACCCGGCCCAGGTTGGAGACCGCGACGGTGAGGCCTCGGTTGGTGCCGTGGTTGATCGCCCGCAGCAGCGCGTCCTTGAGCGGGCGCGGGACGATGCGGGCGAAGGGGAGGCGCTCCACCCGGATCAGGCGGCGCAGCCGTCGTTCGAGCTTCTCGGGCGTGGCCTCGGCGTCGAACTCCTCCTGGAGGTGCCGCGCGATCGCGCCCACCGCATCGGCGGCCGCGTCGCCCTCGCCGAAGGTGTGCTCGACCCGGATGGTCGCGAAGAAGTTGCGCGCCGAGGTCGAGGGGAAGAACTGCCGCAGGTTCACCGGCACCGACGCCCCCATCGTGCGGGCCGCCCCGAGATCCCCGGCGGAGCGGCGGACGGCGTCGAAGAACACGGCGGTGAGGTACATCGTCAGCGCCACGCCCTCGCGCTTGGCCAGGGCGAGCACCGGTCCGACGGGCATCGAGAGCTCCACGACGCGGGTGCGGAAGTCCGGGGTGCGCGTGCCGCGCACGCGATGGACGCGGCGGGCCGACGGCCGCGGGGCGGCGGGGCCGGCCGCGGCGCGGACCTGCCGCCGGCTGCGCTCCCGCTGCCGCGCCTCCTGGACGGTGAGGACGGCCGGGGCGGCCTCGCGGCTGAACTCCGCCTCGTGCTCCGCCGGCGAGGCGGCCGGCGGGCTGCGGCGACGGAAGTAGTGCGCGAAGGAGTCCACCGCCAGCTCGTGCACCTCCTCGGCGGCCTCGGCCCCGGGATGGGTGCCGACGGCCTCCGGCGCCGGATCGGGCCGCTCGGCGGAGCCGGGCCGGGCCTCGTCCTCCTCGTCCTGCGCCGTGGTGCCGTCCAGGGCGCGCGCCCGCAGCCGGGCGTACACGGTGACCAGGTCGGTGAGGAACCACAGCGCCCCGGTGCCGTCGGAGAGCGCGTGGAAGACCTCGAGGCTGATCCGTCGGCGGTGGTGGAGGACCCGGAACAGCAGGGTGCGCCGGTCGGACTGGTAGATCGGGGCGCAGCTGGGCTCGAGGTCGGGCCGGACCTGCGGGTGCAGGTCGCTGTCCTGGAGGTAGTACCAGAACACGCCGCGCCGCAGCACGGCGTGGTAGAGCGGGAAGCGGGCGTAGGTGATGTCCAGCGCCTCCTGCAGCAGGACGGGGTCGACCTCGTGGTCCGTCTCGGCGCTCATGCGGAACACCTTGGGGTCCACGTCGCTGCGGGCCGCGAGGAAGATGTTCGAGGCGTTGTCCAGGCGGACCCAGTGCCGACGGCTCACGACGGGCTCCCCTCGTCGAGGAACTCGTTGATCACCTCGTAGGCGTCCCGCAGCGGCCGGGCGAAGCGCGGCAGGGTGATGAACCCGTGCAGCGACTCAGTGACCCGGTGCGTGCGCACGCGGGCCCCGGCGGCGGCGAGCGCGGCCGCGTAGGCCTCGCCCTCGTCGCACAGCAGGTCGAGCTCCGCGGTGATCATCAGCGTCGAGGGCTGGCCGGAGAGGTCCTCGGACATCAGCGGCGCGACCAGCCGGTTCCTCCGCTGCTCGGGGTCGGGGACGTACATCTCGAAGTAGTCCTGCACCTCGGTGGAGGTCAGGCGGTAGTCGCTGCCGTGGTGGCGCACCGACTCGAAGGGCGAGGTGGCGGGGTCGTGGTCCCAGTGCGTGACGGGGTAGAGCAGGATCTGCCGGCTCGGCCCGCGATGGCCGCGCTCGCGCAGCAGCAGGGAGACGGCCGCGGCGAGGTTGCCGCCGGCGGAGTCGCCCACCAGCACGATCTGGTCGGCGTCGACGAGCCCGGCCCGGCCCGGATCCTCGAGCACCCGCTTGGCGGCGCCGTAGCAGTCGGTGAGTCCGGCGGGGAAGGGGTGCTCCGGAGCCAGCCGGTAGTCCACCGAGGCCACCCGGCAGCCGGTGAGGTCCGCCATGGTGGCGCAGGCGGGGGTGTAGCTCTCGATGTCCCCTGTGACCCAGCCGCCCCCGTGGAAGAAGAGCAGCAGCTCCTCGCGGCGCTGCACGCGCGGGGTGAAGACCCGCACCGGGACCCGCCGGTTGTCCTCGTCGGAGAAGGTGTCCCAGGGCGGGGTGCGATAGCGCGGCACCGGCAGGGAGGCCAGCTGCCGCTGGAGGTGCCGCACCCGTTCGTAGTCCTCGCGGACGTCGACGCGCCCCGCCCGGGCGATCAGGCGCATCGTCGCCCTCGACAGGCGGTTCACGGGCGCGCGTCCTCAGCGCCGGGCAGCGGCTCCATGCGCCCCAGGATAGACGCCCTGCCGGGACCGCTCAGCGCAGCGTCCGCCGCTCCCCCGCGAAGCGGATCGCGGGATCCGCGGCCGTGCCGTCCTCGCCCATCTCCACCACGGGGCCGATCAGCAGACGATGGGTGGCGGCGTCGACCGCCTGCTCGAGGCGCAGCGCGAAGTGGGCGAGGCCGCCGGGCAGGATCGCGTCGCCGTCGCCGGTGCGGTCCACCGCGAGCCCGCTGAGCGCTCCGAGCAGCGGAGCTCCCGGGGTGCCGAAGCGATCGGCGAGGTGCTGCTGGTCCTCCGCGAGCACGGTCAGGCACAGGTGCCCTGCCTCCTCCGCGGCCTCCGCGGCGCGCGAGAGGCCGTACAGCGCGACCAGCATCGTCGGCGGATCGTAGGAGACGTCGAGATAGGAGTCGACGGTGACGAGGACGTCGTGCCCGCCCTGGCGGGTGCTCATCACCGCCAGGCCCGCGGCGATCAGGTCGCTGGTGCGGCGGTAGTCCTCCTGGTCCACGCTCCCCGGCGCCACCGGCTCAGCCGGCCGTCGGCAGCATGCGGGCCCGGGCGGCGTCCGAGTCCACGATCTCCTTGCCGAAGGGGAAGCACGTGACCGGGATGAGCTTGAGGTTCGCCCAGGCCAGCGGGATGCCGATGATCGTCACGGCCTGCGCGACGGCGGTCACCACGTGGCCGAGGGCGAGCCACCAGCCGGCGATGACGAACCACAGGACGTTGCCGATGGTGCTGCCGGCGCCGCCGCGGTGGGTGTCCACGACCTCGCGCCCGAAGGGCCAGATCACGAAGCCCGCGATGCGGAAGGACGCGATCCCGAAGGGGATGGTGACGATGAAGATGCAGGCGATCACCCCGGCCACGAGGTAGCCCAGGAACAGGGCCCAGCCGGCGGTGACCACCCAGATGATGTTGAGGACCAGAGCGAGGAGAGAGCGCATGGGCACAGCTTAGGCACCGTGCCCGACGGCGGCCAGGGGGCCGTCCCCCGGCCCGGGGTGCAGGAATCCTCCGTCCCGGCGCGCGCCGATTACGCTGGCCCCATGTCTGCTCCCGAGATCGCGCTGACCGAGCGCTTCCAGTCCGCCTTCGCCGCCGCCTTCGGGCCCGAGCACGCCGAGGCGGACCCGATCATCCGCCCGTCCCAGTTCGCGGACTTCCAGTGCAATGCCGCGATGGGCCTCGCCAAGCGCCTGGGCCGGAAGCCCCGCGACATCGCCGCGGAGATCCTCGCGGCCGTCGATCTCGAGGACATCGCCGAGACGCCGGAGATCGCCGGCCCCGGCTTCCTGAACATCCGCCTGCGCACCGACTGGATCGCTGCGCAGGCCGCCCAGCTGGGCGCCGACGAGCACCTCGGGGTCCCCTCCCCCGACGCGGCGGAGACCGTGGTCGTGGACTACTCGGCGCCCAACGTCGCCAAGGAGATGCACGTGGGCCACCTGCGCACCACGGTGGTGGGCGACTCGATCGCCCGCACCCTGGAGAAGCTCGGCCATCGCGTGATCCGCCAGAACCACATCGGCGACTGGGGCACGCCCTTCGGCATGCTCATCGAGCATCTGCTCGAGGTGGGCGAGGACAGCGCCGAGGCGGGCCTGCTGACCACGGACCCCAACGCCTTCTACCAGGCGGCCAGGGCGTCGTTCGATGCGGCGGAGGCCGCGGGAGCCGCCGCGGACGGGAGCGACTTCGCCTCCCGCGCCCGCGCCCGCGTGGCGACCCTGCAGTCCGGCGACGAGGAGTCGATGCGGATCTGGGTCCACCTGGTGGAGCTGTCCAAGGAGTACTTCCACCGCATCTACGACATCCTCGACGTCACCCTCGCCGACGAGCACCTCGCCGGGGAGTCGACGTACAACGACCAGCTCGAGATCGTCTGCAAGGATCTCGAGGCCGATGGCATCGCCCGGATCTCCGACGGGGCGCTGTGCGTCTTCCCCGCGGGCTTCACGGGCCGGGACGAGCAGCCGCTGCCGCTGATCATCCGCAAGTCCGACGGCGGCTACGGCTACGCCACCACCGATCTCGCCGCGATCCGGCACCGGGTGCGCGACCTCGGCGCCGACCGCATCGCCTACGTCGTGGGCGCGGCCCAGGAGCTGCACTTCCAGATGGTCTTCACCGCCGCGCGCGAGGCCTCCTGGCTGCCGGGCGAGGTCGAGGCGCAGCATGTGAAGATCGGCTCCGTCCTCGGCGAGGACGGCAAGATCCTGCGCACCCGCTCCGGCTCCTCGCTGCGCCTGATGGCGCTGCTGGAGGAGGCGGTGGCGACCGCGCAGACCGTGATCGACGAGCTGCGGCCCGATCTGCCCGCGGACGAGCGCGCCGCGATCGCCCGGGACATCGGCATCGGCGGGGTGAAGTACGCGGACCTCTCCACCGCCCACGATTCCGACTACACCTTCGACCTGGACCGCATGCTCGCGCTGACCGGCAACACCGCCCCGTACCTGCAGTACGCGGTGGCTCGGATCCGGTCGATCGGGCGCAAGGCCGCGGCGCAGGGCGTGACCGCGGCCGCCGCCCCGCGCATCGAGAACGACGCCGAGCGCGCGCTCGCGCTGCAGCTGCTGGAGTTCGGGCCGACGCTCGGCGCCGTGGGCGCCGCCTACGAGCCGCACCGGCTGTGCGCCTACCTGTTCGCGCTCGCGCAGGCGTTCACGAGCTTCTACGAGGCCTCCCCCATCCTCAAGGAGTCCGACCAGCAGGTCCGCTCCGGACGCCTCGCTCTCGCCCAGCTCACCGAGCGGGTCCTCGTCGAGGGCCTCGACGCGCTGGGGGTGCGCGCGCCGCAGCAGATGTGACCTCGCCGCGCGGAGCATCCGGCACATCGGAGCAATTCGGGCAGATGGCTCCGGGGACATCCGCCCAGGACGGAGCGTTACCCAACCGTGCTCCGCACCAGGGGCAGAACACCTGGTCACGGCTGTGAGGACTTTCTAGGCTTGGACGGTGCCGCCGATTCGCTCCGTTCATCTCGCGCTGTGGGTGACGTATGCCCTCGTGGTGGTGATGCACATCGGAGCGCTGGTGGCGGGGTCGGAGATCCTGCGGTGGATCACCCAGCTGCTGTTCGCCCCGCTGCTCACGGCGGCGCTGCTGACGGCCATGCCGCGCAGCACCCGCACCACCACGCTGCTGCTGTGCGGCGTGACGTGCGCCTGGGTCGGGGACTTCCTCGGCCTGGCCCTGCCCACGCCCGCCACCCCCGCCGTGGTGCTCTGCTTCATCGCCGCGCTGCTGTGCTACACCGGGGCGCTCTTCCCGCGGTGGAGCCGCACCCGGGACCCGCTGCGCATCGCCCTCGCGATCCCCTACGGCGGGGTGGTGATCGGGCTGTTCGTGGCCTGTGCCGACGGCGCCGGCGCCCTGCTGCCGGTGGTCGCGGCCTACGCTGTCGCGCTGGCCACGATGGCCTTCCTCTCCGCGGGCAGCAACGGCCTGACCTGGAGCGGCGGGACCCTGTTCCTGCTGTCCAGCTCGCTGTTGGCGATGGACTGGTTCCTGCCGGGCGCCTCGATCGCGCTCAGCACGGTGCTGGTGATGACGACCTACGCCGTGGGCCACGCCCTCCTGATCGGCGGGATGATCCACGCGATGCCGCAGCGCCGCTGGACCCCCTGCCGTTCCGGCTCCGCCCTGGTGATCGTCGAGAACTAGGCGTCCAGCACGCGGGCGATGAGGTCCGCCTGCTCCCGCTGCACCCGCTCGATGTCCTCCCCCTTGCGGGGGAACAGCTGCAGGCCCAGGCGTCCGGGGATCTCCCGGTAGGACAGGTCCGCGCCGTTCTCCTCCAGCTGCAGCCTCGCCACCCGCACATCCGAGAGGAAGAGGTCGCGCATCCCCACGCTGAGGTGGATCGGCGGCAGGCCCTCGAGGCTCGCGTTGATCGGCGAGAGATCGGGATCGTCCAGCGGCGTGCGGCCGGCGTAGCGGCGGGCTGCGTCCTTCAGCAGTCGCCGCTCGTGCACCGGATCGGCCTGGTCGGTCTCGGTGATCCCGGCGTTGGACAGCTCGAGGTCCAGCCACGGGGACATCGTGATCAGCGCCCTCGGGCACGGGATCCGGTCCTGGTCGCGGAGCCGGCGGGCGACCACCACGGCGAGGCCGCCGCCGGAGTGCTGACCGGAGAGGACCCAGGGCCTGCCCTCCAGCCGGCCGTCGGCCGCGAGCGCGCCGAGCACCGCCTCCGCGTCGTCCCGGGCCACCGGGTGCTGGTGGTCGGGGGCGTTGCGGTAGTCGATCATCAGCCCCGCGCAGCCGCGGAGGTCCACCTGGCGGGAGAGCCACTGCCAGTCGCTCGCGAACGGGCCGGAGACGTAGGCGCCGCCGTGGAGGTGGACGACGATCCCGTTGTCGGCGAGGTGACGATCCAGCCAGACGGTGCGGGTGCGACCGATCATCTCCTGCTCGACCGCGTGCGTGCGCTGCACGGCCCCGGGCGGCTGCGGGCTGCGGGCCTCCAGCAGCGCCTGATGGGAGAGGGTCGAGGGGATGGGGATGCGCCGCACGGCGCGCGCCCCCGTCACCACGGCGTCCCGGATGCGACCCATCACTGCCTCCTGTCCGCGACCTCCTCGGTCGCCTCGCTGCGGATGCGACCAGCCTAACGAACCGGGACCGCGGCGACGGACCTCCGCACCCGCGCCCCGGTACCCTGCGGTCATGACCTCCGCCCCCGCCCTGTCCGGACCGCTGCTGGTGCTCGTCGCGATGCCCGAGGAGGCGGCGCCGCTGACGGCCCGCCTCGCCGGCGCCGCCGACGCCCCCACCCCCTTCCGCGGCGGCGTCAGGGCCGTGCGCGGGGAGCTCGCGGGGACGGACGCGCTGGTGGTCACCACCGGGATCGGCATCGCCGCCGCCACGGCGGCGGCGACCTGGGCGATCCTCACGGCGGGGCCGGGCGCCGCGGTGGCCGCCGGCTCCTGCGGGGGGCTCGGCGCCGACGTCGAGGTGGGCACCCTAGTGATCGGCGAGAGCTTCACCTATTCGATCGCCGACGCCACCGCCTTCGGCTACGCGCCGGGGCAGGTCCCCGGCTCCCCCGAGCGCTTCCTCGCGGACCCCGCCTGGACGGACGCCGCCGAGCGCGCCGCCGGGAGCACCGAGGGCGCCGTGCGTCGAGGGCTGATGCTCTCCGGGGACGCCTTCGTCACCGCCCCGCTCGCGGCGCCGATGCGCGAGCGATTCCCGGCCGCGCTCACCGCGGACATGGAGACCACGGCGAGCGCTCGCACGGCCGAGGCGCTGGGGGTGCCCTTCACGGCCCTGCGGGCGGTCTCGGACCTCTGCGGCCCGGCCGCGGGGCAGCAGTTCCACCTCGAGCTGGATCTGGTGGCCGAGCGCTCGGCCCGCGCCGTCGAGGCGCTCGCGGGAGCGCTCGCACGGGGCTGAGCCACCCCACGGGGGACGTGTCCCGTTGTGGGATGGCGCACCCGCACCCCGGTCAGAGCGCCGTCCCGCCCCCCGGCCCGCCGAGGGAGCGCGCTATGGTGCGAACGCCCCGTTCACCCCTTTCGTGAAGTACGTCACCTCGCCCGGCGAGGTGAGGTGGGCCGATCTGTCCCTGCCCCCCAGCGTTATGAGGAAATCGTGTCCACCTCCACGGCACAGAGCTCCCCCACCACGGCGCCCGGTTCCCCCGACCCGGCACCGTCCTATTCCCTGTCCAAACCCGTCTTCTACACCGCGGGCGGCATCATCCTGGTGGCCGTCGCCTTCGCGCTGCTGCTGCCCGACATCTTCAACGACGTCATCTCGACCCTGAACTCCACGGTGGTCAGCTCGATCGGGTGGTACTACGTCCTGATCGTCACGGGCTTCGTCGCCTTCGCGATCGTGGTCGCCCTCAGCCGCATGGGCAACATCAAGCTGGGCAAGGACGATGACGAGCCGGAGTACAGCGTCTTCTCCTGGTTCGCGATGCTCTTCGCCGCCGGCATGGGCATCGGCCTGGTCTTCTTCGGTGCCGCGGAGCCGCTGACCTTCTACGCGGACACCAGCGCCTCCGGCATCCCGCCGAACGCGGCCGAGCTGGTCGATCCCGCGCGCGCAGAGCGCGCCCTCGGCCAGACCTTCCTGCACTGGGGACTGCACGCCTGGGGCATCTACGTGGTCGTCGGCCTCGCGGTCGCCTACGCGGTGCACCGCCGCGGCCGTCCCGTCTCCATCCGCTGGGCGCTCGAGCCGATCCTCGGCAAGCGCACCAACACCTGGATCGGCGACCTGATCGACATCATCGCCCTGGTGGGCACCCTGTTCGGCATCGCCACCTCGCTCGGCTTCGGCGTGAACCAGATCGCCGCCGGCCTCGACCACCTCGGGGTGATGCCGAACTCCACCACCGTGCAGGTCACCATCGTCCTGGTGGTCACCGCGCTGGCGACCCTCTCGGCCGCGAGCGGCGTCGACAAGGGCATCAAGATCCTCTCGAACCTCAACATGGGGCTCGCCGCGCTGCTGCTGGTCGCCGTGCTGATCCTGGGCCCGACGCTGTTCCTGCTGCGCGACGTGGTCTCCAACGTGGGCTACTACCTGCAGAACTTCCTGCAGCTGTCCTTCCAGACCCTGCCCTTCCTCGACGAGCAGGGGGCCACCTGGATCAACAGCTGGACCACCTTCTACTGGGGCTGGTGGATCTCCTGGTCGCCCTTCGTGGGCGTGTTCATCGCGCGCATCTCCAAGGGCCGCACGGTCCGCGAGTTCATCACCGGCGTGCTGCTGGTGCCCACCGCGCTGACCTTCCTGTGGTTCACCATCATGGGCGGCACCGCCCTGTACGAGTCCGTCATCAAGGGCGTGGACTTCACCGGCGAGGACGGCACGATCGACGCGAACACCGCGCTGTTCGACACCTTCTCCCACCTCCCGGGCGGGGCGCTGATGTCCGGCATCGCGGTCCTGCTGGTCACGATCTTCTTCATCACCAGCGCCGATTCGGGTGCCTTCGTGATGGACATGATCGCCCACAAGGGCGATCCGAACCCGCCGCGCATCACGCGCATCTTCTGGGCGGCGTCCTCCGGCATCATCGCCGCCTCCCTGATCTGGGTCAGCTCGCTGTCCGGCGACACCGAGGCGACCGGCATGACGGCGCTGCAGTCCCTCGCACTGCTGTCCGCGCTGCCGTTCTCGATCGTCATGATCGGCATGGCCCTGTCGCTGTGGCGATCGCTGAGCGCCGAGGTCAAGGTCATCGAGAAGCTCGAGCGGCAGCTGCGCAACCGCGAGTTCGTCGAGCGCTACTCCGAGCAGCTCACCGACCGCGTCGAGGAGAAGGTGACCAGCGGTCTCAACGACCGCATCGAGTCGCACCTCGAGGGCGAGTACGGCCAGCAGTTCCAGGCCCAGGTCAGCGACCAGGTCGCCGAGCAGGTCACGGAGCAGTTCTCCGACCAGATCCAGACCGAGGTCGCCGAGCAGCTCTCGACCTTCACCGCCGAGCACCCGGCGCTGAGCGCGGACGGCGAGCTCGTCGATCCGACGGCCGCGCACGGGCGGCGCGCGCGGCAGGATCCGGCCGAGGACGCATCGTCCTGACCTCCCGTTCCTGATCCCCGCACAGCACGAGGCCCGGTGGCAGCAGCCACC
>NZ_PNFB01000011.1 GCF_003347015.1 Brachybacterium sp. YJGR34
CCGACCACCGGTGACGGCGACATGCTGAACGTGGTCGTCGGGCCGGAGGAGTCCAACTGCACCGACCCGGGCAGCACGGACCCCGACTGCATCGAGCCCGACCCGATCCGCGAGCTCGCGATCGCGAAGACCTCGGACGCCGAGGGCGAGGTGCAGCCCGGCGACACCGTGAACTACACGGTCAGCGTGGAGAACACCGGCACCGTCGCCTACACGGCGGAGGAGCCCGCGACCTTCACGGACGACATGTCCGGCGTGCTGGACGACGCGGTCTACGACGAGGACGGCGCCGCCGACATCGGCGAGGTCTCCTACGCGGAGCCGGAGCTGTCCTGGTCCGGTGCGCTCGCGCCGGGCGAGGTCGCCACGGTCACCTACTCGGTGACGGTGAACGATCCGGTCACCGGTGACGGCCTGCTCGACAACGCGGTGATGGGCCCGGACGAGTCCAACTGCGATGACGGCACCGAGGAGGACTGCCACGTCCCGGATCCGATCCAGGCCCTCGCGATCGCGAAGACCTCGGACGCGGACGGTGAGGTGCTGCCCGGAGACGTCGTCACCTACGAGGTGACGGTGACCAACACCGGAGCTGTCGCGTACACGGCGGCGGACCCGGCGACCTTCGCGGACGACATGTCCGGCGTGCTGGACGACGCGACCTACAACGACGACGCGTCGGCCACCATCGGCGAGGCGTCCTACGCCCGCGAGCTCCTCTCCTGGGAGGG
Organism: Brachybacterium sp. YJGR34; assembly: GCF_003347015.1. Classification (GTDB taxonomy): domain Bacteria; phylum Actinomycetota; class Actinomycetes; order Actinomycetales; family Dermabacteraceae; genus Brachybacterium. Next base: position 732 of record NZ_PNFB01000011.1, read on the forward strand.
TCCGCTCGAGCCCGGCGAGTCGGCGGTCATCACCTACTCGGTGACGGTCAACGATCCGGTCTCCGGCGACGGTCTGCTCGACAACGCCGTGGTCGGTCCCCAGGAGTCGAACTGCGATGACGGCACCGAGGAGGACTGCCACGTCCCGGACCCGGTCCGGGCCCTGGACATCGAGAAGTCCTCGGACGGCGAGCAGGGCGCGGACCCGGGTGACGTGGTCACCTACTCCGTGACCGTGACGAACACCGGCCAGGTGGCCTACACCGAGGAGGCCCCGGCGAGCATCACCGACGACCTCTCGCAGGTCCTCGACGACGCCGCCTACAACGGGGACGCCGCTGCGGATTCAGGCAGCGTCTCCTACGAGGAGCCGAACCTCTCGTGGAGCGGTGCACTGGAGCCCGGTCAGTCCGCGGTCATCACCTACTCGGTGACGGTCAACGATCCGACCACCGGTGACGGCGACATGCTGAACGTGGTCGTCGGGCCGGAGGAGTCCAACTGCACCGACCCGGGCAGCACGGACCCCGACTGCATCGAGCCCGACCCGATCCGCGAGCTCGCGATCGCGAAGACCTCGGAGCACGAGGGTGAGGTCAACCCCGGAGACACGGTGACCTACACGGTCACGGTGGAGAACACCGGCGGCGTCGCCTACACGGACGAGGAGCCGGCCACGTTCACGGACTCCCTGAGCGGGGTCCTGGACGATGCGACCTTCAACGAGGACGCGGCGGCCAGCACCGGCGAGGTCTCCTACAGCGAGCCGACCCTCTCCTGGTCCGGGGCGCTCGAGCCCGGTGAGTCCGCCACCGTCACCTACACGGTGACGGTGAACGACCCGCTGAGCGGTGACGGCACGCTGACCAACGCGGTCGTCGGCCCCGGCGAGTCCACCTGTGACGAGGGGACCGAGGAGGACTGCTCCACCGTCGACCCGATCCAGGCTCTGGACATCGAGAAGACCTCCGAGCAGGCAGCCGTGGTGCCGGGCGAATCGGTGGCCTACGAGGTGACCGTGACCAACACCGGGCAGGTCGCCTACACCGACGAGGCCCCGGCCGCGATCACCGATGACCTCACCGAGGTCCTCGACGATGCGACCTTCAACGAGGACGCGGCGGCCAGCACCGGCGAGGTCTCCTACAGCGAGCCGAACCTCTCCTGGTCCGGAGCGCTCGAGCCCGGCGAGTCCGCGACCATCACCTACTCGGTGACGGTCAACGACCCGATGACCGGAGACGAGAACCTCCGCAACGTCGTCGTCGGACCCGAGGAGTCCAACTGCACCGATCCGGCCTCCACCGACGAGGACTGCATCGAGCAGGACCTGGTGCGCTCCCTGGAGATCGCCAAGACCTCCGACGCGGACCAGGCCGTGGACGCCGGTGACGCGATCACGTACACCGTGACCGTGCAGAACAACGGGACCGACGACTACACGGCCGAGGCTCCGGCGGCGATCACGGACGTCATGGACGGCGTGCTCGACGACGCGACCTACAACGAGGACGTCACGGCCTCCACGGGCGAGGCGACCTTCGCGGACGGCGAGATCGCGTGGAGCGGCCCGCTGGCCGCCGGCGAGACGGCGACCATCACCTACTCGGTGACGGTCAACGACCCGATGACCGGTGACGGTCAGGTGGACAACGTGGTCTTCGGACCCGAGGAGTCCAACTGTGCTGCTCCGGCCGACGGGGACGACGTCGCGGCCGGCGATCTGCCCGCCGACTGCCAGGTCGACGTCCTGGTCCGTTCCTACGAGGTGTCCAAGGTCGTCGATACGACCGAGGCCGCCCCGGGCGACGAGGTGAGCTACACGGTGAGCGTCGACTCCGTCGGCACCGCGCCGTACACCGAGGAGCACCCGGCGGGCTTCACCGATGACCTCACCGAGGTCCTCGATGACGCGAGCTTCGACGGGGAGGCCACGGCCTCGTCCGGATCCACCTCGTACGAGGAGCCCACCCTCACCTGGTCCGGCCCCCTCGCGGTGGACGGCACGGTGACCGTGGACTACACGGTGACGGTGAACGATCCGATCTCCGGCGACGGATCGCTCACCAACGTGGTGTCGCCGGCGGAGGACTCGGCCGGGCACTGCACCACGGCCGAGGACTGCACGACGAACACGATCGTGACGCCCCCGGAGGACCCGACGCCGCCGCCGAACCCGTCGCCGACGCCGGACCCGTCGCCGACGCCGGACCCGTCGCCCTCGCCGGACCCGGAGCCGAGCGAGGACCCGGAGCCGAGTGAAGGCCCGGAGCCGAGCGACGACTCGTCCCCGACCCCCGAGCCCGAGTCGGACGAGGATCTGGCCCGGACCGGCACCGATGTGCTCCGCTGGGCGCTCCCCACGGCACTGCTGCTGATGCTGGGAGGCGGAACCCTCCTGGGGGTGCGGCACCGGAAGGAGTGAGCACCGGGCATTGAGGATCGGCGCCGTCCACGGCGGTGCAGGAACACCACCTGCATCCCGAGGGCGGCGCCGATCTCCGTCTGCTGGCTCTGCGTCGGCCGGATCCTGCGGCGGCCCCGGCGGTCCCGGACCCGACCACGCAGCGCGGCCCGCCCGCGGGGGGAGCCGGAATGTGACCTGTCACGGCGCCGCCGGGAGCACGCAGGCGGGCAGGGTGCCCAGTGCTAGGCTGTTTGCTTAGCCACGGAGTGGCGGGGGCCCCGTGGGCCAGCACGACTCGAGATGTCCGTCCCACCGACGTGACATGCCGTCGGGCCGACGATCGCATCGCGCGCAGCGGTGCGGCCGCCCGGACATGCCGGTGAGGGACGTCCGCCCCGCCGCCCCCGTCCCGCCTCGGGGACGCTTCTGTGCGCGAGCTCCGAGGCAGCACGTGACCTGACCATAGACCGACCATCCACAGGGAGACCTGACCAGTGAAGACCGAGTCCGAGAAGCTCAGCCCCACCCGGGTGAAGCTCACCGTCGAGGTGCCTTTCGACGAGCTCCAGCCCGCCGTCGAGGCGGCCACGAAGAAGATCGCCGATCAGGTGCAGATCCCCGGCTTCCGCAAGGGCAAGGTCCCCTCCAAGCTCGTCGAGCAGCGCTTCGGTCGCCCTGCGATCATGCAGGAGGCCGTGAACGACGCCCTGCCGGACTTCTACCAGCAGGCCGCGGCCGAGGTGGAGCTCAAGCCCGTCGGTCGTCCCGAGGTCGAGGTGACCGAGGTCCCCGGCCTGGACGGCTCCGAGGACGGCGCGCTGCACTTCACCGTCGAGCAGGACGTCCGCCCCGAGATCGACCTGCCCGACTTCTCGACCGTCGAGGTCGAGATCGAGGAGCCGAGCGTCGACGAGGACGCCGTCGAGGTGCGTCTGACCGAGCTGCGTGAGCGCTTCGGCACCCTCGTGGGCGTCGACCGGCCCGCCGCGGACGGCGACTTCGTCTCGCTCGACATGGTGGCGACCATCGACGACGAGGAGATCGAGACCGTCGAGGGCGTGTCCTACCAGATCGGCGAGGGCAACATGCTCGAGGGCCTGGACGAGGCGCTCATCGGCCTCTCCGCCGAGGAGACCACCACCTTCGTCTCGAAGCTCGCCGGCGGCGACCGCGCGGGCGAGGAGGCGCAGGTCAAGGTCGTCGCGCAGTCCGTCAAGGTGCGCGAGCTGCCCGAGGCCGACGACGAGTTCGCGGAGATGGCGTCGGAGTTCGACACCATCGAGGAGCTCAAGGAGGATCTGCGCGCGCAGGCCGCGGCCGATGCCGAGGGCAACCGCGTGGCGCTGGCCCGCAACGCCCTGCTCGAGAAGCTCCTGGAGGAGCTCGAGATCCCGGTGCCCGACCAGCTGGTGGAGGACGAGATCGCCTCCCACCTGGAGAACGAGGGCAAGGAGGCCGGCGACCCGCACGGCGAGGAGATCCGCGAGGACACTGCCAAGGCCGTCCGCGCCCAGTTCCTGCTCGACGAGCTCAACGCCACCCGTGAGGTGAACGTCGACCAGAACGACCTCATGGCGTACATGAGCCAGCTCTCGGCCCAGTACGGCGTGGAGCAGAACCAGCTGCTGCAGATGCTCGCCCAGTCGGGCCAGCTCGAGCAGATCTTCAGCGAGGTCCAGCGCTCCAAGGCGCTCGACGTGGTCCTCGCCGACATCACGGTCAAGAACGCCGCGGGCGAGGTCCTCGACCTCGGCCTCGCGGTCGAGGAGTCCGAGTCGGACGAGTCGGAGGAGGCCGAGGAGGCCGAGGAGGCCGCCCCCGCCGCGGAGACCGAGGAGGCGCCCGCCGCCGAGGAGGCCCCCGCGAAGAAGGCTCCGGCGAAGAAGGCCGCTGCCAAGAAGGCTCCGGCGAAGAAGGCCGCCGACGAGGCGTCCGAGACCGAGTGATCCTCCGCCTCTGCTGAGGGGCGTGGCACGACGGGCCGTCACCCACCGGGTGGCGGCCCGTCGTCGTCGGTGGAAGACTGGGAGCTCCCGCGGCGCCGAAGTCGGGGCCGCTCGAGCGAGAGGCGAACGATGTCCGGCAGCACCGCACCCGCCCCCGTCAGCAAGGTCACCTGGGGCTTCACGGCGTCCCTGGACGGCTTCATCACGGGCCCCGACCACGACATGGCCTGGATCGAGGCCGCCCCGCCGATGGACGAGGCCGTCACGACCCGTCTCGCCGAGGCCGTCGGCGTCATCATCTCCGGGCGTCGCGGCTACGACGCCGCCCGGGCCCAGGCCGAGGAGCGCGATCTCACCGCGGAGGCCTACGGGGGGGCATGGTCCGGCACCGAGATCATCCTGACCCACCGGCCGGAGGAGCTCGCCGACGACCCGAGCGTCCTCGCCCTCGACGTGGACGTCGTCGAGGCGGTGCGGAGGGCGCAGGAGCTCGCCGTCGACGGTAGGGACGTGCAGATCATCAGCGCGGACATCGCCCGCCAGGCCCTGGAGCACGACCTCATCGACGAGCTGCAGGTCTTCTCCGCCCCGGTCTTCCTCGGCGACGGGACGCGCATCTTCGACGTCCCCGGTGGGCGCCTGGTCGAGTGGGAGCTCCTCGGCCCGATCTCCGGAGCGGAAGCCGCCTTCGGGAGGATCTACCGGCCCCGGCGCCCTTCGACCCGCCCCACGGGAGCCGGGTCGGATTCTGCCCCGCGCTGAGGCGGGCGTGCTCCGACCCGGGTGTCGATGTGGAGAGCTGGGTCGGGTTCTGCCCCGTTGTGAGGGCCCTCTTCCGGCCCGGCCGCGCCAGAACGACTCCGACGATGCACGACGGCCCGGCTCCCGCGAGGGGAGCCGGGCCGTGGAATGCTCGGGAGCCGAGGATCAGCGGTAGGTCACGAAGCCGATCGGGTTGCCCCAGATGCTGCGCTCGACGACGCGCTGCTTGGAGCCGGAGGCGTCGATGATCTGACCGTTGCCGGCGTAGATCGCGACGTGGCCGTTCCAGGCCACGATGTCGCCCGGCTGCGCCTCGGACTGGGAGATCCAGCGACCGCCGTTGGCGATCTGGCTCGAGGTGCGGGGGATGTCGATGCCCGCGGCCTCGTAGGCGTAGTTCACCAGGCCGGAGCAGTCCATGCCGCCGAGCGAGGCGCCGCCCCAGCTGTAGGGGGTGCCGAGCGCGGAGCGCGCGGCGTCCACGATCGAGCTGCTGCTCGAGGAGGAGCTGCTGGCGGGCGCGGACGAGCCGCCGGTGGAGACGCCGGCGCTGCCGTTCAGCGAGCCGCGGGTCTCGGGGCCGACGACGCCATCGACCTGGAGGCCGTTGGAGGACTGGTAGCTCTTGACCGCGGCGTGGGTGCGCGGGCCGAAGACGCCGTCGACGGCCAGGCTCGCACCGTGGTCGTTGAGCGCGGACTGCAGGTCCGAGACGGCGCCGCTGCGGGAGCCCCAGCGGAGCTTCTCGGAGGAGTCGAGCACGGCGGCCGGCGCGGTGGTGGTCGGCGCGGCCGGCGCGGTCTGCGTGGAGGGCGCGGCCGGAGCGGCGGGGGTGGTGGGAGCGGCCTGGGCGGCGCCGCCCACGAAGGCGGAGCCGAGCACGACGCCGCCGAGCACGGCGGCACCGCCGAGCCCGCGGGCAGCAGTGGTGGCGTGGCGGGTCGGGAGCTGGGCGCGGCCGGGAGTGCGGTGCGAGTTGTGCAGAGCCATGGTGTGGGGTTCGTTCCTTCCGATCCCGGCGGGGCCGGGGGTGTACAGCGGGGCGTCGTGGGCCTCGGAGCACGAGGCGATGGAGCCACCGTAGGAGGGCGGCGGGCCTCGCCCGCAGGGGCTTGGCAGAGCTCGACCGTCGACTTGGCACGGTTTTTACGGAGTTCTGGGGGGACGTGACCCGCTCTCGCCCCGACTTGACGATCGAACGTGACGGCGGTCACACGACCTGCGGCGGCACGCTCCAGCCCGGGCAGTGCGCCTGCGGCGAACAGGGACGTGCGGCCCCCGCCGGGCGCCTAGAGTCGACTCATCGACGAATCCTGCTATCAAGGAGAACCAGTGACGTCCACGACGCCCGCTTCGCCCGCGACCTCGCAGAGCACGCAGACCGTCCCGCCCCGCGGTGCGGCCGGGGACACCCCCATGGGACTGGACGACAACGTCTACCAGCGCCTGCTGCGCGAGCGCATCGTCTGGCTCGGATCCGAGGTCCGCGACGACAACGCCAATGCGATCTGCGCGAAGATCCTGCTGCTCGCCGCAGAGGATCCCGAGAAGGACATCTACCTCTACATCAACAGCCCCGGCGGTTCGATCACCGCGGGCATGGCCATCTACGACACCATGCAGTTCGTGCAGCCGGACGTGGTCACCGTGGGCATGGGCATGGCGGCCTCGATGGGGCAGTTCCTGCTGTCCTCGGGCGCCAAGGGCAAGCGGTACGCGACGCCCCACACGCGGGTGCTCATGCATCAGCCGCTCGGCGGCCTCGGCGGCACCGCGACCGACATCCGCATCCAGGCCGACCTCATCCTCTCGATGAAGCGTCAGCTGGCGGAGCTGATCGCCGAGCAGACCGACAAGACGGTCGAGCAGATCACCGCGGACTCCGACCGCGACCACTGGTTCACGGCGGAGGAGGCCCTGGAGTACGGCTTCATCGACAAGATCGTCACCGGCTCGGGTGACGTCACGGGCGGCGGCGGCACCGACGACTGACCGCCCCCTCCGGCACCCCTCGACACCTCTGACGCAAGGAGACCCCGTGACCTTCGATCCCCGCACCCTCGGCGCGATGCCGTCCCTCGCCGCCGGCCCGGTCGGCACCGCCGGCTACGGCCAGGCAGCCCCGATGCCCACCTCGCGCTACGTGCTCCCGCAGTACGAGGAGCGCACCGCCTACGGCATGAAGCGCCAGGACCCGTACACCAAGCTGTTCGAGGACCGCATCATCTTCCTCGGCGTGCAGGTGGACGACGCCTCGGCCGACGACGTCATGGCGCAGCTGCTGGTCCTGGAGTCCCAGGACCCGGACCGCGACATCACGCTGTACATCAACAGCCCCGGCGGCTCGTTCACCGCGCTGACCGCCATCTACGACACGATGCAGTACATCAAGCCGGACATCACCACGGTGTGCCTGGGCCAGGCGGCCTCCGCGGCCGCGGTGCTGCTGGCGGCGGGCTCCCCGGGCAAGCGCCTCGCGCTCCCGAACGCCCGCATCCTCATCCACCAGCCCGCGATGGGCGGTCAGGGCGGCGGCCAGGCCTCCGACCTCGAGATCCAGGCGAACGAGATCATGCGCATGCGCGAGTGGCTCGAGGAGACCCTGGCCTTCCACTCCGGTCGCACCACGGAGCAGGTCAGCACCGACATCGAGCGCGACAAGATCCTCACCGCCCAGGCGGCGCTCGAGTACGGCCTGGTCGACCAGGTCCTGGCCTCCCGCAAGGAGCCCCGCGGCCAGATCTCCGGCTGAGGGCGGTCCGCGGGCGCCCGGCTCCTCGAGGTGCCGCCCGCCCGCGGCCTCGGGCGTCCCTCGGCCCCCGGCGCGCCATCCGGCGCCCGCGGGGGCCGAGCGTCGTCCCCGGCGCGCTCGCCCGGCGCGCCGCCTCCCGTGTCCTCGGAGGTGGGCACGGTACCGTGGTGGGGGTCCGCCGATCCCGGGCCGTGATCCGGCAGGACACGATGAACGCATTCCGGACGGTCTGAGGAAAGGACGGGGACATGGCGCGCACGAGCGATGGGGCCGACGTGTTCAAGTGCTCCTTCTGCGGCAAGTCGCAGAAGCAGGTCGAGCGCCTGATCTCCGGTCCCGGGGTGTACATCTGCGAAGAGTGCATCGAGCTGTGCAACGAGATCATCGCCGAGGAGATCCAGGCCGCGCAGCCCGCGGCGGAGGAGTCGGCGCCGCTGCCCACCCCGCGCGAGATCTACGACTTCCTCGAGGAGTACGTCGTCGGTCAGGACCCGGCCAAGCGCGCCCTCTCGGTGGCCGTCTACAACCACTACAAGCGAGTGCGGGCGCAGGACGCCGAGCAGACCGTGTCCTCCGCCCGGAGCGCCGCGGCGAGCCTCGCCGAGGAGGCGGACGCCCCGCCGTCGGACGAGATCGAGGTCGCCAAGTCCAACGTGATGCTGGTGGGCCCCACCGGCTGCGGCAAGACCTATCTGGCCCAGACCCTCGCCCGCATGCTCGACGTCCCCTTCGCGATGGCGGACGCGACCGCGCTCACCGAGGCCGGCTATGTCGGCGAGGACGTCGAGAACATCCTGCTCAAGCTGCTGCAGGCCGCGGACTACGACGTCAAGAAGGCCGAGCGCGGCATCATCTACATCGACGAGGTGGACAAGATCGGCCGGAAGGCCGAGAACCCCTCGATCACCCGTGACGTCTCCGGAGAGGGCGTGCAGCAGGCGCTGCTGAAGATCCTCGAGGGGACGGTCGCGGCCGTGCCCCCGCAGGGCGGGCGCAAGCACCCCCATCAGGAGTTCATCCAGATCGACACCACGAACGTGCTGTTCATCGTGGCGGGGGCCTTCGCCGGCATCGAGGACATCATCGGCTCGCGGATCGGCAAGCGGGGCATCGGCTTCGGCGCCGAGCTGCACACGCCGCTCGAGCAGGAGCAGCTGTACGGCCAGCTGCTGCCGGAGGATCTGCTGAAGTTCGGCCTGATCCCCGAGTTCATCGGCCGCCTGCCGGTGATCACGAGCGTGTCGAACCTGGACCGCGATGCCCTCATCACGATCCTCACCGAGCCCCGCAACGCCCTGGTCAAGCAGTTCCAGAAGATGTTCGCCCTCGACGGGGTGGAGATCGACTTCGAGCGCAGCGCGCTCGAGGCCATCGCGGACAAGGCGATCGAGCGGGAGACCGGAGCACGCGGACTGCGGGCCATCCTCGAGGAGTCGCTGCAGCCGGTCATGTTCGAGGTGCCCTCCCGCGACGACATCACCAAGGTGATCATCACCGAGGGCGTCGTCACCGAGGGGCGGGCCCCGTTGATGCTCACGGGCAAGGACGTCGATCAGGGCGGCACGGGGGAGCAGGACCACCAGGAGCGCAGCGCATGAGCGCGACCACCGGCGCGGATGACGTCGCGCGGGCCCGTGAGCTGCTGCTCGAGGAACGGCGCAGCATCGACAACATCGACGCGGCCCTGGTGCACCTGCTCGCCGAGAGGTTCTCCCACACCCAGCGCGTGGGGGTCCTGAAGGCGGAGCACGGCCTGCCGCCCGCCGATCCGGCGCGCGAGCAGGAGCAGATCGGGCGCCTGCGCGAGCTCGCGGACCGGGCCGGTCTGGACCCGACCTTCGCCGAGGCCTTCATGCGCTTCATCGTCACCGAGGTGATCCGCCACCACGAGCGCATCCGCGGTGCGGGGGCCGACGAGGCGTAGCGCCGTCGGTGACGACCTGCCCCGGGCGGGTTGGGGCGCGGCTCGATGCCCCGCGATGGGGAGTGCTCCCCATCGACGTGGACCGCCCCGCGCCGTAGGTTCGTCCCCGAGAACAGGACGACGGGGGAGAGCACGATGAGCGGATTCTGGGGCGCCGACACCGAGGGGGTGCGCCGGGAGTCCTCGGCCTGCGGTGCGGCGGCGGGGGAGATCGAGGCCCTGCTCGCCGCCTGTGCGACGGTGGTCGCGGGCGTGGACTGGGTGGGTCCCGACGCCGAGGCCTTCCGCGAGCGATGGGGCGGGGGCGTGCGTCCTCGCATCGAGCGCGCCATCGCCGAGCTGCACACCCGCGCCGACGAGCTCGAGCGCCACGCCGAGGAGCAGGACGAGGTCTCCGCCGGCGGAGAGGCAGGAGGCCTCGGCCAGGGCCTCCGCTCCCTGCCTGGGCTCCCGGGTGTCCCGTCGCTGCCGAGCCTCCCGGGCATCCCCTCGCTGCCGGGGCTCCCCGGGCTCCCCGGCCTGCCCAGCATCCCGAGCCTGCCCGCGCTGCCGGGCCTGCCCGACGGCCCGCTGCTCCCGGCGCCGAGCTTCCCGGAGCCGCCCGCCATCCCGAGCCTGCCCGAGATCCTCGGGCCCCTCCGGCCCACGTTCCCGGACCACCCGCTCATCAGCTGCTTCCCGCCGCTCCGGACGCTGCCGGCATACTTCCCGCCCTCCATCGGTGACAGCTGGCCGCTGCCGGATCCGGTCCCGATGCCGGTGCCCGAGGTGTCGCCGCTGCCGGAGCTGGCCCCGATGCCCCTGCCGGAGCCCTGGCCGCTGCCGCAGCCGCTCCCGGCACCTCTGCCGCTGCCGGAGAGCTTCCCCTTCCCGCAGCCGATGCCTCGCCCGGGCGTCATCGCCCTCTGAGCGCACGTCGTGCGGAGCGCGCGCGGGATGCGCGTTCTCCCCTCCGCGGCCGGTGGGCGCTGATAGCATCGCCGCCATGGCTCGCAGAACGTTCCTGGACTGGCCGGTGATCCGGCAGCTCCGCGGGGCGGACCCGACGGGCCGCGGCACCGCGGTCACGTCGGAGAGGACACGGCGGACCGCGCCGCGCACCGCCGCCGCCGACGGAGTGACGGACAGCGTCTGCCCGTACTGCGCCGTCGGCTGCGCCCAGCGCGTGGCCCACCAGGACGGTCGCGTGATCCAGATCGAGGGCAGCCCGGACTCCCCGATCTCCCGCGGACGCCTGTGTCCCAAGGGCGCGGCGAGCGAGCAGCTGGTGAGCTTCTCCCGGCGCGAGACCACGGTGCGGTACCGCCGAGCCCACGGGACGGAGTGGGAGGACCTCGACCTCGACACCGCGATGGACATGATCGCCGATCGCTTCATCGCCGCGCGGCGCCGTTCCTGGCAGGACGAGGACGAGCACGGGCGCCCCCTCAAGCGCACGATGGGCATCGCGAGCCTCGGCGGCGCGACCATCGACAACGAGGAGAACTATCTGATCAAGAAGTTCTTCACCGCCGCGGGCGCCATCCAGATCGAGAACCAGGCCCGCATATGACACTCCGCCACGGTTCCCGGTCTGGGAGCCTCGTTCGGACGCGGCGGCGCCACGCAGCCGGTGCAGGACTTCGCCAACGCTGATCTCATCGTCATCGAGGGATCCAACATGGCCGAGGCGCATCCCGTCGCCTTCCAGTGGGTCATCGAGGCGAAGAAGCGCGGGGCGCGCGTGCTCCACATCGACCCGCGCTTCACGCGCACCTCCGCCAATGCTGATCGGCACATCCCGATCCGCGCCGGCACGGACATCGTGCTGCTGGGCGGCGTGATCCGCCACCTGCTCGAGAACGAGCTGTACTTCGCCGAGTACGTGCGCGCCTACACCAACGCCTCGACGCTGATCTCCGAGGAGTACGGCGATCCGGAGGACCTGGACGGCCTGTTCTCGGGCTACGACCCCGCCACGTCCACCTACGACACCGCGCACTGGGCCTACGCCGGGGACACGGAGCAGGTGGCCCGGGGCCTGCCCGAGCGGGACGAGACCCTGCAGCATCCCCGCTGCGTGCTCCAGATCCTGAGGCGCCACTACGCCCGGTACACCCCGGAGATGGTCCAGAACACCTGCGGCATCTCCCCGGAGGACTTCGAGCACCTGGCCACCGCCCTGGTGGAGAACTCGGGCCGGGAACGGACCGCGGTCTTCGCCTACGCGCTGGGCTGGACCCAGCACCAGGGCGGCGCGCAGATGATCCGCACGGCGGCCGTGCTGCAGCTGCTGCTGGGGAACATGGGCCGGCCCGGCGGCGGCGTGATGGCGCTGCGGGGACACGCCACCATCCAGGGCTCCACCGACATCCCGACCCTCTTCCACATCCTCCCCGGCTACCTGCCGATGCCGACGGTCGGCGAGGACGACTTCGCCGCGTACACCCGGAAGATCGGCATGAAGGAGCAGAAGGGCTTCTGGGCGGATGCCGACGTCTACGCGATCAACCTGCTCAAGGCCTGGTGGGGCGAGCACGCGACGGCCGAGAACGACTGGGGCTACCACCACCTGCCCAAGCTGACCGGGGCCCACGGCACCTATCAGACAGTCATGCGGATGCTCGAGGACGGTGTCGACGGGTACTTCCTGTTCGGCCAGAACCCGGCGGTCGGCTCGGCCAACGGGCGCCTGCAGCGCCTGGGGATGGCGCACCTGCGCTGGATGGTGGTGCGCGACTTCTCCCTCATCGAGTCCGCGACCTTCTGGAAGGACAGCCCGGAGATCGAGTCCGGCGAGCTGCGCACCGAGGACATCGGCACCGAGGTGTTCTTCCTGCCCGCGGCGAACCACACCGAGAAGGCCGGCTCCTTCACCCAGACCCAGCGTCTGGTGCAGTGGCGGGACCAGGCCGTCCGGCCACCGGGCGAGGCGAGGAGCGATCTCGAGTTCATGGTCGACCTGGGCACCCGCATCCGCGAGAAGCTCCGCGACTCCACCGACCCGCGAGACCGCGCGATCCTGGACCTGACCTGGGACTACCCCCGGGACGCCCACGGGGAGCCGGACGCGGAGGCCGTGCTCGCAGAGATCAACGGCCGCCATCTGACCGGGGAGCGCGCCGGCGAGCCGCTCGCGAGCTTCGGCGAGATGGCGGACGACGGGTCGACCATGGGCGGCTGCTGGATCTACGCCGGGGTCTTCGCGGACGGCGTGAACCAGGCCCGTCGGCGCACCCCCGGCGCCGAGCAGGAGGAGATCGCCCCCGCCTGGGGCTGGGCCTGGCCCGCGAACCGCCGGGTGCTGTACAACCGGGCGTCGGCCGATCCGGCGGGCAGGCCGTGGAGCGAGCGGAAGAAGCTCGTGTGGTGGGACGAGGAGGCCGGGTGCTGGACCGGCCACGACGTCCCCGACTTCCCGCTCACCAAGCGTCCCGACGATCCGGGCGATCCCGCGCAGGGCGGCGCCGCGGCGCTGGCCGGCACCGACGCCTTCACCATGCAGGCCGATGGTCGCGGCTGGCTGTTCGCGCCCACCGGCCTGGTCGACGGCCCGCTGCCGACCCACTACGAGTCCCCGGAGTCGACCGTCCCCAACCCGCTGTACACCCAGCAGTCCAATCCCACGCGCGTCACCTTCCGCAGCGAGGACAACCTCAGCTCCCCGGGGGCCTCGGCACCCGGCGGTGCGGTCTACCCCTACATCTTCACCACCTACCGGATCACGGAGCATCACACCGCCGGCGGCATGAGCCGCTCCCTGCCCTACCTCGCGGAGCTCCAGCCGGAGATGTACTGCGAGGTCTCCCCGCAGCTCGCCGAGGAGGTGGGCCTGGAGCCCTACGGCTGGGCGACGCTCATCTCCGCCCGCAGCGCCATCGAGGCGAAGGTGCTGGTCACCGAGAGGATGACGCCGCTGACGATCGGGGAGCGCACCATCCACCAGATCGGGCTGCCCTTCCACTGGGGCCGTGGGGGAACGGCGATGATCCAGGGGGACGGCGCGAACGACCTGATCGGCATGAACCTCGATGCGAACACGCAGATCCAGAACAGCAAGATCAACTCCTGCACGATCATCCCGGGGCGCCGTCCGCAGGGCGCGGAGCGCGGGGAGCTGGTCCGGGAGTACCGTCGACGCGCCGGGCTGGTCGATCTGGAGCACCTGGAGGTCGACGGCGCCGCGGGCGCTCCCGGCGCCGGCCCGGACCAGACCGGCGCCGTGCACACCGTGCGCGGCCCCGAGGAGGCCGCCGCCGTGCCCACCGAGGAGTCCACGACGAAGGAGATGAGGAACCGATGAGCCTGCTCGCCGGACCCGACGGCCCCGCCGCGAGCTCCGGATGGAGCGCGGAGGGCCCGCGCAAGGGCTTCTTCACCGACACCTCGATCTGCATCGGCTGCAAGGCCTGCGAGGTGGCGTGCAAGGAGTGGAACCACAACCCGGTCGACGGGCCGATGGAGATCCTCGGCTCCAGCTACGACAACACCGGCGAGCTCGGCGCGAACACCTGGCGCCACGTCGCCTTCGTCGAGCAGGGCCGGGAGCGCATCGAGGAGGCCCGGGAGTCGGGCCGGCGCCTGGTGAGCCTGGGCATGCCGGGGATCGGCCCGAAGCCCTCGGGCCCGCGCGGCGCCGTGCCCGCGGGAGACCTCTCGAGCACGGACCGCACCCCGCCGGACACCCCCGAGTTCCGCTGGCTGATGTCCTCCGACGTCTGCAAGCACTGCACCAACGCCGGCTGCCTGGACGTCTGCCCGACCGGGGCGATCTTCCGCTCCGAGTTCGGCTCCGTGGTGGTCCAGGAGGACGTCTGCAACGGCTGCGGCACCTGCGTGAGCGCCTGCCCCTTCGGCGTCATCCAGCGTCGCGACGACGGCACCGTCTCACCGCATGACGAGCGGGAGGCGCCCGACGAGCGCCGCGGCACGGCGAGCAAGTGCACGCTGTGCTACGACCGCCTGGTCGACGGCGAGCAGCCCGCCTGCTCCGCGACCTGCCCCACCCAGTCGATCACCTTCGGCGAGACCGAGGAGCTCGTCGAGGACGCCCGGGAGCGCGTCGCGGACCTCCACCGGCGCGGGATGACCGAGGCCAGGCTGTACGGCGCGAACCCGCGCGACGGCGTGGGCGGCACCGGATCGGTGTTCCTGCTGCTGGACGAGCCGGAGGTCTACGGTCTGCCCCCGGACCCGCAGGTCCCCACGAAAGCCCTGCCGCAGCTCTACCTGCGCACCGGTCTCGCCGCCGCCGGGATGGCGGCGGTGGCCGCGCTCTCCTTCCTGGGAGCGCGCCGATGAGCCTGTCGGCCTTCGACGCCGCCCGCCCGCCGGAGGGGCCCCGGCGACGGGGCGGCCGCCGGCGGGGCCGCCGGACCCTGGGCGAGGTCGGCATGGGGGACGGCTCGCGCGAGGGGGCCGTCGTCGAGGACGTCGAGATCGCCCCCGGCGACGACCACGGCTCCTACTATGGCCGGCCCGTCGTCAAGGCGCCGCCGTGGGAGGAGCCGATCGCGATCTACCTGTTCCTGGGCGGCCTCGCGGGCGGGTCCGGGCTGCTGGCCTTCGGCGCCCGGTGCACCGGCCGCGAGGTCCTGCGCCGCAGCAGCCGCCTCACCGCGCTCGGCGCCGCCGGACTGGGCACCATCGCGCTGATCGAGGATCTGGGCCGGCCCGAGCGCTTCGCGAACATGATGCGGGTGGTGAAGGTCAGCTCCCCGATGAGCCTGGGCACCTACGTCCTGGCCTCGTTCTCCACCGTCTCCGGCGTGCTGGCCGTGCTCGAGGTCGACGAGATGACCGGGCGCAGGATCCCGCTCGGGCCGCTGCGGGCGCTGCTGCGGCTGCTCGAGGGCCCCTCGGCGCTGGTCCAGGTGGTCACCGCCCCGCTGCTCGCCTCCTACACCGGCGCCCTGCTGGGCAACACCGTGGTGCCGACCTGGGAGGCCGGCCGCGCCCATCTGCCCGCCCTGTTCGCCTCCTCGGCGAGCCTGGCGTCCGGGGGTGCGGCGATGCTGACCAGCCCGGTGGCCGAGGCCGGGCCCGCCCGGGCGCTCGCGGTCGCCGGGGTGGCCGGGGAGGTGGCGAGCATGCACCGGATGAAGCACGCGATGCACCCGCTCGAGGCCGAGCCGCTGGAGATCGGCCGGGCGGGCACCCTGCTGCGATGGTCGGAACGGCTGGCGATCGCCGGCGGCGTCGGCGCTCTCCTCGGCGGCCGGAACCGGGTGATCGCCGCCGCGAGCGGGGCGGCGCTGCTCGCCTCCTCCGCCCTCACCCGCTTCGGGGTGCTCTACGCGGGGCTGGAGTCCGTGAAGGACCCGCGTCGCGTCGTCGTGCCGCAGAAGGCCCGGCTGGCCGCACGACGGGCCGCCGGCACCACCGACGACGCGATCACCACCGCCGACTGACGGCTCCGCGCGTCAGCGCACCGCGATGCCCGCACCCTCCACGATCTCACCGATCACGGGATGGCCGGGCACCTCGCCGACCACGAGCAGACCTCCCGAGGTCTGGGCATCGGCCAGGAACAGGAGGTCCTCCTCGGTGATGGTGCCCGCGGCACGCACCTGGTCCCGGACCCAGTCGAGGTTGCGCCGGGTGCCGCCGGAGACGTACCCGGCCCGCAGCGCGTCGAGAGCGCCGTCGACCGCCGGCACCGCGGCCCGGTCGAGCACCGCCCCCACCCCGGAGGCGCGCACCATCTTGTGCAGGTGCCCCAGCAGGCCGAAGCCGGTCACATCGGTCGCCGCCCGGGCACCGGCCGCCAGCGCCGCCCGGGCGGCCTCCCGATTCAGGGCGGTCATGGTCTCCACCGCCGCCGCGGAGACCTCCCCGGTGGCCTTCAGCCGATTGTTCAGGAACCCGACCCCGATCGGCTTGGTGAGGGTGAGCGGGAGGCCGGGCCGCGCCGCGTCGTTGCGCAGCAGGGCGTCCGGATCCGCGGTGCCGGTGACGGCCATGCCGTACTTCGGCTCGGGATCGTCCACGGAGTGCCCGCCCAGGACGGGGACCCCGGCCTCCTCCGCGACCGCGAGCCCGCCGGCGAGCACCTCGCGCAGGAGGTCGTAGGGAAGGGTCTCGCGCGGCCATCCCACGAGGTTGATGGCCACCACCGGCTCGCCGCCCATCGCGTAGATGTCCGAGAGCGCGTTCGCGGCGGCGATCCGCCCCCAGTCGAAGGGATCGTCGACCACGGGGGTGAAGAAATCGGCGGTCGAGAGCACGGCGGTGTCCCAGCCGATGCGCACCGCGGCGGCGTCGTCGCCGTCCTCCAGGCCCACCAGCACCCGGCCGTCCTGCTGGCCGGAGAGCGAGGCGACCACCTCCTCGAGCTCGCCCGGCGGGATCTTGCACGCGCATCCGCCGCCGTGCGCCATCGTCGTGAGCCGGGGGTGGGGACCAGGGGCTGCGTCGGCCGTCATGGTGCCGAGTCTACGGACCTCCCGCGCCGCGGTGCGCGCGAGCGGTGTCGCCGCGTTCGCCAGCTCGCAGCGGCGCGCGGTAGCCTCGGGCGAGCGAGGAGGCGTCCGTGTCCTGGTGGGCACCCCGGTCTTCAAAACCGGTGAGGGCGAGCATCTCGCCCTGGCGGGTTCGATTCCCGTCCGCCTCCGCCATCATCGGCCGTGAAGGAGGGGACCGTGCGCGAGGACCGGCAGGACGTCCGCGAGGTCGACGATCCACGACGCCGCATCCCGCGCACGGACCACCTGCTCGCCCTCCCCGCGGTGGCGCGGGCCCGGGCGGCGCTGGGGGAGCACGTGGTCCGCGGCGTGGTCCGCGCCGCCCAGGACCGGGCGCGCTCCGGCGCCATCGCGCCGGAGGGCGTCGCCGACGAGGTGCTGCGCGCCCTCGGGGACCGGCCGGCGGCCTCCCTGCGACCGGTGCTGAACGCGACCGGCGTGCTCGTCCACACCAACCTCGGCCGCGCCCCGCTCTCCGAGCCGGCGCGGCAGGCGCTGCTCGAGGCGGCCGGCTACACCGACGTCGAGTTCGATCTCGACACCGGATCCCGGTCCCGCCGCGGCGCCGGGGTGCGCTCCGCGCTCCTCGAGGCGTGCCCGGACGCGGAGGACGCCCTCGTCGTCAACAACGGGGCCGCCGCGCTGTCGCTGGCCACCACCGCCCTCGGCCCCGGCGAGGTGATCGTCAGCCGCGGGGAGCTGATCGAGATCGGCGCCGGGTTCCGCCTGCCCGACCTCATCACCGCCACCGGGCCGAGCCTGCGCGAGGTCGGCACCACCAACCGCACCCACCTCGCCGACTACGCCGAGGCGATCACCCCCGCCACCGCATGCGCGCTGCGCATCCACACCAGCAACTACCGCATCAGCGGGTTCACCAGCACCGTCCCGATCGCCGAGCTCGCCCCGCTCTGCCGGCGCACGGGCGTCCCCCTGGTCGCCGACCTCGGCAGCGGGCTGCTGGCCCCGGAGCCGCTCCTGCCCGAGGAGCCCGACGTCTCCTCCGCCCTCCGCGACGGCGCCGACCTGGTGATCATCAGCGGCGACAAGCTGCTGGGCGGCCCGCAGGCAGGGATCCTGCTGGGCCGGGCCGAGGTCGTCGCCCGTCTCGCCCGCCATCCCCTGGCCCGCGCCGTCCGCGCGGACAAGCTCGCACTCGCCGCGCTCGAGGCGACGCTCACCGGCCCGGTCCCGCCGGTGCTCGCGGCGCTGCGTCGCGACCCCGAGGAGCTCCGCGAGCGCACCGCGCGCCTCGCCGAGCGCCTCGATGCCCGGCTGGTCCCGCACGAGGGCCGGGTCGGCGGCGGGGGAGGGGCCGAGGTGCCGCTGCCCGGCTGGGCCGTCGCCCTCGAGCCCGCGCTCGCCGCGCCGCTGCGCCGCGGGGACCCCGCGGTCGTGACGACCGTGCACGAGGGGGAGTGCCTGTTGGATCTGCGGTGCGTCCCGGAGACCGAGGACGAGCGCCTGGCCGAGGCGGTCCGCGCAGCCCGCACCGCGCGATGAGACAGGTCGTCGCCACCGCCGGGCACGTCGACCACGGCAAGTCCACCCTCATCCGTGCCCTGACCGGCACCGACCCCGACCGGCTGGAGGCGGAGAAGCGCCGCGGGCTGACCATCGAGCTGGGCTTCGCCTGGACTGCTCTGCCCTCGGGCCGCGAGGTCTCCTTCGTCGACGTGCCCGGGCACGAGCGCTTCCTGGGCACCATGCTGACCGGACTCGGCCCCGCGCCCGTCGTGTGCTTCGTGGTCGCGGCGGACGAGGGATGGAAGGAGCAGTCCAGCGATCACCGCGACGCGATCGCCGCCCTCGGGATCGACCAGGGGGTGCTGGTCGTCTCCCGCACCGACCTGGCGCCCGAGCGGGTGGACGCGGTGATCGCCCAGGCGCGCACCGAGCTCGCCGGCACGGGTCTGGACCAGGCGCCGGCCGTCGCCGTCTCGGCCCGCACCGGCAGCGGACTCGACGCGCTGCGCGTGCTGCTCGACGAGGTGGTGGGGGCGGCCCGGGAGCCGTCCGAGCACGAGCGGGTGCGACTGTGGGTGGACCGCTCCTTCACCATCGCCGGGGCCGGCACCGTGGTCACCGGAACGCTCGGCGCGGGCACGATCGCGACGGGGGACCGCCTGGAGCTGTGCGGCGCGGAGCGCGGGGAGGCCGTGACGGTGCGCGGGGTGCAGACCCGCGGCGGTCCGGTGGACCGGATCGGCCCGGTGAGCCGCGCCGCGGTGAATCTGCGCGGCATCGCCCCCGAGGAGATCGGCCGCGGGGACGCTCTCCTCACGCCCGGAGCATGGCAGGTGACCGGCACGGTCGAGGTGCGGCGCATGACCGGCGAGAGCTTCGCCGACGCTCCGGCCCAGCACGTGGCGCACGTCGGGACCGCCGCGGTCCCGGCCCGGGTGCGGCCGCTCGGGGAGGACCACGCCCGCCTCACCCTCGCGCGCGCCCTGCCGCTGCGCGTCGGGGACCGCCTGGTGCTGCGGGGCAGCGGGAGCCGGTGGGTCCGCACCGGCGCGCACGTGCTGGACGTGGACCCGCCGTCGCTGCGACGGCGCGGGGAGGGTGCCCGGCGCCGCGAGCAGCTCGAGGCCCTGCCGCTGAGCGGGGACGCCGCGGCCGAGGTCGCCCGCCGTGGCGCGATGACCGCCGCCGCGCTGAGGCGCCGCGGCATCACCCCGCCTCCGGACCCGGCCCCGGGCCTGCGGCACCGGGGGGACTGGGTGATCGATGCCGACGCCCTGGCCGCGTGGTCGGTGCGGCTGCGCGAGACGGTCCGGGCGGACGGCGCCGCCGATGCGCTCTCGGCGGGACTGCCCCGCAAGGCCGCGGTCGATGCCCTCGCCCTGCCCGATCCCTCTCTGCTCGACGCAGTGGTGGCCGCCGCCGGGCTGCGCCAGGACGGGGGTCGGATCCGGGAGGCCGGGGAGCCGGCCGGTCTCGGCGACGCCGAGGAGCCCGTGAGGACCCTCGAAGCGCGGCTGGCCGCGGAGCCCTTCGCCGCCCCCGAGGCCGAGGAGCTGCAGGCCCTGGGTCTGGGAGCGCGCGCCCTCGCCGCCGCCGCGCACCGGGGACGGCTGCTGCGCCTCGAGGGCGGGGTGATCCTCCTGCCCACCGCGCCGGCCCTGGCCATGCGCGAGCTCGCGGCCCTCCCGCAGCCCTTCACCGCCTCGCAGGCACGTCGGTCGCTCGCCACCACCCGCCGCGTCGCGATCCCGCTGCTCGAGCACCTCGATCGACGCGGCTGGACGCGCCGGCTGGACGCCGGGCACCGCGAAGTGGTGCGCTGACCCCGCTCATGGGTACTCCTCCCCATGGCGGAGCGAGCACGGGGTGCATAGCGTGGAGCCCAGGTCGCATCCGGCGGCCCCACGGACGCGCGTCGCGCGCACCCCGACGGAGGAGAGACGATGAGCGGCTTCCAGGGTGGCGACACCGAGCAGATGCGGCAGCATGCCGAGGTGTGCACGACGGGCACCCGGCGTCTGCTCGAGCTGATCACCGCGGCGAGCTCCGCCGTCGACTCCGTCACCTGGGCGGGTCCCGACGCCGACTCCTTCCGGGAGCGCTGGCACGTCGAGGCCGCGGGCCGCACCCACGAGGCCTCCGCGACCCTCGAGCGTCTCGCCCGCGAGCTCTCCCAGCACGCCGAGGAGCAGGACGCGGCCTCCGCCGCGGACGGCGGCGGCCTGTTCTCCGGACCGCTCCTGCCCCTGCCGATCCCCGGCCTCCCGCTGGGGCCCGGCACCATCGGAGACCTCCTCGACGGGCTCGGCGACTGGTTCTCCGGCGGCGGCGCCACCGGACCGCAGGAGTTCTACGGGGGCCCGGGCTACGGCGGCAGCGGGAACATCTACGGGGAGGACCGCCCCGTCGGCGAGCAGTTCACCTTCCAGGGGGACCTGCTCGAGGGCCGCGAGATCGAGAACGAGGCCGGCTACGTCGACGTGCACGCCGGAGCGGACTACAGCGCGGGCATGAACGGGAGCACGGACCCCTACGGCAACATGACCGGGACCATCGGAGCGCGCGGCAGCCTCGAGGCCGGGATCGACGAGCGCCTGAACCTCCCGGGAGGCTTCGGCGTCGACGCCTCGGCGCGCGTGGGCATGGAAGCCTACGCGGAGGCCGGCGGGACCGTCGGCCCCGACGGGTTCAGCGCCGGGGCCCGCGCCGGATCGTCGCTCTACGGCGAGCAGAGCGTCGCCCTCACCCACGACTCCGGAGCCTCGGTGGGCATGTCCCAGAGCGCCCGCGTCGGCGTCGAGGCGCACGCCGACGCCCACAGCCACCTCACCCGCAACGAGGACGGGCAGGTCAACGGGTTCTCGCAGGGCTTCGACGTCGGGGCGTACGCCGGCGGGGAGGTCAAGCAGACCTTCTCCGGGACGGCGCCGGGCGGCTGGTTCTCGGGCTCGGCGTCCCTCAGCGAGAAGGTCGGAGCCGAGGCCGGGGCCTCCGCCGGGTACGTCGTCTCCACCGACGAGGTCGGCGTCGCGGTCGGCGGGGACCTCGCGGCGAAGATCGGCCTGGGCGGCGATCTGAGCGTCTCCGTCCACCCCAACCAGATCGTCGACACCTTCACCCCCGGCGACTACAACCTCGACGACGCGATCGGCGACGCGAAGGGCGCCTGGGACGGTGCCACGGACCTCGCCGGGGACGCGGTCAGCGCCATCAACCCCTTCGACTGACGCCGGCGCTCCGTGCGCGCCCGGGCGAGGAGACGGTGAGGGCGCGCTCACCGGCCCCTGCCACGGGACGGATCCTCACCGACGACCGTGCTGGGCGAGCCACTGCTGGTGCGCGGCGATCACGGCCGAACCCGCCGTCCGGTACCAGACATGCGCGCGGGTCGACTCCGCCGACTGCGTCTTCCGCAGCGCCGCGACCGGGACCACGGACCCGTCCCAGCGCCGCAGCAGCACCGCGTCCCCGGGCTCGGACATCTCCGGCACGATCACCTGCTGGACCTGCTCCCAGGGGACGAAGCCCCGCGCGCCGAGCATCGTGCACCAGCTGACGCCGCGGGCATCGACCCGGGCCACGGCGCGGCGCGCGAGCAGGAACAGCACCGCCCCGACCGCGACCACCGCCAGCCCCAGCACCGCCACGATCACCGCGCCGAGCCAGGCTCCCTGCACCACGAGCGCCAGGGCGTAGAGCGCCGTGAACGCGCCGAACACCGCGATCAGCGCCCCGCACCACAGGAGCACCGAGCTCGAGCTCGACCTCAGCTGCGTGGAGCTCACGGCGCCGCGTCAGCCCTGGTTCCGCGGCTTCTTGACCGGCGGCTCGCCGAGCTCGACGTCCTCCGTGGTGATCCCCTCGCCGTCGCCGGCGACCAGCTCGAGCCGCTCGATCCTGCCCAGCGCCGTGAGGTCCGCGACCGCGGCCTCGAGGTGCGCCAGCACGCTCTGCGGAGCGAGCACCCGCACCGAGAGGATCGGGGTCTTCTGCGAGACCTTCGCGTCGGACTTGATGCGGCGCACGGTGATCGCGGCCTGCGCCACGGAGTCCACCAGCGCGGCGTCCTGCCCGGCGGCCGCCTCGCGCAGCGGAGCGGCCTCGGGCCAGGGCTGGGTGTGGACGCTGCCGTCCCGCCACCAGGACCAGACCTCCTCGGTGGCGAACACGATCACGGGCGCGAACAGGCGCAGCTGGACCTCCAGCGCGATCGCCAGCGCCGCCCGGGCGGAGGCGGCGCCGGCCTCGCCGCTGGGGGAGTTGCCGTGGGCGCGCTCCTTGACCAGCTCGATGTAGTCGTCGCAGAACGCCCAGAAGAAGGGCTCGGCCACCTCGAGGCTGCGGGCGTAGTCCATGTCGTCGAAGGCGGCGGTGGCCTGCTCGACCACGTCGCCGAGCCGGGCCAGGAGGGCGCGATCCAGCGGATCGGTGACCACCGCCGGGTCCGCGGCGAGCCGGCCCGCGGGATCGGCCGGGGCCGGGCCGAAGCCGAGCGCGAACTTCGAGGCGTTGAGGATCTTGATCGCCAGGCGCCGGCCGATCTTCATCTGACCCTCGTCGAAGGTGGTGTCCACGCCCTGACGCGCCCGGCCCGCCCAGTAGCGCACGCCGTCGGAGCCGTGCTGCTGCAGCAGCCCCAGGGGAGTGATCACGTTGCCCTTGGACTTCGACATCTTCTTGCGGTCCGGGTCCAGGATCCAGCCGTTGATCGAGGCGTGCTTCCACGGGAGCGCGTCCTGCTGGAGGTGGGAGCGCACGATGGTGGAGAACAGCCAGGTGCGGATGATGTCGTGGCCCTGGGGGCGCAGGTCCATCGGGTAGACCGTCTCGAACAGGCCGGTGTCGTCCGCGGCGTTCCAGCCGCCGGCGAGCTGCGGGGTCAGCGAGGAGGTGGCCCAGGTGTCGAGGATGTCCGGATCGGCGACGAAGCCGCCCGGCTCGCCCCGCTGCGCCTCGGTGAAGCCGGCGGGCACGTCGATCGTCGGATCGATGGGGAGGTCCTCCACGGCCGGGGCGATCACGGAGTCGTGGTCGACCTCGCCGTCCGCGCCCACCGCGTACCAGATCGGGAAGGGCACGCCGTAGAAGCGCTGACGGGAGATCAGCCAGTCGCCGGCCAGCCCCTCCACCCAGTTGCGGTAGCGGGACTCCATGTACGGGGGGTGCCAGGTCAGCTCGGCGCCGCGGGCGATGAGCTCGTCCCGCAGCCCGTCCTGCGAGGAGTCCCGCCCGCCGTTGGTGAGGTACCACTGCCGGGAGGTCACGTACTCCAGCGGCTTGTCGCCGTTCTCGTAGAACTTCACCGGGTGCGTGATCCTCGTCGGCTCGCCCACCAGGTCCCCGGAGGCGGTCACCATCTCCACCACGCGCTTCTGCGCGCTGAAGACGGTCAGGCCCGCCAGCTCGGCGTAGGCGGCCTGCCCCTCCTCGGTGGCGATCCACGGCGCCTCGGGCTGGAAGCGGCCGTCGCGACCGATCACGGAGCGGGTGGGCAGCGAGAGCTCGCGCCACCAGGTGACGTCGTTGGCGTCGCCGAAGGTGCAGATCATGGCGATGCCGGCGCCCTTGTCGGGCTGGGCGAGGGGATGGGCCATCACCGGCACCTCGACGCCGAACAGGGGGGAGACGACGGCGGTGCCGAACAGGTCCTGGTAGCGCTCGTCGTCAGGGTGGGCGACCAGCGCCACGCAGGCCGGCAGCAGCTCGGGACGGGTGGTCTCGATGTAGACCTTCTCGCCGGTGCCGTCGGCACGGGTGAAGCCGATCCGGTGATAGGCGCCCTCGCGCTCGCGGTCCTCCTGCTCCGCCTGCGCCACCGCGGTGCGGTAGGTGACGTCCCACATGGTGGGTGCCTCGGACTGGTAGGCCTGGCCCTGCTGCAGGTTCTCGAGGAAGGCGCGCTGGCTGGCGGCGCGGGAGGCCGCGTCGATGGTCTGGTAGCTGTGGTCCCAGTCCACCGAGAGCCCGAGGGTGCGGAACAGCTCCTCGAAGGACCTCTCGTCCATCGCGGTGAGCTTCTCGCACAGCTCGATGAAGTTGCGGCGCGAGATGGGCAGCTGGTTGGCGGCCTTCGAGGACTTGTTGGAGCCGCCCTCCTGCGGGGGCGTGAAGTCCGGGTCGTAGGGCAGGG
This sequence comes from Brachybacterium sp. YJGR34, assembly GCF_003347015.1. Classification (GTDB taxonomy): domain Bacteria; phylum Actinomycetota; class Actinomycetes; order Actinomycetales; family Dermabacteraceae; genus Brachybacterium. Next base: position 25,562 of record NZ_PNFB01000011.1, read on the forward strand.
TGGGGTCGCAGCGCACCCCGTAGTAGTTCTGGGCGCGGCGCTCGGTGGGCAGGCCGTTGTCGTCCCAGCCCAGCGGGTAGAAGCAGTTCTTGCCGCGCATGCGCTGGTAGCGCACGATCATGTCCGCCTGCGAGTAGCCGAAGACGTGGCCGACGTGCAGCGAGCCCGAGGCCGTGGGCGGCGGGGTGTCGACGCTGAAGACCTGGTCACGAGTGGTGTCCGGATCGAAGGCGTAGAGCTGCTGCGCGCTCCATACGCCGTCCCACTTCTCCTCGAGACCCTCCAGGGAGGGGCGGTCGGGGAGGGCGGTGTCAGGGCGCGGTGCGGTATCGGTCATGGGCGTCATTGTTCCAGGTCTGTCCCGCGGCGCAACGCAGAGTCCGGCAGTGTGAGCGCCTTCGCGTCCGCCGTCGCGCGCGTACGGTGGGCGCATGCCCCTCGAGCGCCTCGCCCTGGTCTCCGACGTGCACGGCAACCTCACCGCCTACGAGGCGGTGCTCGCCGATATCGCCGCGCGCGGCATCACGCGTGTCCTCAACCTCGGCGACGTGGTCGGGAAGGGGCCGCGGGGTGCGGCCTGCACCGCCCTGACCCGCGAGCGCTGCGAGGAGACGGTCCGCGGCAACTGGGAGGTGTTCCTCGCCGGCGACGCGGAGCCCTTCGGCGACGCCCAGGCCTGGTGGCGCGCAGAGCTCTCGGAGGAGGACCGCCGGTGGTTGATCAGCCGGCCCGGCTGCCTCGATCTGCAGCTCTCGGGCCGGCGCGTGCGACTGGTCCACGCCTCCCCGGTCGACGAGTTCACGAGGGTCTTCCGCGAGCCGGAGGAGGAGGTCTTCGCCATGATGTTCGAGCCGACCCCCTTCACCGGGGACGTGGGCCGTGCCGATGTCCTCGTCTACGGGGACATCCACGACGCCTTCCTCTCGGCGGCACCGGGGGCGACGTTGGTCAACGTGGGCAGCGTCGGGAACCCGCTGGACGAGCCGACGCCCTGCTACGTGATCCTCGAGGGTGAACCCCGGGGCGAGGCGAGTGCACCCTTCGGGATCCAGTTCGTCCGCGTCCCCTATGACGTCGAGGCGGAGATCGCGGCGGCGCACGCGGTGGGCATGCCGACGGCGGAGGCCTGGGCGATCGAGCTGCGCACCGGGATCCACCGCGGTGCGCACGCCGAGCGCGGGCTCACCGCCGGCTGAGCCTCAGGGCACCCGGGCGGTCCACTCCGGGGTCGAGAACTTCGTCGCCACCAGCTCGCGGGCCCGCTCCAGCTCCGCCGCGGTGTACGCCGAGTCCGCGGTGTCGTAGCGGGAGCGGAAGTGGTCCAGGAAGCCGGCGATGATCTGGTCGCGGGCCAGGCCGGTCTGCGAGCGCATCGGGTCCACGCGCTTGTTCGCGCTGCGCGTGCCCTTGTCGGAGAGCTTCTCGCGACCGATCCGCAGCACCTCGCCCATGACGTCGGCGTCGATGTCGTAGGCCATGGTCACATGGTGGAGCAGGACCCCGCCGGCGAAGCGGCGCTGGGCGGCGCCGCCGATCTTCCCCTGTTCGGAGGCGATGTCGTTCAGCGGCACGTAGCGGGCCCGCACCCCGATCTCCGCGAGCGCCCCCATCACCCAGTCGTCGAGATAGGCGTAGGCCTGCTCGAAGCTGAGCCCCTCCACCAGGGAGGTGGGGACCACGAGGGAGTAGGTGATGCAGTTGCCCGGCTCCATGAACATCGCGCCGCCGCCGGTGATCCGGCGCACCACGCCGATGCCGTGGCGGGCGGCGCCGTCGGCGTCGATCTCGTTGCGCAGCGACTGGTAGGAGCCGATCACCACCAGCGAGGAGTCCCAGTCCCAGATCCGGAAGGTGGGGCCCCGGCGCCCGGCGGCCATCTCCCGCGGCAGCACCTCGTCCAGGGCCACGTGCATCACGGGCGGCAGCACCTCCGGGCCGATCACCTCGAAGGTCAGGTCCTCCCAGCTGCTGGCGTGGCCCAGGGCACGGCGGGCGGCGATCGCGACCGCCTCGGCGTCGAAGCCGATCAGCTGCACCTCGTCGTCGCGCGCGGCGAGACGGGCGGTGATCGCCTCGGCCAGCTCGGCGGTGGAGGAGCTCGCGTCCCGGCCCACGAGCCCGGCGGAGAGATCCTCGAGCGCGTCGTCGGGCTCGAGGAAGAAGTCGCCGAACACGTGGGCGCGGACGATGCGCTCGTCCTCGACGTCGAGGCTCACCGAGACGAGCTTCCCGCCGCGCACCTTGTACTGGCCGGTGCGGGTGGCGGGGGAGTGCGGGGAGTCAGCGGGGGTGCTCATGGGTCCATCCTCGCCCAGACCGGCGGCGGCGACGGCGCCTGATCGCTCACAGCGTCGCGCGGCGGCCGCCCTCAGAAGGTCAGCGAGCGCAGGGCCTTGTGGACCTCCCACACGAAGTCGCTCGTGGACTGCCCCTTGCGGGGAGCGACCGCGTAGGTCTCCTCCTCGCTCCCCGCGGCGGCCTCGCGGGTCACCCGCGGGATGAGGGTGTCCCAGCGGCGCCGACCGCCCACCCACAGCCGGTACAGCGTGCCGGAGTCGTCCCCGCGCTGCACGAGGCGCATCGCGAGGGTGGTGTCGGTGAGAGTGGGCTGCCGCCGGGCGGGGGCGAGGTCGAAGCCGCGATCGTGCAGCAGGGCCGGGTTGAACACCGCCCACAGCAGCAGCCGCGCGCCCTCCACCTCCGGGGCGGCGGGGGTGCCGATCAGCTCCTCCGCGGTCGGCAGGTCCCCGTCCTCGGTGCGCCAGGCGGTGCGGCGGGCGAGGGCGGCGAGCGCCTCCTCGGCCGCGGCATGGTCCGCGGAGCTCTCGGGGAGGCCGATGCCGAGCGGCGCGGATGCGCCGTCGGCGCGCAGGACGTGGATCGGGGTGCCGTGGTCGACCTCCCCGAAGGCGAGCCCCGTGCGTCGCCGCGACCTCCCGGCCTGCAGACGCGCCTCGTCCTGCCCGCGGCGCGTCGAGAAGCGGGGGCTGGTTCCCAGCAGGGTGCGGCTCGCCCGTCGGAACAGGTCGAGATGGGCGCGCATCTCGCGGGCCGTGTCCCGGTCCGAGAGCAGCCGGCGCGCGTTGAGCGGGTACTGCACGACCGGGGCGCCCGCGTTCTCGCCGATCTCCCCGATGGTCTCCCACAGATGGGCGTGACCGGGATCGGCCTTCGCCATCCGTCGACCGATGCGGTTCCAGGTGGTGACCACCAGCTCCGGGCCGTCGGTGCCGGCCGGCTCGGCGGCCTCGCCGTGCGGCGGCACCGGGCGGACCGCGGGATCGACCTGGTCCACGGCCCGCATCTGCTGGTCGGACTCGGCCTTGCGCACCACCAGCAGCAGCACGTGGTGGCCGGCCTCGCCGAGGGCCGCGCGCACCCGCGCCACCTGTCCGGCCGAGCAGGAGCGCCCCACACGCAGCGTCACGCCCAGCCGGGCCGGCTCGTCCCCGGCGGAGGAGGGCAGGATCTCCGCGACCAGGTCCGGGGCGGAGCGGTGCGGGCGGGGCTCGGCGACGATCGATCCCGTCGGCCGCTCGTCGCGCACGATGGTGCGCATGAAGGCCTCCCGGCTGCGCGGCGCCATCAGCACGAACTCGAGCATATGGCGCAGCAGCAGTTCCACGTTCCCGTCCCGGCCCTGATGCAGCGGGATGTCCGGCGAGGACACCGAGCGATCCACGGCATAGGTCATCATCTGGCCGACGGTGGCGTACGAGCGGGCCATGGTCCTCCTCGGGTCAGGTGCGGCGGGCCGTTCCCGTGTGAGCCGGACGCGGCGGCGGGAACAGGGGATGGACCATCATCCCACCGGTCGGGACGGAGGGGCGGCAGTGGCGGCGCGGCGGCGTGTCGAGCGCCGACCCGGCGCCCATGAGCTGGGGTGCCGCCGAGGTCACGTCCCGGTCACGGACGCTCCGGAGGCTGTCGGGACCCGGTGGCGTCAGCCCAGCCCGCCGCGGGCGTAGATCTGCCGCACCAGGTCCTCGATCGCGGGCTCGGTGAGCGCGAGGTCGCGCACCTCGGCCTGGGTGCCGATCGCGGAGAGCAGCGACGGGACCGTGAGCTCGGCGCCGGAGAAGGCGATGCGGTGGCGGATGCCGCCCGCCTCGACGGCGAGGCTGCGGGCGGCGGCGGGCAGCGCCAGGGCGTCGGCGGGCTCGGCGAGATCCACGATCAGCTCGCGCGGCGCCCCGAGCCGCTCGCGGAAGCTCTCGAGCGGTCCGTCGTATGCGACCGTCCCCGTGTTCACCACCACGATGCGCTCGCACAGGCGCTCCACGTCGCCCATGTCATGGGTGGTGAGGAAGAGCGTGGTGCCGCGCTCGGCGCGGTCCTCGCGCAGGAAGCGGCGCAGGCCCTCCTTGGAGACCATGTCCAGGCCGATGGTCGGCTCGTCGAGCACCACCAGGGCGGGGGAGTGCAGCAGCGCGGCGGCGACCTCGCCGCGCATGCGCTGACCCAGGGAGAGCTGGCGCACGGGCCGGTCCAGGAAGTCGCTCAGGTCCAGCCCGTCCACGAGGCGTTCGAGCCGTCCCTCGCGCTCGCGATCGGTGAGGCGATGCATGGCGCCGAGGATCCGGTAGCTGTCCCGCAGCGGCAGGTCCCACCACAGCTGGGAACGCTGCCCGAAGACCACCCCGATCTCCCTCGCGAGCTGGCGGCGCTCGGGGACGGGGGTGCGGCCCAGCACCCGCACCGTGCCGTCGCTGGGCTGCAGGATCCCGGTCATCATCTTGATGGTGGTGGACTTGCCGGCGCCGTTCGCGCCCACGAAGCCCACCGCCTCCCCGCGCTCGATGCGCAGGCTGATCTCGTCCACCGCGCGCACCAGCTGGCGGGTGCGCCGGCGCGCGCCGGACAGGCGGGCGCGCACGGTGAAGTCGCGGCGCAGGCCGGTGAGCTCGACGGCAGGGCCCGTCGCGTTCTGTGCGGCGCGCGAGGGGATGGGGACATCGGTCGGGTTCATCCGCCGGCTCCTGTGTATCTGCGGATCCCCGCCCGCCAGAGCAGCGCCGCGAGGATCCAGGCGAGGACCGCGGCGGGCGCGCCCAGCCAGCCGGCCCCGGTGGGGATCAGCGCGGGCCCGGGCAGCTCCAGCAGGGCGAGGGTGGGGGCGTAGGCGATCAGCGTCGCCGGGATGACGAAGGTGAAGAAGGCGCGCATCGGCAGGGCGAAGACGGCGCCGGGGGTGGTGGCCACGTAGTTGCCGCCGTAGGTGAAGGCGTTGGCGAACTCGCGGCCGTCGACGAGCCAGAACTGCATCGCGCCGGCGAGGGTGAACAGGGCGCCGAAGATCGCCGCCCCCGCCAGCGGGGCGATGACCGCGAGCACGAGCGTGGCCGCGGTGGGGTCGAAGCCCGCGATGCCGAGCGCCACCACGTACATCGCCAGCCCCACCACGATCCGGCCGATCCGTCGCAGCGACAGGTCCAGGCTCGAGATCTGCAGCAGCATCGGCACCGGACGGATCAGGAGGGTCTCGAGCGTGCCGGACTTGATGGTGGCCGAGAGCCCGTCGATCTCCCCGAAGAACAGGTCCCCGATCCCGAAGGCCAGCGCGCCCAGCCCGTAGACCACCGCGACCTGGGGCAGGGTCATCCCGCCCAGGGTGGAGACCTGCGAGAGGATCACCCACAGCTCGAGGAACTCGGTGCCCACGATGAGCACCTGGCCCAGCACGTCGGCGAGGAAGCTGGTGCGGAAGGAGGCCTGGGAGCGCAGCCGGGAGCCGTAGAGCGTCGCGACCATCCGGGCGGTGGAGACGGGACGGTCGGGGTCGGGGTCGGGGGCGCGCCGGGCGCGGGACGGGGTCTCAGCCACCCTGCACCTCCACGCTCCGCACGCCCGCGGTCAGCACCAGGTGCGCGGCGAGCGCGAGCGCCGCGACCCATCCCACCTGGACCGCCACCAGACCCAGCGCCTCCGCCGGCGCGATCCGTCCGGAGAGGGTGTCGATGGGGGTCTGGATCATCGAGGGGAACGGGGTGGCCCGGGCGATCGCCAGCAGCCAGTCGGGGAACCACACGATGGGGATGAGGAAGCCCGAGAGCAGGTTCATCACCGCGGTGTAGACGACGGTCAGGCCGCGGGTCTCCAGCAGCCAGAAGGCGGCGAGGTTGACCAGCATGTCCGCGAGGAACGCCAGCGTGATCGCCAGCAGCAGAGACAGCGTCCCCAGGAGGTAGGAGCGGGGGTCCGTGGGCAGCGCGAGGCCGGTCACGATCGCCCCGACCGCCAGCGGGGGCACCCCGCGCCCCAGCAGCAGGAAGCTCGAGCGGCCCAGCTTCTGGGCGTAGTACAGGCCCAGGAAGGGCGTGGGGCGCAGGAGGTCGATCGCGATGTCCCCCTGGTGGACGCGCTGGGAGACCTCCCGCGTGCCGAAGGCCTCGATGGGGGCCAGCAGCGCCTGGCCCAGCCACACGTAGGTCGCGGCCTGGGCGATCGTGTATCCGCTGAGCTCGCCGCCGGCGCTGGTGATGGCCGCGAACATGATCGAGGCGCGGATGAACCCGAAGATCGTGTTGGTGAAGACCCCGGCGGCGGTCGCCATGCGGTAGGTCGAGTACTGGCGGAAGGACGCCGAGGCGATCGACCAGTACGGAGGCACTCGCGCGAGCTTAGTGCGCCGTGACGGCCGCCACAAGGTCCTGTCGGCCGCGAGCGGAGGGGTGGCTGCGACGCGCTTTCTCTGCGACCATGAACAGATGAATGGATATTCATATGAACCGAGTCGCCTCGAGATCCTGCGGGGCGCGGTCCCGGCGGAGGCCGAGGTCGATGACCTCGCCGACGTGTTCTCCCTGCTCGGCGACCCCGGACGGCTGCGCCTGCTGCTCGTGCTGCGCGAGGGGGAGGTGAGCGTCGGCGAGCTGGCGGAAGTCACCGGCCGCTCGGAGTCCGGGGTCTCCCACGCCCTGCAGCTGCTGCGGGCCCATCGCATCGTCGCGGTGCGCCGCGCGGGCCGTCGGGCGTTCTACCGGCTCGACGATCCGCACGTGCGGATGCTCCTGGACCTCGCTCTCAGCCACACCGAGCACAGCGAGATGGAGCACCCGGAGCTCCATGCCGGACCTCGGGACGGGGGATCATGAGCCACTCCCACGGTTCCCGCGCCCAGCCGGGCGCCACCGGTCATGCCGGAGCCGCCCACCGCGGCCGCCTGGCGGTCGCCCTGGTGCTCATCGCCTCGTTCTTCGTGGTCGAGCTCGTCGCCGGGGTGCTCTCCGGCTCGCTCGCGCTGCTCTCCGACGCCGGGCACATGGCGGCCGACGTCGTCACCCTCACCGCCGCGCTCGCGGCGACGATCCTCGCCGCGCGGCCCGCGCGGGAGGGCCGGCGCACCTTCGGCAACTACCGCCTCGAGGTCTTCGCCGCCCTGCTGGCCGTGCTGATCATGCTCGGCGTCGCCGTCGCGATCGGGCTCGGCGGCATCTCCCGGCTGGGCCGCGAGGTCGAGGTGGACACCGGCCCCATGCTCGTCGTCGGCACGCTGGGCCTGGCGGTGAACCTCGTGGTGCTGCGGATGCTCAGCGGCGGCGCGGGGGAGAGCCTCAACGTCAAGGGCGCCTACCTCGAGGTGCTCGCGGACACCCTGGGCTCGGTCGCCGTGATCGTCGCCGCGGTGCTGATCCGCCTCACCGGCGCGAGCGTGATCGACACCGTGGTCGCGCTCGCCGTGGGCGCCTTCATCGCCGTGCGCGCCGTGATGCTCGCACGGGAGGTGCTCGCCGTCCTCGGCCAGGCCGCCCCGGCGGGGATCGACCCCGAGCAGGTGCGCGGCGAGCTCGCCGCGCTCGAGGGAGTCGCCGACGTGCACGACCTGCACCTGTGGACCCTGACCTCCGGGATGGAGGTGGCCACGGTGCACCTGGTGATCCGCCCGGACGTCGATCCCCACCCGGTGCTCGACGCCGCCCAGGAGCTGCTCAGCACCCGGCATGGCATCGCGCACGCGACCGTCCAGACCGAGCCGACGGACCACCACGGCTGCCTCGAGATCGGCTGGTGAGCACCCGGGTCGTGCGGCGTACGCTGAGGCGATGACCACTGCGAACACCACCGACGCCCGTCCCGAGAACCCCGTCCCCGGCCTCACCGCCGTCGTCACCGGCGCCTCCTCCGGCATCGGCCGGGCCACCGCGCAGCGCCTGGTCGCCGACGGCTGGCAGGTCCTCGCCGTCGCCCGCCGCGAGGAGCGGCTGGCCGAGCTCGCCGCGGAGACCGGCTGCCAGGTCATGGCCGTCGACATCACCGACCAGGACTCCGTGGACGCGCTCGCCGAGCGCGCCCAGGAGCTGTTCGGCCCCACCCTCAACGCGATCGTCCACGTGGCCGGCGGCGCCCTCGGCGTCGAGCCGGTGGCCGAGGCGGACGTGGAGAAGTGGCAGGCGATGTACGAGCGCAACGTGCTGGGCACCCTCCGCGTCACCCGCGCCCTGCTGCCCGCCGTGCGCCGCAGCGGTCGCGGCGACGTGCTGCTGGTGACCTCCGTGGCCGCCCACGAGGCCTACCCCGGCGGCTCCGGCTACAACGCGGCCAAGGCCGGGGAGCACATGCTCGCCCGCACCCTGCGCCTCGAGCTGAACGGCGAGAAGGTCCGCGTCATCGAGATCGCGCCCGGCATGGTGCGCACCGAGGAGTTCTCCCTCGTGCGGCTCGGTGACCAGGGGGCGGCCGACGCCGTCTACGACGGGGTCGAGCAGCCCCTCACGGCCGAGGACTGCGCCGACGTCATCTCCTATGCCCTCGGCGCCCCGCACCACGTGAACCTCGACCTGGTGACCGTGCGCCCCCTGGCCCAGGCCGCGGCCCATCGCGTGGCCCGCCACCAGGGAGTCTGATGGCCTTCCTCGGCGCCGGCATGGGCGCCGCCGGCGGGATGGGCGCCGCCGGTCCCCATGGCGGCATGGGCGGCGGGGGCCGGGGCGCGGAGCGCGCGGAGGGGGCCAGGCCCGATCCGCGCCGTGTGCTCGGGCTGTTCCGCCCCTACCGCGGGACGCTCCTCGTGGTGCTGCTGCTGATCGTGCTCGGCGCCGCGATCGGCGTGGTCTCCCCGTTCCTGGTCCGGGAGATCGTCGACGTCGCCCTGCCGGACCAGCGCTCCGACGTCCTGGCCGCGGCGGTGGGCGGGCTGCTCGCCGTCACCGTGATCGCCAACGTCCTCGGGGTCACCCAGGCCATGCTCTCCACGAGGGTGGGCCAGTCCGTCATGCACGACCTGCGGGTCGCGGTGTACTCCCACCTGCAGCGCATGGGGCTGAGCTTCTACACCCGCACCCGCACCGGCGAGATCCAGTCCCGCATCTTCTCCGACATCGGCTCGATGCAGGCCGTGGTCACGAGCGTGATGACGCAGATCGTCTCCGCCGGTGCCGGGGTGGCGATGGCGCTGGTCGCGATGGTGGTCCTGGACTGGCGCCTGACGCTGTTCTCCCTCGTCGCGCTGCCCTTCGCGGTGTGGATGAACCGGCGGGTGGGCCGGCGCCGTCGCCGCATCGTCCGCACCCGCCAGGAGAAGGCGGCGGACCTCTCCGCCGGCATCCAGGAGTCGCTGTCCGTCTCCGGGATCCTGCTGGGCGTGACCATGGGGCGCACCCGTGCGCTCACCGAGGCCTTCGCGGACGACTCCCGGGAGCTGGCGGACCTCGAGGTCCGCTCCGAGATGGCCGGCCGCTGGCAGATGGCGGTCTTCACGACCGCGATGGCCCTGTTCCCGGCGCTGACCTACCTCCTGGGCGGTCACCTGCTGTTCTCCGGCGCCGGGGTCACCATCGGCACCCTCGTCGCCTTCATCGCCCTGCAGTCCACCCTGTTCCCGCAGATCAACGGGCTGCTGCGGGTCGCCACCCAGGTCAACGCCTCGCTCGCGCTGTTCACCCGGGTCTTCGAGTACCTCGACGCGCCGATCGAGATCCAGGACGCGCCCGACGCCCTCGCGCTGGACCCCGCCGCCGTGCGCGGCGAGATCCGCTTCGAGGGCGTGAGCTTCACCTACCCCGGGGCCGACGCCCCCGCCCTGGACGCGGTGGATCTGACGGTCCCGGCCGGGAAGCACACCGCCCTGGTGGGCTCCACCGGCTCCGGCAAGACCACCACCGGCTACCTCATGGCCCATCTGTACGAGCCCACCGCCGGGCGGATCACCCTCGACGGCCACGACCTGCGCACGCTCTCGCTGGAGTCCCTCGCCGCGAGCCTCGGCATGGTCACCCAGGAGACCTACCTGCTGCACGCGACCATCGCGGAGAACCTGCGCTTCGCCGGCCCCGGGGCGAGCGACGAGGACCTCGAGCGGGCATGCCGGATCGCTCAGATCCACGAGCACATCGTCGCCCTGCCCGCGGGCTACGACACCGTGGTGGGCGAGCGCGGCTACCGCTTCTCCGGCGGGGAGAAGCAGCGCCTGGCGCTCGCACGGACGATCCTGCGCGATCCTCCCGTGCTGCTGCTGGACGAGGCGACCTCCGCTCTCGACGTCGCCACCGAGCGCGCCATGTCCGGGGCGCTCGAGGCGGTCGCCCGCGGGCGCACCACGGTCTCCATCGCGCATCGGCTCTCGACGATCCGCCGCGCCGACCAGATCGTCGTGCTGGCCGCGGGGCGCGTCGTGGAGCGCGGCACCTACGCCGAGCTGCTGGCGCGCGGCGGGGCCTTCGCGGAGCTCGCCGCCCAGGACGCCGCGGGCACGGGCTCCTGAGCACCGCCCGGGGCAGCGGCCGGCCCCGCGGGACTACGACCAAAGGAGGAGGAGCACATCCTCCCGGGGCGGGATGTGCCCGCGCGGGCCGCGGGGGAGGATCGGGTCATCGCCCGGCAGCGGCCGGGCGGCCCGCCGATTCCGCGCGAAGGGGACCACGCCATGGTGACGATGCCTCCCGAGGCTCCGTCCGACCGGGTCACGAGCGGCAGGCCCGCCGGCGGCCGGCCGGTGCTGTTCACCGTGCTGCTCGCCGTCGCCGCGCTGGGCGTGCTCGCCCTGCTGGTGGCGGGGCCGGCGCTCGCGCCGTCCCTCGCGGTGGTCTCCGCCGCGGGTCTGATCTCCCTGATGGGGATCGCGTGGGCGGTGGCCGGACCGCGCCTGTGAGCCGGTCGGCTCAGACGTCGATCTCGATCTCGCCCTCGCCGCGGGAGACGCACGTGATCATCTGATCGGCCTTCTCGTCGTCCATGAGGAACTCGTCCATGTGCTCGACCTCGCCGGAGACCAGGGGCACCACGCAGGTGCCGCACACCCCGCCCTCGCACGAGTAGTCCATGGGGATGTCGTGATCGAGCAGCGCCTGCAGGAGGGATTGGCCCTCCGCGACCTCGACCGTGATCCCGGACTTGAGGCACTTGGCGGTGAAGGGCTCTCCGAACAGCGACATCCTCGCTCCTTCTGCATCGACCGCCCCGGAGTCGAGGCGCGTTCCTGAAGGCACCAGTGTTCCACGACCCCGTGCCGGGGACGAGGTGAGGCACGCCTCATCCAGGGCCGCCACCGGACCCGGGGCGGGCCGAGGCCGGGCCCGGGGGCGGGGTGGGTCGGAGGGGCAGAGGAGCCAGTATTCGGCCAGATAGGTCTCTACAGCGCCTATCGGGCTGAACAGTGGCGCCTTCCTGCCCGACCCGCTCCTGTCCATCCCGCGCACCCATCACCGGGCTCAGGTCTCGTCGGCGCGCGGCGTGGTGCTGACGCTGCCGGTGCCCGCCTCGAGCGGGGCCTCCCAGGCCTGCTCGCCCTGCCCCGGGGCGGCCTCCGCGGAGGGGGTGAGCGCGAGCGCGGCCGGACCGAAGCTCAGCACCAGCATCGCCGCGGCGCCCAGTGCCGCGACGCCGGTCGTGGTGCGTCGTCGGGGATGGTCCTCGTCCATGGGGTGTCCTCCTTCGAGGTGATCGTCCGTGGAGCGATGTCCCCATCCCAGGGCCTTCACCTGTGCCGGGGCTGTGCGCGCGGGCCCGGATGCCTGGGAGCTCGGCCCGCGGGACGCACCGGGCGCCCCGGCCGGGTGGGGTCGGCCGCAGGTGTTCTCCGTGTCTCCTCCGCTCGATGGGGAGTGACCGCCCCCGGCTCGGCGCGTACACTGGCCGCCATCGGCACCGACCCGGCCATCACCGGAGAGCCGCGGGAAGAACGGCCGGCGTCCCCCGAGGGGGCGCACGCCCAGTAGAACCCGCCGGGACCAGCCCGTCACAGCTGAGGAACAAGGGGGCACCTGGCCCGCGGCCCGTCCGCGTGCGAGGCGCCAACCGGGGTGGTACCGCGCCGCAGGGCGTCCTCGGGACAGCACCGTCCACGCCGCCCCGGAGGTCCCCATGGTGTATCCGCGCAACGGATCCCCCCTCGTCCCCTCGCCGACCCTGCCCGAGCTCGAGAACCGCATCCAGGAGTTCTGGCGCACCGACGACACCTTCCGGGCCTCGATCGCGCAGCGCGAGGGAGCCGAGGAGTTCGTCTTCTACGACGGCCCGCCCTTCGCCAACGGCCTGCCGCACTACGGCCACCTGCTCACCGGCTTCGTCAAGGACGTGGTGCCCCGCTTCCGCACCATGTGCGGGAACAGGGTGGATCGCCGCTTCGGCTGGGACACCCACGGACTGCCCGCCGAGCTCGAGGCCATGCGGGAGCTGGGCATGACCGAGAAGGCGGAGATCGAGGCGATGGGCGTGGAGCAGTTCAACGCCGCCGCCCGCGCCTCGGTGCTGAAGTACACCAAGGAGTGGGAGGAGTACGTCACCCGCCAGGCGCGCTGGGTCGACTTCGAGAACGACTACAAGACCCTCGACCCCACCTTCATGGAGTCGGTGCTGTGGGCCTTCAAGACCCTCTACGACAAGGGCCGCGCCTACGAGGGCTACTCCGTCATGCCCTACTGCTGGAAGGACGAGACCGTCCTGTCCAGCCACGAGCTGCGCATGGACGACGACGTCTACCAGGACCGCCAGGACCCCTCCGTGGTGATCACCTTCCCCCTGCGCGGGGAGCGGGCCGCGCAGCTGGGGCTGGACGGGGTCAAGGCCCTGGCCTGGACGACCACGCCGTGGACGCTGCCCACGAACTTCTCCCTCGCCGTCGGCCCCGAGATCACCTACGTCACCGTCCCGGCCGGCCCCCTCGGCGCGGCGGACGGCACCGCGGAGGGCGAGGGCGCCTTCCTGCTGGCCGAGGACCTGCTGGGCTCCTTCGTGAGCGAGCTCGGCTACGAGGATCTCGAGTCCGCGCAGGCCGCGCTCGCCGAGCGCCGCTTCGCCGGGGCCGAGCTCGAGCACATCTCCTACGAGGTGCTGTGGGACGTGTACTCCGCCGACCGCGAGCGGTGGGGCACGCACAACGCCTGGATCATCACCGTCGCGGACTACGTCTCCACCGCCGACGGCACCGGCATCGTCCACCAGGCCACGGCCTACGGCGAGGAGGACCAGAAGGTCAACGCCGCCTACGGGATCCCCGTGATCGTCTCGGTCGACGACGGCGCCGTCTTCCTGGACCACTTCCGCGGCACCGCCCTCGAGGAGATCGCGGGCCTGCAGGTGTTCGACGCGAACCGGCCCATCATCCGCAACCTCCAGCGGATGAGCCGGCTGTTCAAGGAGACCAGCTATGTGCACTCCTACCCGCACTGCTGGCGCTGCCGGAACCCGCTGATCTACAAGGCGGTGGGCTCCTGGTTCGTGAAGGTCGCCGATCAGCGCGAGCGCATGCTCGAGCTCAACGAGCAGATCGAGTGGGTGCCCGGCAACGTCAAGCACGGCCAGTTCGGCACCTGGCTCGAGGGCGCCCGGGACTGGGCGATCTCCCGCAACCGCTACTTCGGCACGCCCATCCCGGTGTGGACCTCGGACGACCCGAACCATCCGCGGATCGACGTCTACGGCTCGCTCGCGGAGATGGAGCGGGACTTCGGCCGCGTGCCCACCGACGAGCTGGGCGAGGTCAACCTCCACCGCCCCTACATCGACCACCTCACCCGCCCGAACCCGGACGACCCGACGGGGCGGTCCACCATGCGCCGCGTCACCGACGTGTTCGACGTCTGGTTCGACTCCGGCTCGATGCCCTTCGCACAGGTGCACTACCCCTTCGAGAACACCGACTGGTTCGAGTCCCACAACCCGGCGGACTTCATCGTCGAGTACGTCGGGCAGACCCGCGGCTGGTTCTACGTCATGCACGTGCTCTCCACGGCGCTGTTCGACCGTCCCGCGTTCTCGAGCGTGATCTGCCACGGCATCGTGCTCGGCGAGGACGGGCAGAAGATGTCCAAGTCGCTGCGGAACTACCCCGACGTGCGCGAGATGTTCGACGCCTACGGGGCCGACGCGATGCGCTGGTTCCTCATGTCCTCGCCGATCCTGCGCGGCGGCAACTTGATCGTCGACGAGCCGCGGATCCGCGACGCCGTGCGGCAGACGGTGCTGCCGCTGTGGAGCGTGTGGTACTTCCTGGCGCTGTACGCGAACGCCGCGGGGGAGAAGGACGCGGACGGACGGCCGACGGGCTACACCGGGACACCCCGCCACACCTCCACCGACGTGATGGACCGCTACCTGCTGGCCCGCACCGGCGACCTGGTGCGCACCGTCAGGGAGCGGATGACGGCGCTGTCGATCGCCGATGCCGCCGAAGCGATCCAGGACTACCTGGACATGCTCACCAACTGGTACGTGCGCCGCTCCCGCGACCGCTTCTGGGAGGGCGACGAACAGGCCATCGACGTGCTCTCCACCTGCCTGGAGACGCTGTGCCGGGTGGCGGCGCCGCTGCTGCCCATGGTCACCGAGGAGATCTGGCAGCAGCTGACGGGCGGCCGCTCCGTGCACCTGACCGACTGGCCGGACGACTCCCTCTTCCCGCGGGACGAGGAGCTGGTGGCGCGGATGGACGACGTCCGCCGCGTCGCGGGCGTCGGCAACTCGCTGCGCAAGAAGGAGCAGCTGCGGGCCCGCCTGCCCCTCGCCGAGCTCACCGTGGTCCACCACGATCCCTCCTCCCTCGAGGACTTCTCCGCGATCATCGCCGACGAGCTCAACGTCAAGGCCGTGCGGCTGCTGGACGTGGCGAGCGAGGAGGCGCAGGGCATGGGCGTCGAGCAGCGACTGAGCGTCAACGCGCGCGCCGCCGGACCGCGCCTGGGCAAGCAGGTGCAGACCGTGATCAAGGGCTCCAAGTCCGGCGACTGGTCGGTGGACGAGGCCGGGACCGTCACCGCGGGCGGCATCGCCCTGGAGGAGGGGGAGTACTCCCTGGACCTGGTCGCCGGGCAGAGCGCCGCGCTCGAGGGCCGGGCCGTGGGAGTGCTCGCCGGTGGCGACTTCCTCGCCCTGGACACCCGCCTCACCCTGGAGCTCGAGTCCGAGGGCACCGCCCGGGACGTGGTGCGCGCGATCCAGTCCGCGCGCCGCGGGGCCGGCTTCGAGGTCTCCGACCGCATCCGCCTGACCGTCGACGGTGACGAACCGGTGGTGGCGGCGGTCGCCGCGCACCGGGACCTGGTCGCCGGCGAGGTGCTCGCCCTCGAGGTGGGCGTCCCGGCCGCCCCGGCCGCCGGCGCCCACGCGGCGACGGAGAAGGTCTCCGGCGGCGCCGTGACGGTGTCCGTCACCCGGGCCTGAGGAGCGGCGGGATCCCGCGCACGCGGCCGTCGGCCCCCCGGGGGAGTCGGCGGCCGCACCTCTGCCGCCCGTCCACCGGCAGGCCGCTGCCCCCGGCCGGCCGGGGGCATGGCGTGCTCCGGGGCGGGTGCGGCGGCGGAGGGCGGACGGGACCGGACACCGGCCGCGGTCCGCTCACGGTGCGCCCCGACCCACGGTCACCACGTGGGACCGTGCCACGACGGTGCCGTCCCCGAGGTACACGCCGGTGAGGTCGTCCTGCAGCGCGGAGAGTGTCGGGTCGCTCGCCGTGGCTCGGCCGACGCTGCCCGAGTAGCCGGCGTCGGCATCGCCGTCCGGACCCACCGAGTCGTGATTCGACGCGAGGACCTCCACGAGGTCGATCGAAGGCACCGGATAGCCCGGCAGCGAGACCTCGTGCCGGTTCGGCGCCCCCAGCGTGCCCCCGTCGACCTGCAGGCCGCCGAGGTCGAGTCCCGGGATCAGGTCTCCGCTGATCCCCTCGGGACCGATCCCGCCCGCATGGTGCACGCTCACCGACTGCGTCGACCCCTGGGCCGGGACGGACGTCTGCACCGGCGAGCCCACCGCGACGGTGTGCGTGACGTGGTAGGTGCCCGACTGGCCGGAGGAGCTGTTGAAGGTGGGGTCCGCCGAGAGCCGGTTCGCCACGATGCCGCCCTGGGAATGGCCGACGATCAACACCTGCGCGCCCGGCGGGACCTCTGCGGACGCCATCGCGGCCCGCACGTCGTCCATCGCGGCGGGGTGCTGCCCGGCGATCAGCCGCAGGTTCGAGCTCCAGTCCCGGGAGTTCCCCTGTCCGCCGTAGGCGCCGGGGACGTCGGTGAGGTCCGCACCCTCCGTGGGAGGGATCTGGACGATGTATGCGGGCTCCCCGCCATCGGCGCGGTGCACCTCCTGGATGCCGATCCGGCCGTTCTCGAGCGGGCCGCCGGGGGTGTCCAGGCGCAGTGCGTCGTTCTGCGCGATCAGGTCCTGCAGGGTCTGCGGGCTCGGCGTCGGGATCGACTCCGTGCGCACCGATTCGACGATGCCTCCGGGACGGTCGTCGAACAGGGCCGTGTCCTCTCCGGTGACCGCCTCGTACGCCCCGACCCCCGCGGATCCGGTGGTCAGCAGCCCCGCCGCGCCGAGCTCGGCGATGGTCGGGACGCGCTCGCCGGTGGCCCAGTCCTCGAGGACGCCGCCGAGGTGGTCCGCGTCCCGCTGGAGCTGCGCGATCCCGTGGGTGTTCGCCCCGAGCAGCCCCAGGCCGCCCTCGAGCAGATCGATCCCCGTGTCGACGCCCCACCCGATGCCGTCGGAGACCCACCCCGCCAGGTCCGAGAGCGCTCCTTCCGCCGGGTCCTCGAACTCGGCAGGGATCCCGGGACGGTCCGCGCGGAGAGGCCCCCGAGAGGACGGCGAGGCCTCCACGGGCGGGATCGTGCCGCCGCTCGTGCCCGTGGGGGAGCCGTCAGCCGCCGAGGCGACGTCCTGCTGATCCGCCTGACCGAGTCCGTCCTCGCCCCGGGCCCGCAGCTCCGCGACCATCGAGACCAACTGCCGGGAGGCCAGCGCGGACCAGCGGCCGCGGAACGCCTCCGCATCGGCGCCCGTCCACCGGACGCCGTGGACCGCGGCCCCCAGGCGCGCGGCGAGCTCCTCGACCTCGCCGGAGGCCGTGCACAGGCGCTCGGCGTGGTCGCGCACCTGCGCGGTGTCCATCCCCCAGAACTCGGTCACTGCGCACTGCCCGAGGCGGCGCACGCGGCCGCGAATCGCAGGCCCTGCTCGAGGACCGGCAGCACCGTGCCCAGGACGTCCCCGCCGTTCACCGCATGGACCCCCGGACCGGGCCTCGTGGGCCGGTCCGTCCGGTACAGGCCCCTCTGCCCGCTCACCCAGAGGCAGGACCAGGTCACCGGCTCCTCCGTCACCCTCCGCCGCGGATCGTGGAGGGTCAGGGCGAGGGAGAGGCGAGGCCCTCCGGCCGTCAGGGCGTCCCGCAGGGACTCATCGAGGTCGGGGACCTCGGCGACGGCCTGCTCGGGGGAGAGCCCGCGCCCGAGGGCGGCGGAGACGGTGCGGTGCTGCGACGGCGTGAACCGCCGGGCATCGGTGTCGCGCCGGATGCTCAGCCGCGGCGGCGCGAGATCCATCCCGGCCTCCTCGAGCAGCTCGGTGATCCTCGCCGGGACGTCCTGCACGTCGATCGAGGACCACTGCGAGAGTTCCTCGCCGTCGGACCGCTCGAGGGTCGCGGACCCAGGGGTCAGACCGCATCGGAGACGCCGTGTGCGCGGACCGTCGGTCACCGCCGCGACCAGCAGGGCCGGGGCGGTCAGCTGACGGAGGACGAGGTCGAGGACGGCAGGGTCGGGAGGCGACGTGACGGGCGGTCCCGGGTCCGCGGCCAGAGAGCGATAGACGGGGTTCCACGTCCGGGTGCCCGCGGCGGCCTCGGCCGCCCATCGTGCCGCTTCGTCCAGGGCGGCGATCACCTGGGGCATCGTGCACCTCCTCCTCGGGGCCGGTCCCGAGCGGTGCCGGCACGATCCCGACCCTATGAGCGAGCTCACGCCGTGACGATGGGCAGAAGTCCCCGTGTGCACGGCGGCGTCGTGGGGAGGAGCGGTCCCGCCCCCTGCCTCGTACACTGAACGGCGCCCCTCCGCCTCTCTCCCCTCAGGAGCCGCTGTGCCCTCTCCCTCCCGTCCGGGTCCCTCACGTCGGGTCATGTCGCCCGAGCTGCGCGAGGTCTACGCGGAGCTGCTCCAGCGCGCCCCCGAGAACCGGATCGAGCCGGACCTCTCGCGCATCACGCGGGTGATGGAGCTGATGGGGGACCCGCAGCAGTCCTACCGGTCGATCCGCATCGCCGGCACCAACGGCAAGACCACCACCGCGCGGATCCTCGAACGGATCCTGCGGGAGGCCGGGCTGCGCACGGGGCGGACCACCAGCCCGCACCTCCACTCGCCGGTGGAGCGCATCGCGATCGACGGCCATCCGATCGACGAGGAGGGCTTCCTGCAGGCCTATCGCGACGTCGAGCCCTTCGCCGCGATCGTCGACGCCGAGTCCGAGGCCGCCGGCGGGGTGCGCCTGACCTACTTCGAGTACCTCACCGCGATGGCCTTCCAGGCCTTCGCCTCCGCCCCGGTGGACGTGGCGGTGGTGGAGACCGGGCTGGGCGGCACCTGGGATGCCACGGGCGCCGTCGATCCCGACGTCGCCGTCGTGACCCCCATCTCCCTGGATCACCAGGACTACCTCGGGGACACGATCGCCCAGATCGCCGGGGAGAAGGCCGGGATCCTCACCGCCCGCGCCACGGCGATCATCGCCAACCAGCCGTACCAGGACGCCGGTGACGTGCTGCGTGATCGCATCGCCGAGCTCGGGGCCGAGGCCGCGATCGAGGATCAGCAGATCGGTGTCCTGGCCCGTACCCCCGGGGTCGGCGGGCAGATGCTGTCCCTGCAGGGCATCGCCGGTCGCTACGACGAGGTGTTCCTCTCCCTGCTGGGCGAGCACCAGGCCCGCAACGCCCTGCTCGCCGTCGCCGCCGCGGAGGCCCTGCTGGGCGACGGCAGCACGGCGCTGGACGGGGAGCTGCTCCACGCGGCGCTCTCCACCAGCACCTCGCCGGGCCGTTCCGAGGTGGTGCGGCAGGCGCCGACGGTCCTCCTGGACGCCGCGCACAATCCTGCCGGTGCCCTCACCCTGGTCGAGACGGTCCGGGAGAACTTCCGCTTCACCCGGACCGTCGGCCTGGTGGGCATCCTCGAGGAGAAGGACGCCGAGGAGATCCTCTCCGTGCTCGAGTCGCTGCTGGACCAGGTCGTGATCACCCAGTCCTCCTCGCCGCGCGCGATCCCCGCGGACCGCCTGGCGGATCTCGCCCGCGACGTCTTCGAGGACGAGGACCGGGTGAGCGAGCAGGCGAGCCTGCCCGATGCGATCCAGATCGCCGTCGACCTCGCCGAGAGCGAGGGCGACCAGTTCGGCGGCGTGGTCGTGGCGGGTTCGGTGACCCTCGCCGCCGAGGTCCGGGACCTGCTCGGCGTCCCCGACGAGGAGTGACCGTGGCGCTGGACCTCACTCCCTCCGGCCGCGCCCACGGGGCGCAGCGCATGTTCTCGGCCACCACGCTGGTGCTCGAGGCCCTGGTCGTCTTCTTCGCGGTGCTCGTCGCCCATCAGCTGGTGCCCGAGGAGCGGGTGCTGACCTGGACCTGGGGGCTGCTCACCGCGGCCGGCCTGCTGCTGTGCGGCGGGCTGCTGAAGCGCGGAGCATGGCCCTACTGGCTGGGTCTGGCGCTGCAGGTGCCGGTGGTCCTGCTGGGCCTGCAGGTCTCCGCGATGTGGGTGATCGGGATCTTCTTCGCCGGCCTGTACGGCTTCGGTGTCGTCAAGGGGCAGCAGCTGGACCGGGAGAAGGACGCCGTGGACGCCGCGGTGCGGGCGGCCGAGGGGCGGGACCCCGCCGCGGGCGCCGGCTCCTGAGCAGCGGCCGGGCTCCGATGCAGGGCCCGGCGGATCGCATGGGTACCCTGTTGGCCATGACCGCACAGCGCACCCTCGTCCTGCTCAAGCCCGACGCCGTCCAGCGCGGCCTGCGCGGGGAGATCATCCGCCGCATCGAGGCGAAGGGCTACGACATCGTCGCCCTCGCCCAGCGCACCGCCACCGCCGAGGAGCTCGCCGCCCACTATGCCGAGCACGAGGGCAAGCCCTTCTACCCCGGGCTCGTCGAGTACATGGGCGCCTCCCCGCTGGTGGCGATCGTCGCCGAGGGCGTGAACGTGATCCCCGGCTTCCGCTCGCTCGCCGGCGCCACCAACCCCACCGAGGCCGCGCCCGGCACGATCCGCGGCGACCTCGCCTGCGAGGCGGACCTCCCCGTCATCCAGAACCTCGTGCACGGCTCGGACTCCGAGGAGTCCTCCGCGCGCGAGATCGGGATCTGGTTCCCCGAGCTCGGCTGACCTCCCTGCCGCCGTCGGCGGCCCGACGCGCCGCGATGAGGTGCGTCGCACTCGTGTCGCACCCCGCGATCCGCGGTCGGTGTGCAGAATGTGGGATATGGAACTGCCCTTCGTCGTCATCGCCTTCCTGGTCCTCGCCCTGCTGGTCGCGGTCGGGGTCATGGTCGGCGTCGCCATGCCGCACCTGCGGTCCTCCGACGGCGAGGACGAGGGGCGCGCGGAGACTGTGCGCCGTCACCGCTCGCGCACCGGGCGCTGACCCTCGGGACGAACCCTGGGGGTGGGCCGTCGGGCGGTCCGCCTAGACTGGCCGCTGACCTCGCCGCATCGTCGGCTTCCCCGACCTCGGAGGTGACCCGTGGATCCCGATGCCCTCATAGCTCTCCTCGCCGGTGGAGGCAGCGCGGTTCTCGTGCTCGGCGCCGGCGCCTGGGCCTACGTGCGCTCCCGCGGGAGGACGTCGTCGACCGACGACTCCGCGGGGACGACGAGCTCCGACGGCACCGGTGAGAGCGGCGGCAGCGATGCCGAGAGCTCGACCACCGCGACCGCCGTCAAGGAGCGCCCCGCGGCACCCAGCTGGGCGGACACCCTCTCGGCCCCGACCACGGCGCCGCCCGCCGGGGAGCCCTCGCCGGCCCCCGCCGAGGAACCGGCCGCAGAGGGCGAGCCGGCCGGGGCCGCCTCCTCGAGCACCCTCGAGGAGCGGCCGGCCGATGAGGAGGCCTCGTCGGCGCCGGACGCGGAGACGTCGGGTCCCGCCCCCGTCGAGGAGCCGGCCGACGAGTCGGCGACCGTCGAGCACCCCGGCACCGGTGCGCCCGTCACGGCACCGGAGCCCGAGGACACCGAGGTCGCCCCCGCGCCGGAGCCCGAGGCGGCGGCCGCTCCCGCGATCGAGACCCCCGAGGCGCCCGAGAGCCGGATGGTGCGCCTGCGCGCGCGGCTCGCGCGCTCGGGCTCCCTGGGACGCGGCATCCTCACCCTCCTGACCCGCGGCAGCATCGACGAGAGCACCTGGGACGAGATCGAGGAGACGCTGCTGCTCGCCGATCTCGGCCCGGACGCCACCGACGAGATGCTCGAGAACCTCCGGCGTCGGATCCAGGTGCTGGGCACGGACGATCCCCAGGCCGTGCGCGAGGTGCTGCGCGAGGAGCTCCTGTCTCTCATCGATCCGGCGCTGGACCGCCGTCTCGCGGCGAGCCGCCGCACGGCCCCCGACGGCACCGAGCTCCCCTCGGTGCTGCTCATGGTCGGGGTCAACGGCACCGGCAAGACCACCACGGTCGGCAAGCTCGCCCGGGTCCTGGTCGCCGCGGATCGCACGGTGGTTCTCGGCGCGGCCGACACCTTCCGCGCCGCCGCCGCCGAGCAGCTGGCCACGTGGGGCGATCGCGTGGGCGTGGACACCGTCCGCTCCGACCGCGACGGCGCGGACCCCGCGGCCGTCGCCTTCGACGCCGTGAAGGAGGGCATCGAGCAGGAGGTCGACGTCGTCATCGTCGACACCGCCGGGCGCCTGCAGAACAAGAAGGGCCTGATGGACGAGCTCGGCAAGGTGCGCCGTGTGGCCGAGAAGGGCCTGCACGGCGACGAGGTCGCCGAGGTGCTCCTGGTCATCGACGCCACCACCGGGCAGAACGGCATGCAGCAGGCCCGGGTGTTCTCCGAGGCCGTGAACATCACCGGCATCGTCCTGACCAAGCTCGACGGCACCGCCAAGGGCGGCATCGTCGTCAACGTCCAGCGCGAGCTCGGCGTCCCGGTGAAGATGGTCGGGCTCGGCGAGGGCATGGACGATCTCACGCCCTTCGACCCCCACGGCTTCGTCGACGCCCTGCTCGAGGGCTGACCCGGACCCGGACCGGCACCACGACGGCCTCCCCGCATCGCGGGGAGGCCGTCCGCGGTTCAGGAGAAGTGCGCCTTCGGGATCACGCCGTGCACCCCGACCGTGCGGTCCACCACCTGCGAGATGGTGAAGTCCGCGGCGGCGGAGAGATAGGCGTAGGCGGTGGGGCGGTCCATGCCCCGGTCCTGCTCGAGGAAGTCGAGGGCGTTGACCACCGCCGTCCGCATCGCGACGTCGAGGTCGCCGACCTGGCCGTCCACGCTGCCGTCGGGGTCGGAGAGGCCGATCGGGATCCAGGCGTCCGCGGTCTCCGCGAAGGGGTACCGATGGGCGAGGGAGGGGGCATCGCCCGCGCCGGCCTTGCACACCGTGAGCCGGAAGGTGCCGCGCAGGGAGCCCTCCATCGCGGTGAGCGCGACCTCCCCGTCGCCCATCGCGTGGTGGGGATCGCCCACGTAGAACAGGGCGCCCTCGGCCTGCACGGGCAGGTAGAAGGTCGATCCCTCGCCGAGCAGCCGGATGTCGATGTTCCCGCCGCCCAGGGTCGGCGGGACGGAGTGGGCGGAGGGATCGGTGGGATCGGTCGCCGTCGAGTGCGCCACGCCCATCATCCCCATGAACGGACGCAGCGGGAAGCGGACCTCCCCGGCGCCGGCGCCGAAGGACATCACGCCCGCGCCGTCCTCGATGGAGGTGAAGGTCGAGACGTTGCCCCAGGCCGTCGGATCGGTGTCCTGCCGGGCATCGGTCGCCACCGGCGGCATCACCTGGTCGATGGTGATCCCGGCCGGGGCGGCGCCGTCCGCGGTGGCGGCCAGGGATCCCTTCCCGTGCCGGCTCGAGACCACGCCGTAGGGCACGCGCGGGGTCGCCTCCAGGGTCTCGATCCTCAGCACGTCCCCCGGCTCGGCGGACTCCACGAAGATCGGGCCGGTGACGACGTGGGGGCCGTCGAGGGCGAAGTCCCGGGGCGTGCGGTCGTACTCGGCGGCGACGGCGACGGCGTCCTCGAGCACGGCGGACGCCTCGACGCCGTGCTCGCCGAAGTAGGCCAGCGGGTCCCGTCCCTGGTCCTCGAGGATCCCCTCGTGGGAGACGGTGTCGATCGTGACCGTCTCGCCCGAGGCGACCTGCAGCACGGGCGTGGTGTGCACGGTGGGGACGTAACCCCACAGGACGTCACCGGGCTCCGAGGGCAGGTAGTGATCGCCGGTGATCTCCCCGGTCCCGGGCTGCAGGATCTCCGGGGCGGCGGCCGAGGTGGGCTGATCGGCCGGGGCGGGGGAGGACGTGCAGGCGGACAGCAGCCCCGCCCCGGCTCCCAGGGCGGCGGTGGCGCGGAGCAGCCCGCGGCGGCCGACCCCTCGTTCCACCAGCGTCGCGGCGTGCGCGGCGAAGGTGTCGGTCAGCGGGGATCTCGTGGTCATCGGTGGTGCCTCCTGCACGGGACGGCCCGGGAGCCCCGGGCCGGTGATCTCCGGCCGCTGCGCTGGGACCGTCTGGGAACCTCCCAGGTCCCCGACGGTAGGAGCGGCGGACCGCGCCGGTCCTCCCGCGTCCCGCGGAGCGGCCGCTTCGGTCACGGTCAGGTCACGGCGGGCTCCGAGGGTGGGCGATCACCGCGCTCCCGCCCACCATGTGGGGCACGGCCTGCCAGGCCGCACGGGTCCGGGACGGCAGCAGCCCTTCCGGAGCCGGCCCTCCTCCACCAGGAGCCGACATGGACTTCACCCTCGACACGGGGGCGACCGCCTGGATCCTCATCAGCGCGTCGCTCGTGCTGCTCATGACCCCCGCTCTCGCCCTCTTCTACGGCGGCATGGTGCGCGCACGCACCGTCCTGAACATGATGCTGATGTCCTTCAGCGCCATCGCCGTGGTCGCCGTCGCGTGGACCGTCTTCGGGTACTCGATCGCCTTCGGGACCGATATCGGCGGGATCCTCGGCAACCCGCTGGACCATGTCGGACTGGCCGGCACGGACGACCAGTCCCTGCTGGGCGACAGCGGCGTGCCGTTCCTGGTCGCCGCCGGCTTCCAGATGACCTTCGCGATCATCTCCACCGCGATCATCTCCGGCGCCATCGCGGACCGTGTCAAGCTCGGCACCTGGCTGGTCTTCGCCGTCGTGTGGGTGCTCGTGGTCTACTCGCCGCTCGCGCACATGGTCTGGGGCGGCGGCCTCCTCGGCGGCGACGGGCCCTTCGCCGCGATCGCCGAGCCGGTCGACTTCGCCGGCGGCACCGTGGTCCACATCAACGCCGGTGTCGCCGGCCTCGTGCTCGCGATCGTCGTCGGCGCCCGCAAGGGCTTCGGCAGGGAGCCGATGAAGCCGCACAACCTGCCGCTGGTCATGCTCGGCGCCGCGCTGCTGTGGTTCGGCTGGTTCGGCTTCAACGCCGGCTCCGCCGGCACGGCCGACGGCACCGCGGGCCTGGCCTGGGTCAACACCACCGTGGCGACCGCCGGCGCGATGCTCGGCTGGGCGCTCGTGGAGAAGATCCGCGACCAGCACGTCACCTCCCTCGGCGCCGCCTCCGGCGTCGTCGCGGGCCTGGTCGCGATCACCCCGGCCGCGGCCGCGCTGACCCCGCTCACCGCGATCGTGCTGGGCCTGGCCGCCGGCGCGGCTTGCGCCCTGGCCGTCGGCCTCAAGTACCGCTTCGGCATCGACGACTCCCTCGACGTGGTCGGCGTCCACCTGGTCGGCGGTCTCGTCGGCACGATCGGCATCGGCGTCCTCGCCGCCGAGGGCGGCCTGCTCCTGGGCGGCGGAGCGAACCTGCTGCTGGTCCAGATCCTCGTCGCCCTGGTCGCGATGGTCTTCTCCGCGGTGCTCACCGCTGTGATCGCCCTCGCGCTCAAGGCCCTCATGGGCTGGAGGATCCCCGAGGCCGACGAGCGCGCCGGCATCGACATCACCCAGCACGCGGAGTCCGGATACGATCTCGTCGGTGCCCTGGCCTCCCGCCGGGACCGGGGGAGCGCGCCCACCGTCCACCCGACCCCGGACCCCGGGGACGTGGGGGAGCCGCGCAACGCCGCCCCCGCCTCGGTCACCGCCGGCACGTCCACCTCAGGAGAGACCCGATGAAGCTCGTCACCGCGATCATCCAGCCCCATGCCCTGCAGGCGGTGACCGATGCGCTGCGCGAGTACGGGGTCTCCGGGATCACCGTCACCGAGGTCGCCGGCTACGGACGCCAGGGCGGGCACACCGAGGTCTACCGCGGTGCCGAGTACACCATCGACACCATCCCCAAGATCCGGGTCGAGGTGCTCGCCGAGGAGATCGACGAGAGCGCGATCATCGATCTGATCCTCGCCGCCTCCCGCACCGGTCGCATCGGGGACGGCAAGATCTGGACCGTCGACGTCGGCACCGTGGTGCGGGTCCGCACCGGGGAACGGGGGGCGGATGCCCTCTGAGGCGCTCTCCTCCCGTCGGATCACCCAGGTGCTCCACGAGGGATTCGCCGACGCCGCCGCCGGTCCCTCCCGCCGCCTCGCCCAGTCCGACCTCGTCGACGACTGGCTCCGGGGACTGTGGGAGCGGGCCGGCGCCCCGGCATCCGAGGGATCCGGAGCGGCGCTGGCCGCGATCGGCTCCCTGGGAAGGCGCTCCCTCGGCCCCGGCAGCGACCTCGACCTGGTGCTGCTGCTGGACCCGGTGCGGGTCTCCGCGGAGGAGTCCGCGCGCCTCGCCAGCGCGCTGTGGTACCCGATCTGGGACTCCGGCACCTCCCTGGACCATGCCGTGCGCAGCCCCGAGGAGTGCGAGAGCGTCGCCGCCGCGGACCTGCGCGCCGCGATCTCCCTGCTGGATCTCCGCGTGGTCGCGGGGGACGCGCAGCTGGTCGCGGACACCTCGGCGCGGGTGCGCGCCCAGTGGCGGCGCGAGGCCCGCCGACGGGTGGGGGAGCTGGTCGACCTCGCCACCGACCGCGGTCGCCACCACGGCTCCCTCGCCCATTCCACCGAGCCGAACCTCAAGTCCGACCGCGGCGGGCTGAGGGACATCACCGTCATCCGGGCGCTCGCCGAGAGCTGGCTGGCCGACCACGACCACGCGGTCGTCGACGACGCCTCCCGCGTCCTGCGCGATGCGCGCGATGCGCTGCAGGCCGTGACCGGCTCCTCCGGCACCCGCCTGGGCCGCGCCGACCAGGACGCCGTCGCGGCCCTCACCGGCCACGCCACGGCCGATGACCACCATGCCGTCCTCGCCGAGGCGGCCCGTGCCGTCACCTGGGAGCTGCATCGCGCCGTGCGGGCCGCGGAGGCGGCGATCGCCCCCGGCGGCGCCGGCACCCGCGGCCTGGGCACGGACCGTCGTCCCGCGCTGACCCGCGTGGGCCACGGCGTGCTCGTGCAGAGCGGGGAGGTGTCCGTCGACCCCGCCGGCCGCGACCTGCTGCGGGACGTGGCCGCGGTCCGTCACGCCGCCACCTCGGGGCTCCCGCTCGCCGATGCGACGCTCGAGCGCCTCGCCCGCGCTCCCGTCGGCCCCTTCCTGCCCGCCCAGCGGGACGTGCTGGTCGACGCCCTGGCGGGGGAGCATCTGGCCGACACCTACGAGGCCCTCGACGTCAAGGGGATCTTCGCCCGCTGGGTGCCCGGCTGGGCGGAGATCCGCAATCGCCCCCAGCGCTCGGCGGTGCACCGCTTCACCGTGGATCGTCACCAGGTGGAGACCGTGATCGAGGCGCAGCGCTTCCTGCCGCGCGTGGGACGCCCGGACCTGCTGCTGGTCACCGCGCTGCTGCACGACATCGGCAAGCGGCCCGACGCCCGGGACCACGCGATCGAGGGGGCGCCGCTGGCGGAGGCCGCCGCGCGCCATCTCGGCTTCGACCAGGCCGACGTCCGCACCATCGGGATCCTCGTGCGCGAGCATCTGACGCTGGTGAGCCTGGCCACCGGTCGCGATCTCGCCGACCCGGCGACCCTGCGCGAGCTGCTGACGGCCGTCGACGAGGATCCCGAGACCCTCGAGCTGCTGCGAGCCCTCACCGAGGCCGATGCGGTCGCCGCCGGTCCCGCCGCCTGGTCCACCTGGCGAGCGGATCTCGTCGACCACCTCACCGACCTGGCGCGCGATGCGCTCAGCGGCACGGTCTCCGCTCCGCGCACCCTGCTGACCCCGCAGCGCTCGGTGCAGGACGCGGTGCTCGCGGCCGTCCGGCGCAGCGGCAGCGCCCAGGTGCTGTATCCCGCGCACCTGGACGCCGAGCCCATCTCCCAGATCTGCGTGGGCGCTCCCGACGGCGACGGGGTGTTCGCCGCCATGGCCCGCGTGCTGGTCCGGCTCCGCCTGGACGTGCACTCCGCCGTGGTGGTGACCATGGAGGGGATCGCGGTGAACACCTGGTGGGTGGCCGGGGCGCCCTCGGACCTCCCGCACCCCTCGGTGCTGCGCTCCGCGCTGGACCGGGAGCTCGCGCACCGCGACCGTCCCGACGCCCGGGTGCTCGAGCTGCCGCCGGCCCCGCCGCCGCGCACCACCGAGGACACCCCGGTGGTGACGCTGCTGCCCGGCGCCTCCCGCGAGGCGACCGTCGTGCAGGTCAACGCCCGCAACCGCCCCAGCCTGCTGGCGGACGTCGCCGAGGTGATCACCGTGCACCGGCTCCAGGTGCGCAGCGCCCACGTGATGACGCTCGGCCGGCGTGCGGTCGACGTGCTGTACCTGACCGATCAGCACGGCCGGGCCCTGGACCCGCCGACCGTGGGCCGGATCGTCGCCGCGCTGATGGACGCCGCCGCCACCTGAGCGGCGCCGTGGCGGGTCTCTCCTGTGGCGCGGACCGCGCTTCGTGGGGTGACGCCGCCCGGCCCACTACACTGATGCGGTCCATACGACCAAGGGGAAGCGCTTCGTGTTCAACAACCTCTCCGATCGCATCACAGCGTCGCTGAAGGGTCTGCGCGGCCACGGCCGCCTCACCGAAGCGGACGTCGACAAGACGATCCGCGAGATCCGCCGAGCCCTGCTCGACGCCGACGTCGCCGTCTCGGTGGTGCGCGACTTCACCGGTCGCGTCCGCGAGCGAGCCCTCGGCGAGGAGGTCTCCAAGGCCCTCAACCCCGCCCAGCAGGTCGTCAAGATCGTCAACGACGAGCTGGTCGAGGTGCTCGGCGGCGCCACCGGCGAGCTGCAGTGGGCGAAGAACCCGCCCACGGTCATCATGCTGGCCGGCCTCCAGGGCGCCGGCAAGACCACCCTCGCGGGCAAGCTCGCGCAGTGGATGCGGTCCGAGGGGCACACGCCGCTGCTGGTCGCCTCCGACCTCCAGCGCCCGAACGCGGTGAACCAGCTGCAGATCGTCGGCGAGCGCGCCGGGGTGCCGGTCTACGCGCCGGAGCCGGGCAACGGCGTGGGCGATCCGGTGAAGGTGGCGCTGAACGGCGTCTCCACCGCGCAGTTCCAGCAGCACGACGTGGTCATCGTCGACACCGCCGGGCGCCTCGGCATCGACGAGGAGATGATGCAGCAGGCGCGGGACATCCGCGATGCCGTGAATCCCCACGAGACCCTGTTCGTGGTCGACGCGATGATCGGCCAGGACGCCGCGCGCGTGGCCGAGGCCTTCCGCGACGGGGTGGGCTTCACCGGCGTGGTGCTCTCCAAGCTCGACGGCGACGCCCGCGGCGGCGCCGCGCTCTCGATCACCGGTGTCACCCAGCGCCCCATCCTCTTCGCCTCCACCGGCGAGGCGCTCGAGGACTTCGAGCGCTTCCACCCGGACCGCATGGCCAACCGCATCCTCGACATGGGCGATGTGCTCACCCTCATCGAGCAGGCGGAGAAGGCCTTCGATCAGGAGGAGGCCGAGAAGGCCGCCGCCAAGCTGGCCTCCGGCGAGGACTTCACCCTCGACGACTTCCTCAACCAGATGCAGCAGCTCAAGAACATGGGCAGCATCAAGAAGATGCTCGGCATGCTGCCGAACATGGGGCAGTACCGCGAGGCGCTCGACAACTTCGACGAGTCCGAGATCAATCGCATCGAGGCGATCATCCGCTCGATGACTCCCGAGGAGCGCAGCACCCCCAAGATCATCAACGGCTCGCGCCGCAGCCGCATCGCCAAGGGGTCCGGCACCACCGTCCAGCAGATCAACCAGCTGCTCGAGCGGTTCAAGCAGGCCCAGCAGATGATGAAGACCATGGGTCGCGGCATGGCCGACGGCGGGGGAGGGATGCCGGGCATGCCCGGTGGTCCCGGCATGGGCATGGGCAAGAAGTCCCGCGGCAAGCAGGCGCCGAAGAAGCAGGTCAAGAAGTCGAAGTCGAAGAATCCGGCGAAGGCCGCGCGCGAGCAGGCCGAGGCCGCCCGCAAGGCCGCCGCCGGCGAGGGCGGCGGCTCGGCCTTCGGCGGGGGCGGCACGACCTCGACCGGCGACCTCGCCGACATCGACCCCTCGCAGCTCCCGCCCGAGATGCAGAAGCTCCTCGGCGGCAAGTGATCGGCACGGAGCGGCCGCCGGGACGTCGCCGTCCCCGCGGCCGCTCCGTGCCGTCGGCGTCCTGGGTCAGACCGACATGCGGCGCAGGGTGAGAGAGGAGCCGACGGCGAGCACGGCGGCCAGAAGCAGCCCGCACACGGAGACGCCGACCGGGCCGGCCTCGACGAACCACCGGGCGACGGCACCCCATGCCTGCGCCGCGGTGACGAGGGCGATCAGACCCACCCCGATCAGCGCGACGCCGATCGCGACGGCTGCGGCGACCATCGGGCCGAAGCGCCGCACCACCGTCATGAACCAGAAGCCGATGACGAAGAAGAGCATCGTCAGGGTGAAGTACGCCAGGCCCGCGCCCAGCGTCCCCTGCGTCCAGAGCGCGGGCAGGTAGGCGAAGTAGCCGTCCATCCCGTACCCGTCGGTCGCCCGCTCGAGGAGCCCCAGCGCCACGAAGACCGCGGTGAGGCCGAGGGCGCTGACGGCGGCCGCCGCCAGGGTGCCGACGAAGAACTCCCGCCGCGTCAGACTCATGGCCTGGGAGAACGGGAAGGTCAGCGTCATCGCCTGCCCGCCGATCACGGCGAAGTACCACACCGGCGCCTGGGACGCGCCCGAGTACATCGGGCCCGAGCCTCCGTTCGCGGCCACGATGAGGTAGACGAGGAGATTGAGCAGCCACGCGCCGAGGAGCACGATCAGCGGGATCCAGAGGAAGGTCTGGCGGTTGATGAACTGCAGGCGGACCACGTCGAGGGTGCGCCGGGCGGTGGAGGGGGAGGGCCCGGCCCACCGGGTGGGGGAGGCGGTGGTCATCGGATCGTCCTTTCGACGGCGGCGTCGGGGCGGGGGCTCGCAGCGGATCCCGCCCTCCCGGCGCCGGGGGAGGAATGCTGGGTCAGGCGCACCACGAGCTGCTGCAGGGAGACCGGGGAGAGATCCAGTCCGGCCTCGGCGACCTGTCGGCGTTCGCGGTCATCGAGAGTGCCCAGGACGGTCACCGCGGTGACGCGCCCGAGGCTCTCGCGGTGGATGACCTCGCGCCCGCCGATCAGCGGCTCGACGGCGGCGGCATCGCCCACGATGCCGGTGGCCAGGCCGCGGGCCTCGTCCGTCGTGGCATCGAGGAGGATCGACCCCTCCTCGATGACCAGCACGCGTTCGACGAGGTCGGAGATCTCGTCGATGAGATGGCTCGAGAGCAGGACGGTGCGGGGATGCTCGGCGTAGTCGGCGAGCAGGTGGTCGTAGAACAGCTGCCGGGCCACGGCGTCCAGGCCGAGATAGGGCTCGTCGAAGACCGTGACCTCCGCCCGGGAGGCGAGGCCGATGATCACCCCGACGGCGGAGAGCTGGCCGCGCGAGAGCTTCTTGACGGTCCGCCGCAGAGGCAGGCGGAAGTCCTCGACCAGACGATCGGCGAGCGCCTGGTCCCAGCGGGGGAAGAACAGGCGCGCGGCGCGGAGGGCGTGGCGCGCGGTGGCGTCGTCGGGGTACTTCTGGTTCTCCCGGACGAAGCACAGGCGACTGAGCACCCGGGCGTTCTCGAAGGGATCCTCGCCGAACACCCGGACCGTGCCCGAGGTGGGAAGGCTCTGCGCGGTCAGGAGGGACATGGCGGTGGTCTTCCCGGCGCCGTTGCGGCCCAGGATCCCGTAGATGGTGTCGGCCTCGATGTCGAAGCTGACGGCATCCAGCGCGGTGGTGCGCCGATAGCGCTTGGTCAGCTCGCGGGCCTCGATCACGGCGGTCATGGTGACTCCTCGGGGAGACGACGGGTGGGCGGCTCGGCGCCGGCGGCGCGCTCGCGGACCAGGAGGGCGACGTCCTCGCCGTCCAGGTCGAGGCGGCGGGCCTCGGCCAGGAGGGGGTCGACGAAGTGCTCGGCGAGGGCGGTCCGCCGCTCCTGGCGCAGCTGCTCGCGCGCGCCGGGAGAGACGAACATGCCCAGGCCGCGCCGCTTGTGCAGCACGCCCCGGTCCACGAGACGCCCCAGGCCCTTCGCGGCGGTCGCCGGGTTGATGCGGTAGAAGGCGGAGAGCTCGTTGGAGGACGGCGCCCGGGCCCCTTCGGGGAGGCTGCCGTCCACGATCGACTCCTCGACCTTCTGGGCGATCTGCAGGAAGAGGGGCTGGTCTCCGGCGAGCACGGCGCCTCCTGGGATCGCTCGAGGAGCCGGTCGGCTCCGTGGTTCATTACTCCACTAATGAACCACGGAGCCTCACCGGTGTCAAGGGGTCGACCCCTCGGCGCGTGGTCGCGCTACGCTCGAGAGGTGGAGACGACGACGGACGCCGAGGCCCTCCTCGGCGAGGGCCCCGTGCTTCATCTGCGCGGACCGATCCTGCTGGGGCCCGAGGAGGAGCTCGCCGAGGCGTGGGTCGCGGGCGGGCGGATCCATCACGAGCGGCCGGATCTCCCCGCAGGCGCCGAGGTGCTCGAGGTCGACGGGTTCGTCACCCCGGGCCTCGCGGACCTGCACTGCCACATCGGCATCGGGGACGGCGGGGGCGGCACGAACCTCGCCGAGGCCCGCGCGCAGGCGATCACCGACCGTGACACCGGTGTGCTGCTGATCCGCGACGCCGGATCGATCATCGACACCCGCGCCCTCCAGGACCATGCCCCGGGTGCGCCGGGACATCGTCTGCCCCGGCTGATCCGCTGCGGACGCCACCTCGCCCGCACCCGGCGCTACCTGCGCGGCTACGCCCACGAGCTCGAGCCGGACCGGCTCGGCGAGGCCGTCCGCATCGAGGCGGAGCGCTCCGACGGCTGGGTCAAGCTGGTGGGGGACTGGATCGACCGTGCGGCGGGCGACCTCGCCCCGACCTGGTCGGGCGGGGACTTCGCCGCCGCCGCCGAGGCCGCCCACGCCGCCGGGGCGCGGATCACCACCCACACCTTCGACGAGGAGACCCTGCCGCTGGTCCTGGACGCCGGCTTCGACTGCCTCGAGCACGCGACCGGGCTCACCGACGAGACCATCGCGCGGGCCGCCGCGGCCCGCGTGCCGGTGGTGACCACGCTGGTCAACGTCGACCATTTCTCCGAGTACGCCGCGCAGGGAGAGCGGAAGTTCCCCGCCTACGCCGCGCACATGCGCCGCCTGCGCGAGGGTCGCTTCGCGCGCACCCGCAGCGCGCTCGAGGCCGGGGTGCCCCTGCTGGCGGGCACCGATGCGGGCGGGGTCCTGGGCCACGGCATCATCCACGACGAGCTGGACGAGCTCGCCCGTGCCGGTCTCGACGGCACGCAGATCCTCACCGCCGCGAGCTGGGCTCCCCGTCAGTTCCTCGGCGTCCCCGGTCTCGAGGACGGCGCTCCGGCGGATCTGCTGGTCACGGCCGCGGACCCGCGGAGGGACCATCGAGTGCTCCGGGAGCTGCGGGCCGTGGTGCTGCGCGGTGAGCTCCTCCGTCCGGGCCGCTGAGGGGGGCAGTCCGGCCCGTCTGTGCCCCGCCGCACAGGCGGGCAGGTGGAACGCTCGCGGGGAGCCTGGCATAATCAGGTCTCGTATGTGCCCGGACCGGCCCTCTACCCGTCCGTGCACGACACCCCGAGAACCGTCAGCGCCCGCATCACCCCACAGGCTGCGGCGGGACTCACCCGAACATCATTGAAGGAGAGTCCACCCACGTGGCTGTCAAGATCCGTCTGAAGCGCATGGGCAAGATCCGTGCACCGTTCTACCGCATCGTCGTCGCCGATTCGCGCAAGAAGCGCGACGGTGCCGTGATCGAGGAGATCGGCAAGTACCACCCCACCGAGAACCCCTCGCTCATCGAGGTCCAGTCCGAGCGTGCGCTCTACTGGCTCGGTGTCGGCGCGCAGCCCACCGAGCAGGTCGCCGCGCTGCTGAAGGTCACCGGCGACTGGCAGAAGTTCACGGGCGAGGGCGAGGCCACCGGCAGCCTGAAGTCCGCCGAGGCGAAGAAGTCCGCCGAGGAGCTCATCGCCGACGCCGACAAGGCCGCCGCCGAGTCCCGCGAGGGTGCCAAGAAGGCCAAGACCGCCGAGGTCGAGCCCGGTTCCGAGGAGGCCCCGGCCGAGGGTGAGTCCGTCGAGGACGCCGACGCCGCGGCGACCGACGAGGCCTGAGATGAGCGCTCGCGCCGAAGCCCTCGACCACCTCGTCCGCGGCATCGTCGACGACCCCGAGGCCGTGCGCGTGACCGAGAAGTCCACGCGCCGGGGTCCGCTGCTCGAGGTCCGGGTCGGCGCCGCCGATCTGGGCCGGGTCATCGGTCGGTCCGGCCGCACCGCCCGTGCCCTGCGCACGGTCACCGCGGCCCTGTCGGATGACGACGTGCGCGTCGACATCGTCGACGTCGACCGGCGCTGAGGTGCTCGGAGCGATCCCTGGGAGCGGCGCCGCCGGAGAGACCGAGAGGTCCCGGCGGCGCCGCTCCCGGTTCGTCCCCCGGCGGGGACCGGGCCGTCGCCGCGCCCTGGGCGCCCTCGTCCCGGCCCTCGGCGGTGCGCTGCTGATCAGCGGCTGCACGGGCGCGCCGGCGGGCGGCGATCCCGAGCAGACCTCGGGCCAGGATCCAACGGCCGGGAAGGCGACGCCCACGGCCTCGGCCGAGGCCGATCCGGCGCTCGTCGCCGCCTGCGGCGAGTTCTGGGGAGACCCCCTGTACCAGGACCCCACCTCCCGCGTGGTCCTGGACCGCGCGGCCACGGCGCCCGACGCCGGACCGTCGGATCCCTTCTTCTACGCCATGACCGGGGACGACGTCGACCTCGTGTTCGAGGACGCCCCCGAGGACGCGCGCACCGCGGCGAGCACCCTCGCCGAGTGGTTCCGCACCGAGCCCGAGCGGGGCACCGAGGCGGACCTCGAGGCGTTCCGCAGCGCCTGGGACGGCCTGGCCGGAACCTGCCAGGGGGTCTCCGTCGCCGCGAGCTGGACCGTCGCTCCCGGCGCCGAGGGCACGAAGCCCGCGGCGCTGGTGTGCGCCGACGTCTTCGACACCCCCGGGACCCTGACCCACTTCGCCAATGCGAACGTGCTCACCTCGAACATGTTCAAGCTGGTGGGTCTGTCCGCCCAGCAGGTGCCCGGTGACCGCACGGAGGACGTGCGGGCCACCGACGAGCTGCTCGCCGCGGAGATCGCCGCGGTGGACGACCCCGCCGTGGGCGCCGCCCTGGAGCAGGTCCGCGCCCCCTTCCAGGACGCCCTCGCGGGCGACACCGCCTCGGACGGTCTGCAGCAGCCCCTGGACCAGCTCTCCACCGCCTGCGACGCGGCGGGCTACTCCGCGCCGGAGCTCGGCGAGGACGGCGGCGCCGTCGTCGGCGCGGGCGCCGCGCGCGGGAACCACACCGACCACGAAGGACTCACATGAGCACGCTCGACGTCATCGTCGCGACCATCGGGCGGGCCCACGGCCTGCGCGGGGAGGTCGCCCTGGTGCTGCGCACCGACCAGCCCGAGGAGCGGCTGCAGCACGGCACCGTCTTCGAGGTGGAGGTCGCCGGGCGCCCTCGCGCCCTGACCGTGCGCGGCACGCGCCTCCAGCAGGACCGCTGGTACGTCAGCTTCGAGGAGGTCCATGACCGCACGGACGCCGAGTCCCTGCGCGGCGCGGAGCTCGTCATCGAGGTCGACGCCGAGGAGGAGGCGGAGGAGGACCCCGACGCCTGGTACCTCGCCCAGCTGGAGGGCCTGCCCGTCCGGCACGTCGCGGACGGCCGCGAGCTCGGGACCGTCATCGGCATCGATCACTACCCGGCACAGGACCTGCTGGTCGTGCGCACCCCGGATCGTCGCCGAGTCCAGCTGCCGCTGGTCGAGCAGCTCGTCCCCGAGGTGGACCTGGAGGCCGGGGCCGTGCTCGCCGACCCGCCCGGCGGGCTGTTCGACGCCCTGCCGGAGGACGAGCAGGGCCCCGAGCCGGAGACCTCCGCCCCGCCGCGCACGGAGCGCTGAGAGATCGCCATGGCGCTGCGCATCGACGTCATCACCATCTTCCCCGAGTACCTCGCCCCGCTCGAGCTGTCCCTGATCGGGAAGGCCCGCCGCGACGGCCTCGTCGACGTGCAGGTCCACGACCTGCGCCGCTGGACCCACGACCGCCACCGCACCGTCGACGACACCCCGCTCGGCGGCGGCGCCGGCATGGTCATGAAGCCCGAGCCCTGGGCGGAGGCCTTCGCGGCGGTGCGGGAGGCCGGGCGGGAGTCCCTCGGCGAGGACAGCGAGCCGCTGGTGGTCTTCCCGAATCCGGCCGGTGTCCCGTTCACGCAGTCCACGGCGCAGGACTGGTCGCAGCGCGACTGGCTGATCTTCGCCTGCGGACGCTACGAGGGCATCGACGAGCGCGTCTACGAGCACCTCGCCGACGGCGGCTGGGAGGTCGCGCTGACCTCCCTCGGGGACTACGTGCTCAACGGCGGGGAGGTCGCCGTGCTCGCCCTCACCGAGGCCGTGGTGCGCCTGGTCCCCGGCGTGGTCGGCAATGCGGAGTCGCTGGTCGAGGAGTCCCACTCCGAGGGGCTGCTCGAGTACCCGCTCTACACCCGGCCCGCGCGCTGGACCGATCCCGCCGGCGTGGTCCGCGAGACCCCCGAGATCCTGCTGTCCGGGGACCACGGACGGATCGCCGCCTGGCGACGCGAGCAGTCGCTCGCGCGCACCCGACGGCGCCGGCCCGACCTGCTCGGGGAAGCCGGCGGCGACGCCTCGCGCTGAGGCGCCCGCCGTTGCGCTCCGCGTGACCGATCCGACACTTGCCCGGCCTGCTGACCAGCGACGCCGTCAGGTGCTGGGCTTGCCGCCCCGCGACGGCACTGGCAGAATGAGCGCTCGTGCGCACCGCGCGACCCTCTGCCTCAGGGGAGGGCGCGATCAGCGGTCGGGCAGATCCGTGGCGATGGGAGTCGCCGCCAGAGGCCCAGCACGCCGGCACGAGGGGTCCGCTCCTCGCCGGATCGACGGTTCATGGAGGACGCCCCGCTCGGGGCTCCCGCGAACGATGCCGTCCGACCTGAGGCGGAGGGCTGGAGACACACCATGCAGAAGCTCGACGAGCTCGACAAGGCGTCGCTGCGCGACGACATCCCCGATTTCCGCGCCGGCGACAACGTCAAGGTGCACGTGAAGGTCGTCGAGGGCAACCGCTCCCGCGTCCAGGTCTTCCAGGGCTACGTCATCGCCCGCCAGGGCCACGGCGTGGGCGAGACCTTCCGCGTCCGCAAGATCTCCTTCGGCGTCGGCGTGGAGCGCGTGTTCCCCGTGCACGCCCCGACGATCGAGAAGATCGAGGTCGTCACCCGTGGCGACGTGCGCCGCGCGAAGCTGTACTACCTGCGTAACCTCACGGGCAAGAAGGCCCGCATCAAGGAGAAGCGCACCCACTCCTGATCCTCCCCGGATCCCAGGAATGACCCGCGCCAGCGCGAGCGGACGGCGGCGGCCCCACCCGGTGGTGGCCGCCGCCGTCTGCGTCGTGCTGCTGCTGGTCGCCGCGGGCCTGGTCCGGCATCTCGTGGTCCGTCCCTTCGAGGTGCCGTCGGCCTCGATGGAGCCGGTCCTGCGCAGCGGCGACGTGATCCTCGCGGACCGCGGCGAGCGCGGGAGCGCGCGGCGCGGCGAGATCGTCGTGTTCGACGGGACCGGCTACTTCGCCCCCACGGCGGACGGCGGTGACCGGTACTGGGTCAAGCGGGTCATCGCCGTGGGCGGCGACCGGGTGGAGTGCTGCGACCCCTCCGGATCCCTCCTCCTCGACGGCGAGCCGCTGCCGGAGCCCTACCTCCCGGCGGGGACCGCGCCCAGCACGATCGAGTTCGACCTCGAGGTGCCCGAGGGACGGATGTTCGTCCTCGGCGACAATCGGGCGGACTCCACCGACTCCCGCCACCTGCTGGGCGCGCCCGGCGGGGGGATGATCCCCGTCGAGCGCGTGGTCGGCGAGGTGGATCGCATCGTGTGGCCATGGCCTCGCCGCGCGGCGCTCTGATTCGCAGGGTCTGCGGATAGGATCACGGCGATGAATGCGTCCGATGCCTCCCGCCGCGCAGTGTCCGATTCCGAGGACGCTGCGTCCGCTGGGGATCCCGGAGCGGAGGAGGCGGCGACCGGCCACGGTCGCGGTGCCCGCCGCAGCCGCCGTCAGCGTATGCCGCTGTGGCTGGACACGCTGGTCACGATGGTCGTCGCCCTCATCATCGCGGTGCTGGTCAAGACCTTCCTCATCCAGCCCTTCTACATCCCCTCGGCGTCGATGAACCCGACGCTGCTGGAGGACGACAAGATCCTGGTCTCCAAGCTGACCCCCGGGGTGTTCGACGTCCAGCGCGGTGACGTCATCGTCTTCGAGGACCCGGACGACTGGATCCCCGGCGACGCCACCGAGAACCCCACCCCCCGGGTGCGGGTGATGATGGCGCTGAGCCTCGTGGGCCTCGCCCCGGACCCCTCCCAGGACCACCTCGTTAAGCGCCTGATCGGCCTGCCCGGCGACCACGTGGTCTGCGAGGAGGAGGGCGGCGCGCTGCGGGTGAACGGCACCGAGGTCGAGGAGCCGTACATCAACCCCCAGACCCCCGCCTGCCAGGCCGCCTTCGACGTCACCGTCCCCGACGGGAAGGTGTGGGTCATGGGCGACAACCGCTATGCCTCCGCCGATTCCGCGTGGCACGAGCACCAGGGCGAGCCGCCCTACGTCGACGAGTCGGACATCACCGGCAAGGCCGAGGTCGTGTTCTGGCCCGCGAACCGCTGGTCCGGACTGGGCGAGGGGCGCGCGAGCTTCGCCGACGTCCCCGACCAGCCGTGAGCGCCGTCGTCCCCACCCTCGACCACGAGCGCGCCCTGGCCGCCCGCTGCGGGCAGGGGTCGCGCATCGTGGTGGGCCTGGACGAGGTGGGCCGCGGGGCGCTGGCCGGACCCGTCGCGATCGGCGCCTGCGCGATCGAGATCGTCGACGGCCGCGCCGCGCCGCTGCCGGAGGGCGTGCGCGACTCCAAGGCGCTCACGGCGCGGCGGCGCGACGCCCTCGTCGACCCGATCCGTGCCGCGGCCCGGGCCGGTGCCGTGGGCTGGGCGAGCGCCGCGGAGATCGACGAGGCGGGCATCGTCGCGGCGATGACCCGCGCCGCCCTGCGGGCCCTCGACGCGCTCGAGGTCGCGGCGGACGCGATCCTCCTGGACGGGACCGTGGATCTGCTCTCCGCGCCGCTGGCCGCGGCCGGGCGGCCCGCGCCGCTGGTGGAGCTGCGGGTCAAGGCGGATCGGGACTGCGCGAGCGTGGCCGCGGCGAGCATCCTGGCCAAGGTGGCCCGCGACGCGCGCATGGTCGAGCTCGACACCCTCGCCCCCGGCTACGACTGGGCGCGCAACAAGGGCTACGGCTCCGCGGCGCACCGGGAGGCCATCGCCGCCCTCGGGACCTGCGAGCACCATCGCCGCAGCTGGCGCCTCGGCTCGGCACCGGCCCTCGTCCCGGCCGGCGTCCGTGAGCGGCCCGTGGGCCGGGAGCCGGTACCCAGCACCGCTGGCGTACTGTGGGACGACCAGTGGCCCCTGCAGGATGAGGAGGAGCGTCGGTGAGCGCCCAGGACCTCGAGAACTACGAGTCCGACCTCGAACTCCAGCTGTTCCGCGAGTATCGCGACGTGGTCAGCCTGTTCACCTACGTGGTGGAGACCGAGCGCCGGTTCTACCTGGCCAACCAGGTCGATCTGCAGGTCCGCTCCGGCGGCGGCGAGGTGTTCTACGAGCTGCGCCTGGCCGATGTCTGGGTCTGGGACATCTACCGCTCCAACCGCTTCGTCCGCTCCGTGCGCGTGGTGACCTTCAAGGATGTCAACGTCGAGGAGCTCAACAAGCAGGACATCTCCCTGCCGTAGCGCATCCCGCCCGCGGCCCGCGGGGCGTGGCGGTCGCCGCGAGCCGGCGCTCCGCGCCCTGCCGGCGCGGCGGCGAGCCCATCTTTCCTCCACAGGCCCCCGCCGTCCCCAGCGCGGCACCGGCACTGTCACGGCCGATCCCGCGGGAGCACGCTGGCGGGCATGAACTCCCTCGCCACCGCCCCCGGATCCCCGCGCCGCCGGTCCGCGCGCCCCCGCCCCGCGCCGCCGTCTCCACCACGAGGCGGTCGCATCGTCGGCGATGCCGCCTCCCCGCCTCTCCAGGGGCCGCTCGCGCCCCCGAGGCCGGAACAGGTGCGGACGATGTCCACCGCGCAGCTCGGCCGAGCGGGGGAGGACCTCGCCACCGCGCACCTGAGCTCCGGCGGCTGGCAGATCGTCGAGCGCAACCTCCGCCTGCGCCGCGGCGAGATCGACATCGTGGCCCTCGACCACGCCACGCTGGTCTTCGTCGAGGTCAAGACCCGCCGGACCTTCGTCACCGGGGTCCCGCAGGCCGCCGTCACCCCCGCCAAGCTGCGGCGCCTGCGCCTGCTCGCCGGGCAGTACCTCATGGAGCGCTCCACGCCGCACCGCGACGTCCGCATCGACGTGATCGCGGTCCACGCCCACCTCGAGGGCACCTTCTCTCTCGAACACCTCGAGGGCGTGTCCTGATGGGCCACTCGCGCACCCTCTCCGTGTCCCTCGCCGGTCTCGAGGGCACCCTGGTCGAGGTCGAGGCCGATGTCTCCTCCGGCCTGCCGTCCTTCTCCCTCGTGGGCCTGCCCGACTCCTCCACCCTCCAGGCGCGGGAGAGGGTCCGGGCGGCCGCCGCCCGCAGCGGTGTGCACCTCGCCCAGCGACGGATCACGGTGAACCTGAGCCCGGCCTGGCAGCCCAAACGCGGCTCGGGCTTCGATCTCGCGATCGCGCTGGCGATCGTGGACGCCCAGGGGGACCTGCCCACGCCGCTGCCCGAGGGGCTCGTGCTGCTCGGAGAGCTGGGACTCGACGGCGCCCTGCACCCCGTCCCCGGCGTGCTGCCGGCCCTCCTGACGGCCCGCGACCACGGGGCGCGCCGCGCCGTCGTGCCCGAGCAGAACCTCGCCGAGGCGCAGCTGGTCGAGGGCATCGAGGTCGGCGGCGCGACGGACCTCGCCGCGCTCCTGCGCCGCGTCGGGGCCGATGTCGCCCCGCGGCCGAGGAGACCGCGCCCCGCGCTGTCCGCCCCGTCACCACCGCGCTCCGCCCCCGCACCGCGGGCCGACTTCGCCGATGTGATCGGCCAGGCGCAGTCCCGGCGCGCCGCGGAGGTCGCCGCCGCCGGCGCCCACCACCTGCTCCTGATCGGCCCGCCCGGCGCCGGGAAGACGATGATCGCCTCCCGCCTCCCCGGCGTTCTGCCCGATCTCGGCATCGAGGACTCGCTCGCGCTGTCCGCGATCCGCTCGGTGGACGGCAGCTTCGACGCCCGCGCGGGCCTGCTGCGGGCACCGCCCTTCGAGAACCCCCACCACACCGCCTCCGCGGCGGCGGTGGTCGGCGGAGGACCCGGTCTCGCGCGACCGGGCGCGATCTCCCGCGCCCACGCCGGCGTGCTCTTCCTCGACGAGGCACCGGAGTTCCCCGCGCGGGTCCTGGAGGCGCTGCGCGAGCCGCTCGAGACCGGGGACATCACCCTGCACCGCACTCGCGGCGTGACCCGCTACCCGGCGCGCTTCCAGCTGGTGCTCGCCGCGAACCCGTGCCCCTGCGGCAACGCCTGGGGCCGGGGCGCGGACTGCCGATGCACGCCGATGCAGCGCCGCCGCTATCTCGCCCGGCTCTCCGGACCGGTCCTGGACCGGGTGGACATGCGGGTGCCGGTGGGACCGGTCGACCTCCGCCGTGAGGCGGGGGAGACGGGTGAGTGCAGCGCCGTCATCGCCGCCCGGGTGCGGACGGCGCGCAGGCGGCAGGAGCATCGCTACGCGGGCCGCGGCTGGTCCACCAACGCCCAGGTCCCCGGCGCGCTCCTGCGCCGCGAGTTCGCCCCCGCCCCCGAGGAGCGCCGGCTGCTCGACCACGCCGTGGCCCAGGGGCGCCTCACCCTGCGCGGCCACGACCGGGTGCTGCGCCTGGCCTGGACCCTCGCCGACCTCGACGGCGCCGACCGGCCGGGGGCCCAGCACATCGGCCAGGCCCTCACCCTGCGCGAAGGAGAACTCCGATGACGCACACTGCCCGACCCGACGGCGCGACCCGCGCCGGCGACTCCGCCTCGGACCCGGAGGAACGGCGCGCCCGGATCACCTGGTCGGTCATCGCCGAGCCGTCCGACGGCATCGCCCTGCTGGCCCGTCAGGCCCTCGGCGCCCGCGGTGCGCTCGCGCTCGTCGATCGCGGGCGCGGCAAGGAGCTGCTGGACGCCCTGGGCGGCACCCTGCCCGGCGATCCGGCCGAGCCCACCGGTCGTTCGCCCCAGGCGCGCGCCGAGCGTGCCGTCGAGCGGTGGCGGCGACGGCGGAGCGGGATCAGCATCGACGCCGTGCTCCAGGACGCGGAGCGGCGCGGCCTGCGCGTCATCGTCCCGCAGGACGCGGAATGGCCCGCCGGGCTCGACGACCTGCAGGCCACGGCACCGCACTGCCTCTGGCTGCACGGCCCGGGCCGTCTCGACCAGCTCGTGGGCACGCGCTGCGCGGCCCTGGTCGGCTCCCGCGCCGCGACCCCCTACGGGGAGGACGTCGCCGCGCGACTGGCGGCGGATCTCGCCGCCCGCGGCGGCACCGTGGTCTCGGGCGGGGCCTACGGCATCGACGCCGCCGCCCACCGCGGCGCCCTCGCGGCCGGGGACGGCGCGACCCTGGCCGTGCTCGCGGGGGGACTGGACCGGCTGTACCCGCGCGGCAACACCGAGCTGCTGTCCCGGATCCGGGCGCGGCATCTCCTGGTCAGCGAGGCTCCGCCGGGCACCGCGCCCACCCGGTGGCGCTTCCTCGCCCGCAACCGCCTGATCGCCGCCCTCACCCGGGCGACGGTCGTGGTCGAGGCCGGCTGGCGCTCGGGGGCCCTGTCCACCGCACGCCATGCCGATCTGCTCTCGAGGCCGGTGGGTGCCGTCCCCGGCCCCGTCACCTCGGCCGCGAGCGCCGGCTGCCATCGCCTGATCCGCGAGCGGGGCGCGGTGCTGGTCACCGAGCCCGACGAGCTGCTGGACCTGCTGCCCGGCGGTCCCGCCGCGGGCGAGGGCGGCTTCGCGGTGCAGGACGAGCTGGACCTGCTCTCGCCGGCGGACCGGCGGGTGCTCGACGCCGTCCCGCCGCGCTCGGCCCGGACCGTGCCGCGGATCGCGGGGGACATCGGCTTCACCGTCACGGAGGTCGAGGCCGCGACGGCCCGGCTGGCCCTGCTGGGCCTCGTGGAGCGCACGGGAGAGCGGGTGCGGCGCGCCCGCGCGCCGCGCTGAGCCGCCTCCCGGTGCCCGTGATGCGCCAGACTGGGGCGATGAGCACCGACCGGGAGCCGGGCGACGACGCGGTCGTCGACGCCTTCGCCGAGCACCTCCGCCTGGAGCGGGGACGCTCGGAGCACACCGTGCGCGCCTATCGGCGGGAGGTGCGGAGCCTGCTGACCCACCTGCGGGAGGTCGAGCGCATCGACCTGGTCGAGCTGGACCTGGCCGCCCTGCGCTCCTGGCTCGCCGAGCGCGCCGGGACCGGCGCGAGCCCGAGCACCCTCGCCCGGTCCGCGGCCGCCGCCCGCACCCTGACCACCTGGCTGGCCGCCACCGGCCGGATCCCGCACGACGTCGGCGGGAGACTGCGCGCCCCGAAACGAGGGCGGCACCTGCCCACCGTGCTCTCCGGCGACCAGGCCGCCGAGCTGCTCGACGGACTCGCTCCCGCCGACGACCAGCCCGACGCCCCCGACGATCCGGTCCGTCGGGCCGTCCTGCTGCGAGACGCCGCCGTGCTCGAGCTGCTCTACTCCTCCGGGGTGCGCGTCGCGGAGCTGGTCGCCCTGGACCGCTCGGGGATCGACCGCGAGCAGCACACGGTCAGGGTCCTCGGCAAGGGCGACAAGGAGCGCGTCGTCCCCGTCGGCATCCCCGCACTCGAGGCCATCGACCGGTGGGAGCAGGAGGGCCGCCCGGTCCTGCGCGACCAAGCAGGGCGCGGCCCCTCCCGCGCCGGCGACGCCCTGTTCCTGGGCGTGCGCGGCGGCCGCCTCGGCGACCGGGCGGTGCGCACCCTGGTGGACCGCCACGCCGCCCGGGCGGGCCTCACCCGGCACATCACCCCCCACACCCTGCGGCACAGCGCCGCCACCCATCTGGTCGAGGGCGGTGCCGATCTGCGTAGCGTCCAGGACCTCCTGGGCCACTCCTCGCTCGCGACCACGCAGATCTACACCCACGTCAGCGCCGAGCGGCTGCGCCGCACGATCGACCAGGCCCACCCCCGCGCCTGAGCGGAGCAACGCCTCGGGCGAGGGAGGGACGCACGCCGGCGGCGGGCGGGGCCGCGGGATCCGCGTCCCAGGGCAGCAGGACGCTGGGCCCGCGCCCGCCCAGCAGGAGCAGCGGATCGAGGTAGG
The DNA here is from genome assembly GCF_003347015.1 of Brachybacterium sp. YJGR34. GTDB lineage: Bacteria > Actinomycetota > Actinomycetes > Actinomycetales > Dermabacteraceae > Brachybacterium. Next base: position 69,912 of record NZ_PNFB01000011.1, read on the forward strand.
TCCCACCGCGCCGCGCCCCGAGGTGCAGGCACTCCGCGCCCGGGCAGTGCGGGCGGGGACCGGGGGCGGAGATCGTGCCGAGCACCGCGCCGGCCTCCACCCGCCGACCCTCCTCGACCACGCCGGCGACCGGCTCGTAGGTGGAGATCAGTCCGTCCGCGTGGAGCACGGAGACCACCGACCGCCCGGCGACCGCCCCGACGAAGCGCACCGTGCCCGACGCGACCGCTCGCACTGCCGAGCCCTCGCCGGTCACCGCGAGGTCGATCCCGCGGTGGCCCGGACCGTAGTCGTGTTCGGGAGGGTCGAAGGGCACCAGGACCTCGGGCGGGGAGACGGGCCACCGCCAGCGCTCGCCCTCGGCCCGGGCGGTGTCCGCGAGCGCCCAGGTCAGCGCGAGGCACAGGACGGCGAGCAGCCCGCGCATTGCCCACGGGTGGGCGTCCGCGGCGCGGTGCCGGAGGGCGGGGGAGCGGCGGACCGCTCGGGGCAGGTCGGGGGAGGAGGCCTCGGTCATGTCGCGCATCCTCGCCCCGGGGCCGCGGCATCGTCCGTGCCCGCGCGATGCTGGGGACGGAGCAGGGCTGGGGAGGACGCATCGCACCCCGGGCGACACCCCCGCCGGGGTGACGCAGAACGCGCGCGGAGCGGCGGAGACGTCGGATAGACTGCACGCAGCATCCGGTCCGTCCGGATGACTTCGCGTGCCCTCCAGGGCTCGTCGGCCACCGGTCCTCGTCGGCCCGCACCTCGCGTGCGGGAGCGCTCGGGGCGGCCGGCACCCGGGCACCAGGCCCCGCACCGACCGGTGTCGGGGGACAACCGAGAAAGCGGGTCCTGCGCGACGACCGCGGACGCCTCCGGGCGAGCCGTGCGAGCCCAGGCCCAGGAAACAGAGGACACCATCATGGCAGTCGTCACCATGCGCCAGCTCCTGGAGAGCGGCGTCCACTTCGGTCACCAGACCCGTCGGTGGAACCCGAAGGTCCGTCGCTTCATCTTCACCGAGCGCAACGGCATCTACATCGTCGACCTCCTGCAGACCCTGTCGTACATCGACAAGGCCTACGACTTCGTCAAGCAGACCGTCGCCCACGGCGGCACCATCCTGTTCGTCGGCACCAAGAAGCAGGCGCAGGAGTCCGTGCAGGAGCAGGCCACCCGCGTGGGCATGCCCTACGTGAACCAGCGCTGGCTGGGCGGCATGCTCACCAACCTGCAGACGGTCTCCGCGCGCGTGAACCGCCTCAAGGAGCTCGAGCAGATCGACTTCGAGGATGTGGCCTCCTCCGGCCGCACCAAGAAGGAGCTGCTGATGATGCGCCGCGAGAAGGACAAGCTCGAGAAGACCCTCGGCGGCATCCGCGACATGGGCAAGGCACCCTCCGCCCTGTGGATCGTGGACACCAACAAGGAGCACCTGGCCGTCGACGAGGCGCAGAAGCTCAACATCCCGGTCGTCGCGATCCTGGACACCAACTGCGATCCCGACGAGATCGCCTACCCGATCCCGGGCAACGATGACGCGATCCGCTCCGTCACCCTGCTGACCCGGGTCATCGCGGACGCGGTGGCCGCCGGCCTCCAGGAGCGTCACGCGAAGTCCGCCGGCGGCGAGAAGAACGTCTCCGCCGTCGACGCCGAGCCGCTGGCCGAGTGGGAGCAGGAGCTGCTCAAGCAGTCCGAGGTCCAGCAGCAGGACGCTCCGGCCGAGGAGTCCGTCGCGGCGGAGCCCGCCGCGGAGAAGCCCGCCGAGGCCGAGGCCGCCGCGCCGACCGCCGAGGCGAGCGAGGCTCCGGCCGAGCAGACCTCCGCCGAGTGATCCACGGGCCCGGGAGCGATCCGCTCGCTCCCGGGCCCCTCCACGGGGAGGCGCACCCCGCCTCCCGCCACCTCCCGCAGCAGCTCCCACAAGGAAGAGGAACATGGCCAAGTACACGGCAGCAGACATCAAGGAGATCCGCGAGACGACGGGCGCGGGCATGCTCGACGTCAAGAAGGCGCTGGACGAGGCGGAGGGCGACAAGGCCAAGGCCGTGGAGCTGATCCGCGTCAAGGGCCTCAAGGGCATCGCCAAGCGCGAGGGCCGCACCGCCTCCGAGGGCCTCATCGCCGTCGACATCCGCGACTCCGAGCAGGGCCGCACCGGCACCCTGCTCGAGCTCAACTCCGAGACCGACTTCGTGGCCAAGAACGACAAGTTCGTCGCCCTGGGCGACGAGGCCGTGGCCGCCGCCGTCGAGTCCGGCGCGAACGATCCCGAGCAGCTGAGCGCGACCGCCTTCGGCGAGGCGCTCACGCAGGCCGGCGCCACCATGGGCGAGAAGATCCTGGTCCGTCGCATCGGCCGCGTCTCCGGCGAGGCCGTCACCGAGTACATGCACCGCACCAACAAGGACCTCCCCCCGCAGGTGGGCGTCCTCGTCGCCACCGACTCCGCCGGCGCCGAGGTCGCGCGCGACGTCGCCATGCACATCGCGGCCTTCACCCCGACCTACCTCACCCGGGACGAGGTGCCCGAGGAGACCGTCGCCGAGGAGCGTCGCATCGCCGAGGACACCGCGAAGAACGAGGGCAAGCCCGAGAAGGCGCTCCCGAAGATCATCGAGGGCCGCCTGAACGGGTTCTTCAAGGAGAACGTCCTGCTGGACCAGCCCTTCGCCAAGGACGCCAAGAAGTCCGTCGGCCAGGTCGTCGAGGAGGCGGGCGGCACGATCACCGGCTTCGTCCGCTTCCGCGTCGGCAGCTGACATCCCCGGGAGCGGGCCCACCGCCCGCACCCCCGGTCACGCGTGAGCGTGGCCACCGCCCCGCGGCCCCGCACCATCGGTGCGGGGCCGCGCCGGTATCAGGGCCGCGGGCCCCGCGCGGGAGGGGCGGCAAGGCCCAGACCATCACGTCACCGATACCCGTTCTCCCCCGGAGGGAGGACGGACGGCGAGTGCTCCTGAAGCTCTCCGGAGAGGCCTTCGGCGGCGGTGCCGTCGGAGTGGACCCCGATGTGGTCTCCCGCATCGCCGGAGAGATCGCCGAGGGCGTCGCCGCAGGTGTCGAGTGCGCGATCGTCGTCGGCGGTGGCAACTTCTTCCGCGGCGCCGAGCTCTCCCAGCGCGGCATGGACCGCCGCCGCGCCGACTACATGGGCATGCTCGGCACGGTCATGAACTGCCTGGCCCTGCAGGACTTCCTCGAGCAGCGCGGCGTCTCCACCCGCGTGCAGACCGCGATCGAGATGGGTCAGGTCGCCGAGCCGTACATCCCCCTGCGCGCCGTGCGCCACCTCGAGAAGGGCCGCGTGGTCATCTTCGGCGCCGGCGCCGGCATGCCCTACTTCTCGACGGACACCGTCGCCGTCCAGCGCGCGCTGGAGATCGGCTGCGAGGAGGTCCTCATGGCGAAGAACGGCGTCGACGGGGTCTACGACGCCGATCCGCGCTCCAACCCGGAGGCGAGGAAGCTCGAGCACGTCACCTACAACGACGCCCTCCAGCGCGGCCTCAAGGTCGTCGACTCCACCGCCTTCAGCCTCTGCATGGACAACGGGCAGCAGATGATGGTCTTCGGTCTCGACAGCCCCGGCAACATCACCCGCGCCCTGCGCGGCGACCGCATCGGCACGGTCGTCACCAAGTAGCGGCCCCGCATCACCCTCCCGCGCCCGATGCGGGACAATGGACGCCGAACACCCACCGAGAACCGAGGAGCACCCCGTGAGCGACGACACCTCGAGCATCCTGAAGGATGCCCAGGCCAAGATGAGCAAGTCCGTGGATGTGACCAAGGACGAGTTCACCGCGATCCGTACCGGCCGTGCGAACGCCGCGATGTTCCAGGGCATCACCGTGGAGTACTACGGCGCCCCCACGCCGCTGAACCAGCTCGCCTCCCTGCAGTTCCCCGAGGCCCGCACCGTGCTGGTCACGCCCTACGACAAGTCCGCCACCCAGGCCGTGGAGACGGCGCTGCGCGAGTCGGACCTCGGCGTGAACCCCACCAACAACGGGGACAACCTCCGCGTGGTGCTGCCCGCCCTCACCGAGGAGCGCCGCAAGGAGTACGTGAAGCTCGCCCGCACCAAGGCCGAGGACGGCCGGGTGTCGGTCCGCGGCTCCCGCGGCAACGCCAAGAAGGCGATCGAGAAGCTGGTCAAGGACAAGGAGATCGGCGAGGACGAGGGCACGCGCGCCGAGAAGGAGCTCGAGACCATCACCAAGAAGTTCACCGAGCAGATCGACGAGGCCCTGGCGGCCAAGGAGACCGAGCTCGAGACCATCTGAGCCCCGTCCCGCCACCGCACCCCGCGACCACGTGAGCACCGACCCCGACCCGTCCGGCTCCGCGACCGCCTCGACCCCCGTCGAGGCGGTCGCCGGTGCGCCCGAGCCGCCGGCGCGGCGCGGACCCGGCCGCAATCTGCCCGCCGCGATCGGTGTGGGGGTCGGGCTCGGCGCGATCGTGCTGGCGGCGGTGTTCGTGGTGCCCCGTGCCTTCCCCGTCGTGGTCGCGGTCGCGATGGTGCTGGCGATGCTGGAGATCACGCGTGCCCTCGCCCAGGGCGGCCTGCGGGTCCCGGCGATGCCGCTGCTGGTGGGCGTCGTCGGCATGGTGATCTCCACCGAGGTCTTCGGCACGGAGGGGCTGCTGATCTCCACCGCGATCGCGGTGTGCATGCTGATCCTGTGGCGGGTGAGCGAGTCGATGGGGCTCAGCGCCCTGCGCGACGTCTCCGCCGGGGTGTTCTCCCTGGCCTGGGTGCCGTTCATGGGCTGCTTCATGCTGCTGCTGTTCGAGCGCGACCAGGGCCCGCTGCTGGTGCTGCTGGCCGTGCTGGGACCCGTGGGCAATGACGTCGGCGGCTACGTGGCCGGCGTGCTGTTCGGCAAGCATCCGATGGCGCCGAGCATCAGCCCCAAGAAGAGCTGGGAGGGCTTCGTCGGCTCGCTGCTGCTGGGCACGGCGAGCGTCACCGCGGTGGGCACCCTGGCCCTGGACCTCCCGTGGTGGACGTCCGTGATCATCGGCGTGGTCCTGGTGATCGTCTCCACCTGCGGGGATCTCGCCGAGTCGCTGCTCAAGCGCGACCTCGGCATCAAGGACATGGGCCACCTGCTGCCCGGTCACGGGGGAGTGCTGGATCGGGTGGACTCCATCCTGCTCGCCGCCCCCACCACCTACATCCTGCTGGAGGTCCTGCTGCCATGAACCCCGCCGATCCCGCCCGGCGCCCCGCCGCGCCCACGCCGCTCGCACCACCGACCGCGCTCCCGGACCTCTCCCGCGAGGCGGTGCCCGGCCAGAAGGTGGCCCTCGCCCCGGGCGAGCTGCAGCTGCGCCCGGCCCGCCGCGGCAAGGCGCCCGCCCATCTGGCGGATCTCACCCTGGCCGAGCGCATCGCCGCCGTCGAGGAGATGGGACTGCCGGGCTTCCGCGCCAAGCAGCTCTCCGTCCACTACTTCGAGCACTTCACCACCGATCCCGAGGAGCTCACGGACCTCCCCAAGGACCGTCGCGACGAGCTGGTCGAGCGGTTCTTCCCGCAGCTGCTGACCGTCGTCTCCCGCCAGAGCTCCGATCACGGCGCCACCCAGAAGTTCCTGTGGAAGCTGTTCGACGGCTCGATGGTCGAGTCGGTCCTCATGCGCTACGAGAACCGGGTCACGCTGTGCATCTCCTCCGAGGCGGGATGCGGCATGAACTGCCCCTTCTGCGCCACCGGGCAGATGGGCCTGACCCGCAACCTCTCCGCCGCGGAGATCCTCGAGCAGGTGCGGATCGCCAATCGCATGCTCTCGCGCGACGAGCTGCCCGGCGGACCCGGTCGCGTGTCGAACATCGTGTTCATGGGGATGGGCGAGCCGCTGGCGAACTACCGCCCGGTGGCGACCGTGTGCCGCCGGCTCAACGCCCCGGCGCCGGAGGGCTTCGGCATGGGGGCCCGCCACATCACCGTCTCCACCGTCGGCCTCGCCCCGGCGGTCCGGAGGCTCACCAAGGAGCGGATCCCGCTCACCCTCGCGGTGTCCCTCCACGCCCCGGACGATGCGCTGCGCGACGAGCTGGTCCCGATCAACACCCGTTTCGACGTCGACGAGATCCTCGATGCCGCCTACGAGTACTTCGAGACCACCGGCCGGCGCGTCAGCATCGAGTACGCGCTGATCCGGGACATCAACGACCAGGAGCACCGCGCCCAGCTGCTCGCGGACCGGCTGATCTCCAAGGGCGGGGCGCACTGGATCCACGTCAACCCGATCCCGCTGAACCCGGTGAAGGGGTCGAAGTGGACCGCCTCCGACCCGTTCGTGGAGAAGCGGTTCGTGGAGACCCTGCGGGCCAACGGCATCTCGGCCACCATCCGCGACACGCGCGGCTCCGACATCGACGGCGCCTGCGGCCAGCTCGCCGCCGAGGTCATCGAGACCGACGGTCATCGAGCGGACCGCGAGGCCCGCGTGGCCCGGGTCGAGGCGGTCGCCCAGAGCGGGGCCGAGTGAGCGCCCCGCCGTCCGCGGCGCCCGCCGCCTCCCCGATCCCCGCCTCCCGCATCGCTACAGTGGGGGAGAGTCAGCACCGAGGAAGGATCCACTGGTGAGCACATCGTTCGAGCGTGTCTCGCGCTTCAGCGTCGGATACGACATGCGCGAGGTCGACGAGTTCCTCTCCCGCGCCCGCACGGCCTACGAGGGCAGGGACCCGTCGTTCACCGGCGCGGACATCACCTCCGCGAGCTTCGGCACCGAGCGCGGCGGCTACGACATGCGCGTGGTCGACGAGGCGCTGGACCGTCTCTCCGACGCCTTCGCCCTGCAGGCCCGGGACGACGCCATCGCCGAGCAGGGGGAGGACGTCTGGGTCGCCCAGCTCACCGAGCGCGCCGAGGTCCTCAAGTCCCGGCTCGAGCGCCCCGCCGGGGACCGCTTCGCCCCGGCCGCGAACGGCGAGGCCGCCTACGACAAGGCCGACGTCGACGCGCTCTGCGATCAGCTGGTCGCCTACTTCACCGACGGTCACCCGATGAGCGTCGACGACGTGCGCCGTGCGGCCTTCCGCCGCCGGCGCGGGGCCGAGGGCTACCGGGAGGCCGTGGTCGACGTCTACCTCGACCACGTCGCGGACGTGATGGCCTCCGTGCCGTGACGCCCCGCAGCCCCGGGCGCCGGCTCGTCCTGCTCGGGGCGACCGGCTCCATCGGCACCCAGACCCTCGAGGTGCTGCAGCGCCACCCGGACGTGGCACGGGTCCACGGCCTCGCCGTGGGAGGCGGTCGCCCCGAGCTCGCCGCCGCACAGGTGCTCGAGAGCCGCCCGGAGCGTCTGGCGATCTCCGACCCCGCCCGCGCCGAGACCGTCGAGCGAGCCGTCCTCGCCGCCTGCGCCGGGGCCGGCGTCCGCGCGCCGCGGATCGAGGCCGGACCCGCCGCCGTCGTGGACCTCGCCGGAGCGCTCGGCGCGGAGGACGTCGTGCTCAACGCGATCACCGGCTCGGTGGGGCTGCTGCCCACCCTTGCGGCGCTGTCCTCCGGCGCGCGGCTCGCGCTCGCGAACAAGGAGTCCCTGGTCGTCGGCGGCGAGCTGGTGACCGCGGCCGCCGCCGAGGGCCAGATCCTCCCGGTCGACTCCGAGCACACCGCGATCGCGCAGGCCCTCGCGGGCGTGCGCCACGATCAGATCGACCACCTCGAGGTCACCGCCTCCGGCGGCCCCTTCCGGGGACGCACCCGGGAGCAGCTGCGCGCCGTCACCCCGGAGCAGGCGCTCGCCCACCCCACCTGGTCGATGGGGCGCGTGATCACCACCAACTCGGCGACCCTGGTCAACAAGGCGCTCGAGGTCATCGAGGCCTGCTACCAGTTCGCGCTGCCGGAGGAGCGGGTCCGGGTGGTCGTCCACCCGCAGTCGATTGTCCACTCGATGGTCACGCTCGTGGACGGCTCGACGATCGCCCAGGCGAGCCCGCCGGACATGCGCCACGCGATCGGCTGGGCCCTCGCTCACCCCGAGAAGCTCCCCGGCCTCGCCACCCCGCTCGATTTCTCCGCCGCCCAGACCTGGACCTTCGAGCCGGTGGACGAGGAGACCTTCCCCGCGATCGCGTTGGCCCGCGCCGCCCACCGCGAGGGCGGCGGCGCGATGGCCGTGTACAACGCCGTCAACGAGGAGGCCGTCGACGCCTTCTTCGACGGCTCGCTGAGCTTCCTGGGCATCACCGCGCTGATCGAGGAGGTCCTCGCTCTGCCGGATCGTCCCCGCGTCGGGCGTGCCGACGGGGTGGAGGGGCTGCTCGCCCTGGAGACCTGGGCCCGTGACGCGGCCCGCACCCTGCTCGCGGCGCGGGAGAGCTGAGCGTGCTGCTGTTCGTGCTCGGCGTGCTCGTCATCGCCGCGGGGCTGGCGTTGTCGATCGCCCTGCACGAGGTGGGCCATCTGGTGCCCGCCAAGCTGTTCGGCGTCCGCGTCACCCAGTACATGATCGGCTTCGGTCCCACGGTCCTCTCCCGCACCCGCGGGGAGACGGAGTACGGCCTCAAGGCGATCCCGCTGGGCGGCTACATCCGCATGATCGGCATGTACCCGCCGCACCGGGGCGAGCCCGAGGGCACCATCCGTGAGGACTCCACGGGACTGCTCCAGCAGGTCACCGAGCTGTCGGAGGATGCCAAGGCCTACGATTCCTCTCAGTACGGTCCTGAGGACGCCGGGCGCACCTTCGTCGCGCTGAGCGTGCCCAGGAAGCTCGTGGTGATGCTCGGCGGCCCGAGCATGAACCTGCTGATCTCGCTGCTGCTGATGGTGGTGCTGGTCTGCGGCATCGGCCTGCCCGCGGTGACGCCGACGGTGCAGTCGGTCTCGGAGTGCGTGGTCCCGGCCGACGCCCCCGCCGACGTCAGCTGCGAGGGCCGACCGCCCGCCCCCGCGCTCGCCGCGGGCATCGAGCCCGGTGACACGCTGGAGGTGATCGACGGCCATCAGATCGAGGAGTGGGCGGACGTCACCGAGGCGGTGCGCGCCAGCGGCGGCGAGAGCGTGGAGATCGTCCTCGAGCGCGACGGCGAGATCCTCACCGTCCAGGCGACGCCGATCCTGGACGAGCGCCCCGTCCTCGACGAGGACGGCGCCGCCGTCCGCGACCCGAACGGCGAGCTGGTCACCGAGGAGGTCGGATTCCTCGGCGTGGCCGGCACCCCGGATCTGGTCCCGCAGTCCCCGGCGGTGGTGCCCGAGATGGCCTGGGACGCGTTCGTCCGCACGGGACAGATCGTGCTCACCCTGCCGGTGCGCCTGTGGGAGGTGGGCGAGGCCGCCTTCGGCACCGCCGAGCGCGATCCCGAGGGCCCGATCGGGGTGGTGGGCGTCTCCCGGCTGGCGGGCGAGGTCGCCGCCGCCGACGAGCCCGGCTTCGCGCTGCGCGAGAAGGCCGGCACCATGATCTCCATGCTCGCCTCGCTGAACATGGCTCTGTTCGTGTTCAACCTGGTGCCGCTGCTCCCGCTCGACGGCGGGCACGTCGCCGGGGCGCTGCTCGAGGGTGCACGCCGGCGGATCGCCCGGCTGCGTGGACGGGGCGACCCCGGCCCGGTGGACACCTCCCGCATGCTCCCGGTGACCTATGCGGTCGCGGCCGCCTTCCTCGTCATGACGGTCCTGCTGCTGTACGCGGACATCGTCGCGCCGATCTCGCTGTTCCCCTGAGCCCCCTGCCTCTGCCCCTGCCCCGTGTCGTGCAGGACCGGTGGAGGTGTCGCACCTCGCCTCGCGGGGCGGGGACGGTGAGTCCATAATGGAGGGGTGACTTCAGTGAGCCTCGGCATCCCCTCCGTCAAGACGCCCCCGCCGGTCCTCGCGCCGCGCCGGAGGACCCGCAAGGTCCGCCTGGGCGACATCCACGTCGGCGGCGACGCGCCCATCACGGTGCAGTCGATGACCACCACGCCCACGCATGACATCAATGCGACCCTCCAGCAGATCGCGGAGCTCACCGCCGCCGGCTGCGACATCGTCCGCGTGGCCTGCCCGCGCCAGGAGGACGCCGACGCCCTGACGGCGATCGCCGCGAAGTCCCCGATCCCCGTGATCGCCGACATCCACTTCCAGCCCAAGTACGTCTTCGCCGCCATCGAGGCCGGTTGCGCGGGCGTGCGCGTGAACCCGGGCAACATCCGCCGCTTCGACGACCAGGTCAAGGACATCGCCCGGGCCGCGAAGGACCACGGCACCGCGCTGCGCATCGGCGTCAACGCCGGCTCGATCGACCAGCGCATGATGACGGGGGACCGCGTCACCCCCGAGGCGCTCGTGGCCTCCGCCAAGTGGGAGGCGTCCCTCTTCGAGGAGCACGACTTCCACGACTTCGGCATCTCGGTCAAGCACAACGACCCGATCATCATGGTCGAGGCCTACCGCCAGCTCTCCGCGGAGGGGGACTGGCCGCTGCACCTGGGCGTCACCGAGGCCGGCCCCGCCTTCCAGGGCACCATCAAGTCCTCGGTCGCCTTCGGCATCCTGCTGGGCGAGGGGATCGGCGACACCATCCGCGTGTCCCTGTCCGCCCCGCCGGTCGAGGAGGTCAAGGTGGGCAACCAGATCCTCCAGTCGCTGAACCTCAAGCCGCGCAAGCTCGACATCGTCTCCTGCCCCTCCTGCGGCCGCGCCCAGGTCGACGTCTACTCGCTGGCGGACGAGGTCACCGAGGGTCTCAAGCATCTCGAGGTCCCGCTGCGCGTCGCCGTCATGGGCTGCGTCGTCAACGGTCCGGGCGAGGCCCGCGAGGCCGATCTCGGCGTCGCCTCCGGCAACGGCAAGGGCCAGATCTTCGTCAAGGGCGAGGTCATCAAGACCGTTCCCGAGGCCGAGATCGTCGAGACGCTCCTGGCCGAGGCGAACCGGATCGCCGCGGAGATGGAGGGCGCCGAGGCGGCCTCCGCCGGGGCGCCGTCCGTCTCCGTCGGCTGACCGCGCATGTTCCGGCGCGGCGGGCGGGTCCGGGCGGTCCGTCCGGGCGGCCTCGCCGCCGCCCTCGAGCATGCTCTCACCGACCCGGTCACCAATGCGCTCGCCGGTGCGCGGCTGCGCGAGGTGGGCCGTACCGCCGCCGTCTCCCAGGAGTTCGCGGTCGCGGGTGAGGAGCACCGGATCGAGGGACTGCTCTGGCACGGGGTGAACCTCTCCCCGCTCTCCGCGACGCCGCGTGCGCTCGAGGACTTCGGCCGGCACATGGCCTCCCGACCGCGCCGCGCGAGCTCCGTGGTCGGGGAGCGGGAGGCCGTCGAGGTGCTGTGGAGCGCGCTGTCCGAGACCTGGGGCGCGGACGTGCGCGAGTATCGCTGGAGTCAGCCGCTGCTGCTCGCGGACGGCAGCGGCGACACCGGGGCGCTCCCCGGGGTGGCTCTGCGCGCCGCGGCCCCCGGCGAGGAGGACGCCGTCTTCCCCGCCGCGGTCGCGATGTTCCGCGAGGAGGTGGGGGTGGACCCCCTGCAGGGCGACGGCGGCCGCTCCTACCGGGCGCGGATCGCGGACCTCATCCGCCACCGCCGCACCTACGTGGTGACCGATCGCGGCGAGGTGATCTTCAAGGCCGACGTCGGGGCCCTCTTCGGGCCGGTCGCCCAGATCCACGGGGTCTGGGTGCGCCCCGACCACCGCGGGCAGGGGCTGGGCCGCGCCGCCATGGCGGAGCTGGTGCGCCAGGTGCGGCGCGACCACGTCCCGCAGGTCTCCCTGTACGTCAACGACTTCAACGAGCCCGCGCGCCGGGCCTACGCCGCCTCCGGCTTCCGTCCGGTGGGCGAGCTGACCACGATCCTGTTCTGAGCGCGGCCCGGCCGGATCAGGCGGGGCGGTGCGCGGTGAGCACGAACTGCATCGCCAGGCGGTCGGGATCCTCCCGGAGCCGGAACCGGTCTCCGTCGGCCACCATGAGGTCCGGCCACGGCGTCCACGCCGAGTACGGCGTCTCCTCGAAGGAGTCCAGCACCAGGCCCGCCCGGAGCAGCGCGGTGAGGATCTCGCCGATCGAGTGGTTCCACTCGTGGCTGACGCCGTGGGTGAACTCCGGGGCGTCCGCGGGGGTCTCGACGTAGCTGCCCACCTGGTCCCACGTCATCGGCTCCGCGCGCTGGAAGTAGGGCTGCTCGATCCTCAGGCCGTCGCTCACATCGTCCCCGACGGTCATGAACATCGGGTGGTCGTCCCGGATGAGGAAGCGCCCGCCGGGGCGGAGGAGGGAGGCGACGACCCGCGCCCACGCAGCGACGTCCGGGAGCCAGCACAGCACGCCCAGCGAGGTGTACACGAGGTCGAAGTCGCCCTCCACGGCGGTGCGGGCGTCGTACACGTTCGCCTCGACGTACTCGATCGGCGCACCGGCCCGCTCGGCGATGTCACGGGCCCGTCGCAGGGACTCACCGGAGAGGTCCACGCCGACGACACGGCGCGGGCCGAGCCGTGACAGGCTCACCGTGTCGGTGCCCAGATGGCACTGCAGGTGCACGACGTCGAGGCCGCTGAGGTCCCCGAGCCGCTCGCGGTCCTGGGCGACCTCGGCGCTGAGGTGCGAGGGGTCCGCGATCAGCGCGGGGATCCCGTACCCGGAGGCCTCGTGCAGCGCGGCGCGGTCGTCCCAGTTCGCGCGATTGTCCTCGAACCAGTTCTGCGTGGTGTCCATGACGGGAACGCTAGCCAGCCGGTCCCGGACGCGCGAGCGATTTCTCGATGGTCGGCGAGCCGGATGTCCTGGTCGTGCTCCTGCGCTCGCCGTCCGTGCTCGCGCCGCCGGACGCACTCTCCGGTCAGGCCGCGAGGACGTCGAGGGTCAGCAGCACGTTCGCCGCGGTCCAGGCCAGCGGCGCCACCTCCGCCGGACGGCCGTCGTGGAGCACCTTCTCGGGCAGGGAGCCGGCCTCGGTGCGATGCGCGGCGAGCCAGTCGAGCATCTCGGCGGCGGCCTCGGACTCCCCGGCCCGGGCGAGGCCCAGTGCCAGCAGGCTGGTCGACGGCGTCCAGCTGATCCCGTCCTCGCGCCACAGCGCCCCGGGGGCGATCCCGCCGCCCGGTCGGGCCAGCTCCTCGCGCAGGGCGAGCAGCTCGCGGCGGCCGACCAGACCGTGGCAGCCGGTGGCGTCCAGGAGAGCCCGGGCGGAGTCCGCACCGCCGGCGAGCCGGTAGCGCTGATAGCCCGTGGCGCCGAAGGTCCCCTCCAGCAGCGCGGAGAAGGTGCGGGCCGCCTCCCGGGCGTCCGCCGAGCCGTCGAGGGCGGCGCCGGCCCGCAGCCCGGCGAGGGTGGGAGCCATGATCCCCAGCGTCACCTCGCGCTCGGTGCGCTCCCAGTAGTCGGGGGAGGCCGGCGGCAGCGTGGTGCCCAGCGCGGTGCTCCGCAGCAGGGTGGCGTGCGAGGTGGTGATCAGCGGGGAGAGGCGGTCGTGGAGCTCCTCGCGGTCCTCGGCGGGGGCCGATCCGATGATCTCCCCGGCGGCCCACAGCAGCAGACCCGTGCCGTCGAACTGGCGGGGGCGTCCGTCGGGGGCGCGATCGGTGACCGGGTCGTAGCGCGCCTCGAACCACCCGTCGGCCCCCTGCACGGACTGCAGGTGCTCGAGCACCGCCACGGACCGCTCCCGGACTCCCACGCGCGCCAGCGCCACCGCGGCGAAGGCGGCATCGCGCGGCCACACGTGACGCCACGAGCTGCTCCACGCCGCCACCGGTGCCGGGAGGTCGTCGGAGAGCACCCAGAGATCGCGCAGCGCGGCCTCGGCGAGCTCCGTCCGGCCGGGCGCGCCGCGCGCCGCGAGTCGCTCGCGCCACGGCGCGGTCCCCTCCCAGAACGCGGCCTCGCGCGCCCTGACGGGGGAGGAGTCCGGGAGGTCCTCGGCGACGCGGGCACCGGGGGCCAGAGCGAGGTCCTCACCGCGGCCGCCGACGAGCACCCGTCGACCGCTCGTGTCGTAGGCGACGGTCTGCGAGAACAGCGCGATCTCGGTGCGGGGGTCGGCGGCGGGGCCGAGGAGGCGGTGCGCGGCGACGGATCCGGTGCCCACCACGCCCACCGCGGCCAGCGCCCCCGCGGTGCGCAGCACCTCGCGACGGGAGGCGGGGCGCGACGGCGCCACCGCGTCCCCCTCCGCCGCGGGTGCCCGAGAGCCGGGACCGCCGTGCGCTCGCGTGGTCATCGCTTCAGGGTAGCCCCGCACCGCCGGGCCTCGGGGAGGGGTCCGCGGACAGTACGATGGTCGCGCGCCGCCCGCCCGTGTCCGCCGCGCGCCGCCCCGCTCGCTGTGAAAGGCCCTGCCCCATGATCCGTTTGTCGTCATCCTTCGTCCGCACGCTGCGGGAGGATCCGGCCGACGCCGAGATCGCCAGCCACAAGCTGCTCGTGCGCGCCGGTTACATCCGCCGCAGCGCGGCCGGGATCTACACCTGGCTGCCGCTCGGGCTCAAGGTGCTGCGCAAGGTCGAGGCGATCGTGCGCGAGGAGCAGGACGCGATCGGGAGCCAGGAGGTGGTCTTCTCCGCCCTGCAGCCGAAGGAGCCGTACCAGGCGACGGGGCGCTGGGAGGAGTTCCCGGGGATGTTCCGTCTCCAGGACCGCCGCGGGGACGACTACCTGCTCGCCCCCACGCACGAGGAGATGTTCGCGCTGACGGTGAAGGACCTGTACTCCTCGTACAAGGACCTGCCCACGATGCTGTACCAGATCCAGACGAAGTTCCGCGACGAGGCGCGTCCCCGGGCCGGGCTCCTGCGCACCCGCGAGTTCATCATGAAGGACGCCTACTCCTTCGACATCGACGACGCCGGTCTGGCCGCCTCCTACGAGAAGCAGCGCGGTGCGTACCAGCGCACCTTCGAGCGGCTCGGTCTGCCGACGGTCATCTGCCAGGCCGATGCGGGCGCCATGGGCGGCTCCCGCTCCGAGGAGTTCCTCCACCCCACGCCCGTGGGCGAGGACACCTTCGTGGTCTCCGACGGCGGCTACGCCGCGAACGTGGAGGCCGTCACCACGCCGGCTCCGCCGGCGCTCGAGGAGTCGGCGATCGCCGCGCTGCCCGCGATGCACGTCGAGGACACCCCGGGGGCGAGCACGATCGCCGCGCTCACCGACTTCTCCAACCAGGCCTTCCCGGGGAAGGGGCCGACGACGACCTCGGGGGAGTGGACCCGCTACGAGATGCTCAAGCACCTCGTCTACCTCCTCACCCACCCCGACGGCTCCACCGAGCCGCTGGTCATCGCGCTGCCCGGCGATCGGGAGGTCGACCCCAAGCGCCTCGAGGCGGCTCTCGCCCCCGCGGTCGCGACCCCCTTCACCGAGGCGGACTTCGCCCGCCACCCCGTGCTCGCCAAGGGGTACATCGGTCCCGCGGGGCTCGGCCTCGAGTCCCCCTCGGAGATCCGCTACCTCGTGGATCCGCGCGTGGCGCCCGGCACCTCCTGGGTCGCCGGTGCCGGCGAGCAGGGCAAGCACGTCTACGACCTGGTCTACGGCCGGGACTTCACCGCCGACGGCACCGTCGAGGCCGCCGAGGTGCGTGACGGCGATCCGGCGCCCGACGGCTCCGGCCCGCTGCGGCTGACCCGCGGCATGGAGATGGGGCACATCTTCCAGCTGGGCCGCAAGTACGCCGAGGCGCTGGACCTCAAGGTCCTCGACGAGAACGGGAAGACTGCCGTGGTGACCATGGGCTCCTACGGCATTGGCGTCACCCGCGCCGTCGCCGCGATCGCCGAGCTGCACCACGACGAGAAGGGGCTGTCCTGGCCGCGCCAGGTCGCCCCGGCCGATGTGCACATCATGGCCACCGGCAAGGGCCGGGAGGTCTTCGACGAGGCCGAGCGCATCGCCGCCGAGCTCGAGGCCCGCGGCCTGGAGGTCCTCTACGACGACCGGCCCAAGGTCTCCCCGGGCGTGAAGTTCAAGGACGCCGAGCTGCTGGGCGTGCCCACCTCCGTGGTGGTGGGCCGGAGCCTGGCCGAGGGCATCGTCGAGGTGCGCGATCGCGCCACGGGCGGGATCGACGAGGTCTCCCCCGAGGTCGTGGTCGAGACGATCCTCGCGGCGGTCGGGCCGGAGGGCGGCGCCTGACCGGCGCTCAGCCGCTCGCGGCGGGCGGGTCCTCGACCTCGATCCCCGGCAGCGGCTGCATGGTGCCGAGGCGCGGGGCGAGGAACGCGGCCTCCTGCATCGCGGCGGCGATGGACAGGAGCCGGTGCTCGAACGGCGCGGCGCCCACCAGGGCGCTGTGGTCGATCAGCAGCTCCTGGGCGAGCTGCGTCGGCAGCGCTCCGGCGGTCTCCTCGTCCAGGGTGCCTCCGGGGACCGCGTAGACCGCCTGCCGGGCGACCACGGGGGCGCCGTCCTCCTCCGCGATCCGTCCCAGCTCCTCGGCGCGCTCGCGGTGCCGGGCGGCGAGCTCCAGGTGCTGCTCGCGCTCCTCGCCCTCGACCCGTGCGGCCAGCACCTCGTGCAGGTAGCCCGCGTGCCACTCGTCCTCCTGGGTGCGCTCGAGGGTGGTCTCGTAGTCCGAGCGGGCACCGACCGACGGCGGGTCCGCGGTGGGCACCTCGCGCACGGGCCGCAGATCCGCGGCGAGGGGGGAGGCGGTGACCTCCCCGGCACCGGCCGCGGCCGTCAGCCGTCGGGCGGTCCATTCGCTGTGGGCCGCGATCGCGGAGGTCGGCCGGGCGAGCGAGCCGGACACCTGCCGGGAGGCGTCCGCCGCGAGGTCGCGCAGCGCCATGAGCTCACCGACCAGCGAGGCGGCATCGCCCGGGGCGTCGGTGGGCGCGGGATCGTCGGTCGCCCCGGGGGCGGGGTCCTCGGCGGCCTCCCGCTCGTCCTCGAGCTGCGCCCCGGTGAGCAGCGCCGTCCGCTGGACGGGCAGGGCGACGGCGAGGGCGTCCAGCGCGGCGGCGAGCTCGGGGCTCGAGGGCGCCGCGGGGTCCGCGGCGCCCAGCAGGACGTCCGTCCCGGCGATCGCGCGGTCGAGGATCTCCAGCAGGTCCACGCGATACAGATCGTCGATGCCCGGCGGCGGCGGGGTGTACTGCTCCGGGCGGCCGAGGGCGATCGGTCCGCAGCCGGCCAGGGACGCCGCCGTGCCCGAGCCCAGCGTCCCCAGGGCGGCCGCGCGCAGGAGCCCGCGACGGGTCATGCGGACCGGGGCGCGGCCGACGGACGGGGCGTGGGGGGAGTGCGGCACAGGAGGATTCTCGCATCGGCGGCCCCCGGGGAGACGCGGAGCATCCGCGGCCACTATCCTGGGGCCACTCGTCCGGGCGCAGGCACGGACGCCACAGACACCCATAGCAGGAGGAGGCGAGCGGGCCATGAGCGCACTCGACGACCAGACCATCCTGCGGGAGGCGGCCGGGCGGGTGCTGGACGCCCACGGCCTGGTGCTCGAGGAGATCGAGGTGCGCCGCGGCGGCGGAGCCCCGGAGGTGCGACTCGTCGTCGACCTCCCCGGCGACGCGCTGGGCAGCGCCGACCTCGACACCGTCGCCGACGCCTCCCGCGAGCTCTCCGACCTGGTCGACGAGGACGACGCTCTGCTCGGCCCGGACCCCGTCGTGCTCGAGGTCACCACCCCGGGCGCGGACCGCGAGCTCACCGCCCCCCGGCACTTCCGCCGCTCCCGGGGCCGCCTGCTCTCCCTGACCACCACCGACGGCACCGTGCTCCGCGCCCGCCTGCTGGGCGTCGAGGACGAGCGCCTGCGCCTGCGCCAGGAGCCCGGTCGCGACGACCGCGGCCGGCCCCGGCGCCGGCCGGCCGGCACCGACGAGCACCTGGAGCTCCCGCTCGCCGAGGTCTCCTCCGCCCGGGTGGAGATCGAGTTCGACCCGCCCGCCGACCTCGCGCAGCTGATCGCCGAGGCCGGGACCACCGCATCGAAGGAGAGCTGAGATGGACATCGACATGGGTGCCCTGCGGGCCCTCGAACGGGAGCGCGACATCCGCCTGCCCGTGCTGCTGGACGCGATCCGATCGGCGCTCCACGCCGCCTACCTGCACACCGACCACCCGGTGCGGGACTCCGAGGTGATCATCGACGAGAGCACCGGGGAGGTCGCCGTCATCGCCCGTGAGCGGGACGGGGACGGCATCGTCCTCGAGGAGTGGGACGACACCCCGGAGGACTTCGGCCGGGTCGCGGCCTCCACGGCGCGCCAGGTCATCTTCCAGCGGATCCGGGATCTCGAGGACGAGGCGGTGCTCGGCGAGTACGCCGACCGCGCCGACGACATCGTCTCGGGGATCATCCAGCAGGGCCGCGACCCTCGCATGGTGCTGGTCGACCTCGGCGAGGTCGAGGGGGTCCTGCCCCCGCACGAGCGCGTGCCGGGGGAGGACTACTCCCACGGCCGCCGGCTGCGGGCCTATGTCACCGAGGCGCGCCGTGGCCCCAAGGGGCCGCAGATCACGCTCTCCCGGTCGCATCCCAACCTGGTGCGGCGCCTGTTCTCGCTCGAGGTCCCCGAGGTCGCCGACGGCACCGTCGAGGTGACGGGGCTGGCCCGCGAGGCAGGACATCGCACCAAGATGTCGGTGACGGCCTCCGTGCCGGGCGTGAACGCCAAGGGCGCCTGCATCGGGCCGATGGGCGCTCGTGTCCGCTCCGTGATGAACGAGCTGGGCGGCGAGAAGATCGACATCGTCGACTTCGACGAGGATCCCGCGACCTACGTCGCCAATGCGCTGTCCCCGGCACGGGTCTCCTCGGTCACCGTGATCGACGAGGTGGGCCGCGCGGTCCGCGCCGTCGTCCCCGAGAGCCAGCTCTCCCTCGCGATCGGCAAGGACGGGCAGAACGCCCGGCTCGCCGCGAAGCTCACGGGCTGGAAGATCGACATCCACCCCGAGGGCGCCCCGGAGTCCGCAGCCGGGCAGTGAGCGTGACGCACGCCTCCCCGCTGCGACCGCGACCGCTCGGGTCCGCTACACTGGGGAGGCTGTTCGCCGAGCGGACGCGGGACCGACTGCGGTCCGGCACCCGCCCGAGCGGAGCTGTTCGGAACGGAGGTGGTGGTGTGGACGCCCGCACTCCTTCCCACCGTCCCGAGCGCACGTGCGTCGGCTGCCGTGAGGTGGCCGCGCGCGATCAGCTGGTGCGTCTGGTCCGGGAGCCCGCTCCCGGCGGCGCCTCCCCGCGCGTCCGCGTCGACCCCTCCGGGTCGGCCCCCGGCCGTGGAGCGTGGCTCCATCCCGATGCAGCATGTCTCGACCTCGCCCTGCGGCGAGGCGGCCTCGCCCGGTCCTACCGCGGCGCGGTCGACACCGGGCTCCTCGCCCGGGACCTCGAGAGCTTCGATCCCACCCGTACGTGGAACAGGTAGAAGAACCCATGGACATCCGATGAGTACTCGCTCATGAGCACCCTCAGGAACTAATGGTCCGCGCCCTCTTGTCGGCCGGACCGAGACAGGAGAAATGTGGCTAAGGTCCGCGTCCACGAGCTCGCCAAGGAGCTCGGACAGCCGAGCAAGGTCGTTCTGCAGAAGCTGCAGGACATGGGCGAATTCGTTCGTTCCGCCTCCTCGACCATCGAGGCACCCGTAGCACGCCGTCTGCGTCAGGAGTTCCCCGCCGCGAGCGGCGACTCCTCCGCGAAGACCGGCTCCGGCTCGTCCTCCGCACCCTCGGGTGCCCGAAAGCCCGGCGGTGCCCCGAAGCCCGGTGCGAAGCCCGCCCCGGCCGCTCCGGCCGAGCCCGCCCCCGCGGCGGAGACCCCGGCACCGGCACCGTCGAAGCCCGCCGATGCCGCGCCGGCGGCCGATGCCGCACCGGCCGCCGAGGACGCACCGTCGTCCGACACGGCCTCCGGCTCCCAGCCCTCGGGATCCGCCCCGACCCCGAAGACGGCCCCGAAGCCCGGTGGCGCCACCCCCGCGACCACGCCGAAGCCCGGCGGCGAGCGTCCTGCTCCCCGCCCCGGCAACGCGCGTCCGGGCAACAACCCCTTCGCCAGCTCGCAGGGCATGCCTCGTCCCGGTGCCCGCAAGCCGGGCCAGGGCGGCGGCCGTCCGCCGCGCGACGGCGCCCCCCGTCCGGGAAACAACCCCTTCGCCACCTCGCAGGGCATGCCCCGTCCCGGGCAGCGTCCCGGCCGCTCGGGCGGTACGGACGCCTCCGGCGGTCGCACTCCCCGCGAGGGCGCGGCGCCCCGTCCCGGCGGCGCTGCTCCGCGTCCGGGCGGCGGTGGCCGTCCCGGCATGCCGACCCCCGGCATCATGCGCCAGCACTCCAGCGGTGGCCTCGCCGAGGCCAACCAGGGCGGCGGCGGTCGCGGTCGCGGCGGTCGTCCCGGACCGGGCGGTCGTCCCGGCGGTGGTCCTCCCGCCGGCGGTGGCGGCGGTCCCCGCGGCCGCGGCGGTCGCGGCAGCACCCAGGGTGCCTTCGGCCGTGGCGGCAAGCCGGCGCGCTCGCGCAAGTCGAAGCGCGCGAAGCGCCAGGAGTTCGAGCAGATGCAGGCGCCCGCACCGGGCGGCGTGCAGATCCCGCGCGGCGACGGCAGCACGCCGATCCGCCTGCGTCGCGGCGCCTCGCTGACGGACTTCGCCGACAAGATCGACGTCAACCCGGCATCGCTGATCACCGTGCTGTTCGCGATGGGCGAGATGGCCACGGCCACCCAGTCCCTGGACGAGGTGACCTTCGATCTGCTCGGCGTCGAGCTGGGCTACAAGATCGAGATCGTCTCCCCGGAGGACGAGGAGCGCGAGCTGCTCGAGCAGTTCGACATCGATCTGGACGCCGAGCTCGCCGAGGAGGATGCGGAGGACCGCATCCCGCGTCCGCCCGTCGTCACCGTCATGGGTCACGTCGACCACGGCAAGACCCGCCTCCTGGACACCGTCCGGAAGGCGACCGTCGGTGCCGGCGAGGCCGGTGGCATCACCCAGCACATCGGTGCCTACCAGGTCGGCGTCGAGCACGACGGCCAGGAGCGCGCGATCACGTTCATCGACACCCCGGGTCACGAGGCGTTCACCGCCATGCGTGCCCGTGGTGCCAAGGTCACCGACATCGCGATCCTCGTGGTCGCGGCCGATGACGGCGTGATGCCGCAGACCATCGAGGCGCTGAACCATGCCCAGGCGGCCGAGGTGCCGATCGTGGTCGCGGTGAACAAGGTGGACAAGCCGGATGCCAACCCGGAGAAGATCCGGCAGCAGCTGACCGAGTACAACCTGATCGCCGAGGAGTACGGCGGCGACACCATGTTCGTCGACGTCTCGGCCCGCGAGAACCAGAACATCGAGGCGCTGCTGGAGGCGGTCCTGCTGACCGCCGACGCCGCGCTCGAGCTGCGGGCCAATGCGGACAAGGACGCGCGCGGCGTGGCCATCGAGGCGAACCTGGACCGCGGTCGCGGCCCGGTCGCCACGGTGCTGGTCCAGCAGGGCACCCTGCGGGTCGGCGATGCGATCGTCTGCGGCGTCGGCCACGGCCGCGTCCGGGCGATGCTCGACGAGAACGGCGTGAACGTGAAGGAGGCCGGTCCCTCCCGTCCGGTCCAGGTGCTCGGTCTGACCTCGGTCCCCGGCGCCGGCGACTCCTTCCTGGTCGCCCAGGACGAGCGCACCGCCCGCCAGATCGCCGAGAAGCGGGAGGCCGCCAAGCGTGCCGCCTCGCTGTCCAAGGCCCGCAAGCGCATCAGCCTCGAGGACATCAACAAGCAGATGTCCGAGGGCAAGGTCGAGACCCTCAACCTCATCCTCAAGGGTGACGCCGCCGGTGCCGTCGAGGCGCTCGAGGAGTCGCTGCTCGGCATCGAGGTCGGCGAGGGCGTGGATCTGCGGATCATCGACCGCGGCGTCGGCGCGATCACGATGAACAACATCAACCTCGCGGTGGCCTCCAACGCCATCATCGTCGGCTACAACGTGCGCGCCGAGGGGCTGAACGCGGAGTACGCCGACCGCGAGGGTGTGGAGATCAAGTACTACTCGGTCATCTACAACGCCATCGACGAGATCGAGCAGGCCCTCAAGGGCATGCTCAAGCCGGAGTACGAGGAGGTCGAGCTCGGCTCGGCGGAGATCCGCGAGATCTTCCGCTCCTCGAAGTTCGGCAACATCGCCGGCTCGATCGTCCGCAGCGGCATCATCCGTCGCGGGGCGAAGGCCAGGATCACCCGCAACGGCGTGGTCGTGGCCGAGAACATCGAGATCGCCGGTCTGCGACGGTTCAAGGACGATGTCACCGAGGTCCGTGACGGCTTCGAGTGCGGCATCAACCTCGGGTCGTACAACGACCTGCAGATCGAGGACCACATCACCACCTATGAGATGCAGGAGAAGCCCCGCAGCTGATCCTGGTCCGGCCGGGCGCCCCTGCGGGGGAGCCCGGCCGCATCCGCGGGGGAGGGGAGTCCCATGTCCGAGGCATCGCTCGTCCTCCGCGCACCGTCGGCCAACCGCGTCTACGCGCAGGCCGCCGGGGCACTGACCCTCGCCGAGGCCCACTGGGTGCTCGGCGCGCACCTCGGCGAGGTCCCGGCTCTCCGGGCCCGGACCGTGGGCGGCATGGAGGCCCTCGAGGTCCGACGGGCCGGGGAGGCCGCGCCCGGCGGCGCGTCGGTGTCCGAGGACGGGGACGACCGGCTCGGACGCCTGCTGGCCTCCCTCTCCGGCACACTCGGCGTGCTGGACGTCGAGCAGGAGGATCCTGTGGCGCCGCTGCTGCGCCCGCGCACGATGCCGTCGCTGCTGCGCCATCCCGACGACCTCGAGACCATCCTGAAGTACCCCGGCAAGACCAACGAGCAGTTCACCGCCCTGCTGGTGAACCTCGCGGCCGCGCTGAGCACACGGCGCAGCGGTCTGTTCGACGGCAGCCTGTCGCTCCTGGATCCCCTCTGCGGGCGCGGCACCACGCTCCACCGGGCGCTGCGGCTGGGCCTCAGCCCGCTCGGGGCGGAGATCGACCGCAAGGACGTCGAGGCCCACCGGGCGTTCCTGACCACCTGGCTGCGCACGCACCGGTACAAGCACACGGTGGACTCCACCCGGCTCACGGTGCGGGGCGAGCAGCTCGGCATCCGGTGGGACGCGGAGCTCGCGGCCGACAAGCACGCCCTGCGCGCCGGCGACGGACAGCGCCTCACCGTGCTGGGCTGCGACACCACGCGCCTGGGCGAGGTGCTCCCCGCGCGGAGCATCGACGCCCTGGTCGCCGATCTCCCCTACGGGGTCCAGCACGGTGCCCGCACCGCGGGCACCTGGCAGCGCTCCCCGCTCGAGGTGCTGCGCGCCGCGGCACCGGGCTGGCGGAGTCTGCTGCGCGACGGCGCGGGCCTCGCCCTGGCCGTCAACCGCCACACCCTCGACCACGCGGCGGCCACCGCGGTGCTCGCCGAGGCCGGCCTGCGGGTCCTCAGCCGCGACGGCGCCTTCCGCCATCGCGTGGACGCGTCCATCGACCGCGACGTGCTGCTCGCGATCCCCACCGACCACCCCCGCGCCGAGGAGCTCTGCGCTCTCGGCGCCGACCAGGAGAACCTCACATCATGACCGACAATCCCCGTGCCCTGAAGCTCGCCGACCGCATCAAGGTGATCGTCGCCACGATGCTCGACACCCGGGTCAAGGACCCGCGGTTGGGCTTCGTGACCATCACCGACGTCCGCGTCAGCGGCGATCTCCAGCACGCCACGCTCTTCTACACCGTCTTCGGCGACGACGAGGAGCGAGAGGGCACCGCAGCGGCGCTGACCAGCGCCACCGGTCTGCTCCGCCGCGAGGTGGGTCGACAGACCGGCGTACGACTGACCCCCACGCTCGAGTTCATCGCCGACGCCGTGCCCGAGAACGCGCGCGTCATCGAGGACCTCCTCGCCGAGGCCCGCGGACGCGACGCGGAGCTCGAGCAGTCCAAGCAGGGCGCGGCCTACGCCGGGGACGAGGATCCCTACCGCGCGCCCCGCGAGGAGGAGGACGAGGACGCCGCCGGGGACGAGCCCCGCGGGGACGCGTGAGCGCCGCGCCGCACGGCATCCTGCTGGTCGACAAGGCGCCGGACCGCACCAGCCACGACGTGGTCGCCCGCGTCCGCTGGCTGCTGGGCACCAAGAAGGTCGGCCATGCGGGCACGCTGGACCCGATGGCCACGGGGCTGCTGGTGCTCGGCATCGGGCAGGGCACGCGCCTGCTCACCTACCTGGTGGGTCAGGACAAGACCTACCACGCGACGATCCGGTTGGGTCGCGCCACCACCACCGACGACCGCGAGGGGGAGGAGCTCGGCGCACCGGTGGACGCCACGCCCCTCGGCGACGCCGAGATCTCCGCACGCCTCGATGCGCTGCGCGGCGACATCGAGCAGGTCCCCTCGGCGGTCAGCGCGATCAAGATCGACGGCCGGCGCGCCTACGCCCGTGCCCGGGCCGGCGAGCAGGTCGAGCTCGCCGCGCGCCCGGTGCGGATCTCCCGCTTCGAGCTCACGGCACGGCGTGACGTCGACGGCTTCGTCGACCTCGACGTCGAGATCGACTGCTCCTCCGGCACCTACGTGCGGGCGCTGGCCCGGGACCTGGGGGCGGCGCTCGGCGTCGGCGGGCACCTCACGGCGCTGCGTCGCACGGCCGTGGGTCCCTTCGCGGTCGCGGGGGGCGTGCACGTCCCGGCGCGGGGGGAGGGGGACGACGTCGACCTGCCGCTGCACGGCCTCGGCGAGATCGCCGGCCGTGTCATGCCCGTCCTGCCGGTGGACGAGGACGAGGCCGCGGACCTCGGCACCGGCCGGCGCATCCGTTCCGGGGCCGCTCCCGTGCCCGTCGCCGGGGGCGCACAGCCTTCCGGCGACCAGGCGGCGCCCGTGGCCGCGCTCGACCCCGAGGGCCGTCTGGTCGCGGTCCTCGCCGGCGAGGGCGAGCACTGGGCGCCGCGCCTGGTGGTGCCCGTCGACGCCCGCTGCTGAGAGCGCCACAGGCAGCACGCCGCCGACGATCGAAGGGCCCCTCCCGGACTATCCGGGAGGGGCCCTTCGATGCTCCTGATCAGCTGCTGCTCAGTAGTGGACCTCGGTGCGGGTGCCGATGCCCGCCCAGTCGTACAGCCACTTCGCGTCGGAGACCGGCAGGTTGATGCAGCCGTGCGAGCCGGAGTAGCCGAAGGACGAGCGCCAGGGCGCCCCGTGGAAGCCGTAGCCCTGATGGAAGTACTGCACCCACGGCACGTCCTCGGTGAGGTAGTACTTCGGGTGGCCCTCGGGGTAGTAGGCCTCGTTGGTCATGTCCTGGACCTCGTAGGTCAGGTAGATCTCGTACGACCCGGTGACCGTCTCGTTGCCCTCCTTGCCGTCGACCATCGCGCGCGGGCCCCAGACCGGGGTGTCGCCGACGTAGGCGGTGACCGTCTTGTTGGTCAGGTCCACGTCGATCCACTTCTCACCGGTGGGCTTGGCGGGCTCCTCCTCGGCCTTCTCGTCCTCGGACTCCTTCTCCTCCTCGGACGTCTTGTCGTCCTCGGTGGCCTTCTCGTCCTCGGTCTTCTCCTCGTCCTCCTCCTCGGGCTTCGGAGCGTCGATCTGCTCGACCTCGGACTCGAGGGTCTTGGTCTCGAAGGCGGCCTCGAGGGGGGTGACGCCCTTCAGCGCGGCGATGAGGTCGTCGGCGACCGTGTCGGAGTTGGTGATCTCCAGGCCGTCCTTCTTCTCGGCGACGACCTTGACGACCTCGCCCTCCTCGTCGACCTGCTCGATGCCGTCCTTCGGCTCCACGGTGTCCTTGTCGGCACGGGCGGAGACCCACTCGCGCACGGCGTCCTCGTCGACCGAGATGGCCAGTGCCTGGCCGGACTCGTCGGGCGCGACGGAGATCCAGTCGTTGCGGCGCTCGGCGGAGACCTCGTGGGCCTCGCCGTCCGCCCCGGTGATCTCCATCGGCTGCTCGAGCAGCGTGGCGATGGAGCCGACCGTCTCCTCGGCCTCCTCGGTGGTGATCGCGGGGGCGATCTCCTCGATGGGCTGCTCGACGGAGAAATCCTCGAGGGCGGGGGCGTGGGCGCTGACCGCGTCCACGAGGGTCTGCGGGTCCAGGCCCTGACCGCTGCGGCCGGGCACCGCCTCCCAGGCCTGCGCCTCCTCGTCGAAGGTGACTTCGGCGTCCACCGGCGTGGCGAGCTCCTCGGGGATCAGGCCCTCGGCGAAGTCGGTGACGGTCTTCTCGTCCACGGCGACCACCGGGTCGACGCTGTGCTCGCCGGACCACGTCGAGGACAGGACCCCGGTGAAGGAGTCGTCCCGGTCCACGGCGGCCGCGGCCGTGGCGTCGGCATCGACGCTCACGCCCAGATCGGCGAGCCCCACCTCGAGCTGCTCGTCGCCGGCGGTGACGGAGACGGTCACGCCCTCGCCCTGCTGGGCGACGAGGGCGGCGATCTCCTCCGGCGTCTGCCCGGCCACGTCCTGGCCGAGGACGCTGGTCCCGGGCAGGGCGCGGCCCTCGAACTGCTTGGCGTAGGCCAGCGCGCCGCCGGTGAGCACCACCGCGATCACGGCGAGGACGGCCACCAGGATGAGGGCCAGGCGTCGGCGGCCGTGGCGGTCGGTGGGTCGGGACGGGCCGCCCAGCGCGGCCGGTTCGGTCACGTTCGTCATGGAGATGATTCCGTTCTCAGCGGCCGTCGTGTCAGCCCCCGCTCGTACTACGCGGGAGGGCACAGGGGTCCCTCCCCGGCGCCGCATTGCCCTTCAGGGTAGCGGAGGGCCCCCACGGACGACATGGCGCGCGTCCCGACCTTCGTCACAGCTCGGCAACGACCCCCGTGCGCACGGGTGTCGTCGATCATGGTGACATCCGCCGGGAGTGTCGCCGTGAACCGGACCATCGATCCGGCGCCCACCGCGAGCGCTACAGTGTTCCCCGTTGTTCCCCGCCCCGCGGCGCTCGCGCCGTCCCCGCCCCGGGGCGCCCCACCCGCGGGTGCGATCGCGCACCCGGCACTGGAAGGACCTGACCCTGCCGTGAGCCGCGTCCCCATCTGGCACTCCGTCGCGGAGGTGCCCGCCGATCTCGGTGCGACCGCGGTCTCGATCGGGAACTACGACGGGATCCACCGCGGTCACCGCTTCGTCCTGGACCAGCTGCGCCGGCACGCCGAGGCGCGGTCCCTGGTGCCGGTGGCCCTGACCTTCTGGCCGCATCCCCGTCACGTCATGGGCACCCCGGGGGATCCCCCGCTGCTGACCGGCCACGAGGATCGCGACCGGCTGCTCCTGCTGGCCGGGATGCACGGGGTCCTGGACCTCGAGTTCACCCGCGAGTTCGCGCAGCACTCCCCGGAGGACTTCGTGCGCGTGTTCCTCGTCGAGGGGCTGGGCGCGAAGTGCGTCGTGCTGGGGGAGGACGCCCTCTTCGGGCGGGCCAACGCCGGGACCATCGAGACGATGCGGGAGCTCGGCCGGCAGCACGGCTTCGAGGTGGTGACCGTCGCGGAGCTGGGCCCCGCGGGGGAGGGGACCGGGAGGATCTCCTCCTCCCGCATCCGGCAGGACCTCCTGGGCGGCGACGT
The DNA here is from genome assembly GCF_003347015.1 of Brachybacterium sp. YJGR34. Taxonomy (GTDB): domain Bacteria; phylum Actinomycetota; class Actinomycetes; order Actinomycetales; family Dermabacteraceae; genus Brachybacterium. Next base: position 97,420 of record NZ_PNFB01000011.1, read on the forward strand.
GCGCGCGGCGAATGCGTCGCTGGGTCGTCTGCACACGGTCACGGACGTGGTCCATCACGGGTTCCAGCGCGGCCGGGAGCTGGGCTTCCCCACCGCGAACCTGGGGCCGCGCCCGCAGGGCCTGATCCCGGCGGACGGCGTCTACGCCGGCTACCTCACGGTCACCGAGCAGGACCCCGCGCACGCGGGCACCGCGCCGCTGGCCGGCGCCCCCGCGACGATCTCCATCGGCACGAACCCGACCTTCGAGGCGGACGGGAGCGGGGTCTCCCTGCGCACGGTCGAGGCCTACGTGCACGGCGCGCACGATCTCGACCTCTACGGCGACACCGTGCGGCTGGAGATCGTCGACTTCCAGCGGCCCACCCTGAAGTTCGACTCCGCCGAGGCCCTCGTCGAGCAGATGGCCGAGGACGTCGAGGTGACCCGCCGCACTCTGGCCGTCGAGCACCCTGGCGCGCCGCCCGCCGGCTGATATCCTGACCGGGCCGTCACTTCGGCCGCGGAGAGCGATCCGGCCCCACCTGCAGCACCACGCCCACGGGCGGGTGCGCCCGGGGCCCGCTCGTCCAGAGAGCCCGGGACACCAGGTCCCGGAGCGCCGCGCAACGACCTGAGGAGAACCATATGGCCTTCGACACCGCCACCAAGCAGGCGATCATCTCGGAGTACGCGACCGGCGAGGGCGATACCGGTTCGCCCGAGGTCCAGATCGCCCTCCTGAGCCACCGCATCACCTACCTGACCGAGCACCTCAAGACCCACAAGCACGACCACCACACCCGTCGTGGTCTGATGCTCCTGGTCGGTCAGCGCAAGCGCCTCCTGAAGTACCTCCAGGAAGTCGACATCGAGCGGTACCGTGCGCTGATCAAGCGCCTCGGCATCCGCCGGTGATCATCCCCGCCGCTCGCCCCCACGGGCGGGCGGCGGTTTCATGTGCCCGCGATCGCGGGCCCGATCCCGCCCCGACCAGGTTCGGTCCTCGGCAGTGACCTGCGGAGCAGGAGACCCGGAGCTCCGGAGTCCCCTGACCGCCGCGGGTGACTGACGAAGGCCGCACCGGCAGGGCATCCCCTTCATCCAAGGAGAACCCCATGGCCATGGAAGGCCCCGACATCACCGCGACGACCGCGGTCATCGACAACGGCTCGTTCGGCCGCCGCGAGGTCCGCTTCGAGACCGGGCGGCTGGCCCAGCAGGCGGCCGGCGCCGTCTCTGTCTACCTCGACGACGACACGATGGTCTTCTCGGCCACCGCCGTCTCGAACAAGCCGAAGGAGCACTTCGACTTCTTCCCCCTGACGGTGGACGTCGAGGAGCGCATGTACGCCGCGGGACGCATCCCCGGCTCGTTCTTCCGCCGCGAGGGCCGCCCGGGCACGGACGCCATCCTCGCCGCGCGCCTCACCGACCGCCCGCTGCGCCCGGCCTTCGTCAAGGGCCTGCGCAACGAGGTCCAGGTCGTCCTCACCGTCATGGCCAACGGCCCCGACGACGCGTACGACGTGGTCGGCATCAACGGCGCCTCGGCCTCCACCCAGATCTCCGGCCTGCCCTTCTCCGGCCCGATCGGCGCCGTGCGCATCGCGCTCATGCCGACCGCCCAGGGCGGCCAGTGGGTCGCCTTCCCGACCTTCTCGCAGCTCGACGAGGCCGTCTTCTCGATGGTCGTCGCCGGCCGCATCGTCGGAGACGACGTGGCGATCATGATGGTCGAGGCCGAGGCCACCGACCACTCCTGGACCCTCATCAAGGAGCAGGGCGCGATCGCCCCCACCGAGGGCGTCGTGGCCGAGGGCCTCGAGGCCGCGAAGGTCTTCATCCGCAGCCTCTGCGTGGCCCAGCAGGAGCTGGCCGAGACCGCCGCGAAGCCGGTGCGCGAGTTCCCGCTCTTCCTGGACTACCAGGAGGACGCCTACGAGATCGTCTCCTCCGCCGCGACCGACCGCCTCGCCGAGGTCATGTCCATCGCCGCGAAGACCGAGCGCGAGGAGCGCACCGAGCAGCTGCTCGGCGAGGTCGTCACCGAGCTCTCGGCCGAGGGCGCTGCGCTCGAGGGCCGCGAGAAGGAGGTCACCGGTGCCTTCCGCGCGCTGACCAAGCAGGTCGTGCGCACCAAGGTCCTCACCGACGGGATCCGCATCGACGGCCGCGGTCTGCGCGACATCCGCGCGCTGTCCGCCGAGGTCGAGGTGCTCCCGCGGGTGCACGGCTCGGCGCTGTTCCAGCGCGGGGAGACCCAGATCATGGGTGTCTCCACGCTGAACATGCTGAAGATGGAGCAGCAGATCGACTCGCTCTCGCCGGTCCATCACAAGCGCTACATCCACCACTACAACTTCCCGCCGTACTCCACCGGCGAGACCGGTCGCGTGGGCTCCCCGAAGCGCCGCGAGGTGGGCCACGGCATGCTCGCCGAGCGCGCCCTGGTGCCCGTGCTGCCCAGCCGCGAGGAGTTCCCCTACGCGATCCGTCAGGTCTCCGAGGCCCTCGGCTCCAACGGCTCCACCTCGATGGGCTCGGTCTGCGCCTCGACCCTGTCGCTGCTGAACGCCGGTGTGCCGCTGCGCGCCCCGGTCGCCGGGATCGCCATGGGCCTCATCTCCGACACGGTGGACGGCGAGACGCGCTACGCGGCCCTCACCGACATCCTCGGGGCCGAGGACGCCTTCGGCGACATGGACTTCAAGGTCGCCGGCACCAGCGAGTTCATCACCGCGATCCAGCTGGACACCAAGCTCGACGGCATCCCCGCCTCGGTCCTGACCTCCGCGCTGTCGCAGGCCCAGGAGGCGCGGCTGGCGATCCTCGGCGTGCTCGGCGAGGCGATCGACGCCCCGGACGAGATGAGCCCGAACGCCCCGCGCGTCCTCGCGGTCACCGTCCCGGTGGACAAGATCGGCGCGGTCATCGGCCCCAAGGGTCAGATGATCAACCAGATCCAGGACGACACCGGCGCGGACATCACCATCGAGGACGACGGCACCGTGTACATCGGCGCCACCGACGGCCCCTCGGCGGAGGCGGCCCGCTCCGCGGTCAACGCCATCGCCAATCCGCAGGTCCCCGAGGTCGGCGAGCGCTACCTCGGCACCGTGGTGCGCGTGGTCGACTTCGGCGCCTTCGTGTCCCTGACCCCGGGCAAGGACGGCCTGCTCCACGTCACCCAGCTGCGCAAGCTCAACGGCGGCAAGCGGGTCGACAACGTCGAGGACGTCGCGAAGGTCGGCCAGAAGATCGAGGTGGAGATCCGCGAGGTCGACGCCCGCGGCAAGATCTCCCTCGCCGTGATCGAGGACGAGGCCGAGGAGACCACGGAGGAGTCCGCCGGGGAGTGACCCCGGCCGGTCCGCCGGCTCCTGAGGACGGGCGGCATCCCTGCGGGGGTGCCGCCCGTCCTCGTTCCCGGGGCCGACGACCACGGCCGACGGGTGGTGGCGCACCGCGGCGCGTGAGAGCGTGGGAGGGACCGCCGTCGGCCGGCAGGGAGGCCCCCGCATGCAGGATCCCGAGCTCCGCGAGCAGCTGGACGAGCAGCGTCGCCACGTGCTGGAGGCCGTGGGCGGCCTGGACGAGGAGCAGCTGCGGAGTGTCCGCGTCCCCTCCGGCTGGTCCATCGCCCAACTGCTGGGCCACCTCACCTACGACGACGAGATGTTCTGGATCGGGGCGGTGCTGGGAGCCGAGCCCCGGGCGATCAGCGGACTGCGGGACGGCTGGTCGCACGAGCCGGCCACGGGCCACGAGGCCGTCGCCCGCTATCGCGCGGAGATCGAGCGCTCCGACGAGGTGCTCGCCCGGTGCGATCTCTCCGCCCCGCCGCGCTGGGTCCCGCCGCCGTCCGTCTTCGACGCGCCGATCATGGCCGATGGCCGGGGGGTCCTGTTCCGCATGCTGAGCGAGACCGCCGTGCACGCCGGCCATCTCGACATCGTCCGCGAGCTGATCGACGGTCGCCGCCACCTCGTGGTCCCCTGAGGCCCCGCCCCGTGCCGAGGCTCACCCGTCCGCCGTCGCAGGTCCGTGCGAGAATCGAGCGATGCCTTGCGACCTCGCCCTCGACGACCCCCGCTCCGACGTCGTGCTCGATCCCGCCACCGGGGTGCGCCGCAGCATCCTGCCCGGCGGGGTGCGCCTGCTGACCCAGACCGACCGCAGCGTCCGCAGCGCCACCATCGGCCTGTGGCTGCCGGTGGGATCCCGCGACGAGGCCCCGGCGCACGCCGGCAGCACCCACGTGCTCGAGCACCTGCTGTTCAAGGGCACCCCTCGCCGCAGCGCGATGGACATCGCCGCCGCCTTCGACGAGGTCGGCGGGGACTCCAACGCCGTCACCGCCAAGGAGCACACCCTCTACTACGGGCGGGTCCGCTCGGCGGACGTGCCGATGGCCGTGGACGTGCTGACCGACATGATCACCGCGAGCCTCCTCGAGGAGGAGGCCCTGCTCACCGAGCGCGAGGTCATCCTCGAGGAGCTCGCGATGGCGGAGGACGATCCCAACGACGTCGGCTACGAGACCTTCCTCGCCGACGTCCTCGGCCCGGACACCCCGATCGGCCGGCCCGTCGGCGGCACCGCCGCCTCGGTCACCGCCCTCGGCATCGAGGACGTGCGCGATCACTTCGCCGCGCACTACCGGCCGGAGAACCTCGTGGTCACCGCCGTCGGCGACATCGACCACGACGAGCTCGCGCAGCTCCTGCAGGCCGGGCTGCGGCGCGGGGGCTGGACCCTCGAGCCGGGCGCGCTGCCCCGGAGCCGGCCCCACGACGCGGCGGACGCGACCGGCGCCAACCGGGCCGCGGACGTCTCCCTGCTCGTGCCCCACCGGCTCACGCGCTCGACCGAGCAGAACCACATCTACCTCGGCGGCCAGGGCTCCAGCGCCGTCAGCGAGGACCGTCACGCCCTGTCGGTGCTGATGTCGGTGCTCGGCGGCGGGATGTCCTCGCGACTGTTCCAGTCCGTCCGCGAGGAGCGCGGACTGGCCTACTCCGTGTACTCCTTCAGCGCCGGCTACCGCGACGCGGGCCTGTTCGGCCTGTACGCCGCCTGCCGCCCCGGCCGGACCTCCCAGGTGGTCGAGCTGCTCGCCGAGGAGCTCTCGCGCATGGGGCGCGAGGGCATCTCCGCGCTCGAGCTGGCCCGCGCGCAGGGGCAGATCACCGGTTCCTTCGCCCTGGGCCTCGAGGACACCAGCAGCCGGATGGGCCGCCTGGGCACGATCGAGCTCGTCCACGGCCGCTACCGCAGCGTCGACGAGACGCTCGAACAGATCGGCCGCGTCGACGAGGCCGCGGTGGCCGAGCTCGCCGCCCGTCTCGCCGCCTCCTTCAGCACTCGCGTCGAGGTCGGCCCCGAGGTCTGAGTCCGCTGCCCCCGCCGGCACCCTGCACATCGCCCCCCTGCTCCGAGGAGAACCCATGGCTGAGACCCCCACCCCGACCACCCCGCTGCGCGTCGCCGTGCTCGGCGCCGGGGGCCGCATGGGCCGCGCCGCCTGCGCCGCCGTCGAGGAGGCCGCAGACCTCGAGCTGGTCGCGCGCATCGGTCGCGACGACGAGCTGTCCGTGCTGCTCGAGGCAGGGGCGCAGGTCGCCGTCGACCTCACGGTTCCCGACGTCACCGCCCGGAACGTCCGCTGGCTCGTCGAGCACGGCATCCACGCCGTCGTCGGCACCACCGGGTGGACCGAGGAGACCCTCGGCGCCCTGCGCGAGCAGCTCTCCGGAGCCCCGGAGGTGGGCGTGCTGATCGCCCCGAACTTCGCCATCGGTGCCGTGCTGGCCATGCGTTTCGCCGAGATCGCGGCGCGCTACTACGACAGCGCCGAGATCATCGAGATGCACCACGAGAACAAGCTCGACGCCCCCTCGGGCACGGCGCGTCACACCGCGGCGGCGATCGCCCGGGGCCGGGCCGACGCCGGGCTCGGTCCCGTCCCCGACGCGACGGAGCAGGATCCGGACGGCGCCCGCGGCGCGGTCGTCGACGGCATCCACGTCCATGCGGTCCGCCAGCGGGGCCTGGTCGCCCATGAGGTCGTCCAGTTCGGCGGGGTGGGGGAGCAGTTCGTGCTGCGCCACGACTCCTTCGACCGCATCAGCTTCATGCCCGGCGTGCTGCTGGGTGTGCGCCGCGTCGCCGAGCACCCGGGCCTCACGGTGGGCCTGGACGGCTACATGGACCTCGGCTGAGGCCGGGGCCGCGTCCATGCGTCAGAAGATCTTCGTCGTCGCCCTGGTCCTGATCACCGCGGCGTACTGCTGGGGACTGGGCTGGATCGCCTGGGGGTTCGTGCGCGCCGACAGCGCGCTCGGCTACGGCCTCGCGTTCGGCATCGTCATCCTGCTGGCGCTGACCGTCTGGGTCACCTGGCGGGAGGTGCTCTTCGGTCTGGCGGCCGGACGCCTCGCCGCGCAGTACTCCCCGCCCGGATCCGCGATCCAGGACGACCCCCGCGCGGAGTTCGAGGCCGCCCGCACCGCGCTCCAGGAGACCGATCAGGAGCGCTGGCAGGACTGGTTCCGTCTGGCGCTGGCCTACGACGCGCTCCGCGACCGCCGGGCGGCGCGGATGGCGACCCGCCGCGCGATCGACGCCCGGCGCCGCTGACCGGCGCCGGGCCGACCGCGCCGCGGCCCGGTCACGACCAGCCCAGTGCGCGGAGCGCCGCCGCCGCCGCGGCCGCCCCGATCACCACCACCAGGAAGGGTGCGCGGGCGCACAGCAGTGCCACCGCCACGCCGAGGCCCGCGAGACGGGCGTCGAGCACGATCTCGGTGCCGCTGGTCGCGGCCTGGACGGCCACCAGGGCTCCCAGCAGCGCGATCGGCAGCAGCGTGGTGATCCGCGCGATCCGGGGCCGCTCCAACAGCTCCGGCGGCGTCTGGTAGCCCAGCCACTTCTGGGCGAAGGACACGGCCGACGCCGCGATCACCGCGATCCACAGCACGCTCATCGGTCCTCCTGCTCGTCGTCGTGCTCCATGACGGGTCCTGCCCCGTCGTCCCCGTCCGCGCGGCTCCCCGCCGCCGCGGAAGCGCCCGCGGCCGGCCCGGCCGGCCGCCACCGGGCCGGCAGCACGCCCGCCACGACCGCGACCAGCGCCGCGGCCAGCACTGGCAGGCCGGGCGGCAGGCTCGGGGTGGTCACGAGCGCGACGAAGGCCGCGGCCACGGCGATCGCGGCGGTCTCGAGCGAGCGCAGACGAGGCCACAGCAGGGCGAGGAAGGCCGCCGCCGCGGCGGCGTCGAGGCCCCAGGCCGCCGGGTCGGCCACGTACTGCCCGGCGAGTGCGCCCACCAGGGAGAACAGGTTCCAGAAGACGTACACCCAGACCCCGGCGGACCAGAACCCGGCCCGTTTCTGGGCGACGGTGGTCCCGGAGGCCGCGAGCGCCGCGGACTCGTCGATCGTCAGATGCGCCCGCACCAGGCCCCGCGCGCCGCCGCGCGGGAGCGAGGGGGCGAGGATCAGCCCGTACAGGGTGTTCCTCACGCCCAGCAGCACCGAGGCGAGGGCCGCACCGACCGCGGAGCCGCCCCCTCCCACCACGCCGATGAAGGCGAACTGGCTGCCGCCGGTGAACATCACCGCCGAGAGCACCATGGCCTGCCAGAGGTCGAGTCCCGAGGCCGTGGCCAGCGCCCCGAAGGAGATGCCGTACAGGCCGGTCGCGAGCCCGATCGAGAAGCCGGTGCGGCGGATGGCGCGGAGTCGGCCCTCGCCGTCCGTGCCGGGTTCCGCGAGGGAGGGTGATGCGTCGTTCATGATGCGTGACACTCTACGTTCACCTGCGTGGACACCTGTCCTGCGTCCATGCGGCGGTGTGAGAGCGTAGGGCCATGACGGCTCCTTCGGATATCGCGTCCGCACCTGTGCCCGACGAGGCCCTGCCGATGCGGACCTCCGCGCTGCTGCTGGACATGGACGGGACCCTGATCGACTCCGGCCCCTCCGTCGAGCGGGCGTGGACCGCGCTGCTGCGCGAGTACGACAGCTCGCTCGAGTTCGGGGCCGCGCAGCACGGCCAGCCCGCCCGCCAGGTGCTGCGGGAGCTGCTGCCGCACCTCACCGAGGAGGAGGTCCTGGCGGCGCACGCCCGGATCGAGGAGCTCGAGATCGCCGACGTCGACGGCATCGTCACCCTCCCCGGCACCGAACGGCTGCTCCAGGAGCTCGAGGCGGCGGCCGCTGAGCTGGGGCGTCCCACCTGGACGATCGTCACCTCCTGCACGAGCCCGCTGTTCGCGGCCCGCTGGGCCCGCACGGGGCTCGAGGTCCCCGAGCACATGGTGACCGCTGACCAGGTCACCCGGGGGAAGCCGGACCCCGAGCCGTTCCGCCTGGGCGCCGAGCGCCTGCAGGTCGAACCGGCGCGGGCGGTCGTCATCGAGGACTCCGTCGGCGGGCTCCGCTCCGGGCTCGGCGCCGGGGCGCGCACGATCGCCGTGACCAGCACCACCCCGGCCGCAGATCTGCGGCCGCTGGCGAACGCGCTGGTCACATCGCTGGACGATCTCGAGGTCCGGGTCGACGGCCAGGACCTCCTGCTGTCCCGCCGCGGCAGCTGAACCTCACGCCGCGCCTGCACGTGAGGGTGCGGCCCCCTTGATAAGCTCGGGCGGCTCCATCGGCCGGGCCGTCCGCCCGCCGGGAACCGTCGGCGACGTCCGGTGCCCCGTGCCGTGCCGTGGAGCGCAGCCGTCCCCCTCGAAAGGACCCGTCCCATGTGCGGAATCGCCGGCACCTACGGATTCGGCGCTGACACCGAGGGCATCGCCCGCCGGATGAGCAGCGCCCTGGCCCATCGCGGCCCCGACGGCGAGGGCCTCTTCGTCGACGGCCCCGCGGGCCTGGCCCATCGCCGGCTCTCCATCATCGACCGCGAGCACGGCGCCCAGCCGATGACCACCGCGGACGGGCGCTACACCATCGTCTACAACGGCGAGACCTACAACTACCTCGCCCTGCGCGAGGAGCTCGAGGAGCTGGGGCACACCTTCCGCACCGTCTCGGACACCGAGGTGCTGCTCGAGGCGCACGCCGAGTGGGGGACCGCGGCCTACGACCGCTTCAACGGCATGTTCGCGTTCGCGATCCACGACGCGACCACGGGCACCGTGACCCTCGCCCGGGACCACTTCGGCATCAAGCCCCTCTACTACTGGATCGACGAGGACGCCGACTCGCCGCGCGTCCTGTTCGGCTCCGAGGTCCGCGCGCTGCTGGCCGCGCAGCAGTTCGAGGCCGCTCCCGACGATCGCGCGGTCTACCGCTACCTGAAGTTCCGCGTCCAGGACGACGACTCCCGGACCTTCTTCCGCGGCGTCAAGCGCCTCATGCCCGGCCAGGTCCTCCAGCTGAGCGCGGACGGCACCGAGATCTCCTCCTTCACCCGCCTGCAGGAGGAGCTGCGCGAGATCGCCGCCCGCCCCGCACGGCCCTACAGCGACGAGGTCGTCGCCGAGTACCGCGAGCGCTTCCAGGAGGCGGTGCGACTGCGCCTGCAGTCCGAGGTCCCCGTGGGCACCTCGCTGTCCGGGGGTCTGGACTCCTCCGCGGTCGCCGCGGTCATCGCCCGTCATCTGCGCGACGCCCCGCAGGACGAGAGCTACCGCGCCGTGGGCAGCCGCCAGAACACCTTCTCGGCGGTCTTCCCGAACTCCTCGAACGACGAGGAGCGCTATGTCGACGCCCTGCTCGAGGACAACGCCGGGCAGATCACGGCGCACAAGATCACCCCGCAGCCCGACGCCTTCCTCCAGGACCTGCACGACTTCGTGCGCACCCAGGAGGAGCCCATCATCTCCACCGGGCCCTATGCCCAGTACGCGGTGATGCGCGAGGCCAGCGAGCACGTCACCGTGCTGCTCGACGGCCAGGGGGCCGACGAGATGATGGCCGGCTACAACCCCTACTTCTACGTCTATCTCCGCCAGCTGCGCGCCCAGAAGCGGTACAAGGAGCTCGCGGCCGAGGTCATCGGCTCCCGGGACATCCTGCGCAAGCTCGCGCGCACCAAGTACTCCGGGCGCACCTCGGTGCCGATCGAGGCGCTGCTGAACTCCGGCTTCGTCGCCGAGCACGGCGGGGAGACGGTCTCCTCCGTCCAGGACGACCTCAAGGAGCGCCTGCTCGAGGACACCTTCCGCTCCTCCCTGCCCTCCCTGCTGCGCTACGAGGACAAGAACACGATGCGCTTCAGCATCGAGGGGCGCGTCCCCTTCGTCGACAAGGAGCTGCTGAAGTTCCTCTTCTCCCTCGACGAGTCCGCGATCATCCACGACGGCTGGAACAAGCGGATCCTGCGCGAGTCCATGGACGGGATCCTGCCCGACATGATCTCGAAGCGTCGCAACAAGATCGGCTTCACCACGCCCGAGGGGGAGTGGTTCCGGACCATCGCCCCGCAGCTGCGGGACATCTTCGCCTCCGAGTCCTTCGCGAGCCGTCCTTACTTCGACGCCCGCAGCGTCCTGGCGCTCTTCGACGACTACATCGCCCATCCCGAGAACCACGGCACCCTGATGTTCTGGCGCCTGCTGAACGTCGAGCTGTGGATGCGCACCTTCTTCGACGACGCCGAGGGGGCCGGGCGGGCGCTCGGCGAGCACGCCGCACCCGAGCGCACCGCGACCACGCCGACGGCCGGTGACCGCGACAGCTCCCCGGCGGTCGAGCCCGTCCCGGTGCCCGCCCCCGAGGAGCCCAAGAGCGACTACGTCGCCAACCCCGAGAAGGAGCTCGACCTCGTCTCCGCGGCCGACGGCCACACCTGGCGCCGATTCCCGCTGCAGACCGCGCTGGTCGCCCGCGGGGACGATATGCCCTCGCTCGCCCGCGATCGCGTCGAGCGCTTCGCGGCGGGCCTGCCGGAGGGCGCCGTGCCCGAAGGTGCCGAGTGGTACTACGTCATCAGCGAGAAGATCATCGCGATCTCCCAGGGCCGCTCCTGGTTCACCTGGGAGATCACCCCGCGTCCCGCCGCGAAGGCGCTCAGCCGCTTCGTCACCCGCACCCCGGCCGGCATCGGCCTGGGCGACCCCACCACCATGGAGCTCGCCATCCGCGAGGTGGGCCTGCCCCGCGTCGTCGCGGCCTCCGTCGCCGGGGCCGCCGGCAAGGTGGTGCGCAGGAAGGGGCTGTTCTACGAGGTCGTCGGCGCGAACGTGCGGGCGATCGACGGACCGACGCCCTATTCGGCCTTCCCCTCCAACGTCTCCGCCAAGCTGCCCCCGAAGGATCCGGACGGCGTCGCGGCCTCGATCTCGGCGGCGATCCGCGGCGCGGAGATCCCCGCCGCGCTGCGCGACGGCTTCGTGGGCACCGTCGTCATGGATGCCAACGACATCGGCCGCAACGTCCTGGGCTCGGACGTCCAGGTCCCGCACGACCGCCTCGAGGCGACCTTCGCGGACAACCCCCTGGGCCAGGGCCGCCAGCGCACCCCGCTCGCGATCCTCGTCGACCTCGGCACCGCGTCACGGCCGTGAGCGCGTCCCGGCCTGGACTAGGCTCCGGGCATCAGAACCTTTTCGGGAGGAGACCATGACCAGCACCGACCCGCGCCCCGAGCGGCCCTTCGGCGCGGTGGGGACCGCGATGGTCACCCCGCTGACCGAGGACGGCCACGGGGTGGACCTCGACGCCGCCCAGAAGCTGGCCGTGCACGTCGCCGAGCACGGGAACGACCTCATCGTCGTCTCCGGCACCACCGGCGAGGCCCCGACCCTGACCGACGTGGAGAAGCTCGAGCTCACCCGCGCGGTGCGCGAGGCCGTCGGCCCCGAGGTGACGGTGGTCGCCGGGGTGGGCACGTACGACACGGCCCACTCCATCGACCTCGCGCGCGAGCACGCGAAGCTGGGCGTGGACGGCCTGCTGGTCGTCACGCCCTACTACTCCAAGCCCAGCCAGGCCGGCGTCATCGCGCACACCACGGCGGTGGCCGACTCCACGGACCTCCCGGTCATGCTCTACGACATCCCCGGCCGCACCGGCACCCCGCTGGCCGAGGAGACGCTGCTGCGCCTCGGGGAGCACGAGCGCATCCTCGCGGTCAAGGACGCCAAGGCCGACCTCCTGCAGGCCACCCTCGTCATGGAGCGGACGGGTCTGGCGTACTACTCCGGGGAGGACGCGCTGAACCTGCCGTGGCTGAGCGTCGGGGCCGCGGGCATGGTCTCCGTCGTCGGCCAGGTCGCCGGCGACCTGGAGAAGCTGATGCTCGAGGCCGTGGACCGCTCCGATCTCGCCGGCGCGCGCGAGGCCCATCTCCGCCTGGCGCCCGTGGTCGAAGCGATCATGACCCGGATGCCCGGGGCCGTGGCCGCCAAGGCCGCCCTGCACCTCCAGGGGGTCCTTCCGCACGCCGCGATGCGGGGTCCCCACGTTCCCGCCGACGCCGACCAGCTGCGGGTCCTCGCCGCCGTGCTGGATGCCGCCGGCCTTCTCTGACCGTCCGACCAGGCACGGAGGCCACGATGACCACCGCCTTCTCCCATCGGCTCGAGCAGCCCCCGGCGCTGGAACCCGGCACCCTGCGGATCACCCCGCTCGGCGGTCTCGGCGACGTGGGCCGCAACATGTCGGTCCTCGAGTTCGAGGGCCGCCTGCTGATCATCGACTGCGGCGTGCTCTTCCCCGAGGACTCGCAGCCCGGCGTGGACCTGATCCTCCCGGACTTCGACATGCTCCATGAGCGTCTCGACGACGTCGCCGCGATCATCCTGACCCACGGGCACGAGGACCACATCGGCGCCGTGCCCTACCTGCTGCGGAGGAAGCCGGACATCCCCCTGGTCGGTTCGCAGCTCACCCTCGCGTTCATCGAGGCGAAGCTCCGGGAGCACCGCATCCGGCCCTACACCTATGCCGTGGCGGAGGGGCAGTCGGAGAGCTTCGGCCCCTTCGAGTGCGAGTTCGTCGCGGTCAACCACTCGATCCCCGATGCGCTCGCGGTGCACGTCGCGACGCCGGCCGGCACCGTGCTGCACACCGGCGACTTCAAGATGGACCAGCTCCCGCTGGACGGCCGCATCACCGACCTGCGCGCCTTCGCGCGGCTCGGCGAGGCCGGCGTGGACCTGTTCATGACCGACTCGACCAACGCCGAGGTCCCCGGCTTCACCGTCGCCGAGAAGGAGATCGGTCCCACCCTGGACGCGATCTTCGCCCGCGCGCGGCAGAAGATCGTGGTGGCCTCCTTCTCCAGCCACGTCCACCGCGTCCAGCAGGTGCTCGACGCGGCCGCCGCCCACGGCCGCAAGGTCGCCTTCGTGGGGCGCTCGATGGTGCGCAACATGGGCATCGCGGCCGAGATGGGCTACCTGCACGTGCCCGAGGACACCGTGGTGGACGTCAAGCGCATCGACGACCTGCCGGAGGAGCAGGTGGTGCTGATGTGCACCGGCAGCCAGGGCGAGCCGATGGCCGCGCTGGGCCGGATCGCGAATCGCGACCACCGTGTCAGCGTGGGGCCCGGGGACGTCGTCATCCTCGCCTCCTCGCTCATCCCCGGCAACGAGAACGCCGTGTTCCGCGTGGTCAACGGCCTCATGGCGCTCGGCGCCGAGGTGGTGCACAAGGGCACCGCGAAGGTCCACACCTCGGGCCATGCGAGCGCCGGCGAGCTGCTGTACTGCTACAACATCGTGCGCCCGCGGAACGTCATGCCCATCCACGGCGAGGTGCGCCACCTCATCGCCAACGGTGAGATCGCGGAAGCCACGGGCGTGCCGCGCGACCGGGTGGTCCTGGCCAAGGACGGCCACGTGGTCGATCTGCGGGACGGCATCGCGACGGTGGTCGGTGAGATCCCCAACGGGTACGTCTACGTCGACGGATCCAGCGTGGGAGAGATCTCGGAGGCGGACCTCAAGGATCGCCGGATCCTGGGGGACGAGGGGTTCATCTCCCTCTTCGCGGTCGTGAACTCCGAGACCGGGGCGCTCATCGCCGGCCCCGAGATCCACGCCCGCGGCGTGGCGGAGGACGACGCGGTCTTTGCGGCGATCCGTCCGGAGCTGGTCGCGGCCCTCGAGCAGGCCGTCGCGGACCAGTCCGATCGTCGCGACACCTATCAGCTGCAGCAGGTCATGCGGCGGGTGGTCGGCCGGTACGTCGGCAAGCGCCTGCGCCGACGCCCCATGATCATCCCGATCGTCGTCGAGGCGTAGTCCTCGTCGGGGCGTGATCTGCGCCCGGTGACGTGCCCGCCGCGCCCGCCTCCGCAGGGCCGCGGACGGCGGGCGGTACCCTGGAGCGCATGGCGACACGTACGTCTTCCCCCGCCCGTGCGTCGAAAGGCTCGTCCCGGACCTCGTCCGCCGGCACCTCGCGGACGAAGGCCTCCGCGGCGAACGATCCCTCGACGCTCCCGCTCCCGGTGCGCGCAGTGCGCTCCGGCTATCTCTCGATCGCCCGCATGGTCGGCGGCCTGGTCCGTTCGATCGGCGTGCAGCGTTGGGAGGTGGCCCCGGAGCAGCGGCGCGACGGCTATGCGCTGTTCCTGCTGCTGCTGGCGGTGCTGGTGGCGGTGGTCGAATGGTGGCAGTCCTCCGGGCCGGTGTTCGGGGCGGTGCACACCGTGGTCGCCGGCACCTTCGGCATCTCCTCCATGGTGATCCCGCTGCTGGCCGCCGGATGGGCGGTGCGCATGTTCCGCCGTCCCGACCAGGTGCGCGCCAACTCGCGCATCGCGATCGGCATCGCCATCCTGCTCACCGCGATCTCCGCGATCGCGTCCGTGGCCGCGCGGCTGCCCGCCCCGGCCGACGGCATCGACGCGCTGGCGCGCGGCGGCGGCGTGCTCGGCTACCTGGCGGCGGCCCCGCTGGTGGCCCTGGTGCCGCCCACGGCCGTGGTGGTCATCCACTCCGTGCTCATCGCCTTCGGCATCCTGGTGCTCACGGCCACGCCCGTGGAGTCGATCCCCTCGCGGCTGCGCGGCATGTACCAGGTGATGGTCGGCAGCAGTGAGGAGGAGGACGAGGAGCGCGTGGCCTTCGGCCTGCGCCCGCGCCGGGTTGATCCGGCCGTGCACGAGCAGGCGACCACGGCCCAGCCCGCCGGCCGTCCCCGTCGGCGCACCCGCCGGGAGAAGGCCGCAGCGAAGGCGGAGGCGGCCGAGCGCGATCACGAGAGCTTCGGCTATGCCGGGGACGAGGCCTTCGAGCAGGGCGTCGCCGAGGAGGGCGAGGCGACGGCGCCGACGCGCAGGAAGGGACGCAAGGGCGGGCCGCGGCGCGCCGCGTCGCCGGACGCGACCGAGGCCGTCGACGCGGTCGAGGGCGAGAACCACCGCGCCAAGTCCTTCCCCGGTGCGGGGGCGCGGGGTGGCACGAAGGCCACCACGCCGATGCCCACGGCCGCGAAGGCGGGTGCCGCCGCGCAGGTCCCGGCGAAGGCCGCGCGGCCGGCCGAGGAGGACAAGCCCGAGCTGGTCCCGCCGCCGCCCGGGGACCTGCCCCGCGCGGGGGAGCAGCTCGAGCTCGCCGGCGACATCGTCTACACGCTCCCGGAGTCCTCGTTCCTGCTGGAGGGGCCCCCGCACAAGACCCGCTCCGAGGCCAACGACCACGTCGTGGCGGCCCTCGGGGAGGTCTTCGAGCAGTTCAACGTCAACGCCGAGGTGGTGGGCTTCTCCCGCGGCCCGACGGTCACCCGCTACGAGGTGGAGCTGGCTCCGGGCACCAAGGTCGAGAAGGTCACGGCCCTGGACAAGAACATTTCCTACGCCGTCGCCAGCTCCGACGTCCGGATCCTCTCGCCGATCCCCGGCAAGAAGGCGATCGGCATCGAGATCCCCAACACGGACCGCGAGACGGTGGTGCTGGGCGATGTGCTGCGCAGCCAGGTCGCGCGGCGCAGCGAGCACCCGCTGCTGATGGGCGTGGGCAAGGACGTCGAGGGCGGCTACGTGGTCGCGAACCTCGCGAAGATGCCCCACCTGCTCGTCGCGGGCGCCACCGGGGCCGGCAAGTCGGTCTTCGTGAACTCGATGATCACCTCCATCCTCATGCGCGCCACGCCCGAGGAGGTGCGCATGGTGCTCGTGGACCCCAAGCGCGTCGAGCTCACCCTCTACGAGGGCATCCCGCACCTGATCACGCCGATCATCACCAACCCCAAGAAGGCCGCCGAGGCGCTCGAGTGGGTGGTCAAGGAGATGGACGCGCGCTACGACGACCTCGCCGCCTTCGGATTCAAGCACGTCGACGACTTCAACAAGGCGGTGCGCGCCGGGGAGGTGACCCCGCCCCCCGGCAGCGAGCGTCGCCTGGCCCCGTACCCGTACCTGCTGGTCGTGGTCGACGAGCTCGCGGACCTCATGATGGTCGCCCCGCGGGACGTCGAGGCGTCGATCCAGCGCATCACCCAGCTGGCACGCGCCGCCGGCATCCACCTGATCCTGGCCACGCAGCGCCCCTCGGTCGATGTCGTCACCGGCATCATCAAGGCCAACGTGCCCAGCCGACTGGCCTTCTCCACGTCCTCGCTGCAGGACTCGCGGGTCATCCTGGACTCCGTCGGCGCCGAGAAGCTGATCGGCCAGGGCGATGCCCTGTTCCATCCGATGGGCAAGGCCAAGCCGATGCGCGTGCAGGGCGCCTGGGTCAACGAGTCGGAGATCCACAAGGTCGTCGACCACGTCAAGGCGCAGATGAAGCCCAACTACCGCGAGGACGTCACGGTCGTCGCGGCCAAGAAGCAGATCGACGACGACATCGGCGACGATCTCGAGGTGCTGCTGCAGGCGGCCGAGCTCGTGGTCACCACCCAGTTCGGCTCGACCTCGATGCTGCAGCGCAAGCTGCGCGTCGGCTTCGCGAAGGCCGGTCGCCTCATGGACCTGCTGGAGTCCCGCGAGATCGTCGGCCCGTCCGAGGGGTCGAAGGCGCGCGACGTGCTGATCCACCCCGACGACCTCGCCACCGCCATCGCCCGGGTCCGGGGCGAGGAGAGCCCGGGGGAGGAGGCGCCCTACGGCGCCGATCAGGCGGTCGAGCTCGAGAGCCCCTCGTCCGGGGCCGACGGCGCCGCGGCGGCGGAGGACCGGTACGCGGCGGACCCGCTGGCCGACGACGGCTCCGAGCCCGCGACCGACTACTACGATGACGCGGACGAGGCGGAGAGCGAGGACGCCTGGAGCCTCACGGGACGCTGAGGGGCGTCCGCGCCCCGTACCGTCCGAGCACGACGAACCCCCAGCCCATGCCACCCCAGGAGCACCGATGACCACGTCCCGCACCGAGCCGGTCCCGCTGTGGAACATCGCCAACATCCTCACCATGGTGCGGTGCGCGATGGTCCCGCTGCTGGTGGTGCTCGCCGCGCAGTACGCCGACTCCGTCCCCGGCCGGCTGGTGGTGGCCGGCGTGTTCGTGCTGGCCATGATCACCGATGCCCTCGACGGCCATCTGGCGCGCAGCCGCGGGCTGATCACCGACTTCGGCAAGATCGTCGATCCGATCGCGGACAAGGCGATGACCGGCGCGGCGCTGATCATGCTCTCCGTCTGGGAGTACGTGCCCTGGTGGATGACCGTGCTCATCCTGGTGCGCGAGTTCGGCATCACCATCATGCGCTTCACGATCCTGAAGTACGGGGCGCTGCCGGCGAACATGGCGGGCAAGGCGAAGACGATGGTCCAGACCATCGCGATCACCTTCTGCCTGATCCCCGTCGAGATGTGGTGGGAGCCGGCCCGCTGGATCGGCCTGGCTCTGGTGCTGCTCGCCGTGATCCTCACCGTGTGGTCCGGGCTGGTGAACCTCAAGGACGGACTGCGGCTGCGCCGTGAGGCCCTGGCCGGCGGCGCCGCCGGATGAGCCGGTCCGAGGACGGGCCGACGGGTCCTCCCGGGGCGTCGCCGGCGCCCCCGGTGGATCCGGCCGAGGTCATCGCGCGGGCCGCCGCCCAGGGCTGGACGATCGCCACCGCGGAGTCCCTGACCGCCGGGGCCGTGGTCGCCCGTCTGGTCGACGTCCCCGGCGCCAGCGCGGTGATCGCCGGGGGCGCGGCCTGCTACTCGTACGGCGCGAAGACCCGGGTGCTGGGGGTCGATCCGGACCTGCTGGCACGCACGGGCGCCGTGACGGCCGCGGTCGCGGTCGCGATGGCCCAGGGAGCGATGACGATCTATGACGCGGACCTGGCGGTCGCGACCACGGGCGTGGCGGGTCCCGGCCCCGACGAGCGCGGCGTCCCCGAGGGCACCGTCTGGCTCGCGGTCGTGCGCCGGGGCGAGCCGGCGCGGACCCGTGAACTGCATCTCAGCGGCGGGAGAGCGCGGATCCGGGCCCGGACGGTGGAGGCGGCCGTGGCGGAGCTCGCCGCGGCGCTGCCGCGCTAGGCTCCCGCGCAGGTCGGACCCGGCGCGTCCGGCGGTCTCTCCCCGAGGGCCGGCCGTGCACATCGTCCAGGTAACCGTGGGGGTGTCGCACTACACTCTGGGGAACACTTCCGAGGGACGGCGCGTTGACCTGATCGTGATGACGTACCGCACCCCCGAGGTGCACGACAAGTTCCATCAGATCACTCAGAGTCACCAGACCACTCAGAGTCAGAGGAAGGGAGGCAGGTCCATGATCCTGTTCCGCCAGGAGCTCGGCGACGTGCTGCGCGACGCGCGCCGCTCCCAGGGCCGCACTCTGCGGCAGGTGTCCTCCGACGCCCGCGTGTCGCTGGGCTACCTCAGCGAGATCGAGCGTGGGCAGAAGGAAGCCTCCAGCGAGCTGCTGGTCTCGGTGACCGACGCCCTGGGTCTGCCGCTGTCCTTCGTGCTGCGCGAGGTGTCCGACAGGATCGCCGTCGCCGAGCGTGTGACCATCCCCGACACCGTCCCCGAGGGGCTCGCCGAGGGCGCGGCTCCGCTGGTGGGCGCCCACTGAGGTGCGACGCAGCGAGTTCACGGAGCTGGCCGACCACGTCTTCGGCCCCTCCCTGGCCCGCACCTATGCGCGCGACCTCGTGCTCGAGCAGATCGGCGGCGTGAGCGCCGAGGAGGCTCTCGAGCGCGGGGTCGCGGTGCGCTCGGTGTGGACCGCGCTCTGCGACGCCCTGGACGTGCCCGAGTCCGCGCGCTGGGAGATACCGCCCGAGCAGCGCCGGCGCTGAGGCCGGTGCGCGCCGGGGCGTCGAGCAGGATGTCCCGCGGGCCCGGGGCGCCCGCGCGGGCGTGGGCAGGGCGACACGCCGCGACACGCGCCGATCTCTCGCGCGTTCGAACGCCTGTTCGGTACAGTGTGTCCTGTCGGTCCTCCGGGACCGCGCCCACGCTCTCACCTCTCCTCCCCACCGCCCCGATATCCACCGGGGATCCGGGGCCACGGCGAATGTCGGGGTCGGCGCCTACGGTGGCCGCACGGTCACCACGTCGGCACACCCGGCCCTCTGGAAGGAACAACCACATGCCCGCATCGAAGTCCTCCTCGAAGTCGTCCTCGAAGGATCGGGGCTCCTCGCTCGACAACGCCCTCGCCCAGATCGACCGCCAGTTCGGCAAGGGCTCGGTCATGCGTCTGGGCGACGACGTCCGCCCGCCGGTCGAGGTCATCCCCAGCGGCTCGGTCGCGCTGGACGCCGCCCTCGGCATCGGGGGCCTGCCCCGCGGCCGCATCGTCGAGATCTACGGCCCGGAGTCCTCGGGCAAGACGACCCTCGCCCTGCACGCGGTCGCCAACGCCCAGCGCAACGGCGGCATCGCCGCCTTCATCGACGCCGAGCACGCCCTGGACCCCGAGTACGCCAAGAAGCTCGGGGTCGACACCGACGCCCTGCTGGTCTCGCAGCCGGACACAGGCGAGCAGGCTCTCGAGATCACCGACATGCTGATCCGCTCGGGCGCGCTGGACGTCGTGGTCGTCGACTCGGTGGCTGCGCTGGTCCCCAAGGCGGAGATCGAGGGCGAGATGGGCGACTCCCACGTCGGCCTGCAGGCACGTCTGATGTCCCAGGCGCTGCGCAAGCTCACCGGGGCGCTCTCGTCCTCGGGCACCACCGCGATCTTCATCAACCAGCTGCGCGAGAAGATCGGCGTCTTCTTCGGCAGCCCGGAGACCACCACCGGCGGCAAGGCGCTGAAGTTCTACGCCTCGGTCCGGATGGACATCCGCCGCATCGAGACCCTCAAGTCGGGCTCCGACGCGGTGGGCAACCGCACCCGCGTCAAGGTCGTCAAGAACAAGATGGCTCCGCCGTTCAAGCAGGCCGAATTCGACATCCTCTACGGGGAGGGCATCTCCCGCGAGGGCGGTCTGATCGACCTCGGCGTCGAGCACGGCGTGGTCCGCAAGTCCGGTGCCTGGTTCACCTACGAGGGGGACCAGCTGGGGCAGGGCAAGGAGAACTCCCGGCAGTTCCTGAAGGACAACCCGGATCTCGCCGCGGAGATCGAGGAGAAGATCCTGCGCACCCTGGGCGTCGGCAAGTACGCGGCGGAGCATGCCGCCGCGGAGGCGGAAGCGGCGGTCGCCGAGGCGCCGCTCGGCGAGGACGAGTTCCTCGACGAGGACGTCCCCGCCACCATCTGAGTGATGGTGCCGCACCCCAGCACCGGCGGCGCCGGCCACATGGTCGGCGCCGCTTCCGGGTCGCCCTCGGCCGCGCAGGGTGCCTCCTCGCTGCGTCGTGAGCTCGAGGCGCGCACCCGGCGGATCATCGAGCGTCCCGCCGCGGGCCCGGACCCCGCGGCGATGGAGCGGGAGAAGATCGTGGTCCGCGAGTGCCGATACCTGATGCGCCTGCTGGCGACCCGCCGGCGCTCGGCGGGGGAGATGCGGGAGCGTCTGGATCGGCGCGAGGTCCCTGCCGCCCTCGCGCACGAGGTCATGGCCCGCATGGACCGGGCGGGTCTCATCGATGACGCCGGCTTCGCCCGTGACTGGGTGCAGCAGCGCCGGGCGATGCGATCGCTCGGCGACGCGGCGCTGCGCCGCGAGCTCGAGCGCCGGCACGTCGACGAGCGGCTCGTCGACGCGGCGCTCGGCGCCGAGGAGAGCGACGAGGAGCTGCGCTGCCGCGAGCTGGTCCGCTCCCGCATCGGCCCCGACGACGCCGAGCGGCTCCGCGCCGAGCGTGACGGCAGCCACCGTCGTCGCCTCTCCCGTCGTCTCGATGCGCTGCTGACCCGCAAGGGATATCCCGGTGACCTCGCCGTCCATGTCATCTCCGGGGAGCTGAGGGCCGCCGCGGAGGAGAGCGTGGGCTGAACCACGCACCGGTTTCGCCGTACCCTGGAGGCACTATGTCCCTGAGCTCTCCCGCCCCCCTCGCCGCTGCGGATCATGCCGCGGGCCCCGCCGCTGCGGAGCCTCGCGGCACCTACCAGGTGCGCACCTTCGGCTGTCAGATGAACGTCCACGATTCCGAGCGTCTCACCGGCCTGCTCGAGGACTCCGGCTACGTCGCCGCCCCGGCGGAGGCCGATCCTCGCCGCGGCGAGGTCGACGTGATCGTCTTCAACACCTGCGCGGTGCGCGAGAACGCGGACAACAAGCTCTACGGCACCCTCGGCGGGCTGCGGCCCGGCAAGGACGCGAACCCGTCCATGCAGATCGCCGTCGGCGGCTGTCTCGCCCAGAAGGACCGTGCCGCCATCGTCGAGCGCGCTCCCTGGGTGGACGTCGTCTTCGGGACCCACAACATCGGCTCGCTGCCGATCCTGCTGGACCGTGCCCGGCACAATGCCGACGCGCAGGTCGAGATCCTCGAGTCCCTCGAGGTCTTCCCCTCGACCCTCCCCACCCGTCGGGACTCCGCCTACGCGGCCTGGGTGTCCATCTCGGTGGGCTGCAACAACACCTGCACCTTCTGCATCGTGCCGTCGCTGCGCGGCAAGGAGAAGGACCGCCGCCCCGGGGACGTCCTCGCCGAGGTGCGCGACGTGGTCGCGGCCGGCGCCATCGAGGTGACCCTGCTGGGGCAGAACGTCAACTCCTACGGCGTCGAGTTCGGGGACCGCGGGGCCTTCGCGAAGCTGTTGCGCGCGTGCGGCGAGATCGATGGCCTGGAGCGGGTGCGCTTCACCTCCCCGCACCCGGCGATGTTCACCGAGGACGTCATCGAGGCGATGGCGGAGACGGGGAACGTCATGCCGCAGCTGCACATGCCGCTGCAGTCCGGCTCCGACGCCGTGCTGCGACGGATGAAGCGCTCCTACCGGTCGACGAAGTTCCTCGGCATCCTCGACGCCGTGCGCGAGCGGATCCCCGAGGCCGCGATCACCACCGACATCATCGTCGGCTTCCCCGGGGAGACCGAGGAGGACTTCCAGGCCACCCTCGACGTGGTCGAGGCCTCCCGCTTCTCGAGCGCCTTCACCTTCCAGTACTCGATCCGTCCCGGGACCCCGGCGGCCACCATGGACGACCAGATCCCCAAGGACGTCGTGCAGGAGCGCTACGAGCGGCTCATCGCCCTGCAGGACCGCATCACGCACGAGGAGAACCGCCAGCTCGAGGGGCGCGAGGTCGAGATCCTCGTCGCCGAGGGGGAGGGCAGCCGCGACGCCCGCACCCACCGGCTCTCCGGGCGCGCCCGGGACCATCGGCTGGTCCACTTCGCCCTGCCCGAGGACCTGCCCGCCGCGGAGCGACCGCGTCCCGGCGACCTCGTCAGCGCGACCGTCACCCGCGGCGCGCCGCACTACCTGCTCGCCGACAGCGCCCTGGCGCATCCCGGGGACGGCACGGCGGGATCCGGCAGCTTCTCGGTCCGCCGCACCCGCTCGGGCGACGCCTGGGAGGCCGGGGTGCAGGGCCTCGATGCCGGATCCTCCTGCGGCACCGGGCACGGGGGCGGCGTCGAGGCCGCGGGCCCGGTCACCCTGGGCATGCCGAGCCTGCGACGCGACTGACCCCCGCGACGCCGCGCGGCCGGTGCCCGAGAGGGCACCG
>NZ_PNFB01000012.1 GCF_003347015.1 Brachybacterium sp. YJGR34
CCGACGTTCCCGCGGGAACGTCGGGCGCTTCGGTCTCTGTACAGAGCCTGATCAGTCCAGGGGCCGGCGGGTCGCGCCGTAGGTCGCCGAGCGCACCAGGTGCGCGTAGACCTTGAGCGCCTGGGAGACCGTCCGCTCGCGCTGCTCGGGACGCCAGGGCAGCGGGCCCTTCGCCGCGCGGCGGCGCGCGATCTCCTCCTCGGGGACGTCGAGCTCGAGCAGGCGCTTGTCGACGTCGATGATGATCCGGTCCCCGTCCTCGACGAGGCCGATCAGGCCGCCCTCGGCCGCCTCCGGGGAGATGTGGCCCAGCGAGACTCCGCTGGTGCCCCCGGAGAAGCGGCCATCGGTGATGAGCGCGCAGGTCTTGCCCAGGCCCCGCCCCTTGAGGAAGGACGTCGGGTACAGCATCTCCTGCATGCCCGGACCGCCCTGGGGACCCTCGTAGCGGATCACCACGACGTCCCCGGCCTGGACGGTCTTGTCGAGGATCTTCTGGACCGCCTCCTCCTGGGAGTCGCACACCACGGCGGTGCCCTCGAAGTGGAAGAGGTCCTCCGTGATGCCCGCGGTCTTGAACACGGAGCCCTCGCGGGCCAGATTGCCCTTGAGGACCGCGAGGCCGCCGTCCTTGGTGTACGCGTGGGGAACCGAGCGCACCACGCCGTTCTCGCCGTCGGTGTCCAGCTCGTCCCAGGTGTTCGTGGTCGAGAAGGCCTGGGTGGTGCGCACGCCGCCCGGCGCCGCATGGAACAGCGCCTCCGCCTTCGCCGAGGCGCTGCCGCCGCGGATGTCCCACTCGGCGAGCCAGCTGGACAGGTCCGGGGAGTGGACGGTGTGGATGGCATGGTCCAGCAGCCCGGCGCGGTCCAGCTCGCCGAGGATCGCCGGGATGCCGCCGGCGCGGTGGACGTCCTCGACGTGGGCGGTGCCGTTGGGCGCCACCTTGGACAGCGTGGGCACCAGGCGCGAGATGCGGTCGATGTCCTCGAGGGTGAAGTCCACCCCGCCCTCGATCGCGACGGCCAGGATGTGCAGGATCGTGTTGGTGGAGCCGCCCATGGCGACGTCCATCGCCATCGCGTTGGAGAAGGCCGCCTTGGTGGCGATCGAGCGCGGCAGCACCGACTCGTCGTCCTCCTCGTAGTACCGGCGGGCCAGCTCCACGATCGTGCGGCCGGCCTCGAGGAAGAGCTCCCGGCGGAAGGCGTGGGTGGCCAGCGTGGTGCCGTTGCCGGGCAGCGAGAGTCCCAGCACCTCGGTGAGGCAGTTCATCGAGTTGGCGGTGAACATGCCCGAGCAGGAGCCGCAGGTGGGGCAGGCGTTCTCCTCGACCTCGGCGAGCTGGGCGTCGGTGACGGCATCGTTCGCCGACAGCGCCATCGCGTCCACCAGGTCGATGCGCCCCTCGGTGACGCCCTCGACCGGCTTGCCGGACTCGGAGGGGCCGCCGGAGACGAACACCACCGGGATGTTCAGCCGCATCGCGGCCATGAGGTGGCCGGGGGTGATCTTGTCGCAGTTGGAGATGCACACCAGGGCGTCCGCGGTGTGCGCGTTGACCATGTACTCGATGGAGTCGGCGATGATGTCGCGGCTGGGCAGGGAGTAGAGCATGCCGCCGTGGCCCATCGCGATGCCGTCGTCCACGGCGATGGTGTTGAACTCCTTGGAGATGCCGCCGGCCTCCGCGATCGCGCTCGCGACGAGATCGCCCATGTTCTTGAGATGGACGTGCCCGGGGACGAACTGCGTGTACGAGTTCGCGATCGCGATGATCGGCTTGCCGAAGTCGCCGCTGGTCATGCCGGTCGCGCGCCAGAGGGCGCGAGCGCCGGCCATGTTGCGGCCGTGGGTCGAGGTGCGGGAGCGGAGCTGAGGCATGGCGCCATGCTACGCCGGTATGCGAGATGGCGGTGTCACCATCCGGACGAAGGACGAGGATCACCTCCGGCGAGCCGCCGGGTTGGCGATCCGTCCGCTGTACAGCAGCGAGGAGGCCTGATCGCCGAGGTCCACCATCTGCAGGGTGTTGCGCAGCTGCAGCCGGTTCAGGCACGAGTGGGCGAAGGTCGGAGCCCGCAGGTCCACGCCTCCGCTCGTGCCCCGACGCAGCGCGGGATGCTCCCCCTCGTACTCGTCGAGGACGGCGGCGACCTGGTCCCAGAACGCCGCGGCGGGCAGCAGGCCGTCGACGTCGAGGATCGCACAGAGGTGGCGCAGCACCCCGTCGAACACATCGGTGAGGATCGACAGCGCCTTCTCCGACTCCGGCACCTCGGCCCGGATCCGCTGGAGGCGGGCCGGCAGCGGGCCCTCGCCGAGCACGGCGACCTCCTCGCCCACGTCCTTGAGGAAGGCACCCACCACACGGTGACCCCGAAGCCGCAGCACGAGGTTCTCACCGTGCGGCATCGCCACCACCTCGTGGGCCTGCAGAGCGTGGACGAGGGGCACCAGGTACGCGCTCAGCACGTCCCGCAGCCAGGTCCGGGCCCCGATCCCGGAGGCGGCGACCAGGGCGGAGGCCAGCGCACGACCCTCGTGATCACGGTGCAGGAGCGCGGCCATCGTCATCAGCTGCTCGTCCTGCCCGACCAGCGGGACGGGGTTCTCCCGCCACAGCGCCGCGAGCATCTTGCGGTGCGGGTTCGAGGAGGCGGTGCGGTGGTAGGCGTCGCCGGTGTACCCCAGGGCCGCCCGCTCGCGGAGCACGGAGAAGCCGTGCGCCGCGAAGACGGGATCCTGCGCGACGAGGTCGGCCACCCAGTCGTTGATGGCCGGGGTGTCCCGCATGTACTCCGGCGAGAGGCCGCGCAGGAAGCCCATGTTCTGGATCGCCAGCGCGGTCTTCACGTAGGGCGCTCCGTCCCGGCCGTGCTCGAAGAAGGTGCGCAGCGACTGCTGGGGCTGCAGCGCGGCTCGGCCCGGCCCGAGGGGGACGAGGTCTCCCCGACCGATGTCGGCGGCGAAGCTGATGGCGAGACGGTGGCTCTCCTGCCAGGGATGCACGGGCAGCAGGTGGTAGCCCTCGGGGTCGAGGCCTCGTCGGCGGAGGATCCCGGCGAGTCGCTCGAGCTCCTCGGGGCCGAGGGCCGCGAGGAGATGCGCCTCCTCGTCCAGGCCCTCGCCCAGGGCGAGATGGCTGTGCTCCCGCCGCACGGCCACCCACTCGAGGTGGACTCGGGGTCCGAGCTCCGGGGCGAAGGCGCGATAGTCGTCCAGCGACCAGCCGATGCGGCCGTTGGCGGCCAGGAACCCGGGGTGCCCCTCGGTCATCGCGGCCTCGATCTGCTGGAAACCTGCGTGCACCAGCGCGGGCGTGCCCGGGCGGTCGCCGGCCAGGGCGCCGCGGAGCTTCTCCGCCCCGGCGGCCAGGGTGGAGGAGAGCTCCTCGAGGTAGGTCGAGACCAGGGCCTCGGGCAGTCCGAGCGCGTCCTGCATCTCGAGGACGAACTCGAGCGCGTCGAGCTCCGTGCGCTCCTCCTCCTGCCACCGCTGCACCGAGTCCTCCTCGATCGCCCAGTGCTCGAGCGGGAGCACGCGGGCACGGAAGGTGTAGCGCACCGGCGCGCCCGGCACCTCGAGCAGCCATCGGCCCGCGCCCAGCGGCTGCGGGTGGAGCATGCGCTCGTGGGAGAACTCGGCGATCGCCTTGGTCACGAGATGGCGGTGGGAGGCGGCCACCAGCTCCGGCGTGAGGTGCTCGTAGCGTCCCCGGGCCCTCCTGCCGATCGCGGACCGGGCGAAGTCCTCCGGGGTGCACAGGCTCAGGGCCGCGCGCTTGAGGAGGCCCTCCTGCGTCAGCTCGACCTCGTCCAGCACCCGGAAACCGGCGGCGGTGTTCTTCGCGAGGACGGGAGCGTTGCGCACGTCCGGCTCGACCACCACGCGGGCGGCTCCGAGCCGCTCGAAGCACAGCCGCATCGTGGCTCCCATGATCCGGTCGGTGAAGCCTCGCTCCCCCGCCCCGTCGGGCGGGGCGACGAGCAGGTGCATGCCGAGGTCCCCCGGCCGCTCGGCGAAGACCTCCGCGGGCAGCTGGGAGGCCGGACGGTAGGTCTCCACGTAGGCGGCGTCGCGCCCGTCGACGGAGAGGATCCAGCCGTCCTGCTCGTGATCCGCGGCGACGCCGGCGAGATGGCGCCGCACCTGCTCCGGGGAGTGCTCCTGCATCTGCCAGGCCCAGGCACGGGGATGGGTCAGCCAGGCGTGGACCGCCCCGGTGTGCTGCGGAGGGTCCAGCGGTGCCACGGTGATCTGTCCGGTCTCGACGCTCATGCGAGGTCCTCCTGGAGGGTGCGGTGCGCGGCGGGAGCCTGGTCCCCGTCCGGCAGGCCGAAGGTCTGGAAGGCGATGCGCTGCTCGCAGCGGTAGGGCTCGCGCCCGGTGACCTGGGCGAGCACCCGGGAGGCGCGCCAGGGTCCGAAGCCGAGGTCCGGGGCGGTCACGCCGTGGGTGTGCTCCTCGGTGCCCAGCAGGTGGACCTGCCCGGCGGTGTCCAGGGCGTAGTCGCGGTCCGGGGCGGGGCGCCCCTGTTCGTCGCGGCGGAGGCGGTCCCCGAGCGGATCGAGCAGGTCCAGGGAGCGCGGTGCATAGCCGGTCGCGGCGAGGATCGCCCGGGTGCGGTGGACGGCGGAGGTGCCGAGCTGGCCGTGGCGCAGGGTCAGCGCCCAGCCGTCCTCGGCCCGGCGGACGCCCTCGACGGCGGTCTCGGTGAGGAGCGTGGTCGGGACCTCGCGACCTCCGGCCGAGAGCCGGTACAGGGTCTCGTGGATGTCGTCGACCAGATCCCCGCTGATGCCCTTGTGCAGGGCGCGCTGGCTCCGGGAGAGGGCCTCGCGACGCTCCGTGCTCAGCGAGCGGAACAGGTCCGTGTACTCGGGGGAGGTCATCTCGAGGCTGAGCTTGGTGTACTCCATCGGGAAGAAGCGCGGGGAGCGGGTCACCCAGTCCACGCGGGTGCCGCGGCGGCTGCCCTCCTCGATCAGGTCGCGGTAGACCTCGGCGGCGGACTGCCCGCTGCCGACGATCGTCACCGCCCCGCTCTCGAGCAGGCTCTCGCGGGCGGCGAGGTAGTCGCCGCTGTGCACGACGGGGCCGGCCGAGGGATCGGCCGCCGCCGTCCGTGCCGCCGCGGACAGGGCCGGAGGCATCGTCGGGGCGGTGCCGACCGAGACCGCGACGTGCCGGGTCAGGTGCTCCTCGGTCCCGAGCACGGCCCCGCCGTCACCGAGCACCTCGGCCCGTACCCGCAGCAGGCCGCTGCCCGCCTCCTGGACGGCGACCACGCGGCGCCGCCAGCGCAGGGTCCCCAGCTGCGCGGCCACCCAGCGGCAGTAGTCGTCGTACTCCGAGCGCAGCGGGGTGAAGGACTCCCGGATGTAGAAGGAGTACAGCCGTCCGGTGTCCTTGAGGAAGCTCAGGAAGGAATACGGGGAGGTGGGGTCCGCCATGGTGACGAGGTCCGCGAGGAAGGGGACCTGGATGGTGGCGCCCTCGAGCATCATGCCGGGATGCCAGGCGAAGCCGTCGCGCTGGTCCAGGAACACCGCGTCGACGTCGTCCAGGGGGTCCGCGAGGGCGGCGAGCCCCAGCCCGAAGGGCCCGATCCCGATCCCCACCAGGTCGTGCACGTGCGCGCTCATCGGGTCTCCTCCGTCGCGGCCAGAGCAGCTCCGGCGAGCAGACCGCGGGCGGTGGCGCGGACCAGGTCCAGGACGGCCGTCACCTCGTCGACGCGTGTCCCGGGGTTCAGCAGGGTGAGCTTGAGCCAGGCGCGGCCGTCGACGGTGGTGCGCGCGACCATCGCCCGGCCGGACTGCATGAGGATCCGCCGGATGAGGGGCACGAGACGATCGGCCTCCTCCTCGTCCACCCCCGCGGGACGGAAGCGGAAGAGGACCGTGGAGAGGTCGCCGCGCGGCAGCACCTCCATGTCCTCGGCGTCCTCGAGGAGCCCGTGGACCTGCGCGGCGAGATCGCAGACCGCATCGACCATCTCCCCGATCCGGTCGGGTCCGACGGAGCGCAGGGTGGCCCAGAGCTTCAGGGCGTCGAACCGCCGGGTGGTCTGCAGGGACTTGTCGACCTGGTTGGGCTCCGCCTCGGGCCCCAGCGCCTCGGCGGCGGGATTGAGGTAGTCGGCGTGATGCGAGGTCGCGGCGAGGGAGGCCGGATCCCTGACGAGCACGGCGCTCGAGGAGACCGGCTGGAAGAAGGTCTTGTGGAAGTCGACCGTCACGGAGTCGGCCGCGGCGATCCCGTCCAGCAGGCCGCGGCGGCGCTCGGAGAGCAGCAGGGCCCCGCCGTAGGCGGCGTCGACGTGGAGCCAGGCGCCGTGCGAGCGGCAGATCCCGGCCAGCGGGCGGAGCGGGTCGATGAGGCCCTGATCCGTGGTGCCGGCGGTGAGGGCGACAGCGAGCACGATGTCCCCGGCGGCGTCGAGCGCGGCGAGGTCCTCGGCCAGTCGTTCGGGGTCCACGCGACCGTCGGCCGTGGTGGCGAGCGTCTGCACCGCCTCGGGGGCGAGGCCGAGCAGCTGGGCCGCGCGGCCGATCGAGAAGTGAGCGGCGGGGCCGGCGAGCACCCGCAGACGGGGCATCAGCTCCGCACGCTCGCCGCCGTGGCGGCGCAGCACGGCCTCGCGGGCCAGGAACAGCGCCTGCAGGTTGGACTGGGTTCCTCCCGAGGTGAACACGCCGTCGCCCGCGGCGTACCCCAGTCGCCCGGCGGTCCACTCGACCAGCCGGCGCTCCATGAGGGTGCCCACGAGGGACTGGTCATAGGTGTCCACGGAGGTGTTCACGGCGGCGAGCATCGCCTCGGCCGCGACGGCCGGGATGAGCACCGGGCAGTTGAGGTGAGCGAGGTAGGCGGGGTGGTGGAACCACACGGCGTTGCGCGCGTAGAGGTCGTCCAGCTCGCGCAGCGCCTCGACGTCACCGACGCCCGCACCGTCCAGGTCGGTGCTCGCGACGCGGGCGGCCAGCTGGGCCCGGTCCGGACCGACGGAGGGGGCGTCCACGGTGCGGAACCGCTCCGCGAGGGCATCGACGACCCCGTGCAGGAGGTCCGCGTAGTGATCGGCGCTGTGCGCGCCCAGCAGGGCGCCGTCGGCGGACGGCGCGGCGATCCCGACGCGCGCCGGGGCCGGGTCGAGAGGGGTGATCGTCGTGGTGGTGGTCGTCATGGGCGAGAGCGTCCTCCTGGTCCGGGCACCGGAACGTCCAGTGTCATTAGGATTGCCTACCCTAATTACGAAAAGGTCACGGTGCGCAACTCCTCAGCGGCCCATCGTGAGATCGGACACCCGGAGAGTGGGAACGGAGCGGGGCGCCGACGGCCCACACAGCACAGGACGGGCCGCCCCCTGCAGGGGCGACCCGTCCTGTGCTCGCGGTGCGTCGAGGCGCTCAGCCGACGCCGAGCTTCTCCATGATGATCTCCCGGACCCTGCCGGCATCGGCCTGGCCGCGGGTGGCCTTCATGATCGGGCCGATCAGAGCGCCGATCGCCTGGACCTTCCCGCCCTGGATCTTGGCGACCACGTCGGGGTTGTCCGCGATGGCCTGGTCCACGGCGCCGGTGAGCACCGAGTCGTCGGAGACCACCGCGAGCCCCTCGGCCTCGACGATCGCAGCCGGGTCGCCCTCGCCCTGGAGCACCTTGGCGAGCACCTGCTTGGCGATCTTGTCGTTGATCTTCTTCCCGTCGACCAGACCCTGCAGCTCGGCGATCTGCGCCGGGGTGACCACGAGGGTCTCGAGCTCGACCTCGCGGTCCTTGGCGATGCGGGCCAGCTCGCCCATCCACCACTTGCGCGCGCTCTGCGCGCTCGCACCGGCGACGACGGTCGCCTCGATGAGCTCGAGGGCTCCGGCGTTGATGACATCGCGCATCTCGAGATCGGAGTAGCCCCACTCGCCCCGCAGGCGGCGACGACGCGCCGCCGGCAGCTCCGGCAGCGAGTCCCGGATCTCCTCGATCCACTCGCGGCTCGGGGCCACGGGGACCAGGTCCGGCTCCGGGAAGTAGCGGTAGTCCTCGGCGTCGGACTTCACACGCCCGGAGGAGGTGCCGCCGGTGTCCTCGTGGAAGTGGCGCGTCTCCTGCACGATGCTCTGCCCGGCGTCCAGCACGCCCGCCTGGCGGGAGATCTCGTAGCGGACGGTGCGCTCGATGGAGCGGAAGGAGTTGACGTTCTTGGTCTCGGTGCGCGTGCCCAGCGGCGCCGAGGCGTCCGCGCGCAGGGAGACGTTGATGTCGGCGCGGACGTTGCCGCGCTCCATCCGCGCCTCGGAGACCTCGAGCGCCCGGAAGATGTCGCGCAGGGTCCGCACATAGGCGGCGGCGACCTCGGGGGCGCGGCCCCCCGTGTCAGGGATCGGCTTGGTGACGATCTCGACCAGGGGCACGCCCGCGCGGTTGTAGTCGACCTCGGAGTGGGTCGCCCCGTGGATGCGCCCGGTGGCGCCCCCGACGTGGGTGTTCTTGCCCGCGTCCTCCTCCATGTGGGCGCGCTCGATCTCGACCCGGACGATCTCTCCGTCCTCGAGCTCGACGTCGACCCAGCCCTCGAAGGCGATCGGCTCGTCGTACTGCGAGGTCTGGAAGTTCTTGGTGAGATCCGGGTAGAAGTACTGCTTGCGCGCGAAGCGGCAGGTCTCGGCAATCTGACAGTTCAGCGCCAGGCCGATCCGGATCGCGAACTCCACCGCCTTGCGGTTGACCACGGGCAGCGAGCCCGGCAGGCCCAGCGAGGTGGGGGTGATCGCAGTGTTGGGCTCGGCGGCGAAGATGTTCGGCGCGCCGTCGAACATCTTGGTGGCCGTGCCCAGCTCGACGTGGACCTCGATGCCGAGGACCGGGTCGAAGCGGGCGATGGCGTCGTCGTAGTCGACGAGCGCGGGTGCGGTGGTCATCACTTGGCTCCTCCTGCCAGGGCGGTGAGCTCGGGGGCCTTCGCCAGCAGCGGTCCGCCCCAGGCGTCCTCGAGCAGCGCCTCGAGGGCGCCGCCCACCTGGTACAGGCGCTCGTCGGCCCGGGCCGGGGCGAGGAACTGGATGCCGGCGGGCAGGCCGTCCTCGGCGAGGCCGCTGGGCACCGAGATGCCCGGGGTGCCGGCGAGGTTGGCGGGAATGGTGGCGATGTCGTTCATGTACATCGCCAGCGGGTCGTCGACCTTCTCGCCGAGGCGGAAGGCGACGGTGGGAGCGGTCGGCGAGGCGAGCACGTCGACCTGCTCGAAGGCGGCGGCGAAGTCGCGCTGGACCAGCGTGCGGACCTTCTGGGCGCTGCCGTAGTAGGCGTCGTAGTAGCCGGCCGAGAGCGCGTAGGTGCCCAGCAGGATGCGGCGCTTGACCTCGTCGCCGAAGCCGGCGCCCCGGGTGGCCTTCATGACGTTCTCCGCGGTGGGGTGGTCCTCGGGGATCACGCGGAGGCCGAAGCGCATGCCGTCGAACTTCGCGAGGTTGCTCGAGGCCTCCGAGGGCATGATGAGGTAGTAGGCGCCCAGCGCGTAGCGGAAGTTCGGGCAGGACACGCGGACGATCTCCGCGCCGGCACGCTCGAGCTGCTCGAGCGACTCGGTGAAGCGGGCGCTGACCTCGGGGGCGAAGCCCTCTCCCTCGAGCTCCTCGATGACGCCGATGCGCAGGCCCTTCACGTCGCGGCTCCGCGCCGCCCGGGCGAAGGAGCCCACGGGGTCGGTGAGCGAGGTGGAGTCGTGCACGTCGTGACCGGCGATCAGCTCGTGCAGCAGGGCCGCGTCCTCGACGGTGCGGGTCACGGGCCCGGCCTGGTCCAGGGAGCTGGCCATGGCGATGAGGCCGTAGCGGGAGACGGAGCCGTAGGTGGGCTTGACGCCCACGGTGCCGGTGACGGCGCCGGGCTGGCGGATCGAGCCGCCGGTGTCGGTGCCGATCGCGAGCGGCGCCTCGTAGGCGCCCACGGCTGCGGCGCTGCCGCCGCCGGAGCCGCCGGGGATGCGCTCGCGGTCCCAGGGGTTGCGGGTGGGGCCGTAGGCGCTGGACTCGGTGGAGGAGCCCATGGCGAACTCGTCCATGTTGGTCTTGCCGAGGATCGGCAGGCCGGCCGTCCGCAGCGCGGTGACCAGGGTCGCGTCGTACGGCGGGATCCAGCCCTCGAGGATCTTCGACCCCGCGGTGGTGGGCGTGCCCTCGGTGACCACCACGTCCTTGACGGCGACGGGCACCCCGGCGAGCGCGTGCAGCTCCTCGCCGCCGGCGCGGCGGGAGTCGATGTCCCGGGCGGTGGCCAGGGCCTCCTGCTCACCGACGTGGAGGAAGGCGTTCAGGTCGCCGTCGACGGCGGCGATGCGGTCCAGGTGGGCGCGGGTGAGCTCCTCGGAGGAGACCTCCCCGGCGCCCAGCGCGGCGGCCTGGGCGGCGGCGCTGCGGCGGATCATGTCGGTCATCAGGTCACTCCTCTCCCAGGATCTGCGGGACGGCGAAGCGACCTCCCGAGGCCTCGGGAGCGCCGGCGAGGGCCTGCTCCTGGCTCAGGGTGGTCGTCACGACGTCCTCGCGGAAGACGTTGGTCATGGCAATGGGGTGGGACGTCGCGGGCACGTCCTCGGTGGCGACCTCGGACACGGAGGCGACAGCGTCCATGATGGAGTCGAACTCGCCGGCGAAGCGGTCGATCTCCTCATCGGTGAGCTGGATCCGTGCGAGGTCGGCGAGGCGTGCGACGTCATCTCGTCCGATCGAAGGCATGGGGGCATTCTAGGTGGACGCGCGGGGCGTGCGCGCCCAGCGGTCCGCGGCGGGACGACGGGTGGGCTCGCTCACCCGTCGGACGCCACGCGGTAGTGGTAGGTGCCCACGCGCCGGGCGCCGAGGGCGCGGTAGAGGCCCTTCGCAGCGGTGTTCTCGCTCTCCACCTCGAGCAGCGCCCGCTGCGCGCCCTGCATCGCGGCGAGGGCGAGGAGGGAGCGGGTGAGGTCCCGGCCCAGGCCGCGGCGGCGGTGGGCGGGGTCGACGGCGAGCAGGTTCAGCACCGCGACCTGCTCGCGCCCGGCCTCGACCAGCGCGGCGCGGCCGACGGCGCCGGCTGCATCAGTCCCCTCAGCGGGGAGGCTCACCTGGATCGCGGGGGTGCCCGCGCAGATGTCGCGCAGCGTCTCCCGCGCGCCCTCGCCGGGGCGGGGCGCGAGGTGCCAGGCGGACTCGAACCAGTCCGGATCCAGCGCGCCGACGGCGATCCGCGCCGTGGCGGCGGGTGGGGCGGCCGCGGCGGTCCCTGCCAGCGGCAGCTCCCAGATCTCGCTGCGGCCCCGCATCGCCTCGCCGCGCTCCCGCAGCAGCGGGTCCAGACCGGTCGGGGAGACGCCCTCGACGATCCGGTGCACGGGGGCCTCCCCCGCGGCACGGACCAGGGACTCCACGCGCTCGAGGGCCGCCTCGAGCGCGTCCCGGTCCTCGGGGGCCTCGAGTGCGACCACGCTGTGGGCGCGCCGGGTCACGCCGCGGGAGCGGAGCACGGCGAACCCGTCGATATCCAGGCGCTGCAGCGGGCGCCATCCGGCGATCAGCGCCTCGAGCCGTCGCGAGGGGGACAGCGGGCGGGGCGCGGCGGGCGAGGTGCGGCGGGAGCGTCGGGTCACCGTGCCGATCGTAGCGACAGCGCGCCGCGGCGGCGGCGCCGAGTGCCACCGCCCGGTGGCCGTCGTCGAGGCCGAGGAGTAGGCTCGATACGCCCGCCGACCACCCCGGCGGCACCCTCACGCAGGGACGTAGAAGGGACCACGCCATGTCCGTCGATCCGCACATCGACCTCGAGTCTCATGACCCCGAGGACGGCGAGGAGCGCTCCGAGGACCCCCGGATCCGCGAGGCGGAGGAGCTCGAGGCGAAGATGCGCCGCGCCCTGGCCACCAAGGAGGATCCGCTGAGCGACGACGAGTCGACCTCGGAGCGTCTGCGACGGATCGAGAAGCAGAGCGGCGCCGCGGAGTCCTGAGCTCCGCTCACCGCTGCGGCGGATCGGGCGGCGGCATGAGGACGAAGGGCAGGTACAGCACGCCGGAGAGGTTGTAGGGGAAGGTGATCCGCATGATCCCCTTGATGCCCCAGTGCATCCCGAACGCCCCCAGCGCGAACAGCCGCCCCAGCCGGCGGTCCAGCACCGCCAGCGGGGCGCCGAGCTCGAGGACCAGCGAGACCGTCGCCATCGCGGTGAACAGGTGCTTGTACGGGTACAGCGCCCGCGCCAGCGGTGACCCCTGCTCCCCCAGCATCTCCTTGCGCAGGGCGTCGAAGGCGATGTGCCCCCGCATCGTGCCGCCCTCGATCCACCGCGCGCCGTCGCCCCCGGAGAGCTTCGCCAGGCCCGCGATGAGATAGGTCAGGGAGACCGCCGCGTTCATGACCGTCGGCGTCGCCCCGTACATCCACGAGCGCCGGGCGGGCAGGAGGGTGCCGTCCCGCCGCAGCGCGTCGACGCTCAGCGCGTCGGCCGACGGCGCGGCGCCGAGCACCATCGTGTGCAGGACGAGGGTGTTCTCGTGGTGGTACACCATCGACCAGGAGTTGCGGTAGGAGAAGTTCCAGGTCTGCAGCGCCGCGTGCAGCGGGCCCGTCACGCGGTGCGCGATCCCCGCGGTGAACAGCGCCCCGGTCACGAGCGAGGCGTCCAGCAGGGCGTCCGCGACCCGCGGAGGCAGCGGCCGACGCAGGATCCGGGCCGGTCCCACGGGGTCGAAGCTCGCGGCGTCGGTGCGGTGGACTCCCCGGTACAGGGACCGCCGTCGGCCCACGTGCCGGAGGTGGTAGGCGCCCACGGCCAGGCGCAGCACCGCGGGGGTGGTGGCCGCGGCAGTCGGGGCGAGGCGGCGACGGGCGGTGGAGGCGAGGCTCCGCAGCGCGGCGGGCAGGGCGGCGCGGATCATCACCGCACCCCCTGCTCACGACCGGGGACGGCGGCGGTGCCGCGCACATCCAGCCGGCTGGTGTACTCCTGCGGATCGGCGCCCAGCATGTAGGGGTCCACGAGGTAGCGGCCGCGCAGCACCTGCACCGTGACGATGTCGCGGTCCGCGCTCCGGTCCCTCGAGGCGATGCGCTCGGCGGCGAGGTCGGCGAGGTGCTGGCCCTCCCCCGCGCGCACGCGGCGCCGCAGCTGGCGCCGCACGGCGTTGAGCCCGCCGGTGCCGAGGTAGGAGTAGTGCAGAGGTCGCGCGGCGCCGTCCGCCGTCAGCCCCAGCAGGTGGGTGACCCAGTAGTGGGAGCCGCGCTTCCCGGAGAACATCGGGTAGTGGCTGAAGGGGAAGGAGTCGCGCACTTCCGTCTGGTCGCGTCCCAGGCGGCGCATCGGCAGTGCGACGGCGGTCAGCAGCGCGGCGGTCGCCGCACCGGCCAGCCACCGGGTGGTGTCGGTGTCGGGGAGGGATGCCCCGGCGGTTCCCGGGGTGGCGGTGTGCTCGCTCATGGCCTCACGCTAGGAGCGGGGCATGAGACCCCCGGTGAGAGGGTGATGAGAGGGTTCTCAGAAACTGTTCAGGTCCTGGCGTGGGACCGCTCCTCCCCCGGGCCGCTGCGTCCACGGCGGCGCCGTCGTCCCTCGCGCGTCGGCCGCAGTCGTCACACTGGGGGCATGGAACAGAGCACCGCCCCCGCCGCCTCCCCTTCTCCGCTGCGTGAGGAGGCTCGGGAGGCGCTGCGTGCCCTGACCGGCAGCGCCGAGGCCGACTTCCACCAGGGCCAGTTCGAGGCGATCTCCGCACTGGTCGAGCAGCGCCGGCGGGTGCTGGTGGTCCAGCGCACCGGCTGGGGGAAGTCCGCGGTGTACTTCCTTGCCGCGCTCCTGCAGCGCCGTCGCGGCGCCGGGCCGGCGCTGATCATCTCCCCGCTGATCGCGCTGATGCGCGACCAGGTCGCGGCCGCGCGCCGCGCCGGGGTGCGGGCGGAGGCGATCAGCTCCGCGAATCCCACCGAATGGGCGGACATCGAGCAGGCGCTCGCGGCCGATGCGCTGGACGTCCTGCTGGTCTCCCCCGAGCGTCTGGTCAACCCGCGCTTCCGCGAGGAGCAGCTGCCGCGTCTGGTGGAGCGCTGCGGCCTGCTGGTGATCGACGAGGCGCACTGCATCTCCGACTGGGGACATGACTTCCGTCCCGACTACCGCCGGCTGCGGGACCTCGTGGCGGAGCTGGGCGAGGGCGTGCCCGTGCTGGCCACCACCGCCACCGCGAACTCCCGCGTGGTCGCCGACGTCGCCGAGCAGCTCGAGGTGCAGGGCGAGGGCGCCGCGCCCGTGCTCACCCTGCGCGGTCCGCTGACCCGCGACTCGCTGCGTCTGGGATGCCTGCGCCTCGACGACGATCGTGCGCGCCTGGAGTACCTGGTCCAGCATCTCGACGAGCTGCCGGGCTCGGGGATCATCTACACCCTGACCGTCTCCGCGGCGGAGGACCTCGCCGACCTCCTGCATCGCCCGGACCGCCCCGTGCGCGCCTACACCGGCCGCACCGATGCCGAGGAGCGGGCGGAGCTCGAGCAGGCGCTGAAGGACAACCGGGTCAAGGCGCTCGCGGCCACCAGCGCCCTGGGCATGGGCTTCGACAAGCCGGACCTGGGCTTCGTGGTCCATCTGGGCGCGCCCAGCTCCCCGGTGGCCTACTACCAGCAGGTGGGCCGCGCCGGGCGCGCCACGGACACCGCGGACGTGCTGCTGCTGCCCGGCCGCGAGGACCGCGCGATCTGGGACTACTTCGCGACCGCCTCGATGCCCTCGCAGGAGGACGCGGCCACCGTCCTGGCCGCGCTGGCGGCCGCCTCCGGCCCGCTGTCCACCCCGGCGCTCGAGGCGCGGGCCGACGTGCGCCGCAGTGCACTGGAGCTGTTGCTCAAGGTGCTCGCCGTCGAGGGGGCGGTCCAGAGCGTGAAGGGCGGATGGGTGGCCACCGGGAGGCCGTGGACCTACGACGCGCCCCGCTACGAGAACGTCGCCCGCGCCCGCCGCGAGGAACAGCAGGCCATGCTCGACTACGAGGCGCTGCACCCGGGTGCAGGGCAGCAGTGCCGGATGGTGTTCCTCGCCCACCAGCTCGACGACGACACGGCGCGTCCCTGCGGTCGCTGCGACGTCTGCGCCGAGCCCTGGTACCCGCTCCCCGGCGGTGAGGATTCCTCGCGCCAGGAGGTCTCGCGCCTGCTGGACCGCGTGGGCGTGCCGGTCGAGGCGCGCAAGCAGTGGCCGCAGGGTCTGGACCGGCTGGGCGTCACCACCGTCTCCGGCGCGCCGGTGCGGGGGAACATCCCGCCGGCGGAGCGGGTCGAGGAGGGCCGGGCGCTGGCGCGGCTCTCGGACCTGGGCTGGGCGGTCCCGCTGCGTCAGCTGCTGCGCACCGACGAGGAGGGCCGGCGCGTGGACGCCACCCTCACCCCCGTGATCGCGCAGCGCGTGGTCGAGGTGCTCACCGATTGGGACTGGGAACAGCGCCCCGCCGCGGTGCTCGCCGTGCCCTCGACCACGCGGCCGCAGCTGGTCCGAGACCTGGCCTCCGGCATCGCGCGCGTGGGACGGATGCAGGACCTCGGGGAGCTGGGCCTGGCCCCCGGCGCCGGCCCGCTGGACGGAGCCCGCAACAGCGCCTTCCGTGTCGCCGCGCTCTGGGACCGCTTCGTGGTCTCCGAGGAGCTCACCGCGGCGCTCGCGGCCCTCGAGGGCGCACCGGTCCTGCTGGTCGACGACGAGATCGACACCCGTTGGACCGTGGCCCTGGCGGGCCGGGTGCTGCGACGGACGGGATCGGGGCCGGTGCTGCCGCTCGCGCTGGCTTTGGTGAGCTGAGGCGCGGGCAGCACCACGGGTCGCGCCTGTGCATCGCCGAGCTCGAACGCCTCGCGCCGTCCTCGGTCTCGTTCAGATCATGTCCCCACCGGCGGGAACGCCTTGCCCGGGTTCAACAGCCCGCGCGGGTCGAGGGCGTGCTTGATGGCGGCGTGCATCGCGAGCTCGGCCGGATCGAGCTCCGCGGCGGCGCCGGCGAGCTTCAGCAGGCCCACGCCGTGCTCCCCGGTGACGGTGCCTCCCAGCGCCCGGCCTTCCTCCGCGATGCGGTCGACGGCGACCAGGGCACGAGCCCTCGCCGCCTCGTCGCCGGCGGGCGCGACGATCAGCGGGTGCAGGTTGCCGTCCCCGGCGTGGGCGATGTTCGCGATCGTCAGATCAGCCTCGCGAGCGATGGCCTCGATCCGCCCGAGCATCTCGGCGACGCGCGAGCGGGGCACGCAGACGTCCTCGGAGAGCACGGAGCCGTAGCGCTCGAGCGCGGGGTGGGCCAGGCGCCGAGCCAGGAGCAGACGGTCCGCCTCCTCGGTGCTGCTCGCGAGCTCGACGCCCGTCGCCCCCGCACCGCGCAACAGCGCCTCGACCTCGGCGGCGAGCGCCTCCCCGGTCTCCCCCGGCTCGTCAAGGTGGATCAGGAGCATCGCGGCGGCGTCGTCCGCGATGCCGAGGTCCTGCCACGCCTGGACCGCCTGCAGGCAGGTGCGATCGATGAGCTCGAGCGCCGCCGGCACGACGCCGGCGCGCGCGATGGCCTCCACCGCCTCCCCCGCGGCGGGCAGGGAGGCGAAGGTGGCGGTGAGCGCGCGGTCCTCGCGACCGCCCAGCGGGAGCAGGCGCACGGTGGCGTCGACGACGATCGCGAGGGTCCCCTCGCTGCCCACGATCAGCGAGGTGAGGTCGTAGCCCGTCACGCCCTTCGCGGTCGCGCGGCCGATCCGCGCCACCTGCGCATCGGCCGTGACCACCGTCAGGCCCAGCACGTAGTCCGTCGTCACGCCGTACTTCACGCAGCAGATGCCGCCCGCGTTCGTCGCGATGTTCCCGCCGATCGTGCTGATCGCCCGGCTCGCCGGGTCCGGCGGGTACCAGAGCCCGTGCTCCGCCACATGCCGGCGCAGGTCCTCGTTGAGCACCCCCGCCTGGACGACGACGGTGCGCTCCGCGGCGTCGACCGGGCCGATCTCGCGCATCCGCTCGAGGCTCAGCACGATGCAGCCCTCGGTGCTGTTCGCCCCGCCGGCCAGCCCCGTGCCCGCGCCGCGCGGCACGATCGGGGTGCCCGTGGCGCCGGCGGCCTCGACCACCGCGACGACCTCCTCGAGCGTCTCGGGCAGGGCCACCACGGCCGGCGCGGCGCTGGGCGTCCAGGCGGCCGCGTCATGGCGGTACCGCTCGCGCGATGCGACGTCGGTGAGCAGCCGCTCGCGCGGCAGACGGGCGGAGAGCTCGGCGATCAGGTCCATCGGGGCCTCCTCGGGGCGGTCGCGGCACCGCGGGGCCGCGGCGGGCGGGTCCCTCCATGGTCTCTCTCAGGGGCCGCGGGCGGGGGCTACTCAGGGCCGCCGGAGTCCCCTTCGGCGCCGTCACCGGCCTCGCCCTCGGCGTCCTCGAGAGCGACCGCCTCCGGGCCGCCCTCGAGCAGGGCGACGAACCCCGCCTCGTCGAGGATCCGCAGCCCGAGGTCCCGCGCCTTGGTCTCCTTGGAGCCGGCGTTCTCACCCACCACCACGAAGTCCGTCTTCTTGGAGACGGAGCCGGAGGCCTTGCCGCCGCGGGAGATGATCGCCTCCTTCGCACCGTCGCGGCTGAAGCCGTCCAGTCCGCCGGTGACCACGACGGTGAGCCCCTCGAGGGTCTTCACGAAGCCCTCGGCCACCTCGTCGGCCATCCGCACGCCGGAGCGGGCCCAGCCGTCCACCAGCTCCCGGTGCCAGTCCACCGCGAACCACTCCACGACGGCCTCGGCGATGATGCCGCCCACCCCGTCGGTGCTGGAGAGCTCCTCGACGCTCGCCTCCCGGATCGCGTCCATGGAGCCGTAGGCGGTGGCGAGGGAGCGGGCGGCTGTGGGCCCCACGTGGCGGATCGAGAGCGCCACCAGCACCCGCCACAGCGGCTGCTCCTTCGCCTTGGCGAGCTCGCCCATCAGCACCTCGGTGGTCTTCAGCGCGGTCGGCGCCTTCACCTCCCGCCAGGCGCCCTCGCCCTTGTAGTAGCGGAACTGGGGGCGGGACCAGAAGGCGGGCTGGAGGCGCCAGTCCCCCGTCGGCTCCCCGTTGCGGCGCTCGGGCTGGTAGACCACGACCTCGCGCAGCGCCTCCGCCGTCAGGTCGAAGAGGTCCGCGCCGGTGGTGATCACGCCCGTCTGCGGCGCGGGGAGCAGCGGGTCGTCGGCGGCAGTGACCCGCAGCAAAGGCACCCCGTCGGTGCCCTCCGTGACGGCGCCGTTCTTCACCACCACGAAGCTGTCCAGGGCGGTGTCCGCCGCCTCCCGGATCGGGAGGTGGAGGGCGTGGCCCTCGGCCAGGGCCGCGAGCGCCTCGCCGCGCCGCTTGTCCGGATCCGTCAGGGCGATCGCGCTCTCCTCGCCGAGCGCCTCGATGTCGAAGGCGCCGCGGGAGCCGGCATGCTCGACCCGGC
The DNA here is from genome assembly GCF_003347015.1 of Brachybacterium sp. YJGR34. GTDB lineage: Bacteria > Actinomycetota > Actinomycetes > Actinomycetales > Dermabacteraceae > Brachybacterium. The sequence continues at coordinate 18,457 of NZ_PNFB01000012.1, forward strand.
CGGTGACCTGGGCGGGGCAGTCGCGCTGATTGGGGCAGCGCCAGTCCTTGTCCCCCTCCTTCTCCGGCCGGATCTCGGTGCCGCAGGCCGGGCAGGCACTGGGCATGACGAAGGGCCGTTCGCTGCCGTCGCGCAGCGCCTCGACCGGGCCCAGGATCTCCGGGATCACGTCCCCGGCCTTGCGCAGCACGATGGTGTCCCCGATCAGCACCCCCTTGCGCTCGACGTCGAACTGGTTGTGCAGCGTGGCCTTCTCGACCGTGGAGCCGGCCACCGTCACCGGCTCCATCACGCCGAAGGGGGTGACGCGGCCGGTGCGGCCCACCTGCACCTGGATGTCGAGCAGCTTGGTGGTGACCTCCTCCGGCGGATACTTGACCGCGATCGCCCAGCGGGGCGCGCGGGAGGTGGAGCCCAGGGCGCGCTGACCGGCGAAGGCGTCGACCTTGACGACGATCCCGTCGATCTCGTGCTCCACATCGTGGCGGTGCTCGCCGTAGTGCTCGACGTAGGCGAGGACGTCCTCGACGGAGTCCGCGACCGTCATGTAGGCGCTCGTGGGCAGACCCCAGTCCGCCAACAGCTGGTACACCTCGCTCTGGGACTCGACCGGCGGGTCCGGCCAGGCGCCGATCCCGTGGACCGTCAGGTGCAGGGAGGACAGCCGCGCCTCGCCGGCCTCCCGCTCGAGGCCCTCCTTCTTCTCCAGCTGCTGGCGCAGGCCGCCGGCCGCGCTGTTGCGGGGGTTGGCGAAGGTGGGGAAGCGACGGGTGGCCGCCAGGCGCTCGCGGTCCTCGTCGAAGGGACGGGCGCTCGGGGCACGCCGGGCCTCGTGGCGGGTGCGGGCCTCGGCCACGGCGCGCTCGCGCAGCTCGAGCTGGAGGTCGTTGAGTCGCTCGAAGGCGGCGGTGGGCAGGAACACCTCGCCGCGCACCTCGACCAGCTCCGGATGGCCCGTGCCGGCGAGCTGCTGCGGGATCCCCTCGATGCGCAGCGCGTTGTCGGTCACGTCCTCGCCGGTGCGGCCGTCCCCGCGGGTCGCGGCGGTCACGAGCCGGCCGTGCTCGTAGCGGAGGTTCAGCGCCAGCCCGTCGATCTTCAGCTCGGCGAGGAAGCGGGGCGTGCTGCCCAGCTCGGCGGCGGCGTGGGTGCACCACTCGCGCAGCTCCTCCGTGGAGAAGACGTTGTCCAGGCTCTGCATCCGCTCGGCGTGGTCGATCGGGGCCAGGCCCGCTCCCCCGGCGGCTCCGCCGACGGTCCGGGTGGGCGAGTCCTCGGCTGCGAGCTGCGGGTTCGCCGCTTCGAGGGCGCGCAGCTCCTGCTCCAGCGCGTCGTACTCGGCGTCCGCCATCGTCGGCGCGTCGTGCTCGTAGTAGTCCGCCCGCGCCTGCTCGATCTGCGCGGTGAGCTCGGCGATGCGCTGCTGCGCCTGGCCGGAGGCGCCGCTCCCGGCGGTGCTGCGGGGCGGAAGGGTGCGGGGGTCCTGGTCGTGCTCGGTCACCTGCATAGTGTGACGCACGGGGCTGACAGGGCACAGCCCCGGGGTCGCCTGCCCTCTCCGTCAGCGGGGCCCGGCGACGGGGCGCTCGGCGCGGACCCTGCGCGGGGTGGTGCCCGTGCGGTCGCGGAAGACCCTGTTGAAGTGGGTGACCGTCCCGAAGCCGACGTCCTCCGCGATGCGGGCGATCGGCAGATCCGATTCGATGAGCAGGCGCCGCGCCTGGTCGACCCGGAGGTCGTTGACGTAGGAGATGACGGTGGTCCCCGTCAGCCGGCGGAACTCGCGCGAGAGGTGATGGCGGCTGACATAGAACTGCTCGGCGAGCTCCTCGAGCTCGACGTGCTCGGTGTAGTGGTCGTGCAGGTGACGGACCACCCGGGCCATCCGGGTCTCCCGGGCGGCGGTGGCCGCGTCGACCTCCTGCTGGCGCAGCAGCACCAGGAGCAGCTGGGTCAGCAGCAGCCGCAGCTCGTCCTGGGAGCGCTCCCCGAGCATCTCCTGGGTGTGCAGCATCTGGTCCACGAGAGCGCGCACGGTCGCCAGCCCCACCTCGGCGGGACGGAACACCCGGGCGCCGCCGGAGATCGCCGCGAGGGCGTGCGGGTAGAGCACCGCCTCCGGCCGGGCGTAGACCACCACCCGGCGGAAGGGGATCCCCGGCGGGCTGTAGGAGAAGTGCTCGTCCGCGGGCGGGAAGGTGATCGCCTCCGGCGCCCGGATCCTGTGGACCCGGCCGCCGGAGAAGTGATCGCGCCGCCCGTCCTCGAGGACGTAGACCTCCAGGTAGTCGTGGCGGTGCGGCCGTGCCATGTTGTCGTCGACGCCCTGGACCCGCGCGACGGCGACCTGCCGTCCGCGCGCCATCAGCTCGCCCGCGACATCCTGCATCGGCGCCCTTCCGTCGGCTCTACCCCAGCAGTCCCATCATGCCCGGGATCCCCAGGGACAGCACCGGGACGTAGGTCACCAGGAGCAGCAGCAGCACCAGCCCGAGGAAGTAGGGCATCAGGCGCGGCACGACCTTCTCGATCGAGACCCCGGAGACTCCGGTGGCCACGAAGAGCACGGATCCCACCGGCGGGGTCATCGTCCCGATGCACATGGCCATGATGAGCACCATGCCGAAGTGGACCGGGTCCATCCCCAGCTCGCCCGCGATCGGCAGGAAGATCGGGGTGAAGATGAGGATCGCCGGCGTGATGTCGAGGAAGGTGCCCACCGCCAGCAGGATCACGATCATCATCGCGAGGATGAGGACCGTGCTGTCGGTGGTGGAGATCAGCGCCTGCGTGATCGCCGCCGGGATCCCCGAGTACGCCATCACCCAGGCCATCGCGGAGGAGGCGGCGATGAGCAGCATGACCACGCCGGTCGAGGAGACCGTGCGGGTGGCGATCTGCCGCAGCGCCGCGCCGTCGATCGTGCGGTAGATGAGCGAGAGGATCAGGCAGTAGACCACGGCGACCGCCGCGCCCTCGGTGGCGGTGAAGATGCCGCCGACGATGCCGCCGACCACGACCACGATGAGCAGCAGCGAGGGGATGGCACGCAGCAGGGTGCGCAGCGCCTGCCGGACGCCGACGTGCTCGGAGCTGCGGTAGCCGCGGCGCCGGGCGACGACGAAGGCGATACCGATGACCACCGCGCCCATGAGGATCCCGGGCACGTACCCGGCCATGAACAGGGCGGCCACGCTCACTCCCCCGGCGACCGTCGAGTAGACGATCGCGGCGGTGGTGGGCGGGATCAGCAGGCCCACCGAGGCGGAGGCGATGTTCACCGAGGTGGAGTAGGCGGGATCATAGCCCTCCTTGCGCTGGCGCTCGTGCAGCGTGCCGCCGATCGCGGCGGCGGAGGCCACGGCGGATCCCGACAGCGAGCCGAACAGCATGTTCGCCAGCACGTTGGTGTGCGCCAGGGAGCCGGGGACGCGCCCGGCGATCACCAGGGCGAGATCGACCAGGCGCTGGGCGATCCCGCCGTTGTTCATGATGTTGCCGGCGAGGATGAACAGGGGCACGGCCAGCAGGGAGAAGCTCTCCACGCCCATGTTCATCTGCTGGCCGACGATGAAGGTGGTCTCCGCCCAGGGCAGCATCAGCAGGCTGGTGGCGAAGGCGGAGACGATGATGCCCACGGAGATGGGCACGCCCAGGGCGAGCAGCACCGCGAAGGTGCCGAACAGGACGACGGCGGCGAGCAGGGGATCCATCACTCGGCCTCCTTCTCGGCAGTGGTGGAGGAGTCGGACGGCTCAGGGGCGCGGAGGTCCTCGAGGATGTTCAGGACCTGCGCGAGCGCGATGCCGGCGCCGGCGATCGGCGAGATCAGGTAGACCCAGCCGCGCGAGATCCCCAGCAGCGCCGAGAAGTTCTCCCGCGAGTCCCAGGCGAGCATCGCCCCGCCCACACCGAGCACGAGCACGGCGAGCGCGAGGACGAGCACGTCGATCCCCAGGCGCAGTGCGCGCCGCGCCCGGGCCGGGAAGCGGTCCTGGAGGATCGTCAGCGCCATGTGCCCACGCTCGAGGAAGGCGTAGGTCGCGGCGATGAACGACACCCAGATCAGGGCGTAGCGGACGAGCTCCTCGGTGAAGGCCGCCGGCGTGCCCAGCACGTAGCGCGTGAACACCTGGTAGAGCACGAGGGCGGTCATGAGGACCAGCAGCACGACGGCGAACCACAGCAGGAAGGTCGCGAGGCCTCGCCGCAGGCGCTGGGCGGGCATGCCGGCCTCGGAGCGGGTCTCGGGGGCGGCGGGCGAGCTCATGAGGTCTCCTCGCTGGCGGTCTCGATGACGGTGAGCACCTCGGCGACCTCGGGATACTCGGCGGCGAAGTCGTCGACGACGGGCCGGGTCGCGGTGCGGAAGGCCTCGAGGTCGATGTCGTCGAGGAACTCGACGCCCATCTCCACCGACTCGGCCTCGGCGGCCTCGATCGCCTCGACCCACGCCTCCCGGTGGTCCAGGGAGGAGCGGTGCGCGGCCTCGGCGACCAGCTCCTGGTCCTCGGGGGCGAGCTTCTGCCAGGCCTCGCTGCTGATGAGCATGAGGTCGGGGATGATCGTGTGCCGGGTGCGGGAGAAGACCTTCGCGACCTCGCCGTGGGCGCTGTCGGTCAGGACGGTCTCGTTGCTCTCGGCGCCGTCGATGAGGCCGGTCTGCAGGGCGGTGTAGGTGTCGCCGAAGGCCATCACCACGGGGGCGCCGTCCAGCGTCTCCATGAGCTCGGTCTGCGAGCGCATGTCCTGCACGCGGATCTTCATGCCCGTCACGTCCTCCGGGGTCCGGATGGGGGTGGAGGCGGTGTAGAAGGACCGGGCGCCGGAGGTGTAGTGGGTCAGTCCCACGAAGCCGCGCTCCTCGGTGGAGCGGTAGAACTCGGTCATCTCCGCGGAGTCCATCACCGTGTGCATCTGCTCCTCGGAGTCGAACACGTAGGGCAGCCCGAAGGTGTGGTAGCCGGCGTGGTAGGTGGCCAGGCCCGGGCTCGCCACGCGCGTGATGTCGACGATGCCCTGGACCAGCTGCCCCAGCACCGCGGTCTCCGAGCCCAGCTGGCCGTTGGCGTAGATGTCGACCTGGATGCGGCCGCCGGAGGTCTCGGCGACGGACTCGGCGAAGGCGGTGATCGCGGCGGAGGTGGGGTGGGTGTCGCTGAGGTTGTGCGCGAGGCGCAGGATCAGCGGGGACTGCGGGTCGGCCTCGGCGCTGTCGGTGACGGCGCCGCGGGCGGTGCACCCGGCCGCGAGCGCGAGCGGCGCGGCCAGGAGCGCCCTCCGACCCGGGCGCGGGGGACGTGCTGCGTGTCGCATGGCCTCACATTCCGATCATGTCGAAGGTGTCGAAGGAGATCTCGAGCTCGAGGTCCTCGCCGTCGTCCGGCAGCGAGATCCTCACGGAGCCGAGCGCGGCGTCGTAGTACCAGCCGCTCTCGGCGCCGAGGAGGTCCTCGGGGCTCTCGCGGTGCGGGACGAGCTGCCCGTCGCGGAGCACGCGCAGGGGGGCGCGGTCGGGGTGGATCACGTCGAACAGGAGGGTCCGCACGGCGCTGCGGTAGGCGCCGGTCCGCTCCAGGGAGATCCGCACGGTGCTGCCCGCGCGCATGGTCACCCGGGTCTCGCGCCGCTCGCCGCGCTCATGGGCGCGGCTGTGGCCGTCGTCCTCGTGCAGGACGAAGGAGCCGTCGCGCTCGGGGGCGCACAGCAGGCGGAGGGTCTCGATCTCGTCGCGCACGAGGCTCGTGGGCTGCTCGACGGCGATCGGGAGGATGCCGCCGGCGCGCAGGTAGAGGGGGATCGAGGCCGGCCCCACCTCCTCGACGTGCGTGGTGCCGCCCTCGTGGCGCTGACGGGTGGTCAGGTCGTAGAAGACCTCGCCGGCGGGGAAGCGCACGGTCCGGGTCTCGGCGCCCTTCTCGAGCACCGTGGCGACCAGGAGCGAGTCCCCGAGCATGAAGACGTCGGTGGTGTCGTACCCCAGAGCGTCGTGCTGGAACGCGCTGAGCAGGGGCTCCATGATCGGGGCGCCCTCGCGGGAGGCGCGGACCATGAGCGAGTAGAGGTACGGGATCAGCCGGTAGCGCAGCTGGATCGCCTCGCGGATCAGCGGCGTGATCTCGGGGTACATCCACGGCTCGGTGACCGTGTTGTCGGAGTTGACCGAGTGGATGGAGAAGCGGGGCTGGAAGATGCCGTGCTGGACCCAGCGCAGCAGCAGCTCCGGCTCCGGGCGCGGGCCGTGGAAGCCGCCGATGTCGCAGCCCTGGTTCGCCACCCCGGACAGGCTCATCCCGAGGATGGTGGCGATGTTGGCGCGCAGCGTGGTCCAGGAGGTGGAGTTGTCCCCCGCCCAGGTCTGCGCGTAGCGCTGAATGCCGGCGTGCCCGGCGCGGCAGACGATGAACGGCCGCTGCTCGGGGTGCGCCTCGGCGATAGCCTCCTCGGTGACGCGGCACATGAGGTTGGACATGACGTTGCGGGCCGCGGCGAGGGTGGTGGGTGCGCCGTCGCCCGCGACGCGCGAGTCCAGGTCCAGCACGCCCTCGTACTCGCAGTTGTCGTTCCACACCGAGGCGGTGCCCTGGGCGAGGACCGCCTCGGTCAGCCACTGCTTCCAGGCCTCGCGGGCGCGGGGCGCGGTGAAGTCGACGAAGTGCCCCGGCCCGCCCCACCAGGCACCGACGGCCGCGGGCCGGGTGCCGGCGCGGGCGGCCAGCTCGAGATCGACCGCGAGCTCCGGCGCGGTCGCGGAGGACTGGTCGATCGCGTCCTCACTCGCGCCGACGAACACGTCCCGTCGGGCGAACTCCTCGAGCTGGGGGTGGACGCGCAGGATGCCGGGCTTGACGTTCGGGGAGACCACCACGCCGCGCTCGGCGAGGTCGGAGAAGAAGCGCTCGGGATCGGGGAAGCGGTCGCGGTTCCAGGTGAAGACGCAGCGCTTGGCGCCGTCGGCGGTGTCCTGGGTGGTGTAGCCGCTGGAGAGCTGGAAGCCGTCCACCGGGATGCCGTGCTCCTGCGCGCGGTCGACGAAGCGGGTGATGGCCTGGTCGCTGTCCGCATCGAGCTCGGCGTAGTACATCGAGGAGGCGAGGTAGCCCAGCGCCTGCCGCGGCAGGACCGGCGGGCGGCCGGTGAGCTCCGTGTACCGGGCCACGACGTCCCGCACCGCGGGGCCGGCGATGACGAAGTAGTCGATGTCGCCGCCGTCGGCGATCACCTGGGAATGGTGGGGGAAGTAGTTGCTGTGCGAGCGCCCCAGGTCGAAGGAGACGTCGTGGGTGCCGTGGAAGAAGTAGCCGGACGCCCGCTGCGTGGAGCGGTTGACCGTGAGGTGGAAGGGGATGTGCTTGTACAGCGGCGAGCTGTTCTCCGCGTCGTAGCCCAGGCTGTCCCGCGGGCTGAGCGTGACCAGCTGCTTGGCCTTGTCCAGCGCCCCGGTGGTCTCCCCGAAGCCGACGAAGGCGTCCCCGGGCTCGATCCGGCGGGTGTGGATCCTCCGGCCGTTCACGTCCTCCCGGTAGGCGAGATAGGGGACGTCGGCGTGGAGCACGCTGCCGTCGGCGTCGAGCACACGGATCTCCAGCGGCGACCGGCGCACCTCCACCCGCAGGCGCGGACCGTGGAGGATCGCCGCGTCCTCGTTCTCCTCGAGCCGCACCGGCGGCGGGGTGAGGCGAGTCCGCTCCGAGCCGTACACCTCGTCGAGGCCGTCCTCCCACGCCGTGGTCATGAGGCTGTAGGACTGCTCGGCGAAGTCACCGTCGAACCCGGCGCGCACGCGCACGACGTCCTCGGTCATCATCAGCACCCGCAGTGCGACACCCTCGGTGCCCACGTGCAGCACCCCCGCGGCATCCAGCGAGATCTCCTGCACCTGTGTGCTCGTGCGCATCGGTCATTCCTCCGTCGGACGATGTTTCCTGCCGCGGTGCCGGCCGATGCTGTCCACGTCGTTGCGGGTGCGTCAGTGCAGATCGGTGCAGGCGGGAGGGGCGTTCCCTCCGAGCCTAGGCAGGATGCGGTCACCGCACTGGACGGATCGTGCTGTTCCCGAGCCCGTTCTGAACCGATCGTGCTGTCTGCGTCGCGGAGGTCCGCTCCCGCGCCGCAGGTCAGGAGGAGACGCGCTCCGCCCAGGTCGGTGCGGTGCGCAGCAGGGACTCGATCGCGGGCTCGTCGAGCAGGGTCGAGGGGTCCGGCTGCGCGGAGGGGTCGACGGTGCCGGCATGGACCGCGTGGGCGATGCCGGTATGGGCGATGAGGGTGAAGCCCGCGGCCTCCGCGTCGCGATGGCCGAGCATCCGCCAGATCTCGAACATCCGCTCCAGCTCGGCGACCAGCTTCCCGCCGGGGCGGGGATCCACGACCAGCTCGAAGACGCAGCCGTCGTCGTGCGCTCGGGCGATGCCCTCCCAGAGGGCGCGGCCTGCGGCGGTTCCGAGGCCCGGGAGCCGACGCGGGCCGATCGCCATCCGGCGCGCTCCGGCGTCGCGGGCGGCGCGCAGCAGGTCGACGTGGGCTCCGACGCCGAGGGTGATCGCCTCCGCGGGCAGCCCCTCGTCGGCGAGCGCGACGAACAGGCTGCGCCACAGCGCCCCGAGCTCGGGCGCGGGCACCGCCGGGTAGCGGCGACGCCCCGAGGGAGTGGGGATGCGGCCCTCGTGGACGCCCGCGACGGCGTCCTCACGCAGCAGCAGGTGGTGCCCGGCGCCGGGCACCCGGTCCCGCAGCGCTCCCAGGTGGTCGATGATCCCCTCGGCCAGCAGCAGCGGCAGGTCGCGCACGGCGCCCGGGTCCACCAGGGTCCGCTCCCCCGAGGCCATGAAGGTCGCCCCGGACAGGGTGGCCGGCCCCAGCGCGGTGGTCATCAGCGGGCCCTCGTAGCCCAGCAGCGCGATCCGGGAGGCGTCGAGCATCCGGTCGCGCAGCTCGCGGGCGTGCTGCCAGGCGCGCCCCAGGCCGGGACCGACCCGCCAGCCGTAGCTGACCAGGTCGCCGGTGGTCTCCGCGAGCAGGGCCAGGGTGGACGGCAGCAGGTGGTCGGTCTCGTCGCTGCCGAGCGCGGCGGGCAGGTAGAGGCGCGAGGCGATCTGCTCGTCGGGGTCGTCGCCCAGCAGCGCGCGCAGCCGGATCAGGGCCGCCAGGTGCGGATCGTCCGGGAGCTCGAAGCGGAGCGTCTCGTCGGCGGTGGGGGCACGGAAGGTGCCGTCCCCGGTGAGGGTGAGCAGGGCGGTCATGCGCGGCGCTCCAGGGTGGCGGCGGCGAGGACGCGGTCCCCGTCGTAGAGGACGAGGGTCTGGCCGGGGGCGACGCCCCGCATCGGGGTCTCGAGGCGCACGCGGAGGGACCCCGCGGCCCCCTCGGGAACCTCGAGGATCCGCGCCGGGACGGCCTCGCCGTGGGCGCGGATCTGAGCGCTCACCGTGCGGCCCGGGCTCAGCGGCTCGAAGGAGATCAACTCGCCCGCGACCAGCTCGCTGGTCGAGAGCAGCTCCGCGGCCCCGACCACGACCTGGCGCGAGGCGGGGTCGATGTCGACCACGTAGCGGGGCGCACCGTCGGCCGCGGGGCGCTCGATGCCCAGGCCCTTGCGCTGACCGATGGTGAAGCCGTGGGTGCCGCGGTGGGTGCCCAGCACGGTCCCGTCGGCCTCGAGGATCTCGCCCGGGGCCTCGCCGAGGTTCCGCTCGAGGAACCCGCGGGTGTCGCCGTCGGCGACGAAGCAGATGTCGTAGCTGTCCGGCTTGGTGGAGACGCCCAGGCCGCGGGCGCGGGCCTCGGCGCGCACCGCGTCCTTGGTCTCGAACTCACCGAGGGGGAAGAGCGAGCGGCCCACGGCCTCGGGGCCCATGACGGCCAGCACGTAGGACTGGTCCTTGGCCATGTTGCGCGAGCGGTGCAGCGAGGCGGCGCCGTCCGGCCCGTCGTGGCGGAGGGAGGCGTAGTGGCCCGTGCACACGGCGTCGAAGCCGAGCGCGGTGGCGCGCTCCAGCAGGGAGGCGAACTTGATGCGCTCGTTGCAGCGCACGCAGGGGTTCGGGGTGCGGCCCGCGGCGTACTCGGACAGGAAGTCCTCCACCACCAGGTCGTGGAAATCGTCGGAGAGGTCCCACACGTAGTAGGGGATGCCGATCCGGTCCGCCGCGCGGCGGGCGTCCGAGGCGTCCTCGACGGTGCAGCAGCCCCGGGAGCCGGTGCGCGTCTGGTCGCGGTTCTTGGACAGCGCCATGTGGACGCCGACGACCTCGTGCCCGGCCTCCGCGGCGCGCGCCGCCGCCACGGCCGAGTCCACCCCGCCGCTCATCGCCGCCAGCACCTTCATGACTCCGGTCCCCTTCTGCTCCGTGGTTCCTCGGGTCGCAGGGTCCTCGTGCCCCCGTCGGCCCCCGGGCGCGATGCGCCCTCATCGAGTGTACGGAGACAGGTGTCGGGCAGAGGCCGCCCGGCGGCGTGATGTGGCCCCTCGCGGGGTGGGATGGGTCTCGCCGCGGGCGGCGCACGCCAGGCTCGGGGCGGCTCAGCTCCGCAGCGACCCCACCGCGCGGGCCCGGGCGAGCGACTCGGGCAGCGCCGCGAGCAGCATCTCCACGTCCTGCGCGCTGCTGGTCCAGCCCAGGGACAGCCGCAGCGCGCCGCGGGAGCGCTCGTCGGAGACCCCCATCGCCGCGAGCACCGGGCTGGCCTGGGTGACGCCCGCGGAGCAGGCCGATCCGGCCGAGCAGTCCACGCCCCGCTCGTCGAGCAGGAACAGCAGCGCGTCCGAGTCCGCTCCCGGGAAGACCACGTGGACGATGTGCCCGGACTGCGGGGAGTCCACGGGCAGCGTGAGGCGGGCGGAGGGATCGATCGCGAGCAGCCCCTCCCGCAGCCGGGCGGCCAGGGCGCGCGTCCGGCGGGCCTGCTCCTCGCGCTCGTCCAGGGTCTCCCGCAGCGCCGCGGCGAAGGCGGCCGCCTGCGCGGCGTCCAGGGTGCCCGAGCGCACGCCGCGCTGCTGGCCCCCGCCGGTGCTGGTCGCCGCGAACGGCACCTCCGGCGCGGCGACCAGCACGCCCACGCCCACCGGCGCCCCGATCTTGTGGCCGGACAGCGAGATCAGGTCCACGTCCTCGGCCGACGGCAGGGGCACGTGGCCCACGCCCTGCACCGCGTCGGTGTGCACGAGGGTGCCGTGGGGACGGGCGGCCGCGGCGAGAGCGGCGAGATCCTGCATCGCCCCGGTCTCGTTGTTGACCAGCGCGGCGCTGAGCACGCTGACCGCGCCGTCGGCGAGCTCCCGCTCCACCGCCTCGGGCCTCAGCACGCCGCGGGCGTCGACGGGCAGGAGCCGCGTCGCGATCGCCGGGCCGAGGGACTGCGCGGTCGCGACCACGGCGGGATGGTCCGTCGCCGCGACGGCGACCGCGGTGCGCGCGGGATCCGCCGCATGGGCGCCCAGCGGCACGGTGCGCAGCGCGAGGTTGTCCGCCTCGGTGCCGCCGGAGGTCATGATCAGCCAGCTGCGGGGCACCCTCAGCAGCGCGCCGATCTCCGCGAGCGCCTCGTCGAGCACCGCGCGGGCGCGCCGGCCCGAGGAGTGCACCGAGGACGGGTTGCCGCGGACCTCCGACGCCTCGAGGAACGCCTCCCGGGCGCCGGGGCGCAGCTCCGTGGTCGCCGCATGATCGAGATAGGCGCGGTGCTGCGGCGGCCCGCCCGGCCCCGCGCTCACCATGGCTTGACCGGGTCCTCGTCGCCGCCGCCCGGCTCCTCCTCGCCCTCGCCGCCCTGGGCGTCGCGATTGCGCTCCTCGAGCTCGTCGTCCTTCTCCTGCTGCTCGTCACCGCCGGTGGTGGGCGCCTCCTCCTCGGGCCCGTCGCCCTCGGGGTCCTCGCGAGTGGGATCGCCGGGTTCCTGCTGCTGCGGGTCCCCGCCCTCCTGGTCGCCCTCGCCGCCGCTCTCCTCACCGCGGGAGTCCGGATCGTTCCCGGCCTCCTCGTCGGCCTCGCGGCGCTTCTCCTCGACCCGCTCACCGTTCTCCTCGGTGGTCCCGGAGTCCTCGTTGCCGGAGCCGCCGCCGCCCTGGCCCTCGCCCTCGCCGCCTCCGCCGCCGCCGGCGCAGGGCGCCAGCAGCTGCTCGGCCTCGTAGAGCCGATCCGCCCGCGCCTGCGGGTCCTCGATCTCGTCGGCCTGGCGCTCGATCGAGATCGCGAGGTTGTTGAGGATCTTGCACTGGGCGTGGAGGGGCGCGTTGAGGTCCGTGCGGGCGTTCCATTCCTCGAGGGCGACGCGCAGCTCCTCCTCCGCCGCGGCGTTCTCCCCCTGCTGGAGGAGGGCCGTGCCCTCGGTCAGGTGCGGGAGGTAGGGCTCGAACCAGTTGGCGACCTCGACCGGGGCCAGCCGCTCGATCGCGGTCGGGTACTCCCCGTCCTCGTAGGCGGCCAGGGACGTGGCCTGCGTGATCGGCATCGAGACGAACTTCAGGGCCAGCAGCGCCAGGACGAGCAGCGGCAGGGCGAGGATCGCGAACACGATGATCCGGGTGCGGCGCAGCCGCCGGACGTTCAGCCCGAAGTCCTTCGCGCCGCCGCGGGTGTCCTGTGCCGGCGCGGGCGCCCGCTCGTCGGGGCGGGGCCGCTGCTCGGGCGGGGCCACGGGGGTGCTCATCGCTGTGCTCCTCGGAGGTCATGGCGGTCGAGCCGTCGCGGCAGCCGATAGGTCAGCTCGCCGAGCTCCCAGATCAGCAGCGCGGCCAGCGGGATCGAGGCCACCCAGTACCAGTCGTCGAAGCTCGCCACGTCCCGCGAGGACTCCGTGGGGACGGGACGCAGGGTGATGCCCTCCATGGTGCCCTCGATCGGCTCCTCGGGATCGGTGCGGTGGAGATAGGGCACCCCGAGCTGCCCGGCGATGGTCTCCAGCTGCCCCTCGTCGATCATCGAGAGGGCCTGCTGCCCGTCGGCGTCCTGGATGTACTCGCCGTCGGTCTCCCCGCCCTGGGCCTTCATCGGCCCTCCCTCGGCGGTGCCGTAGCCCAGCACCGCGCCGCCGTCGACGAAGCCGGCGGCCTGGCTGAAGGGCTCGGACTCCTCGCCGTCGGTGTTCTCGCCGTCGGAGAGGAAGTAGACGAGCACGCTGGACTCGGGATCCTCGCGCTTGGCCTCGGAGATCTCCGTCAGCAGCGTGGTCAGGGGCCGGTCCACGTTCGACCCCTGGGAGTAGGCGGTCGACTCCGTGGTGAGCGTGTCGACCCAGGCGCGGGCGGCCCCGGCATCGGTGGTCAGCGGGAGCTGCGAGGTGGCGGTGGAGTCGAAGGCGATGATGGAGTAGCGCGATCCCTCGGTCATCCCCATCACCCGGTCCATGTCCGCCTTGACGCCCTCGAGCCGCGGCTGGTCGCCGTCGTAGTCCTCGGCGTTCATGGAGCCCGTGCGGTCCACGACGAAGAAGACGTTGGCGTTCATGCGCTCGGTCTGCTCGGTCTCCAGCGGGGTCACCGGGCGCAGCGCGACCACCAGCAGCAGCAGGACCATCAGAGCGCGCCGAACCCAGGCCAGGCGCTGGCGGGGCCGGCGCACCAGCAGCACGACGCACAGCGCCAGCATCGCGCCGAACAGCGGGATGATCGCCCACAGCGGCATCAGGAGCTCGAGACGCATCAGCGGGCCCTCCATCCCACGACGAGGATCGCCACCAGCGACAGGAAGGTCAGCGTAAAGGCGATGCCCGGATGGTCGGTGCGGACGACCGTCGGCGTCGCGCCGAGCTCCTCCGCCTGGGTCTTCTGGATCTCGTTGATGATCGAGGGGATCGCCTCGGGGTCCGAGGACTCGTACAGCTCCCCGTCCTGGTCCTCGGTGGCGGCCTCCAGCTCCTCGAAGCACTGCGGGCCGCACTCGTAGGCGCCGGGGTAGAAGGTGTAGAGGTCGATGTCGCGCGCGGCGATCGCCTCGGTCGCCTCGTCGAGCGTGAAGATCGGCTCGCCGTTGACCTCGTTGTCCGTCGCGAAGATGATCGAGCGCGAGCGGTCCTGGTCCGCCTGGTCGAAGACCTGGCCGCAGGAGGCGAGCCCGTCGGGCACGATCGAGGCCTCGTCGGCGATGCCCCGGGTGCCGTCGACGAACTCGACGTACTGGCGCACCTTGTCGTCGGAGTACTCCGTGGTGCCCAGGCGATACCCGAACTCGTCGAAGTCGATCGCCTCGGCGCCGTTCTCGAGCTCCCGCTTGATGAGGTCGTAGTCGTTGGTCAGCGGGAACACGGTGCGGCTGGTCGAGTTGAAGATCGACAGCGCCACCCGTTCGCCCTCGAAGGTGTCCACCAGCTCAGCGAAGGTGGAGAGGATCTCGGTGTCGTACTCGTACATCGAGCCGGACACGTCCAGGCACAGCACGATGTCGCGGGAGGAGAACTCGGGGGTCTCGATGCGCTCGGTGGCGATCCGGCCCGAGAGCACCGAGGCCGCGACGACGCCGAGCACGGCGATCCCGACCTGCAGCACCCGCAGCACCCGTGCCGCCCGCTGGGCGCGCACGAAGCTGGGGATGCGGTCCATGTACTGGGAGTTCGCGATGAGCACCGGGGACCGGCGCATCGCGCGGCGGTTCCAGAAGGTGATCCCCCAGACCACCAGGGCGGCCAGGAGCAGCAGGGCGGTGACCCACCAGAAGATCATGACCATGCGCGGATCACCTCCCTCGCACGGCGGACCGAGTCCTGCAGCTCCCGGTCCGTGGCCCGCGCGAAGTCGGGCTCGTAGAGGTCGCGGATCAGCTCGCCGACGCTGCGGGTGCGCTGATCCGCCAGCAGCGTGGGGACGTCCTGGCTGGTGACGTCGTTCCCGGTGGTGCGGCGCACGAAGCGGCGCATCACCCCGGTGAGCTCGAGGTGACCGGCCCGGTCCTCGAGCTCACCGGCCTCCCGGCGATCGGCGATGTCGTTGACCGCGCGGAGGAACTCGGCCTTGAGGGCCTCGACGTCGCTGGGACGCTTGCGGTACGCGATCCGCTTCTCGATGGCGCGCGTGATCCTCAGGGTGCCCAGGACCAGCGCGGCGATCACCACGACGCACAGCACCGCCAGGATCAGCCACGCGATCGAGTACTGCGGCGGAGCGATGATCTCCGCCGGTGCGGGCTCCGCGAGGAGGGCGAGTGCGGCGACGGCCTCAGGCAGGAGCATGGCGGTACTCCCTCGCGCGCAGCATGGCGATCATGTCCTCCACCACGGTGCTCTCCCCCTGGGTGAGGACATGGCTGACGTGCAGCCGGTCCAGCATCTCGGAGATCCCGTCCCGGCGCTCCCGGCGATAGGCGGCCACGTCCCGCGCGACCCGCTTGGAGGTGCGCGCCATCGACCCCACCTCCCGGGGGGAGTCCACGTCGATCACGTCGAGGTCCAGGGCGGTGGACTGGAGGGGGTCGGCGTCGGCGATGCGGACCACCATGACGTCGTGCCGGGTGGTCAGGCGTCGCAGGAGCGTGAAGTCCTCGACGGTGGGGTGGGCCTCGTCGGTGATGATCGTCATGAGGGTGGAGTGGGCGGTGACCCGGAAGGCGCGCTCGAGCAGCCAGGAGCTGTCCGCGGTGTGCGAGGCGGTGGTGGTGGCCTGCTGCGCCGTGCGCAGCAGCAGCTCCAGATGCCCGTCGCTCGAGCGGGACGGCAGCTGGATGGGACGTGCATCGCTGCCGGCGACCATGCCCACGAGGTCGCCGTTCTTCTGGGCGAGGAAGCAGATCATGCCGGCGGCGAGGATCATCGCGTCGCGCTTGGAGGTGCCGTCGGCCGCGGTCGCCGCCATGGCGGAGGAGGTGTCCGCGACGATCGACAGGTGCCGCACCCGCTCCTCGTTGAACTGCCGGATCAGCGGCTCGCCCGAGCGCGCGGTGGCCTTCCAGTCGATGTCGGAGATCTTGTCCCCGGGCTGGTAGTACTTCAGGTCGTCGAAGTCCTCGCCGCTGCCCTTGAACAGCGAGCGGCCGCGGCCCTGGATGAGCCCGCGCGCGCGGTTCGAGGTGTGCAGGTCGACGCGGGCCTTGACCCGGGTCAGCAGCGAGGTCGCCATGGGGCGCTCACGGCATCGGCACGGCGTGGAACACCGCGTCGATGATCTGCTCGGGCTTGATGCCGCTGGCCAGCGCGTCGAAGGTGAGCACCAGGCGGTGCCGCAGCACGCCGTAGCGCATCGCCCGGACGTCGTCCGGGGTGACATAGTCGCGGCCGGCGAGCAGGGCGTGGGCCTGGCCCACCCGCATCAGCGCCAGGGAGCCGCGAGGACTGGCCCCGACCCGGACCGACTGGGTGAGGTTGGGGACGGGGCGCGGGCCCGAGCCGCGGGTGGTGAAGACCAGGTCGATGATGTAGCGCTTGACCGCGGGGTCCACGTAGACCTGGTCGACCATCGACTGCAGGAAGCGGACGTCCTCGAGGCTCACCGTGCCCACCGCCTGCCGGGGGCCGGTGAGGCTGCCGGAGGTGGAGCGGTCCAGGATCTCGTGCTCCTCCCCCGGGCGCGGGTAGGTGAGGATCTCCTTCATGAGGAAGCGGTCCATCTGCGCCTCGGGCAGGACGTAGGTGCCCTCCTCCTCGATCGGGTTCTGGGTGGCGAGCACCATGAACGGCTCGGGCAGCCGGTGCACCTCCCCGCCGATCGACGTCTGGCGCTCCTGCATGGCCTCGAGCATCGCGGACTGCGTCTTGGCGCTCGAGCGGTTGATCTCGTCGAGCAGCACGACGTTCGCGTGCACCGGACCCAGCTGGGTGGTGAAGGTGCCGGAGCCGTAGTTGAAGATCTGTGTGCCGATGATGTCGTTCGGCATGAGGTCCGGGGTGCACTGGATGCGCGCGAAGGAGCCGGTGATCGAGGAGGCGAGGGCGCTCGCCGCCGTGGTCTTGGCCAGGCCCGGCACGGATTCGAGCAGCACGTGGCCGCCCGCGGCGAGCGCGGCCAACAGGGTGAGGCGGAGGTTCTCCTGGCCCACCACGCGCGACTGGAACACCTGGGTGATGGTGCGCACGATCGCGGCGCTGCGCTCCAGCTCGCGCGGCGGGATCGCCGGCGCCGCGGGCGAGAAGTCCCCGCGGCGCGCCGGCGCGCCCTGCGGCGCGGCGGGTCCCGGCCCGGCCGAGGGTGCCGAGGGACCCGGCCCGGCCGACGGGGCCGAGGGGCCGGCCGGTGCGCCGGGCGGAGGCGGCACGGCGGGCGCTCCGGGACGTCCCTGGTTCCCCGGCTGCTGGGTGGGTGGATTGCTCATGCGCTGGGACTCCCCCGTCATGCGGTCGACTCGTGGTGCGTACGGCGGCGGCTGGCTCCCCGCCGGGCGCTCGCCCCGACGATCCTAACGGCACGGCCGGGAGGGCGGGCGCTCCCGCTCCGGCGCGGTGGACGGCGCGCGGCACGATGCGGGGGCCGCGGGTGGGAGGATGGGGCGATGGCAGAACTCCGGGTCGATCGCGTCGATCGTGCGACCCCTCCGCTCGCCCCCACCGCCCCGGGCCTCGTGGTCGACGAGCAGGGTCGCGGCACCTTCGCGGTCGCCGCCCCCCGGGCACGCTCGGTGGACCTGTGCATCCGCCGCGGACGGGCCGAGCACCGCCAGCGCCTCCGTCACGTCGACGGCGGCCTGCACTGGGGCGAGGTGACGGGGATGACGCCCGGCACCCGGTACGGCCTGCGGGTGGACGGCCCGTGGGACCCGTCGGCCGGGATGTTCTGCACGCCCAGCATGCTGCTGCTGGATCCGCGGGCCCGCGGCATCTCCCACTCCTCCCCGCTGCTGAGCTCCTTCTTCCCCTTCGAGGTCGACGCGATGCTGGAGCGCCCCGGCGGCGCGATGGTGCCCCGGGAGGTCGACAACGGGGACGACGCGGTGTGGTCCGTCGTCGTCGCCGACGACTTCGACTGGCAGGACGATCTGCGCCCGATGGTGGACTGGGATGCCACGGTCCTCTACGAGCTGCACGTCAAGGGCTTCACCCGGCGGCACCCGGAGCTGCCGGAGGCGCAGCGAGGCACCTATGCGGGGCTGGGCCACCCGGCGGTCACCGGCTACCTGCGCAGCCTGGGCGTGACGAGCGTCGAGCTGCTCCCGATCCACGCCGCGATGGACGAGCCGCACCTGACCCGGCTGGGGCTGACCAACTACTGGGGCTACTCCACGCTCTCGTACTTCGCCCCGGATCCCTCCCTCGCCACGGCCGCGGCCCAGCGCGCCGGGGCCCAGGCGGTGCTCGACGAGGTCAAGACCATGGTCCGCAGTCTCCACGCCGCCGGCTTCGAGGTGATCCTCGACGTGGTCTACAACCACACCGCCGAGGGCGGGGCCGACGGCCCCTCCCTGTCGCTGCGAGGGCTCGACAACCTCGAGCACTACTGGACCGACCACGGACGGTTCTTCGACGTCACCGGCACCGGCGGGACCCTCGATCCACGCTCGATCCACGTCATGGACCTGATCCTGGACTCGCTGCGGTACTGGGTCACGGAGGTCCATGTCGACGGCTTCCGCTTCGACCTCGCCGCGACCCTGGGGCGGGACGACCACGGCTTCCGCGCCGACCACCCGCTGCTGCGCGCCCTGGCCACCGACCCGGTGCTGCGCACCGTCAAGCTCATCGCCGAGCCCTGGGACGTGGGCACCGGCGGGTGGCAGACCGGCGGCTTCCCCCACCCCTTCGCCGAATGGAACGACGCCTTCCGCAACGACGTGCGCTCCTTCTGGCTCGCCGACCGGGCCCTGCGCGAGCGGACCGGGCACGACGCCCACGGCGGGGTCCGCGACCTGGCCACGCGCCTGGCCGGCTCGAGCGACCTGCTGACGGCCCAGGACCCGCCGGAGCTGCCCGCGGGGCGCAGCCTGCGCGCCCCCTGGGCCTCGATCAACTACGTCACCGCCCACGACGGCTTCACCCTGCGGGACCTCACGGCGTACGAGGCCAAGCACAACGAGGCCAACGGTGAGGACAACCGCGACGGCACCTCGGACAACCGCTCCTTCCACCACGGTCACGAGGGGCCCCTGCCTCCGGACGATCCCCGGGCCGAGGCGATCGAGACGGCGCGCCGGCGCACCGCCCGGAGCGTCCTGGCGACCCTGCTGCTGGCCTCGGGCACCCCGATGCTCACCGCGGGCGACGAGCGCGGCCGCACCCAGCAGGGCAACAACAACGCCTACTGCCAGGACAACGAGATCTCCTGGGTCAGCTGGCGGCGGGACCGCCGGGCGGACCAGATGACCCGGACGGTGACCCGGATCCTCCAGCTGCGCGGTGAGCACCCCCAGCTGCGGGCGCCGGAGTTCCTGCGCCCCGCCGATCCCCATGCACTCGACGCCGGGCAGGTGGCGTGGTTCGGGGCGGACGGCGAGCCCATGGACCACGCGAGCTGGATGGATCCCTCCCGTCATCTGCTGGCCATGCTGCGTCCGGCGATCCGCGGCCGCGAGGGCGCGGAGCATCTCCTGGTGGTCCTCTCCGCCGAGCGCGTGGGGCGCCGGGTGCGCCTGCCCGGCCCACCCTGGCCGCAGGGCACCGCCCGGGTGCTGCTGGACACCGCGCTGGAGTCCCCGGAGGACCTCTCCCCCGCCCCGGTCACCGAGGGCATGGTGACCGTCGCCCCGGCGAGCGTCGTCGTGGTCGGGATCAGCGCCGACGGTCCGGGGAGCCCCTGAGAGCGACTAGGGTGAGGAGCGTCACCGCGAGGCAGGAGAGGCCATGTCCCAGACCACTGACCGCACGGGGCTGGACGCCGGGATCGGGCGCATCCCGATCATGGATGTCCAGCCGGTCGTCGACGGGGGACGCTTCCCCGCCCGCTGCGTCGAGGGCGAGACGGTGACCATCCGTGCGAACGCCTTCCGCGAGGGGCACGACGCGATGGGCGTGCAGGTGGTCCTCGTCGCCCCCGACGGCACCGAGGAGCGCCAGCGGCTGCGGTGCGTGAACCCCGGGCTGGACCTCTGGGAGACGACCTTCCGCCCCACCGCCACCGGGCACTGGAGCTTCCGCATCGAGGCCCACTCCGCCCCCTACGACACCTGGGCCCACACCGCCGAGGTGAAGATCCCGGCGGGGATCGACGAGGAGCTCGTGTGCGCCGAGGGGGCGCTGGTGCTGGACCGGCTGCTCGCCGAGATCGAGGCCGGGGACCGGCCCGCCGCCGACGGACCCGTGGTGCGCGCGGCACGCGAGCGGCTCGTGGACTCCGGCCCGTCGGCCGCCGCCCGGGTCGCCCCCGCGCTGGCCGCGGACCTGCGCGGCGTGCTCGCCGAACGCCCGCTGCGCGAGGGAGTCACCGTCGCCGGGCCCTTCGAGCTGGTCGTCCACCGCCACCGGGCGCTGGTCAGCTCGTGGTACGAGTTCTTCCCCCGCTCCGCGGGAGCTCATTTCGACCCCGAGCGCGGCTGGACCTCCGGCACGCTCCGCACCGCCGCCGACGCGCTGGACCGCATCGCCGCGATGGGCTTCGACGTCGCCTACCTCACGCCGATCCATCCCATCGGCTCGACCTTCCGCAAGGGCCGCAACAACTCCCTGGACCCGCAGGAGGGGGATCCCGGCTCGCCGTACGCGATCGGCGCGGCCGACGGCGGCCACGAGGCCATCCATCCCGACCTCGGCACGATGGAGGACTTCGACGCCTTCGTGGCCCGGGCCAAGGAGCTCGGGCTGGAGGTCGCCCTGGACATCGCGCTGCAGTGCTCCCCCGATCACCCCTGGGTGCAGGAGCATCCCGAGTGGTTCACGGTCCGCGCCGACGGCACCATCGCCTATGCCGAGAACCCGCCGAAGAAGTACCAGGACATCTACCCCCTGAGCTTCGACACCGACTACGAGGGGCTCTACGCCGCGATCCGCGACGTGCTCGAGCACTGGATCGCGCACGGGGTGACGCTGTTCCGCGTCGACAATCCCCACACCAAGCCGGTGCGCTTCTGGGAGGAGCTGCTGGCGGAGCTCGACGCGCGCCACCCCGAGGTGATCTTCCTGGCCGAGGCGTTCACCCGGCCCACGATGATGCACACCCTCGCCAAGGTCGGCTACCACCAGTCGTACACCTACTTCACCTGGCGCGAGAGCGCCGCGGAGTTGCGGGAGTACCTCGAGGAGCTGGTCGCCTCCGCCCGCTACATGACCCCGAGCTTCTGGCCCACCACGCACGACATCCTCACCCCGTACATGTCCGCCGGCGGGCGCAGCGCCTTCGTGCTGCGCGCGATCCTGGCCTCCACCCTCGTGCCCACCTGGGGCATCTACAGCGGCTACGAGCTGGTCGAGGACGTGCCGCGGCCCGGCGCCCAGGAGCAGATCGACAACGAGAAGTACGAGTACAAGCCGCGCGACTTCGCCGGTGCGCTCGCCCGTGGCGAGAGCCTCGAGCCGCTGCTGGCGCGCCTCAACCGGATCCGGCACGAGCACCCCGCCCTGCAGACCCTCACCACCATCCGCTTCCACGAGACCGACGACGAGCAGGTGCTGGCCTTCTCCAAGCATCTCGCGGCGGAGGAGACCGGCACCGGCGCCCCGGACACCGTCCTGGTGATCTCCCTGACCGCCCACGACCGCGACGCCTGGACCACCGTGCACCTGGACCGCGACGCCCTGGGCCTCGAGGACACCGGGAGCGCCGCGGCGGCGCTCGAGGTCGAGGACCTGCTGACCGGCGAGCGGTTCCGCTGGGACAGCGACCCCACCGTGATCCTCAGCGCGAGCGACCGGCCCGCGCACATCCTGCGGATCATCCGACCCGAGGAGAGTTGACATGAGAACCGAACCGGACCCCGCCGCTCTCCCCGCGATGCCGCTGGGGGAACAGGAGCTCGCCGCGACCGCGGCCGGCACCCACCACGAGCCGCATGCCGTGCTGGGGGCGCACGAGTACCAGGGCGCGGTCACCGTGCGCACGCTCAAGCCGCTTGCCCACGAGGTCTCGGTGCTGCTCCCGGACGGCACCGCCGTGCCGATGACCCACGAGCTGGACGGCATCTGGGTGGCGGTCCTGGATCGCCGGGAGCCTCCGGCCCACCGGATCCGGGTGGTGTGGTCCCCGGGGGCGGAGCCGGTGGAGCTCGAGGAGCCCTACCGCTTCTGGCCCACGATCGGCGAGCTCGACCTGCACCTGATCGCCGAGGGACGCCACGAGGAGCTGTGGCGGGCGCTCGGCGCGCACGTGCGGAGCATCGAGGAGGTCGACGGGACCTCCTTCGCCCTGTGGGCGCCGAATGCGCGCGCCGTGCAGGTGGTCGGCTCCTTCAACGGCTGGGACGGCCGCCAGCACGCCCTGCGCAGCCTCGGTTCCTCCGGGGTCTGGGAGCTCTTCGTCCCCGGCGTCGGGGACGGGGACGTCTACAAGTTCCGGATCCTCGGGGCCGACGACCGGTGGCGAGACAAGGCGGATCCGATGGCGCGTCGCGCCGAGGTGCCGCCCGCGACCGGCTCCGTGGTCACCGACAGCGACTTCGACTGGACCGACGGGCACTGGCTCGCCGAGCGCGCCGGGCACGACGCCCTCGCGGCGCGGATGTCGATCTACGAGGTGCACCTGCCCAGCTGGCGCCCGGGGCTGGGGTACCGGGAGCTCGCCGTCGAGCTCACCGAGTACGTCACCTCGATGGGGTTCACCCATGTGGAGTTCATGCCGGTGGCCGAGCACCCCTTCGGCGGCTCCTGGGGCTACCAGGTCACCGGCTACTACGCGCCGACCTCGCGCCTGGGCTCCCCCGACGACCTGCGTCACCTCGTCGACACCCTGCACGGCGCCGGCATCGGCGTGATCATGGACTGGGTCCCGGCGCACTTCCCCAAGGACGAGTGGGCCCTGGCCCGCTTCGACGGCACCGCGCTGTACGAGCACGCCGATCCGCGCCGCGGCGAGCACCCCGACTGGGGCACCCTCGTCTTCGACACCGGCCGCCACGAGGTGCGCAACTTCCTGGTCGCCAACGCCTGCTACTGGCTCGAGGAGTTCCACGTCGACGGTCTCCGCGTCGATGCCGTCGCCTCGATGCTCTACCTCGACTACTCGCGCGAGGACGGCCAGTGGACCCCCAACCGTCACGGCGGGCGCGAGGACCTCGAGGCCATCGCCTTCCTGCAGGAGGCCACGGCGACCGCGTACAAGCGCGCCCCCGGCATCGTGATGATCGCCGAGGAGTCCACCTCCTTCCCCGGGGTCACGCGGCCCACGGAGACCGGCGGGCTGGGCTTCGGCTTCAAGTGGAACATGGGCTGGATGCACGACACCCTCGAGTACCTCGGCGAGGATCCGATCCACCGCCAGTACCACCACGGCGAGCTGACCTTCTCGATGGTGTACCAGTACTCGGAGAACTTCGTGCTGCCGTTGA
Source organism: Brachybacterium sp. YJGR34 (assembly GCF_003347015.1). Lineage (GTDB taxonomy): Bacteria > Actinomycetota > Actinomycetes > Actinomycetales > Dermabacteraceae > Brachybacterium. The sequence goes on from NZ_PNFB01000012.1 coordinate 41,781, forward strand.
GCCATGACGAGGTGGTCCACGGCAAGGGCTCGCTGCTGCGCAAGGCGCCGGGCGACGACTGGCAGCAGGCCGCCTCGCTGCGCGCCTTCCTGACCTACCAGTGGGCCCATCCGGGCAAGCAGCTCGTGTTCATGGGGATCGAGTTCGCCCAGGGCACCGAATGGTCCGAGCAGTCGGGTCTGCCGTGGTGGCTGCTGGAGTACCCCCTGCACCGCGGCGCCCAGCAGCTGGTCAAGGACCTCAACGCCCTCCAGGCGCGGTACCCGGCCCTGTACGAGCGGGACCAGGACCCGGGGGGCTTCGAGTGGCTGCTCGCGGACGACGCGGGCCACAACACCCTCGCCTTCGTGCGCCGCGACCGAGCCGGGAATCCGGTGGTCGTGGTCCTGAGCTTCTCCCCCGAGCCCTGGCGCGACTACCGGGTGCCGCTGCCCGAGGGCGGCCCGTGGCTCGAGGTGCTCAACACCGATGCGCCCGTCTACGGGGGCAGCGGGGTGGGCAACCTGGGACGGGTCCACGCCGAGGCCCTCCCGCTGCACGGTCGCGACCACTCCGTGCGGCTGAGCGTCCCGCCGCTGGCCGCCGTCGTGCTGATCCCCGAGCGCCTCCGCGAGGACTGAGCACGCCGCGGCGCCCTCACCCGGGCCCCACGTCTGCCCGCTCCGGCCCGCGCCGGCGCCGGCCCCGGCGCCGGCCCCGGCCCCGGCCCCGGCCCCGGCCCCGGCCGACGAGAATGGTGCAGATCCGTGCCATCTGACGCCCAGATCTGGATCCGAATCGCACCATTCTCTGCCAATGGGCCCACGATCCGGGCGAGCGGGCGGGGCGAAGCGCGCGGGCGGGCGGCGAGCAGGCCGGTGGCCGCCTGCGGGGCGGGCCGGCCGGCTAGCAGCCGGCCGGCCGGGCAAGCGCGGAACGGCCGGGCGAGGACGGCCGGGCGAGCGCGCTCGCCGCAGCCGGATCAGTACAGGAGGTTCGCGAGTCGCTTGCGGGCCTGCGCCACGCGCGGATCAGCCGTGCCGGCCACCTCGAACAGCTCGAGCAGGCGGGCACGCACAGTGTCCTTGGTCTCCTGGTCGGCGCCGCGCAGCTGATCCAGCAGCCGCGAGAAGGCGTCCTCGACGTGCCCGCCGAGCATGTCGAGATCCGCGGCCAGCATCTGGGCCTCGAGGTCGCCGGGGCGCTGCGCCGCGGCGTCGCGGACCGCGGCCGGGTCCGTGTCCCGGCAGCGGCTCATGAGCGAGACCGTCGCCAGGCCCGCCGTCGCCTCGGCATCGGCCGGGGACTCCTGCAGCTGCTTGCGGTAGGCGGCAGCCGCGGCGTCGAGGTCACCGCGCTCGATCGCCTCGTAGGCCTCGGCGATCAGCGGGGGCAGCGGCTCCTCGGGCTCCTCGGCGGCGTCCGCGGTCGCCTCGGCGTCCGAGACGTCCATCCCCTGCTGCTTGGCCACCTCGAGGACCTGCGTGATCAGGCTGGCGATCTCCGCCTCCGGCAGGACCGACTGCACGATCGGCTGCAGCTGTCCCTTGAGGAGCAGCAGCAGCGTGGGCAGCTGCTGGACCTGCAGGGCCCCGGCGACGCGCTGCTGGGTGTCGGCGTCCACGGTCGCGAGGCGGACTGCGCCGCCCTGAGAGTCCACGCCCCGGCGCAGCGCGTCGAGGAACTGCTCGCCCTCGGGCACCCGGGCGCTCGTGACCAGCAGCAGGGTCGGGACCTGCTGGGAGTCGGCGATGATCTGCTCGAGCCCCTGCTCGGTGACCGCGACCTCGTGCGGCGAGGGCGTGCCGGCGGTGGCGCCGCCGGCGGCGGACCCGGCGGGCTGCTTGAGCGCGGCGAGGTCGATGATTCCGTACGGATCGGTCACGAGTGAGCTCCTTCGACGAGGGATGTACGCCCTCAGTCTAAGGAGTTCGGCTCCGGACGTGCTGACCGAAGGCCGGGCCCGGCCGTCACTCCCCGCTCGCGGTCAGCGTGGTGCGCGTGGCGCCGATCGGCTGCACCTGTCCGCCGCCGTCCGCCGAGGGGATGTACAGCGCGACGTGGGTGCCATAGGTGCGCACGTACTTCGAGGTGAACTCGGTGCGCCCGATCACGGTGGTGAAGCGGTTCTCCTCCGTGTAGCGGACGGTCGCGCCCTCGGCGACGGTGACCGTGCGGGTGGACAGCAGGGTGCCCAGCACCACGGCCCCGCCGTCATCGGTGCGCAGACCCGCGAACTCCTCCTCCTTGACCGCGTAGGACTCGCGGACGGTCGCCGCCTCGTCCCGCTCGACGCCCTCGTTGAGCTTGGCGCGCTCGGCCTGGATGCCCTCGTGGACGCCGGTCTGGAACGGGTTCGGGGCGAGCTGGTCGTCCGGATCGGCCCGGTCGCCGTCGGTCAGCACCTTCGCGTACAGCGAGAGCGCCGCCGCAGGCGTCATGACGAGAGACTCGTCGTCGACGGCGACCTGCTCGGAGCCCTTCAGGGCGCTGGGGACCGTCGGCATCTCGATCCCGACGGCCTGCTGGGCCCACCCCCAGCTGGTGTACGAGGACTTCGCGTCGCTCTGCTGGAGCGCCATGAAGTACGGCACGCCATCCTCGGCGGAGTCCTCGACCAGGGCGATCGCGACGCGGGGGAAGTCGGACGTCACCGAGGACATCGGCACCACGAGCTCGGCACCGGGCACCGTGAGCTCCGCGGCGAACTCGTCGGACTTCTCGATGAGCGCGTAGGACGCCTTGCGGAAGTGGACGGCGGAGCCGCTGACGCGGGGCGACAGCAGCGAGGCGTCGCGGGCCTCGTCCGCCTCGACCACGTCGGCGTTGACCTCGCCGACGATGGTCGTGAACTGCTCCTCGGTCTGGACGGGAGTGGGCTCGGCGAGCTCCTTGCCCGTCGGCGGGGCCGGCGGCGGGGCGGGCTCGTCGGAGCACGCGGCCAGCAGGCCGGAGACGAAGAGCGTGCCTGCCCCGAGGACGAGGCCTCGGCGGCCGACGGGTCGACTGGTCATCGGGACGTCCTTCCGCGCGCTGCGCAGGTCATGGCGGGTCATCGGCGCTCTCCGCCCTCGTCGTCGTGCTCGGCCCCGGGCTCGGTCTCGGCCTCGGGCTCCTCCACGGGCTCGTCGGTCGCCGCCGGCTTCTCCTCGTCCTCGTCGTCGGCTTCGGACACCGGGTCCGCGGCGGCCTCGGATCCGTCCTCGGGCTCGACCCGGGACCCGGCCTCGACGGCAGCACCGTCCTCGCCGAGCGCCCACACCGTCTCCTCGGGGACGTCGGTCCCCTCGGCGCGGTGCGACTCGTCCTCGACCTGCTGATCGACGTCCACGGGGTCCTCCTCGCCCTCGCCGCGGCGACGACCCAGGGAGACCACCAGGAGCACCAGGCCCACCACGGCGACCGCGGCGCCGCCGGCATAGGCGTAGGGCACCCACTCGTTCTCGGCCTCGACCGGCCAGGTGATCGAGACCTGGTCCGCGCCCGGCGCGGCGCCGTCGGTGACGATGAGGATCGCGCGGTAGACCTGCTCGTTCTCGCCGTTCTCACCGGCCCAGAACTCCTGCACGTCCAGGGTGTACGGGCTGGGCCCGGTGTCCACGGTGCGCCAGAGGTCCGAGGAGGTGGGATCGGTCAGCTCGGTCTCGCCCTCGGGGTCGACGGTCTCGGTGCTCAGGGTGGTCCAGTCGCTCGCCCCGGTGATGCGGGTGTGCCGCACCCCCTCGAGGTAGGCCGCGATGTCGTCGTTGGAGGCGGTGATGACGGAGACGTCGGAGGCACCCTCGATGACCACCTCTCCCTGCTCACCGCCCACGTAGAGCACGCCGGGATCGAGGACCACGGCGGGGCCGGGATTCTCGAGCGCGACCGTGGCGGTGGTCTCGGTGGCCGGTGCCCAGGTGGTCTCGCCCAGGCGGCCCAGCACGAGTCCGGCCAGTCCGATGAGGACCAGGAGGACGGCCAGGAGTCGTTGCACGGTGGTAGCTCCTTCGAGGTGAGCCGGGCGGTGCCCCGGCGAGCAGACTGATCCACGATACGAGCGGAGGGGCCGGCTGACCAGGGCTGAGTGAGCACTGGCACCTGGGTAAAGCTCTTCTCATGCACGTCTCATCACCCCCTCATACCCACCCCACGAGAGCGCCGCCCACGGCCCGCCGAGGGGAGCGCCGCGCTGTCCCGTCCTCGCCCCCGCGGACGGTGCGGAGCCGCGGCCGGTGGTGTCGTACGCTGTCGGGGTGCGTCTCGTCGTTGCCCGCTGCTCCGTCGACTACACCGGTCGACTCACCGCCCACCTGCCGCTCGCCCCGCGCCTGCTGATCGTCAAGGCCGACGGCAGCGTGCTGGTCCACTCCGACGGCGGCAGCTACAAACCCCTGAACTGGATGAGCCCGCCGTGCACGCTGCGCACCACGCGCCGCGAGGAGGAGGACGTGTCCGCCGAGGGCGAGACGGTCCCGGGCGAGCCGTGGATCGAGCAGTGGGACGTCACCCACGACAAGTCGGGCGATCGCCTGCGGGTGCGGCTGCACGAGATCCTCTCCGACTCCTCCCACGAGCTCGGCGTCGACCCCGGACTGCAGAAGGACGGCATCGAGGCCCACCTCCAGGCCCTGCTCGCCGAGAACATCGAGACCCTGGGCGACGGCTGGTCACTGGTGCGCCGCGAGTACTACACCGCGATCGGGCCGGTCGACATCCTGGCGCGCGACGAGGACGGCGGCTCCGTCGCCATCGAGATCAAGCGCCGCGGGGAGATCGACGGCGTCGAGCAGCTGACCCGCTATCTCGAGCTGCTCAACCGCGACCCGCTCCTGGCCCCTGTGCGCGGCATCTTCGCCGCCCAGGCCATCAAGCCCCAGGCCCGCGTGCTCGCCGCGGACCGCGGCATCGACTGCGTGACCCTCGACTACGACGCCCTGCGCGGGATCGACGACGTCGAGTCCCGACTGTTCTGACCACGCGCGACCACGACCGGGAGAGACCATGAGCACCGCTGAGAGCCCCGCCCCCGGATCGACGGCCGCCGAGCTCGCGGTGCGCGGCAGCGCCGTGCTCGAGAACGGGCTGGTGCCCGATGCGCTGCTGCTCGTGGCCGGCGGGGAGATCCTCTGGGCGGGACCTGCCGCGCACGCCCCGCCGCACACCGCCGCGGAGCGCCTCGAGCACGACGGGCTGCTGCTGCCGGGCCTCGTGGACCTGCACTGCCACGGCGGGGGCGGATCCTCCTTCCCGGACGCCTCCTCCCCCGCCGAGATGCGCGCGGCCGTGCAGGAGCATCGCCGCCACGGCACCACGAGCCTGGTCGCCTCGCTGGTCACCGCCGACGCCGCGGTGCTGCGCGAGCGCGTCGCCCTGCTCGCCGAGCTCGCCGAGCAGGGGGAGATCGCGGGGATCCACCTCGAGGGCCCCTTCGTCTCGGTCGCGCGGCGCGGCGCCCAGAACCCCGAGCACATCACCGCGGGCGACGAGGACCTGGTGCGGGAGCTCGCCCAGCTCGCCGGCGGGGCGCTCGCGACCATGACCCTCGCCCCCGAGGCCGAGCGGGCCGACGCCGTCATCACGGCGCTCGCCGAGGTGGGCGCCGTGCCGTCCCTCGGCCACACCGACTGCTCGAGCACGCAGATGACCGGAGCCGTCGAGCATGCCGCCGCCGAGCTGCGCCGCGAGCAGGGCCGCTCCCCGCTGCCCACCGCCACTCACCTGTTCAACGGCATGCGACCGATCCACCACCGCGACCCCGGACCGGCACTCGCGGCGCTGGACGCCGCCGCGCGCGGCGAGATGATCCTCGAGGTGATCGGCGACGGGGTGCACCTGGACGCACGCACGGTGGCCCACGTGTTCGCGCTCGCCGCCGAGGACCACGTCGCGCTGGTCACCGATGCCATGGCGGCCGCCGGGATGCCGGACGGGCAGTACCGGCTGGGCGCCCTCGACGTCACCGTCGAGAAGGGCATGGCGACCCTCACCGGCGGCTCCGCGATCGCCGGGGGCACCGCGCACCTGCTGGACGTGGTCCGCTTCGCGGTGCAGGAGGCCGGCGTGGACCTCGTGGCCGCCGTGCGCGCGGCCTCCGTCGTGCCCGCGCGCGTGCTCGGCGTCCAGGATCGGATCGGCTCCCTCGCCGCCGGCCGACGGGCCGACATCCTCCTCGTGGATGCGCAGCTGCACCCGGTCACGGTGCTGCGCGGCGGGGCGATCATCGCCGACTGACGCGTGCCCGCGAGCCCACCGCGGCGGCGACGTGGTCCCGGGGGGATCGGCAGTGTGCTCGACGGCGACCGGATCACCCGCTCGGTCCGACGTCGGGAGCCCGCTCCCGTGACGGGTGGGGCCTCAGTCGGCGTCGCCCAGCACCAGGCCCGTCGGCGCGGCCTCGAGCCAGGAGTTCAGCGCCGCCCCCGAGACGATATCCACGATGGCACGGACGGTCCTTCCCTCCCGCAGCGTGAACTCCAGCAGATAGCTGTCCGCCCCGCCCTCGACCCGAGAGGGCAGGCGCCGGCGCGAGACGTCCAGGATGTCGGCGCGGCGGATCACCACCTCCGGGCGCAGCCTCAGGGAGAACGGACGGAACCACCGCAGCCGGTCGGTGCCGAAGCGCATCAGCCCCGTCTGCCACCCGGCGCCGCCCACCAGACCGCGCCGCTCCAGGGTGCATTCGAAGGCGCCGCGCCGCCGCGCGATCGCCAGCTGGCGGAGCAGCACGAGCGCCGCCGCCACGACGAGGAGCATCCCGATCCCCAGGACGAGGATCGGGATGCTCAGGTCGCTCATGGACGGTGTCGCAGCCGGGTCAGACCCGGGACGTGCCTGCCGGAGCGGTCTCCGCGTCGTCGACGCCGATGGTCACGACATCGCTGTCCACGGAGACGAAGCCGCCATGGACGATGCGCTCCTCGACCGCGCCGGACTCGTCGACGATCCGGATGGCACCGTCGCCGAGGATGGCGAGGGTCGGCTGCATCTGCGGCAGGATGCCCATCGAGCCGTCGACCGCCGGCACGACGACCTGCGCGGCCCGACCCGTCCAGACGGTGCGATCCGCGGTGACGAAGGTGACGTCGAGCGCACTCACGCGCCGAGCTCCTTGTCGATGCGGTGCTGGTTCTCGAGCACCATGTCGATCCCGCCGACGTTGAAGAAGGCGGACTCGGTGATGTGGTCGAACTCGCCGTCGCAGATGCCCTTGAAGCCCTCGATGGTGTCGCGCAGCGGGACATCGGAGCCGTCCACGCCGGTGAACTGCTTGGCGAGGTGGGTGTTCTGCGAGAGGAACTGCTGGATGCGGCGCGCCCGCGAGACGATGACCTTGTCCTCCTCGGACAGCTCGTCGACGCCCAGCATCGCGATGATGTCCTGGAGCTCCTTGTTGCGCTGCAGGATCTGCTTGACGCGCACCGCGGTGTCGTAGTGGTCCTGGCCCACGTAGCGGGGGTCGAGGATCCGCGAGGTCGAGGCCAGCGGGTCGATCGCCGGGTAGAGGCCGCGGGAGGCGATCTCTCGCGAGAGCTCCGTGGTGGCGTCGAGATGGGCGAAGGTGGTCGCCGGCGCCGGGTCGGTGTAGTCGTCGGCCGGGACGTAGATCGCCTGCATCGAGGTGATCGAGTGGCCGCGGGTCGAGGTGATGCGCTCCTGGAGCACGCCCATCTCGTCGGCGAGGTTCGGCTGGTAGCCCACCGCCGAGGGCATGCGGCCCAGCAGGGTGGAGACCTCGGAGCCCGCCTGGGTGAAGCGGAAGATGTTGTCGATGAACAGCAGCACGTCCTGCGCCTGCTCATCGCGGAAGTACTCCGCCATGGTCAGCGCGGACAGCGCCACGCGCAGACGGGTGCCCGGCGGCTCGTCCATCTGGCCGAAGACCAGCGCGGTCTTGTCGATGACGCCCGACTCGGTCATCTCCTCGATGAGGTCCCAGCCCTCACGGGTGCGCTCGCCGACGCCGGCGAACACGGAGACGCCGTCGTGGTTGTTGGCCACGCGGTAGATCATCTCCTGGATGAGCACCGTCTTGCCCACGCCCGCGCCGCCGAACAGGCCGATCTTGCCGCCCTGCACGTAGGGGGTCAGCAGGTCGATCGACTTGATGCCGGTCTCGAACATGGTCGTCTTCGACTCGAGCTGATCGAAGTTCGGGGCCTTGCGGTGGATCGGCCAGCGATCGGAGATCTGCAGCTCGTCGGCCGACTTGTTCAGCGGGTTGCCGACCACGTCGAACACGGTGCCGAGGGTCGCATCGCCCACGGGCACGGAGATCGCCGAGCCGGTGTCGACGACGGCCTGACCGCGGACCACGCCGTCGGTCGGCTTCAGCGCGATCGCGCGGACCATGCCGTCGCCGAGGTGCTGGGCGGTCTCGAGGGTCAGGGTCGAGGCCTCGAGGCCGGAGCCCGTGTCCTCGATCTGGATGGTCAGCGCGTTGTACAGCTCCGGGATGCTGCCCGGGGGGAACTCGATGTCGATGACGGCACCGGTGACGCGGGCGACGCGCCCGGTGGCGGCCTGGGTCGGTGCAGGGGCAGTGGTGGTCATGTCCGTACTCTCCATGTCGGGCCGCCGCGCGGGGCGATCGGCCAAGGTCTCAGCGTTCGGTGCGGCCGGATCCGGAGAGGGCGTCGGCCCCGCCGACGATCTCCGTGATCTCCTGGGTGATCTCCGCCTGACGGGCGGAGTTCGCCAGCCGGGTGAACTTGTGGATCTGGGTCTCCGCGTTGTCGGTCGCGGTCTTCATCGCACGCTGGGTGGAGGCGTGCTCCGAGGCCATCGCCTGCAGCAGGATGTTGATGATCCGCGACTCGACGTACCGCGGCAGCAGCTCCGCGATGACCGACTCGGGATCCGGGGCGAAGTCGTAGAGCGGGAAGGCCTGATGATCCCCGGCGTCCTCGGCCTCGACCAGGCCCATCGGCACCAGGCGGACCGAGCGGGTCTTCTGGAGGAAGCGGCTCTCGAACCGGGTGCCCACGACGTAGAGCTCGTCGATGTGCTGGGCCGGGTCCTCGGCGAGGAGGTCCTCGGTGACGACGCCGGCGATCTCGCGTCCGAGGTCCGGCAGGTCCGGCTCCTTGTACGGAGTCCAGGAGCGCTGCGGCGGGCGGTTGCGGAACCGGTAGTACGAGTCGCCCTTGCGGCCGACGACGTACATCACCGGATCCTTGCCCTGGTCCCGCAGCGTGTTCGCGAGCTGCTCGGACGCCCGGATCACATTGTGCGAGTACGGCCCGGTCATGCCGCGGTCGGCGGTGATCGAGAGGATCCCGACCCGCCCGGTCTCGTGGCGGTCGGCCTGCAGGAACGGGTGCGAGACCTCGCTCGAGTGCGTCGCGACCGAGCCGATGGCGCGGGTGAGCGCGTCGGCGTACGGCGTCGTCGCCAGCACGCGGGCGTGCGCCTTGGCGATGCGCGAGGCCGCGACCATCTCCTTGGCCTTGAAGATCTTCTTCATGCCCTGTGCGGACTTGATCCTCTGCTTGTAGACCCTCTGCTGGGCTCCCATGTCTCTCCTCGTGCGGGGGTGGATGCGTCCTCGGCGGTGCCGCCGCCCCGCAGGGCGGCGGCCACTCGCATCAGCCGCGGACGATCTGCTCCTGCTCGATCTGGTCGGCGTCCAGGCGGCGGTCCTCGTCGGTGCGCTGGGCGCTGTCCGCCTTGCCGGCCAGGAAGTCCTTCTTGACGTCGGCGAGCAGCGCGTCGAGCTCCTCCTCGGTGGAGGACTCGAACTTGCCGGTGCTGCGGATCGCCTCGAGCACGGTGCCGTTGTGGTGCAGGTGCTCGAGCAGACGGGTCTCGAACTCGCGGACGTCCTCGACCTCGATGTCGTCGAGCTTGCCCTTGGTGCCGGCCCAGATCGAGACGACCTGGTCCTCCATCGGGAACGGCGAGTACTGGGACTGCTTGAGCAGCTCCATGAGGCGGGCGCCGCGGTTGAGCTGCTGCTTCGAGGCGGCGTCCAGGTCCGAGGCGAACATCGCGAAGGCCTCGAGGTCGCGGAACTGCGCCAGCGAGATCTTCAGGGTGCCCGAGACCGCCTTCATGGCCTTCGTCTGCGCGGAGCCGCCGACGCGGGAGACCGAGATGCCGACGTCGACCGCCGGGCGCTGGTTCGCGTTGAACAGGTCCGACTGCAGGAAGCACTGGCCGTCGGTGATCGAGATGACGTTGGTCGGGATGTACGCCGAGACGTCGTTCGCCTTCGTCTCGATGATCGGCAGGCCGGTCATCGAGCCGCCGCCCATCTCGTCCGAGAGCTTCGCGCAGCGCTCGAGGAGACGGGAGTGCAGGTAGAAGACGTCACCCGGGTAGGCCTCACGGCCCGGCGGACGACGCAGCAGCAGCGACACGGCGCGGTAGGCCTCGGCCTGCTTGGACAGGTCGTCGAAGACGATGAGGACGTGCTTGCCCTCGTACATCCAGTGCTGACCGATGGCCGAGCCCGTGTAGGGGGCGATGTACTTGAAGCCCGCCGGGTCGGAGGCCGGAGCCGCGACGATCGTCGTGTAGTCGAGCGCGCCGTTCTCCTCGAGGGTCGCCCGCACCGAGGCGATGGTCGAGCCCTTCTGACCGACCGCCACGTAGATGCAGCGCACCTGCTTGTCCGGGTCGCCGGACTCCCAGTTGGCCTTCTGGTTCAGGATCGTGTCGATGCCGATCGCGGTCTTGCCGGTCTGGCGGTCGCCGATGATCAGCTGACGCTGGCCGCGGCCGATCGGGGTCATCGCGTCGATCGCCTTGAGCCCGGTCTGCATCGGCTCCTTGACGGCCTTGCGCTGCATGACGCCGGGGGCCTGGAGCTCGAGGGCGCGACGGCCGACGGTCTCGATCTCCCCGAGGCCGTCGATGGGGTCGCCGACGGGGTCGACCACACGGCCCAGGTAGCCGTCACCGACCGGCACGGAGAGCACCTGGCCGGTGCGACGGACCTGCTGGCCCTCCTCGATGCCCGAGAACTCGCCGAGGACGACGACGCCGACCTCGCGCAGCTCGAGGTTCAGGGCGAGGCCGACGGTGCCGTCCTCGAAGGTGACGAGCTCATTGGCCATGACGTTGGGCAGGCCCTCGACACGCGCGATGCCGTCGGCGGCCTCGCTGACGCGGCCGATCTCCTCGCGCTCGGTGGCGCTTGCCTGGTAGGTGGACACCGCGGTGTCCAGGGCGTTCCGGATCTCCTCCGGGCTGATCGTGAGCTCCGCCATCTGCTGCTTCGCTTCCTCTCGGTCTCCCCGTGCGGGGAGGGTCTACACAATGCTGGGGACGCCGGGGCGTCGGGACTGGTTCAGGCCACCAGGCGCTGCCGGGCTCGGGTGAGCCGTGCCAGGACGGTGGCGTCGTAGAGGTCGTCGCCGACCTGGATCCGCAGACCGCCCACGACGTCGGGATCGACGTGGAGGATCATCTGGATCTCCCGGCCGTAGATGCCCGCCAGGACAGCGGCGAGCCGGCTCTGCTGGGTCTCGTCGAGCGCGACCGCGCTGGCGACCGAGGCGAAGGCGAGCCGACGCCGGTCGGAGGCGAAGCGGGCGAACTCCTCGATGCGCCGCGCCGGCTTGATCCCGGTGCGCCGTCCGACGGCGCGGGCCGCGAGGGCGACCGTGATCGAATGGGCGCGACCGTCCAGCAACCTGCGCAGGAGGGTGGCGCGCTGCGAGGGGTCCTCCCGCGAGCCGTCCAGGGCGATGGTGAGGTCGCCGCTGTCGTCGATCATCCGGGAGATCTCGAAGAGCTCCCGCTCGACCTGCTCGAGCACTCCGTCGGCCTGGGCGCGGGAGAGCAGCGCCGAGACGCCGAGCAGCTCGAGGGCATCGAGGATGTCCTCCTGCTCGGACCAGCGGTGCCGCACGACGTCGAGGGTGATCTCGAGCGCCGCCGGGCTCACCTGTGCGCCGAACAGCGAACGCACGGTGTCCTCCTTGACCGCGGCCGGACGGCCGGGGTCGGAGAGCACGCGGACGAGCTGGTTGCTGGCATCGACGGCGTCGGCCGTCGAGAACAGCTCCTCGGCGGTGGACTCCTGCGTGCCGGACTGCGCCGAGAAGGCGCCTTCGGCCTGCTGGAGCACCTCACCGAAAGAGGTGGAGGAGGTTCCTCGCATCACGGTTCCTTATCGGGTGGTGGCCTGGCTCGACTCGAGGTCGTCCAGGAACCGGTCGATCACACGGCGGGAGCGCTCGTCGTCGGTGAGGGACTCCCCGACGATCTTCGAGGCGAGATCGCTCGCCAGCGTGCCCACCTCGCCGCGCAGCTCGGTCGAGGCGGCGATCCGCTCGGCGCTCAGCTGATGGCGGCCGGCCTGCAGCACGCGCTCGGACTCGGCCTCGGCGCGGGTGCGCGCCTCGTCGACGATCTTCTGACCGTCCGCACGGGCCTTCTCGCGGATGCTCGCTGCTTCCTGACGGGCAGCGGCGAGCTCCGCCTCCTGGTCCTGCTTGAGCTGGTCGACCTGCTCCTGGACCTTCTCCGCATTGCGGATGCCGCCCTCGATCTTCTCGGACCGCTCGTCGAGCACGGCGTTCATGCGCGGGAGCACGAACTTCATGAAGACGGAGGCGAAGATCGCCAGGAAGATCGCAGACCACACGATCTCCTCGGGGAGCGGGATGAGCAGCCGCCAGCCGGGGACTTCTCCCCCTGCTTCTGCCAGAATCATGTGCTCGACCTCAGACGAAGATGAGGCCGGTGACGATCGCCAGCAGCGCGAGGATCTCGGTGAACGCGACACCGATCAGCATGGTGGTCTGCAGCTGCGAGCGCATCTCGGGCTGACGGGCCTGAGCCTCAGCGGTCTTGCCGACCAGGATGCCGAGGCCGATGCCCGGGCCGATGGCGGCGAGGCCGTAACCGATGGTGCCGATGTTGCCGGACACCTCAGCGAGGATCGTGGACTCCATGGGGTGTTTCCTTTCGTTGTGCCGCATGGGGGCGGCGATCAGGTCTTGACGGGGGTGGGATGAGCCGCGCGGCGCGGCAGCGTCGCTGCCGACCGCGGCGGAGGTCAGTGCTCGTCGCTGGTGGCGAGCTGGATGTACACAGCGGTCAGCATCGTGAAGATGAAGGCCTGCAGCGCCGCGACGAAGATCTCGAAGCCGTAGATGCCCAGGGCCATCGCACCGGCGAAGGGGCTGATCGCGATCAGCCAGGACCCGGAGAACAGCAGCGCGTGGGTCATGCCGATGAAGACCACGATCATCATGTGGCCGGCGACCATGTTCGCGAGCAGTCGGATCGTCAGCGAGGCCCAGCGGATGATGAGCACCTGCAGCAGCTCGATCGGGATCAGCAGGATGTAGATCGGCCAGGGGATCCCGGGAGGCATCGTCTCGGACTTGAAGTAGCCGAGGAATCCGTGCTTCTTGATGCCGGCGCCCACGTAGGTGACGAAGGTCCACATCGCGAGCAGGAGCGGGAGGCCGATCACGGAGGTTCCGGCCAGGTTCAGCCCGGGGATCACTCCGGCGAGGTTCATCGACAGGATGAAGAAGAACATCGTGATGAGCATCGGCGCGAATCGCTTGCCGTCCTTGAGGCCCAGCGTGTTCCCGATGATCGAGGTGTTCACGAAGTCCATGACGATCTCGACGGCGCTCTGCACGCGGCCCGGGACCAGCTTGGCCCGCGAGGCGATGATGCACATGGCCACGAGGACCACGAGGAGGACGATGAGGCGCACCAGCTGGACGCGGTTGAACTCGAACCAGGTCCCCTCGAAGAAGATCGCCGGCGGGAAGAACTCCGACAGGGTCGGGATGTGGAAGAGCTCGTCGCCCTCTGCGTGCAGCGTGGGGCTGAGGTCTGCGGTGTTCAGCGCGATCTCCCGTGGTCGTGAGGCGCGATGCGGGGCATCGGCCGTGGCCGTCAACTCGATCTTCACCGACCCGGGCGCGGCCACCGTGCGTACGGCGATGGATGACGCCAGAGCGCTCCCGGGTGGTCGATCAGTGGTCGAGCTCGCTGCGGTATTGCACCGTGATCAGCGCTCGAGCACCTCCGGAAGCATAACAGAGAGTCACTGGCCCTCCTGGCGCCCAGGGTTCTCCGATGCATCGTGGACGGGGGCCACAGACAGCGGCTGACGGGTCCGCACGAGGAGGATCGCCTCCACGAGCACGGCCGAGACCGCGCCGACCAGCAGTGCGAGGCCGATCCAGAGAGTCGAGACCGCCGCCGTGTCCCGCACCAGGACCAGGACGAGGATCACAATGAGCATCTTGGCCGCCCAGGAGCCGAGCACCGCGGCCGCCATGCTCACGGGCGTCAGGCGCGGTCCCGCGTAGGTGATCGCGACCGAGGGGACCACGATCACCAGCGTCAGACCGGTGCCGATGAGGGCGCCCACGAGCGCCGAGGACTCGTCCCGGGTCGCGGCGACGGCGATCACCGCGAGGTCGAGCACGAGGCCGACGAGGACCGCGACGACGGTGGCGCGCTGCATGCCGCGGTCACCGACGGCGCGGCCGGTCCGCCGTGCCTGCGGCGGCGTGGCCGACGAGGTCTCTGCGGGGGTGTCAGGGTCGGTGGGCATCGGTGAGGTCCTTCCGGTGGCGGCCGGACCGCCATCTGAGAGGGTCGAAGGTGAGCACGAGGGCGAACAGCAGTCCGCACGCCCAGAAGATCAGCACGGCCGTGGTGGGCAGGAGCAGGGGCACCAGCAGGCCCACCGAGATGACGACCGTCCAGGTGTACATGATGAGCACGGCCGCGCGCTTGGAGTGGCCCAGGCTCAGCAGCCGGTGGTGCAGGTGGTACTTGTCGGCGTGGAACGGGGACTTGCCCGCGCCGATCCGTCGCACCACGGCGAGAGCGAAGTCGAGGAAGGGGATCACCATCACCCCGATCGGCAGCAGGATCGGCAGGAACTGGCCGAAGAAGTCCGCGCCGGAGAGGCTGGCCGGATCGACCTGGCCGGTGACGGCGATCGTGCTCGCGGCCAGCAGCAGCCCCAGCATCATCGATCCGGAGTCGCCCATGAAGATGCGGGCCCGGGCGAAGTTGTGCGGCAGGAAGCCCAGACAGGCGCCGATCAGCACGGCGGTCAGGAGGGCGGCCAGCGAGGAGTAGTCGGTGCTCGAGGAGTTGCGGGTGAGCATGTAGGCGTAGAGGAAGAACGCGGAGCCGCCGATCGCCATCACCCCGGCGGCCAGACCGTCGAGGCCGTCCACGAAGTTGACGGCGTTCATGCTGACCACCACGACCAGCACGGTGAGGATCAGCGCCGTCCGACCGGAGAGCACGGTGACGCCGTTGATCGGCAGCGTCACCAGGCTCACGCCCTGCCAGGCCAGCAGCAGCGCGGCGAGCACCTGTCCGGCGAGCTTGGTCACCCAGTCCAGGTCCCAGCGGTCGTCGGCCGCACCGAGCAGCGTCACCACACCGGCGGCGGAGAGGATCGCCCAGGGCTGGCGGGAGTCGCGGAAGAGCCCCTCGAGGAAGGGGACGTTGCTCGCGATGAGCAGGGCGGCGGCGACCCCGGCGAACATGGCCAGCCCGCCCAGCCGTGGCGTCACCGCATCGTGCACATCCCGCTCCCGCACCGCGGTCATCGCCCCGGCACGCCGTGCCATCAGCCTCACACCAGGCGTGACCAGGAAGGTGATCGCGGCGGAGACCAGCAGCAGGAAGAGATAGATCCTCACCCGGTCGTGGTGCCCGGGCGGGGCCCGTCGGCGCTCCCGTCGCCGATATCGGTCAGAGGCGTCTCCGCGGCCACCTGCGCCGTGGTCGCCTCACCGCTCTCCGGCTCGGACGGGAGGTTCAGGACACCGCCGGGAGCGGGCGCCTCGGAGGACGGCCCGTCGGCCTCCGGCGCATCGGCGGCCGGCGCATCGGCGGACGGTGCCGCGGTCTCGCCGTCCGCGGCGGCGTCCTCAGCGGGCTCCACCTCCTCGGCGACCTCCGGCTCCTCGGGCTCGGGAGTGGTGAAGATGTCCCCCACCACCTCGATGATCCGCTCCGCGGTGATCGCGCCGGCGCGGACGATCTCCGCCGGGGTGACCGTGGTGTCCAGGATGGTCGAGCTCTCGCCGATCGGAGCGGTGCCGCCGTCGAGGTAGACCTCCACGGCATCGCCCAGCTGGGTCGCGGCGTCCAGCACCGAGAGCGCGGCGGGCCGGCCGCTGCGGTTGGCGCTCGAGACGGCCAGGGGCCCGGTGCGGCGCAGGAGGTCCAGGGCGATCTCGTCGTCCGGCATCCGCAGCGCCACGGTCCCCCGGGTCTCCCCCAGGTCCCAGGTCAGCGAGGGCTGTGCGGTGAGGATCAGGGTCAGCGGCCCGGGCCAGAGCTCCTCGACGAGGTCCTCGACGTAGTCGGGCAGCTCCGCGGCCAGCGCCATGAGCACGGCGTGATCGCCGATCAGGACCGGCGGGGGCATGTCGCGGCCGCGACCCTTGGCCTCGAGCAGGTCCTCGACGGCATCGGGCGTGAACGCGTCCGCGCCGATGCCGTAGACGGTGTCCGTCGGCAGGACGATCAGCTTGCCGTCGCGGACGGCGTCGACGGCGGCGGCGAGGGCGTCCTCGCGGGACTCTGGGTTCTGGGTGTCGTGCACGCTCACCGGGTCAGTGTCTCACTTCCTGGGGATGGGTCCCCGTCGCCACGGCGGGCGACGAGGAAGCGGTCGCGTCCGGTCAGATCGCGGACGGTCAGCAGATGGTCGAAGCCGCCGCACGCCACGGCGGCGGTCCGGGCGGCCTCGCCCTGGACATCGGCATGCTCCATGACGAGCACGCCGCCGGGGCGCAGGAGGCGCCGGGACCACGCCAGGACGGCACGGGGCACCTCGAGCCCGTCGGCTCCCCCGCCGAACAGCGCCCGCTCGGGATCGTGCTCGCGCACCTCGGCCTCGCGGGGGATCGCCTCCGGCGGGATGTAGGGAGGATTGGACAGGACGGCGTCCACGGGCCCCGCCGCGGCGAGCTCCGGCAGCTCCTGCGCCCCCGCGGTGAGGTCCGCCCGCAGCACACGGCCGCGGCCCGGACCGGCGTGCTCGAGATTCTCCGCGGCCAGAGCGGCCGCACCGGGGTCCACCTCGACCGCGAGCACCCGCGTGCCGGGCATCTCGTCCAGGACGGCCGCCCCCAGTGCACCCGATCCCGCGCACAGATCGACGATGCTGGACACGGGACCCGCGGCGTGCTCGCGGAGCAGGTCCACGGCCAGCTCCGTCTCCGGGCGCGGGATGAACACCCCAGGGCGCACGGCGAGCATCAGCCGGCGGAAGGGCGCCCGGCCCAGGATCAGCTGGAGGGGCTCTCGGCTCTCACGGCGCCGCGTGAGCTGCTCGAGGTCCTCGGCGAAGTCCACCGGGAGCTCGTCGAGCAGCACCAGCGGGCGCTCGGTGCGTGCGGCATGGGTGATCAGCGCGCGGGCGTCGACGCTGGGCGAGGGCACTCCGGCGCGCCCCAGGCGCTCGGTGGTCCCGGCCAGCGCCCGGCGCAGGCGCGTGCTGACCTCGGAGGCGCTCACGGCGCGCTCCCCTCGGCGGCGCGTCCGGCCTCGGCCAGACGCGCCTCCCGCTCGGCCGTCCGCGAGGAGGCGATGAGATCGCCGAGATCCCCGGCCAGGACCTGGGAGAGATTGCCTGCCTTGTAGCCGGTGCGATGGTCCGCGACCCGGGACTCCGGGAAGTTGTAGGTGCGGATGCGCTCGCTGCGATCGACGGTGCGCACCTGGGAGCGCCGTGCCGCGGAGGACTGCGCCTCCTGCTCCGCCCGGCGGGCATCCAGCAGCCGGGTGCGCAGGATCCGCAGCGCCTGCTCGCGGTTCTGCAGCTGGCTCTTCTGGTCCTGGCAGGAGACCACGATCGACGTGGGCAGATGGGTCACGCGCACCGCGGAGTCGGTGGTGTTCACGCTCTGGCCGCCCGGGCCGCTGGAGCGGAAGACGTCGATGCGCAGGTTCGCCGGGGCCATCGCCTCGGCCAGCACCTCGGACTCGTCGGCCTCGTCGGCCTCGGGGAGCACCAGCACGCCGACGGCGGAGGTGTGGATGCGACCGCCGGACTCGGTGACCGGGACGCGCTGGACCCGGTGCACCCCGGCCTCGTGCTTGAGATGGGCGTAGACGCCGTCGGCCCCCGTGCCCCCGCCGCGCGCGGAGATCGCCACGGTGACGTCCTTGAGGCCGCCGAGCTCGGACTCCGCGGAGGTCAGCACCTCCAGGCGCCAGCCCTGGGACTCCGCGTACGCGCGATACATGCGCAGCATCTCGGCGGCGAACAGCGCGGACTCCTCGCCGCCCGCGCCAGCCTTGATCTCGAGGATCGCGTCCCGGGAGTCGTCGGGGTCGCGCGGGGCCAGCAGATCCTCGAGCTGCGCCCGCTCGGCCTCCAGGCGCTCGGTCAGCTGTGCGGTCTCCGCGGCGAGCTCCTCGTCGCCCTCCCCCAGCGCGGCGAGCTCATGGGCGGTGGCGAGGTCCGCGGCGGTGGCGTCCATCCGGTCGGCGGCGGCGAGCACCGCCTCGAGCTCGGCGTAGCGGCGGCCCGCACGGCGCGCCCTCGCGGGGTCGTCGTGGAAGGTGGGGTCGGCCATCGACTCCTGGAGCCGGGCGTGCTCCCGGCGCAGCGGCGCCAGCCGATCGCCCTCGCCGTGCTCGCTCATGCGTTCCCCCTGTCCTCGGTCCACCGATGCTCCCCGACGCGACGACGCCGGTGCACGCCCTGGGGCGCACACCGGCGTCGGAGACGAGGCTCGTCATGCCGCCTCGGGGACGTCCTCGGATTCAGGCGTCCTTCTTCTTCCCGTAGCGGGCCTGGAAGCGGGCGACGCGGCCGCCGGTGTCCAGGATCTTCTGCTTGCCGGTGTAGAAGGGGTGGCATGCGGAGCAGACCTCGGTGCTGATCGCTCCGTCGGTCTTGGTGCTGCGCGTGGTGAACGAGTTGCCGCAGGTGCAGGTCACCTGGGTCTCGACGTATGCGGGGTGGATGTCAGCCTTCATGTCTCTCCTAGCTCGGGGTCGCTGGGTCGGCGTCCGGGCGGGCGCCGTGAACCAGAACCGACGTCACAGTCTGCCACGCCCGGCGCGCCGGAGGCGAGGGATCCGGATGCGGCGTGTGCAACATCGCGTGCACCGGAGCGGGCACCCGCTCCCTACGCGGAGGCGCGGACCTCGAGGCGGTAGGGCACCACCCGGTGCGCCTCCTGGCCCGTCAGCGGGATCCTGCCCTCGAGCATCCCCGCGACCAGGGCGACGGCCTGGGCGGCGATGGCATCGATGTCGATGCTCAGGGTCGTCAGCTCCGGGGTGACCAGGGAGCCGATCTCGAGTCCGTCCAGTCCCACCACCCGCAGCCGCCCGGGCACCTCGACGCCCATCGTCCGCAGCGCCCGCAGCAGGCGCACCGCGAGCTCGTCGTTGAAGGCCACCAGCGCATCGGCGCCCACCTCGAGCACCTCCTGCAGCGCCTCGACGTGCCCCACGCGGTCATGGGCCTTGTGGATGGGCACCTCGCCGCTCTCGGCGAGCGGGGCCAGGGCGGCGGCGAGGGCCCGCGCACGGGTCCCGGGCTCCGCGTCGCCGGCCAGGTCCATCACCACCGGGCGGTGCACCCCGGCGCGGCGCAGGTGCGCGACGAGGTCCGCGGTGGCCCCGGGGAACACCAGCTCGATGATGCCCATCTCCTGGCACTGCTCCGCCGTGCCGTCGATCCGCACCACCGGCATGCCGGTCGCCCCGCGCAGATCGCCGTGGAGCATCCCGTAGCCGACGATCGCATCGACCCTCCGCGCGAGCTCGCGCGCCACGTCCTCCGGGACCAGGGCGTTGTCCGCCTCCGCGAGCACGACGTTCCAGCCGTAGGGCACGCAGGCGCGCACCACCGCGGCGCCCAGCTCGGCGAAGTACGCGTTGGAGAGGTCCTGGACCACCAGTCCCACCGTGATCGGGCCCTGCTCGACCAGGCCGCGGCCGAAGCGGGAGGGACGGTAGCTAAGCTCCTTCGCCGCCTCGAGCACCCGCGACCGGGTGGCGGGGCTGATCCCGGCCATGTCGTTCATCGCCCGCGAGACGGTCTGCCGGGAGACCCCGGCCCGCTCCGCGACGTCGACGATCGTCGGCCGGCGCCCCGCCATGGTCAGCGGTTCTCCGCGCGCAGGTCCAGCCAGGCCATCTCCGCTGCGGACAGCTCGACGCCGAGACCCAGCGTCGAGGAGCGCATCTCGGCGATGGAGCGCGGACCGAACAGCGGGAAGGTGGGGAACTTCTGGTGGAGCACGAAGGCGAGGGCGATCGCGGTGGCGGGCACCCCGCGCTCCTCTCCGAGGGTGCGGGCGCGGGCGAGGCGCTCGAAGTTGCCGTCGCTGTAGTAGCAGCGCACGAGCTCGGCATCGGAGCGGTCCTCGGGATGGGCACGCCCGGTGAAGAAGCCCCTCGCCTGCGAGGACCACGGCAGCAGGGCGATGCCGCGCTCCTCCAGCCACGCTTTGGACTCGGGATCGGTCGCGTGCTCGCAGCCCTTCCACGGCACGTCGAGCGCCTCGGCCAGGCCGAAGTGGTTGGACAGGATCGTGAAGCCGGTGCGTCCGTTCGCCCGGGCGTAGGCGTTGGCCTCGTCCACGCGGGCCGGGGTCCAGTTCGAGCCGCCGTAGGCACGGATGCGGCCCGCGCGCAGGTGCTCGTCCATGACGTCCACGAACTCCCCGACCGGGATCTCCGGGTTGTCGCGGTGCATCATGTACAGGTCTGCATAATCGGTGCCCTGGCGCTCGAGGGACTCCTCGAGCTGGCGGGTGATCGACTCCGGATCGCAGTGCGGGGTGTGGGCGCCCTTGGTGATCACCACGACGTCCTCGCGCACGCCACGGTTCTGCACCCACTGCCCCAGCAGCTTCTCGCAGTAGCCGCCGCCGTAGATGTAGGCGGTGTCGAAGGTGGTGCCGCCCATCTCGAAGTAGGCGTCGTACATCGCCGAGGCGTGGGCCAGGTTCATCTGGTTGTCGCAGCCCATCACCAGGCGCGAGACCTTCTTGTCGATGCCGGGCAGGCTCCCGTAGGCCATGGCCGGCCCCGTGGTGACACTGCCGGCGACCAGGGGCCGGCCGGTGAGCGTGGGGATGACGGTGTCATCGGCCTCGAAGGGGTAGCGCAGACCGATCTCCTCGCGCCAGCGGTCCAGCGCCCGCGCCTGGCCCAGGGAGTTCTCCGCGGTGAGCTCGGGGACGATGCCGTCCCCGCGCGCGGCATCGGCCAGGGCGTCCGCCTCGAGCGCGTACGGCCAGGCACCGGGGATCTCGATCCGCTGCGGCTGCTCGCCGACCACGTCGAGCTCGATGACCTGCGCCTCGCCGAGGCCCCACGGGTCCGACAGGCGCAGCACGCCGCGGGAGCCGGTGATGGTCGCCGACTGCGGATCGCTCAGGCGCACGCCCGTACGCAGGGAGGCGGTGATGCCGCCCGGCAGCTCGAGGTCGGCGCTGGACCACTCGTCGACGCCGGTCTCCCCGAGGGTGCCCTGAGCACGCAGTGCGGTGGGCTCAGCGAAAGCCCTTCCCTGCACGGCGCCGGCGACGAAGCGGGCGAAGGAGAGCGGGTAGCAGCCCACGTCGAGGATGCCGCCGCCGGCGGTGTCGACGTCGAACAGGCGCCCGCTGCGGCCGCCGGTGTCGAAGGAGAAGGACGCATCGACATGGGTGACCTCGCCGATCGCCCCGCCGGCCACGAGCTCGAGGACCTTCACCGTCTGCGGGTGGAAGCGGTACATGTACGCCTCGAGCAGGACCTTCCCGCTGCGCTGGGCGAGGTCGAGCAGGGCCATGGAGGTGCCGGCGTTCGGGGTCAGCGGCTTCTCGCACAGCACGTGCTTGCCGGCCTCGAGGGCAGCGGCGGCCAGACGCGCATGGCCGGTGTGGACGGTGGAGATGTAGACGCCGTCCACCTCGTCGGAGGCGAGCACCTCCTCGTAGGTGCCCAGGAGGGCGGGGCCGTCGAGCGGGAACTCCTCGGCGAAGGCCCGGGCGCGCTCGGCCGAGGTGCTGCCCACGGCGACCAGGACGCCGTCACGGGAGTGCGGGAGCTGGGTGGCGAAGCGGCGCGCGATGGAGCCGGGGCCCAGGACGGCCCAGCGGAAAGCGGTGGAGGAAGAGCTCATGGAGACGACGGCGTCCTTCGAGATGGGGAGCAGATCGAGCCGTGAACGTTCACGACAGCGACCACGCTATCCCCTCCGGCGGCCGGCGACAACCCGGTGGCGCGACGCGTCCCGCAGGAGGTCGAGGCGCCACCGCCTGCCCCTGGGCCGGCACCCGAGCACGGGCGAGCGAGGGTCCTTCCGCGAGGATCCGCACCGCCACATCCGCTCGGCGGCGCCCGGCGGACTCTCGGCACGGCACATGTCCCTCCGTGGCGGCACTGTTGACCACAGGGACCCTCGGTGACATGATCTGCGTCACCGTGAACGTTCACGGCACGACCGTCACTCAACGAGGAGGATGCGTATGCACGCTGCGCGCGGCCGCCGACACCCCGGGGGATCACCCCCACCGATCCGTCCCTCCCGCCGTTCCCTCATGCTCGGCGCCGGACTGCTGCCGCTGACCCTCGCAGGCTGCGGCTCCGACCCCACGATCTCCGACGACCCCGACGAGCTGGTCATGTGGTACTGGGACCGCTCCGCGAGCCCCGAGCTGCTGGAGCAGGCGACCGAGCAGATCCCCGGCACGGAGAAGCAGCTGCGGGCGGACACGATCGGCACCAACTTCGACACCAAGCTCCGCACCAGCCTGGCCGGGGACGCCTACATCCCCGACATCACCTACATCAACTCCAACAACGCCCTCTACTTCACCAACGAGAACCTCTTCCTGGACCTCGGCGAACTGGGAGCGGACGCGGTCAAGGACGACTACTACGAGTGGAAGTGGAACCTGGGGATGACCCCGAGCGGGCGCTTCTGCTTCTTCCCGTTGGACATCGGCCCCACCGGCTACTTCTTCCGGCAGGACGTCTTCGAGGAGGCGGGGCTGCCGAGCACCCCCGAGGAGGTCTCCTCCGCGATCTCCACCTGGGAGGACTGGATCGCGCTGGGCGTCGAGCTCAAGGGAGGCGCCGATTCCTTCCTCATCAACGACGCGCAGGCCGTCTTCGAGAGCTTCCTGAACTCGAGCCCCGAGCGCTACTTCGACACCGACGACAACGCCCTGTACCTGCAGCCGGACAGCGCGGTGCGCCAGGCCTGGGACACGGCCGTCGCCGCGGTCGAGGCCGGCGTGACCGCCCGGATCCCTCGCGATCGGGCGACCGATCAGAACGCGGCCTGGTCCAGCGGCCGCACCGCCGGTCAGATCGGCGCCGCCTGGTGGACGCAGGTGCTCGAGGAGACCGCGCCGGACACCGCAGGACTGTGGCGCCTGGCCTCGCAGCCGGTGCGCGCCGGGAACAGCGGCGGCTCCTTCGCCGCCCTCCCCCACACCTGCAAGGATCCCGAGGCCGCGCTCGCCTTCATCATGTGGATCAACTCGCCGGAGAACCAGGCCGCCGCCTACCGGGACGTCCAGCTGTTCCCCTCCACCCCCGGCTCCTTCGAGGAGCTCAGCTACGAGGGTGACTTCTACGGGGAGCAGGATCCGCTGGAGTTCTTCTCCTCCGCGGCCGAGACCGTGCCGGAGTCCTTCATCAGCACCTACGAGACCATGATCGGCGGCTCGTTCTCGCTCGAGATCACGAACGTCGAGACCTCCGGCAAGGATCCCGAGGCCGCCTGGGACGACGCGATCGCCCAGTCGGAGCGGGTCCTCATCAAGCGAGGAGTCCTCTCATGAGCACCGCAGCCCCCGCGCGCCCGAGCCCGGTCCGCACCGCCGCGGACCCCAGCGCCAAGCGGAAGCGGAAGATCCGGGAGATCCTGCCGCTGTACCTGGCGATCTCGCCCTTCTACCTGCTGTTCGCCGTCTTCGGACTGTTCCCGATCGTGTTCTCCATCGTCCTGTCGTTCATGGACTGGGACGGCATGGGCGAGATGACCTTCGTGGGCCTGGCCCAGTACCAGTTCCTCATCACCGACGGCCGCTTCTGGAACGCCGTCGCCAACACCTTCATCATCTGGTTCCTCTCGACCATCCCGATGCTGTTCTTCGCGATGGTCATCGCGTTCCTGCTGCACCAGAACATCCGGTTCACGAAGTTCTACCGGGTGGCGTTCTTCCTCCCCAACGTCACCTCGATGGTGGCGATGGCGATCGTCTTCGGCTCGGTCTTCTCCGACACCTTCGGCCTGGTCAACTCCGCGTTCACGGCGCTGGGGCTGGACACGGTGCCGTGGCTCTCCAGCCCCTGGGGCATCAAGGTGACGATCGCCGTCATGGTGATCTGGCGCTTCACCGGCTACAACGCGATCATCTACCTCGCCGGGCTGCAGTCCATCCCGACGGACCTGTACGACGCCGCGAAGGTCGACGGCGCCAACCTGGCGCAGGTCTTCCTCCGGGTGACCGTGCCGATGATGCGGCCGATCATCCTGTTCACGGTCATCACCTCGACCATCGGCGGGCTGAGCCTGTTCACCGAGCCGCAGGTGCTGCTCGGCGACAGCGGCGGCGCCGGCGAGGCCGGCATGACGATCGTCCTGTACCAGTACAACCAGGCATTCACCCAGTTCGACTTCGGCTACGGCTCGGCGATCGCCTGGGCGCTGTTCCTGATCGCCGCCGTCTTCGCGATCATCAACTGGCGCCTCGTCTCCGGCCGCGGGGACGATTCCCGGCGCCGTGCCGCTGCGACGAAGGAGACCCGGCGATGAGCACCATGACACCTGTCCCCTCGCGCCCCGCGACCCCGGAGCGGCCGATCCCCAAGCACTACGCCGCCCGCGGCAGGATCGCCACCGTCGTCACGCATCTGTGCGTGATCATCGGCGTGCTGCTGTCGATCTTCCCGTTCTACTGGCTGGTGGTCATGTCCACGCAGACCACGGCGGAGATCTTCGGCTATCCCCCGAAGCTCACCTTCGGCACCAGCTTCGTGGAGAACGTGCAGAGCGTCGTGACGAGCGTGGATCTGCTGGGCTCGCTGCTCAACACGATCATCGTCTCCACCTGCTGCGCGGTGCTCGTGATGTTCTTCGACTCCCTGGCCGCCTTCGCCTTCGCGAAGTTCGACTTCCCCGGCAAGAAGGCGCTGTTCATCCTGCTCATCGCCACGATGCTGGTGCCCGGGAGCCTCTCCCTGGTGCCGAGCTTCATCCTCATGTCGGAGTTGGGCTGGGTGGGCACCCTGCAGGCGCTCATCGTCCCGGGCGCCGCGAACGCGTTCGGCATCTTCCTGCTGCGGCAGATGGCGGCCGGTTCGATCCCGGACGAGCTCGTGGAGTCCGCCCGCATCGACGGGGCCGGGTTCTTCACGACCTACTGGAGGGTGGCGGTGCCGCTGCTCCGCGGCGGTCTCGCCTTCCTGGGCATCTTCACCTTCATCACGGCATGGAACGACTACGTGTGGCCGCTGATCGTGCTGGTGGACCCGGAGCGACAGACCCTGCAGACCGCCCTGCAGAACCTCAACTCGCTGTATCTCACCGACTACGGGATGGTCATGGCCGGTGCGCTCATCAGCGTCCTGCCCCTGATCGGCGTGTTCATCATCGGCTCGCGCCACTTCATCGCGAACATCGCCGCCGGCGCGATCAAGGGCTGATCGACGAACTGCGAGCCTGCGAGCGGGAGGAGATCAGCGAAGCAGACACCGACTGATCGACGAACTGCGAGCCTGCGCGACCCCGGATCGGGCCTGTCAGACGGTGCGGTGAGCCCCTGCTCACCGCGCCGGATGACAGGCCCGATCCCACCGCGGGCACGACGAGGGACCTGCCGCCGCAGCGGAGGGACACCTCCCGGCGACCTGCGGTCGGGGGTTACGGACGCAGCGTGCGACGGAAGAACGCGGCGGCATCGGCCGCGACCTCCTGTTGCAGCGCCGGGTCACCGCCGTCCGGGCCGTCGATGAAGGCGTAGTGCCCGGCGTCCGTCCCGAGTTCGCGGGCGTCGGCGCCGGGGATCCCCGCGGCGTAGCGGAGGGCATTGGACGCGGGCGGGACGGAGGTGTCGCCGCCGCCCCAGCGCACGGCCGTCGGGCGGGCGACCGTGGCGAGGCTGTCGGAGGCGACGAAGACGCCCAGGGGACACAGCAGGTATCCGGCGGCCACGCGGTCGTCCCGGTAGGACGCCGTCGCCGGCTCCGCCCAGGCGGCACGCTCGTCCGCGCTGTGCTCGGCCCGCAGGTGCTCGACGATCCCGGGGAACTCGGGGGTCGGCGGAGCGGGGACCTCGCCCGAGACCAGACCGGTGAACAGCGCCCGGTCCACGCGCGCCCCGAGCAGCGCAGCCACCGTGTAGCCACCGATCGAGAAGCCGGCCGCACCCACCGGGCCCGCCGGGTCGAGGACGTCCAGCACGCGCGAGAGATCCAGGGCACGGTCCCACCAGCGCACGAACGCCTCGGCGACGTACGGCTGGGTGAACGTGTTGCCGTGGTGATCGACCGCCGCCACCGAGCAGCCTGCCGCGACGATGCCGTCGATCACGCGGTGCAGGGACTGCGCGTCCCCTCCCGTCCCGTGCGAGACGAGCACGAACGGCGCCGCCGGATCGTCGGCGCGCCACAGGTGGGTGCGCACGGGTCGGGGACCGTCGCCGGAGTACGCGCGACGAGCGGGATCGGTGAGGTCGAGGGTCTCGGCGCGCACAGGGCTCCTTCGTCGGATCGAGGGTCCCGGCTCACGCTAGCGGACCGGCCGCCGCTGCGCTCGGGAGTCGTGCCGACAGCGGCGAGGGGCCGCCCCACCGTGGTGGAGGGCCCCTCGTCCCGGCGCTGTCCCGGATGTCCGGGCGCCCGAGTCAGTCGCTGCTGCGGCCGCCCGCGCTCGGCGTGTTCTTGGCGACGGTCATGAGGAACTCGGAGTTCGACTGCGTCTTCTTGATCCGCTCCATGAGCATCTCGAGCGCCTGCTGCTGCTCGAGCGAGCCCAGCACGCGGCGGAGCTTCCACATGATCGCGAGCTCCTCCTTGCCCATGAGCGCCTCCTCGCGACGGGTGCCGGAGGCGTTGACGTCCACCGCCGGGAAGATGCGCTTGTCCGCGAGGTGGCGCGAGAGGCGCAGCTCCATGTTGCCGGTGCCCTTGAACTCCTCGAAGATGACCTCGTCCATCTTCGAGCCGGTCTCGACCAGCGCCGAGGCCAGGATCGTCAGGGAGCCGCCGTGCTCGATGTTGCGCGCCGCGCCGAAGAAGCGCTTGGGCGGGTAGAGCGCGGAGGCGTCCACACCGCCGGAGAGGATCCGGCCGGAGGCCGGGGCGGCGAGGTTGTAGGCCCGGGACAGGCGGGTGAGCGAGTCCAGCAGCACGACGACGTCGCGCCCCATCTCCACCAGGCGCTTCGCCCGCTCGATGGCGAGCTCGGCCACGATTGTGTGGTCGGAGGCGGGACGGTCGAAGGTCGAGGCGATGACCTCTCCCTTGACCGTGCGCTGCATGTCGGTGACCTCCTCGGGGCGCTCGTCGACGAGCACGACCATGAGGTGGGCCTCGGGATTGTTCGTGGTGATGGCGTTGGCGATCTGCTGCATGACGATCGTCTTGCCGGCCTTGGGCGGTGCGACGATCAGTCCGCGCTGGCCCTTGCCGATCGGGGAGACCAGGTCGATCACGCGCGGGGCGACGCCCTGGGCCGGCGTCTCCAGGCGAAGACGCTCATCGGGGTAGAGCGGGGTCAGCTTGGAGAAGTCCACTCGGCTCCGAGCCCGGTCGACGGGGAGCCCGTTGACGGTGTCGACCTGCACCAGCGCCGCGTACTTGCCCTGGTTGCCGCCACCCTTGCCGCGGCGGTTCCGGCCACCCCCGCCGCCGTGGTGCGGCTGCTCGACGTGGTGGTCCTCGCCGTCTCGGGGCGCCTTGACCTGTCCGGTGAGGGCGTCGCCCTTGCGCAGACCGTTGCGCTTGACCTGGTTCATGGTCACGTAGACGTCGCTGGGACCGGGCAGGTAGCCGGTGGTGCGCACGTAGGCGTTGTTGTCGCGGATGTCGAGGATGCCGGCGATCTGCATCAGCTCGTCGCCCTCGCGGACCTCCGCCTCGTCCTGCTGGTTGCCCTGGTTGCCCTGGTTCCCCTGGCCGCCCTGGTCGTTCTGTCCGCCGCGGCCGCGGCGCTTGCGGTCGCGGGAGCGGTTGCGGCTGCGGGGGCGGCCGCGGCGGTCGTCGTCGTAGCCGTCGCCGCCCTGGCCGCGGTCCTCCTCGGCCTCGCCGGAGCGGTCCGGGAGCTCGATGTCCTCGAGCCGGCGGCGCTGGCCGCCCTGCTTGCCGCCGTCCTGGCGGCCTCCGTCCTGCCCGCCGCCGCGGCGGCCCTGGCGCTCGCGGCGGTCGCCCCCGGAGCGGTCCTCGCGCTCGCGACGGTCACCGCCGGAACGATCCTCGCGCTCGGTGGACGCCTCGCGCTGCTCCTCGCGCCGCCCGGCCTCGGGCTCGCCGGTGTTCTCGCCGCCGCGCCGGCTCCCGCGGGAGCGGTCGCTGCGGTCCTCGGGCAGGTCGATGCCGAGATCCGGGGTCCGGTCCTCGGCCGTGGCGGAGGAGGCGTCGTCGGCGGAGCCGGAGTCCGCGGCGCCGCGCGCCTCGGTGCTCCCGGCCGCCGGGCGACGGCGCCCGGAGCGGGTCGCGGTCCGGGCCTCGCGCTGCGGCGCGTCGGAGTCCTGCGCGGCCGAGGGCGCGGACTCGGCCGATCGCCGGCGGGGCTCCGCGGCGGCGGTGTCAGCGGCGGCCGGGGCGGTCGCCGATGCGGCGGCGGGGGCGGAGCCGCCTCCGCGGATCGCCTCGATCAGCTCGCCCTTGCGCAGGCGACGGGCTCCCTTGATGCCGAGGCCGGCAGCGATGGACTGCAGCTCGGGAAGCTTCTTCGCCGCGAGATCTGCGCCGGAGGTGGTGTCGTTCACCCGGGTTCCTTCCTGTCGAGCCGGACGGACCGGCTCTGTTCTGGTCTGGTGTGCCGCTCGCTCCCGAGGACGGGGTCTCCGGGGGTGCGGCGGCGTCTCCGAGCAGGGGTCGTGACCACGGTGCAGGGCACCGTCGAACGGCCTGCTGGTGTGCTTCGGGATGCGTCGGCGTCGGTACACGGGCCTGCGCGGCATGTCGTGCGCGGAGCGCTGGGACCATGCGGAACGCTGATCAGGGGTCACAGGCGACGAGAAGCTCTGCACGCAGCAGCCCGGAGGATCTGCAGCAGGTTTCTGCGTCGGGTGGTGCCATCTGGACGCAGGCTCAACCTACCACAGGGGCGCTGGGGACCTGTCGCAGCGGCACCTCGGCGATCCGCCATGCGGCGGGCTCGGCGACGATCCGCCGCACCAGCGGCGCGAGCTCCGCGCGCCGCCCGGCCAGCACCAGCACCGAGGGCCCCGCGCCCGAGACCACGGCGGGGTGTCCCTCCTGGCGCAGGACGCGCAGCAGCTCGACGCTCTCGGGCATGCCCGGGGCACGCTGCTCCTGGTGCAGACGGTCCTCGGTCCCCTCCAGCAGCAGCTCCGGGGAGCCGGCGAGGGCGTGGACCAGCAGGGCGGAGCGCGCGGCATTGATCACGGCATCCCCGTGGGGGACGGTCTCGGGCAGCAGTCCCCGGGCACGGTGGGTGGACAGTGTGGCGCGCGGCAGCAGCACCACGGGGCGCAGCACCTCCTCGCCCACCGCGAGCGGGACGGCGCGGGCGCGCTCCCCCTGCATCCACGAGAGCACCACCCCGCCCAGCAGGGCGGGAGCCGCGTTGTCCGGGTGCCCCTCGAACTCCGCGGCGAGCTGGAGCACGTCCGTGTCGTCCAGGGCGCCCGGCTCGGCCAGCATCCCGCGCGCGAGCAGCAGCCCGGCGACGGTCGCGGCCGCGCTCGAGCCCAGGCCGCGCCCGTGGGGGATCCGGTTCACCGCCCGCAGGCGCAGGCCGGTCTGGGGCGCTCCGGCATGGTCGAGCCCGCGGCGCAGCGCCCGCACCACGAGGTGCTCCTCGCCGCCGGGCACCTCGCCGGCGCCCTCGCCCTCGACCTCGATCTCGATCCCGCCCGTGGTGGCCTCGACCCTCAGCTCGTCGCAGAGGTCCAGGGCCAGGCCCAGCGCGTCGAAGCCCGGCCCCAGGTTCGCGGAGGTCGCCGGGACCCGGACGGCGACCCGGGTGTTCTGGATCCTCACAGTCCGATGGCCTCCGCCGCCGCGGCGATGTCCACGGGGACGACGGTGGGGGTCAGGTCGTGCTGTCCCAGCGCCGTGTCGATGTCCTTGAGGCCGTTGCCGGTGACGGTGATCGCGATCCGCGCGCCGGCGGGGACCAGTCCGCGCGCGGACTGCTGCAGCAGTCCGGCCACGCCGGCGGCCGAGGCGGGCTCGACGAAGATCCCCACCTCGCCGGCGAGGAGCTTCTGCGCGTCGAGGATCTGCTGGTCGCTGACGGCCTCGATGAGACCGCCCGAGTCGTCCCGTGCCGCGACGGCGAGGTCCCAGGAGGCGGGAGCGCCGATGCGGATCGCGGTGGCGACGGTCTCGGGGTCGAGGATCGGGCGGCCGGCCACGAAGGGGGCGGCGCCCGCGGCCTGGAAGCCCCACATCTGCGGCAGCCCCGCCGTGATCCCGGCCTCGTGGTACTCGCGGTAGCCCATCCAGTAGGCGGAGATGTTGCCGGCGTTGCCGACGGGCAGGATGTGGATGTCCGGCTGCGTCCCCAGAGCGTCGGCCACCTCGAAGGCGGCCGTCTTCTGCCCCTGGAGGCGGTAGGGGTTGACCGAGTTGACCAGCTCGATGGGGTGCTCGGCGTCGAGCTTGCGGGCGATCTCGAGGCAGTCGTCGAAGTTGCCGTCCACCTGGATCAGCTTCGCGCCGTGCACCACCGCCTGGGCCAGCTTGCCGGCGGCGATCTTCCCCTGCGGCAGCAGCACGGCGCAGGTCAGTCCCGCCGCGGTCGCGTAGGCCGCAGCGGAGGCGCTCGTGTTGCCGGTGGAGGCGCACACCACGGCGGTGGCGCCGTCGTTCTTCGCCCGGCTCATCGCGGAGACCATCCCGCGGTCCTTGAAGGACCCCGTGGGGTTCATGCCCTCGACCTTGATGTGCACCTCGGCGCCGACCGCGCGGGACAGGGCAGGGGCGGGCACCAGCGGGGTGCCTCCCTCCCCCAGGGTCAGCAGGGTGTCGTTCTCGTCGAACGGCAGGTGCTCTCGGTACTCGGCGAGGACGCCGCGCCACTGGTGGGCCATGGATCATTCTCCTTCGATGCGCAGGACGGAATCGATGCTGAGCACCGTGGCGGTGGAGGAGAACACGTCCAGCGACGCGGTCATCGCCGACTCGAGGGCACGGTGGGTGCTGATGCCGATGTGGGCGGTGGTCCGAGCTCCCTCCTCGTCCTGCGGGTCCAGCAGCTCCTGATGGATGGTCGAGATCGAGATGCCGTAGCCGGAGAGGGTGCCGGCGATCTCGGCGAGGACGCCCGGGCGGTCCTCGACGGTCAGGGAGACGTAGAACGCGCTGCGCAGCTCCTCGAGCGGGATGAGGTCGAGCCCGGCGTACCACGACTCGCGCGGACCCACGCCGCCGCGCACGCGGGCACGGGCGGCGGAGACCACGTCGCCGAGCACCGCGGAGGCGGTCGGAGCGCCGCCGGCGCCCTGGCCGTAGAACATGAGCGACCCGGCGGCGTCGGCCTCGATGAAGACGGCGTTGTACGCCTCGGCCACGGAGGCCAGCGGATGAGCATCGGGGATCAGCGCCGGGTAGACGCGGGCGGAGATCCGCTCCTCGTTCTCCTCCGCGACGCGCTCGACGATGGAGAGCAGCTTGATGGTGCGGCCCATGCGGGCGGCCGCGGCGATGTCCTGCGCGGAGACCTGGGTGATGCCCTCGCAGTGCACATCGGACAGTCGCACCCGGCTGTGGAAGGCGAGGGAGGCGAGGATCGAGGCCTTCGCGGCGGCGTCGTGGCCCTCCACGTCGGCCGTCGGGTCGGCCTCGGCGTAGCCGAGCTCCTGCGCCGTGGCGAGGGCGTCCTCGAAGCTCGCCCCGGTGCGGGTCATGGCGTCGAGGATGTAGTTGGTGGTGCCGTTGACGATGCCGAGGACCCGCTGGATGCGGTCGCCGGCCAGCGACTCGCGCACCGGCCGCACCAGGGGGATGGCCCCGGCCACGGCGGCCTCGAAGGACAGGTCCACCCCGTGGGTGTCCGCCGCCTCGTAGAGGGAGGCGCCGTCCTGGGCGAGCAGCGCCTTGTTGGCCGTCACCACGCTGGCCCCGTGCGCCATCGCATCCAGCAGCAGGGTGCGCGCCGGCTCGATCCCACCCATGAGCTCGATGACCAGGTCCGCACCGCGCACCAACGAGGCGGGATCATCGGTCAGCAGGTCGGCGGGGACGTGCTCGCCGCGGTCGCGGGCGGTGTCCCGCACGGCGACGCCGACCACCTCGAGGCGGGCGCCGATGCGGTGGGCGAGGTCCTCGTCCTGCTCGGAGATCAGGCGCAGCACCTCGGCGCCGACGGTGCCGGCGCCGAGCACCGCGACACGGAGGGCGGGCAGTTCCGCGGCGGCCGGGGGCACCGGGCTGCCGGAAGAGGTCTGTGACATGGGTGTGGCGGTCCTTCCACAGGGTCCGACGGGACGTCCGGAGGCGGGCCCTCGCACTGTAGCCGAGGGGGCGCCGCCTCCGTGACAGCCCGTGAACGATTGCGTCGTGCGGGCGGCGGGATCAGGAGACGTCGAGGCCCAGGAGGTCCTCCTCCGTCTCGCGGCGGATCAGGGTCCGGATCTCCCCGTCCCGCACGGCGACCACCGGAGGCCGGGGCACATGGTTGTAGTTGGAGGCCAGCGAGTAGCAGTAGGCACCGGTGACCGGCACCGAGACGAGGTCGCCGCGGTGGACGTCCCCGGGGAGGTACTCGTCCTTAACCACGATGTCGCCGCTCTCGCAGTGCTTGCCCACCACGCGCACCACCTCGGGCAGCGCATCGGAGACGCGTCCGGTGAGCAGGCAGGAGTAGTCGGCGTCGTACAGCGCGGTGCGCACGTTGTCGCTCATGCCGCCGTCCACGGAGACGTAGAGGCGGTGGTGCGGTCCGCCCAGGCGCACGTCCTTGACGGTCCCCACGGTGTAGAGGGTCTGGGTGGAGGGGCCGGCGATCGCGCGGCCGGGTTCGAAGGAGAGGTGCGGGACCTCGAGGGAGAGCTCGTGGCACTGCTTGACGACGATCTCGGCGATGCCCGCCGCGAGCGACTCCGGGGTCGAGGGCGTGTGCTGGGTGTTGTACATGACACCGAACCCGCCGCCGAGGTCGAGCTGGGTGATCGAGCGGCCCAGTTCGTCGCGCACCTGCGCCACCAGCTCGAGCACGCGACGTGCGGCCACGTCGAAGCCGCCGGTGTCGAAGATCTGGGAGCCGATGTGGGAGTGCAGGCCCACCAGGTCGAGGTGGGCGGTGGCGAGCACGCGCCGCACGGCCTCGAGCGCCGCGCCGCCGGTGAGGGAGAGGCCGAACTTCTGATCCTCGTGGGCGGTGGCGATGAACTCGTGGGTATGGGCCTCGACGCCCGTGGTCACCCGCAGCATCACGGGGGCGCGCCGCCCCAGCTCCCCGGCGATCTCGTCGACCAGCGCGATCTCGTCGAGGGAGTCGATGACGATCCGTCCCACCCCGGCCTCGAGCGCTCGGCGGATCTCGCGGGGGGACTTGTTGTTGCCGTGCAGGGCGATGCGCTCGGCGGGGAACCCCGCCCGCAGCGCGACGGCCAGCTCGCCGCCGGTGCACACGTCCAGTCCCAGCCCGTCCTCCTGGACCCAGCGGGCCACGGCGCCGCAGAGGAAGGCCTTGCCCGCGTAGTAGACGGAGGCCCCGGCGTGGGGGCGGAAGGCCTCGGAGAAGGCGTCGCGGAAGGCGGTGGCGCGGAAGCGGAAGTCGACCTCGTCCAGCACGAACGCGGGGGTGCCCACCTCCTCGGCGATGCTCCGCACGTCCACGCCGCCCACCTCGACCGCGCCGTCGGCCCCGCGGCGCGAGGTCTGCGACCACAGCCCGTCGATGAGCGTGTTGACGTCGGTCGGATACGGCAGCCAGGTGGGGGCGGCGTCGTTGCCGTGAAGGGCTCCGGCCTCGTGGGCGCGCATGTCTGCTCCTGGGGGATCCGCACTGCACCGCTCCGGGACGGGACGCCGGGCGGGTCGCGCCATCGGCGCCCTCCGAGCGTAGTCGCGATCGGGGCTCGACCGCACGGTCGTCCGCGGCACGGCACGGGGTCCCGCACGCGGAACGGCCCCTCCGCCGTTCACCGTCGGCCCTGGTCAAGTCCTCGACGGGCACGCAGCCGGCGGGACGCGTGACCGATCGCACTTGGTACTCTCGGGGGTGTCGGCGCGGGAGCCGCACGCCGCCCCGCGGCGCACGACGCACGCTCCCGACCGCCCGCCTGCCCGACCGACGCGAAGGAGCCACCGTGCCCCCCGAAGCAGACCCCGCAGAGCACGCCCCGCAGCACCAGCATCAGCTTGTCGTCGTCGCCAACCGGCTCCCGGTCGACTCCCGGACCCTCCCCGACGGCGGCAACGAGTGGGTCACGAGCCCCGGAGGCCTGGTCACCGCGATGGAATCGGTGATGCGCAACGTCGCCTCGGGCGCCTGGGTGGGCTGGGCGGGCTCCCCCGGCACGCCCCCGGACCCCTTCGAGGCCGACGGCATGAGCCTGTACCCGGTGGCGCTCTCCGCGGAGGAGATCCGGCGCTACTACGAGGGCTACTCCAACGCCACGCTGTGGCCGCTGTATCACGACGTGATCGTCGACCCCGAGTTCCATCGGGCCTGGTGGGACTCCTATCTCGCGGTCAATCGGCGCTTCGGCCGCGCGGCCGCCGCGGTCACCGCCCCGGGCGGCACCATCTGGGTGCACGACTACCAGCTGCAGCTGGTGCCGCGGATGATCCGCGACGAGCGCAGCGACGTGCGGATCGGCTTCTTCAACCACATCCCCTTCCCCGCGGTCGAGCTCTTCTCCCAGCTGCCCAAGCGCAACTCCATCCTGCGCGGCCTGCTGGGCGCGGACGTCGTCGGCTTCCAGCGGGAGTCCGACGCCCTGAACTTCGTGGCCGCCGTGCGGAAGCTGCTGGGCTACCACGTGGACGGGATGACGATCTCGGTGCCCGGCCTCGGGGCCGCACCGATGCGCGAGGTGAGGGCGCAGACCTTCCCGATCTCGATCGACACCACCGCGGTCTCCGCCCTCTCCGAGGATCCGCAGATCCTCGAGCGGGCGGCCCAGCTGCGCCGGGACCTCGGGAATCCGGACAAGATCGTGCTGGGCGTGGACCGCCTGGACTACACCAAGGGCATCCGGCACCGCCTCAAGGCCTGGGGCGAGCTCCTGGACGACGGCTCGATCGATCCGCACGACACGGTGATGATCCAGGTCGCCACCCCGTCGCGCGAGCGCGTCGAGGCGTACAAGCAGCTGAGGGACGAGGTCGAGCTGACCGTCGGCCGCATCAACGGCGAGCATGCACCGATCGGCCGCCCGGCGGTGTCCTATCAGCACCATTCCTTCGACCGCCGCGACATGACCGCGATGTACATGGCGGCCGACGTGGTCCTGGTGACCGCGCTGCGCGACGGCATGAACCTGGTCGCCAAGGAGTACGTCGCCTCCCGGCCGGACCTCCAGGGTGTGCTCGTGCTCAGCGAGTTCGCCGGCGCGGCCGACGAGCTCCGCGCCGCCGTGATGGTCAACCCCCACGACATCGACGAGCTCAAGGCCGCGATCCTGCGCGCCCTCGCAATGCCGCCGGAGGAGCAGGAGGAGGCGATGCGCTCCCTGCGGCACCAGGTGCTCGAGCACGACGTGCAGGCCTGGGCCCGGAGCTTCCTGGACCGCCTCGAGGAGTCCGACCGGCCGGAGGAGCGGGCCACTCCCCCGGCGCGGCTGACCGGGGACGCGCCGAGCGACCCCGAGGAGCTGGACGCCGCCCTGCGTGCCTTCGCCGACGTGCCGCGGCTCCTCATCGCCTCGGACTTCGACGGGGTGCTCGCCCCGATCGTCGCGGACCGCGATGCGGTGCAGCCGGACGACGCCTCCCTCTCCGCCCTCCGGGACCTCTCGGAGCTTCCCGGCGTCGCCGTCGCCCTGGTCTCCGGGCGCGCCCTCGCGGACCTGGACGCCCACACCCGGATGCCCAGCTCCGTGGTGCTGGTGGGCTCCCACGGGGCCGAGGTCGGCGCCCTGCCGCCGTGGATGCAGGCCGAGGTGCTCGACAAGTCCGCACTGGTCATGTCCCGGGAGAAGGAGGAGCTGCTGGCCTCGATCACCACCAACCTGCGGCGGATCGCGCGGGCGCACCCGGGCACCGAGGTGGAGACCAAGCCGACCGCCGCGGTGCTCCACACCCGCAGCGCCAAGGGACGCGGCGCCATCAACGCCACCGAGTCCGCCCTCGAGTACGCGGTGACCCTGCCGGACGTCACCGTGACCCCCGGCAAGGAGGTCGTGGAGTTCGCGGTCATCCACACCTCCAAGGGCGTGGCCGTGGAGGCCCTGGCGCGGGCGAGCGCCGCCGACGCCTGGCTCTACCTCGGCGACGACGTCACCGACGAGTCCGTGTTCGCCCTGCTGGGCGGACCCGACGTGGGCATCAAGGTGGGCGAGGGGGACACCGCCGCGGCGCTGCGCATCGACGGCCCCGGTGCGGTGCGCGGCGTGCTCGAGCGCCTGCTGGCGCTGCGCGGCGAGCAGAGCTGAGCTGCTGCTCGGCCCGGTGATCGACATCGGATGATCGAGGTTCTCAGCGCTCGACGACGATCTCGTTCGCCGGAGTGACCTCGAGTGTCACCTCGAGGAACGACGGCAGATCGTTCTCCTCGAGCTCATGGTGCAGCGACGAGGTGTCTGGGGTGTCGCCGGTGGGCGTCTGGATCGACACGATGACGCCCTTGCCGTGCCACTGCATGCCCGTGACCTTGCTCCCCGGGGTGCTCCCGAGCCAGGCGGACACGGTCTGCCGAGTCTCGGCCGAGAGGTAGATCATCCAGGTGTTGACCGTCAGCGGCACCGCGATCAGGAGCGAGAGCACCGCGATGAGCCGCACCACCTTGCGCGAACTGCGGTCCTCGCCCCTCGCCGTGTGTCGGTGCCCGGCGAGGGTGAACACGACGCTGCCCGCGACGATCATCGCGACGACGTTGCACAGGAAGAGGACGAGCGCGCCCACGGCGTACGACCACTGGCCCACGCCCGCGCACACCCCCACTACGGCCAGCGGCGGGATCAGAGAGATCGAGATTGCCACCCCGGGGAGGATCGACCCCAGGTCCTTTCGGCACATCCCCAGGGCGCCGGCCAGGCCCGTGGCGACAGCGGCCACCATGTCCAGGAGATTCGGCGAGGTGCGCCCCACCACCTGCGAGTTGGTGGTCAGCTCGACGGGGTCGGCGACCGCGAAGGCGAGCAGGATGCCGGTGAGGATCGCCAGGGCGAGGCCCACCAGGAACCACAGGAACGAGGAGCGCAGCATGTCGTACCGGGAGGAGACGATGGCCAGCGCCATCCCCTGGATAGGTGTTGCGAGCGGCGCGATGATCATGGCGCCGATGACGGTGGCGGTCGAATCGTTGAGGATCCCTGCCGTCGCGATGAGGGCGCTGAGGATCAGCATGCTGAGGAAACCGCCCAGTTTGCTGGTCAGGTCTCCGGTGCCGAGATCGAGCGTCTCGCGCAGCTCACCGAAGGGTTTGCGCTGGTGGACCGGGACCAGGCGGTCCACGAGTGTGGTCATAGGGGCGATTCTGGCCCGGGCGGGGCGTCTCGTCAAAGCATTCCTGCCAGCGTCGGCGCTGGTCGGGACGATGACCGGTGGGCGGGTCCGTGAGAACGTGGTCGATCATCGAGAACTGGGCGTCGACAGGGTCCACTGGTGGAACAGCAGCCCGGCACCATCGAGCTGCCGCAGCGAGCTCGCGCCGGGTCACGTCTCGGAGAATCGCACTGGCCCCGAGAGCGGACCCACGCAAGAAGGCCTGAGTCGCGACATCCCCTGTAAAGGACGTCACGACTCAGGCCACCGGTGCCCGCGACAGGATTCGAACCTACGACCTTCTGCTCCGGAGGCAGACGCTCTATCCACTGAGCTACGCGGGCCGACCTCGGAAGTCTAGCAACTCCTCGGCGACGGGGGCGCCTCCGCGGCGGGCCGCGGCGGCAGGTGTGAGAGGGACCTCACCGCAGCAGCGGCAGCTGGGCCCCGTGGAGGACGGCGGAGGGGTCCGCCGCGATCCGCAGCCCGCTGGGCTCCGCCCCGGAGCGGACCAGCAGGTCACCGACCGCGGCGATCATCGCGCCGTTGTCGGTGCACAGCCGCGGCGGGGGGATCCGCAGATCGATGCCCTCGGCATCGCAGCGCCGGCGGGCGACCTCGCGCAGCCGCGCGTTGGCGGCGACGCCGCCGACGATCACCAGGGTGTCCAGTCCCCGCTCGGTGACCGCGCGCACGGACTTGGCCACCAGCACGTCGACCACGGCCTGCTCGAAGGAGGCGGCGATGTCGGACACCGGCACCTCCTCGCCGGCGCGCTCGAGGGCCTCGACCGTGCGGGCCACCGAGGTCTTCAGTCCCGAGAAGGAGAAGGTGAAGGGATCATCGCCCGGGCGCATCATGGCCCGCGGGAAGGAGAACGCGGCGGGGTCCCCGCCGACGGCGGCGCGGGAGATGGCCGGACCGCCGGGATAGCCGAGGCCCAGCAGCCGGGAGACCTTGTCGAAGGCCTCGCCCGCGGCGTCGTCGAGGGTGTCGCCGAGGTGCTCGATGGGATCGCGGACCAGGTCGCCCACGGCGAGGATCGAGGTGTGGCCGCCGGAGACGATCAGGACGATGCTGCGCTCGGGCAGCGGTCCGTGCTCGAGGGTGTCGGCGGCGGCGTGCCCGGCCAGGTGGTGGACGCCGTAGAGCGGGACGTCCAGCGACCAGGCGATCGACTTCGCGGCGGCGAGTCCCACGTGGACGGCGGTGGCCAGTCCGGGGCCGGAGGTGACGGCGACGTGGCTGATGTCCCCCAGCTCCACGCCGGCGTCGGCGAGGGCGATCTGCAGGGTGGGGACGGCGGCCTCGAGATGGGCGCGCGCGGCGATCTCGGGGACCACTCCCCCGAACTCGGCGTGCTGGGACGCGCTCGAGGCGAGACCCTGTCCCAGCAGGGTCCCCTCTGAGACGATGCCGAAGCCCGTCTCGTCGCAGGAGGACTCGACCCCCAGGATGACGGGCGCGGAGGAGGTGGTCACGGCAGGATCGACATCGGGTCGGAGTAGTTGCCGGCCTCGTCCATCTTCGCGAAGTGCAGGTGGCAGCCGGTGGAGCGCCCGGTCGAGCCGACGTAGCCGATGGTGTCGCCCTGCTGGACGGTGGCGCCCACCGAGGTGTTGAAGTCCTGCAGGTGGTAGTAGCCGGTGACCACGCCGTTGCCGTGGTCGACCTTGACGCGGTTGCCGGAGGCGCTGTGGTACTCGACGGCGACGACGGTGCCGGCCTTGGCGGCCTTGACCGGGGTTCCGCAGGAGGCGCCGTAGTCGACCCCGTCATGACCCTTGAAGTAGCCGAGCACCGGGTGCATGCGCCCGCCGTAGCCGGAGGTGATGGGACCCTCGACCGGAGCGATGTAGCCGCCGCTCGACGCAGCGGTGGTGCCCTCGGCGGGCTCCTCCGGCTCGACCGGCTCGGGCTCGGGGACCTCGACCTCGAGGGAGGAGTCCTCCACCGCGGTGACGTCGACGGCGGCGGCCTCGGCCGGAGTGGAGCGCTCCTGGTCGCGGCTCGCGCCGTCTCCCTCTCCGCGGGTCTCCGCGGCGGCCTCGCCGGCCGCGGGGATCGCGACCGGGGAGGTCTTCTGGGCGGCGGGCTCCGCCTGCACCGCGGCGGGGGCGGACTGCGCGAGGGCCTCGCCCCGCTGGGAGGCGCCCTCGTCGATGCCCGCGGCGGCGGCCAGCGGAGCGGCGATCGTAGCGGTCGCCAGGACGCCCAGGACGCCTGCCTTGACAGCGCCGGCGGGGAGTGCTGCATCGCGGTGGGTTCCGCCGACCACGCGATGCCTGCGCACTGTGGGGCGTCCCTGAGCGCGATGATTCGCCACGTTCTGACCTGCTTCCTTGAGCGACTGCGTCTTCGTTTCGATACGTCTGTCCGACCGCGACGCCGGACAGGGGAAGGACGCGTCGCCGAACAACCCGGCCAAACCTACGGGCGGGCCCGATGACGGACCAGCTGGTCAACCGGGTCATTGCCAAGTTTTTGCCGTTGCGCCCCAAAGGTTGCCCGGTCTTGACGGGAGGGGCCTGCCGCAGTGGTCGCAGGTCACCCCTGCAGGGCGGGAGCCGACGTCCGGGTCACATCGAGGGCGCCGCGGAGCGGGGCGCGGACCTGCTGCGCGGTCGCGTCGTACGGCGCTCACGCAGGCCGCCCCGTCTACAGTGGCGCCATGTCGACTCCCGAGCAGACTGCAGGCTCCTCACCGGCACCCGTGCGCGTGGTGGTGGTCGAGGACGAGCTGACGATCACGCGCGCGATCGCGGACCGGCTCGCCGCGGAGGGCTGGGAGGTCTTCACCGCCCTCGACGGGCCCACCGGTGTGCGGACCGTCGCCGAGAAGCGACCGGACGTGGTGGTCCTGGACGTCATGCTCCCCGGCTTCGACGGACTCGAGGTGTGCCGTCGCATCCAGGCCGACGAGCCCGTGCCGGTGCTCATGCTCACCGCGCGCGACGACGAGACGGACATGCTGGTGGGTCTCGGCGTCGGCGCCGACGACTACATGACCAAGCCCTTCTCCATGCGGGAGCTGGTCGCGCGCCTCAAGGCCCTGCTGCGCCGGGTGCGACGGACCGGACCGCCCGCCCCGAGCGAGTCGGAGACCCAGGTCGCCCTCGAGATCGGTGACCTGGTCATCGATCGGGCGGGCCGACGGGTGATGCGCGCGGGCGAGCCCGCCCATCTCACGCCCACCGAGTTCGATCTGCTGCTGTGCCTGGCGGCAGCGCCCGGCACCGTCCTCACCCGAGAACAGCTGCTGGCCGATGTCTGGGACTGGATCGACGCCACGGGCACCCGCACCGTCGACTCCCACGTCAAGGCGCTGCGGCGCAAGCTCGGGGCGGATCTGGTGCGCACGGTCCACGGCGTCGGCTACGCCCTGGAGATCCCCGAGGACCCCGAGGCCCCCGCCGCCGGGCCGTCCGACGCCGGGGCCGCAGGCCTCTCCCCCCAGAATCTGCAGACGATGCCGACGCCGAACGAGCCGACGTCGAACTCGTGACGAGCGAGGACGCCGCCGGCCGCCCCGACCGCACCGGCCCCGCCTCCCCCGCGGAGCACGAGCACGGCGGCCGCCGGCGGGGCCACGAGCTGCTCGAGCTGCGACCGCTGGACCGCTTCCGCTCCTTCAAGGTCAAGCTCGGCGTGCTGGTGGGCGCCAGCGTCACGGTCTCGGCGCTGCTGACCCAGGTGAGCATCCGGGCGGGCATCGAGCCGCTGCTGGCGCTGGCGCTCGTGGTGGCCGCGGCCCTGGTGTTCACCCAGCTGCTCGCCCGCGGGATGACCTCGCCGCTGCGCGAGATGACCGCCGCGGCGCGCGCCATGGCGCGCGGCGAGTACACGGCGCCGGTGCATGCCAGCAGCCGCGACGAGGTGGGGCAGCTGGCCGCGGCCTTCTCGACGATGGCCTCGGAGCTCGAGCAGACCGACCAGATGCGCAGGGACCTGGTCGCGAACGTCTCCCACGAGCTGCGCACCCCGGTCGCGGGGCTGCGGGCCCAGCTGGAGAATCTCGTCGACGGCGTGACCGACCCCGATCCGGCCGCGCTCGAGGTGGCCCTCACCGAGACCGAACGGCTCTCCCAGCTGGTCGATCACCTGCTGGACCTCTCGCGCCTGGACGCCGGCGTGGTCGAGCTCGACCTCGAGCGCGTGGAGCTCACCCCCTTCCTCCACGAGGTGGTCGACGGGGCGGCCCTGGCCTCCGGCGGCCGGGACGTGCGCTGGATCGTCGACGTGGAGCCACCCGACCTGTCGGTCGACGCCGATGCGCCTCGGTTGCATCAGGTGATCCACAACCTGCTCGAGAACGCGGCACGGCACTCCCCCGCCGGCGGGCGGATCACGATCGTCGCCAAGCGCACCGCCTCCGCTCACGGCGTCCGGATCGACGTCCACGACGAGGGTCCCGGCATCGCGCTCGAGGACCGCTCGCGGGTGTTCGAGCGCTTCCAGCGCGGCGGATACGCCGATTCCTCGGGCGGGACCGGCCTGGGCCTGGCGATCGCGCGCTGGGCGGTGGGCCTGCACGGCGGCACGATCGAGGTGCTCGACGACCCCCGCGACGAGCTGGCCCGCGACGGCCGCTCCTCGCTGATCCGAGTGGTCCTGCCGGACCGGGGCACCGCCCCGTGATCTCCCCCACCCCC
Organism: Brachybacterium sp. YJGR34; assembly: GCF_003347015.1. Lineage (GTDB taxonomy): Bacteria > Actinomycetota > Actinomycetes > Actinomycetales > Dermabacteraceae > Brachybacterium. The sequence goes on from NZ_PNFB01000012.1 coordinate 84,161, forward strand.
GCCGGTCATCGTTCGTCGCTGACCTGCTCCTGCGTCCACGCCGCGGGCCCGGTGCCGCTAGGCTGTGGACATCCGTATCTCTCGACTGTGAGAAGGCTGGCGATCTCAGAGTGTCACAGCAGACACAGGGCTCCGGAACCTCGGAGTTCGGTCCGAATCAGTGGCTCGTGGACGCGCTGCGCGAGCAGTGGCGGCAGGATCCCTCGAGCGTCGACCCCAGCTGGGCGGAGCATTTCGCCGCCGACAGCTCGGTGACGCCCGGGACCCCCTCCGACGAGGGGCCCCCGGCGACCCCTGCCCGCGCGGCGACGGCGCCGCCCGCGCAGGACGACGCGCCGGCCCCTCCCGCGCCCCGCGCGCCCGCGGCCGAGCCGCCCTCCCCGACGCCCTCGGCCGATCCCCCGTCCACCCCCACGCCCTCCCCGGCCGCGGCTCCCGCGACCCCTCCACCGCCCGCGAAGGAAGCCCCTGCCGTGAACGACGCCGCCCCGAAGCAGCCGTCCGTCTCCACCACCTCGGACCGCCCGGAGAAGGTCCCCACCACCACCGCGCAGATCCCCGCGGTCGAGCTGGAGGCCCCGGAGCCGGTCAAGCTGCGCGGCCCGGCCGCCGCCGTGGTGCGGAACATGGACGAGTCGCTCGGCGTGCCCACCGCGACCTCGGTGCGCGACGTGCCGGTGAAGCTGCTGTTCGACAACCGCACCGTCATCAACAACCACCTCCGGCGCCATCGCGCGGGCAAGGTGTCCTTCACCCACCTCATCGGCTGGGCGATGGTCGAGGCGATCACCGAGATCACCGACATGAACAACGGCTTCGATGTCGATGAGAAGGGCAAGCCGCTGCTGCTGAAGCGGCAGGACATCAACTTCGGACTGGCGATCGACATGCCGCGCCCGGACGGCTCCCGCGGCCTGGTGGTCCCCAGCATCAAGGCCGCGCAGCGCTTCGACTTCCGCGGCTTCTGGAAGGCCTACGAGGAGGTGGTCCGCAAGGCCCGCGCCGGCAAGCTGACGATGGAGGACTTCGCCCACACCACCGTCTCGCTGACCAATCCCGGCGGCATCGGCACGGTCCACTCGATCCCGCGCCTCATGCAGGGCCAGGGAGTGATCGTCGGCGTCGGCGCGATGGACTACCCCGCGCAGTTCCAGGGAGCGAGCCCCAAGACCCTCGCCGATCTGGCCGTCTCGAAGGTCATGACCCTGACCTCGACCTACGACCACCGCATCATCCAGGGGGCCGCCTCCGGCGAGTTCCTCAAGCGGATGGGCGACAAGCTGCTGGGCAAGGACGGCTTCTACGACCGGGTCTTCGAGTCGCTGCGCCTGCCCTACCAGCCGGTCCGCTGGGTCCCGGACAACCCGTTCCAGCACACCGACTCCGAGCGCCTGGCCCGGGTCATGGACCTCATCCACGCCTTCCGCGTGCGCGGCCACCTGATGGCGGACACCGATCCGCTGCAGTACAAGGTCCGCACGCATCCGGATCTCGACGTCGAGACCTACGGCCTGACCCTGTGGGACCTGGACCGCACCTTCCCGACCCGCGGCCTCGGCGGCAAGGACGAGCTGACGCTGCGGGAGATCCTCGGCGTCCTGCGCGACGCCTACTGCCGCACCATCGGCGTGGAGTACATGCACATCTCCGATCCGGAGGAGCGTGCCTGGATCCAGGCGAAGATGGAGACCCCGCGCCGCCCCTTCGAGAAGGCGGAGCACACGCACATCATGGACCGCCTCAACGCCGCGGAGGCGTTCGAGACCTTCCTGCAGACGAAGTTCGTGGGCCAGAAGCGCTTCTCGCTCGAGGGCGGCGAGTCCGTCATCCCGATGCTCGACGCGGTGCTCCACGGCGCCGCCCACGACGGCCTCGACGAGGTCTGCATCGGCATGTCGCACCGCGGGCGCCTCAACGTGCTCTCGAACCTCGCCGGCAAGAGCTACGGCCAGATCTTCCAGGAGTTCGAGGGGTACTTCGGCGAGCACCCGGGCTCCGGTGACGTCAAGTACCACCTCGGCACCGAGGGCACCTACACCTCGCACGACGGGGAGACCACGAAGGTGTACCTCGCGGCGAACCCCTCGCATCTCGAGGCGGTCAACCCCGTGCTCGAGGGCATCGTGCGCGCCAAGCAGGATCGGCTCGAGCGCCCCGAGGAATTCCCGGTCCTGCCGGTGCTCGTTCACGGCGACGCGGCCTTCGCCGGACAGGGCGTGGTCACCGAGACCCTGAACCTCTCGGAGCTGCGCGGCTACCGCACCGGCGGCACCGTGCACGTCATCATCAACAACCAGATCGGCTTCACGACGCTGCCGGACTCCTCGCGCTCGTCCTTCTACTCGACCGACGTCGCCAAGTCGACGCAGCTGGCGATCTTCCACGTCAACGGCGATGATCCCGAGGCCTGCGTGCGCGTGGCCGAGATCGCCTTCGAGTACCGCCAGAAGTTCCACCGCGACGTGGTCATCGACATGCTCTGCTACCGCCGCCGCGGCCACAACGAGGGGGACGACCCCTCGATGACCCAGCCGGAGATGTACAAGCTCATCGGGGACAAGCCCTCCACGCGCAAGCTCTACATGGAGGCGCTCATCGAGCGCGGCGACCTCACCGAGGAGGAGACCGAGCGGGTGGTCCGCAACTTCCAGGAGCACCTGGACTCGGCCTTCGCCTCCACCCGCGCGGACGCCTCCGAGGCCGATCCGACGGAGAGCGTCCAGGGCCTGGACCTGCCCACCTCGCAGCGCACCGGGAACGGGGCGGAGGCGGTGGAGACCGCGGTCGAGGCCTCGGTCCTGGAGCGGATCGGAGAGGCTCATTCGCAGCCGCCGAGCACCTTCACCGTCCACCCCAAGCTGATGACGGTGCTCCAGCGCCGCCAGCAGATGTCGACGCAGGGCAATGTCGACTGGGCCTACGGCGAGCTGCTCGCCTTCGGCTCCCTGCTGATGCAGGGCCACCGCGTGCGCCTGGCCGGTCAGGACTCCCGCCGCGGCACCTTCGTGCAGCGCCACGGCGTGCTCATCGACCACGAGAACGGCGACGTCTGGACGCCGCTGGCGAACCTCTCCGACGACCAGGCCCGCTTCAACGTCTACGACTCCTCGCTCTCGGAGTTCGCGGCACTGGGCTACGAGTACGGCTACTCCGTGGAGAGCCCCCGGTCGCTGGTGCTCTGGGAGGCGCAGTTCGGCGACTTCGTCAACGGCGCCCAGACCATCATCGACGAGTTCATCTCCGCCTCGGAGCAGAAGTGGGCCCAGAACTCGAGCGTGGTCATGCTCCTTCCCCACGGCTACGAGGGCCAGGGGCCGGATCACTCCTCCGCCCGCATCGAGCGCTTCCTGCAGCTGTGCGCGGAGGACAACATGCGGGTGGCCGCCCCGTCCACGCCGGCCAGCTACTTCCACCTCCTGCGGCGGCAGGCGCTGGCCGAGCCCAAGAAGCCGCTGATCGTCTTCACGCCGAAGTCGATGCTGCGCAACAAGGCCGCCGTGAGCTCCGTCGAGGACTTCACCACCGGCACCTTCGAGCCGGTGCTGCCGGACACGACGGTGGACCCCGCCGGGGTGCGCCAGGTCGTGCTGGCCGCGGGCAAGGTCTACTGGGACCTGGTCGCCCAGCGCGAGAAGCTCGGGGCGTCGCACACCGCGATCGTGCGGGTCGAGCAGCTCTACCCGCTGCCCGCGACGCAGCTGCGCGAAGTCCTGGGCGCCTTCCCGGACGCGCAGCTCACCTGGGTCCAGGAGGAGCCGCAGAACCAGGGCGCGTGGAGCTTCATGGCGATGAACTTCCCGACCGAGGTCGGACGGTCTCTGCGGGTCGTGGCCCGCCCGGCCTCGGCCTCGCCCGCCACCGGGTCGAACTCGACGCACAAGGCCGAGCAGGAGGAGCTGCTCACGCGCGCCCTCGACGTCTGATCGGCGGGAGGGGCCGCGAGCGGCCCCTCCCCTCCCTGCAGACAGCCCGCATCCCGTTCGCCGTTACAGTGGACATCCCCGTCCCAGGTCCAGGAGGTCCCGGTGCAGACCGTGCCCACATCGCCCGCCCCGAATCCGGATTCCCGGATCCGGATCATCGCGCTCGGAGACGAGCTTCTCGCCGGGGTCGGTGATGCCCGTGCCCTCGGCTGGCTGGGGCGCGCCGTGGCCAGCGAGCAGGGCGCGGCCAGCCGCATCGACGTCTTCACCGCCGCACTGCCCGGGGAGACCTCCGCCGAGCTCGCCGAGCGCTGGGACCAGGACGTGCAGCGCCGCTTCTCCGCGCAGGGCCGGTCCACCGGCACCGTCGACCACCGGGTGGTTCTCGCCATGGGCCGCGCGGACGTCGAGTCCGGGCTGTCGCTGGCGCGCTCCCGCCTGAACCTCGCGAAGATCCTCGACGGTCTCGAGCGGCTGCGCCTCCCGGCCTTCGTGGTGGGTCCGCCGCCCAGCCGCGACCGGGCCACCACCGACGCGGTGCGCGAGCTCTCGAGCGCCTTCGAGGACGTCTGCGCGCGGCGCCGCATCCCCTACATCGACTCCGTCGGCGGCCTCGCGGGCCATGAGCAGTGGGAGTCCGACCTGGCGCGTTCCCCCGGTGATCATCCCGGGCAGACGGGCTACGGCCTCATGGCCTGGCTGGTGCTCCACGGAGGCTTCGGCTCCTGGCTGGGCACCTCCGCCTGAGCGCTCCCCTCCCCGGTCCCGCGCCGGAGTGACCTGCCCCTCAGCACGGCGCCGCGAGCGGCGTGGACCGCCGGGCCGGCCGGGCGGCTGTGGCATACTCGCAGCGTTACCCGGGCGAAGGAAGGAGAACGTGATGAGCAAGCGAGGACGCAAGCGCAAGGCTCGCCGTAAGAACGGCGCGAATCACGGCAAGCGCCCCAACAGCTGACCGTGACGCCGCCAGCGGCGGCATGACGAAGGGCCCCTCCCGCGCGGGAGGGGCCCTTCGTCATGCCTGCGCCGCCGAGCGACCTCGGCGGCGCGCTCAGGGCGCGGGGAAGGTGCGGCGCGTGGAGGTGGAGGTGATGCGGACGGTGGTGCCGTCGGCCTCCGTCACCGTGACGCTGCGGCACTGCACGGCGATCCGCTCGCGGAGCTCCGAGGGGGCGCGGTCCGCGCAGCTGCGCCGGACCAGCTCCTTGATGCGGCGCACCTGGTCCCATTCCTCGGCGCACTCGGGGCAGTCGGCCGTGTGGCGCTGCATCCGCTCGACCATCTCGGCGGGCAGCTCGCCGTCGAGCGCCTCCTCGAGGCCGAAGCGCAGATCGCGGCGCGCCTGCTCCTCGGAGTCGTCGCGTCCTGTCCTGTCCTGCGGGCTCATCGTTCCTCCGTCCGATCCGTCGTCCCGGTCGCGGCAGCGGCGTCCTCGCGGAGGAAGCCGCTGCGGTAGGCGTAGTCGGAGAGCTTCTCGCGCAGCTGGCGGCGCCCCCGGTGCAGCCGGGACATCACGGTCCCGATCGGCGTGTCCATGATCTCCGCGATCTCCTTGTAGGCGAAGCCCTCGACATCGGCGAGGTAGACCGCCATCCGGTAGTCCTCCCGGAGCTCGGCCAGGGCGTCCTTGACCGCGGAGTCCGGCAGATGGTCCAGCGCCTCGGCCTCCGCCGAGCGCAGCCCCTCGCTGGTGTGGCTGGCCACGTCCGCCAGCTGCCAGTCCTCGACGGTGTCGGTCCACGCCTCCTTGGGGCGGCGCTGCTGCTTGCGGTACGTCGAGATGAAGTTGTTGGTCATGATCCGGTACAGCCAGGCCCGCATGTTGGTGCCGGGGGTGAACCGGTCCCGAGAACGGAAGGCCTTCATGAAGGTCTCCTGCACCAGATCCTCGGCATCGTGCGGGTTGCGGGTCATCCGCAGCGCGCCGCCGTAGAGCGAGTCCAGATGCGAGAGCGCCTCGCGCTCGAAGTCGAAGTCCGCGTCGACGGGCGCGGCGCCGGTGGTGCCGTCGCCGTCCGGCAGGCCCGCGTCGGGGCTCGTGGAGGGATCTGTCTGGGTCATTGCGCTCCAACCTACGCCAGGAGGCCCGGCAGGGGCAGTCTCCTGCCGCGTCCGCAGCGTCGCCGTCATCGCTCGCTCTCCCTCCGCAGCCGGCGCACGGGGATCCGGGCGCACCATCCGAGGGAACGCCGACCGCACGGGAGTTGTTCCCTGCGCGGTAGTCTGGCCGTCGGTGACCTGCCCGACACGGCGTCACCGGACCTCCTGACACCCGCTCCAGAACGTGAGGACACCATGGCCCTGGTCCGCCGCATCGCCCGCCCCCTGCTCGCCGCCCCCTTCATCGCCCAGGGCGTGCGCTCCGCCGTGCACCCCGAGCGTGACATCGAGGTCTTCCCCGAGGCCTTCGAGAAGGTCGACTCCTCGCTCGCGAAGAGCTCGGCCCCGGGGTTCGTCGACGTGCGCACGGTGCTCCGGGCCACCGGCGTCGTCGCCGCCGGTGCGGGCGTGCTGTACGCCACCAACCGCTACCCGCGCGCCGCCGCGACGACCCTGCTGCTGACCACGTCGGTCGGATGGGCGGGCCGCAAGAAGATCTGGGAGCTGCGCGGCGAGGAGCTGACCGACGAGGTCCGCTCGATCCTCACCGAGGTGGGCCTCCTGGGCGGTGTGCTGCTGGCCGTGGTCGACCACGAGGGCCGTCCGTCCCTCGGATACCGCGCGAGCAAGTTCGTCGAGCGCAGCCAGAAGAAGGCCGCGCAGAAGCAGCGCGAGATCGAGAAGAAGGCCGGGTCGCTGGAGAAGTCCGCGAAGCGTGCGGCCGGATCCGCCACGAAGCAGCTCGCCGCCCGGAACGGCTGAGCGCCGTGACCTCCGAGGTGCTGTGGAACGCGCCGCTGGCCGACGGCCCCGTCGACGCCCTCGTCCGCGTCCCCGGCTCGAAATCGCTCACGGCGCGCTGGATGCTGCTGGCGGCCGCGGCCGATGAGCCCTCGGTGCTGCGCGGCGCGCTCGTCTCCCGCGACACCCGGCTGATGCGCGACGCGCTCGAGCGGCTCGGAGCAGTCCTCGAGGTGCAGGACGGCGCGCTGCACGTCACGCCGCTGCCGCCCGCGGCCGAGCATCCCGCCGAGCCGGTGGAGATCCACACCGGTCTGGCCGGGACCGTCATGCGGTTCGTGCCGATGCTCGCCGCGCTGCATCACGGCGACGTCCGCTTCACCGGCGACGAGGGCGCCCTGGTGCGGCCGATGGGCGCCGTGATCGACGCGCTGCAGCAGCTGGGCGTGGAGGTCACCGAGCACGGCATGCCCGGCCACCTGCCGATCACCGTCCACGGCACGGGGCGTCTGCAGGGCGGGCGCATCGAGATCGACGCCTCGGACTCCAGCCAGTTCGTCTCCAACGTCCTGCTGGTCGGGGCCCGCGCCGCAGCAGATCTCGAGCTGGTGCACGTGGGCGAGACCCTCCCGTCGCTGCCGCACATCGACATGACCCTGGAGACCCTGCGCCAGGCAGGGGTCGAGGCCGATCACCGGCTCGACGACGAGGGACGCCACTGCTGGCGGGTCTCCCGCGGGCCGATCCGCCCGGTCAGCGGCGCCGTCGAACCCGATCTGTCCAACGCCGGGCCCTTCCTCGCCGCCGCCATGGTCACCGAGGGGACCATCGCGATCGACGACTGGCCCGAGCGCACCACCCAGCCCGGGGATGCCTATCGCGATCTGCTGGCCCGGATGGGCGGCGAGGTCTGGCGCGAGGACGAGGCCGTGTGCGTGCGCGGCACCGGCGTCCTGCGGGGCATCGAGGCGGACCTCTCGGCCGTCGGCGAGCTGGCCCCCACGATCGCGGCTCTGTGCGCCCTGGCCGATTCACCCTCGCGCCTGACCGGCATCGCGCACCTGCGCGGCCACGAGACGGATCGACTGAAGGCCCTGGCCACGGAGCTGTCGAAGGTCGGTGCCCGCACCGTCGAGCTCGAGGACGGGATCGAGGTCCATCCCGGTCCGCTGCACGGCGCGGTCTTCGAGACCTACGCGGACCACCGCATGGCCACCGCCGGAGCGATCATCGGGCTGCGCGTGCCGGGCCTGCAGGTGGTGGACGTCGGCACCACCCAGAAGACCCTGCCGGACTTCGTGGGGATGTGGCTGGCCATGCTGCACCCCGAGCCGGCGGTGAACGACGCGTGAGCCGCTCGGCCCGCGACTACGACGAGAGCGACGTGCGCGTGCGCCCCGGTCGGCGGGGCTCGCGGCCGCGGACCAAGGAGCGGCCCAAGCACGAGGACGCCGTCACCGCCCGGGTGATCTCGGTGGACCGCGGTCGCTGGCGCACCGTGGTCGCCCCGGGGACCGAGGACGAGCGCGCCGTCACGGCGATGCGCGCCCGGGAGCTGGGCCGCTCCCCCATCGTCCCCGGCGATCTGGTGGGCCTGGTCGGGGACACCTCGGGCCGGGACGGCAGCCTGGCCCGCATCGTCCGGATCCAGGAGCGCAGCTCCTTCCTGCGCCGCAGCGCCGACGATGACGACTCCACCGAGCGCCCCCTGGTCGCGAACGTGGACCTCATGGTGATGGTCACCGCCGTCGCGGAGCCGGAGCCGCGCGGCGGCATGATCGACCGCTGCCTGGTCGCGGCCTATGTCGCCGGGATCGAGGCCCTGCTGGTCCTGACCAAGGCGGATCTGCGCTCCCCGGAGGAGTTCCTGACCTCCTACGCCCCGCTGGGCCTGGACCATGTGGTGACCCGGCGCGGAGGCGGCGCCGCGACCGAGCATCCCGGGATCCTCGGCCTCGACCAGCTCCGCGAGCGCCTCTCGGGGCGGGTCAGCGTGCTCATCGGACACTCCGGCGTGGGCAAGTCGACCCTGCTCAACGCCCTGGTCCCCGGCACGCACCGCGCCACGGGCGTGGTCAACGACACCACCGGCCGCGGCCGGCACACCTCCTCCTCGGCGCTCGCGATGCGCCTGCCGGAGGACGAGGGGTGGGTGATCGACACGCCGGGCGTGCGGTCCTTCGGGCTGGGGCACGTGGACCCCGAGGAGCTGCTGGACGCCTTCGCGGACCTCGCCGCGCTCGCCGAGCAGTGCCCCCGCGGATGCACCCATCTCGAGGACGCGCCCGACTGCGCGCTCGACGATCTGGTGGCCGACGGGCAGGCGGGCACGGCCGGACCGGCGCGCCTGGTCTCCTACCGTCGTCTGGCGACCGCGCTGCGGAAGAACGACCCCTGGGCGCTGTGACGAGCGCCGGGGCGGCCTCCCGCCCCGGCGGTGCCGGCGGCGCCGCGCGGGGACGCCCGCCCGCGTCGCTGCACCGAGCAGGGGTCCGCGCCCTCTAGGCTGGAGCCCATGTCCAGCCGCTACGCCGATGACCTGCGCCTCGCCCACGTGCTCGCCGATGCCGTGGACCAGCTGACCATGTCCCGCTTCAAGGCGCAGGACCTCGAGGTCACCACCAAGCCCGATCTCACCGAGGTCACCGACGCCGACCGCGCCGCCGAGCAGCTGGTGCGCGCCCAGCTCTCCCGCTCCCGCTCGCGCGACCAGGTGATCGGTGAGGAGTTCGGCTCCACCGGCGCCTCCCCGAGGCAGTGGGTCATCGACCCGATCGACGGCACCAGCAACTTCGTGCGCGGCGTCCCCGTGTGGGGCACGCTGATCGGCCTCATCGAGGACGGCCGCGCCGTGGCCGGCCTGGTCTCCGCCCCGGCGCTGAACCGGCGCTGGTGGGGTGGCGAGGGCTCGGGCGCCTGGACCGGATCGCGGATCAACAACGCGACCAAGCTGCAGGTCTCCTCCGTCCCCACCGTCGAGGAGGCGTCGCTGTCCTACTCCTCGCTGCACGGCTGGGCAGAGCGCGAGCGGCTCCCCCAGATGCTGAACCTCATGCAGCGCTTCTGGCGCACCCGTGCCTACGGCGACTTCTGGTCGTACATGCTGGTGGCCGAGGGGGCGGTCGACGTGGCCTGCGAGCCGGAGCTGAACCTCCACGACATGGTGGCCCTGGCCCCGATCGTCACCGAGGCCGGCGGGCGCTTCTCCTCGCTGGACGGCGAGGACGGCCCCTTCGGCGGCAACGCCGTGGCCACCAACTCCCTGCTCCACGAGGAGATCCTGTCCGCGCTCGCGGCCCGCGAGGACTGAGGGCTCGCGCGGCGCGTCGTCGGCCGTCCACCGCGTGGCCCGCGGCGAGGACGGCGCCGCGGGGGTCGGTAGACTTCAGGGGTCGTGACCCCGAACTGTGAAGGGACCCCCTCTCCATGACCGTCAAGCGCGTCGCCCTGCTCACCGCAGGTGGCTATGCCCCCTGCCTCTCCTCCGCCGTCGGCGGTCTCATCGAGCGCTACACCGAGCTGGTGCCGGATGTCGAGATCATCGCCTACAAGCACGGCTACTGGGGGCTGCTCTCCGGGGAGAAGCTCGTGGTGGACGACGAGGTGCGCGCGAAGGCGGGGCTGCTGCACAACTACGGCGGCTCCCCCATCGGCAACTCCCGCGTCAAGCTCACCAACACCGCCGATCTGGTCGCGCGCGGCCTGATCCAGGAGGGCGAGAACGCCCTCGAGGTCGCCGCGGAGAAGCTCCGGGCCGACGGGGTGGACGTGCTGCACACCATCGGTGGCGACGACACCAACACCACCGCCGCGGACCTCGCGAAGCACCTCCACGACAACGGCCACGACCTGCAGGTGGTGGGTCTGCCCAAGACGATCGACAACGACATCGTGCCGATCCGCCAGTCCCTCGGCGCGAAGAGCGCCGCGGAGCAGACCAGCGTGTTCGCGCAGAACATCATCGCCGAGCACGGCTCGAACCCGCGCATGCTGATCATCCACGAGATCATGGGCCGCGCCTGCGGGTACCTCACCGCCCAGGCCGCCGAGTACTACCAGGACTGGCACGCCCAGCAGGAGTGGCTGCCGGGCATCGGACACCGCGCCGAGCGCTGGGACGTGCACGCCGTCTTCCTCCCCGAGCTCGCTCTCGACATCGACGCCGAGGCCGAGCGCCTGAAGACGGTCATGGACGAGGCCGGCTGCGTGAACATCTTCCTCTCCGAGGGTGCCGGCATCCCCGAGATCGTCGCCGAGATGCAGGCCCGCGGCGAGGAGCCGGAGAAGGATCCCTTCGGCCACGTCAAGATCGACAAGATCAACCCCGGCCAATGGTTCGCCCAGCAGTTCTCCGAGAAGCTCGGCGCCGAGAAGGTCATGGTCCAGAAGTCCGGCTACTTCTCGCGCTCCGCGAAGGCCAATGCCGAGGACCTGCGCCTCATCAAGTCGATGACGGACCTCGCCGTGCAGGTCGCGCTCGAGGGCGGCTCCGGCCTCATCGGTCACGACGAGGAGCAGGGCGACATCCTGCGCGCCGTCGAGTTCGAGCGCGTCGCCGGGCACAAGGCCTTCGACATCTCCCAGCCCTGGTTCCACGAGGTCATGGAGCGCACCGGCCAGACCATCGTCCCGGCCGCGGCGCACTGAGCCCGCTGCCATGACCGCGGGGGCGTCGGCGCGCGGTCGCCGGCGCCCTCGTGTGCGGACCTGGCGCCGCACCCTGCGCGCGCTCACCCGTCCCGGGTGGGCGCGCGACGTGTCGGCGGCCGGACGGCGGGAGGACCGCGGGCCCCTGGCCCCTCCCCGCCTGCTGCGTCCCCAGCAGGGCCGCCTCGGCGACTGTTGGGTGATGGCCCCGATGCTCGCCGTGGCCGAGACCGCCCCGGAGCGTCTCCGCTCCCTGCTCGCCGTCGAGGCCGACGGCACCGTCTCCGTGCACCTGCCCGCGCTCGAGGTGCCGCTGCGCGTGGACCGCCGCTTCCCCGTCGACGAGCACGGGGCGTTCCTGTACGGGCGGCGCAGCGGCGCGAACCCCGGATGGGTGGGCGTGCTCGAGAAGGCGATCGCGGTGCACGTCGCCGGCGACTATCCCTTCCTGCAGCGCGGCATCGCCCGCTTCGGCCTCGAGCTGCTGCTGGGCGAGCGGGTGCGCACACAGCTGCGGATGCCGACGGCCCGGCAGATCCTCGCGTGGCGGGCCGAGGGGCGCGCGATCACCGCCTCGACCCATCCGCTGAGCCCTCTCGTGCCGGGCGCCGCCGGTCCCCTGCCGGCCAGTCATGTCTTCGCGGTGGTGGGCGCCGACGCGCGCAGCGGGCACGTGCATCTGCGCGATCCCGGGCGACCGGAGACCCTGCTGGTGCTCGACGCCCGGCGGCTGCGGCGCGGGATGCTGTCCGTGGACGTCACGGCGCCGCTGCGCTGAGCGGTCGGCCCTGCGCACCGCCGAGGCTGCGCATGCTCAGACGGCGGCCGGCTCCCGGCGGTACTGCTCGAGCCAGGCGTCGGCGATGAGGCGGTGCCCGGCCGCCGTGGGGTGGACGCCGTCCTCGGCGATGCCCTGTGGCGTGTGCCCGGCCGCGAGGGCGCGCTCCAGCACCTGCTCGAGGTCGACGAGGGCGAGGCCCCGCTCGGCGGCGAGGCGACGGATGATCGCGACCTTGCCGTCGAGGTCGCTGTGCAGGCGCACCCGCTCCTCGTCGATGTCGGCGACGAAGGGCACGATGAGCAGCACCCGAGCCCGCGGAGCCTCCTCCTCCAGCCGGTCGAGCATCCAGCGGTAGTCCGCCTCGAAGGACTCATCGGTGACCAGCTCGCCGCGCGTGAACCGGTGCCAGGAGTCGTTGACGCCCACGTAGATCGTGACCACGTCGGGAGACGGCTCCAGGCAGTCCGCCTCGAAGCGCTCGCGCAGATGGGCGGCCTTGTCCCCACCGATCCCGCGGTTGAGCACCGTGGCGGTGGGCTCGTGGGCGGCGACGTGCTCGGAGAGGAGGCGGACGTAGCCATGGCCCAGCTGCTCGGGGTCCTCACGGCGTCCGCAGTCGGTGATGGAGTCGCCGATGAACAGCAGTGTCCGCGGGGCGGGGCGGGAAGGGGTCGTCATGGGCCACATCGTGCCAGAGAGGGCGGAGAGCCCGGACGCTGCTTCCACGGTCCGGGCTCTTCCCTCCGCGCGGGTCGGTCGGCAGGTCGATCGGCCGCTGTTCGCGGCTCCTCTCAGCTCGCGGCGAGCGGGAGCGTGGCGGCGTCGGTCGCGGCGGCGCACGACTCCTTGCCGGAGGGGCCCACGAACCGGACGTCCACGAGATGCTTCCGCGCGAAATCCACGACGGTGGCGTCCACCGTCGCTCGCAGCTGCGCCAAGGCCGTCGGGTCCACGTGCTGCGTGCCCGTCAGATCCACGAGGATCGGAGCGGCCGGGTCCAGCGCCCGTGCTCTGGAGATCTGTGCAGCGAGCACGTTCGCGGTCTCTGAGTTGAGACACCCGGAGACGTACAGATCGATGGTGTCCCGGCCGACGTCTGCTTTCACGAGGACCGAGATCTTGTGGGTCATGATGTCGCTCTCCCTTCACGTCGTCGCAACGAGTCCCTGGAAGTGGCACGGATTCTAGCGCCACGCAATATGGCGCGCAACGTCTCTGACCTGGAGGTTCGACTCAAGTGGTGACGAGTCGCCTCGAACGGATTCACCCGCTGGCCTGAGCACTGCAAGTCGCGGGCGGGGACGGATGGTCTGCCCCGTCGCTGCGCCCTGAATCATTCCCGATCCGTCTCCGTACCTTCGACGCCGGACCGGAGGGCATAGCAGAAGGCCCCTGGTCAGTGTTTCCACTGGCCAGAGGCCTTCTCTTCGTAGCGGGGGCAGGATTTGAACCTACGACCTCCGGGTTATGAGCCCGGCGAGCTACCGAACTGCTCCACCCCGCGGCGACATGGACTACTCTACGACGCTCGGAACCCGGCGTCCACCTGGGACGACCTGAACGTGTGCCATGCCACGTTCATAGCTCGTTCACCTGCCTGGGACGACGATGCCCGACCGCCGCCGGCGTCCAGCCGGCCGCGATCGGGCATCGCTTCGAGCTCAGGGCCCGGTGGGAGTGCGCTCAGCCCTCCCCGCCGTCCGAGGCCTGGGCGTCGGACGGGAGGCCCGTCCCGCCGAGCTCCTCGTTGGCCTGGATCGCGCGGTTGAGCGCGTCGGCGAGCTGCTCCTGGGCCTCGCCGTAGGCGGTCCAGTCGCCCTCCTGCATCGCAGTCTCCGAGTTCGCCACCGCGGTGTCCATGTCCACGAGCGCCTGGTCGAGACGCTCCTGGGCGGATCCGGAGGCCGCGGGCTGCTCGCCCTCGGCCGGAGCCTCCTCCTCGCCCTCGGCAGGCGCTTCCTCACCCTCGGCGGGCTCCTCGACGGTGCCCTCACCGGTCTCCGTGTCGGCGGTGCCGGAAGGGGCATCGGGATCGGAGACCGAGGCGTCGCCGGCGTCGGCACCGGAGTCGCCGCCGAACACCAGGTCGAGGGCCTCGTCGAGCGTCGGCGCGAAGCCGATCTTGTCGCCGAAGGAGACCAGCACCATCTGGAGCAGCGGGTACTGGGTACCGCCGCCGGAGGCGGAGGACTGCAGGAAGACCGGCTGCACGTACAACAGTCCGCCGCCGACGGGCAGGGTCAGCAGGTTGCCGTTGATGACCTCGGAGTTGCCGGACTTCAGCAGGTTCAGCGCCTGGGAGACGTTGGGCTCCGCGTTGAAGGTGGCCTGCACCTGACCCGGACCGTTGACCGGATTCGAGGTCGGCAGCACCAGGAGGGTCATGTCCCCGAAGGACTCCGCCGGGTTCCCGGCGGTGTCCCCAGTCTCGGAGTCCACCGCCAGATACCCGGTGAGCACGTTCTGCCCCTCGGAGGGGATGAAGCTCGAGGAGAGCATGAAGCTCGGGTCGTTCGCCTCGGGCATCTGCATGGTCAGGTACATCGGCGGCTGCGGGGCCTGCTGGCCGGTGCTGCCGTCGGGGTTGGTGGGCGCCGGGACCGTCGGGTCCGGGGGCACCTGCCAGAAGTCCTGCTGGGTGAAGAAGTCGTCCGCATCGGTCACGTGGTAGGTGGCCAGCACCTCACGCTGCGCCTTGAAGTAGTCCGCCGGGTAGCGCAGGTGGCTCATCAGCTCACCGCTGATCTCCGAGGCGGGCTCCAGCGCGTCCGGGAAGACCTCGGCCCAGGACTGCAGGATCGGGTCCTCGGTGTCCCAGGTGTACAGGGTCACCGAGCCGTCGAAGGCGTTGACCGTCGCCTTGACGGAGTTGCGCATGTAGTTGGCCGACCGCTCGCGATTGCTCGCGGTGTCGTTGGGATTGGTCTGGGAATCGTCGACCGTCTGATCGAGATCGATGGACTGCGCATAGGGGTACTCCGTGGTGGTGGTGTAGCCGTCCACCACCCACACCAGCTGCTCGTCGACCACCGCCGGGTACATCTGGGAGTCCAGCGACAGGAACGGGGCGACCTCGCGGACGCGCTCCTGCGGATCGCGGTCGTAGAGGATCTGGGACTCCTCGTTGAGGTAGTCGGAGATCACGATGTTCGGATCACGGAACTTGATCGCGTAGAGCAGCTGTTCGAAGAAGCCGCCGACCGAGGGGCCGCCATCGCCCTGGAAGGTGTTGTAGACCTGATCGCCGCCTTCCTCGTCGTCCGTGCCGCCTCGCTGGTAGTCGAACTCCTCGGGCTCGCTCCCCTCGGGGGCGCCGACGATCGAGTAGTCCGGCGAGTGGCGGCCGAAGTAGACCCGCTCCTCGTAGGAGCCCAGGTCGCCGTCGCCGGGGACACCGGACTGGAGGAAGCTGGGCTCGCCGTCCTCGTTGCGTCGGTTGCCGTAGGCGGCCGCCGTACCGTAGCCGTGGGTGTAGATGATGTGCTGGTCCACCCAGGAGCGGTCCGCGAGACCGAACTTGTCCGGGCGGAGCTCGCGCACGCCGATCACGGTGTCCTGCAGCTCGCCGTCGATCTCGTAGCGATCGACGCTCAGCACCTCGTCGAAGCCCCAGTAGCGCCGGTTCGCCTCACGCTGCTCGAAGGTGGGCGAGACGATGTTGGGATCCATCAGCCGGATCTGCGCCGTGGTCGAGGCATCCTCCCGCAGCGCCCCCGGCTCCGCGTCGGTGGTGGCCGTGTAGGGCACCTCGGTGACGCCGTCGAGATTGAAGGCGGTGCGGGTCGCGCTGATGTTGTTCTGGATGTACTCCTGCTCCAGGGCGCGCTCGTTCGGCTGGACCTGGAACTGCTGGATCGCCCAGGGGTACAGGTTGCCGACCACCAGCGTGGACAGGATCATCAGGCCGGCGCCGATCGCCGGGATGCGCCAGTCCGCGCGGAAGATCCACAGCACGAACAGCGCGGCCACCACGATCGAGGCGATGGCGAGGATGGTCTTCGCCGGCAGGATCGCGTTGACGTCCGCGTAAGAGGCGCCCTCGAACCGCGGATGGGCACTGGTCAGCAGGTCGTAGCGCTGGAACCAGTGGCCGGCGCCGAGGAGCAGCACGTAGATCGCGGCCAGGACGCCCAGGTGGCGCCGTGCCGACCGGGTGACCTCGAGGCCGGACTCCTGGCCCCAGGCGACGCCGCCGTAGATGAAGTGCCCGATGAGCGCTCCGACCACCGAGACCAGGAGCACGAACTGGCCGAAGGCGATCACCATGTCGATCACCGGGAGGGTGAAGACGTAGAAGGAGATGTCATTGCCGAAGATGGCGTCGGTCTCCCCGAAGTCCTGGGGGTGCAGGAACAGCTGCACGTCCTGCCAGCGGCGGGACAGAGCGAGGCCGCCGAAGGCCCCGATGATCACCGGCGCGCCGTAGGTCAGGCCGCGGCGCAGCGGGTCCACCGCGGCGCGGAACTGCTCGAGCGCCTCCTGCTCCCGCGTGACGGGCGGATAGATCGGCCGCTTGGTGTACGAGATCCGCAGGCTGAGGAACAGCGGCACCGCGAAGAGCACGATGCCCAGCAGGAACAGCACGATCTGCGTCCCCCACCGCGTGAACAGCACGTCGGTGTAGTCCAGCTGTTCCATCCACAGGTACTTGGTCCACACCTCCGAGGCGATGACGAGCGCGAGGACGAGCAGGACGACCACGCCCACCGTGATCGCGAGCGGCGAGACCCGGCGTGGGCCATCGGTCTTCGCATCAGGGGCCGGTCGAGGTCGCGGCCGGGGCATATCGCCGAACGGGGCGGAGAAACTCACAGAAAACCTCAGGTGCCTCGGTGTCGGATCCGGTGGCCCCGTCCGCGTCCGCGCAGAGGAGGCCAATCGGGCTCCGGGTACAGTGTGGAGCCGCCGCACACAGCGGTGGCACTCCTATTCTGTCAGCAATCCGCCAGGCCTACCCAGCAAGGGACCTCTCGATCCGATGACGACTCCCGCTCCGGACCCTCTGGACGCCCCCACCGCCGCTCTCGCCGCCGCCGTCCTCGAGGTGGCGCGGCATCTTGAGGACACTCCCCTGGCCGCGCCCCAGCTGTTCGCGCTGGCGCGCAGCGCGGAGCTCCTGGCGGCCTCGCCCGCGCTCGCGGCCATGCTGGGGGCGGAGACCGAGGGGGCGGCGACCGGCGACGACCTGCACCTGACCCCGATCGATCTCGGCGAGGCCTCCGAGTCCGGTGCGGACGTCGCCGTCGATGATCCCCTGGTCGCGCTCGAGACCGTGCAATGGCCGGATCTGGCCGCCGGCGGCGCCGTCGCCTGCGACCTCCCGGCATCGGCCTGGTCCGTCCGCGACGACGATCCCGCGGCGGGACTGCCCACCGGTCAGCCGCTGCGGGTCGTCGTCGCAGCACTGGCCGACGGCACCACGTGGTCCGCCGTGCACCGCGGCGGCGAGGACGGCTACGTCCTCGGCGCCGCGCTGCTGCCGGACATCTCCGCGGCGCTGGTGGAGACGCTGCAGCCCACCGGCTGAACGCCGCTCGGCCGACCAGGACTCAGAAGGCCGGCTCCAGGGAGTCGTCCGCCCGCGCATCGCCGACGATCTCCCCCGACTCCTC
This sequence comes from Brachybacterium sp. YJGR34, assembly GCF_003347015.1. Classification (GTDB taxonomy): domain Bacteria; phylum Actinomycetota; class Actinomycetes; order Actinomycetales; family Dermabacteraceae; genus Brachybacterium. The sequence continues at coordinate 101,965 of NZ_PNFB01000012.1, forward strand.
GTCGACGGCGTGCTCGACCATCACATCGTCCGTCTGCGGATCCAGATCCGGGAAGTCCTTCTCCTTCAACGGCTTGGTGAAGGTGGCCTTGCCGAACGAGAGGTCGTGTCCGATGGCATCGGCCTGCACGTTCAGGGAGTGGCGCTGCGTGCCATCGTCCCCGATCCACTCCGAGCTGCTGAGACGTCCGGTGACGATGAGCGGCTGTCCCTTGCGCACCGACTCCAGCAGGTTCCGGGACAGACGGCCCCGTGCGTAGATCGAGATGAACTCGGTCTTCCGATCGGCATAGTCCTCCGTGGAGGCGTTGTAGTACGTCGGCGTCACGGCGATGCGCACATATGCCGACGGGCGGCCGTCCTCGCGCGTGCGATCGCTGGGGTCGCCGGTGGCGTTTCCCCGAATCGTCGTCCTGATCTCCCGCATGGCGAAGTCCTTCCTCTCGTGCCGGGGCGGCCCCGGCATCGGCTCCCTGCCGATGTCCCACACCCTCGCCGCGCGCCGCCTCCGCATCCACCGAGGGAGCAGGATTGTGGACTGCCGGCACCTGTGGAGGAACGGCGGGGGCACGGGCCGCACAGACCCGCGCTCCGCACCGTCCTGGGCCTGCGGAGGGCCGGCTAGTTGGATTGTCGGAGCCCTGTGGTGGTCTGGGCGGTGACGATCAGAGCCGACGTCTGCAGGAGGTTGTCATGTCCGCCACCGGCCCGTTCCCGTTCCCGTCGGCCTCGCCGTCCGCTGAGTACTCGTCGGGCGTTCCCGCGGGAACGTCTGCGCCTGGGCCTGTGGGGCGGTTGTCGGAGGAGGAGGCGGTGGCGTTGGGGCAGCGGATCCAGGGGCAGGCGGCGCTGGTCGCGGAGTTGACGTGTGAGTTCTTGCTGTTGGTGGGGGAGTTCGACGCGCGGGAGGCGTCGGGCTGGTACGTCGGGTTGACGTCGACGGCGCATTGGTTGGCGTGGGCGTGTTCGCTGACGCCGGGGACGGCGCGGGAGCAGGTCCGGGTCGCGCGGGCGCTGCGGTCGATGCCTCTGACGGTGGCGGATTTCCGGGCCGGGAGGTTGTCGTATTCGAAGGTGCGGGAGATGAGCCGGGTCGCGGACCGGGTCGAGGAGGAGGCGCTGGTGGAGCTCGCGCGGGACATGACCGCTTCGCAGCTGGCGCGGACGATCTCCAGCTTCCGGGCGCTGGATGGGGCGCGGATCTCCCAGGATGCGGTGCGTCATGCGCGGTGGTCGGTCCGGGAGGACGGGATGGTGGAGGTCCGGGCGCTGCTGCCCGCGGAGACGGGTGCCGAGGTGGTGACCGCGTTGGAGCTGGCGGTGGATCGTGACGGCACGCCGCCGCCCGCCGCGGGGGACATGGATCCGACGCGGCGGGAGGACGCGGAGGAGCGTGCCGCCCGCATCGCCACCACGGCGACGCTGGCGCAGCGGCGTGCGGATGCGTTGACCGATCTCGCGCACGCGTATCTGGTCGCGGAGCCTGATGATCGTTCCGGTGAGGACCGTCACCTGGTGGTCGTCCAGGTCAGCGCCGAGGCGCTTCCCCGGGGCGTTCCCGCGGGAACGCCGGCTGAGCCCGCGGTGCGGGGCGCTTCGTCCGTGCCGGATGGCGCGGTGCGGGGCGTTCCTGCGGGAACGCCGCTCCGCTGTCACGTGGCCGGTGGTGGTGCTCTGGAGCCGGCCACCGTGGAGCGGTTGGCGTGTACGGGGAAGGTGGCGCTGGCGGTCACTGATGCCGGTGGGGAGGTGCTGCATCTGGGGCGGGCGCGTCGTCTGGCGTCGCGGGCGCAGCGCCGGGCTCTGCGGTTGCGGGATGCCAGCTGCGTGTTCCCCGGCTGCCACCGGTCCCGGCATCTCGATGCTCATCACGTCACGCCCTGGTCGCAGGGCGGTGCCACGGATATTGAGGGGTTGGCGCTGCTGTGTCGGCGTCACCATGTGATGGTCCACGAGGGCGGGCTCCGTCTCGTCCCGATCAGCCCGGCGACTCCGCTGGGCAGTCGTTTCGGCGTGTTCGATGCGCAGGGAGTGCCGGTCCAGGCACGCTGGCCCGCCGATCACGAACACCTCACCCTCTCTCGTCCCCGTCCGCCCGAGCCGTCGGGGGACCCGGAGCGGATCGCCGCAGCGACTGGCGGGTACGGCTTCCACCTCGCCGACTGCGTCGACGCCCTCCTGCACAACGTCCTCGACCTCGCCGCCTGAACACCATTCGCGGAGCGCCGTCGTCCGCCCCGGGTGCCGCTGCCCGGCACGACGGGCGCTCGAACAGCCACAGTGCCGCCGGACGCGCGGACGGCCGGCCCCCATCCAGGGGACCGGCCGTCCAGGAACCTGCGCCGCGGATCAGACCTGCGGAACCACCAGCGAGCTGCCGGTCGCGCGCGCGGTCTCGAACCGCGCCTGCACATCCGCCCAG
>NZ_PNFB01000013.1 GCF_003347015.1 Brachybacterium sp. YJGR34
CCGCCCCGGCACTGACAGACGAAACCCCCACCCACTGCAGGGCATCATTCTGTGGACAACCCACCCCGGTGGAGGAACCATGGCCGCACCCCACCACCCCCAGCCACCCGAACCCCAACGACCTGCAAACACACCGACATGCAGACCCAGCCCCGAGAGGACCCGTCGCCCACTGCGTCAACCCCTTCCGCCGAAATGTGGATAACCCGCCCCTATGGAGGAGAAATGACGTTCGGCACCTCCGCTGCCGAACAGCCACCTCTGGCGCACCATTTGACTCGTAGAACATGGGATAGCGGTTCTCGGAGCGGCGGCGAAGCCGTTCACGGCACCGACATCGCCCCGTCCGCTCGGGCACGAGAACAGCGGCGGAGCCGACCGGCTACGCTCCACCGCATGCCCGACGACATCCGCAATGTGCACACCGCTCTCTCGATGATCACCGAGCCCTGGCAGCCTCACCGACTGACGAGCATCAACGACTACGACGTCAAGGTCGTGAAGCTCCAGGGCGAGTTCACCTGGCACACCCATCCCGAGACCGACGAGCTGTTCCTGGTGCTCAGCGGAGTGCTCACGATCCAGATGCGGGACCGGGACGTCGTCCTGCACCCGAACGACGTGTACGTCGTCCCCCGCGGCGTCGAGCACTGCCCGATGGCGTCCGAGGAGGTCCACGCGATCCTCATCGAGCCGCAGGGCACGGTCAACACCGGGGACGCCGGCGGCGATCTCACCTCCCCGCTGCGCGAGCTCGACGGGAGCTGACTCCCCCCACGAGCTCCAGGACCTCAGCCGCGCAGCCCTCGATCAGCGAGGTACCCGCGCAGCAGGTGAGGCCAATCGGTCTGGATCGCCGTGGCGCCGACGTCCACGAGGTGCCCCCAGCCCGCGTCCCCGCCCTCGCGCAGCGAGACGTCGTCCGAGTGCTCGAGGTGCAGCCGTGCGCCGTTCTCGAGGTTCAGCGCGTTCAGCAGCACCAGCGGATGACGCGCGGCGACCTCGGCGACCCGGGCCGGGTCCGCGAAGGGGTCCGTCGGCTCCGCGGCCAGCAGCTCCGCGCCGATGAGATGGAGCCCGTCGATCGCCTCGACCTCGGCCAGCTGCTCGGGGGTGCGGACGATCGGGAAGTACAGGAACGGCACCGGATGGTCCGCCAGGGCCGCGAGCGGCTCGACCAGGGGCGGGGACTTCAGCAGCACCCGGTCCGCGTGCGGAGCCAGCACGTCCAGCAGGCCCGGCCACAGGCCCCAGGAGCGGTCGATGTTCAGCCACACGTCGGGCAGGGCCTCGAGCAGATCCGCGAGGCGATCGGGGCCGGACCGCGTCACCCCGCCCTGCCAGAGGAAACGCAGTTCGTCGATCTCGGCGGCGGGCATGCTGCGCAGGTCGAGCTCGCGGCCGAAGTGCTTCGCCTCGTAGCCGTGGTGGAAGAGGTAGGGCACGCCGTCGGCCGAGGCGAGGACGTCGAGCTCCACGACGTCGGCCCCGGAGCGCACGGCACCGATGGCCGCGTGCACCGTGTTGTCTGGGGCGCTGCCCAGGGAGGTGCCGCGATGGGCGATCACCAGCGGCGCGCCGCGCGTGTCGAGGAGGTCGTCGAAGGCGGCACGGAGCGCGGCGCGGCTGGTCACAGGACAGTCTCCTCGAGGATCGGCGGCAGCGACCAGTCTTCCGCACCGCCGCGCGTCCCGCGCCGGGTGCTCCCCCTGCGAGATGATGCTCCGAGCGCGGGGCACCCGTACCCCGCCGGCAGCCACCACGAGAGGACCCAGCAGTGAGCGTGAAGATCATCCACGTCGGACTCGGCGGATGGGGAGGCGATTGGGCGCGCACCGCGATCCCGGCCGTCGCCGAGGTCGAGGTGGTCGCGATCGCCGATCCCGACGCGACGACCCTGCAGACGGTGGGCGCCGCCATCGGCGCGCCCGCCGCGGCCCGGTTCCCGAGCCTCACCGCCGCCCTCGCCCGGGTCGAGGCCGAGGCGGTCGTCATCACCGCACCGGCGGTGACCCATGCCCCGCTCGCGCTCGAGGCGCTCGAGGCCGGAAAGCACGTCCTGGTCGAGAAGCCCTTCGCGAACACCGCCGAGGAGGCCGCGACGGCGGCACGGCGCGCGGAGGAGCTGGGGCTGGTGCTCCAGGTCAGCCAGAACTACCGCAACTATCCGGCGCCGCGGACGGTCCAGCGTCTGCTGCAGGAGGGGGTGCTCGGGGAGCTCGCGGGCATCAGCATCGACTTCCGCCAGTGGGACAACGACCGGCCCTTCGAGGACCACCCGCACTACCGCTTCCCGCACCCCATGATCAATGACATGGCCATCCACCACTTCGACCTGCTGCGCAAGGTCACCGGCCAGGAGGCGGCGCGGGTCTACACCAAGGTCAAGGATCCCTCGTACAGCAAGTACGTCGAAGAGGCCTCCGCCGTGATGACGATCGAGATGACCGACGGCCTCGTGGTCAGCTACCGCGGCAGCTGGCTGAGCCGCGGGGAGCCCACGCCGTGGGCCGGGGAGTGGCGCATCACCGGTGAGCACGGAGAGCTCTTCTTCACCAGCCGCGGGGGTGGGGGTGCCGCGGACCCCGCGCACGCGGACCTCGTCACGCTGCGCCGTCCCGGCGCCCGACCGGAGCCCGTGGCGCTCGAGGCCCAGGAGCTCTACGGGCGCTCCGCCGGGCTCGCTCTGTTCGCCCGCGCGATCCGGACCGGCGGCGTCCCGGAGACGGTGGGATCGGCGAATCTCGGCAGCCTCGCCCTCATGGAGGCGGCCGGACGCTCCGCGGCCTCGGGCAGGGTCGAGGACGTCCTCCTGCCCTGAGGGGCCGCCCGCGCACAGCGGCCCCCGCCGGTCCCGGTCTCCCGGGTCCGACGGGGGCCGCTCCCTGCGGCGCGACTCAGAGCGTCGCGGAGAAGGGGTCGAAGTCCACCGGGACGGGCGGGACCGTCTCGACGGAGCTGTCCACCGTCACGAACTCGCCGCTCGCGGCGGATTCCTCGGCCGAGAGCATCACGTCGAGCACGTGATAGCCGAGCTCGCCGCTGGCCACGTGGGGGCGGTCCTCGGCGATGGCGCGGACCATGTCCAGCAGGCCCATGCCGCGGCCGACGACCACGCCCTCCTGCGGGACCTCGATCCACGACTGCTCCGGCGGCGCCTCGCCGAAGGACTCGAAGGGCTTCACGTACGCGATCCGTCCCTCGAACATGTTGGGATCGGGCACGACGAGCGAGCCTTCGGTGCCGTGGATCTCGACGATGCCCTGGCGGGCCAGGGGCGAGTCGAAGCTGACCAGGGAGGTGCCGGTCTGGCCGGCCTCGAACTGGGTGAGCACCGAGATGGTCGAGGGCGTCTCGACCGGGAAGGTCTGCCCGGCGTCCGGACCCACCTGGATCCGGCGCTCCTCCTGGGCGCGCAGGCCCATCGCGGCGACCTTGTCCACCGAGCCCAGCAGGCTCACCAGGGCGGTGAAGTAGTACGGGCCGATGTCCAGCAGCGGGCCCGCGCCCTTGGCGAAGAGGAAGGCGGGGTTGGGGTGGAAGACCTCGGGACCCTGCCACTGCATGGAGGTCTGGGCGAACAGCGGGCGTCCGATGGTGCCCTTGGCGATCTCGCGCTTGGCGGTCTGCACGCCGGGGCCGAGCACCGTATCCGGCGCGCAGCCCACCCGCAGACCGGCCTCGTCGGCCGCCGCGAGCAGCGCCGAGGTGGACTCGCGGTCCAGACCCAGCGGCTTCTCGGTCCACACGTGCTTGCCCGCGGCGATCGCCGCGGAGGAGATCTCCGCGTGCACGGCGGGGATGGTGAGGTTGACGACGACCTGCACGCCGGGGTGGTCGAGCACGTCCTGCGCGGTGCCGTGCGCGGGCACGCCGTGCTTCTCCGCCTGGCTGCGGGCGCGCTCGGTGTCGAGATCGCCGAGGATCAGGACCTCGACGTCCGGGAACGAGGCGAGGTTCTCGAGGTAGGTGTCGGAGATGACGCCGACGCCGATGAAGCCGACTCCGACGGCGCTCATGCCACGAACCCGCCCTCGACCAGGAAGCGGTAGCTGTCCGCGATGTCCTCGAAGACGTCGCCCGGGGCGTGGTCGTACTCGATGACGGCGTACTTGACGTTCGTGGCGGCCTCGAGGGCCTCCTTGGTGGGCACGTCGCCCTCGCCCGCGTGGCGCTGGTCCAGGCTGTCCGAGGAGAACTTCGGCGCATCCGGCGCGAAGGGGTTCGAGGCCGGGGCGACGCCGTCCTTGACGTGGACGGCGACGAGACGGTCGCCGACCTCCTTGACCAGCGAGACGACGTCCTGACCGCCGACGAGGGCCCAGAACAGGTCCAGCTCGATCTCGACGGCGGGCTCGGCCAGCTCCAGGAAGCGCTGGTAGGCGGTCCGGCCGTCGAAGGACGCCAGGAACTCCTGGGCATGGTTGTGGTAGCCGACGGTGAGGCCGAACTCCTTGGCCTTCTCGGAGGCGGTGTTGAGGCGCTCGGCGATGTCCTTCACGCCGTCCTCGGTGAGCCAGCGCTCGGTGGGGACCATCGGGTCGATGACGGTCTTCATGCCGATCTCGGCGGCGGCCTCGAAGACGACCTCGTTCGAGGGGGTCGGGATGGAGCCGTCCGGGGTCCACAGCTCATCCGAGAGCAGCGGGGCGTGGCCGGTGGGCGAGGTCAGGCCGGCCTTGTCCAGGGCGGTGCGGATCTCCTTCGGGCGGCGGACGAAGTCGAAGGCCTCGACGGTGCGCAGGCCGATCCCGGCCAGTCGGTCGAGGGAGCCATCCATGTCCGCGGAGAACTCGGCGGCCAGCGAGTAGAGCTGGACGGAAGCGATGGGCAATGCCACAGGGCACCTACTTTCGAGAAGGGGGTGGTCGCCCACGTGCCGCGCATCACGGCGAGGGCGTGGATCGCAATCTATCACGCAAACCCTCCACGCGGAGGTTTCTGCGCGGCTAGCATCAGCCCCATGGTCGAGACGGAGAAGTCGCATCCCGAGAGCCCCGCCGAGCGGCGCGGGACGCCCGCGGTCATCGGCCGCGCGGGCTCCTACAGCAAGGGCGTCGCCCGGCGGCAGGAGATCCTCGATCGAGCGATCGAGGTCTTCAGCGAGCGCGGGGCGGAGGGCACCTCCCTGCGGCAGATCGCGAGCGCGATCGGCGTCTCCCATGCCGCGCTGCTGCACTACTTCTCCTCCCGCGAACAGCTGCTGGTGGCGGTCTACGAGCAGGCGGAATCGCGGCGGGACACCTCGCGGATGTACGGGGACTCGATCTCCGCCGTCGATGTGCTGGTCAAGGCCGCGATGATCAACCTGGGCGTCCCCGGGATGGTCGAGCTGTACACGACCCTGGTCGCCACCTCCCTCGCGGTCGAGGGCTCCCCGGCCCACACCTTCTTCCGCGACCGCTTCGCGCGGATCCGGGAGGAGCTCACCGAACGGCTCGGCATGGAGCAGGCCGCAGGGCGCGTGCGGCGGGACGTGGATCCCTCCGACATCGCGGCGCTGCTCATCTCCGCCTCCGACGGCCTCCAGATCCAATGGCTGCTCGAACCCTCGATCGAGCTCGAGCGCACCCTGGAGACCTTCTCGGTGCTGCTGGCCCCGCCTACCGCTTGAGGCTCCCGCGCAGGTCCGGCACATCGGCGAGCAGCCGGCGGGTGTACTCGGCCTGCGGCGAGAAGATCACCTCCTCAGTGCTGCCGCGCTCGACGACGCGGCCCCGCTCCATGACCGCGACCCGGTCCGCCAGGTAGCAGGCCTGACCGATGTCGTGGGTGATGAACAGGACCGTGAGCCCCAGATCGTTCTTGAGGTCGTGGAGCACGTTGAGCACGTTCACCCGCAGCGTGGCATCGAGCATGCTCGTGGCCTCGTCCGCGAGCAGCACCTTGGGCCGCATCATGAGCGCCCGCGCGATCATGACGCGCTGGCGCTGCCCGCCGGACATCTGGTGGGGGAACTTGTGCAGGACCTCCTGGGGCCGCATGTCCACGTAGCCCAGGCACTCCTCGATGAGCGCATCGGCCTCGTCCTTCGGGACCTGGGCGAGCGCGAGTCCGCGGCGCAGCAGCGAGCCGACGGTGAAGAACTGGTTGAAGGAGGCGAAGGGGTCCTGGAAGACGGCCTGCACCTCGGTCCAGTACTCGCGCAGCGCGCGACCCCGCAGCGAGGTGACGTCCTGGCCGCGGTAGGAGATCGTCCCCGAGGTCACCGGCATCAGCCGCAGCAGCATCCGCGCCAGGGTCGACTTGCCCGAGCCGGACTCCCCCACCACCGCGAGCACGCTCGAGGCGGGGAAGTCGAGGCTCACGTCGTCGACGGCGGTGATGGTGGAGCCCGCGACGCTGAACTCCTTGGTGACGTCGCGGCACGACAGCATGATCTCGCCGGTGCTGCGACTGCGGGTGATGGTCTCGTCCTGGGCGTTCACGGGGCGCCCACCTCCTCGGGGTTCGGGCCGGCGCCGGCCGTGAAGCGTGCCGCCCCGCGGGCGCGGGTCTCGTGGCTCGGGTCGAGCACCGAGGACAGCAGCGTGCGGGTGTAGGGGTGCTGGGGGTCCTCGACCAGCTGCCGGGTGGGGCCGGACTCGACGATCTGCCCCGCGTTCATGATCGCCAGCCTGTCGGAGACCTGCGAGAGGACCGGCAGGTCATGGGTCACGAAGACGACGCCGGACATGATGCGCTGGTCGACCATCTCCAGCAGCATCTCCACCAGCATCCGCTGGCTGGAGACGTCCAGGGCGGAGGTCGGCTCGTCGGCGATCAGCAGGCGGGGATTCTGCAGCGTGGAGATCACGGTGATCATGCGCTGCTTCATCCCGCCGGAGAGCTGATGGGCGTAGGAGTCCAGCGCCCGCACCGGCATGTCCAGCATCGTCAGCCGCTCCCGCGCGAGGTCCAGCGCCTCGTCCTTGCTGATCCGCGGGTCGTGCGCCCGCATCACGTCCCGGACCAGCGAGCTGATCCGCAGCGTGGGGCTGATGGAGTTCATCGCGCCCTGCGGGAGCATCGAGACGGTCCGTCCCCGGTAGGGGCGGTGCCGTGCGACGTCGGCCGTCGAGAGGGTCGAGAGGTCGATGTCGTCCCCGTCGATCTCGAGGGTTCCGGACAGGACGTACAGCGGCGGCACGGCGATCATCGCCAGGGCGTTGCCCAGAGTGGTCTTACCGCAGCCGGACTCCCCGGCCAGTCCCAGGATCTCGCCGTCGCCCAGCTCGATCGAGACGCCGTCGACGGCCGTGAAGTCCGTCTCCCCGCCGCCGTAGACGCAGCGGATGTTGCGGGCCCGGGCGAGCGTGCCCCCGGTGGAGCCGGCCGGCTCCGGATTCTCGGTGCTCATGCGGGATCTCCTGCTCTGCTGCTCTCGGGGGTGGTCTCCGCAGGATCCTCCTGCTCGGCGAGCCGTCGCGCCTCCTCGGCGCGGCGCGCCGCGGCCTGCTTCATCTGCTTGCGCTTGCCGCGGCGCAGCCGTGGGTTGAACACCTCGTCGAGGCTCGCCTGCAGCAGCAGGAAGCCGAAGGAGACGAGGGTCAGCACGATCGTCGGCGGGAGGAAGGCCCACCAGGCGCCCGAGGCGACGGCCTGGAAGGCCAGTGCCCAGTGCAGCTGGGTGCCCAGGGAGTTCGCTCCCGAGGGCCCCAGGCCCAGCATCGAGAGCGCCGCCTCGGCGAGGATGGCGCCGGCGACCTGCAGCACGAAGGCCATCACCGCGTAGGACAGGATGTAGGGCAGGACGTCCTTGACGAGGATGCCGCCCAGGCGGGCCCCGGAGAGCCGGGCGACGTCGATGTGCTCGCGGGTCGCGACCGAGGACGCCTGGGCGCGCACGGCGCGGGCCGTCCAGGGCCACGAGGTGATGCCGATGACCACGGCGAGGGACCAGATGGTGCTCTGCGGCAGCGACACCGAGATGAGGATCAGCACCACGATCGCGGGGATCGCGAGCACCACGTTGGTGACGCCCATCAGCAGCTCCTCGAACCAGCCGCCCACATACCCGGCGAGCAGGCCGATGGTCACGCCGATGGTGGTGGCCACGGAGCCGGCCACGAGACCGATGATGAGGGAGGTACGGGTACCGGCCATGAGGACGGCGAGCACGTCGTGCCCGAAGTTGTCCGTCCCCAGCGGCAGCCCGCTGCTCGGGGCGTCGTAGAGCGAGCCGACCTTCTCCCCCGGCCCCGTGGGATAGACCAGGCCGGCCATGCCCAGGGCGATCACGAAGACCACCAGGACCAGGGCCACCCAGAACCGTGCGGAGAAGTTGAAGGAGCGCAGCGTGTTGGCGCGGGGGGCGGCCGTCTCCTCGGCCATGGAGGTGTTCACGGTGCTCATGTCACTTCTCCCCCGACTTCGCCGCGCGGATGCGCGGATCGACGATGCCGTAGACGATCTCGACGGCGAAGTTCGCCAGCAGCACCGCCACCGTGATGATCAGCGTGATGGCCTGGATGACGGGATAGTCGTTCGCGGCGATCGCGTTGAACAGCAGCAGCCCGACCCCCGGATAGCTGAAGACGAGCTCGGTGATCAGCGCACCGCCCACCAGGGTGCCGATCGCGAGCGCGAGGCCCGTGATCTGCGGGAGCATCGCGTTGCGGAAGATGTACTGGGTGATCTTCCCGTCCCGGATGCCCATGGCCCGGGCGTAGTTCACGTAGTCCCCGCCCAGCTCGTAGATGGCCATCGAGCGCATGCCCACGGCCTGACCGCCGATGAACACGATGACCAGCGACAGGAACGGCAGCCAGTAGTAGCTCAGCGCATCCCAGAAGAAGGCGACGGAGAACTCCGGCGTGAGTCCCAGGGAGTAGGCGCCGCCGACGGGGAAGAACCCGGTGACCACGGCCAGCAGGTACAGCAGGATGATCGACAGGCAGTAGTACGGCATGGCGGAGAGGAACAGCGCGGAGGTGAACACCGAGCGGTCCCAGTTCCCGCCGCGGAACGCCGCGATGGCGCCGATGACGTTGCCGAGGATCCAGCCGATGAGGATCGCCGGCAGCTGCACGGCGATGGACCAGGGCAGCGCGTCGCCGACCAGCTCGTTGACCGAGGCCGGATAGTACGCGAAGGAGGTCCCGAGGTCCCCGCTGAAGACGTTGCGGAGGTACGTGAGGAACTGCTGGCCCAGTGACTGGTCGAGACCGAACTCCTGTACGTAGCTCTCATAGATCTGCTTCTGCTGCTCACTGGTGACGGAGCCTCCGCGCACCAGGTTCGAGACGATGACGTCGACGGGGTTGCCGGGGACGAGCCGCGGCAGCAGGAAGTTCAGGCTCACTGCTGCCGCGAGCGCGACCACGTACCACACCGTCTTCTGGGCGATGTAGCGGCCGAGTTTCACGAGAGGACCTCAGCCGCCGATCTTCGTCAGCTGGAAGATCCACTGGTTGCCCGCGCCGCGGAACATCGGCGGGGCGTAGTCGTTCTCCTCCGTGGGCCAGTTCGCCCAGTTGCTGGCGTTGAACTCGAAGAACTCATCCGGGCGGTACATCAGCGGGAAGGCCGGCACCTCGGCACGATAGAGATCGTCGAGCGCGACCAGCGCCTCCCTCTTCTCCTCGTCCTCCACTGCCGCGGCCGCATCCTGCAGCAGATCGTTGACCTGGTCGTTCTCCCACCTCCCGAAGTTGCGGTAGGCCGTCTCGCCGGGCGGAACCATCTCGACGTTGCTCATCACGTCGCTGAAGCGCTGCCACGGCGTGGAGGGCCCGGTGCCGGCCACGTACCAGCAGCACAGATCGAAGTCCCCGTTCTGGATCGCGGTCTGGGTCTGGGCCTGCTGCGGGAAGTTCGTCGCCGCGTCCACGCCGATCGCCTGGAAGTTCTTCGCCACGATCTCCAGCGCCGCGTTCCAGTCGGTCCAGCCCTGCGGCGTGATGAGCTTCCACGGCCCCAGCTTCTGACCGTCCTTGGCGTAGATCCCGTCCTCGCCCTTGGCGTAGCCGGCCTCCTCGAGCAGGGACTCCGCCATCGCGGCGTCATAGACCCAGCCGTCGGCCTCGGCCTTCTCCCGGTCCAGCCACTGGTCCTCGGCGCCGTCCGGGATCACCAGCGAGGCCAGCACCTGCGAGGAATACCCCGACATCGCGGTCTCCGCGATCGAGGCGTAGTCCACCGCGTGGGCGAGCGCCTTGCGCACCAACGGATCGTCCAGACCCGGCCGGGCGGTGTTCATCATGAGCATCGGCATCGAGCCGGGGACGTAGTAGGGCTCCTCCTGGAGGTAGGTCCCCACGGGCTTGTCCGCTTCCCACATCTTCCAGATCTGCGGCACGAACTGCTGCATGACGTCGAGCTCGCCGTTCTGGAACTTGAGGTTGCCGTCCTCATTGGACTTGAAGATCGGGTGGACGATCTTCGAGACCACGGGCAGGCCGCCGTAGAAGTCCTGGCCCCAGTACTCCTCGAAGCGGGCGAGGATGATCTGGGTCTGGTCGGCGAGCTCGAGGGTGAAGGGGCCCGTGCCGATCGGCTCCATCGTCTCCCAGGAGGCGATCGCGTCCCCGCTGTCCGCGGCGGCCTGCTCGAACTGCACCTTCTGGACGATGAACTGCGTGGCCAGCGAGTTCAGCACGGATCCGACGTTCTTGCGGTCCTGGTTGATCGCGACGGTGATCGTGGTCCCCTCGGCGGTCATCTCGTCCGCCTCGATCCAGAACGAGGCGACGCCCAGGCCCGGATCGATCTTCCCGAGCTCGAAGGTGTACAGCACGTCGTCGGCCGTGAACTCCGATCCGTCGTGCCAGGTCACGCCCTCCTGGAGGGTGAGGGTGATCGACTCGGTGCCGTTGATCTCGTGGGTGGCGGCGAGGCCGCCCAGCAGCTCGCCGCTGACGATGTCGAAGCGCAGCAGCGTCTCGTAGAGGTACTGGGCGACATTGCCCGAGGCGGGCCACGCGGGCGAGGCGGCGAAGGTGTTGTAGTTGGTGGGCGGGCTCCACTGGAAGCCCGCGATGAACAGATGGTCCGCGGCCTCGCCCGATCGGCCCGCACCTGCGGATCCGTTGTTGCCGACGCCGACGAGCTCCTCGTCCTCACCCCCGCCGTTCCCGCCTCCGCCGGTCGCTCCGCCGCAGGCCGCGAGGGCCGCGGCGCCGCCGACCACTCCGGTGGTGGCGAGGAAGCGGCGTCGACTGGTACCGATCGGGATACGGCGCGATGCGCTAGCGGTCATGGCAGACCTGCCTCTCTGTGTCCGCTCCGTCCACGGAGCGCGGATCGACGGTGATCCGTTGCACAGATTGAACCTCCCGGCCGCCAAAAACTTCCATCGGTAGCCGTTACGGAAGAATAACGATTGTGGGCCAGGTCACGTGTGAAACGTTTGCGCCCGCGGTTCCTGGACGTGACCTGGACCGGACCTTCGGCGGCGTGCCGGTCAGACCCCCGCGCCGATGCGTGCGCGCGCCAGGATCTGCTTCGCCGCGACGTCCGCTCCGGCCAGCAGCGGCGAGGGCACGCCCGGCGTCGCGCCGATGGCGCTGCCGGGCTGGGTGCTCTGGGCGGGGATGCCCAGGACCACCACCGACTCGTCGACGGTGCCGTCGGCGGCGACCAGGTTGTGCCCGGACAGGACCTCCTCGCCGAGGACGGCCCCGGTGGCCTCCATGCTCGGCGTCGGCACACCGTCGACGGCGTGCAGTCGGGCGCGGCCGGTCCCGAGCAGCGAGCGCAGCAGTGGATCGCTGGTCTCCGGGATCCGCCCCTTGGACATGCGGGTCTCCAGCAGCACGCGGGAGCTCGCCGTACGACCGGTGATCGCCGAGGAGGCGCGGAACTCGCCCGCGGCGGCGTCGGCCTCGATCCGCGTCTCGGGGCCGAGGAGCTCGATCACCCCGGCCTCGACGAGCGCGAGGACCAGGCGCGTGCGCTCCGCGGGCGGGCCGGAGGCGAGCGCGAGGGAATCTCCGTCGAACCAGCCCAGCACGTCCTCGGCGAGGGAGGCGCCGTGGAAGGCACCGCCGCCGGAGAGCTTCCCGACACGCCGGCGCAGCGCGCCCATCGCGCCGTTGACCGCGGCCCGCGGATGGCGCCAGGGATCGGACAGGGAACCGAGCTCGTCCTCGACCAGACGCTCGACCAGCTGCGCCCACTCCTCGGGGGTGACCTGCTCGCCATGGGTGGGGCGGTGCAGCTCGTCCAGGGTCCACGTCCAGCGGGGATCCCCGATGGCCGCCTCGAGGACCGCATCGACCTCCTCCGCCGTGTCCGCCTCGTCGAGCGCGCTCATCCAACGGCCGCAGACGGCCGCCGGGGCCAGCTCGGTCAGCGCCTCGAGGTAGACGCGCGCGAACTCGCGGCCGAGGATCGGCCACACCTCGGCGGCGAAGTCGACGCCTCCGCGCGCGAGCAGATCGTCGAACCATTCGTCGCGGGCCCAGCGCGGCACGAACGGCCGCACGGAGCGACCGCCGTCCGGCTTGGAGCGGTAGGGCACCCCGCGCCGGGAGCCCACCAGCAGGTGCGGCTCCCGGCCGGAGCGGCGATAGCGCAGCCGCCCGGTGGGATCGCCCGGGACCTCGGTGACCTCTCCGCCCCAGGCGGCCGCGAGCTGGCCGACGACGTCGAAGAAGTTCGCGCCCAGGCCGCGGACCAGGACGGTCTCGCCCGCGGGGAGGCCGGTGTACGAGCGTTCCGCGGGCATGCCGGGCTCGACGTACCGCAGGCCGAGGCGCTCGGCGAACTCCACCAGGTGCGCCACCTGGGGCGAGCGCAGCGACTGGACCATGCCCTGCGCGAGGACCACCGTCGCACCGGACAGCCGGCGCCCGTCCGCGAGCACCACGGCGGACCCGTGCTCCGTGCGCTCGATGTCCACGGCCGTGCCGAGGTGCTCGTCGACCTCGACGTTGCCGGTCGCGATCGCGGCCTCGAGCTGGTCGCGGTAGTAGACGCCCTGCAGGCGACGCGTGGGGAAGGAGGCGCCGGTCAGCGCCGAGGCCTCCTGCACCACCCACTCCCCCGCGCGGTGGTGCCCGTCGGCGCGGACCCGGCGGGCCCAGTCCACGAGGTCGGGTCCGGGCGCGGACGGTCCGGTCATCGGCGTCGAGTCGTCGGGATGGACGGTGGTGGAGTCGGCCTGGGTGTTGTTGAGGTACTCGGCGGGCTGGTCGACGAGCCAGGTGGCGCCGGGGCCGATGGCGAGGGCGTCGACGACGGCCAGGCGCGCAGGCGCGCCCTGCGTCACCGCGATGCGCGCGGCGGTGCGCAGCACGGTGGCCACGCCCCGCGGGCCGCCGCCCACGATCACCGCATCGTAGGTCGGGTCCGTCATCGGGCCGCGACCGGGAGCTTCTCGGCCCGGAGCGGGTCGTCGGCCTCGAGCTCGCCGAGCCGCGCGCCGGTCCGCGTGAACCCGTCCGCGTCCACGCGCGGGCGCACCTCGACGGCGTCCTCGCGCGCGGCGACCTCGACGTCGACCTCGTAGACGGTGCGCAGGGTCGGGGCCTGAAGGGCCTCGGCCGGGCTGCCGTCGGCGATCAGCCGACCCCCGTGCAGCACCACGATCTGGTCGCAGTAGCGGGCGGCGTGGTTGAGATCGTGGATCGCGATGAGCGCGCTGATGCCCTCCTCGCGGGTGATCTGCCGGACGAGCTGCAGGGTCTCGATCTGGTAGCGCAGGTCCAGGGCGGAGGTGGGCTCGTCCAGCAGCAGCACGCGGGTCTCCTGGGCGAGGGCGCGGGCGATGAGCGCGCGCTGCGCCTGGCCGCCGGAGAGCTCCGAGAGCGAGCGATCGGCGATGTCGACCAGACCCATGCGCACGATCGCGTCCTCGACCACCGCGCGGTCGTGCGCGGTGGGAACGAGGCCGAAGTGCGGAGTGCGTCCCAGCATCACGGCCTCGCGGACGGTCAGGTCGAAGGGCGCGTCGCCGGCCTGCGGCACGTAGCCCACGACCTTGGCGAGCTCCCGGCGGGCCAGGCCCCGGGTGTCCCGGCCCTCGACGCGGACGGTGCCGCTGCGCGCGCGATGCACCCCGGCGATGGCCTTGACCAAGGTGGACTTGCCGGAGCCGTTGGGGCCCAGCAGCGCGCAGAAGGCACCGGAGTCGACCTCGAGCGAGATGTCCTCGAGGACCGGGCGCTTGCCGTAGGAGAAGGAGAGGTTCTCGATGGAGAGGCTCACTGCAGGGAGTTCCTTCGCGTGAGGATGAGATAGATGAACACGGGACCGCCGATGAAGGCGACCACGATGCCGACGGGCACCACCGCGGGAGCGATGACGGTGCGGCCCACGGCGTCGGCGACCAGCAGCAGGAGTCCGCCGGAGAGGGCGGCGAAGGGCAGCAGGTGGCGGTGATCGGCGCCGATGGCCAGGCGCGCGATGTGCGGGCCGACGAGCCCCACGAAGCCGATGATGCCGCAGAACGAGACGACCACCGCGGCGAGGGTCACCGACAGGCCGATCAGTCCGATGCGCAGCGGCCCCACGTTGACGCCGAAGCTGCGGGCCGCGTCGTCGCCCGCGAAGGCGATGGCGTTGAGGTCCTTGGAGAAGTACAGCGTCACGGGGATGGCGATGAGGGTGACGACCCCGACGATGAGCACGTCGCTCCACACCGCATCGTTCACCGAGCCGAAGGTCCAGCGGATGATCGCCTGGAGGGTGTTCTCGTTCGCGGTGAACTGGAGCGCCGAGGTGAGGGCCTCAAAGATCTGGGTCATCGCGATGCCGAGCAGCAGCAGGGTCGCCACCGCCATGCGGCGCGCGGTGGCGATGCCGAGCACCACCGCGGAGACGGCCAGCGCCATCACCATGGCGCCGGCGATGGTGGCCCAGGCCGGCAGCTGGTTGGTGCCGGCGAGGGTGATCACGAGCGCCGCGCCGAAGGCGGCCGCCGGGGAGACGCCCAGGGTGAAGGGGCTGACCAGCGGGTTGCGCAGCAGGCCCTGCATGAGGACGCCGGAGACGGAGAGCGCGGCGCCGGCGCTGAAGGCGAGCAGCACGCGCGGAAGGCGCAGCTGGGTGATCACCGCGTAGGTGGAGGCGAAGTCCGCGCTGATCGTGCCGCCGAGGATGCTCAGCCGGATCGAGCGGACCACGTCACCGAGCCCCAGGCCCGCGGTGCCGATGGTCACGGAGATCAGCACGGCGAGGACGGAGACGACGGCGCCGAGGGCGAGCACGAGAGTCTTGCGCAGCTCGCCGCGGCGGGCGCGCTCGGCACCGGTGCGCTCGGGGGTCGGTGCACCGGAGGGGCGGGGGCGGTCGATGGTGGCGGTCATGCTGCGGGTCCCTGCACGTAGTCGGCGGCGTCGGTGAGCTCGGTGTCCTGGAACTCGGTCACCCAGCGGGCGAGGTACTCGTCGGGGTCGACGTCCTCGAGCTCGGCGGGATGCAGCCAGGTGCCGAGGTAGAGCGCGCCCAGGGACTTGCCCAGAGCGCTCGTGGCCCAGCCGTTGGCGACGGCGACGGCCCCGTCGGTCACGGCCGTCATCCCGCTCCAGCCGGGCCGGGAGGCGATGTCCTCGCGCAGCTGCTCGAAGCGGTCCACCGGCTCCGCGGAGGGCTCGAACTCGTGAACGACGAACTGCGGGTCACGCAGCACCACCTCGGAGGGGTCCACGGTCAGCTCCTCCTGGGCATCGCCCCCGGAGGCGTCGTCGAAGATGTTCGAGCCGCCGGCGGCCAGGATCATGGCATGGAAGCCGGATCCGGGCAGCGTGGTGAGGTACGGCTCGACGGTCTCGAAGTACACCGGGACCGGCTCGACGTCCGCGAGCCGCTCCTCGAGCAGGGAGGAGATCTCCGCGCGGAAGTCGAGCACGGTCTGCGCGCCGTCCTGGGCGCCGAACACCTCGCCGAGCAGGGTGAGGGTCTCCTCCACCACGTCGGTGTCCCAGGCGGTGGCCACCACGAGCGGGATCCCGAAGGGCTCCAGCTGCTCCTCGGCCTCCTGCCAGACGGCGTTGCGCGGGAGGATCACGACGTCGGGCTGCAGCTCGGCGATGGCCTCGTAGTTGAGCTGGTCGAGGCCCTCGGCGATGACCTGGTCCTCCTCGATGGGGAGGTAGGGCAGACGGTCGAGGCTGGCGCGGTCCACGCCCACCACGCGATCGCCCGCCCCGAGGGCGCGGAGGAACTCGTTGGTGTAGCTGTTGACGACCACGGCGGTCTGCGCGGGGCCCGGGAGGGTGACCTCGCGGCCCTGGTCGTCGGTGACGGTGAGCGGCTCCGCCGCCGCCTCCTCGCCCTCGACGGTGACCTCGCCGCAGGCGGCGAGTCCCAGGACGGGCAGGGCGGCAAGGGCGCCGAGGAGGGAGCGGCGGCGAAGGATGCTGGTCATGAGTCCTCGATGGGGGTGCGTGGGGAAGGCTGGGGGCCGTCAGGCGGTCTCGTCGGGGAACGACGGCTCGCCGAGGCTGAGCATGAGGCGGTTGGCCCAGGCGAAGAAGGCGGCGGCGGTGACGAGATCGGTCGCCTCCTCCACCGTGAGCTCCAGCGCCGTGAGCGACTGCGCCCAGGCGTCGTCGGCGAGGGGCCGCGGACGGGAGAGCTCCGCGGCGGCGGAGATCACGCCCGCCCAGCGCGGGTCCTGCCGGGCGCCGAGGGGTGCGAGGTCCGCGGCGATCCAGTCCTCGTCCCGCTCGAGCGGGGCGGCGAGCAGGGCGTCGACATCGTCGGGCCGCTTGGCGAATCCGGCCGCCTTGCGGGCATGGACGGAGGCGCAGTAGATGCAGTCGTTGACCCGGCTGGTCGCAGCGGCGGCGAGCTCCCGCTCCGCCTTGGGGAGGCCGTCGCGGGGCAGGAAGATCGCATTGTCCAGGGCGCTGCGGGCGGCGGTGATGCCGGGGGTCAGCGAGAGCATGCGGAAGTAGACGCTGTTGGTGCTGGCCTTGGAGGCGAAGGAGGCGCGCTGGACCTCGGTGAGCTCCTCCTCGGTGGGCACCGCTACCCACGGCTCCCACTGGAGCACCTCGCGCGTGAAGTGCGCCGGGCGGGTGCGTCCCGTGCCGGTGGTCCCTCCGTGCTCGGCGCGGCGGCCTCGGGTGCGCAGGACCCGGGCAGGGGCATCGGCCGAGGGATGGGAGGCGCCGTGCAGGGCCGCGAGGCCCGCGACCAAACGCTGGAGGTAGCTCTCGAAGGAGACCAGCTGGCTGACCAGCACCGCGGTGGGCACCGCGACCCCGGCGGCGGCGAGGCGGTCCTGATCGGCGGCGGTGGTCAGCGCCGGGGAGACGGACAGCAGGTCCACGTGGTCCCGCAGCGCCTGCACGGTCTCCACCGCGAGGCCGTGGACGGGCTCGGCGATCGGGTCCGCTGCCAGCAGGCGCGCATCGGCGCCCTGGGAGCGGTGCCAGTCGGCCAGCGCACCGCTGCCCTGCCACTCGGCGGTCAGGGCGGCCAGGGCATGGCGCACCGGGGAGGGCAGGGGCTGATCCCCCCGGTACAGCGCGTCATAGGCCTCGCGGGTGCGCTCGAGGACCTCGGGCCGCAGCGCGGTGAGGACCTCCCGACCCTCGGCGGTGTCGGTGAGGACGGCGGCGAGGATCTGGTGGGCGTCGAGGGCGGTGGTCGCAACAGACATGCAGACATCTTATGCATCCACCAAGGTCCCCTATGGGGTCGCGAGGTGTGGCGACCGACACGCGGCACCGCCCGGGCGGGCCGCAGCCCTGCTCACCACGGAATCCGCGCGGGGCGGAGCCGTTCACAGGAGTTCATCCGCGCGCGTGGCGCCCTCCTCCAGCCAGCGCGGGGCGACCAGCTGCACGCGGGGCGCGGCGCCGTCACCGTCGAGCAGGCGCACGAGCTCGCGGACGGCGAGCTCGCTGATCTCCGTGCGGCGCGGGTCGACGCGCGGCACCGCGGCCAGCAGCGGGCTGATGGCCAGGAGGTCCTCGGCGGTCAGCGCGATGAACAGGCGGCGAGGATCGGTGAGCGCCCCGGTGGAGGCGTAGGCGAAGAGATCGCTCGGGGCCCCGGTCAGCCCGAACAGCGCGGTCCTGCTCCCGTCCGGTGTCAGGAGCGCGGCGCGCTCCGCGGCCTCGGCCGCCCGGCCTCGCTCGTGGAGCACCTCCAGGGCGCTGTCGCGGGCACGGACCTCCACCCCGTCCAGGAAGCGCGCGATCTCGTTGCGCTCGCGCCGGCCGTCCATCGCGCCGAAGAGCAGCAGCCGCTCGCACCCCTCCGCCTCGGCACGGTCCACGACCATGCTCCCGAGCAGCTCGAAGTCGAGATCGACCATCGAGCCCTGGGGGACGGCGTCGGGCCGGCCGAGGGTGACGAAGGGCAGTCCGGAGTCCACCACGGGCGCGATGCGCTCGTCGTGCTTGCCCAGCTCCATGAGGATCAGGGCCTCGCAGATCCCGGTGCGCACCACGCGATCGATGCCGCGCGCTCCCTCCTGGGCGGTGACCAGGAGGATGTCGTACCCGAAGCGCCGGGCCTCCCGGGCGACGGCCCCGACGAACTCCATCAGCGGTCCGTCGTTCCCGTGCGCCTTGGGCACCATCAGCCCGATCACCCCGCTGCGGCGCGAGCGCAGGGTGCGCGCCCCGGAGTTGGGGTGGTAGCCGAGCTGCTCGATCGCCTCCTCGACGCGCCGCCGGGTGGCGTCGGAGATCGGGCGGGCGCCGGTGAGCACGTAGCTCACCGTCGACTGCGAGACACCGGCCAGGCGGGCGACGTCCAAGCTCGTCGGCGCTCGTCGTCGAGATGCCCGCCCGGCACCCGTCCCGGTTCCCCCGCTCATGCGTCCCCTCCTCGGATCAGCCGGCGGCGAGACCCGAGGTGCCCGAGGTCCACGCCTCGAGCGCCCGGCTGCGGCCGTCGGCGGCATCCAGGGTACGGGCCTGGGCGAGCGCCTCGTCGAGGACCTCGGCCAGGGCGACGGTCCGCCCGGTGTCCGCGGAGCGCACCGCCGCCTCGACGATCGCCTGGGTCCAGACGTTGCCGTGCACCTCGGAGGCCGGCACCGGGCCCCCGCGGAGGGCGGCGCAGAACTCGGCCAGCGAGGCGTCGAGCTCCCAGCGGTCCGCCTCTGAGGGCGCGCGGCCGGACAGGTCCGTCCCGTCCTCGCTGCGAGCGCTCGGCGGCGTGTCGCCGTCCCAGGCGACGGTTCCGCGGGGGCAGCTCAGGGTCCACTCGCCGTTCCAGCTGGTCTCACGGCCCGGGGCGCACCAGGACCCCGAGTAGGTGTGGACGGCGCCGGAGTCGTAGGTGATGGTGACGGTCGCGGCCGCGTCCCCTTCGTACCAGCTCCAGGAGGGGTTGTAGGAGGTGGCGGTGACCTGGACCGGGCTGCCGTCGACGAGGACCCGTCCCGCGTCGAAGGCATGGATCGCCATGTCCACGATGAGCGGATGGGCCATCTCCTCGCGGAAGCCGCCGAAGCGGGGAGCGCGGGAGAACTGCGTGTCGACGATGCCGGCGCCGCCGAGCTCCTCGGCCAGGTGCCGCGCCTCTCGCAGATGCGGGTTGTTCCGGCGCGACTGGGAGACCATGAACAGCGTCCCCGTCGCCTCGGCGTGCCCGGCCAGGGACACGGCCTCGGCGAGCGTCGCCGCGCAGGGCTTCTCCCCCAGCACCGGGAGGCCGGCATGGAGGGCGTCGGCCGTGACGGGGTGGTGCGCGGCGGGGATCGTGACGTCGATGACGGCCTCCGCCCCGGCGCACCGGGCCACCTCGACCATGTCCGTCCCGGTCGCGATCGACGCGCGCTCGGCGGCGGGGACCAGGTCCTCGACCGCGCGCTCGGCGGCGCCGTCGACCACGTCGACCACGCCCACGAGCCGGGCCTCCGGAGCCTTCAGCACGGTCCCGATCCAGGCGCGGCCCATGCCGCCGGCACCGACGACGACGACCTCGACCGGTGCGACCGCCTGCTGCTCGGCGCTCATGCGTCCTTGCCCGCCGCCGCCGCGTCGCCGACGCCCTGGCCGCTCTCACCGGTCACGAACCACTCCGTGGGGTACCGGTCGAGGAAGGGCATCTCGCGGTCCGCCACGGCCGGACGCGCCCATCCCACGCCGTTGGCGATCACACGGCGCACGTCGCGCTGCTGGTAGACGGGGTAGTCCTGGTCTCCGGGGCTGAAGTAGAAGATCTTCCCCTTGCCGCGGCGGAAGGTGCAGCCCGAGCGGAACACCTCTCCCCCGCTGAAGGAGGACACGAACACCAGCTCGTCGGGCACCGGGATGTCGAAGTGCTCGCCGTACATCTCCTGCTCCGGGATGATGAGCGGGTGCGGGATGCCCTCGGCGATCGGGTGCGAGGGGTTCACGGTCCACACCAGCTCGCGGTCCGCCTCATTGCGCCAGCGCAGCGTGCAGGTGGTGCCCATGAGCCGGGTGAAGGGCTTGGACCAGTGGCCCGAGTGGAGGACCACGAGCCCCATGCCGGACAGCACGTGGCGCTGGACGCGCTCGGCGACCTCGTCGGAGACCTCCCCGTGGGCCATGTGGCCCCACCAGGTGAGCACGTCGGTCTGGGCGAGCACCTCCTCGCTGAGGCCGTGCTCGGGATCGTCGAGCAGGGCGATGCGGGTGGTCACGGAGTCGCCGAGGTTCTCGACGATGCCGTCGCGGATCGCGGAGTGCATCCCCTCGGGGTAGAGGTCGCGGACGCGCTGATCGCGCTGCTCGTGGCGGTTCTCGCCCCAGACGGTGACGCGCAGCGGGGCGGCGTTGTCGGTGGTGGTCATGACGGGTGTCCTTCCTGGACGTGGGTGCTTCGGTGCAGGGTCACTTGACGGCCCCGCCGGTGGCTCCGGCGGCGACGTACTTCTGGGCGACGATCATGAGGATGACGGCGGGCAGCGAGGACAGCACCGCCGTGGACATGACGGCGCTCCAGTCGGTGTCGTTGGTGCCGATGTAGGTGTACAGCCCCAGCGTCACCGGGCGGATCGATTCTCCCGTGGTCAGCGTCAGGGCCATCAGGAAGTCGCTCCAGGCGAAGAGGAACGAGAAGATCCCAGCGGTGATCAGCGAGTTCTTCGAGACCGGGAGCACGATCGACCAGAAGGCCCGGACATGTCCGCAGCCGTCCACCCGGGCCGCCTCGACGATCGAGGTCGGGAAGGTCTCCAGGAAGGCCCGCATGATGAGGATGGCGAAGGGGATGCCCTGGGAGGCGTCGGCCAGGATCAGCCCGGGGATCGAGTTGATCAGCCCCAGCGGCGTGTAGACCGTGTACAGCGCGTTGGCGATCACGATGCCGGGGATCATCTGGCTGATCAGCACCAGGAAGAGCAGCGCCGCGGTCCCCTTGATCCGGAACTGCGCCAGCGCATAGGCGCAGGGCGCGGCGATCACGATCGAGAGGAGGCAGGCGCCGACGGCGACGATCAGCGAGGTGATGAGGTTCTGTCCCTGGTCGGCGATCGCCCGGGAGTAGCCGCTGAAGTCCGGGTTCAGCGGCAGCCACTGGATGTTGAGGCTGTTGCCCGCCGGGGCGAGCGAGGCGTTGACCATCCAGTAGACGGGGAACAGCATGATCGCGACCAGCACGATGCCGATCACGGTGTGCAGGGCGGAACGGGCGGAGCGCGTGCGGCGGGGGGCGCCGGTGAGGACGGGGCGCGAGGCGGTGTCGGTGGCAGTGCTCATCGGGGTCATCCGTTCTTCGCGGCGCGGGCGTTGGCGCGCAGGTACACGAGGCTGAAGGCCAGGGCGATCAGGATCAGGATGTTGCTCAGCGCGGCGCCCTGACCGAAGTCGAACTCGACGAAGGACATCTCGTAGCTGCGGGTGGCGAGGGTCTGCGTGGCGTTGGCCGGGCCGCCCCCGGTCAGGCCGATGATCAGGTCGAGGACCTTGATCGTGTAGATCACCCCGAGCAGCAGCACCACGCTCACCACGGGCCGCAGCATCGGCAGGGTGATGTGCCAGAAGGACTTCCATCCGGTGGCGCCGTCGAGCTGGCCCGCCTCGTAGAGCTCCTCGGGGATGGACTGCAGGCCGCTGTAGAGCAGCACGACGTTGAAGGGGATCCCCAGCCAGATGTTCACCATGATGACGGCGATCAGGGCCGTGTCCGAGCTGGTCAGCCAGGGGATCGGATCGTCGATCAGTCCGATGCCGGTGAGGAAGGCGTTCAGTGCGCCGTTGTCCTGCTCGAGGATCCAGCGCCACACCGCGGCGGAGACGATCATCGGCAGCAGCCAGGGCAGCAGCAGCAGGGAGCGCAGGAAGCCCGAGAGCGGGAAGCGCCGACGGAAGTAGAGCGCCAGAGCCATGCCGAGCACGAACTGGCCGGCGATCGAGCCGACGGTGAACAGGGCGGTGTTCCCGAGCGCACGCAGGAAGATCGGGTCGGAGAAGGTCGCGGCGTAGTTGTCGAGGCCGACGAACGGCGCCTTCCCGTTGAAGAAGGTCGAGAAGTCGTAGGCCTGGAAGCTCATGACGACGTTCTTGATGATCGGATAGCCGAAGAAGGCGATCATGTAGAGGACGGCGGGCAGCACGAAGGCGTAGCGCACCAGGAGGTCGCCGGTGTTGCGCCGGCGTCGGGGCGCGGGGGTGCCGGCGGCGGGTGCCGTGATGGCGGACTGGGTGGTGGTCATGTCTCTTCCCTCGCTCAGCTGACGGTCCGGGCGGCTTCGTCGAACGCCTCGGCCGGGTCGGTGTCGTCCACCAGGACGCGCTGGTTCGCGGTGTAGATCGCCTTCGCGGTCCGCGGCCAGTCGGGCCCGAGCTTCGCGGTGCGGGAGCGGGCCGTCGCGACCTGCTCGACGAAGGTGCTCAGGTCAGGGTTCTCCTCGCCGAACCGGCGCGCGGCCTCCGCGTCCCCGGGGATGGTGCTGCGCTCACCGGCCATGAACAGCTGGTTCTCGGGGGCGACGAACGCCTTGAGCAGCTCGGCGGCCTTGCGCTGCTTGTCCTCGTCCCCGGTCAGGGGCACCGTCCAGACCTCGCCGCCCAGCGGGGCGACGGGCTCGCCTCCGGCAGTCGGCACGGGGATCGTGACCACATCCCACTCGAGGTCGGGGGTGTCCGCCTCGAGGCCCGCGATGTTCCAGGGCCCGTTGACGACCATGGCGGCGTGACCTGCCTTGAACTGGTCCATCACGTCGCCCTGCTTCCAGTTCACGACGGAGCGCGAGGCGAGGCCGTCGCGGACCAGGTCGGACCAGAACTGCGAGGCACCGAGCACGCCCTCGCCGGAGAGGTCGGTCTCCTCGCCGCCGTTGGACCACATGAAGGGCAGGAACTGCCAGGTCCCCTCGTAGTTGGCGACCGCCGAGAAGGCGATGCCGTAGCGCCCCTCCGTCGTCACGGCCTCGGCGGCCGAGCGCAGCGCGTCCCAGGTGGTCGGCGGCTGGACGCCCGCCTCCTCCAGCAGCTGCACGTTGTAGAAGAGCGCGATGGTGTTGACCGTCGGAGCGATGCCGTACAGCGTCCCGTCGTACCGGCCGAGATCGGCGACGGCCGGGGTGAGGCCCTCCGCGGTGAGCCCGTAGTCCTCGAGGGAGGCGAGGGCACCGGATTCGGCGACCTGCTGGACATTGGGGTTGTCGAGCATGAGGAGGTCCGGCATGGTGCGCGAGGATCCCATCTGGAGCACCTTGGCGATGAGCTGATCACCGGGCACGCGCTCGCGGGAGAAGGTGAGGCCCAGCTCCTCGGCGCAGGCGCTGAAGGTGCCGTTGATCGCGACGTCGTCGGCCGGGGTGTTGTAGTAGTCGACGATCCTGATGGCGTTCGGGTCGCCGCTCGTCCCGCCGCTCCCGCATCCGGCCAGGGCGGCCAGCGGGGGCACGGCGAGACCGGCGCGCAGGAGGTCGCGACGTCCTGGGCGGCGCGGGCCGCCCGGGACCACGGCAGCGCTGTGCTGTGGTGCGGACCAGGGTGCGGAAGACATGGTCGTCCTGCTTTCTCCACGCCAGGGAGTCATCGATTCGAATCGATGACGGTGGCGCTCGTCGACGGTGGCGGTGTGAGAGATGAGGGCCGCGGAGCAGCCCGCCCAACGCCGGACCGGGTGCTCGCGACACCGAGCGCCATCGTGCCCCACGGGCGGTGGTGATGCAAACGGCGCGGCGGCCGTCGCGCCGGCATCGAGGGCCCGGGAGCGACTGTATCCGCTGGTCAGGACACCGTGCCGACACGACGAGAATTCATCGATTCGTATCACCGGATGCGGCGCCGACGCCGAGGGATGCCGCTGGGATCGGAGCTCAGGACGTGCAACGGCGCCCCTCGCCGGAAGGGCGAGGGGCGCCGCGCAGTGAGGAGCGACGAGGCCGGGTCAGGAGGCCTTCGCGCCGAACAGCGGCTTGTAGGTCAGGCCGGCGATCGCGGCACCGACCAGCGGCGCGACGATGAACAGCCACACCTGGCCGAGCGCGCCGGTGTTGAAGACCGCCACGGCGATCGAGCGCGCCGGGTTGACCGAGGTGTTGGTGATCGGGATCGAGATCAGGTGGATCAGCGTGAGGGTGAGGCCGATGGCCAGCGGTGCCATGCCAGCCGGGGCACGGGTGTCGGTCGCGCCGAGGATCACCCAGAGGAACACCGCGGTCAGGACGACCTCGATGAGCAGAGCGGACAGCAGCGAGTACCCGCCGGGCGAGAGCTCCCCGTAGCCGTTGGTGGCGAAGGACCCGGCCGCGGTGGGATCGATGGCGAAATCGGGCTGGCCGCTGGCGATGACGAAGAGCAGCACCGCGGCGATCAGGCCACCGATCACCTGCGTGATCATGTACGGGCCGACGGCCTTGGCCTCGATCCGCCCGGAGAGGAACACGCCGAGCGTGACCGCCGGGTTGAAGTGGCCGCCGGAGATGTGACCCAGCGCGTAGGCGCCGGTGACGACCGTCAGTCCGAAGGCGAGCGCGACGCCGAGGAAGCCGATGCCCATGTGCGTGCCGTCGCCGTCGAGGAAGCCGGCCGCGAAGAGCGCGGCGCCGCAACCGCCGAAGACGAGCCAGAACGTGCCGAGCAGCTCGGCGGTCAGTCGCTGGGTGAGGGTGGGGGAAGGTGTCTCGGTCACGGTGTCCTCCGTGGGGAGCCGAACGGAACAGGGGGACGGCGGATCGAGGAGGATCCGCACTCCTGTGCAGTGTGTCACGAAGGTCGCCCCGATGGCGGCATTGACCTGCTGGCCCCGCGGGCGGTGCACCACCCGCCCTCGAGGCGCCGAGCAGGCGGCCGCGCGCTATCCTCGCCAGCGGGGACCGTGATCGCGTGCACGGCGAGCGAGGAGGACCATGGCGCCGACGATGAAGGAGGTCGCGGCGCGCGCCGGGGTGTCGACCAAGACCGTCTCGCGAGTGGTGAACGACCAGCCCCACATCAGCGCCGACGTGCGCGACCGGGTCCGTCGGGCGATCGACGACCTGGGCTGGGCGCCCAACACCCATGCCCGGTCCCTGCGCACCGGGCGCACAGGGCTGATCGCCCTGTCGCTGGTGGACCTCACGACGCCGACGGCGGCCCGTCTCGCCCAGGCCGTGGTCCGCGAGGCCGAGCGCCGTGGGCTGCAGGTCTCCATCGAACCCTCCCGCGGCCGCACCGAGCGCATCGCCCAGACCCTCGCCTCCCGCGGCGCCCTCTTCGACGCGGTGATCCACCTGGGCCCGCTGCCCGAGGACCTCACGCCGTCGTGCTCCACGCCGGAGCAGCCGATCGTCGTGCTGCACTCCGAGCGGTCGGCGCCCCACGGCGAGGTCACCGTCGACACGGTGGACAACGACGAGTGCGCGGCGGCCGATGCCCTCGCCCGCCACCTGCGGATGCTCCAGGTGGGCGGGGCGGTGCTGCTGGGGCGGGAGGACGGGGTGCCCGATGCCTTCTTCGAGCGCCTGCTCTCCGCCTTCCCCGGCGCGCCCGTGCTGCGGCCGGCCCCGGAGGCCTCGCGGCCGAGCACCCATGCGGCCGACCGCTCGGCGGGCCGCCGCGCCGCGGCCGCGGCGCTGGCACGGCACCCCGACGCCCGGGCGCTGCTGTGCGCCGACGACGAGCTCGCGATCGGTGCGCTCTCCCTGCTGCGCGAACGGGATGTCGACGTGCCGGGCCGGATCCTCCTGACCGGCCACGGGTACATCGATGACGGGCAGTTCTCCACGCCCACGGTGACCACCATCGACCCGGACGCCGCGGAGATCGCGCGGCGCACCGTCGAGCTGGTCGTCGCGCGGCTGGGCGGGGACGACGGCCCGCCGCGGCGCGTCGTCGTCCCCGCGGCCCTGATCCGCGCGGAGTCCACCCTGGGCCGGGCCGACGACGGAGGGCGGGGGCGCACATGGCGCGGGTGACCCTGGCGGACGTGGCCGCGGCCGCGGGCGTCTCGACCGCGACCGCGTCCCATGTGCTGCGCCGCGGCGACCGGGCCGGCGGCACGATCCGCGTCTCTGCCGCGACGGCGGAGACGGTGGAGCGCACCGCCCGTGAGCTGGGCTACGTGCCCTCCGCCGCGGGCCGCGGTCTCGCCCGCGGCAGCGCGGACCGCATCGCCATCATGGTCCCGAACCTCCATCAGCCGTACTTCGCCCGGATGGCCGAGGCCCTCATCCTCGCCCTCGAGGAGAGAGGGCTGAGCACCACCCTGCGCATCTCCTTCTACACCCCGGAGATGGAGCGGGACGCGGTGCTCGGGCGCACCACGCGCGACGTCGCCGGGATGATCCTGTGCCCGCACTTCCTCAGCGCCGAGCTCCTGGAGGGCCGGGTCCCACCGCTGCCCGTGGTGCAGGTGGGGGGCGCCCCGACCCCCGGCATCGACTGCGTGGTGATGGACGAGTACGAGGGCGCCCTCGCCGTGGCCGGGCACCTGCTGGACATGGGGCGGCGCCGCCTCGCCTACGTCGCGGACCCCTGGCTCAGCACGCATGACGGCCCCCGCTACCGGGGATACCTCGACGCCCATCGGGCGCGCGGCCTGGAGGTGGACTCCGCCCTCGAGGTCAAGGGATCGGACTGGGACCGGCGGGAGACGGGCACCGAGGCGATGGTCGCGCTGCTGCGCTCCGGTGTCACCTTCGACGCGGTGATGTGCGTGAACGACGCCGTCGCCGTGGGGGCGATGCGCACCGCCTCCCTCGCCGGGCTCCGCATCCCGCAGGACGTCGCCTTCTCCGGCTTCGACAACACCGACGAGGCCGCCTTCACCACGCCGCCGCTGACCTCCGTGGACCCGGGCGTGCCGGAGATGGCGCGATACGCCGTCGCGATGCTGGCCGAACGACTCGCCGGGAGCGACCTGCCGGCCCGGCGCGAGAGCGCACCGTCGGCTCTCGTCACCCGCGCCTCGACGGGCGTCTGAGGCGCCCGGGGCGACGATCCGGCCGTCGGATCCCACGGAAGGTCACAGGAGGATCACGACACTAGGACACCGTCATGTCCACTCTTGACATCGCTTAATCGCGCGCCGCACCATGGCGTCCGTCACATCGCACCGAGGAGACCACCCGCGTCTCGACGAGGAGACTTCGTGCTCGATCAGTCCCCGCCCTCCGCACGCCCCGCCCCGGCGCTCCCCCGCGCCGTCCGCGCCTCCGGCCTGCGCCCCCTCGACCTGGCGGCGGTGCGGCTGGACCCCGCCGGTCCGCTGGGCGCCTGGCAGGAGCTCAACGCCGCGGCGACGATCCCGCACTGCATCGCCCAGCTCGAGACCTCCGGCGTGATCGACAACTTCCGGCGCGTCATCGGCGAGTCCGGGGCGGCGCATCGCGGCTTCGTCTTCGCCGACTCGGACCTGTTCAAGGTCATCGAGGCCGTGGCCTGGGAGATCGGCCGCACCGGGACCACCGCGCACGATGACTGGCTGGACGAGATGATCGCGCTGGTGGCCCGGGTCCAGGAGCCCAGCGGCTACCTGCACACCTGGATCCAGGGCGTGCACCCGGAGAAGAAGTTCGCCGAGCTGTGGTGGACCCATGAAATGTACGTGCTGGGCCATTGGCTGCAGGCCGCCATCGCCCTGGACCGCACGGCCGGGCGCCGCGACCTGCTCGAGCTCGCGCTGCGCTTCGTGGATCTCGTGGACCGCCGCTTCGGACCGGGGCGCGAGGACGGCATCCCCGGCCACCCGGAGATCGAGACGGCCCTCGTCGAGCTCTACCGCCATACCGGCGAGGAGCGCCACCTGCGCCTGGCCCAGCATCTCGTGGACCAGCGCGGGAGGGATCTGCTGCCCGGCGGCGGTTTCGGGAACCATTACTTCCAGGACCACCTGCCCGTACGCGAGGCCGTGGACCCCACCGGCCATGCGGTGCGCCAGCTCTACCTCAACGCCGGCGTCACCGACCTCCACCTCGAGACCGGTGAGGAGGCCCTCGGCACGGTCATGGCCGAGCAGTGGGAGCGGGTCCACACCCGCAAGATGTACCTCTCGGGCGCCTTCGGCTCCCGTCACCGCGACGAGTCCTTCGGCAACGACTACGAGCTGCCCAGCGACCGCGCCTATGCCGAGACCTGTGCGACGATCGCGGACCTCCAGTGGACCTGGCGGATGATGCTGGCGCGCGAGGACCCCCGCCACGCCGACGTCATCGAGCGCGAGATCCACAACGCTCTGGCCGCCTCGGTCGACGAGACCGGCACCCGCTTCTTCTACTCCAACCCCATGCAGCGCCGTCCCGATCGCTTCGACGAGGAGAACGCGCCCGCCGATCGCCAGGAGTGGTACTCCTGCGCCTGCTGCCCGCCCAACATCGCCCGTCTCATCGCGCAGCTCGGCGCCTACGTCGCGGCGGTCCGCGAGGACGAGCGCGGGACGAGCCTCGAGCTGCTCCAGCTCGCCGGCGCCTCGATCACGCTCCCGGAGGCTCTGGGCCGCGGCACGCTCGAGGTGCGCACCGACTACCCCCGCTCCGGCACGATCCACCTCTCCCTGTCCGCGCAGGAGACGACGACCGGCGCACGGATCGGGGTGCGGATCCCCGGCTGGGTGCGCAGCGGCACGCTCACCTCCGCCGACGGCACCGCCCGAGCGCTGAGCGAGCCCGAGCTCGACGCCCAGCGGCTCGAGCTCGGGATCGCCGAGGTCGACGGCGCCCGTCTCGACCTCGACATGCCGCCGCGGTGGACGCTCTCCCACCCCCGAGTGGACGCGACCCGCGGCTGTGTCGCGCTCGAGCGCGGCCCGATCGTGCACTGCCTCGAGCAGGCGGACCTGCCCGAGGACGTGGCGGTGGACGACCTGCTGATCCCCCGCGTCCCCACCGCCCGTCCCGGCGACGACGGGACGCTCCGGGTCACCGTCCTGCACCGCCGTCCCGGCGGCGCTCTCTACGAGGAGGTCACCGAGGAGTCCCCGGGCGCGGAGACCCGACCGCTGGAGGTCTCCGCCGTGCCCTTCGCCCGCTGGGGGAACCGAGGACCCGGCGCGATGCGCATCTGGCTCCCGCGCGAGAGCTGACCATCCCGGCGGGCCGGTTCCACCGGCCCGCCGCCCACTCCTCGCCCGCACCGCCGCAGCCCGCCGCCTCCCGATCCTGCAGTTCCCCACCCACCCTGCAGTTCCCCACCCACCCCAGGAGACGATGATGTCGACCTTTCCCCCTGCCCTCCCCCCTCGTCGCCCCCG
Organism: Brachybacterium sp. YJGR34; assembly: GCF_003347015.1. Lineage (GTDB taxonomy): Bacteria > Actinomycetota > Actinomycetes > Actinomycetales > Dermabacteraceae > Brachybacterium. The sequence goes on from NZ_PNFB01000013.1 coordinate 29,479, forward strand.
TCGGCGCACCGTGCTCGGCGGTCTCGCCGCGACGGCCGCTGTCGGCGGCTCCCTCGGACTGACCGCCTGCGGAGGCGGGAGCGACGGGGGCAGCACCGAGGGCGAGCTGCGGATCCTGGTGATCAAGCACGCCCTGACCAAGCCCATGGCGGAGATGGAGTGGACGAAGACCCTCGAGGAGGCGGCCGGCATGCCGATCGTCTGGGAGGAGGTCAGCGCCGACTGGGACCAGAAGAAGTCCACGATGCTCGCCGCCGGCGACGTCCCGGACCTCATCGTGGGCACCCAGGCCATCAACGACACGGACCTGGCCACCTACGGCACCCTCTTCGAGGACCTCTCCGACGACCTCGAGTCCCTGCCCAACGTCGCGGCGATGTTCGAGGAGAAGCCGGAGCTGCAGGCTCTCGCCACGCAGCCCGAGGGGGAGATCTACTCGGTCCCCGGCTACAAGAGGTTCTGGCCGCCCACCGTGCAGCACCAGTACATCAACACCCAGTGGCTCGAGACGCTGGACCTGGAGGTGCCGACCACCTGGGACGAGCTGTTCGACGTGCTGGTCGCGTTCAAGGAGGGAGATCCCACCGGCACCGGGGCGGAGATCCGTCCCATCGACTGGAGCCCCGTGGGAACCGGCGGCTTCGGCTACTTCCAGTCGATCCTGCTGCTGGGCAGCACGGGACTGCCGATCTCCGGCGGGGGCGGCCAGGGCTACTTCCTCGAGGACGGCGTGGTGGGGAACTTCCTCACCGACGAGCGCTACCGCGAGGTGGTCACCTTCCTGGCCCGCTGCCAGGAGGCCGGCCTCCTCTCGGCCGACGTCATGACCCAGGACTACTCCACCTACCAGTCGGTGGCCCGCGGGCCCGGCGACGGCACCGCGACCGTCGGCTACACCTTCGGTTGGACGCGCTCGGACCGCTTCGGGCCGGACATCGCCGACCAGTACGAGTCCATCGGCGTGCTGCAGCGCTCGAGGGACCAGTCCGAGCGACTCACCTGGAGCTACGACCAGTACGGCGAGAACTACCCGGGCAATCAGGTGGTGCTCTCGGCGACCTCGAAGAACAAGGAGGCCGCCCTGGCGGTCATCGACACGTTCTACGAGGAGGAGATGTCGCTGCAGGTCCTCTTCGGCGACATCGGCCCCAACATCGAGAAGACCGGCGAAGGCTCCTACAAGGTGCTGCCGCCGCCGGACGGCACGGACCCCTCGACCTGGAAGTGGACCTCCACCCTCGCCGACAACGGTCCGGTGTGGATCCGCGACTCGCTCGAGGTGGAGCTGCCCTCCGACCTCCAGGAGGCCGTGGACGAGTCCGAGGTGCTGCAGCCGGCCATCGACGCGATGGACCTGGACAAGGACGTGTACCCGGGTCTGTTCATCAAGATGACCAAGGAGGACCTCAACGCCATGAGCCTGGTGGACACCACGCTCATGAACACCGCGATGACCAGCTTCGCCGAGTGGATCACCAGCGGCGGCATCGACGAGGGCTGGGAGCCCTATCTCGCGACCGTCGAGGAGTCCGGCGTGCGCGACAACATCGCGACGATGCAGAAGTACTACGACGAGTACATGGCCTCGAAATGAGCATCGGGACCACCACAGGCACGGACGCCGCGAGTCGGCGTCCTGGACGCACCGCCGCTCCGCCCGCGTCCGGTGCGGAGCGGCGGGGGCCGGTGGCGCGGATGCGCCGCCACCTGGGCCGCTACTGGCAGCTGTGGGTGATGCTCGCTCCCGCGCTGATCGTCGTCATCGTCTTCGCCTACATCCCCATGTACGGGATCCAGCTCGCGTTCCGCGAGTTCGACCCCACCAAGGGGCTGACCGGCGGGGAGTGGGTGGGGCTGAAATACTTCAGACAGTTCTTCGAGAGCCCGCTGTTCTGGGACCTCATGCGGAACACGATCGTCATCTCGCTGTCGACGCTCGTGCTGGGCTTCCTCGCCCCGGTCCTCCTGGCGCTGGTGATCAACCAGATCCTGCACTCGCGCCTCAAGCGCTTCGTGCAGACGGTCACCTACCTGCCGCACTTCATCTCCATCGTGGTGATCGTGGGCATGCTCCAGGTGTTCCTCTCGCCGGAGACCGGGCTCATCACCCGCTTCCTGGCGCTGTTCGGTCTGGACGACATCAACTACCTGGGCAGCACCACGGCCTTCGTGCCCGTGTACGTGCTCTCCGACATCTGGCAGCACACCGGGTGGAACAGCATCATCTACCTCGCCGCCCTCGCCGGGGTGAGCACGCATCTGTACGAGGCGGCGCGCATCGACGGCGCCTCCCGGCTGCAGATCATCCGCCACGTCGACATCCCGGCCCTCGTCCCCACGATGGTCATCCTGATGATCCTCAACATGGGCGGGGTGCTGGCCACGGGATTCGAGAAGATCTTCCTGATGCAGAACACCCTGAACCTGCCGGTCTCCGAGGTCATCGCGACCTACACGTACAAGATCGGCATCCTCTCCAGCCAGTTCAGCTACTCCACGGCGATCGGGCTGTTCAACACCGTCATCAACTTCGCGTTCCTGGTGCTGGCCAATCAGATCTCGAAGCGCGTCACCGACACGAGCCTGTGGTGAGGGGACCCATGAGCACCGACACCCTGCGCACCGCGCGCACGCGCCGCCTGAGTCGACGAGTGGGCCGACGGCTGGGCCGCAGCGACCTGCTCTTCATGAGCGTCATCTCCCTCATCCTGGCCGCCGTCCTGTTCGCCACGCTGTATCCGCTGTACTTCGTGCTGATCGCCTCGATCAGCGATCCGACGGCGGTGGCGACCGGTCGGGTCCTGCTCCTGCCCAAGAATCTGAGCCTCTTCGGGTACGAGCAGATCCTGGCCGACTCCCGGATCTGGACGGGCTACCGCAACACCCTGGTCTACAGCGTGGTGGGGACGATGCTGAACCTCGTGGTGACGCTGCCGGCGGCCTATGCGCTCTCGCGGCGCGAGTTCCGCCCCCGGCGTCCGCTCATGCTGTTCTTCGCCTTCACGATGTTCTTCAGCGGCGGGCTGATCCCCACCTACCTGCTGTACAAGGACCTGGGCCTGCTGGACAACTGGCTGGTGTTCATCCTCCCCTCGGCGCTGAACGTCTTCAACCTGATCATCGCGCGGGCGTTCTTCGAGAACTCCCTGCCCGAGGAGCTCTTCGAGGCCGCGATGATCGACGGGGTGGACTACTTCCGGTTCTTCACCACGATCGCGCTGCCCCTGTCGAAGGCGCTGATCTCGGTGATCGGCCTGTACTACCTGGTCTTCCACTGGAACGACTTCTTCACCGGCCTGGTCTTCGTGCGCGACTACGACAAGCAGCCCCTGCAGATCGTGCTGCGGGACATCCTGCTGTCCAATCAGGCGTTCTCCGGCGGGGCGGGCGGCGCCGGCGGGTCCGGCGGCGCCTACGGCCAGCGCTATGCGGACCAGATCAAGTACGGGGTCATCATCGTCTCGACCCTGCCGGTGATCATCCTGTATCCCTTCCTCCAGAAGTACTTCGAGAAGGGCGTGCTGATCGGGTCGGTGAAGGGATGAGCACGGCGAACCCCGCGCGGCCGCGACGACTCATGCCGCAGCTGGTGCGCTGGCACCTGGGGCTGGGCGAGCTCGCCCTGCGCCTGTTCCTGCTGAACCTGCTCTGGGTGCTGGGGGTCCTCGCCGGCGGCATCGTGCTGGGGATCGCGCCGGCGACCGCCGCGCTGCATGCCGTGCTGCGGCAGGACCGGATCGAGGGCGTGCACGAGGCCGAGGGCACCTCGCCGCCCCCTCGCGGGACGCTGTGGGCGGAGTTCTGGGCGGCCTGGCGCGGCGAGTTCGTGCGGGCCACGCGCCTGGGTGCCGTGCTCGCAACCGGATGGGCGCTGCTGCTCGCAGACCGCTGGGTGCTCTCCGCCCTGGATCTGGGGACTGCGGGCCCCGCGGCGAGCGGCATCGTGGTGCTGCTGACCGTTGCTCTGGCGCTGGTCACCGTCGTGGTGTGGCCGCTCGCGGCTCACTTCGAGGATCCACTGCGCACGGTGCTGCGGATGGTGCTGACGGTCCTGGTCGCGCGGCCCGGCCTCACCCTCTCCGTCCTCGTGGTGCTCGGCGCCGCGGCCGCGATCTGGCAGTCCCTGCCGGGGCTGGTCCCGGTGTTCGGCCTGGCGCTCCCCTGCTGGGTCGTCACCTTCCTGGTGTGGCGCTCCGGGGTGCTGCCCCGGGAGTGAGACGCGCCGATGGCCCAGGAGGATCATGCCCCCCGGGCCGTCGCCGCTCGTCGGCAGAGCCGTCAGCTGCCGATCCGGGTGATCTCGAAGAGCCATTGGTTGCCCGCGCCGCGGAACATCGGCGGGGCGTAGTCGTTCTCCTCGGTGGGCCAGTTCGCCCAGTTGCTGGCGTTGAACTCGAAGAACTCATCGGGCCGGTACATGAGCGGGAAGGCCGGCACCTCGGCGCGATAGAGATCGTCGAGGGCGACCAGCGCCACCTTCTTCTCGGCGTCCTCGACCGCCGCGGCCGCATCCTGCAGCAGATCGTTGACCTGGTCGTTCTCCCACCGCCCGTAGTTGCGGTACGCCCGCTCACCGGCGGGGGCCAGATCGACGTTGCTCATCACGTCGCTGAAGCGCTGCCACGGCGTGGAGGGCCCCGTGCCGGCCACGGACCAGCAGCACAGGTCGAAGTCCCCGTTCTGGATCGCGGTCTGGGTCTGGGCCTGCTGCGGGAAGTTCGTCGCCGCGTCCACACCGATCGCCTGGAAGTTCTTCGCCACGATCTCCAGCGCCGCGTTCCAGTCGGTCCAGCCCTGCGGCGTGATGAGCTTCCACGGCCCCAGCTTCTGACCGTCCTTGGCGTAGATCCCGTCCTCGCCCTTGGCGTAGCCGGCCTCCTCGAGCAGCGACTCCGCCCTCGCGGCGTCGTAGACCCAGCCGTCAGCCTCGGCCTTCTCCCGATCCAGCCACTGGTCCTCGGCGCCGTCGGGGATCACCAGCGAGGCCAGCACCTGCGACGAATACCCCGACATCGCGGTCTCCGCGATCGAGGCGTAGTCGACGGCGTGGGCGAGCGCCTTGCGCACCAACGGATCGTCCAGACCCGGCCGCGCCGTGTTCATGATGAACATCGGCATCGAGCCCGGGAGATAGTACGGCTTGTCACGAAGGTAGGTCCCCACCGGCTTGTCCGCCTCCCACATCTTCCAGATCTGCGGAACGAACTGCTGCATGACGTCGAGCTCGCCGTTCTGGAACTTGATGTTGCCGTCCTCTGCGGACTTGAAGATGGGATGGATGATCTTGGACATCGCCGGGAGGCCCCCGTGCATCGAAGTCCCCCAATAGTCCTCGTGCCGTGCCAGCACGATCTGGGTCTGGTCGGCGAGCTCGAGAGTGAAGGGGCCCGTGCCGATCGGCTCCATCGTCTCCCAGGACGCGATCGCGCCCCCGCTGTCCGCGGCAGCCTGCTCGAACTGCGCCTTGTTCACGATGGGCTGTGTGGCCAGCGTGTTCAGTACCGAGTCGACGTTCCTGCGCTCCTGGTTGATCGCCAGGCTGAGAGTGGTGCCCTCGGCCGTCATCTCGTCGACCTCGGTCCAGATGCCCGCGATGCCCAGGCCCGGATCGATCTTCCCGAGCTCGAAGGTGTACAGCACGTCGTCCGCCGTGAATTCCGATCCGTCGTGCCAGGTCACGCCCTCCTGGAGGGTGAGGGTGATCGACTCGGTGCCGTTGATCTCGTGCGAAGCGGCCAGGCCCGGAAGGAGTTCGCCAGTCAGGATGTCGAAGCGCAGCAGCGTCTCGTAGACGTACTGGGCGGCGTTGCCGGCGGAGGGCCAGGCGGGCGAGGCGGCGAAGGTGTTGAAGTTCGTCGGCGGGCTCCACTGGAAGCCCGCGATGAACAGATGGTCCGCCGTCGCCCCGTCCCGACCTGCACCGGCCCTCCCGTTGTTCCCGATGCCGACCAGTTCTCCGCTGTCGCTCGCTCCGCCGCCACCGCCTCCCATCGCACCGCCGCAGGCGGCCAGAGCAGCGGCGCCTCCGAGGGCGCCTCCAGCAGTCAGGAATCCTCGCCGTGTCGCGCGGGCCGTGCCGCTCTGTGCTGAGCGCTGGTTCATGATCGTCCTGCATCTCTGCGACGGACGCCGCGGTGTGATGCGACCGGCGTGCTTCCCGACGTCCTCAGCGGTCGCATCCGCCCTCCTTGTCCGGACGGGAGTGCGGGCGCGCGATGTCGCTGGTCCCCTTGTAGCCGTACGGATCCTCCCCGGCGACCATCACGATGTCGCGGAAGTCGTGCTTGCCCACGTGGACCCCCTCCGGCATCGCCTGCCAGGGCAGCAGCGATTCGGCACTCATGTAGTGATTCGCCAGCGCACGGCGATAGCCGTGCTCGCCGGAGTTCTGGAGGGAGCGGTGCAGCAGGTAGCCGTTGAAGATGATCGCGCTCCCGGCCGGGATCTCGACGGGGACCGCGTCGGCGTCGTCCCACGGGAAGTCGTAGGCCTCGATCGTGCAGTCGAAAGCGGGATCGTTCTGCTCGCGGTCCGGATAGAGCACGCCGCGGCGGTGGGAGCCCGGCAGCACCCACAGGCATCCGTTCTCGATGGTCGCGTCATCCAGGGCGATCCATGCCGCCGTCAGGGAGCGGTCGCGGGTGGGGATGAAGTACTCGTCCTGATGCCAGGCCTGTCCGGGCTTGCCCTCGGACTTGATGAAGAGCATCGATTGCATGGCTTTGACATTGGGGCCGATCACCCGGGTGAGGACATCGAGGATCCGTGGCGCCTTCAGCGCCTCGAGGGCCACCTCGGAGATCTTGTGCGGGTAGTGGATGCACAGGAACTGGCGCATCAGCTCCTCGGTGTCCGCCGTGGCGGAGACGTCGACCGGCGCGGCATCCACCTCGCCGAGCTCGCCCCGACAGATCCGGGCGGCGTCGCGCCGGAGGGAGGCGACGAGGTCGGCGTCGATCGCGTCCTCGAGGATGACGAATCCGTCGCGCTCGTAGTCGTCCACGAGTCGCTCATGACGGGGATCGGTATGCGGGGTGACGGCGAACTGTGTGGTCATGATGGCCAGTACAGCGAAGGAACACACTGTGGTCCATGCCACAGGATTGCGGTTCAATGACTGATCATGATCTCCTCCGACCTCTCCCTGACGGCCTCCGGTCCCGCGCGGATCGCGGACTATCCACCCGGCTCCAGCTACGGTCCACGACGCCTGCCGGATTTCGAGCTCGTCTGGCTCCTCGCGGGCTCCGCTCAGCTCACGCTCTCGCCGGGGCGCGCGCCGACCGAGGCACGCTCCTGTTCCCTCCTGCCCGGGGACGTGGCGATCACTCGGCCCGGCGTGCAGGACCATTACGCCTGGGATCCGGTGATCTCCAGCCGGCACGCATATCTGCACTTCACGGCGGACGATCTGGGATCTTTGCCGGATCCGGCAGCATGGCCCGCGATGCGCAGCTTCTCCGAGCTGCCGGTGCTGGAGTCGCTGTGCGACTACCTGCTGGCTCTCGCCGGTGACGAGGGCCGGCCCGCCGCAGAGCGCAGTGCGCAGGTCCTCCACTGGCTGGTCGATCTCTACGTCACCGGACCGCTGCCGAGGGACCCCCTGGCCGGACTCCCCGCCGCCGTACTCGCGGCGCTGGAGGAGACCGGCGAGATCTGGGCCCGGGACGGGCTGCGGCTGATCCACGTCGAGGAGCTGGCCCGCAGGTCCCATGTCACGCCCGCGCATCTCCACCGTGTCGTGAAGTCAGCCCTGGGCATGGGGCCCGCTCAATTCCTCGAGCTCGTCCGGCTCTGGCAGGCCGCGACGGCGCTGCAGCGCAGTAGCGCCACGATCAGTGAAGTCGGCGTGCTGTGCGGCTATCCGGACCGCTTCCACTTCTCGCGCCGCTTCCGTCACCTCTACGGCATCCCCCCGCGCGAGGCCCGCGAGGTGGGCGCGTCGCCGGATCCCGCCGGTCCGCTGCGGGCCGCGGGACTGCTCGGGCTCGCACAGACGCTCCTCGCTCCGCGGCGTGCGGCGCCCTGAGGGTCGAGGAGTCGACGTCACCGCGGTCCGGCGGCCGCTATGCGGGTGCAGAGACCGTCCGGAAGCCGGCGTTGCCCATCGAGGAATCCGGGGTGTTCCGGGAACGGGCGGAGCAGCGGTAGCGGTTGCAGTAGGAGTCGTGACAGAGGTAACTGCCGCCCCGCAGCACCCGTGCGTGACCCGTCTCCGGTCCGACGGGATCGATGTGGGTCCCGCCGCGCCGGGACCGCTCGAGATAGGTGCCCGGATGGAACCAGTCGCGGCACCATTCCCAGACGTTACCCACGCACTGCCACAGCCCGTACCCGTTGGGCTCGAAGCTGCGCCCCGGGGCGGTGGTGAGGAAGCCGTCCTCGAGGGTGTTCGTCCGAGGGAAGGTGCCCTGGAAGATGTTGGCGCGCCAGCCGCCCTCGTCGACCGGGTTGTCGCCCCAGGGGTAGCGGGCACCATCGAGTCCGCCGCGGGCCGCGTACTCCCACTGCGCCTCGGTGGCAAGGCTCCGTCCCGCCCAGGTGCAGTACGCCTGCGCGTCGTTCCAGCTGACGTGGACGACGGGATGCTCCTCGAGACCCGCGAGGCTCGAGCCCGGGCCGCCGGGATGCTGCCAGTCGGCGCCGAGGACGCCGATCCACCAGGGAACGCCGGGCGTCGGTCCGATCCGTTCCGCCTCCGCCGCCTCGACGGCCAGGTGGAAGACGGCCGACTCCCCGAAGCGCTCGGCCTCGGTGCGGTACCCGGTCTCCTCGACGAAGCGCGCGAACGCGGCGGTGGTCACCGGTGTCGCATCGATGTCGAAGGCGCCGAGGGCGACCTCGTGCCGCGGCGTCTCTCCGTCGGCCCGGTTCGCATCCCCGGACGCGTCGCCCATCAGGAAGGTGCCTGCGGGGACGCGCACCTGCTCGATCGGGTGGGACCCCGCGGCACCCGCGGGCACGACGCGGGCCGGAGCGTCGGCTCCCCTGCGCGGTGGCGCCGATAGTCCGCAGCCGCAGCCGGTGCCGGCGGGATGGTGGTCCGGTGCGCTCATCGCTCCCCGGCCGTTGCGAGGGCCTCCTCGGACTCCTCGGCGAGCGCTGCGTCGATCGCCCGCAGCTGCGGGACGCTGAGGGCACCGGTGAGGGCGAGCTGCCAGAGACTCACCGTGGCCGGCACCGCGACCATCTCGGTGTGGAACAGGGTCGGGGCGATGCGCTCGAGGACACGGCGGACCGCCGGGGTCGAGGACAGCTCGTGGATCGGCGTGGTGAGCAGCCGGGGTCGGTCGAGCTCGTCGGTCGCGGGCATCGGCTCCGCCATCTCCCGCGCGCGGCCGGCGTGCTCGCGCGCGAGCAGGTGCTCGGGACCCACGGGGCCGCTGGCCGGGAGGCCGAGCCTCTCGAACTGGCTGGCGGGCGCATCGCTGGCCCGCAGGCGCTCGGCGAGGAGCTGGGCCAAGCGCAGCTCGAGTTCGTCGTCCACCAGGGGGGAGAGCTGCTGCGGATCGTCCTCGAGGTCGAACAGCAGCGTGCCGTGCTGCCAGGGATTCATCCAGCCGGCCGCTGCTTCGAGGCGCATGGTCCGCAGCCCCTTGGTGAAGGAGAAGGGCGAGGCGGGCTCCCACTCCGCCAGCTCCTGGACGGCGAAGCGCGAGCGCATATGCGTGGGCATCAGCGTGAACTCCTCGAGCGGGGAGTTCTCCGCGGTGCCGCTGGAGCGCATGTACACGTACCGGCCGTCGGTGATGTTCACGTGCCCGCCGTGGATGCCGTAGAGCGCGGCCTCGCGGTGCGCGTCGGGGAGGGCGAGATCGAGCCCCTGCATGTCCTCCGGGACGTCGAGTCCGAAGAAGGACAGCAGGGTGGGGGCGATGTCGATGGTCTGGGCGAGGTCGCCCCGGCGGGCGTCGGCCGCGCCGGACCGCGGATCCCACAGGAACATCGGCAGGTGCACCAGCTCGTTGAACCACGGCTGGACGGACTTCGCCCACCAGCCGTGCTCCCCCAGCAGGAAGCCGTGGTCGGTGTTCACGATGAGCATCGTGTCCTCCCACAGCCCGTGGCGGTCCATGGCATCGAGCACCCGGCCCAGCGAGCGGTCGCACATCGAGACCAGCGCGGCGTACTCGTACCGCGCGTGCTCGACCTGCTCGGAGGGCTCGGAGATCCTCTGGTAGCCGGGCCAGTCGAACTCCTCCCCGTCGTACTCGTGGGGGTAGAGGTCCTTGTACGCCTGATGGGTGAAGAACGGCTCGTGCGGATCGAACAGCTCGATCTGCGCCATCCACCGATCGACCTGGGCGTTGGTGTCGATGAAGTGGATCCCGGCATCGACGGTGAGGGTCTGGGAGTGCTCCGCCTCGGTGGGCATGTAGGAGCGGTTCACGCGGTCCTGCGAGCGCATGCCGGGCCCGGCGTCGACCACGCCCTTCCACGGGTCGCCCTCCTGGCCGCGGAAGAACTCCCAGGTCGAGTAGCGGGTGTGGTAGGTCGCGCCGCCGTCCTCCCAGTAGTGGGGGTGGTCCGAGGCCAGGTGGGTGTGCACGCCGTTCTCGCGCAGGATCTCGGGCATCGAGTCGTCGAAGGGCTCGAGCGGGCCCCAGGAGCGGTGTAGGAAGTTGTGGCGCCCGGTGTGCAGCTCGCGCCGCGCGGGCATGCACGGCATCGATCCGGCGTAGAAGTTGTCGAAGGTGGCGGCGCGCTGAGCGAGCCGGGCGAAGTTCGGGGCGTCGACGATGGTGTTCCGGTACGGCGGCAGCATGTGCCGGTTCAGGCTGTCGAACATGAGCATGATGGCCTTCATCGGGCGGTCTCCTCAGGGGTGACGGGGCGCTGTGCCCGGACGGTGGGGGTGACAGGTGACGCGGCAGGGGCTGAGCGCAGCTCCTCGCGGAGAGCGGCGACGCGCGCGATATGGGCGTCCTTCGCCGCGGCGCCGGTGCGGTGCGACCACTCCCCGACGCGCGCGGCGAGCGCTTCGTCGAAGGGGAGCTCCGGGGCCGTCTCGAGGTGCCGGTCGCGGAAGCGGTAGCGCGCGACCTCCCGGGTGCGTTCCTCGATCTCGGTGTCGAGCAGGCCGATCAGCGCCTCCCGCGTCATGAAGCCCGCGAAGGCCAGTCGGGCCTGGAGGTCGGGCTCCTCGAAGCGCGTGGGCGGGTGGTACGGACCGGTCAGCCAGTCGAGGAAGACGGTCGCACCCTCCTCGGTGAGGCTGTACCGCTTCGCGTCGGTCGCGCCGGGCCGCGGCTCGACCTCATGGACCACCCATCCGCGGGACTCCATGGCGGCCAGCGAGCGGTAGACCTGGCTCATCTGGGTGTTCGAGCGCAGGAAGCGCCCGGAGGTATCCATGTACTTCTTGAGGTCGTATCCGGTGGCCGGCTTCAGCGCCAGCACACCGAGGAGCAGGTGCTCGAGCTTCATCGCGTGCCTCCTGAGGTGATCGTCGCCAAGCGTGACACATGTGGAATGGAAGGGCAAGCACGCCAACCATCGGGAGCACGTTGACCGAGCGTGACGATTGTGTCATGCTCCCCACCCATCGGCATTCGCATTGTGTCATGGCCTGCAATGAGGCATCTCCTCCGGACGGGCCCCTCGCAGCTCACCGCGGAGCCGTCGCACCGATCCGCCCCTGACGACGACGACAGGATCCTCGATGTCCACGACCGCACCGGACGCCCCGGCGTCCCAGCACTCCCCCGCGACCCGGGTCCCGCACCGCTGGCGAAACCTGGCCACGCTCACCGGTTCCACCGCCGTGGACAGCACCGAGGGGAGCCTGATCGGAACGCTCTTCCCCTCGATCGCTGCGTCCCTCGGTCTGAACAGCGGCCACCTGGGCACCATGACCGCGCTCGGAAAGCTCGCCTCCGCCCCGGCGGGACCGCTGTGGACCTGGCTCGCCGCATGCACCTCCCGCAAGACCGTCCTGGTCACCACCTCGCTGCTGGGCGGCGCCTTCGGCATCGCCTCGGCGTTCAGCACCGGCTACATCTCGCTGCTCGTGCTGAACGTCCTCATGGCCGCCGCGCTCGTCGGGGCCTCCCCCGTGGGCAACGCCCTCATCCTCGACTGCTTCTCCGACCGCGAGCGGGCACGCGCGATGTCCTACTTCTACGGGGCGATCAACGGCATCGCCTCGCTCATGGGGCCGCTGATCGGGCTGTTCTCCCTGTCCGAGGACGGCTGGCGGTACGGACTGGCGACGATGGGCTCGATCGCGGCGCTCGCGGGCGTCGCACAGCTCGTCCTCATCAAGGACCCCGGCGTCGGCGCCTCGGAACCGGAGTTCGCCGATCTCGCGTCCGGGCGCCGCGTCCGGGAGAAGACCTCCCTGCGCGCGATCCTCGGGCTGTTCCGGGTCCGCTCGTACAGCCTCATGATGCTCTCGCGCCTGCTCTCCGGCCACCTGCTGATCTCGGTCTACGGCGTGACCTTCCTGGTCGACGAGCGCGGGTTCTCCAACGCCCTCGCCGCGACCGTCCTGCTGCCCTTCGGGATCGGATACCTCGTGGGAACCCTGGGCGGAGGGATGCTGGTGGGCGTGCTCGATCGGGTGATGCCGCGCCACGGACGGATCTGGTACATCCAGCTCGCCCAGATCCTCTTCGCCGTCGCGGCCATGGTCGCCACGCAGCTCCACCTGGGCGGGATCCTCGCCTACGCCGTGCTGTGGGCCCTGATGGGCGCCGCGCAGGGCATGAACCCGCCGGTCAACCGGCCGATCGTGGCCGCAGTCATCCCACCCAAGCTCCGCGGCCAGGCGATGGCCGTCTTCATCACCGTCTTCGAGACGATCGGCTGGGCGCTCTTCTCCTTCGGGGCGGGCCAGTTCGCCGTCACCCACGGCATCCAGAGCGTCTTCTTCTGGGTGTTGGGGGTGCTCATGGTCGTCAACGCCCTGGTGCTCGGCCTGCTCCACCTCACCTACCCGCGTGATGTCGCCGCCGCGACAGCGGATCGGGAGCGCGATCGCGAGGCCACACTCGGCGCCTCGGGATGATGATCCGCTGCGCGGCATCGGGCACCTCGCCCCCTGAGGGCTGCTGCGGGGACGGGGTCGTGTCCCAGCGGGAGCGCCGGCGGCGGTGCTAGCGTGCCGGGGTGACTGCCTCCGCCCCCCGCACCGCTCCCCCGTCCCCCGCCGCCGGTTTCGACCGGGAGAAGTACATCGAGCTGCAGTCGCAGCACATCCACGCCCGTCGGGAGCAGATCGGCGGGAAGCTGTACCTCGAGATGGGCGGGAAGCTCTTCGACGACCATCACGCCTCCCGCGTGCTGCCCGGCTTCACCCCGGACAACAAGATCGCGATGCTCGAGCGGCTGCGGGACGAGCTGGAGATCCTGGTGTGCCTCAACGCCAAGGACCTCGAGCGGCAGAAGGTCCGTGCGGACCTCGGCATCCCCTACGAGGAGGACGTGCTGCGGCTCATCGACGTCTTCCGTGAGCACGGCTTCCTCGTCGAGAACGTGGTGATCACCCAGCTCGAGGAGTCCAACCACGTGGCGCTCGCCTTCATCGAGCGCCTGCAGCGGCTGGGCCTGTCCGTGGCGCGGCACGGCGTGATCCCCGGCTACCCGCAGGACACGGCCCGGGTGGTCTCCCCGGAGGGCCTGGGCGCCAACGAGTACTCGGAGACGCAGCGGGACCTGGTGGTGGTCACCGCTCCCGGGCCGGGCTCCGGCAAGCTCGCCACCTGCCTCTCCCAGATCTACCATGACCACGCCCGCGGCATCGCCGCCGGCTACGCGAAGTTCGAGACCTTCCCGATCTGGAACCTCCCCCTCGAGCATCCCGTGAACCTCGCCTACGAGGCCGCCACCGCGGACCTCGACGACCTCAACCTCATCGACCCCTTCCATCTCGATGCCTACGGCGAACAGGTCACCAGCTACAACCGCGACGTCGAGGTGTTCCCGCTGCTGCGGACGCTGCTGGCGAAGCTCACCGGCGATTCCCCCTACGCCTCGCCCACGGACATGGGCGTGAACATGGCCGGGCACTGCATCGTCGACGACGGAGCGTGCCGGGAGGCGGCGCGCCAGGAGATCATCCGCCGCTACTACAAGGCCGTGGTCGCCGAGCGGATGGGAGATCTGGACGACATCGTCTCCCAGCGGGTGGCGATGGTGATGGCGAAGGCGGGCTGCGAGCTCGCCGATCGTGCCGTCGTCGGCCCGGCGCTCGCGGTCGAGGAGAGCACCGGCGAGCCGGGCGCGGCGATCCAGCTCGCCGACGGCTCGCTCATCACCGGCAAGACCAGCGAGCTGCTGGGCTGCAGCGCGGCGATGCTGCTCAACGCGCTCAAGCACCTGGCCGGTATCGAGGACGAGGTGCGTCTGCTCTCCCCCGCGTCGATTGAGCCGATCCAGACGCTGAAGACCGATCATCTGGGCTCGCGCAATCCGCGCCTGCACACCGACGAGGTCCTCATCGCCCTGTCCGTCTCCGCCTCGAACGACGAGCACGCCGCCCGGGCCCTGGCTCAGCTGCAGAACCTCTCCGGCTGCGACGTGCACACCACCACCATCCTGGGCGGCGTGGACGAGGGGATCTTCCGCAACCTCGGCATCTCGGTGACCTCCGAGCCCCGCTTCCAGCGCCGGGGCCTGTACCACAAGCGCTGAGGCCGACGGGGGCGTCGGAGCAGCGCGCCCGAGGGTTCGAGCTGGTGATCTGGTCGCCTGAGCCGATGCTCACCGGACCAGATCACCAGCTCGATCCGTGACAAGGTGTCGCCGCGCCTCCCTCGCACCTTCAGCCTGTCATCCGGTGCGGTGTCCGGCGGGACTCCCCGAGCATGGGGTCAGAAGCCGTGAGCTGTGAGCCAGCGATACCCCGCGGTGACCACGTCGAAGGGGTCGAGCGCGGTGCGATCAAGCTCCACGAGCGCCCATTCGAGCCCTGCTGGCAGAGCAGCGACCGCACCGTCGAGATCCGCGCTCCCGTATCCGAGCGGGACCTGATCGGCGAGCGGGTCGTCGGCACGACCCGGCCCGTCCTTGAAGTGCACGAGTTCGACGCGATCCCCCAGGCCTCGCAGGAGCGCCGGGACGTCTCGACCTGCCGTGTGCGCCCAGTACAGATCGACCTCGGCGACGATCGACGGGTCCAGCGCCTGGAGGAATCGGTCGTATCCCCGCGTGCCGTCGGGCAGCTCGGGCCAGTCCCACCAGTGATTGTGATAACCGATCCGCACCTCGTGCTCTGCTGCCCTGTCGGCCAGCAGCCCGAAAGCGTCCGCGAAGCGCTGGACTCCTCCGGGGGTGGTCAGCACATCTCGACCGAAGCCGAGGACGTGCTCGGGGATGCTGGCGATCGCGACGGGAACTCCGACGATCGCGAGTTCCTCGAGGAGCCAGTCCATCTCCGAAGGAGCCGGGAATCGGGTGTGCGCCGAACTGGCCGTGAGGCCCGCCAGATCAATGCTCCGCCGCAGCATCTTCGCCTGTGTCAGCCGCTCTCCCCTGGTCAGGGACGGGTTCCCGAGCCCGAACGGCTCCACGCCCTCGAAGCCGATCTCCGCGACCCGTGCGAGAGCGCGATCCGGGTCGTGGGCGAGCGCATCACGGATCGCGTACAGCGCGAGTCCCTTGACAGCCATGAAAGACCTCCACACAAGCTATGTGATTACTTACTCTCGTTGAGTAAGTATGTTGGCCACGTCCGCCCACCGCAAGGGAGAATCGCCATGAGTCTCGTCCAGCCCTCGAGGAGCACCCCGTGACCCCACTGCGCCATCGTACGGCCGCCGAAACCGCGACTGCCGTGCTGGATCTGGTCCGGCGCCAGTCCCCCATCTCCCGCGTCGAGCTCTCTCACACCACGGGACTCACGGAGACATCCATCTCCAAGACCGTGCGCCGCCTGCTCGAGGCGGGGCTCGTCGAGGAGGCCGGCCAGGACTCGAGCGGGCGGGGGAAGTCCCGCACCCTGCTCCGGCTGGCCCCGGGGGCGATGCATGCTGTCGGCGTAGTCCTCGACGACACCCGGATCCAGTGCGTGCTGACCGACTTCAGCGGCGCCATCCTGGCATCGCGTGAACTGGAGGGAACCCGCGGAGACCTCCCACCCCACATCACCGAGCGCGTCTCAGCAGCCGTGCTGGAGATGATCTCCTCCGCCGGGATCACGGTATCCGACGTCGTCGGCACCTGTCTGGCGAGCCCTGGCCGCTTCGACGAGGAGAAGAAGCGGCTGCGCATGTCCCTGGTGGCCTCGGACTGGGAGGACTATGACGTCCAGGAGCAGTTCACCGCACTCACGTCGATTCCCGTCCGGCTCGAGAAGGACTACGGCTGCGCAGCGCTCGCTGAGCACTGGGTCGCCCGGGATACCTCTTCGGACTTCATCACCGTCTACCTGGCCAATGGCATCGGAGCGGGTATCGTCCTCGACGGCGAGCTCTATGGAGGCACATCCTCGAATGCGGGCGAGATCGGACATCTTCCGCTCGATCCCGACGGCCCGGAGTGCAGCTGCGGGAACCGCGGATGCCTCGAGCGGCTCGCAGCCCCTCAGTACCTCGTCACCGCGGCCTTGGCGGACACCTCACTGGTGGCGCGCCTCGCGCTCGTCGGTGATCGGGACACGATTCGCGTCGACTTCGAGAAGATCGTGCGGGCCGCCGTCACCGGCGACGACGGCGCGATGGCCCTGATCAGCGGCGCGGCGGAGCGACTCGCGCAAGCAGTCGTCGGCCTGGCCAACACCCTCGATGTGAAAGAGGTCGTCCTCGCCGGCCCCACGCTCGAACTGGTCGGCGAGATCTACGCCGAGCGGATCCAGGACGCTCTGGACCGACGCTTCTTCCTGCGTCCGGTCCATGAGGTGACCGTGCGCCTGTCCAGCCTCGGCCTCGACGGGGCAGCATCGGGCGCCGCGATCTCCGTGCTCCGCGCCGAGGCCATCACGCGCTAACGGGCGGCGCCGCGCGTCCGGCCGGCGCCGTCGTCCCGCCGCATCCACGCCGACACGCCACCACGGGCAATGCCCTCGACTCCACCTGCGGCATGCGCACCACCGCGTGACCTCTCGGGTGCCCACCCCTTGACAGCTCTACTTACTCAGGTTTAGAAAGTACGCATCCCGTCCATCGATGCAGTTGCGACCAGTTCAAAGAGGAGCGTCACCATGGGTATGTCACGGTCATCGGGTGTCAGTCGGCGCAGCGCGCTGAAGTACGGCGCCACCGCATCCGCCGGAGCAATCGCCGCTTCCACCCTCGCCTCGTGCGGCGATGCGAGCGGGGGCACGACAGAGATCCGCATGTGGTCCTGGTACAGCGAACAGCAGGAGGTCCTGCCGAAGGTGATCGACGCCTTCCAGGAGAAGAATCCGTCGATCACGGTCACCAATCGGATCTTCGGCAGCCCGGACCAGTACCTGCCTGCATTGCAGGCAGCGGTGTCCGGTGGAGACATCCCAGAGATCTTCGCTCCCCACACTCGCGCCCTGGAGTACGGAGCAAACGGCATCAGCCTCGATCTCAAAGCGGCGCTGGGCGCAGACTTCACGGACAGGTTCTTCGAGTCCGCGAACAATCAGTACACGCAGGACGGAGCTCAGTACGGGATCGGCTGGATGGCTCAGACCTTCGGAATCTTCTACAACCCCGAGTCGTTCGCCGCGGCCGGAGTGGATGGCGAGCCGGAGACTTGGGACGATCTGATCGCTGCAGCAGACCTCATCCGGGGCATTGATCTCGCGCCGCTGTCAGCCTCCTTCAACCCCGGCACCAGCGGGCTGGACTTCTTCCTTCCTCTGATCACCCAGGTCACCGATGACCCCACCTGGTATCTCGCCCTCGACCGCGGCGAGAGCGGGTACGAGTACACCTCCCCGGAGGTGGTCCAAGCGCTCGAGCTTTTCGAGACGATCGTGAAGGGCTCGGTGTTCCAGAACGGAGCAGGGGCGACGCAGGGCGCCGAGGCAACGCAGCTCTTCTACACCGGGCGCGCCGCGATGCTCTTCAGCGGCTCGTGGACTCCTCAGGGACTCGTCCAGGACGCCGATCCCGAGTTCGTCGAGACCTACAAGGTCATGAAGAATCCGGCGATCGCCTCCGGGGAGCAGCATTGGACCGCGAATCAGGCCGGTGCCGGATGGTCGGTCACCTCCGAGGAGTCGAAGCAGGACGCGATCCTCGAGTTCCTCTCCTTCCTCTACGAGGACGAGCAGTACTCGACGCTCATGAACGAGTCCAACTCGATGCCGGCGACCAAGGCCGCAGCCGAGCGCATCGAGAATCCGATCATGGAACAGATGACCTCGTGGCTGATCGATGGCGACGGCTGCCCACACATCCCCTTCGGGCCGGGCTCCTCCGAAGCGGGCGGGCCGCTGATGTCGATTCTCGATGGTTCCGGCACGCCGGAGCAGGTGGCTCAGGACATGCAGGACGCCGTGGCGAACGCCCGAGGGACGGCCTCATGACCTCCACGCTGACCCATGGCGGCGCGCCGCCGACGCCTACGAAGACCGTGCGCAGGCCCTGGAGCGTCCCCCCGATCCGCCGGAAGGAGATGCTCGCCGCCTACGGGTTCGTTCTCCCCACCTTCTTCCTGTTCGCCCTGTTCGTCGGGTACCCGATTCTCCACACCTTCTATCTCAGCACCGCGGAATGGAGTGGATTCGGTGATGCCACGTTCATCGGGCTCGACAACTTCCTCCGAGCCGCCCTTGACCCCGTTGCGCAGAGCGCCTTCCTGCTGACAATCGGATGGGCACTGGCCACGACGGTCCTCCAAACGGCGATTCCCCTCGTCATCGCCGCCATGGTCGCGACCGTGCCGGGACCGATCTCCGTGGTCGTGCGCACGGCGCTGTTCATCCCAGGGATCGTCTCGTTCGTCGTCTCCGGCGTGCTCTGGCGACTGATCTACGACCCGAACTTCGGGACTCTCAACGCTGCGATCCAACGTCTCGGTGTCGAGGGCTTCAACCATCCGTGGCTCGGATCGGCCAACTCCGCGATCCCGGCGCTCCTGGTCGTCGCAGTGTGGCAGGGCATCGGGATGAGCATGCTGATTTTCTTCGCGGGCATCCAGGGCATCGACCCCGGCCTGAACGAGGCCGCGATGATGGACGGCGCGGGAGTGCTCCAGCGCTTCCGTCACGTGACGCTGCCGAGTCTCCGCTTCGTCACGGCGATCGTCCTCGCGCTGAATCTCATGAACGGCTTCAAGGTCTTCGACCTGATCTACGTCATGACCGGCGGCGGCCCCAACAACAGCACCCAGGTTCTCGGGACGTACCTCTACGGTCTGGCCTTCGGATCCACCTCGGGGTCCGTGCCCCAGCTCGGATACGCCTCGAGCCTTTCCATCATCGTCATGGCGCTGTGCACCGTCGCGGTGCTGTTCCAGATGCGCCTGAGCCGGAGGGCCGGAGCATGAGCGCCACGATCACCTCGAAGACGGTCACGGGACGGATGGGCCGATGGGCCACCAGCGCCGTCCTGCTGCTGATCAGCATCGCAACGGTCTACCCCTTCGTGTGGATGATCCTGACCTCGCTGCGCGAGTCCAACTCGGTGTTCGGAGGTCCGTTCATCCCCGAGCGGATCACTCTGGACGCCTACTCGAGGGTCCTCGAGTTCACCGGCTTCGTCGGCCACTACTGGAACTCCCTCTGGATGACCACTGTGACCTGCGCGGTCGTGCTGGCTCTGTCGACGCTGTGCGGCTACGCGTTCGCGAAGCTCCGCTTCCCGTTCAAGAATGCGCTGTATGTCGTGCTGCTCTCGACGCTGATGATGCCCGGCACGGCATTGATCATCCCGGTCTACCTCCAACTTCGGACGTTTGGACTCCTCGACAGCCAACTGGGATTGATCATCGTCTACGCCTCAGGAGCCGCTCCGTTCTCGATGTTCCTGATGCGCGCCTTCTTCGAATCGCTGCCGGATGAGTTGGTTCAGGCTGCACGAGTCGATGGCGCCGGAGAGCTCCTGGTGTTCCTCCGAGTGGTGCTGCCCCTTGCACGGCCGGGGATCGCCACCGTGGTGATCTTCCAGTTCCTGGCGACCTGGAACGAGTTCCTGATGGCGAATACGGTCCTGCAGACTCCGGACAAGCTGCCGCTGCAGCCCATCCTCTTCTCCCTGCAGGGCCAGTACTCCACGGACTGGACCACGCTGTGTGCAGGTCTCGCGCTCTCCGCGATCCCCGTGGTCCTGGTCTACGTCTTCCTCCAGAGGCAGTTCATCGCCGGCATGACGCTCGGCGCCGTCAAGAATTGAGAAAGTGTAACCCTATGAGCATCCGATCGATCACCCTGAACGTCCGCGACATTGCCACCTCCCGTGCCTTCTACGAGAAGTATCTGGCTGCGCAGGTTCTGGAGGAGACTGCCGAGTATGCGCTCCTGGACGTCGTGACTGCCACGATCCGTCTGCGCAAGGTGAACGGGTCCGAATTCTCTTCCTGGCAAGCGGACGATCTCCGTCGTGGATTCCGCCACATCGGTTTCAAGGTCGCCGACACCGATCGTCTCTTCGCTGATGTCGAGGCCGACGGTGTGCCGGTGCACCTCGCACCGCTCGATGCTGAGGGCGGGGTGCGCATCGCCTTCTTCTACGACCCCGACGGCACACTGCTGGAGTTCGTCCAAGGCGACCTCCACTACCACCACGTCGCCGACCAGGAGCTCGTCGATGCGGAGTACGCGCTCGGTGTGCCCGAGCGCCCACGTTTCGATCACATCGCGGAGACGGTGGAGAACTTCGAGTCGACCCAGACCTTCTACGACCGGCTGGGCTTCCGTCACCACGGCAGCATCGTCCAGGCCTCCGATCCGCGCGGCTTCCAGATCCGGTTCCTCAAGAACGACGACAGCGTGCTGGAGATCTTCACCTACGAGGCGACGACCAGCCCGACTCGCCAGGTACAGGACGCTCCGGGATTCGCCGACGTGGTGCTGAGCGGCGCCGAGGTCTGGCCTCCGCCGGGAGCTGCCACCGACGACGACGGTGCCGTCGCCGATCCCGATGGGCTCGCGCTGCGCAGTGAGCTCTCGTGACGGGATCGGCGACTCCTCGCCCTGACCTCGAGGGCTGGAGCCGCCCTCTTGGTCGTACGGGTCTGGACGTCTCGGCGATCTGTGCCGGCGGTGGCGTCCTCGGCTCGGTGCCGCAGATCTTCGGCTACGAGGTCACCTCCGATGAGGCGTCCTCCCTGCTGTCGGCTCTGTTCGACTCCCCCATCTCCTTCCTGGATACCTCCAACGGGTACTCCGACGGGAGGAGCGAGGAGCGGATCGGACAGGCGCTGGCTCGGCGCGGAGGGCCTCCGGGCGGCTTCGTGCTCGCCACGAAGGTGGACGGGCACGACGGCGACTTCTCCGCGCAGCGAGTCAGGGCGTCGATCGAGGAGTCCTCCCGCCGGCTCGGCATGCAGTGCTTCCCACTGCTGTATCTGCACGACCCGGAGTACTACCCGGACGAGGACTTCTTCGGGCCCGATGGGGCGGTCGCCGCTCTGACCGCGGCCAGGGAGGCAGGTCGGGCTCGACATCTGGGCATCGCAACGGGCAGCATAGAGCTGGCGCACCGGTTCCTGGACACGGGCGAGTTCGAGGTGCTGCTCATGCACTCCCGGTACACGCTCGTCGATCGCAGTGCCGACGAGCTGTACGATCGCGCGGCGGCCGAGGGGATCGGGATCGTCAATGCCGCCGTGCTCGGCGCCGGTGTCCTCTCCCGCCCGCACCAGAGCCACTCGCTCTACGGATACCTTCCGATCCGAGATGACGTCCTGCAGGCGGCCCGTCGGATGGACGTCATCGCGCAGACAGAGGGCATCCCTCTGTCCTCGCTCGCCATCCAGTTCTCGGTGCGAGATCCGCGGATCTCCTCGACCGCCATCGGGCTCAGCCAGGAGCGGCGCATCGCCCAGACCCTTGAGGGACTGCGCGTCGAGGTGCCGCAGCGGGTGTGGGATCAGATCGAAGCCCTCGTACCTCCGCCGGAGTCCTGGCTCCACTGACCGTGAGACCTGGCGAGCTCGGCCCGCCGCAGACCACGCCGGCACTGCTCCGCGGGCAACCCCCTACCCTGCGCCCCAACGCGACGTCGGAGCAGCGCGCCCGAGGGTTCGAGCTGGTGATCTGGTCGCCTGAGCCGATGCTCACCGGACCAGATCACCAGCTCGATCCAAGGTGTCGCCGCGCCTCCCTCGCACCTTCAGCCTGTCATCCGGTGCGGTGAACCGGCGCGGACCGGGTGATCGCCCGTGCCCTCGGCATCTCGGTGGCCCCGAGCTCCGCGCCCCTTCCCCCGCGGGCTCCGTGCCACATGCACTGAGTCCTCCGCAGGTCGAGCTGGTGATCTGGTCGCGTGAGCCGATGCTCACCGGACCAGATCACCAGCCCGACCAGAGGCCGGACAGATCAGGCGGACGGTGCCTCGTCGGACCCGTCGGAGGTCCCCGCCGCGGTGTCAGCGCCGGCCACCGCGGCGTTCCGGCCGGTGAACCTCCACAGGAGCATCGCGGCCAGTCCCAGCAGCAGCGGCGCCGCCACGATCATGACGCGCCAGACGATCATCGCCGCGATCGCGGGCTCGGCGATCTCGTGACCCGCGGTCTCGGTGAGCGAGGCCAGCATCGCGGTGTCCATGACGCCCAGGCCCTGCGCCGGGAACATGGTCAGGGGGAAGGCGAACAGGTAGGCGACGCCCACCTCGAGGATCGAGAGGTCATCGGGACGGATGCCGATCATGCGCATCGCGACCAGGAGGATCACCAGGTCCATCAGCACCATCCCGGCGCTGCAGGCGAGGGATCGGGGGAAGCGGTAGCCGAAGCGCTCGGAGAGGTTCTCCTGGAAGGACGCGAAGCCGCCCGCCCACACCTCCGGGTCGGTAGTGCCGCGCACGCGCCGCACCATCCCGCCCATCGCGAGCCCGATCCGCCGCGCCTCCTTGCGCCCCCGCAGCACCAGCAGCACCACCGTGACGAGGAAGGCGGCGATGAACAGGCTCACCAGGTCGAACCAGCGCAGCCCCGGCCCGACGCTCAGCAGGGGAAGCAGCACGAAGCCCAGCAGCGGCGCCGAGAAGCGCACGATGTAGAAGGTCATCGAGTTCATCGCCGTTGCCGCGAGCGCCCGCGGACCGTCGATGCCCCAGGAGCGGAACATCGCCACCCGCAGCACGATGTCGCTGGGCGCGGGAGCGAAGGCGGAGGCGGTGTTGGAGGAGAGGTCGTTGATGGTGCAGCGGTAGAGGCCCACCCCCGGCAGGAAGATCGACAGCGGCGCGGCGCTGAAGATCTGCCGGATGATCAGCAGCGGCAGGAACAGCAGCGGGCTCCACAGCGGCACCGAGCTCAGCGCGTCCCACACGGTGGCCACGTCGATGCGGCGGAAGGTCCGCACCACCACGGTGACCACGAGGATGACGATCGCGGTGGCGACCAGGCGCGAGACCCACGGGCCCTTCTTGTGCCTGCGCAGCGTCCTCTCGACCGAGGTGGGCGGCGGTGCGTCACCGGCGTCGGTCGGCGTCTGCTCGGTCACCTCTCCTGCTCCCCTCTGCCCGACCCACGGGCGGACCGGTCGATCCGGGCGCGGCGGGGTCCCGACCGCGATGGTCCAGCGTACACAGCGAACACCTCGCGAATCGGCACGCGGCACGGGCGGGCTACGGTGAGGCCATGACTCTCGCCCGCCGGATCCGTCGCGGAACCCTCCGCGTGCTCGCCGTGCTGTGCGTGCTGGTGGTGCTCGCGGTGCTCGCCCTCGTGCTGTGGGCGCGCACCGGCGTGATGCCGGCCGAGCCGGCGCCGCTGGACGCCGTGCTCGAGGATCCCGGGATCACGGTCGAGGAGAGCTCCACGGCCATGGTGATGCGGCCCGCGGACGATGCCGAGGCCGGGGACGTGGGCCTGGTCTTCTATCCCGGAGCGAAGGTCGAGGCGGAGGCGTACGCGGAGCGTCTGTCCGATCTGGTGACCGAAGAGGGAATGTCGGTGGTGATCGTGAAGCCCTGGTTGCACCTGGCGCTCTTCGATCCCCGGGGGACGGACACCTTCACCGCGCGCGTGCCGAGCGTGACGACCTGGATGGTCGGCGGCCATTCGATGGGCGGTGTCCGCGCGTGCCTCGCCGCCGAGGACGTCGACGCCCTGGTGCTGCTGGCCTCCTACTGCTCCACGGACCTCTCGGCCTCGGGTCTCCCGGTGCTCAGCCTCGCCGGGAGCGAGGACGGCCTGTCCACACCCGAGAAGGTCGACGGCGCCCGCGATCTGCTCCCGGCGGACGCAGAGATGGTCGAGATCGAGGGCGCGAGCCACGCGAGCTTCGGCGACTACGGCCCGCAGCCGGGCGACGGCACTCCGACGATCACCGATCCGGCGATGGACGCGGTGGTCACCGCGGAGGTCGGAGATCTGGCACAGGCCGTGGGGCCGAACGGCGACTGATTCCCGGTCGGCCCGGCCGGGTGCCATCCGGCGCGCATGGTCGCCGGCCCTGCGTCAGGCGGCGCTGTGGAGTGCGAAGGCCGCGAGGAAGCCGAGGGCGGCCAGCAGCCCGGAGTACAGCGAGTCCTCCGCGACGGCCTCGGGGATCATCGTGTCGGTGATCATCGCGAGGATGGCGCCCGCGGCCAGGGCGTTGACGAAGGCGATCGTGGCGGGCGACGCCCCGCCCAGCATCGAGTAGCCCGCCAGCGCCGCCAGCCCGGAGGCCAGGGCGATCGCGCCCCAGATCGCGAAGACATAGGTGGCGCTGCGCCCGGCGCTCTTCCACCCCGCACTGCTGGAGAGGCCCTCGGGGACGTTGGACAGGAACACCGCGGCGAACATGGCCATGCTCATCCCGGATCCGGAGAGCACGCTGAGGCCCAGCGCCATCGACTCCGGCACGCCGTCCAGCAGGGCTCCGATCGCGATCGCTCCCCCGCTGCCGCTCTTCTCCTCCTCCGAGGTCTGGACCGTCCCCGAGGAGCGTTTGCGATGCCTCGCCCCGTAGCGGGCCAGCAGCAGGTTCAGCCCCACATAGGTCACCGCCCCGACCAGGAAGCCGGCCCCCGTGGCGACCAGGCCGCCCTCCTCCATCGCCTCCTCCACCAGCTCGAAGGAGAGGGCGGAGATGAGCACCCCCGCACCGAAGGCCATGATCCCGGCGACGACCTTCGCAGGCACCGTCACGAACCACGCGATCGCGCTGCCCAGCAGCAGCGCGCCGCCGGCCACGAGTCCGCCCAGCAGGGCGATGAGCCAGGGAGCCATGGCGCGGTCCTTCCAGCGATCCGACGGGTCGGGCCGACCCTAGCTCGGATCGGAGAGCGACGCCGTCCCGCCGCGAGGACAACGCCCCGGTCCCGCGCGCGGCGGGACCGGGGGGGGCTCTGCCGGCTCGCCGTCAGGGCAGCGTCACCAGTGCCTGGACCGGAGTGTGGTCCGAGGGGTATGCGCCGTCCTTGGACCGCGAGACGTTGATCGCGGCGACGGTGGTGGTGATGTCCGGCGTGGTGAGGACCCAGTCGATGCGCGGTCCGTCCGCCACCGGGTCCTCGTACGCGGGGAAGGTGCCCCAGGCCTCGGTGACCTGCTCGGCGGCGCTGTCCCAGGTGTCGACGGTGGGGCCGTCGGTGACCAGGGTGGTGTAGGCGCCGGAGTCCTGCGCGTGGGAGTTGAAGTCGCCGGTGACGATGGTGGGCAGCCCGTCGAGCTCACCGCCCTCGAAGAGGTCGATCATGGCCTGGGCGCTCTTGATCCGGGCGGGCTCGGACTCGTGGTCGAAGTGGGTGTTGATCATCGCGAACTCCCGTCCGCTGACCAGGTCGCGCAGGCGGGCCCACACCACGATGCGGGTGACGTTGTTGCCCCAGGTGGCGGAGCCGATGGCCAGCGGGGTGTCCGAGAGCCAGTACTGGTCCCAGGAGAGCACCTCGATGCGCCGGGGATCGTAGAAGATCGCGGAGTACTCGTCCTTGCTGCCGCCGGCGCGGCCGTAGCCGATCATCCGGTGGGTGGGAAGCGCCTCCTCGATCGCGGGCAGCTGCGCGTACTTCGCCTCCTGCACCCCGAGCAGGGTGGGCTGCTCCCGCTTCAGCAGATCGACCAGGATCGGCCGACGGTCCGGCCAGTGGTCGGGGTCGCCCGGCTCCGTGTCGGTCGAGCGGTCCAGGCGGATGTTGAAGCTCATCACGTGCAGCTCGTCCCGCCCAGCCCTGCCGATCAGGGCGCGGCCGCCCCGGTTCTCGGCGGGCTCCGCGAGGGCAGGGGCGGCGAGCGAGGTCGCGGCCACGCCGCCGACGGCGACGCCGAGACCGGTGAGCAGGGAACGGCGATCAAGTGGGGTGGTCATGGGTGTGTCTCCAGATGAGAGGCGGGATCGTGCCTCCGCGACCCTAGGAGATGCGTCGCGACGGATCGCCGCGGAACGGACGTCCGGTAAAAGGGTTCACCAGATCGACGTCCGTACGTCACCGTCGGCCCGGGAGGACCGCCGCAGGACGCCCCGTCCGGCCCCGGGTCAGGGCAGCGTCACCAGCGCCTGGACCGGGGTGTGGTCCGAGGGGAAGGCGCCGTCCCGGGAACGGGAGACGTTGATCGCGGCGACGGTGGTGGAGATGTCCGGCGTGGTGAGGACCCAGTCGATGCGCCCGGCACGATCCACGGGGTCCTTGTAGTTGGGGAAGGTGCCCCAGGACTTGGTGAGCTTCTCCCCGGTGCTGTTCCAGGTGTCGAGCGTGGTGCCGTCGTCGGTCAGGATCGCGTGCGGCTCCGAGCTGTGGGCGCGGGCGTTGAAGTCGCCGGTGATGATCGTGGGCAGACCCTCGAGCTCGTCGCCCTCGAGCAGCTCGCGCAGCGCTTCGGCGCTCTTGACGCGCGCGGGCTCGGACTGGTGGTCGAAGTGGGTGTTGATCATCGCGAACTCCGCGCCGCTCTCGAGATCTCGCAGCCGGGCGATCACCATGATCCGCGTGATCTCGTTGCCCCAGCCGGTGGAGGCGATCTCTCGCGGGGTGTCCGAGAGCCAGCGCTGGTCCCAGGAGATCACCTCGAGCCGGCGGGCGTCGTAGAAGATGGCGGCGTACTCGTCCTTGCTGCCGCCCTCGCGGCCGTAGCCGATCATCGCGTGGTGCGGCAGCGCCTCCTCGATCGCCGGCAGCTGCGCGAACTTCGCCTCCTGCACGCCCAGCAGGGTGGGCTGCTCGCGCTCCAGCAGGTCGATGAGGATCGGCCGACGGTCCGGCCAGTGGTCGGCCTCGCCCGGCCGGGTCAGGGGGTCGGTGTCGACGGAGCGGTCCTGACGGATGTTGAAGGACATCACGTGCAGCTCGTCACGCGCGGCCTTCCCGATCAGGGCATCCCCTCGCCCCTTCCCGGAGGGCTCGGCCGCGGCAGGGGCGGCGAGGGCGTTGACGGCGGCACCGCCGACGGCTGCGGCTCCGAGGCCGGTGAGCAGAGAGCGGCGATCAAGAGTGCTGGTCATACGGGAGAACTCCACGGTGCGAGGGGGCAGGTGCCACCGCGAACCTAGGAGCTCGCCCGCGCCGGATCGGGCGATGTGGGCGATTCGGCAGCAGGTTTCATCTGCCCGCCCACCGCCCGTCCGCCGCCTGTCACCCGCGGCCCGGCAGCGATCCCGCTCCCGTTCCCCCGCCTACTTGATGCCGGTGCTCGAGATCCCCTGGACGAACTGCTTCTGGAAGACCAGGAACACCGCCAGGATGGGCAGCACCGTGACCGTGGCCACGGCCATCACCGCGCCCCAGGGGGAGGCGAAGGCCGGGTTGTTCGTGAGCGTCGAGAGCCCGACGGGCACCGTGAGGTTCTCCGCGCCCTGCAGCACCACCATCGGCCACAGGAAATCGTTCCAGCGCGCCATGAACGCGAGGATCACCAGGACGCCGACGAGCGGGCCGCAGGTGGGCAGCACCACGGCGAAGAAGGCGCGGAACTCGCCGGCGCCGTCCACCCGGGCCGCCTCGATGACGGCGGTGGGGACGCCCAGCATGAACTGCCGGGCGATGAAGATCCCCACCACGTCGAAGGCGGTGGGCAGGATGACCGCCCAGGGCGAGTCCACCAGCCCGATCCTCGCCACGACGAGGAACGAGGGGACCAGGGTGACCTGGATCGGGACCATGATCGTGAGCATGAACGCCGCGTAGAGCAGTCCCCGGCCCCGGAAGCGGTACTTCGCCAGCGCATAGCCCGCCCCGAGCGAGACCACCACCGAGATCGCGGTGGTCACCACGGAGATCAGCACGGAGTTCCAGATCCAGCGAGCCACCGGCTGGGTGCTGAACACCTCGGCGAAGTTGGCGAGGGTGGGACTCTCCGGCCACAGGTAGAACTCGCTGCTCTGCGACTGGCCGCCGGAGGTCAGGGCCGAGACGACCATCCAGTACAGCGGGAAGACCATGATCACGGCCAGCAGGGCCAGTCCCGCGATCAGCAGCCAGCGCCGAGGGGACGTGCGGGGGCGATCGGCCCGGGACCGGGTCGCGGCGCGGCGGGGCGTGATCTGGATGCTCTCGGTGCTCATAGGTAGCTCTCCGCTCTCCGGGTGGCGCGCTGCCGCAGCAGGGTGAACAGCAGCAGGATCGCGACCAGCACGAGGCCCAGGGCGGCGGCGTATCCCATCTGGGCGTCCTGGAAGGCTGATCGGAAGACGTACTGGATGAGGACGGTGGTCGAGAATCCGGGCCCGCCGCCGGTGAGCACATAGATGATGTCGAAGGCCTGCAGGGAGAAGACCACGTTGAGGATCAGCAGGATCGAGGTGGTCGGGGCGAGCATCGGGACGGTGATCCTCCGGAACCGCGCCCAGGGGCCGGCGCCGTCGATCGATGCGGCCTCGGTGATCTCCGCGGGCACCGACTGCAGCGCGCCGAGGTAGATCACCATGCAGAAGCCGATGCGGGTCCAGACCACCACCAGGATGAGCGTGGCCATCGCCATGCTCGGCGAGGTCAGCCAGGGCACGCGTCCCAGGCCCAGCGCCTCGAGAGCGTTGTTGGCGACGCCGTAGTCGGTGTTGAAGATCCAGGACATGATCACGCCGACCACCACGCCGGCGGCGACCATCGGGACGAAGAACAGGGCGCGGAAGACGGCCCGGCCGGGCAGCGGACGGTTCAGGGCGACGGCCAGTCCCAGCCCCGCCGCCATCGCCGTGGGCACCGTGCCGACGGCGAAGATCAGCGTGTTGACCAGGGCGGTCCGGAAGAGCGTGTCGGTGGCCATGGTCTCGAAGTTCGCCAGCCCCACCCAGTCCCCCTCGCCCAGGGTCTGGGTGTCCTGGAAGCTCAGCGTGATCGCGATGATGATCGGGACCAGCGAGAACGCGAGGAAGAGCAGGGCCGCGGGGCCGATGAACACGTAGGGCACCAGGCGACGCCCGGAGGTGGCCCGGGTGCGGGTGCTGCGGTCAGCGCGAGGTGACACTGAGCATCGCCTCCATCATCTGCTCGCTGGTCTCCTGCGGGGTGAGCTCCCCCAGCAGGCACAGGTCGAGGTAGTCGGCGAACACGGCGTTCAGGGAGCTGAAGTACTCCCCGGACTGCGCGCGCACCATGGACAGCGGGATGGTCCCGCCCTGGTCGATGAACAGCTGCATCACGTCCTCGTGCGCCGCGTAGCCGATGTCCTGGGCGCTCAGGGAGGTCCTCGAGGGGATCCAGTTGCCGTCGTGGCAGAAGCTCTGGATGTTCTCCCGGCTGGTCATGTAGGCGACCAGCTCGGCGGCGAGCTCGGGGTTCTTCGAGGACCGGGTGACGGCGAGGGTGTTGCCGCCGAGGTCGGAGGCCTCGCCGCTGTTGCGGATCATGGGGGCCACGCCCCACTCCCCCGGCCTCGCCTCGTCGAAGGAGGCGATGGCCTCGGGGTTGGTCAGCGCCATGCCCACCTGGCCGGTGTTGAAGAGGTCGAAGTCGACGTGGCCGCCCCCGGACTTGGACATGTTGGAGGGGCTGACCAGTCCGTCGGTGTACCAGCGGCGGCCGAACTCGAGCGCGCCGATGGCCTCCTCGGTGTCCATCGAGGGCGTCAGCCCGTCCTCGCCGAGGAAGGCGCCGCCGTTCTGGTAGATCAGCGGCATCCACCGGTAGGCGGTCTCCGGTCCGCTCCATCCGTAGGAGAAGGCATAGCGGCCGGTGACCTGCTTGACCTCCTGGGCGATCTCGAGGAACTCGTCCCAGTGCCAGGCGTCCTCGATCGCCTGCGGCGGCGTCACGCCGATCTCCTCCATCACCTGCCGGTCATAGAAGGTGATGAAGTTGTCGGTGTGCTGGAAGATGCCGAACAGGCCGTTCTCGCGCTGGCCGATCGCCCAGAACGGCTCGCTCCAGTCCTCGCGATACTCCGGCGGCACCGCCTGGGTGAGATCGACCAGGCTCCCGTTGGCGGCGTACCGGCCCAGCTGCTGCGGGGTGATCCGGATGATGTCCGGGGCAAGGTCCGCCGCCAGACGGGTGATGAACCACTGGTGGAACTGCCCGGTGGTCACCTCGACCGAGACCGAGGTGCCCGGGTGGTCGGCCACGAAGGCGTCGGCGATCCTCTGGTAGGAGGCCAGGTCCGTGGGGATGTTCCAGGAGGACAGTCGCAGGTGCTGGGTGTCGGTGCTCTCGCCGTTGCAGGCGGCGAGGGCGCCGACCATCGAGATGCCGGCGACGGCCAGGATCTGGCGGCGTCCGACGGTGGGGCGGGTCATGCGCTCACTCTCCTTCGAGCTCGGGCACGGTCGGGGCGGGGGCGGCTCCATCGGCCGCCCCCGCGGGGTGGCCGCTCAGCGGCGGAGGTTCTCCGGCAGGCGGTCCGCGTGGGCGGCCAGCAGCTCGTCGGTCATGGCGCGGGCGTCCTCCAGGGTCACCTGCGCCGCGGTCAGCGGATCCATCGCCACCGCGTGGTGGACGTGCTCGAGATTCCCCTCGAGCGCGGCCTTGACCGCGAGGGTCTGGACGTTGACGTTGGTGCGGTTCAGCGCGGCCAGCTGGAGCGGCAGCTCACCGATCGCCGTGGGCTGAACGCCGCTGGCGTCCACCAGGCAGGGCACCTCGACGCAGGCGTCGGCCGGGAGGTTGGAGATGACGTCACCGTGATTGGGGATGTTGCCGTGGATGACGCTCGGCGTGCCGGTGACCAGGGAGTTGACGATGGTCGCGCCGTACTCGACCGACGGCTTGAGCTCCGCCTTGAGCTGCGTGAGCTGGGCGTCGATGTCGCCCTGGTCGTCGTGCGCGGAGCAGATCTCGAAGTAGTCCCAGCGCTCGGGGATGTACTCCTCGGTGAGCTCAGGAGTCTTGCGGAAGTAGGGCAGGTACTCCGAGGCGTGGTGGCTGGACTCGGTCTCGAAGTAGCCGAAGGCGTTCATCAGGGCGGTGCGCACCTGCTCGTTCCCGCCCTCGTAGACGCTCGCGGCCTGTGCGGCCTCGCTGTGGTCGCCGTCGTCCCCGGCGAGGTCCGCGGCGGCGCGGCCGCGCTGGTGGCGCTCGGCCATGACCTCGCGCAGGCGCGGGTAGAGGTCCTCGCGGCCGCGGGAGAACTCCAGCACCCAGGCCTGGTGGTTGATGCCGGCGCAGCGGTAGCGCACCTCCTCGTAGGGGACGTCCAGGCTGCGGGCCAGCATCCGGGTGGTGCCCTGGACGCTGTGGCACAGGCCCACCGCGTTCAGGCCCCGGGCGTTGAGATATGCCGTGGCCATCGCCATGGGGTTGGCGTAGTTGATGAACTGGGCCTGCGGGCACACCTCGAGCGCGTCGTCGATGATCGCGTCGTAGGCGCTCACCGAGCGCAGGAAGCGGAACACGCCGCCGGGGCCCACGGTGTCGCCGACGGCCTGATCGATCCCGTACTTCCGCGGGATCATGACGTCGTGCTCGTAGGACTCCACGCCGCCCACCTGGAAGGTGATGATGACGGCGTCGGCCCCCTCGAGCGCGGCGCGACGGTCGGTGGTCTCCTCGACGGTCGTGTCGAAGCCGTGGTGGGCCACCAGCTCACGCGTCGCCTCGGCCACCGGGCCCAGCTTGTCGGGGTTCACGTCCATGAGGCAGAGGGTCGCGTCGCGCAGCGCCGGGAAGCTGAGGAGGTCGCCGATGAGGCGGAAGGGGAAGACGAATCCGCCGGCGCCGACGATCGTGATCTTGGGGTTCTTGAGGAAGGTCTGCTCTGACATGGCTTCACGCTAGGGCCGGGGCTGTGCGGAGGTCTCGCCCGATCCTGCGCCGTTCTTCCAGGATCCTTCGATCCGGGACGGGTCACGCCGGTACGCTGGCGCGATGACTGCGTCGTCCCCACCGGCCCGTCCCAGCGCCGAGGTGGAGTACCAGGCGCCGGCGCTGTGGTGCCGGCGCGGGGAGCCGCCGCAGATGCAGTCGATGCATCGCCACAACGACCTCGAGATCAACCTGGTGCTGCGCGGTGAGCTGCGGTACGTCTTCGCGGGCCGGCCGTTCGTGGTCCGCGAGGGACAGATCGCCATGTTCTGGGCGGCGCAGCCGCACGGCCTGGTCGATTCGCGCACCGGCGATGTGTGCTGGGTGCACGTCCCCGTCGACACGCTCCTGGGGTGGGGCCTGCCCGAGCGGGAGCTCAGCGCCGTCATGCGCCCCGCTCCCCTGGTCACCGACGCAGAGCTGGTGCGCGCGCGGATGGAGGCGATGGTCCCGGCCTGGCTCGAGGAGTACCGGCAGCAGGGGGGCGCGGGGCCGGCGCTGCTCGAGATCCAGGCGACGGTGCGCCGGATCCTGCGCGCCGCGCTCGAGGATGCCGAGCGCCTCTCCCCTGCGGCCGCTCCCGGCCGGGTCCTCGAGGCGTTCGGCGCGGAGTCGGGCACACGACGGGTCTCCGCCGAGCGGATCGGCCACACCATGACGATGGCGCAGTTCGTGGTGGAGAACTACCGTTCCCCGCTGACGGTCGGCGCCATCGCGCAGGCCGCGCATCTGACCTCGTCCCATGCGATGACCGTTTTCCGGGACACGGTGGGGGCGACGATCGGCGAGTACCTCACGATGTGCCGGGTCGCGGAGGCGCAGCGACTGTTGATCACCACCTCGCTGCCGATGACGGAGGTCGCCGAGCGCAGCGGCTTCGGCTCGCTCTCGAGCTTCTACGCGCACGTCTCCGCGGCCTGCGGGATGGCGCCGCGGCAGTACCGTGAGCAGGTGCGGTAGGCGGCCGGCACCCCGGTCCCGTCAGTCGTCGAGGTGCTCGATCGCGTAGTCGGCCTGCTCCTGGGTGAACTGGTCCCCGTACTCCGAGGTGAGTTGGTCCCGGATCGCCTCCGGCGACATGTCGAGGTTGTCGCGATAGGACCGGGCGCTGATCAGGGCGTTCTCGTTCCAGTCCGCCTCGATGTGCTCGATGGCGTACTGCGCCTGTTCCTCGGTGAACTTTTCTCCGTACTCGGAGGTGAGCTGGTCGTAGATGCCCTGCTGCGACATGTGCATGGTGTCCGCATAGCTCTGGCCGCTCGCCAGCGCGTTCTCGTTCCAGTCCACGTCGAGGTTGTCGACGGCGTACTGCGCGGCCTCGTCGGAGAACTGGTCGAACTCGGAGGTGAGCTGGTCGTAGATGCCCTGATAGGACATGTGCATGATGTCGGAGTAGGTCTCGGCGCTGTTCAGCGCCGAGATGTACTCCTGCGGAACGTCATCCTCGGCGGCCTCCGCCGGGGCGGAGTCCTCGGCCGGCTCCTCCGCGGACGTGTCGTCAGCCGGGACCTCGT
Organism: Brachybacterium sp. YJGR34; assembly: GCF_003347015.1. Lineage (GTDB taxonomy): Bacteria > Actinomycetota > Actinomycetes > Actinomycetales > Dermabacteraceae > Brachybacterium. The sequence goes on from NZ_PNFB01000013.1 coordinate 63,176, forward strand.
CCGCCGGGGCCTCGTCCGTCGCCGGCTCGACCTCGTCCGCGGCGGGGTCGTCCGCCGGATCCACGGCCGTCGTCGGCGCGGCGCTCGACGGGTCGTCACTCGCGCTGATCGCGAGGACCGAGCAGCCACCGATCGCGAGAACCAGCAGGGCGGCGCACCCGCAGCCGGCCGCGATCAGGCCTGTCCGGCGACGCTTCGGCGCAGGGGCGACAGGTGGCGCACCGGGGGTGCTGTGGAGCGGCGCGCCGTAGGCGGCGCCGTCCGGTGCGGGAGAGGGGAGATCCGAGCTGTACGGATCCTGAGGCGAGGGGGACGAGCTGGTCACAGCTGCACTCCATTCTGGGTATGTCACGACGGCCCCTGGGCACGGCTGTGCCGGGGCTACTGCGGAAGAGCGGGGCCCGCTGCGGATGCGTGAGCTCGGAGTCGCGGGAGTTGCGACGAGCATCGGCGGCCGATACGAGATCGACGGGGAAGGTCGTCCACCGGGGACCTACAGAAGGAATCTACGACGGGGGTCAGACACTCCACGCGGCGAAGGTCCCGACCTCGATGCGCCGTACGACACATCCGGGGGGCCGACTCGCGTCCGCGCTCTCGCAGCAGGAGTGTGGTGCACGACCTGAGGTGACATCGTCCGCGCCGTCGGCCACCCCTGGACATCCGTGCTCTACTGGCAAGATGAACACTGTCGCCTCCACCCGCCGCCCGATGACCCGCACCGAGGCCCTGGCCTGGAACCCCAACTGGTCGGTCGGCGATCAGCGGGTGATCGAGGAGAACGTGGAGCGCCTGCAGGTGAGCTCCTTCTACCGGACGAAGTCCAACAGCACCGTCACGGGACAGACCGCCGAGGGCCGCTCGGTGATGTACCTCCATCCGGGCTACGTGGTGTTCCCCAAGGGGCTGGCCCCGGAGGATCGCAAGGACCTGGACTGGGACGGGATCGACCTGTCCACGATGCAGTCGCGCCGCGCGGCCTCCGTCGCGGCCGAGGAGCGGATGACCTTCTGCCCGGGCTGCTTCTACGCGCTGCCGGCGACCGGCGTCTGCGACACCTGCGGCTGAGAGCCACGGGCCACGGCCCGTGAGGTGGACTCCCCGGCGCTTGACAAGTGCCCGCGCGGAGGTCCACCCTCTACGTCATACGAATAACGGCCGACGATGACCCGTCGGACGTCCCGACTCCGAGGAGGCTCCGATGGCGCAGCGCCCCACGATGCACGACGTCGCGGCCCGGGCCGGGGTCTCCCAGGCCGTCGTCTCCATCGTCCTGTCCGGCCGCTACGCCGGGCGCGCCTCCGAGGCGACGGCCGAGCGCATCCGTCACGCCGCGAACTCGCTCGGCTACCGCACCAATCTCCAGGCCAAGACGCTGAAGACCGGCATCGCGGAGATCATCGGCCTGGTGGGCGACGAGGTCGCCACCTCCCCCTTCTCGGGCCAGATGATCAAGGGCGCCCAGGATCGCGCCTGGGAGGAGGGCAACACGCTGATGACTGTGGACACCGGCGGCGACGTCGCCCTGGAGACCGCGGCCATCGAGACGATGCTCTCCCACCAGGTGCGGGGCATCCTCTACACCGCGATGTACCACCGCGAGCTCGAGGTCCCCACCGGCGCCCTCGAGACCCGCACGGTCACCCTCAACGCCCGCGACCTCTCCGGCCGCACCCCGAGCGTCGTCCCCGACGAGGAGCAGGGCGGCTACGAGGCCACCCGCCTCCTGCTCGAGGCCGGACACACACGCATCGGCATGATCAACATCCAGCCCGGCGAGCACATCCCCGCCGCCCGGGATCGACGCCGCGGCTACGAGCGCGCCCTGACCGAGGCCGGCATCGCGCTCGATCCCGCGCTGGTCCGCCCCGGTGAGGGCATCCACCGCACCGGCCGCGAGGGCGCCCTCGCCCTGCGGGACCTCGACGACCCCGTCACCGCGATCTTCTGCGGCAACGACCGCACCGCCCTCGGCGCCTATCAGGGCCTCGAGGAGCTCGGACTGCGCATCCCCGAGGACGTCTCGATCGTCGGCTTCGACGATCAGGACGTACTGCGGGACTACTTCCATCCGGCGCTGACCACCATGCAGCTGCCCTTCCTGGCGATGGGCGAGCGCGCCGCCGAGCTCGTCCTGGACTCCTCGGCCCCCGCTGAGGTCCACGCCCTCCCCTGCCCCGTGATCCATCGCGGATCCGTCGCCCCACCGAAAGGTCGCTGACGCATGAGCACCGACACCGCCGTCGGGCCCCCGGTCTCCCGGACACCCGCCCCGCCTGATTCCGCCCCGCGCCCTGCGCGGCACCGCACGCTGCTACGACGATGCCTGCAGAGCTGGCAGTTATACGTACTACTACTGCCGGCCCTGGCAAGCCTCATCGTCTTCAAGTACTGGCCGATGTACGGCGCACAGATCGCCTTCCGCGACTACAACCCCGCGGACGGGTTCTTCTGGAGCCCCTGGGTGGGCCTCGAGCACTTCCGGACGTTCCTGGCCAGCTACCAGTTCGAGCGCATCGTCACCAACACGCTGACGATCAACACCGTGGGCCTGCTCATTGCCTTCCCGGTGCCGATCATCCTGGCGCTCATCGTCAACCAGCTGCCCAGCGAGCGCTTCAAGCGGCTCACCCAGACGGTCCTCTACTCCCCGTCCTTCATCTCGGTCGTGGTGGTGGTGGGCATGATCCACCTGCTGTTCTCGCCCAGCTCGGGCCTGGTCAACCACGCCATCACCCTCGTCGGCGGCGAGCCGATCTTCTTCATGGGCACCCCGGAGTGGTTCCGACCCCTCTACATCGGCTCGGACGTCTGGCAGAACGCCGGCTTCTCGATGATCATCTACCTCGCCGCGCTCACCGCGATCGACCCCTCACTCCACGAGGCCGCACGCATGGACGGCGCCAACCGCTTCCAGCGGATCCGCCACATCGACGTCCCCGGGATCCTCCCGGTCATCACAATCCTGTTCATCCTCGCCGTCGGGAACATCTTCAACCTCGGCTTCGAGAAGGTCTACCTCATGCAGACCGACTTGAACCTGCCCACCTCCGAGGTCATCAACACCTACGTCTACAAGGTGGGCCTGCAGGGCGCGCAGTTCAGCTACTCCGCCGCGATCGGCCTGTTCAACTCCGTCCTGAACCTCCTCCTGCTGCTGACCTTCAACGGGGTCGCCAAGCGGGCCAACCAGTCGAGCCTGTGGTGATCACGATGACAACCTCCACGAAGACACACCCCCTGCAGCACACCCCGTTCCGGACGCGCAGGCAGACCCTCGGCCAGCGCCTGGCCGATCCCCTGTTCCTCGTCTCCACCTACGGGATCATCGCCCTTGCGATCCTGGTGATCATCTACCCGCTCTACTTCATCGTCATCGCGTCGATCTCTGACCCGAACCTGGTCCAGCAGGGCAAGGTGTTCCTCGTCCCGCGAGGCATCACCTTCGACGGCTACGCGACGATCTTCGGCACCTCGACTATCGTGCGCGGGTTCCTCAACTCCGTCCTCTACACGGCCGTGGGCACGGCGGTCAGCGTCACGATGATCCTGTGCGGCGCCTACGCCCTGTCCCGCAAGGACATGCCGGGCCGGAACCTCTTCATGATCCTGTTCGTCATCACGATGTTCTTCGACGGCGGCATGATCGCCCGCTACCTGGTGGTCAAGCAGCTGGGCATGCTGGACACGATCTGGGCCGTGGTCCTGCCCGGCGCGGTGGGCGTGTGGAACCTCGTCATCGCCCGCACCTTCTTCGAGCAGAACCTCTCCCCTGAGCTGCGGGAGGCCGCGCAGATCGACGGCGCGAGCGACTTCCGGTTCTTCTTCGGCATCGCGCTGCCCCTGTCGAAGTCGCTCATCGTGCTCATGGTCATGTTCCACATGGTCGCGAACTGGAACGCCTTCTTCGACGCGATGATCTACCTCTCCGACGAGTCGAAGTACCCCCTCCAGCTCATCCTGCGCAACGTCCTCATCCAGTCGCAGGCCTCGGCCGGCGGCATGGACATGGCCTCGATGGACTCGACGGCGGCGGCCCAGAAGATGGGCGAGCTGCTGAAGTACTCGATGATCGTCGTCTCCACCATCCCGCTGCTCATCGCCTTCCCCTTCCTCCAGCGCCACTTCGTCAAGGGCGCCACTCTCGGCGCGCTGAAGAGCTGAGCTCGCAGCACCGCCTCGACGTCCCACGCTCACCGTTATACGTACCACCCGCTCCATCCCTCTCGTTCCGACCGACCGATCACGACGAAGGAGTCCTGCCATGACCACCACACCCGCCACCACACCCGCCACCACCCCCTCTCCCGCCGGGCCGTCGCCCGCACCTCTCACCCGTCGACGCTTCGCCCTGGGCGCCACCGCGCTCTCCGCAACCGCGCTGGGCCTCGCCGCCTGCGGCCGTCCCTCGGCGCGGGAGACCGAGGACCTGTCCGCGGACGTCGGCCTGACGGACTCCGGCCTCCCCGTGGTCGCCGACGAGCTGACCCTCTCCTTCGGCGGCTCGAAGTCCGCCCTGGCCCCGGAGTACGAGACCATGGAGCTGGTCCGGACCTGGCAGGAGGACTCGGGCATCGAGATCACCTGGGCCAACGAGCCGGACGAGGTGTGGGCCGAGAAGAAGAACCTCCTCCTGGCCAGCGGCGAGCTGCCCGACGCCCTGTTCAACACGGGACTGACCGACGCCGAGGTCGCCAAGTACGGCGACAACGGCACCCTCCTCGCCCTCGAGGACCTCATCCTCGAGCACGCCCCCACCCTCCACGGCATCCTCGAGCAGCGCCCGGACATCCGCTCCGCGATGACCACCTCGGACGGACACATCTACACCCTGCCCAGCGTCGAGGAGATGGGCCTGGTGGAGTTCCCCACCATGCTCTTCATCAACACCGTCTGGCTCGACGAGCTGGGGATGGGGGTGCCCACCACGGTGGAGGAGTACCACGAGGCGCTGCTGGCCTTCCGGGAGTCGAAGGGCTCCGGCGCGCTGCCTCTGTCCTTCATCGGCGCCGGCGCCATCGCGGACCTCATCGCGGCCCTGGGCGGGCAGGCGGACAACCCCGACCACCGCATCGTCCAGGACGGCGAGGTCCTCTTCACCGCGGACAAGGACGGCTTCCGCGACGCGATCGCGACTCTGCACACCTGGTACGGCGAGGGGCTCATCGATCAGGAGGCCTTCGCCCAGGACTACGTCACGTTCATCGCCAAGGGGAAGGCCGATCCGCAGACTCTGGGCTCCTTCTCCTTCTGGGAGTGCCCGGAGGTCGTCGGCCCCGATCGCGCCGAGCAGTACCAGATCGTGCCGATCCTGCCCGGCCCCGACGGCGTGCAGCGCGCCTGCGCGGCGAACAATCAGGAGATCAACCGCGGCGCATTCGCGATCACCCGGACCAGCCAGTACGCCGCCGCCACGCTGCGCTGGGCGGACATGCTCTTCGACCCGGTCATGAGCGCCCAGGCGAACTGGGGCCCGATCGGCATCTCCCAGGAGATGAACGCCGACGGCATGCTCGAGCAGATCCCGGTCAGCGGCGGCGAGACGGAGCAGGAGCGGCGCGTGAAGGTCGCCCCCGGCGGACCGAAGATCATCACCGCCGAGGACTTCGAGACCGTCGTGCTGCCCGAGCCGCGGGCGGCGGAGCGCCAGGGCCAGATCGCCGAGTTCTATGCCCCGCACCGTGCGAACGAGAAGTACCCGCCGGTGATGCTCTCGGTGGAGGAGCTGAACCGGATCAGCACCCTCGAGTCCGATGTCCGTACGCTCGTGGACGAGAAGGTCGCCACCTGGATCGTCAAGGGCGGCATCGAGGACGAGTGGGACGGCTACGTCGCCCAGCTCGAGCAGATCGGGCTCAGCGAGGTCGCGGAGGTCTACCAGGGCGCCTACGACCGCTTCACCGAGAACTCCTGACCGACGCCCGACCGGCCGGCGCCCGTCCCGCGGGCGCCGGCCCGCCCTCCCCATGGAAGAGCTCATGACCACCACTGACCTGCCCCGCTCCCGCGCCGACCTCCACCGCCCCCGGTTCCACCTCACCCCGGAGTCGACCTGGATGAACGATCCGAACGGGCTCGTCCTCCACGAGGGCACCTGGCACGCCTTCTTCCAGAACAACCCCCACGGGAGCCTGTGGGACAACATGTCCTGGGGCCACGCCGTCTCCACGGACCTGGCCACGTGGACCGCTCTGCCGGTGGCGCTGCCCTGTTCGGAGCAGGAGATGATCTTCTCCGGCAGCGTCGTCCACGACGCGCAGAACGTCTCGGGCCTCGGCACGCCGGGTGGGAGCGGGCCGCTGCTGGCCTTCTACACCAGCGCCTACTCCCCTGATCATCCGGAGCATCCCGGTATCCAGGCGCAGTCGATCGCGTCCTCGACCGATGACGGTATGACCTGGGAGTTCTATGCCGGAAATCCCGTGCTGGACCGCTCCTCGGCGAACTTCCGCGACCCCAAGGTCCTCTGGCATGAGGAGTCCGGGCGCTGGGTGATGGTCGCGGTCGAGGCCACGGACTACGCCCTGCACCTGTTCACCTCACAGGACCTGCTGCGCTGGGAGCCGGCCTCCGTCTTCCGCCATCCGTCCCTGGACGGCGGCATCTGGGAGTGCCCGGACCTGGTGCGCGTGCACGAGCGGCGCGCCGACGGGACCGCGGGGCGGGAGTCCTGGGCGCTGATCCTCAGCACCAATCCGGGCGGGCCCGCGGGCGGCTCGGGGACGTGGACGATCCTCGGTGACTTCGACGGGATCCGCTTCACGGCCTCGGCGGAACCGCAGCCGCTGGACCTGGGACCAGACTGCTACGCCGCGGTGACCTTCTCCGGCGTGGACGGAGATCCGGTGGTGCTGGGCTGGATGAACAACTGGGCCTATGCCGACCGGACGCCCACCGCGCCGTGGCGCTCGGCGATGACTCTGCCCCGCACGCTGCTCCTCGAGGAGCGACCGACGGGTCTCGCCCTGGTCCAGCGGCTGGTGGTGCCCGAAGGGCTGCGCACGATCGAGCTGCCGCCGCTGCCGGGCCCGCTCACGGCGGCTGTCCCGACGGCCGGCACCGATGCGGCATCCGCCCCGTCCGCCCTCGGCGCCGCTGCGCAGTCGCTCCAGCTGCCGGCACTCGATGCCGACGAGCCCTTCCGTCTGCGCGGCACGCTCGCGGCCGACGTCCCGCACCGCCTCGTGCTGCGCATCGGCGCCGACGCCCCCGCGCGCGAGCTGGTCATCGAGGTCGGTGCCGACGGAGCCCTCATCGTGGACCGCAGCGCCGCCCACGCGGAGCCCTTCGCGGCCGAGCACTCGCTCACCGCGCCGTACGTGCCGGCGGACGAACAGGCGGAGATCGCCGTCGATCTGATCGTCGACCGCTCCTGTGTGGAGCTGGAGCTCGACGGCGGCCGCGCCGTCGTCTCCGCGCAGATCTTTCCCGGTCCCGGCGCCGTCACCCTCCGCAGCGAGGCCCTCGACTGAGATCTGCCGCTGACTGGGGTGGTTCCCCGCTCAGCACACGGATCCCACTCTCTGCGATGAGCTGCTCCCTCCCCTGCTGCCGCAGGCAACTTCACCGCGCAATGCCCACCTGATTCCACGGTGAACCTGCCTGCGGCAGCTGGCGCTCGCTCCTTCCCGCACCGCGCCGGAGGGCGCCGAGCCCCGGGCCCTGTGCGGAGTGAGAGGCGGGGCTGGATGACCATGCGTGGCGTATCATGACCTCTTGGTCTCGACGCCCTGAGCCGCCTGGGCACACGTCGGCCACGGCGAGCGCAGTGCCAGCACACATCCCGCCGAGGAGCTCACCCCCATGACCTTCGACCGTCTGTTCCCCGAGGTCCATGACCTCGTGACCGGGCTCTGGGAGCATCCCGAGCTCGGCTACGCCGAGCATCGCACCGCCCGTGTGGTCGAGGAGTTCCTGCTCCGCCACGGCGACGGCCTGCCTGTCGAGCACTTCTCCACCACCGGGCTGAAGGTGTCGCTGCCCTCCGCCGCCCCGGCGGACCCGCAGCGCCGCCGTCTCGCCGTCGTCGCCGAGCTCGACGCCGTCATCTCCCCCGCCCACCCGGACGCGGATCCGGCCACCGGCGCGGTCCACGCCTGCGGCCACCACACGCAGGTGGGCATCGCCCTGGCGGTCTTCGCGCACCTGGTCGCCACCGAGGCCTGGAGGCAGGCGGACATCGACCTGTCCTTCGTCTTCGTCCCCGCCGAGGAGTTCGTGGACCTCGCCCACCGGGCCGAGCTGCGCGAGCGCGGCGAGATCACCTGGTTCGGCGGCAAGCCTGAGGCGATGATGCTGGGCGTCTTCGACGACATCGACGCGGCCGTGTGCCTCCATGCCATCGGCGGCCGGCAGGACGGGCCCACCATCGAGATCGACTGCGACCTCGCCGGCTTCCTCTACAAGACCGTCGAGTTCGAGGGCACCGCCTCCCACGCGGGGCTGGACCCCTTCAGCGGGACCAACGCCTACTCCATGGCGACCCTGTTCACGACCGCCCTGGGCCTGGGCCGGCAGCAGCTGCGCGAGGACGTGCTGGTGCGCATGAATCCCGTCATCCCCGCCAGCGAGATGACCACGAACGTGGTGCCGCACCGGGTTACGGTCGGCACCGACGTGCGCTCCACGGACCTCGACTACCTCGGCGAGGTCGCCGCGCGGGTGGACCGCGCCGCCCACGGCTGCGCCGCCGCGCTCGGCGGCACCGCGCACATCACCACCGAGATGGGATACCTGCCCTTCGTGCAGGACCGCACCATGTCCGGCGCATTCCGGGACGCCTTCGCGGAGGACGACGCGATCACGACCCTCATCGAGGACCGCGGGGCGATCGCCGCCGCCGGCGACGCCGGGGACCTGTCCTTCCTGGTGCCGACGGTCCAGCTCTCCTACGGCGGCTTCGACGGCACCATCCACGGTCGCGATTTCTCGATGATCGACCCCGAGCACGTGCTGATCGCCGTGCCGAGGCTGTTGGAGCGCGCCCTGCTGGTCATGGGCCGTCACCTGCCCGACCCGCTCCCCCGCCGCTCGTACGCCCAGTACGTCGACGCCCTCGACGCGATCACGCCGGTCCCCGCCGGAGCGCGAGCCGCTCTGGGGCCGGTGGAGAGCGGCGCCGCCGCCCGGACCCAGGAGACCCGATGAGCCAGAACTCCACCCCCGCGCCGCGCCCCGACGCCGCGAGCCGCGCGGCGGGCCCCCTCGGCCGCGGCGGCGCCGCGATGGACATGGCGCTCCTGATCGTCCTGGTGGTGCTGACGATCGCGGCCGCCGAGGGCATCGGCCTGCGCATGCTGCCGATCACCCCGTCGATCACCATCACCGTGCTGCCCCTGGTGTTCGCCGTGCTCATCACGATGATCCTGGGCATCCCCGTGTGGCGGAAGGGCATCCTGCGCCGCGTCTACTCGCCGCGGAACGTCGGTTTCTCCGGCGCCTTCCTCATCATCATCATGCTGCCGCTCATGGCGCGCTACGGGGCCGACGTCGCCCCGCGACTGGGCGAGATCCTCTCGATCGGCTGGGTGTTCCTGCTCCAGGAGCTCGGCAACCTCGGCACGGTCCTGCTCGGTCTGCCGATCGCGCTGATGCTGGGCCTGCGCCGCCACGCGATCGGCTCGACGCTGGGCCTGGGACGCGAGGGCGAGCTGGCCTACATCTCCGAGAAGTACTCCCTGAACTCCGACCCCGGTCGCGGCGTGCTGTCGATGTACCTCATGGGAACCCTGTTCGGCGCGCTGTTCTTCTCGCTGGTCGCGCCGATCCTGCTGGGCACCGGCCTGGACGTGCGGGCACTCGCGATCGCCTCCGGGCTGGGCTCGGCCTCGATGATGACCGCGTCCTCCTCGACGCTGGCCGCGCAGGTGCCGGACATGCAGGACACGATCGTCTCCTATGCCGCCGCGAGCCAGCTGCTGACCAGCTTCATCGGCACCTACACGATGGTCTTCCTCGCCGTCCCGCTGCAGCGCTTCCTCTACAACCTGTTCATGCGCGGCAAGGACCACCTGCCGAAGACCGGCGCGATCCCCGCCGCGGACGTCACCGACGCCGCCGCACAGAAGGGCGCGACCCCCACGGCAGCGACCCTCTTCACCGGCCAGCGCTACATCACCTTCGTGGCCGTGCTGCTGCTCTCGCTCGCCCTGGTGCTGTTCACGCAGCAGATGAAGCTCTGGGTGAATCCGGAGTCGACCCCGATCACCGCGCTGACGCTCGGCGGGCTCGCGACGCTGTGGCTGTTCGCTCTGATCGGCATCGTCATCGGCGACCTCATGACCATCAGCCGCGTGCCCGTCCTCCGCGACTTCCCGGTGCTGGGCTGGGTCTCCCTGGTATCCCTCGCCGGATGCCTGGCCTGGAGCGGCTTCGTCGACGCGATCGGGGCGGTCGACTTCCTGTCGCTGACCACCCCGATCCTCGCCTTCGCCGGGGTCAGCGTCGCCGACCGCCTCGTGGACCTGTCCAAGACCTCCTGGAAGATCGCGATCACGGCGGTGTTCGTGTTCCTGGGCACCTACGTCGGCTCCGCGCTGCTCGCTCAGTTCGGGCTGAGCGTCTCGGGAGCCTGAGCCGGGGCGCGGCTCAGGCGGCGGCGCGGTCCTTGTCCGCTCGGGAGGGCGAGGGGATCTCGAGGTCTCCGTCACCGGTCCCGGTGGCCGCCACGCGTCGCCGCGCCGCGGCCATCGCCGCGTAGGAGGGGAATTCGGCGCGTCGGGCGGCGCTCGTCCACGTGTGTCCGCGGCGAACACGGTCGAAGGTCCCGGTGAGCCTGGTGCGTGTCGTCTCCCGCACCGAGGCGTGCGGGAGCCGGCGCTCGAGATCGTCGATGCTCGTCAGGGCCTCCTCCCACCGGTCGTGGGGCATCACCGGGATCGGGGCGCGCGATCCCTGCTCGCGCACGATCCGTTTGACGGCGGTCCGCCCCGTCTCGTAGGAGATCCATCCCGCCGCATCGACCGCGATGCGCCAGGAGAGTCCGGAGCGGACCAGGGCTGCGGCATCGTGGAAGCGACGACGGTCGGTCACGCTCATCGGCATCGTGGCCAGCGCTCTCTCGAGACCGAGCAGTCGGGCCGGGACCTCGCTCCCCGCCGGGGTGCGTGGCGCCGACGCCAGGGTCTTCTCGCGCCGGGCGTCGAAGTGGTCACGGACCGCGAGCCAGGCGGGTCCCTGGCGCGTGATCGCCCCGGATCCGTACCCGATCCCGGCATGCTCCCTCAGCCATGCGGTCACCAGGCCTCCACGCCCCAGGACCGCCCACAGCCAGACCCCGCGGGAGAACTCACGCCGGATGCTCATCGCGCCGATCTCCCGGAGGTCGGCGGTGACGTCCACCGTGATGATCTCCCAGCTCTGCGGATCGCTCTCGACGATCGCCGCCGCCGGGATCTCCCGTTCGGCCAGTCGCCTGCTCACATGTCGGCCGGTGAGGTCGATCCCCGCCATGGTCCACGCCGCCAGCGCAGCACGGGCCTCGACGAAGAGCGATCCCGGCCCTGCCACTCGATGAAATCTGTGTCCACGTGCTGCCGCCATCTCGTATCCCTCGTGCCCCTTTCGGCTCATGTCGGCAGGACTCTAACGACGGGCTCCGACAGACGGACCCTCGGCTCCGCGCTCCCCAGATGACCGGGGACTACCTTGCCGCGGCGGTGGTGATGCAGTAGCCTGAACACGTTCACTGAACGTGTTCACCGAAGGGGCCCCCATGCCGCGCCGTGATTCCCGGAACGCCACCCGCGCCCGCGTGCTCGCCGCCGCGGACCGCCTCTTCGTCGAGCGCGGATTCGCGGCCACCACCGTCCGCGAGATCGCGACCGCCTGCGAGGTGAGCGTCGGCACGGTGATGTCCGTCGGGGACAAGGAGAGCCTGCTGGTCCAGGTGTTCGACCAGCACGTGGCGCAGCTGCAGAGCCGGCGCCCGGCGTCGGAGCCCGCGGCGAGCTCTGACACCGAGCGGATCCTCGCCCTGGTCGCACCGATCGTCGAGCTGTACATCGAGCGTGCGGAGCTGGCCCGCACCTACGCCTCGATCCTCGTCGGCGCCCGGCACTCCTCGATCCTCATCGACGAGCTCGCCGCGCAGCTCATCGAGGAGTTCACCGGCATCCTCGCCGGCGACCAGCCGCGCCCCTCCCCGGAGGACAGAGCGCTGGCGACCGCGCTCTACCACGCCTTCGTCGGGGTGCTCTACACCGGGGCGGCCCGCCCGGGCGCCTCACTGCAGCAGCTGCCCGAGACGCTGCGATCCACCGTCACAGCCCTTCTCACGACCAGGGAGCACCCATGCTGATCCTCCTGCCCGAGCTCTGGTGGCCCACGATCCTGCTGGCCGCAGTCCTGGTCGGCGATGCGGCGCTCTCGCTGCGCCCACCGGGATTCATCCGCGACTGCCTGGACGGAGTGCGATTCCCCCGCGAGTGGTGGTGGACCCTCATCGTCATCAAGCTGGTCGCCGCCGCAGGTCTCGTGGTCGGCCTTTGGGTGCCCGGCATCGCGGCCGCGGCGACCACCGGGGTGGTCGCCTACTTCGTGTGCGCCGCTGCCGCGCATCTGCGCGCCCGCTTCCTCGGCGTGTCCTTCTGGGTGAACTGCCTGGGGATGCTCGCCCTGTCCGTGGCGGTGCTGCTGTCCACGCTTCTGGTCTGAGGCCGCCTGCCGTTCAGGCCCTGACTACGATCGGATCCCATACAGCCACGCAGTGCGAACCGTGACTTCTCGGCGTACAACGCCGCCCAGGCGAGCAGGGACGTGCGACCCCTGGCTTAGCGCGCGGCCGCGCTGTGGTGGAACGCCGTAGGGACGGCCGCGGCGCCCGTGCCCCGGGCGATCGAGCTGGGCTGCGGGGCCGGTATCGAGGAGCTCTCCGAGGTCGAGCGCGACGGCCACTCCTTCTCCGGTCCCAAGCACTGGCACACCTTCACGGTCATCGCGCGCCGGGCCTGAGTCCACGGTGCACTCGTCCACACTCCCCCGCCTCCGCTCGCACCCCGTCACCACCCCCGCCTAGAGTGACGACCATGGATTCCTCGACCGCCGCCGACCCGATCTCCGCACTCCGGGACGGCGATGCCGCGCAGACCGATGCGGCGCTCGAGATCCTCTCGAGGGTCTTCGGCTATGACTCCTTCCGCGGGGACCAGGCCGCGATCATCGACCAGCTCGCAGGCGGCGGGGACGCGGTGGTGCTCATGCCCACCGGCGGCGGCAAGTCGCTGTGCTACCAGATCCCCTCCCTGCTCCGCGAGGGCACGGGGATCGTGGTCTCGCCGCTGATCGCCCTGATGGCCGATCAGGTCGCCGCGCTCGAGGGCGTCGGCATCCGCGCCGCCTTCCTCAACTCCACTCTGGATTTCCACGAGGCCCAGGCCGTGGAGCAGCAGCTGCTGGCGGGCGAGCTGGACCTGCTGTACATGGCGCCGGAGCGCCTGGTCCTGCCCCGCACCCAGCAGCTCCTGCACCGGGCGCAGCTCGCCCTGTTCGCGATCGACGAGGCGCATTGCGTCTCCCAGTGGGGTCATGATTTCCGTCCCGACTACCTGGGGCTGTCCGTCCTCGCCGAGTCCTTCCCGACCGTGCCGCGGATCGCGCTGACGGCGACGGCCACCGAGGCCACCCATCGCGAACTCACCGAGCGTCTGCAGATGCAGCAGGCGAGGCACTTCGTGGCGAGCTTCGACCGCCCCAACATCCAGTACCGGATCGAGCCCAAGGCCAGCCCCCGCGAGCAGCTCCTGCGCCTGATCACCACCGAGCACGAGGGCGACTCCGGCATCGTCTACTGCCTCTCGCGCAAGAGCGTCGAGCAGACCGCCGAGGCGCTGGTCGCCCGCGGCATCCCCGCCCTGCCGTACCACGCAGGGCTCGACGCGGCCGTCCGCCAGGACCACCAGGAGCGCTTCCTGCGGGCCGAGGGGCTGATCATCGTGGCGACCATCGCCTTCGGGATGGGCATCGACAAGCCCGACGTCCGCTTCGTCGCGCACCTGGACCTGCCCAAGTCCATCGAGGGCTACTACCAGGAGACCGGCCGTGCGGGCCGCGACGGTCAGCCCTCCACCGCCTGGATGGCCTACGGGCTGGGCGACGTCGTCAACCAGCGGAAGTTCATCGACACCGGCGAGGGCAGCGAGCTGTTCAAACGCAACGCCCGCTCGCATCTGGACGCCATGCTCGCGCTGTGCGAGACCGTCACCTGCCGCCGCGTGCAGCTGCTGCGCTACTTCGGCCAGGACTCGGAGCCCTGCGGCAACTGCGACACCTGCCTGACCCCGCCCAGCACCTGGGATGCGACGGTGCCGGCGCAGAAGCTGCTCTCGGCCCTGATCCGCCTGGACCGCGAGCGCGGCCAGAAGTTCGGTTCCGGTCAGGTCATCGAGGTCCTGCTGGGCCGGGACAATCCGCGCTCGGCGCAGTCCCGGCACGAGGAGCTGAGCGTCTGGGGCATCGGCACGGAGCTGAGCGAGAAGCAGTGGCGCACCACCCTGCGCCAGCTGCTGGCCCGAGGGGTCGTCGAGGCCGAGGGCGAGTACGGCGTCCTGATCCCCGGGCCGAACTCCCCGGCGGTGCTGCGCGGCGAGGAGACAGTCGAGCTCGCGGTGGACCGCGCCCCGCAGCGCGCGGCCCGCGGGGGCGGACGGCGCGCGGCCGGCGGCTCCCGGGCGGCCGACTCCCTCGAGCCCGCGCAGCTCGAGCGGTTCGAGGCGCTGCGCACCTGGCGGACCTCGGTCGCCTCCGAGAAGCAGATCCCGCCGTACATGGTGTTCTCCGACGCGACTCTGGTGGGGATCGTCCAGGCCCGGCCCACGACGGTGTCCCAGCTGGGCGGCGTCAGCGGGGTCGGCGCCAAGAAGCTCGCCGAGTACGGCGAGGCCGTCCTGGAAGCGCTGCCGGAGTGAACAGCACCTCGACTATCCTGCCGCCTATCGACAGGACGTGACGAGGGGGACCACCATGACCGCACCGGGGACGCCGAACGGCCCGCAGGACGCGAACGGGCCGACGAACGAGCCGGGATCGCCGATGCCGTCCTCCCCTTACGGCGCGGCGCCTCCGCCGCCCGGCCAGCAGTCGCCCTTCGCCCCCTCCTCGCCCCCGCAGCCCCCGTTCGGTCAGCCGCAGGCCGGCGAGCGGCCGGACGGGCCCGCCGGGAAGAAGCGGACGGGACTGATCGTCGGCCTCATCGCCGGCGGCGGCTGCCTCCTGGTGCTGCTGCTGGTCGTCGTGCTCGTCATCGTCCTGGCCGTCCGCGGGGGCGCGGGCGGCGGCGGCGAGGAGACCGGCAGCGAGGTCGCGCAGCTGACCCCCGAGGAGCAGGCCACGCAGCTGGTCACCGACTACATGGCCGCCCTCGAGGCCGGGGACTCCGCGGTCGCGATGGAGCTCATGCCGGCAGGCGAGGACTCCGACGCGGAGTACCTGCCGGCCGAGGTGTACGACGCGGGTCTCACGGCGGCGCCGGTCACCGACGTCGTCATCGGCGACCCCCTCATCGACGAGTCCGGCATCTCCGGCACCGTGGACGTCGACTACGCCGTCGGCGGCGAGAGCACCTCCGCCGAATTCCGGGTCGCGGACTACGACAGTGACGACGTCCTGGCTCTGACCTCGTTCAGCTGGTACACCGAGCTGCCGGAGATGTACGCCGGCCTCGGCACCACCCTCAACGGGACCGAGGTCGCCGACGGCACCGTGTTCCATCTCCTCCCCGGCGCGTACGAGCTCGGCTACAGCAACGAGAACTTCCTGCCGGCCTCCACCGATCCGGTGCTGGCCGTGAATCCGCAGGAGTACCCCGAGTGGCCCGACGCGGCCCTGTCCGAGGACGGCCTGACCACGTTCCGCGGCGCCGTCCAGACGGCCGTGGACGAGTGCGTCGCCCAGAAGACCCTCGAGGCCGGCTGCGGCATGGACGCCGTCCCCGAGTCCAGCTCCGACGGCTGGACCATGGTCGAGGACACCGTGTCCCGCACCCTGCCCGAGGAGTCGCAGCGCAACATCGACACCATGGAGGGCACCCCCGAGTACGACGAGCCCACCTACGTGCGCGGCGAGTCCGTGGGCACCGTGGACACCACCATCGAGTGCACCAAGGACGGGCAGACGGGCACCTGCGAGCTCTTCTTCGGCGGCGCGATCTCGGTGCCCAGCGTCGACATGGCCGATCCGGAGCTGCCGGTCACCTGGTCCTGAGCCGGGGCGGGCGAGCCCCGGTGTGCCACGGCCCGCGCCGGGATCTGCTGCAGGCATCTTCACCGTGGAATTCGCACCGGATACCACGGTGAACTCGCCTGCAGCGTGAGCACCGGCCCGCGCGGGCCGCGGGATCCGCGCTCAGCGCACCCCGCCCGGCAACGGCGCGGGCTCGCCCGGCTGTGTCCCGGGCCGCAGATCGATGCCGTAGTCCGCGGCGAAGCGCAGCTCGGTGCCGATCCACACCGATTCCGCCTGCTCGTCGAGACGGAACACTCGCGCCCCGCGCAGTCGATGCTCCTCCGCGCCCTCCAGCCCGTAGGCGCCGAACCCGGTGCCCGGGCCGTAGCCGAGGGTGATGCCGTAGTAGTCCGCCGCATAGGTGTTGGTGTGGTCGTGGCCGACGAACAGCCCCTGCACGTCCCCGCGGTGCAGCAGGGCGGTGAAGAGGCCGGAGTTGAACGGGCCGGGGCTCTCGACCTCGTTCCGCTCGCCGACGATCCGGTGCCGCACTCGGGCGCGGGCGTGGTCCTCGTCCGTGCGGGAGTCCGCGCTGCCGAACCAGGCGCAGCGGTGCTCCCACAGCGGGATGTGCTGGAAGAGGAGGCCCGACACGCGGTGCCCGGCACGGTGCTGGAGCTCCTCGGAGGCCGTGAGGTACCACCGGATCTGGTCCGGGCGCACCCAGTCCCAGCGCGGGTGGCCGGCGAGGTCCTGCCCGGCGATCTGCTCGGGGGCGTAGCGGCCGGAGTCCAGCAGCCACACCGCGTACACGGCACGGTCCCCGCGCGAGGACGAGACGGTGAGCACCTGGTTCCCGCTGCCGGAGATCCCCTCAGCGCCCGCGGTGTTGAGGTTGTGGGGGTACTGGGCGACGAACTCCAGGTAGGCCGCCTCGTCCATCCCGGTGACGGCGGTGGAGTCCTCGTCATGGTTCCCGAAGGTCAGCGCCCAGGGGATGCCGCGCTCCTCCATCGGCACCACCACGTTGTTGATCGCCTGCTTCGCCTCGAGCGCCGTGGTGGGGCTGCCGTCGATGACGTCGCCGTTGAGGACCACGAGGTCGGGCCGGACGTCGTCGAGCACCGCCTCCTGGAGGGCGATCGTGCGCGCGTCGGTGCGGTGCGAGTCCTGGGTGTCGTTGAACTGGACGATGGTGAAGGTCCCGTCCTCGCGGCACCGCAGGCGCTCCTCCACGATCCCGGTGACCGGTGCGGTCGAGGAGGGGGAAGGGGGCTGCGGAGTCGTCGTCGCCATCCCGGGAGCATAGGACGCCCGGCACCGCCGCTGGGGGATGATGGCCGCACGCCCCGCCCCCTTCCCCGATGAACGGAGCTGCCATGACGGAGATCGACTCGCCCCTGCTCGCCCCCGGTGCCCGGCTCGAGAAGGTCGCCACCGGCGCCACCTGGGCCGAGGGCCCGGTCTGGATCCCGCGCCGCCGCGCCCTGCGCTTCAGCGACATCCCCGCCGACCGGATCCTCGAGTACTCCGAGGAGACCGGGCAGCTGAGCGTCTTCAGCACCGGGGTCGAGTTCACCAACGGCCGGACGCTGGACCTCGAGGGGAACGTCGTGGAGTGCTCGCACGGCCGCCGCGCGGTCCAGCGCGACACCGCCGTCGGCCCGGGCGACGTCCACTCCCCGACCACCCTCGTGGACCGCTTCGGCGAGCATCGCCTGAACTCCCCCAACGACGTCGTCGTCGCCGCGGACGGCGCGATCTGGTTCACGGACCCCTCCTACGGGATCAAGCGCCCCGTGGAGGGGCATCCCGGGCGGGAGGAGTACGGGGACCGCTACGTCTTCCGGTACGACGAGGTCGCCGGGACGCTGACCCCGGTGGTGATCGACGTCGAGGCGCCCAACGGGCTCGCCTTCTCCCCCGACCAGTCGCTGCTGTACGTCGCGGACTCCTCCCTCGCCCCGGCCGATCCCGCCGATCCGTTCCCCCACCGGCCCCACGGCCACGGGATCCACGTCTACGACGTGGTCGAGGGGCGGCACGCGAAGAACGGCCGGCTCCTGGTCGAGGTCTCCCCCGGCCTGCCCGACGGGATCCGTGTGGACGCGCGCGGCAACATCTGGAGCTCGAGCCTGTCCGGGGTGCAGGTCTTCTCCCCCACCGGCGAGCGCCTGCTGGACCTGCCGGTGCCGGAGAGGACCGCGAACCTGTGCTTCGGCGGCGAGGACGGCCGCACCCTGTACATCGTGGCGAGCTCGAGCCTCTACCGGATCCGCACCACGGCGCAGGACGCGAGCACGGTGGCCCGCTCCCGCTCCTGAACCGACGCAGGCGCCGGGGCGCCCGTCAGGCCGACCCGTCGTTCCACCAGCGCAGCACCCGCAGCGCCTGGTGGGTCAGCCACGGCGAGGGCTCCCCGACGGGGACGTCGACCTCGAACCACACCGCGCCCTCGAGGTGGTGCTGCTGGAGCCAGGTGCCATCGCTCTGCTGGGCGTCGAGCACGGTCTGCACGGCCTCCTGCATCCGCGGATCCCGCCTCCCCCGCGCGCGGAAATGATCGAGGGCGCGCAGGGCGGAGTAGATGTGCCGGGGCGGGTAGAGGAAGTGGTCCACCCACGGGCCCACGATCTCCCCGGTGCTCGCCCGGCGCATCAGGCGTCGCTGCAGCAGGTACTCCTCGCCGGCCTCCATCGCGGCCCGCGACGCGTCGGTGCCGCCGGTGGCGCGCTCGTGGTCGTGCAGAGCACGCAGGGCGTTGAGCGTCGAGTGGAAGCTGGCGCGGCGCGTGCCGTCCTCCCACTCGCAGTTCCAGCCGCCCTCGTCCATCGTGTGCTCGACGAACCAGTCCACCAGCTGCTCCACGTCCACACCGAGCCACAGGCCGTTGGACAGGGTCATCGCGTTGATGCAGCAGTCCACCTCCCCGCCCCAGTACGGCAGCGAGGGGTCGTACTCCCAGTGCGCGGTGCGGGCGAGGGTCGCGGCGGTGTCCCGGGCGTGCAGCGGCTCGGGATCCATGCCCCATTCGCGCAGGGCGGTCAGCGACCAGGTGGTCGCCGTCCAGGGCTGTCCGGGGAGCTTCTGGTTCTCCGGGTCGTCGAGGAAGCCGGCCGGGAAGAAGGCTCCGCCCGCCCACAGGCAGGTCTCGGGATCCTGCCGTGCCAGCAGCTGCGCACCGAAGCCCTCGTGCGGGATGCGGTCGCGGGTGGCCCGCCACCGCTCCTCGGGCGCGTCGAGGAGATCGCGCTCGATCTGCCACCGCAGCGCCGGATCGGTGTGCAGGAGCCAGGAGATGACATCGTCGACGGCCATGGGAGGATCCTCCCCGCGAACACCTGTGCTGGCAAGGCGGGAGGGATCGTACGGTGCCCTCATGCTCCGCCCCCTCACCGCCGGGATCGTCTCCGGCCTCGTCGCCTTCACGAGCTCCTTCGTCGTGGTCCTGACCGGACTGGTCGCGGTGGGGGCGAGCCCCGCGCAGGCCTCGAGCGGGCTGCTCGCGGTGAGCATGGGGATGGGGCTGGCCTCGATCCTGCTGGCGGTGTGGACGCGCCTGCCGCTGACGATCGCCTGGTCCACGCCGGGCGCCGCGCTGCTGGCCGCCACCGGGACGGTCGAGGGCGGCTGGCCCGCAGCGGTGGGGGCGTTCGCTCTGGTGGGCGTGCTCGTCCTGCTCACCGGGCTGGTGCCGCCGCTGGGGCGGGTGATGGCCCGCATCCCCACCTCGATCGCGCAGGCGATGCTCGCCGGCGTGCTGCTGCAGCTGTGCCTGGGACCGGTGCTGGGCCTCGCGGCGAATCCGTTCGCGGTCGCCCCGGTGATCGTGGTGTGGGCGCTCGCGCAGCGCCTCGCCCCGCGCTGGGCCTCGCCGCTGGCCTTCGTCGCCGCGGCGGTGGTGATCGGCGTCGACCTCGCCCGGTCCGGGACGGACCTGGCGGGGATCGGGCTGCGCCCCGTGGTCGAGCTCACCGCGCCGGTGCTCACCGTGGGATCCGTGGTGGGGATCGCCCTGCCCCTGTACCTCGTGACCATGGCCTCCCAGAACGTCCCCGGGGTGGCCGTGATGCGAGGCCTGGGCTACGAGGTGCCGTGGCGGAGGGCGATGGTGGTGACGGGCCTGGGGACCGTGGCGGGTGCTCCCGCGGGAGGGCACGGCATCAACCTCGCGGCGATCACCGCGGCGCTGGCCGCCGGTCCGGAGGCCGGGGAGGACCGTGGTCGGCGGTGGATCGCCTCGGTCGCCTCGGGCGTGGTGATGGTCCTCTTCGGGCTCGGCGCGGGAGCGGCGGCCCAGCTCATCGCCCTCGCGCCGGAGGGGGTGATCCCGGCGGTCGCGGGCCTCGCCCTGATCGGGACCTTCGTGGTCTCGCTGCGCGGCGCGCTCGCCGAGCAGCGCGAGATGCTGCCGGCCGGGGTGACGCTGCTGATCGCGGCCTCGGGCGTCTCGGTGGCCGGCGTCAGCGCCGCCTTCTGGGCGCTGCTGGCGGGGCTCGCGCTGCGCGCACTGCTGCGTCCGCGCGGCCGACGGCGCGAGCCTCAGAGCGGATAGGGCCCGAAGCGCGACCAGGCGACGGCGACCGAGAGGATCGCCAGCACGACGGCGGGCAGGGTCCGCAGCACGCCGTCGCCGCGGCGGACGTGCACGAGCGTCGCGAAGACCATGGTGATCGCCAGGCCGGCGGCCGCGAAGGCGACGAGGGAGGTGCCGATCCCGGTAACGGCGGGCAGGATCAGGCCGATCGCGCCGAGGATCTCGAGCACGCCGATCCCGCGGATGACGGTGTGCGGGAAGTCCTCGACGTAGGGGTTCCACAGGATCTGCTTCTCGCGGGGGAAGACCAGCTTGGCCAGCCCGGAGCCGGCGAACACGGCGGCCAGCAGGATGGCCAGGATCCACAGCAGGGTGTTCATGGCGGTCGCTCCTTCGTGCGGGGCCCTCCAGTATCCGCCCGCACGCTTAGGCTGTCACGAGGGTGGCCTCCTCGATCCGCTGCGCGACGACCTCGAGCACCGCCGGGTCCGTGCCCAGCGGGGCGGAGACGAGGTCCGCGCCGGAGCGCTCCACGAGCCCCGCGAAGTGGCCGGGGGCGAGCACATAGCTCGCGGCGACCACGCGCCGGGCACCGGCGGCGCGGGCGGCGGCGACCGCCTCGGAAAGTCGGGGGTGCGACCCCGCGCCGTAGCCGACGGTGACGGGCACGGGCAGGGCGGGGCGCAGCAGCGCGGCCATCTCCTCGACCTGCTCGGCGGCCTCGGGGTCGCTCGAGCCGGCGGCGGCGAGGACCACGTGGTCCCCGTCCCGGAAGCCGGCGAAGTCCGGCAGCTCGATCAGGCGCCGCACCAGCGCGTCGACCAGCAGCGGGTGCGGTCCCAGCGGTCTCGCGGCGTGCACCCGGGCGTGCGGCGCGACGGCGGCGGCGATATCGACCTTGGTGTGGAACCCGGTGGAGAGCAGCAGCGGCACCACGACGGCGGGTCCCTCCGCGGCCAGGTGCGCGGCGACCTCGGCGACCTCGGGCTGCTCGACGTCGACGAAGGCCTGTTCGACGCGGGTTCCCGGCATCCGCTCGGCGAGGAGGGCGACGAGTGCGGCGACGGTGGCGCGCCCCTCGGGGAAGCGGGTGCCGTGGGAGCAGGCGATCACAGCGGTCACGGGGACTCCTCGTAGTGCTGGACGACGGTGCGCACGAGGGAGCCCAGGCGGCCCCGCTCGGCGATGAGGACGGGCAGCTCGCGTCCGGTGAGCGGCCCGGCGGTGACGGGGCCGACGGCCGCGAGCAGCAGGCGGCCGGTGCCGGCCTGCGCGGCGATCCCCTCGAGGGCGCCCGCGCTCTCGGCGTCCTCGAGCCATCCCTCGGCGCCCGGCGCGGAGGTGAAGACCACCGCGTCGATCTCCCCGTCCGCGGCGCGGAGCACCGAGCGGCGCAGCGCCTCGGGGTCCGGGGAGGGCCCCCAGCGGTAGACGGTCAGGCTCAGCGCCTCGGCGCCGTGCGCGGCCAGCAGGTCGTCGAGGCCGTCGGCCCCGGAGCCGTGGTGCTGGACGGCGACGCGCACCCCGGCGAGGTCGCGCCCGGCGAGGTGCTCGCCGATCTCGGCGGCGGTCTCGGAGGCGGCGACCCAGGCGGTGGTGAGTCCGGCCTGCTGGACGGCGCCGCGGGCCTTCGGGCCGCGGGCGAGGATCTCGGTCTCTCCCAGTGCGGAGCGCAGCTCCTCGGCGAGGCCGGCGGCCTCGGCCGCCTCCATCCAGCCGCGGAAGCCGACGCCGGTGAGGGCGATGAGCATCCGGGGCGGGCGGGCGATCAGCTCACGGGTGAGCTCGAGCAGTGCGGGGTCGTCCACATGGGGGATCGTGGACATCGCGGGCGCGCGCTCCACCCGGGCGCCGTGGCGCTCGAGGGCCGCGGCCAGCTCCTGGGCCTTGCGGTCCACGGCGAGGACGAGGGTGCGCCCGTCGAGGGTGCGGGACAGCTGCGGGGAGGTGCTCATACCACCGCATTGTCCGTGAACGCGGTCTCCGAGGCCGCGGCGTCCGCGCGCACGGGTCTCGGGCGGACGGTCACGCGGTCCTCCGCCACAGCACCTGCACCTCGCCGTCGACCTCGCGGGCCTGCCAGGTGCGCAGGCGGCCCGGCCCCTTGCCCTTGGGGTCCAGGCACAGGCCGGTGCGCAGGTCGAACACCTGCTTGTACATCGGCGAGGCGACGGTGGGGGCGTCGCCCCGGGAGCCGACGATCCCGCGGGAGATGACGTAGGCGTCGGAGTACGGGTCGCGGTTGCAGGTCGCCCGGACGCTCCCGTCGGGCAGCAGGAACAGGGCCAGCTGGGCGTGGTCCACGAGCGCGGCGCGTCCGCGCTCGACCTCGAGATCGTCGAGGGAGCAGATGCTCCGCCAGCTCAGCTCGTTCGTCGTGGTGGCAGTGATGGTCGGCGTGCTCATCCTCGGACCTCCAGTCGGTCTCCGGCGATCAGGACGGATCCCGATCGCCTCTCGTCGGTGCTCGCCGGCCGGACCTGACCGCGTTCGGCGGTGAAGGCCAGCGAGGGATCGGGAGTGGTGGGGGCGTTGACGAAGGACCGGAAGCGGGTGAGCTTCTCGGGATCGGCGAGGGTCGCCGCCCAGTCGTCCTCGTAGTCCCGCACGTGCAGGTCCATGGCCTCATCGAGGTCCGCGCAGATTCCCAGGGAGTCCTCGAGCACCACCTCGCGCAGACCGTCGATGCCGCCCTCGAGCTCCTGCAGCCACGGCGCGGTGCGCTGCAGCTTGTCGGCCGTGCGGATGTAGTACATGAAGAAGCGGTCGATGGTGCGCACCAGCTCCTCGTCGTCCAGCCCCTCGGCGAGCAGCTCGGCGTGGCGCGGGGTGGCGCCGCCGTTGCCGCCGACGTACAGGTTCCAGCCGGTGGCGGTGGCGATGATGCCCGCGTCCTTGCCACGGGCCTCGGCGCACTCGCGGGCGCAGCCGGAGACGCCGAGCTTGAGCTTGTGCGGGGAGCGCAGGCCGCGGTACCGCAGCTCCAGCCGGACGGCCATCGCGGTGGAGTCCAGCACGCCGTAGCGGCACCAGGCCGAGCCGACGCAGGACTTCACGGTGCGCAGCGACTTGCCGTAGGCCTGCCCGGACTCGAAGCCGGCGTCGACCAGCCGCTGCCAGATGATCGGCAGCTCCTCGAGGCGGGCGCCGAACATGTCCACCCGCTGGCCGCCGGTGAGCTTGGTGTAGAGGCCGAAGTCCCGGGCGATCTCGCCGATGACGATGAGCCCTTCCGGGGTGACCTCGCCGCCGGGCATGCGCGGGACCACCGAGTAGGTGCCGTCCTTCTGCATGTTCGCCATGACGTGGTCGTTGGTGTCCTGCAGCGTGGCGTTCTCGCCCTCGAGCACGTGGGTGCGGGTGAGGGTGGACAGGATGCTCGCGATGACCGGCTTGCAGGTGTCGCAGCCGCGCCCGGTGCCGAAGCGCTCGATGATGGCGCTGAAGGTGGCCAGGCCCGAGACCTGGACGGCGTCGAAGAGCTGGCGGCGGGACATCGCGATGTGCTCGCACAGCGCGGTGGAGAGGGTCCTGCCCATGGCGGTCAGCTCCTTGCCGACCAGGCTCTTGACCGTCATCACGCAGGAACCGCAGGTGGCGCCTGCGCGAGTGCAGGCGGCGACGGCCTCGGCGTCCTCGCAGCCGTCCTCGTGGACGGCACCGCGGATCTGCCCCGCGGTGACGCCGGCGCAGGAGCAGACCACCGCCTCGTCGGGCAGGTCCCCGGTCGGCGCGGCGATGCCGTCGGCCGGCAGCAGATAGGCGGCGGGGTCGCCGCCGAGCGCGCTGCCCACCATCGGCCGCAGCGCGCCGTAGGCGGAGGCGTCGCCGACGAGCATCCCGCCCAGCAGGGTAGTCGCGTCGTCGGAGAGGACGAGCTTCTTGTAGACACCGCCGACGGGGTCCGCGTACACGACGTCGAGGGCGCCCGGTGTGGTGGCGAAGGCATCGCCGAAGCTGGCGACGTCCACGCCGGAGAGCTTGAGCTTGGTGGAGAGGTCGTAGCCCGCGAAGGCGGCGTCGCCGCCCAGGAGGCGGTCCGCGGCGACCTCGGCCATCGAGTAGCCGGGGGCGACCAGGCCCACGCAGCGGCCCCCGAAGGCGGCGACCTCGCCGATGGCGCGGATCGCGGGATCGGAGGTGCGGCAGCTCGCGTCGATCTCGATGCCGCCGCGCTCGCCGCAGTCCAGGCCCGCCGCACGGCCGAGCTCGTCGCGGGGTCGCACGCCGATGGTGAAGACGACCAGGTCGGTGGGGGCGCTGCTGCCGTCGGCGAACTCGATGCCGGCCACCTCTCCCCCGGGTCCCGGGGTGAGCGCGGTGGTCAGGGTGCCGGTGCGCACGGTGATCCCGCGCGCCTCGATGAGGCGGCGCAGCGCCTCGCCGGCGGCCAGGTCGAGCTGGGCGGACATGAGACGGTCGCTGGACTGCACGACGGTCGCCTCGACACCGAGCCCCTGCAGGGCGCCGGCGGCCTCGAGGCCCAGCAGCCCGCCGCCGATGACCATGCCGCGCAGAGGGCGGCCCGCGTCGCTCGCGGCGGCGACGCGCTCGCGCAGCTGCTCGACGTCGTCGAGGGTGCGGTAGACGAAGGCGCCGGGCAGCTCCGCACCCGGGACCGGGGGCCGTGCCGCGGACGAACCGGTGGCGAGCACCAGGTGGTCGTAGGCGATGCGGGCGCCGGAGGCGGTGGTGACCTGCTGGTCCTCGCGGTGGATCTCGTGGACCCGGTCGCCGGGCAGGAGGTCGACGCGGGGATCGGCGAGGACCGTCTGCTCGAGGGTCATCTCCTCGGCGGAGGCGCCGTCGAAGAAGCGGCTGAGGCCGACGCGGTCGTAGGGCAGGCGGTCCTCGTCCCCGATGACCGTGATGTGCACGGGCTCCTCGGCCCGGGAGAGGAGGCTGTCGACGAAGCGGTGGGCGACCATGCCGGCGCCGACAACGACGCAGCGGGTGGGGGTGGTGTGCGTGCTCATCGGGCGGCTCCGACGGGCTCGGGAGCGGTGGTGGGCCGCGTGTCCGCAGGGCTGTCCGCGGGGGCCGACGGCGGGACGGTGCCCGACGGCACCCGGGCGGGGGCCGTGCGGTAGTGGGTGACGTACAGGACCACGCCCACCAGCAGCAGGCCGCCCACGAGGTTGCCCAGCACCGTCGGGATCTCGTTCCAGATCAGGTAGTCCACGATCGTGAAGTCCGCGCCGAGCAGGAGGCCCGAGGGGAACAGGAACATGTTGACGATGGAGTGCTCGAAGCCCATGTAGAAGAACAGCATGATCGGCATCCACATGGCGATGACCTTGCTGATGAGGTCATCGGCCATCATCGCTCCGACCACCCCGGTGGAGACCATGAAGTTGCACAGCACCCCGCGGAGGAACAGGGTGAGCATCCCGCCGGCGCCGTGGTCGGCGTAGCCGACGGTGCGGCCGTGGCCGATCTCGCTGATCGCCTGCCCCACCTCGTTCGGCGCCGTGCTGAAGCCGAAGGTGAAGCAGATGGCCATGATCAGCGCGATGCTGAAGGCGCCGAGGAAGTTGCCGAGGAAGACGAGGCCCCAGTTGCGCGCGATCGCGCCGGGGGTGGCGCCGGGGCGGCGATCCAGCAGCGCCAGCGGGGCGAGGGTGAAGACGCCGGTGAGCAGGTCGTAGCCCAACAGGTACAGCATGATGAAGCCCACCGGGAACAGCAGGGCACCGATCAGCGGCTCACCGGTCTGGGTGGAGACGGTGATCGCGAAGGCCGCGCCGAGGGTGAGGATCGCACCGCCCATGATCGAGCGCAGCAGGGTGTCACGGGTGGAGAGCAGAAGCTTGCTCGAACCGGCGTCGATCATGCGACCGACGAGGTCCCGGGGCTTGACGTAGGACATCTGTGCTCCTGGGGTGAGGGGGCTCCGACGTGTCCACGGAGGTTCCGTGGATGACGCCGAACCTAGGAGCACACAGCTCGATCCCCTCGCCCCGGAGGGCGGCGTGACCTGTTCGTGACCTGACGTCCCAGCCGTGGACGCGGGCGGGTGCCGGGGCGGGCAGACGGACCGACGCCTGCGCGGGGAGCTCAGTCACGGGCGCGGACGAGACGCTCGTGCCCCTTCTCCTCCACCTCGGCGATCTCCTCGTTGGCCTGCAGGAACTCGGAGAAAGAGCGGAAGCCGAGCGCCTTCTCGCTGAAGGAGGGATCCATGCGCCGCATGTGGGACTTCACCGCGGAGCTGTGCAGCCACTCGCTGTCGCCGCGACCGGTGAACTGCAGGGCGCGCTCGAGCAGATCGCTCGCGGCATCCCGAGGATCCTCAGCTCCCTCCTCCACCTCCTCGACCTCGCCCGGGGACGAGGCCGCGGCCGCAGCAGACCGCGCGGAGCTGTCGGCGCTGCTCGCCCCGGCGGTCACCTCCGGTCCGGCGGTGCCGGCGGTGTGGGCGCCCACGACCACTGGCGTGCTGGCCTGGCCGGCAGGACGCTGGGCAGCGCGACGGCGGCGGCTGCGGCCCCTGCGCGGCGCATCGTCCTGGCCGGGTGCGGCGTCGTCCTGGCCCAGGACGACACCGGGAAGGTTCTCGTAGGACTCGAACTCGTCGCAGGCGGCGGCGAGGGACTTCGCGGTGGATCCCGCCACGCCGAGCGCGAGGACATAGCGCCCCAGGCGCCGGCACCGCTGGGCCAGCGGCACGTAGTCGGAGTCCCCGGCGACGATGACCACGTGTGTGATGTCGGGCATCAGGTAGAGGTCCTCGACGGTGTCCACGGCCAGGCGGATGTCGGCGCCGTTCTTGGCATAGGCCGCCGCGGGGAACAGCTGGACGAGGTCGACGGCGCGCGCGACCAACTGGGAGCGGTACTCGGCGTTGACCGGGGAGGACCAGTCCGCATAGGCGCGGGTGAGCATGAGGGCGCCGAAGGAGGCGGCGAAGTCCACGATCGCCCCCACGTCCACCGTGGCCCTGGCCAGGCGCTCGGCGATCTCCGGCTCCGTGGGGTCCTCCGCGATGCGCTGGCGGTCCCGGCTGTACGCCTGACGGCCGTGGACCCGGTCGTACCACGACATGACGATGTTGTCGAAGTCGAAGTAGACGGCGACGCGGGGATCCTGTGATTCAGCCATGACCCCAGTCTGCCTGCTCCGGGGTGGTGCGCGGTCATCATGCACCGTGCCCATCCCCACCCCGGAGACGGTGAGCCGCAGCAGATGCCGTGACGAAGCCCGGGCTACGGGATCCTGCCCGCGACGCGACGTGCGTTCTCATCCCGCAACACGACGTGCACCGAAGCCGACCACGCCTGACAATGGTGCGGCACCCCTCCTCCAGCAGGAAGCGACCGAGCATGCTCACCCGGCGACAGTTGATTGCGGCCAGCGGTCTGTCCATCGCTCCCACCCTGCCCGCACTGACCGGGTGCACGGTGGACACCGGGAGCTCCTCGGTCACCGGCACCGACCTCACGATCTGCGCCTTCGCCGGAGCATGGAGCGACACTCTGCGGGACGCCGTGATCACTCCCTTCGAGGAGGAGACCGGCGCCACGGTCAACGTCGTCGTCGGCGCTCCCTCGGAATGGCTCGCACAGCTCCGGGTCGCCGACGGTCAGCGTCCTCCCTTCGATCTCATGGCCTTCACACCTGACATCGTGGTCCAGGCCGCCGCGCTCGACCTGATCGCCCCTCTGGACACGGACCGGGTCGCTCACTTCGATGAGCTGAGCCCCACGCTGGTCTCCGCCGCCGGGGTCGACGGCACGACCTACGGTGTGCCGCTCACGACAGGCACGTGCGGGCTGATGTACCGCACCGACCACGCGGATCACGCCCCCGAGGACTGGAGCGACATCTTCGACGAGCAGTGGGGGAATTTCGTCGGCGTGCCGCCGTTCACCTTCTCCCCGGGACTCGAACTGTTGGCCGGTCTCCTCCAGGAGAGTGGCGGATCGATGGACGACGAGAGCGCGGTCGACCACGTGTTCACCCAGCTCGAGCAGCTCGCCGATCGCGCCTCGGTCTACCCGAGCGATTCCGGCAGCATGCTCTCGGCGATACAGCAGGGCGATGCGTGGGTCGCACCGTTCTGGGATGGCCGCGCGTTCGCCGCGGCCGACGCCGGCAACCCTGTCGGCTTCTGCTACCCCTCGTCCGGCGGAGTCGGTGCGCTCACCTCGTACTACGTGGCGAGGGGCACCGAGCGGGAGCGGCTTGCCTATGAGTTCCTCGGGACCCTGGCCCGCGCGGAGCACCAGAAGGTCTTCGGGGAGGGCACGCTCTATGCCGCCGCGAACCTGACGATCGACTACTCCGCGGAGTTCAAGGAGCGTGTCGCCCACGGCGAGCAGGTCTTCCAGAGCTTCGCGTGGGTCGACTACACCCAGGCCATCCCACACCTGGAGGAATGGCAGGCACGATGGAACGGGATATTCGGCTGATGCCCAGTGACGTGACGATCAGGAACCTCGGAGTCGGCTACGGCGAGCACGAGGTGCTCTCGCTCGACGAGCTGACGGTCGACCCGGGAGAGTTCCTCTCGATACTCGGCCCGTCAGGCTGCGGCAAGACGACGCTGCTCAACGCGATCGGAGGATTCGTCCAGCCGTCCCGGGGCACGATCACCGTGGGCGGACGAGACATCACCGCGCTCCCCTCGCATCGCCGCGGCCTCGGTGTCGTGTTCCAGAACTACGCTCTGTTCCCACATCTCTCGGTCGCCGGGAACGTGGGCTACGGGCTGCGCGTCCGCGGCGACGACCGCGCTCGCCGGGAGTCGCGCGTCGCCGAGATGCTCGAGCTCGTGGGACTCTCCGCGTACGCCGACCGTCGCCCGAATCAGCTCTCCGGCGGTCAGCAGCAGCGGGTGGCCCTCGCCCGAGGGCTCGCGATCAGCCCCGATGTCCTGCTGCTGGACGAACCGCTGTCCAACCTCGATGCCCAGCTCCGCCGGCAGATGCGGGTCGAGCTGCGTGAGATCCAGGAGGCGCTGGGCACGACCATGATCTTCGTGACCCACGACCAGGACGAGGCCCTGTCGATGTCCGACCGGGTGGCGCTCTTCCACGACGGTCGCCAGGAGCAGATCGGCACGCCCGAGGAGATCTATCGCCGGCCCCGGACCCGCTTCGTCGCAGACTTCATGGGCGCTGCGAACCTTCTGCGTGGCACCGTGGTCGACGACAGCCTCATCGACGTCGAGGGGGAGCATCTCCCGGTGCGCACGGCTCGTCGACCGGGCACCACGGTCGACGTCGCGCTCCGCAGGGAGCAGATCATCTTGGATGCCGATCCGGCCGCGGGTCCTCCCGTCGGCGTCCGCGGCACGGTGCACATGCGTTCCTTCAGCGGGTCCCATTGGGAGTTCGTCCTGACGACGACGAAGGGCGTCCGCTTGACGGCCGAGGTGCCCGACCGCCCGGGGTCCGACTGGTCCGCCCCGGAGGTCGGGCGCGAGGTCGGCATCAGCTGGCGCCAGGACGTGCCCCACGTCCTCGAGGCGGTGTCGCCGTGAGAACCGCCGCACCGCCACGCTGGCCCGGGCCCGGGATCCTGGTGATCCCGCCACTGGTCTTCGTTGTGATCATGTTCGCGGTCCCGCTGGTCCAGCTCGCCCAGCTGAGCCTTCGTCCGTCCGACGCGTTCAATCGTCTCCTCGACGGCTTCACGACCGAGAACTTCCGGCGGGTGCTGTCCGAGCCGTATTTCGCCGACAGCATCAGCTACACCGTCGTCAACTCCGCCGTCGTCACCCTCGCGTGCGCGGTGATCGCCTTCCCACTGTCCTGGGTGATCACCCGGACCAGCCGGCGCTGGCTGAAGGTTCTCGTCTTCATGGTCGTCATCTCTCCGATGCTGACCTCCGTCGTCGTCCGCTCCTACGGATGGCGGATCGTTCTGTCCTCCGAGGGGCCCGTCAACTCCGCCCTCCTGGGGCTCGGGCTCGTCGAGCAGCCCCTGGCCCTCCTCACGAGCCGTGCAGGATCGGTGATCTCCATCGTCCACGTGCTCCTGCCGTTCTTCGTGCTGATGCTCAACTCCACGCTGAAGGCGCTGGACGAGTCGGTGCTGCGGGCAGCGCAGGCCCTCGGTGCCGGCCCCATCCGTCGCCTCATGCAGGTGATCCTCCCCCTGTCGGTCCCGGGCTTCGTGGGTGGGGCCATCGTGGTCTTCTCCCTGTCCATGGGCATCTACGTGACGCCACTGCTGATCGGAGGCGTGAACCAGCCGCTGGGCGGCCTGCGCGTGTACACGCAGGTGATGACCTCCTTCGACTACCCGACGGCTGCCGCGCTGAGCTTCGTGCTACTGGCGATCAGCCTGATCGTCGCCGGTCTGCTGAGCGCCGTACAGCTCGTCGGGGGGAAGCGCATCCATGGCTGATCGACCTCGTACTCCGGGCGCCTGGGCGCTTTTCGCCGCCGTCGCGCTGATCCTCCTGTTCCTCGTGGGCCCGCTCGTGGTAGTGGTCGTCAGCTCCTTCTCCGCGACGAGCTCGCTGGCCTTCCCTCCCGAGGGCTACTCCCTGCGCTGGTACGAGCAGGTGCTCACGAGCCGCGAGTGGCGCGTCTCGTTCTCGCTCTCCTTCCTGCTCGCCGCCCTGGCGGTCCCGACGGTGGCGGTGCTCTCGCTGCTCGGCGGCTACGGTCTGGTCCGCGGTGCCTTCCGCGGGCACGGGGCGATCCAGGCGTTCCTGCTGTCCCCCCTGATGGTCCCCGAGATCATGCTCGGCATCGGCCTGCTGACCTACCTGCAGTCCTGGGGGCTGATCAACACGATCACGGGGCTCTGGTTGGCGCATTCGCTGGTCGCGCTCCCGTTCGGGCTGCGAGCCGTCATCAACGTCGCGACCTCCCTTGATCCGCGCGTCGAGGCGTCGGCAGCGAGCCTCGGTGCCGGCCCGGTCCGGGTGTTCCTGACGGTCACGGTGCCGCAGCTGCTGCCCGGCCTCGTCTCGGCCGGCGTGTTCGCCGCGGTCATCTCCCTCGGCGAGGTGGCGGTCTCGACATTCATCGCCGGGGCCAACACGACCACCGTGCCGCTGCGCGTGCTCTCCGCCGCACAGTTCGAGCTCGACCCCACGGCTGCCGTGGTCTCGACGCTGCTGATGATGATCAGCGCGGTCGTGATCCTCGTGCTCGAGCGGCTTCTCCGCGTCTCGGATCATCTGTGAGAAAGGACCAGGCCATCACCACCTCACGCATCGGCATCGACGTCGGCGGGACGTTCACGGATCTCGTCGTCGTACCCCAAGGGGCAGGGGGCGATGTCCAGCGCCACAAGACGCCATCGACGCCCCACGACCCCTCCGAAGCCGTCGAGACCGGGCTCCGGGACCTCCTCGAGGACGGGCTGGAGCTCTCCTCGGTCGACGCCGTGGTGCACGGAACGACGATCGGGCTGAACGCGATCATCCAGCGATCTGGAGCACGAGTCAGCTTCGTGACCAGTCGTGGGTACCGGGACATGCTGGGCATCGCCCGAGCCCGGCTGCCGGAGTCCTTCGATCTGCACGCCGCGGCGGAGGAGCCCCTGGTCCCCCGTGAGCGCGTGCTCGAGATCGATGCGCGGCTCACCGCGGACGGTCGGCTGATCCGCCGCCCCTCCGAGCAGGAGCTCGACGATCTCGCACAGGAGATCCGCAGTACGGCACCCGAGGCCGTCGCGCTGTCTCTGGTGCAGGGCTTCACCGCACCGTCGGTAGAGAGCGAGCTCGCCCGCGCCCTGGAGGAGCGACTGGAGTCGGTGCCGGTGGTCTCCGCCGCCGGGACGTGGCCCGAGATCCGCGAGTACGAGCGCTCGCTGGTGGCCGTCCTCGAAGCGCACATCCGCCCACTGATGGAGCGGTACTACGAGCAATTGCGGACGCGGCTGTCGGCCCTCGGGCTGACGGCGCCGGTGTACATCTCAGCATCGAATGGTGGCACCCTCTCGCTGGACTACGCCGCCGTCCATCCCCTCGAGACGGTGCTGTCGGGCCCGGCCTCCGGGGTCACCGCGGCGGCGCTGACGGTGCCGGACCGCCGTGTCCTGACCTTCGACATGGGCGGGACCAGCAGCGACATGTCCGTCGTCGTGAACGGCACTCCGATACTGACCACCAGCACGATGCTCGGCCGACTGCCGCTGATGCTCCCGGTCGTCGACGTCAGCGCGATCGGTTCCGGGGGCGGCTCACTCGTCACGACGGGAGGCGACGATGACGTCGCGACCTTGCGCGTCGGCCCACGGAGCGCAGGTGCGGACCCCGGGCCCGTCAGCTACGGTCGCGGAGGCTGCGTCCCGACCATCACCGATGCGTATCTCAGCACGGGCATCCTGGATCCGCAGCAGTTCCTCGGCGGCGCCATGCCTCTGGATCGAGCTGCCGCCGATACCGCCTTCGCCGAGGTGGCGCGCGGAATCGGGGCGAACTCCGCCGCGGCGGCGGCGGAGCACGTGCTCGAGATCGCGACGGTGCAGATGTCCACGGCGCTCCGCACTCTCCTCGCGGAACGCGGGCACGAGCCCTCCGAGTTCACCTTGGTGCCCTTCGGTGGGGCGGGGCCCACGCACGCGCTCCTGCTCGCAGAGGAGCTCGGGATCACCGAGGTGCTGGTCCCGGGAACGGCCGCGACCTTCTGCGCCCTCGGAGCCGCCATCGCCCCTCTGCGGCGGGACCTCGCCCGGAGCGTGCGTCGAGAGCTCGACGGCCCGGTGCGCGACTTCGCGACGACCGTCGTCGCGGATCTCGCCGCGCAAGGCGTTCTCTGGCTGCGCGCGAGCGGCGGGTCCCCCGACCGGGCGCGTCTCCACCTCTCCGCGGACATGCGGTACCAGGGGCAGGCCTACGAGCTCACGGTCGGGTTGAGTGAACGCGGCATCGAGGGTGCCGACGAGCTGGTCGCGGATCTCGCGACGCTCCGGGAGTCATTCCACGCGGAGCACGAGAGGGTGCACGGATTCCGCGACGACACCGCCGCGATCGAGCTCGGGACCCTCCGTCTCGCCGTGGTCTCCGCACCGGCCGACCCCCCGGTGCCGGACGCCGCGCCCGCGCTCGTCGACCCCCAGGCTCCGCGCCCCTCGGCGCACCGCCGACTCCGTCGCGCGAGCGGATGGAAGGACATCGCCGTCTACCCGGCGGCGGCGCTGAGCGGTCATGCGCCGGTGCGGGGACCCGTCGTGATCGACGTCTCGGACAGCACCGTGCTCGTCCCCGACGCCTGGACGGCCTCTGCGGACTCGCACGGCGCAATCCATCTGACCCGTCAGCACCCCACCGAGGAGAACCGAGCATGACGACGGACATCGCCCGCGACATCGTCGCGCTGAAGCTCCGGGCCGCCTCGGAGGAGATGTGCAAGACGCTGCAGCGCACGAGCCGGAGCCTCTACGTCAAGGAGACGGCCGACTTCTGCTGCGCCCTCGCCGACCTCGAGGGCAGATTTGCGGCATATCCGCGCAACATCGGCGTATCGGGCTTCGTCGGGCTGAACGTCCGGGCGACTGTCGAGGCGGCCGCGGAGAGCGGACCGCTGCGCCCCGGCGATGTCATCATCGCCAACGACCCGTACTCGACCATGGGCCTTGCGACCCACCTGCCCGACATCCAGATGATCCGCCCCTACTTCGACGGCGAGGAGATCATCGGGTACGGCTGGTGCTTCATCCACTGCTCCGACATCGGCGGCCGGGTCCCCTCGTCCATCAGCCCGTCCAACGACTCGGTCTTCGCCGAGGGACTGCAGATCCCGCCCGTGAGGATTGTCCGCGGCGGCCAGATCGATCCCGACGTCCTCCGGCTGGTGCTGCGCAACTCCCGCACCCCGGAGGCGAATCACGGAGATTTCCAGGCCATGCTCGCCGCCCTCGAGACGGGGTGCCGGCGTGTCCAGGAAATCCTCGACCGCTACGGCCGGGAGGCGGTCCTCTCGACAAAGGCGGCGATGATCGAGGAGACCGGGGTGCGCACGCGATCGGCGCTGAGAGTCCTCGAGGACGGCAGCTATCGCTTCGTCGACTACCTCGATCACGACGGCGTCTCCGGCGTGCCGGTGCGGATCAGCGTGGAGATCACGATGCGGGACGGCACGATGCACATCGATTTCACCGGGACGGACCCCCAGGTCAACTCCGCCTTCAACGTCGCGAGCCAGGGCACCGTCCACGCCTGGCTGGTGACGCGGGTGCTCGCACTGGTCGGGACGCTCGATTCCGAGATCCATCTCAACGCCGGCTTGACCCGTGACGTGACCGTCAACGCTCCGCACGGGTCTCTCGTCAACGCCCAGCGACCGTCCGCGGTCGGTGTGCGCCACGCCAGCTCGTCGCGGGTCAACGATGCTCTCTCCGGAGCCCTCGTCCAGGCGGCACCCCAGGTGGTGCCAGCGGCCAGCAGCGGACTGGTGGTGCCCGTCGTGCTCGCGGAGCAGCGTGCCGGGGGCGACGTGGTCCAGGTGCTCGAGCCGATGGTCGGGGGCATGGGTGCCCGGGACGGCGCCGATGGTGTGGACGGCCGCGATTCGGGGATCTCGAACCTCTCCAACAATCCTGTGGAGACCGTCGAGGCCGAGCTCTCCACAACGATCCATCGCTATGGCCTGAGGGAGGACTCAGGCGGGGCCGGCCGCTGGCGCGGAGGCACCGGTCTGGAGCTCGTGTTCGAGGTGCATGCCCGCGCCTCGCTGCTGACTCGAGGGCTCGAGCGCCGCCTCTTCCGGCCCTGGGGCGTCGCCGGAGGCCACCCGGGAGCCCGGAGCGAGCTGGTGATCAACGAGGGCACCGCGACCGAGCAGCGACCGGCGGCCCCGGACGTCATCCCCGTCGCTCCCGGCGACGTGATCACGCTCCGAACGGCGGGCGCCGGAGGGTACGGGGACCCTCTCGACCGCAAACCCGGTGCCGTCGAGGCCGACGTCCGTGCCGGACTGGTGAGCGTAGCCGCCGCTGAGCGGGACTACGGCGTTGTCGTCACGGACGGCGTCCTCGATCCGGCGGCGACGGCGAGCCGGCGAGCGAACCGACGGGCCGCCGGGCATGGCGTGGGCCGTGGTGCGGAGGTCTCCCGCTGGGAATCGGTCTTCGGCATCGAGGACTACGACCGCTTCGTCGCGGCGCTCATGGCGCGCCCCCTGGAGGAGCGCTCCTCGCTGCGGGAGACGGTGCTGCGTGAGGCCCTCGATCTGCTGCCGAGTTCCTTCCCCGCGGGTGACGTCGAGGACGCGGCGATCGCCGGCGCTCGTGACCGGTTCATGACCGCGCTCGCGGCGATGGAGGCCTGACACCGATCCGCAGCGCCTGCCGTCGGCGGTGGACGGTGAGATACTCCAGCCCCTCCTCGCCGGCGCGGAAGCCGCGGACGGTGCCCCGCGGCAGCAGCGCCACGTCGCCGGCACGGAGCGGTTCCTCCCCCGCCTCGGTGCGCAGCACGCCCTCGCCGCGGACCACGTGGACGAGGGTGTCGACCTCCGCGCCGGGGTGCGGGGGGATCTCCTCGCCCGGGGGCAGGCGGATCAGGTTGGAGTCCAGCTCGCGTCCGGGCTCGGCGATGGACCACACGGCGCCGCGGCGCGGCTGCTCGGGCTGGTCGGAGGTGTTGGTGAGGATCGGCATGTCGTCGGCTCCCGAGGGTCGGTGTCGCTCCTGAACGTACCCGGCGCGCGACGCCGGGCCGATGTGCGCGCCGCCGCGGTCTTCGTACCGTCGGCGGCATGACACAGAACCCTCACCCGCACCCGACCGCTCCGCGCTCCTCGGCGGGCGCTCCCGACTCGACGACGGGGGCCGCCGGCCGCCCGCTGCCCGTCCTCGCGCTGCTCGGCCTCGCCCTGCTGGGCGCGCCGCGGGTGGTGCTCCACGACCTCGGGCTGCTGCACGAGGGGACTGCCGTGAACCTGCTGCTGGTGGTGGTGCCGCCCGTGGTCTGGATCGGCGTCGTGCTGTGGCGCCGCGTCCCGCGCCCGTTCCTCACCGTGCTCGGCGTGGGCGCCCTCTACGGCGTGGTGCTCGCGCTGACCCATCAGCTGCTGTGGACCACCGCCTTCGCCGGGACGCCGCCGCGGCTCGGCGGGAACCTCGCGGACCTCGACCCGGCGCTCCAGGCGGTCGTCATGCGCTCCGTCGCCGTCCTCTCGAGCCTGGTCACCGGGACCGTGCTCGGTGCGCTCACCGGCGCGATCGCCGCGGGGATCGCGGCGGTGCTGAGGCGACGGCGACCAGCTCCTGCGCCGCTCCGCTGAGCCGGCGGGGGCCGGTCCACACCACGGTCAGCGGCCGGCGCAGGCGCTCCCCCTCGACCTCCACCCGGTGCAGCTGGCCCTCCTGCAGCGAGGAGCTGACCGCGAGCATGCTGAGCACCGCAGGGCCTGCGCCGCTGGCCACGGCGACCCGCACCGCGGCATTGCTCCCCAGCTCCTGGACGGGCGGGGT
The DNA here is from genome assembly GCF_003347015.1 of Brachybacterium sp. YJGR34. GTDB lineage: Bacteria > Actinomycetota > Actinomycetes > Actinomycetales > Dermabacteraceae > Brachybacterium. The sequence continues at coordinate 100,251 of NZ_PNFB01000013.1, forward strand.
CCGGACCGCGGCGGGGACCAGCTCCTCGAAGGCCTCGCGGGTGCCGGAGCCGCCCTCGCGGACCACCAGCGGGGTCACCGCGAGCTCCTCGAGGCTCAGCGGCTGCGTGCGCGCGGCCCAGGGATGCTGCGGACTGACCACGACCACCAGCTCGTCCTGACGGAGCCACCGGGCGTTGACCGTCCCGGGGACATGGGGCGTCTCGATGAAGCCCAGCTGGAGGCGTCCGTCGCGCAGGCCCTCGAGCACCTGGGCGGAGTTCTGCACGGCCAGGTCCACCCGCACCCGTGAGCTGCTGGCGCGCAGCTCGGTGAGCCAGGCGGGCATCAGGTGCTCGGCGATGGTCAGGCTCGCGCCGACCCGGAGCTCCCGGGCCTCCTCGTCGCGGCTGTGGCGCAGCCAGGCGGAGAAGTCCTCGGCCGCTTCGAGCAGGGTGCGGGCGTGGGCGGCGTACAACAGCCCCGCAGAGGTGGGCCGCGACCCGCGCGGGGTGCGCTCCAGCAGCGCGGTGCCGGCCCGGGCCTCGAGCTGGGCGATCATACGGCTGGCATTGGGCTGGTGCATGCCCAGCCGCCGGGCGCCCGCGCCGAGCCCGCCCTCGTCGACCACGGCGACGAACAGGGCGAGCGCCTGCAGGTTCGGCAGCGTCTCCGGCATATCAGCATCATATGCCCTGGTGTCGGACCGCCGTCTACCGAGCGCGACCGACGGGTGGAACCGTACGAGGATGACCGTCGCCGCCCCCAGCGCTCCGCCCGACCACCGCACCGCGCTCTGGCCGGGACTCGCCCTGAGCCTCGCCGTCGCGGTGGGCGCCCTCGCCCTGGCGCAGATCCTCCCGGGCATGAGCGCTCTGATCATCGCGATCGTGGCCGGGATCCTCGCGGCCAACACCCTGACCCTTCCCGCCGCCCTCTCCCCCGGCACGGCTTTCGCCGCGAAGCACCTGCTGCGCGCCGGCATCGTGCTGCTGGGCCTGCAGGTGGCGCTCGGCGACCTCCTCGCGCTCGGCGCCCCCATGCTGGTGGTGGTGGTGGCGATCGTGGTCGGCGGCCTCCTGGGCACCCTCGCGATCGGCCGCGCCCTGGGCGTCGATCGGCATCTGACGCTCCTGGTGGCCTGCGGGTTCTCGATCTGCGGGGCCGCCGCCGTCGCCGCCGCGGCCGGGGTCACCGATCCCGAGGAGGAGCACGAGGAGGCCACGGTCACGGCGATCGCCCTCGTGGTGCTGTGCGGGACGGCGATGATCGCGATCCTCCCTGCGGCGGCCGCGCTGCTGGGCCTGGCACCGGAGGTGGCCGGGCTCTGGGCGGGCGGCGCGATCCACGAGGTCGCGCAGGTGGTCGCCGCCGGCTCCGCGATCGGCGGGGCCGCCCTGGCCGGCGCCGTGATCGTCAAGCTCGCGCGCGTGGTGATGCTCGCGCCGGTGATGGCGGTGCTCAGCATCCGGCAGCGGCGCCGCGGGGCGGCCGACGGGAAGCGCCCACCCCTGGTGCCGCTGTTCGTGCTCGGCTTCCTGGCCATGGTGCTGCTCCGGTCCGTGGTGCCGCTGCCGCCCGCCGTGGTCGATGCGGGCGGCATCGCCCAGACGCTGCTGCTGGCGGCGGCGATGTTCGCGCTCGGCACCTCGGTGAGCCTGCGCCGGCTGCTCGCCGTGGGCGTGCGTCCCGTGGTGCTCGCCGTCGGATCCACCGTGCTGGTCGCGACCATCGCGCTGCTCGGCGTTCTCTGGGCCTCCTGACCTCACATCCACGCATCTGCGGCATTAGACTCCCCGTTATGACGCAGATGCGAGTACGCGAGGCGGCCACCTTCCTCGGCGTCAGCGAGGACACCGTCCGGCGCTGGATCGAGAAGGGGACGCTCGAGGCCGGTGCGGATGCCGGCGGGCGGCGGGTGCTCGAGGGCACGGAGGTGGCCCGGATGGCCCGTGAGCTCGCGGTGACCCCGGAGCTCCACGGCGCTCTCGGCTCCTCGGCGCGCAATCGCTTCGTGGGCCTGGTGACGAAGGTCGTGGCGGACACGGTCATGGCGCAGGTGGATCTGCAGTGCGGACCGTTCCGCGTGGTCTCCCTGATGAGCTCCGAGGCCGTCCGGGAGCTGGGCCTCGAGCCCGGCAAGGTCGCCACCGCCGTCGTGAAGTCCACGCACGTCGTCGTCGAGGCGGAGCCCGCGGAGACCGCGCCGGAGCCGATCGCCGATGCTCCGTTCGACGGGACGTCGACGTGACCGGCCCCCCGCGGCGCGCGCTCGCCACGGCGGCGGCCGCCCTGCTGCTGGCCGGCTGCGGTCCGGCCGCCGGCGATCCCGCCACGGGCTCGGCCGACGGCGCGGCGGACACCACGCTCGTCGTCTTCGCCGCAGCCTCTCTGGAGGAACCCGTCCGGGAGCTCGGCGCGCGCTTCGAGGACACCCACCCCGGGCTCGCGGTCGAGCTCAGCATCGCGGGCTCCTCGACGCTGGTCACGCAGATCCAGGAGGGCGCCGCGGCGGACGTGATCGCGACCGCGGACACCGCGACCATGGACCAGCTGGTCACCGCGGGTCTCACGGCGCAGGACCCGGTGCCCCTCGCCACCAACACGCTGCGGATCGCCGTGCCCGCCGGCAATCCGGCCGAGGTCACCGATCTCGCCTCGCTCACGCGGGAGGGGACGCGCCTGGTGGTCTGCGCGCCCGCGGTGCCCTGCGGTGCGGCGACCGGGGCCCTCGCCGAGGCCGCCGGCCTCGAGCTCTCGCCGGTCAGCGAGGAGCAGTCCGTCACCGACGTGCTGGGCAAGGTCCGCACCGGCGAGGCCGACGCCGGGCTGGTCTATGCCACCGACATCGCCCGGGCCGGCGGGGACGTCGAGGGCCTCGAC
>NZ_PNFB01000014.1 GCF_003347015.1 Brachybacterium sp. YJGR34
GCCCGCAGGCACCGCCCCTCCTCGCCGTCGGGCGATCACTCGATCAGGAGACGCTCCGCGTCGCCTCGACCTGGACCGGGAGGCCGGCCGCGCGGTACGCGCGGACGCCGCCGATGAGGTCCGTGGCGCGGTGGAAGCCGAGGTCCCGCAGGTCCCTCGCGGCGAGCGAGGAGTAGAACCCCTCGGTGCAGACCACGACCACCAGATCGTCGTGCTCCGGGCCGTCGTCCATCCGCTCCGCGCTGCCCGGGTCCAGCCGCCATTCGAGCACGAGGCGCTCGATGACGGTGGCCCCGGGGAGATGCCCCTCGGCCTCGCGGAACGCGGCGGGGCGGATGTCCAGCACGTGCGCGCCCTGCTCCATCAGCGCAAGCAGCCGGTGCGGTGCGATGCGATCCACCCCGCGCCGTGAGGCCTCGAGGATCTCGTCGATGCTGTGGGCGCTCGCGGCGGCCGCGCGCCGCCTCCCGCCGCCGGGAACCTGCTCGGTCACCGGGAGTCGCCGGTGGAGGTCGAGTAGCGCGCGGGGGCGGACTCGCGGCGACCGCCGCCGGAGCGGCCCTGGCCACCCCGTCGGCCGCCGCCCGAGGGCTGGCCCTGGGCGCGGCCGCGACCGCCGCCCTGACCGCGGCCGCCGCCCTGACCGCGACCGCGGCCGCCGCCCTGGCCACGGCCCTGACCCTGCTGCTGCGGGGCCGGGGCGACCTCGCGCGGCTCGTGCATCTCGGTGCGCTCGCCCGGGGCGAGCTCCTGCAGCACGGCGCTCGTGGGGATCACACGTGCGTGGTACTCGGGGGTGATCCCCGCCTTGCGCATCAGGTCGCTGACGTCGCGCTTCTGCTCCGGCGTCTGCACGGTGATCACCGTCCCGGACTCGCCCGCACGGGCGGTGCGGCCCGAGCGGTGCAGGTAGGCCTTGTGCTCGACGGGCGGATCGGCGTGGACGACGAGCGCCACCTCGTCGACATGGATGCCGCGGGCGGCGATGTCGGTGCAGACCATCGTGGTCGCGCTCCCGGAGCCGAAGGCCTCGAGGTTCCGGGTGCGGGCGTTCTGCGAGAGGTTGCCGTGGAGGTCCACCGCGTCCACGCCGCGCGCGCTGAGCTTGCGGGCGAGGTTCTTCGCGCCGTACTTGGTGCGCGTGAACATGATCGTGCGTCCCGGAGCGGCCGCGAGATCGCGCAGCACGTCGAAGCGTGCGGCGGCGTCCACCTCGAGCACGTGGTGCTCCATGGTGCCCACGGGGCTCGTGGCCGGGTCCGCGGAGTGGGTGACGGGCTCGTGGAGGAACTGCTTGACGAGCTTGTTGACCCCGGAGTCGAGGGTGGCGGAGAAGAGCATCCGCTGGCCGCGCTTCGGGGTGGTCTCGAGGATGCGCTTGACCATCGGGAGGAAGCCCATGTCGGCCATGTGGTCCGCCTCGTCGATGACGGTGATCTCGACGGCGCCGAGGTCCGCGTGCCCCTGACCCATGAGGTCGAGCAGGCGGCCGGGGCAGGCGATCAGCACGTCGATGCCGCCGGCGAGGGCCTTGACCTGGGGGTTCTGGCCGACCCCGCCGAAGACGACGGCGCTGCGCAGGCCGGCGGCGGCCTCCAGCGGCTGCAGGGACTCCGCGATCTGCGCGGCGAGCTCGCGGGTCGGGGCGAGGATCAGGGAGCGCGGGCGGCGCGCGGCGCGCTTGCGGGGCTCGGCGATCAGCCGCGCCACCAGCGGCAGCAGGAAGGCGTAGGTCTTGCCCGAGCCCGTGCGGCCCCGGCCCAGGACATCGCGTCCGGACAGGGAGTCCGGCAGCGTCGCGGCCTGGATGGGGGTGGGCTGGGTGATGCCCCGGGGCGCGAGGGCGCCGACCAGGACAGGGGGCACGCCGAGGCGTGCGAAATCGGGGGAGGTCACGGGAATCCGTTCTGAAGATGCAGATCCCGCCCGTTGCGCGAGTGCCGGGCTGCCGTGGCAGCGGCGTCAGTGCTGCGCGGTCACCCCCGACGGGAGGACCTGTGCCGCGGCGGGATGACGGCACGCTGGACCCACGGTAGACCCGCCCGTGTCCAGGGGGAACGATCTTCCGTGCGGATGTGAGATACCCCTGTCCCACCTCCGGTCCGGGATACTGCCGGGAGGGCCGCAGCGGAGCACGGCATCACGAGGGATCGCGGAGGAGCACGAGATGGCACGCAGGGTGAGCATCAAGGACGTCGCACAGCACGCCGGGGTGTCGTGGAAGACCGTCTCGAACGTGGTCAACGAGCGCCCCGTGGTGCGCCCGGAGACGCGTGCGCGGGTGCTCGCGGCGATCGAGGAGCTCGGCTACGTGCCCAATCACGTGGGTCGGGAGCTGCGCGGCGGCCCCACCCGCTCGATCGCCCTCGTCGTCCCCGAGCTGCAGAACCCCTACTTCGCCCGGCTCGCCGAGCGGATGCAGGCCGCCGCCCGCGAGCGCGACTACACCGTGAGCGTCGAGGTCTCGCTGCACAGCATCGAGGTCGAGCGCGCCCACGTGCGCGGACGCACCGCCCGACCGGTCGACGCGGTGATCCTCTCGCCCTCCGCGCTGGACCCCGCGGACCTCTTCGAGCGCACCGCCGGACCGCCGGTGGTGCTGCTCGGGGAGCGGCTCCCCGGGGCCGCGAACGTCACGCACGTGGCGATCGACAACGTGGCCTCCGCGGCCGATGCCGTCAGCCATCTGGTCGCCGGTGGGCATCGCCGCCTGCTGTTCCTGGGCGCCGATCGCTCGGTACGCTCGACGGGCACCGATCGCCTGGCGGGCTTCCGCGCCGCGAGCCGCTACGCCGATCTCCCGCAGGATCCGGACCTGCTGCGCGAGGGGCTGGAGTGGACCCGGGAGGGCGGGTACCGGGAGACGCTCTCCGTGCTGGAGGCCGGGATCGAGGTCGACGGCGTGGTGGCCGCCAACGACCTCATGGCCCTCGGCGCGCTCCGCGCGCTGCGCGAGCGCGGGCTCGCGGTGCCCGAGGATGTCGCGGTGATCGGCTGGGACGACGTCCCCGAGGCCGCCTGGTCGACGCCGACCCTGACCAGCATCGCCCCGGACCTCGAGGCGCTCGTCGCCGCGGCGCTGGACGCCGCGCTCGCCGCGAGCGGTGAGGCCGAGGGGGAGGAGAGCGCGGTCCCCGCGGGGGCGGAGGAGACCGTCATCGCGCACCGCCTGGTGGAGCGCGGCTCCACCCGGCCCGTCCCCGGCGCGGACGAGGGAGCCTGAGGACCGCGGCGGACACCTGGGATTCTCACGTTGCAATTCTGGGTCGGGTGCGCTTGACTGGTTCATGACCGATCGCGCCCCTCAGCGACGAGCACCACGATCCCAGGAGTCCTCCGTGCCCTCTTCCGCCCCTGCTCTCCCGGAGCACCTGCGCTCCCTGTTCGCCCGCGCCGAGGAGCTCGCCGCGCTGCTGGACGCCGCGCCGTCCGCCGCGCAGGACGCGCCCCGTCCCGAGCATCCCCGCCCCCAGCTGCAGCGCGATGCCTGGCTGACCCTCAACGGGACCTGGGAGTTCGAGATCGACCAGGGCGACTCGGGCCGCGAGCGCGGCCTGCTCGAGCGTGAGCTCGCCACCACCATCACGGTGCCCTTCGCCCCGGAGACCGAGGCCTCGGGGATCGGCAACCGCGACTTCCTCGAGGCGGTCTGGTACCGCCGCCGCGTGAGCATCCCGGCGAGCTGGGAGGGACTGCGCCCGATCCTGCGCTTCGAGGCCGTCGACCACGACGCGACCGTCTGGGCGGACGGCGTCGAGGTCGCCCGTCACCGCGGCGGCTTCACCCCCTTCGCGGCGGACCTCTCCACCGTGCCCGGCGTCGTCGCCGGGTCCGAGGTGGAGATCGTGGTGCGCGCCCGTGACCCGCACGGCGCGCCGCAGGCCCGGGGCAAGCAGTCCCAGGTCTTCCGCCCCACCCACGCCGACTACCACCGCACCACCGGCATCTGGCAGAGCGTCTGGCTCGAGGGCGTCCCTGCCGACGAGATCCGCTCGCTGCGGGTGATCCCGTCCCTGGCCGGCGCCTCCTTCGCCGTGGACGTCCCGCTCGCGCGCAGCACCGCCGGCACCCGCCTCCAGGCCGTGCTCTCCGAGCCCGGCGGCGAGGAGGTGGCCCGCGCCGAGGTCCGCGCCGACCTCGACCTCGCCCCGCACCTCGCGCTCCAGGTCCCCGCGGACAAGGTCCGCGTGTGGGGCGCCGGCGCCCCCGAGCTGTACGCGCTGACGGTGCGCCTGCTGGACGCCGACGGCGCCGAGCTGGACGCGGTCCGCTCCTACACCGGCCTGCGCTCGACCTCGCTGAACGGACACGAGTACCGTCTCAACGGCGAGAAGGTCTTCCAGCGCCTGGTCCTCGACCAGGGCTACTGGGAGCAGTCCTTCATGACCGCCCCCGAGGACGCCGCGTTCACGACCGACATCCGCCTCGCGCTCGAGGCCGGCTTCAACGGCGCCCGGCTGCACCAGAAGGTCTTCGACCAGCGCATGCTGTTCTGGGCGGACCTTCACGGGTACCTCACCTGGGGCGAGTTCGGCGACTGGGGCGCGAACGGCTTCGGCCCCGAGGGGGACAACCAGCAGCCCACCGCGAGCTTCATCGGGCAGTGGATCGAGGCCGTCGGCCGCGACATCAACCACCCCAGCATCATCGGCTGGTGCCCGCTGAACGAGACCCACCAGGTGCTCCACGACCGGATCACGCAGCTGGACGACGTCACCCAGGCGATGTACGACGCGACCAAGCTCGCCGATCCCACCCGCCCCGTGCTCGACGCCTCGGGCTACTCGCATCGGGTGCGCGGGGCCGACGTCTACGACTCCCACTCCTACGAGCAGGATCCCGAGCGCTTCCGCGTCGAGCAGGCTCCTCTCGCCGAGGGCCGGCCCCACACCAACCGCCGCGAGCTCGGGATCGACGAGATGGCCTTCGCCGACGGCGCCTTCTCCCATGACTACGCCGGCCAGCCCTACTTCGTCTCCGAGTACGGCGGCATCTGGTGGAACGAGGAGGAGGCCCGGGCCGCGGAGGAGGCCTCCCGCGCCGGCAACAACGCCGCCGAGTCCTGGGGCTACGGCCAGCGGATCCGCAGCGAGGAGGAGCTCTACAAGCGCTTCGAGGGCCTGACCCGGGTGCTGCTCGAGGACCCGCTGATGTTCGGCTACTGCTACACGCAGATGACCGACGTCTTCCAGGAGAAGAACGGCATCGTCGACTTCGCCCGCGGCCGCAAGCTGGACCTGTCCCGCCTGCGCGCCGTCCAGCAGCGGCCCGCCGCCTTCGAGCAGGACTGACCCGGACCGGGCCCGGCGGCGCGGGGATATTCGCGTGACCTCCCCGCCCCGCCGGGCCCAGGATGGGGCCATGATCGATCAGACCCGCCTCTGGGACGAGCAGGCCGCCGCCGAGTACGACACCCCCGGCGAGGGCATGTTCGCCCCGGAGGTGCTGGGCCCCACCGTCGAGGTGCTCGCCGAGCTCGCCGCCGGGGGCCGGGCGCTCGAGCTCGCCGTCGGCACCGGGAGGGTGGCGATCGAGCTGACCGAGGCGGGCGTGGACGTCACGGGCATCGAGCTCTCGGGCGCGATGATCGCGCGCCTGCGCCAGAAGATCGGGCCGGAGGACCTGCCGGTGATCGAGGGCGACATGACCACCGCGAGCGCCGGGGAGGGGTTCTCCCTCGCCTACCTGGTGTTCAACACCATCTCGAACCTGCTCTCCCAGGAGCAGCAGGTCGAGTGCTTCCGCAATGCCGCCCGCCACCTCGCCCCCGGCGGGTGCTTCGTCATCGAGCTGTGGGTGCCCCAGCTGCGGGCGCTGGCCCCCGGGCACGGCGGAACCGTCGAGGTCTCCGAGCCCGGCTACCTGCTCGTCGACACGATCGACACCCTCGCCCAGCACCTCGTCTCGCACCACGTGCGCTTCGACCCGGCGGTGGACGGCGCGCGCGGCGCGCGCATCGGCCGCACCCCGCACCGCTACATCTGGCCCTCCGAGCTGGACCTCATGGCGCAGCTGGCGGGATTCACCCTCGAGAGCCGCTGGGCGGACTGGGACCGCTCGGAGTTCACCGCGGAGTCCCGCAGCCACGTGAGCGTGTACCGGCTGGCTCCGTAGACTTCTCCGGTGACCACGACCCATGCCCCGATCACCCGCTCCGCCCTCACCCTCGAGGACGTCCCGGCCCTCACCGCGCTGCTGAACCGGATCGACGTCGCCGACCAGCTCGGCGAGCCCGTGCAGGAGCCGAGCGTCCGCGAGTGGCTCACCAGTCCCGAGCTCGACCTGCCGCGGGACACCCGAGCCCTGCGCGCAGGGGAGGAGCTGATCGGCGTCGCGATCGTCGATGTCCACGCCGCCGTGGACCGGGACGGGCGTGTGCGCTGCCAGCTGATGGGCGGCGTGGACCCGGAGCACCGCCGGCAGGGCCGGGGCACCGAGCTGCTGGACTGGTCCGAGGCCCGCGCTCTCGAGCTCGCCCGTGCGCGCCACGGGAGTGCGGAGAACGCGGTCCTGCGCATCGGCGGGGGCCGCGACCCGCAGGAGGGATCCGGTCCCGGCGGCGCGGAGGTCCGTCCGCTGCTCGAGCGTCGCGGCTATCGTCGCGCCCGCAGCTGGTTGGTCATGTCCTGCGCCCTGCCCGCGTCCGCGCCGGCGGCGGTCGACGGCGCGGAGATCATCGCGCCGACGGACGCGCTGCGCGAGGCGACGCACGCGGCGCATCTGGCCGCCTTCGCCGACCACTGGGGATCGGCACCGATCTCCGCCGAGCGCTGGAACCGCTTCTGGTCCGCGCACACCGCGCGCCGCGAGCTGTCCTCGATCGCGCGCGACGATCGCGGCACCGTGCTCGCCTACGTCCTCACCGACGAGGACGTCCCGGGCGTGCTCCACATCGCCCTGGTGGGCACCCGCCCCGAGGCGCGCGGCCGGGGCCTCGCCCGCGCCGCCATCGCCCACAGCCTCGCCGCCGGCTCCGCGGCCGGGTTCGCGCGGGCCGAGCTCGAGGTCGACGCCGAGTCGCTCACCGGCGCGACCCGCCTCTACGACGCCCTCGGCTTCGTGCGCGAGAGCGTCGTCGCGACCTTCGAGAAGCCGGCGGCCGGGGACGATGCGCCGTGAGGGCGGTGCGCTACGACGGCTTCGGGGCGCAGCCCGCGCTGGCCGAGGTCCCCGACCCCGTGTGCCCGCCGCGCGGCGCCGTGATCGCCGTGCACGCCACCGGGGTGTGCCGCAGCGACTGGCACGCCTGGCAGGGCCATGACGACACCGTCCACCTGCCGCACATCCCCGGCCACGAGTTCGCCGGGGTGGTCCAGGAGGTGGGGGCCGGGGTCACGCGCGTCGCGCCCGGGGACCGGGTGACCGCGCCCTTCATCCTCTCCTGCGGGCGCTGCGCGCAGTGCCGGGCGGGGGCGACGCAGGTCTGCCCCGCCCAGCGCCAGCCCGGCTTCGACCTGCCCGGCTCCTGGGCGGAGCAGGTGGTGGTCATCGAGGCGGACCACAACCTCGTCCCCCTCCCGGACGGGATCGACATGACGCTCGCGGCGGGTCTGGGCTGCCGGGTGGGCACCGCGTATCACGCCGTGAGGGCGCAGGCGGCGGTGACGCCCGGCGAGTGCGTGGTCGTGTACGGCTGCGGAGGCCTCGGGCTCGCCGCGGTGCAGGTCGCCCGCGCCATCGGGGCCGAGGTGCTCGCCGTCGACGTCTCCGAGCGCGCCCTCGCGGCCGCCGCGGCGCTGGGCGCGACCCCGGTGCCCTTCGCCGCCGACGTCGCCGAGCAGGTCCGGGCGGCGACGGACGGCGGGGCCGACGTGAGCCTCGACGCGCTCGGCTCCGCCGCGACCGCCGGAGCGGCGCTGAGCTCCCTGCGCCCCCGCGGACGCCACGTCCAGGTGGGCCTGCTGCTCGGCGAGGACGCCGAGGCGCCCCTGCCGATGGGCCGGGTGATCGCCCAGGAGCTGCAGATCCTCGGCAGCCACGGCCTCGCCGCCGCCGAGTACCGGGACCTGCTGGAGGAGATCGCCGGCGGCCGCCTCGACCTCGGGGCGACCGTCGGCCGGCTCCTGGACCTCGAGGACCTCCCCGCGGCGATGCTCGCCATGGATCACCCGCCCACCAGCGCCGGGATGACGATCGCCCGCGTGGGCTGTGGAACGATGAGCGCATGAGCATCACCGCAGCTGCCGACGGCTCCGCCCTCGGCAACCCCGGGCCCGCCGGCTGGGCCTGGTACATCGACGAGACCACCTGGCGAGCGGGCGGCTGGCCCCACGGCACCAACAACATGGGCGAGCTGAAGGCCGTGCTGGACCTGCTCGAGGCCACCGCGGCGGACGCGGATCAGCACCTGCGGATCCTCTGCGACAGCCAGTACGTCATCAACTCGGTGACGAAGTGGATGCCGGGCTGGAAGCGCAAGGGCTGGCGCAAGAAGGACGGCAAGCCGGTGCTGAACGTCGAGCTGCTGAAGGACATCGACCGCGCCCTCGCCGGACGCAGCGTCGAGTTCGAGTGGGTCAAGGGGCATTCGGGCCATGCGCTGAACGAGGCCGCCGACCGGCGTGCGAACGCCGCCGCGACGGCCTTCTCGCGAGGACGCGATCCGGAGTGCGGGCCCGGGTACCGGGCCGCGGCCGCTGCGGTCCCGGCCGACGAGCCCGCCGACGACCTGTTCAGCCTCCTGGACCGGACCGCCCCCGAGCCCTCACGCTGCTCGAGCGCCGGCGAGGAGACCGTCCTGGTGGCCGACGCCCCCGGTGCGACGTCCTTCGAGCAGGTCACCTCGCGCGAGCTCGCCCTGCTCTCCGACGCCCTGCGCGCCGATCCGCCCAGCGCCGCCGAGCTGCTGCACCCGGAGTTCACCGAGATCGGTGCGAGCGGGCGGCGCTACGACCGCGAGGAGATCCTCGCCGCCCTCGCCCCGGTCCCCGGGCTGCGCGCCGAGGAGCTCGTCGCCGAGGAGATCGTGCCGGGCGCCGTGCTCCTGCAGTACACGACCGTCGGCCCGCACGGCACCGCGCACCGCAGCTCGCTCTGGGTGCGCACGCGCGACCGCTGGCTGCTGCGGCACCACCAGGGCACGCCGGTCGACCCCCGCTGATGTCCGCGCCGCTGCGCCCGGGGACCTCGCGCAGGTCCGGAGCGGTCGCGGCCCCGGTCTCCGTCCCGCTCGCCCGGCGCGCCGGGGGTCCCGACCTCGCGCGCGGCCTCGCCCTGCTGGGCATCGGCCTGGCCAACCTCGTGGGCTGGCTGCACGGCAGCGACTGGACCGTGCTGCTCAAGCAGAGCGGCGCGACCGCCCTGGATCGCTCGGTGGACGTGCTCGTCGCGCTGCTGGCGGACAATCGCGCCTTCCCGCTGTTCGCGCTGCTGTTCGGGTACGGCATCGGCGTCCTGCACCGCCGCGCCCGTGAGCGCGGGGAGACGGCGCGGATGTTCACCGGGCGGATGGCGCGCCGCCACCTGGTGCTGCTCGGGATCGGGCTCGCCCACGCGATCCTCCTGTTCAGCGGTGACATCCTCGTCGCCTACGCGGTGGTCGGCATGCTCTGCGTGCTGCTGGTGAGCCGGCACCGGGTGATGCTCCCGCTGGCCGCGGTGCTGGCCCTGCCCGCCCTCGGGGTCTGGGGCTGGGCGGACGGCACCATCGGCCTGCGGGGCGGGAGCGGATACGCCTCTGCCTCCGCCCCCGACTATCTCTCTGCCGTGCAGCTGCGCACCCTCCCCGCCCTGCGGGGCGTGCTCACGGCCCCGCTCTGGGACCTGGGCCTGCTCACGCCGATGGCGCTCGGGGCGATCGCCGCGCGCCTGCGGCTGCTCGAGGAGGTCTCCGCGAACCGGGATCTGCTGGTGCCGGTCACCCGCTGGGGCCTGGGGATCGGCCTGCTGGGCGCGGTGCCGCTGACCGTGGTGCTGCTGCGCGGCGGCGCGGGGACGCCGGGTCCCGACGAGATCGTGCTGGGCGTCCTCGGCGTGCTCCACCAGTACTCCGGCCTGGTCCTCGCCCTCGGCGTCGCGGCGGGCGCCGCCCTGCTCGCCCAGCGGGTGCTCGAGGGCGGTCCGCATCCTCGGCGCCGCGAGCGGTGGCTGGGCACGGGGGTGCGGGGCGTCGAGGCGCTCGGCGCGGTCTCCCTGAGCGTCTACATCGCGCAGTCCCTGCTCTTCGCCGCGCTGTTCCCGCCGTACACGCTGGACCTCGGCGCACGGCTGGGCACCGCCGGCGCCGCCGCGCTGGTGCTGGCGGCCTGGCTCGCCATGATCCCGCTCGCGGTCCTCCTGCGCGCGCACGACCGGCGCGGACCGCTCGAGAGCCTGCTGCGCCGTCTGGCGGGGAGCCGCGCATGACCGTCTACGCCGACACCCCGCGCTGGCCCCGCCACGGCACCCTCTGGGGCCACCTGATCTCCGACGCCTCGCTCGCGGAGCTCCACGAGCGCGCCGCCCGCGCCGGGCTGCCCCCGCGCGCCTTCGACCTCGACCACTACGACTGGCCGCTCGGGGCCCGGGAGCAGCTCGAGGCGGTGGGCGTCCGCTTCGTCGCCGACGGCGAGCTGACCCGGATCCTCATCGCCTCGGGTCTGCGGATCCGGCTGCGGGACCGCCCGGACGCCCGGGCCCGGCGCAGCGCCGAGCACGCCGCGGCCCTGGGCCTGGAGGTCGTGCCCCGCGACCTCATCCACGGGATGATCGGGCACGTCGACCCGCTGCCGGGCGCCGAGTCCGCGGCGCCGGGGGCGTTCCGTCTGACGCAGGACCGCCCCGGGGGCCCGCCCCGGGTCGAGTCCCACGACGAGCAGGGCCGGCGCGCCGCGCTCGCGCTGCTGCAGATGCTCGACTCCCTCGCCCGGGGTCGCGGCGAGGAGGGGTTCGTCGGGCAGGTGCTCGAGGACGGGACGTCGGCCTGAGGGGTGCTCAGCGCGAGGGCGAGGAGGGGCTCTCCGGAGTGTCGGCCGGGGGCTCGTCCGGGCTCCCGCCCGTCAGCGCGCGCAGCTGATCGGGGGTCGACTGCTGCTCGGGGGCGATCTCGGTGCCCTGCAGCTGGACCCAGAAGGTCGCGCCGCCGCCGGGGGTCTCGATCACCCCGATGCTGCCGCGATGCTGCTGCACGATCGTGGCCGCGATCGACAGACCCAGACCGGCCCCGCCGCCCTGCGTCGCCGCCCGGACCCGCGAGGAGTCGGTGCGGTAGAAGCGCTCGAAGACCTTCTCGCGCTGGTCGTCGTCGATCCCCTCGCCGTGGTCGCGGACCTCGATCCGCACCGTGTCCGGGGCGGTGTAGCCCACCGCGATCTCCACCGGCGACCCCTTGGGGGTGTGGCGGTTGGCGTTGCCCACCAGGTTGAGGATCACCTGCCGCAGGGACGCCTCGTCGCCCAGCACGCCGATCGACACGTGCGGCTGCACGGAGACCGGGGTGCCCGCGAGGGAGACCACCATGACCTGCCGGTCGGGATCCAGGGCGCGCAGGTCCTGCGCGGCGTCGAAGAGCGCGTCGGTGAGGTCCACCGGCTCCAGCGGGAGATCGGGGTTCTCGTCGAGGCGGGCCAGGCGCAGCAGGTTCTCCACCAGCGAGCCCATCCGTCGCGCCTCGTCCTCGATGCGCCGCATGGCCGAGGCGACGTCCTCGTCGGTGCCCAGCGCCCCCATCCGGTACAGCTCGCCGAAGCCGCGGATCGCGGCCAGCGGGGTGCGCAGCTCGTGCGAGGCGTCGCCGACGAAGCGCCGCATCCGCGCCTCGGAGCGGGTGGCGTGCTCCTCGGAGGCGGACTGGGCGGCGAAGGCCTGCTCGATCCGCACCAGCATCTCGTTGAGGGACAGTGCGAGGTCGTGCACCTCGAGGGAGGTGTCGGTGACGGGGACGCGGCGGGAGAGATCGCCGCCGGCGATCTGGGAGGCGGTGGACTCCACGTCGCGCAGCGGCTCGAGCGCCCGGTGCGTCACGTACCCGCCGGCGCCCATCCCCACCAGCACCACGAGCGTGCCCACCAGCACGATGACCAGGGCCATCTCGTGCATGGTGCGGTCCACGCCGGTCAGCGGCAGGGCCACGTACACGCTGCCGTGATCGGGGCCGGTGTTGACCATCGCGATGACGCGCCAGCGGTTCTCCTGGGAGTCCACCACCGTGAAGGGGCGCCCTCCGCGCTGCAGGATCTGCTCGTCGGTCAGCTCCGGGAAGGGGACCGTGGGATCGCCGTGCCCGTAGTGGACGACGTCGGTGAGGATGGGGTCGCCGTTCTCGTCGCGGATCTCGACCGCGTACTCCACCGGGGTGTACGTGCTGTCACGGGCGGCCTCGTCATCGCTGGCCAGGCGCTCCTGCGCGAGGGACAGCATCTCGCCCATGCCCGCCTGCAGGTTCGAGTCGACGGACTGGATCAGCGTGCGGTTGAGCAGGAACAGCGAGAGGCTCCCGGTGATGACCGTGCCGAGCACCAGCAGCAGGGAGATGAGCGCGACGATCCGCGTCCACAGGGACACGGGCCGCTCGGTGCGCAGGCTCGGCAGGGCCAAGCCTCAGGAGCCTTCGGGCGCGCGCAGGACGTAGCCGATGCCTCGCTTGGTGTGGATCATCGGATCGCCGATCACGTCGATCTTGCGGCGCAGGTAGGAGATGTAGGACTCCACGATGCCCACCTCCCCGGACCAGTCGTAGTCCCAGACGTGGTCGAGGATCTGGGTCTTGGAGACCACCCGGCCGGCGTTGAGCATGAGGTAGCGCAGCAGCTTGAACTCGGTGGGGGAGAGCTCGATGTTCACGTCCCCGCGGTACACCTCGTGGGAGTCCTCGTCCAGGCGCAGGTCGCCGACCACCAGGGAGCTGTCCACCGTGGTCTCGGAGCCGCCGTGGGTGCGCCGCAGCACGGCGCGGATGCGGGCCACGACCTCCTCGAGGCTGAAGGGCTTGGTGACGTAGTCGTCGCCGCCGACGGTGAGTCCGGCGACCTTGTCCTGGGTCTCGTCCTTCGCCGTGAGGAAGAGGATCGGGTACTTCTCGCCGCGGTCGCGCAGGCGCCGGGTGACGGTGAAGCCGTCCATGTCCGGCAGCATCACGTCGAGCACCACGAGATCGGGCTGGTTCTCAGTGGCCTCGCGGATCGCCTCGTTGCCGCTCGAGGCGGTGAACACCTCGAAGCCGGCGAAGCGGAGGGAGGTCGCGAGCAGGTCGCGGATGTTGGGCTCGTCGTCGACGACGAGGAGCCGTGCCTCGTAGTCATGATCGTCGGTGGCAGTCATGCCTCTACCGTCCTCCCGTTGCTTGGGAATCACCTGGATGCCCTCTGAGCGGCCTCAGCGGGTGCCGCGCGAGCCCTGCTCCTGGAGCTTGCGCAGCTTGCGGATGGTCCAGCTCATCTGGATCATCCGCACCGAACCGACCAGCGCCATGACCAGGGCCCCGGCGATCGCCGCGAACAGCATCGCCACGCCGAGGGGGAGCTCGAAGGTCGCGGCGAAGTACTCGAAGCTCGCGGTCTGGCCGTTCTGGATCACGAAGATCAACAGCAGCACCAGGACGATCGCGCCGAGGATCATCGAGATCCACAGCCCCGCGGTCTTCCCGCCGCGGGACGCGGACCCCTCGCCGGTCGAGGGCTCCCGCGGCGTCCGGGGCGTCGGCGGCTCGGCGGGGGCGGCCGGGCGCGGTGCGGGCCGGTCCTCGCCCGACGGGGCGTCGGCCGGGGTGCGACCCGCGGGACGGGTGGGATCCTCGGATGAGGTCATGTCGATCTCCTCGGGTGGGCCGGCGGAGCGGCGGGGAAGGGTGTGCTGCGTGCCACTCTAGCCAGCCGGGCGGTCGTCCAGGGAGGTCTCGAGGTCGTCGGCGTCCACGATCGTGTAGGCGTAGCCCTGCTCGGCGAGGAACCGCTGGCGATGGGCCGCGTAGTCCTGGTCCTGGGTGTCGCGCATGACGACCGTGTAGAAGTGCGCGGTGCGGCCGTCGGCCTTGGGGCGCAGCAGGCGGCCCAGTCGCTGGGCCTCCTCCTGGCGCGAGCCGAAGGCGCCGCTGACCTGCACGGCGACCGAGGCCTCGGGGAGGTCGACGGAGAAGTTCGCGACCTTCGAGACCACCAGGCGGGAGATCTCGCCGGCCCGGAAGGCCTCGAACAGCTCCTGGCGCCGCCGCACGGGGGTCTGCCCGGTGACGAGGTCGCAGCCGAGCTGCTCGGCGAGCTCCTCGAGCTGATCGAGGTACTGACCGATCACGAGCATCGGCTCCCCGGGATGCCGAGCCGCGATCCGCCGCACCACGTCCGTCTTCGCCGGATGCGCGGCCCCCAGGCGCGGGCGGTCCCCGGCCTCGGCCATGGCGTAGGCCATGCGGTCCTCGGCGGGCATCGCGACCCGCACCTCGGTGCAGTCGGCCGGGGCGATGTAGCCCTGGGCCTCGATGTCCTTCCACGGGGCGTCGTAGCGTTTGGGGCCGATGAGCGAGAACACCTCGCCCTCGCGCCCGTCCTCGCGCACCAGGGTCGCGGTCAGGCCCAGCCGTCGGCGGGCCTGCAGGTCCGCCGTCATGCGGAAGACCGGGGCGGGCAGCAGGTGCACCTCGTCGTAGAGGATGAGCCCCCAGTCGCGGGCGCTCATGAGCTCCAGGTGGGGCTGGACGCCCCGGCGCTTCATGGTGAGCACCTGATAGGTCGCGATCGTCACCGGGCGCACCTCCTTCGTCGCCCCGGAGTACTCGCCGATCTCGTCCTCGGTGAGGCTGGTGCGCCTCAGCAGCTCGGCGCGCCACTGCCGCGCGGAGACGGTCGAGGTGACCAGGATCAGGGTGGTGCGCTGCATCGCCGCCATCGCCCCGGCGCCCACCAGCGTCTTCCCGGCTCCGCAGGGGAGGACCACCACCCCGGAGCCGCCGTGGCGGAAGCCCTCGATCGCCTCCACCTGGTACGGCCGCAGCGACCAGCCGTCCTCGTCCAGCGCGATCGGGTGCGCCTCGCCGTCCACATAGCCGGCGAGGTCCTCCGCGGGCCAGCCCAGCGCCAGCAGCGCCTGCTTCAGGGCGCCGCGCTCGGAGGGGTGGACGACGACCGTCGCCTCGTCGACCCGGGCGCCGAGCATGCCCTGGATGCGTCGCGCCCGGGAGATCTCCTCGAGCACCGCGCGGTCCAGCGCCTGCAGCACCAGGCCGTGCACGGGGTCCGCCCGCAGCTGCAGGCGGCCGTAGCGGTCCATGGTGTCCGCGACGTCGACCAGCAGGGCGTGGGGGACCGGGTAGCGGGAATGGTCGACGAGGGCGGCGATGACGGTCTCCGCGTCGTACCCCGCGGCCCGTGCATTCCACAGCCCCAGGTCGGTGATGCGGTAGGTGTGGATGTGCTCGGGCGCGCGCTCGAGCTCAGCGAAGGCGGCGATCGCGGCGCGCGCCGCGGCGGAGCGGGGGTGGTCGACCTCGAGCAGGAGGGACTTGTCGCTCTGGACGATGAGGGGGCCGGCGGTCATCCGCTCAGGCTACGCCGCTCAGGCGGCGGCGGGCTCGGGCAGGTGCCGACCGTTCAGGCGCTCGTACATGCCGACCTCGAAGAGCACGATGAACGGGATGGCGACGACGAGGCCGACGACCACGGCGGAGGCGATCGAGGAGGCCACGCCGATCAGCAGCCAGGCGACGATCGTGGTGCCGAGGTTCGCCCGGGCCAGGGCGACGCTCTCGGCCAGCGCGGCCAGCGGGGAGGCTCCGCGGGCCGCGGCCGGGATCGCGTACATCAGCAGCACCCCGGCGACGAGCCCCGGCAGGTAGCACAGCAGCAGGCCGACTCCGACGATCACCAGCACCAGCAGGGCGGTCAGGAGCACCCGGCCCGGCCCGATCATCGCCTGGCCGATGCCGGGGCGCCGGCCCTCGAGGAGGGTCTCCGCGGCACGGGCGGATCCGGACTGCCACAGGATCGTGAACGGGACCGCCAGCAGGGCGATCGCGGCCGTCACGGCGTAGAACAGGAGCATCTCGGTCCACGGGACGGTCTCCGAGGCGTCCAGGGCGCCCGATTCCTGAAGCCGGGAGAACAGCACGACCATCGCCACGGCCACCCCGCCGCCGATGACGAGGAGCATCACGACGGAGTAGACGAGCCCGGCCACGAGGAAGGGGACGGGGCTGCGGAGCAGTCCCGTGCCCGCGAACCGCAGCGCCGCGCCCAGATCGCTCGAGAGGTCCGTGCCGGGCGGGATGCCCGAGGGGTCGGGGACGTTCGACGGCGGGGGAACGGTCATCAGGCTGCTCACTCTCGCGGAACGGGGCTCGACGGCTCCGGGCGGGGTCGGGACGGGGCCACGGTACGGGACCGTGACAAGGGGCGGCACGCCCGGCCGCGGGCGGGCGCGGGTCTCTAGGATGGGGGAGAATGGACCGGTGCGCCCGCTCCGGCGGCCTGTCGTCGGACGCGCGGTCCGGCCCGGTTCGATATTTTCCCGACCTGAGGAGATCCCATGGCAAGCTTTGCTCCGTCCCCCGCCGATGTCGCCGACATCGGTGTCACCGGAATGGCGGTGATGGGCTCCAACCTGGCCCGCAATCTCGCCCGCAACGGCTTCAAGGTCGCCATCCACAACCGCAGCGTCGCGAAGACCGAGAAGGTCATCGCCGACCACGGCGGCGACGGCGAGTTCTACCCGTCGGAGTCCACCGAGGAGTTCGTCGCCTCCCTGCAGAAGCCGCGCGTGGCCATCATCATGGTCAAGGCCGGCGGCCCCACCGACGCCGTCATCGACGAGCTCGCCTCCTTCATGGAGGAGGGCGACATCATCGTCGACGCCGGCAACGCGCTGTTCACCGACACCCGTCGCCGTGAGGCCGCGCTGCGCGAGAAGGGCCTGCACTTCGTGGGCACCGGCGTCTCCGGCGGCGAGGAGGGCGCGCTCAACGGCCCCTCGATCATGCCCGGCGGCACCAAGGAGTCCTACGACCGCCTCGGCCCGATGTTCGAGAAGATCTCCGCCAAGGCCGAGGACGGCGCCCCCTGCTGCACGCACGTCGGCGCGGACGGCGCGGGCCACTTCGTGAAGATGGTGCACAACGGCATCGAGTACGCCGACATGCAGGTCATCTCCGAGGCCTACGACCTCATGTCCAAGGCGCTGGGCATGGAGGCCTCCGCGATCGGCGACGTCTTCGACGAGTGGAACAAGGGCGACCTGGAGTCCTTCCTCATCGAGATCACCGCCGGGGTGCTGCACCACACCGACGTCACCTCCGGCAAGCCCTTCGTGGACGTCATCCTCGACCAGGCCGCCCAGAAGGGCACCGGCGCCTGGACCGTGAAGACCGCGCTGGACCTGGGCGTCCCGGTCACCGGCATCGCCGAGGCCACCTTCGCCCGCTCGATCTCCGGCGGCACGCCCCAGCGCGAGGCCGGCCGCGCCGTGCTGCCCGCCGAGGCGCAGAGCCTCGAGATCGCCGACCCGGCGCAGTTCATCGACGACCTGCAGAAGGCGCTCTACGCCGCGAAGCTGGTCTCCTACTCGCAGGGCTTCGACGAGATCGCCGCCGGCGCCGCGGAGTACGGCTGGGACATCGCCCTGGGCGACATGGCCCGGATCTGGCGCGAGGGCTGCATCATCCGCGCCCGCTTCCTCGACCGGATCACCGAGGCCTACCAGCGCGACGCGAAGCTCCCGCTGCTGCTGGCGGACGAGTACTTCACCGCCGAGATCGCCCAGTGCATCCCGGCCTGGCGCCGCATCGTGTCCTTCGCGGCCGCGAGCGGGTTCCCCGTGCCGGTGTTCGCCTCGACGCTGTCCTACTACGACTCGGTGCGCGCCGAGCGCCTGCCGGCCGCCCTGGTCCAGGCGCAGCGCGACTACTTCGGCGCCCACACCTACCGGCGCGTCGACGCCGAGGGCACCTTCCACGTGGAGTGGTCCGAGGACCGCCGGGAGACCAAGCAGGACTGGTGATCGGCTCCTAGCACGGCAGAAGGCCCGGACCTCGAGGTCCGGGCCTTCTTCGCGTCCTCCTCGCCGCCGTGCGGGCGGCGGCGGATCAGTAGGTGTCGACAGTTGCCGTGAACGCGCCGGTGAGCAGCAGGATGACCCACATGATGATCACCAGGACCCACACGATCGCGAAGACGATCCAGCCCCACTTGTAGTACTTGTTCGCGGCCTCGAGATCGGTGTCGGCCTTGACCAGGCCGAGGATCGCGAGGATCACGGTGATGATGTTGCCGCCGCACAGGAACGAGACGATCAGCTGGACGATCCACTTCGTCTTGCTGACGGGAGCCTGCGCGCCGGGGGCGGGGGCGGAGTAGTTCTGATTGGTCATGATGATGTGTCCCCTTCGTGGTGCGGGAAGGTATTCCCCGTTCGCGGTGACGGCGGCCGTCACTGTGAATTCGCCGACGTCGTGGGTGATCATAACCGCACGGCACCATGAAAGCACGATGGGGAGGACTCCCCATCGCCTCGTCGGAAACGGTCAGTCGAGCGCCACCCGGTGCACGAGCACCGTGAACTCCTCGTCGTGGCCGTGCTCGCGCGCCCGCAGCCGACCGCCCTCGAGGGAGAGGGGTCGGGCCCGCTTGACGACCACGCCGCCGCGACCGTCGACGATCCCCATCGGGATCTCCGTCTCCTGCGCGATCGCCTCGAGCAGGCGGTCGGTGACGGACAGCTCCGTCTGCCCGTCCTCGGCCGCGCGGATCCGCGCGACCGCCTCGGCGGCGGGCAGGGGCAGGGCCGGGCCCTCGATCGTGACCAGGTCGGGGTCGACCGGTCCGCCGCGCAGGGAGTGCGAGAGGTCGGCCGGCACCGGCCGCCCGTCGGCGCCGACGGCCTGCGGCGCGAGCCCCGCCTGCCGGGCCACCTGCAGCGCGTAGCCGGGATCGCCCAGGCTGATCGCGACGGTGGGGGCCAGGCGGTGCAGACCGAGGGAGGTGGCCTCCGGGGCCGCCTGCAGCAGGTCCAGCACCTCCGGCTCCGCGGTGAGGACCGTCTGGGCGCGGGAGATGCGCAGGCGGCCGTGACGGCGCTGCTCGTCCTGCAGCAGATAGCGCAGGGATTGCGGCACGGGGGAGCGGGAGGCGTCCTCGA
Source organism: Brachybacterium sp. YJGR34 (assembly GCF_003347015.1). Lineage (GTDB taxonomy): Bacteria > Actinomycetota > Actinomycetes > Actinomycetales > Dermabacteraceae > Brachybacterium. The sequence goes on from NZ_PNFB01000014.1 coordinate 19,036, forward strand.
GCAGCGCGAGCAGGGCTTGCGCGTCCCGGCCGTCCCCGAGGGCTCGGCGCACCGAGGCCGCGGTGAAGCGGAGCGTGAGGGCCCCGCCGCGGGAGATCGGCTCGGTCCAGTCCAGCAGCGGCAGCAGGCGCTCCGCGGGCCGTCCGGGGACCACGGCGGTCAGATCGGCGTCCAGCAGCACCTCGTCGACCGGCGGCGGCGCCGCCTCCGTCAGGGCGGCGGCGAGGCGGGCGTCGGCCGCGGTGACGTCCTCGTCGAGGGCGAGCACCAGCTCGTGGCCCAGCAGGGTGAGCGCCCCGCCGTCCAGCAGGCCCAGCGCCCGGCCCTCGACCAGCAGCGCCGCGACCTCCTCCCGGATCACCTCGGCGGGCACCAGCGGGAAGGACCAGGAGAGCGCGGCGGCGAGGGACTCCTCGGTGGCGTCCAGGCCCGGGGAGGTGCGCAGGATGCGCAGCAGCACGGTGCGCCGCGTGCGCACCCCGTCCCGGCGCGTGAGGTCCGACATCAGCGAGCGCCCGGTGCCCGAGGAGTCCGGGGTCCCCACCACGGCCGCCAGGTGGTGCCCGGCGGCCCAGGCCAGCACCAGCTCCGCCCAGCGCTGCTCGGCGCCCTGGAGCCGATGGGCGTCCCAGTCCGCCGTGGGACGCCATTCCTGGCCGTCGTGGCCCAGCAGTCCGGCCTCCCAGGCCGACTGCAGCACGGTCGCATAGGTGAGCAGCGGCGCCCCGGCGCGCTCCGCGAGCCGCCGCAGGTCCCGCTGCGGGATCCCGCCGCGGCGCAGCACCCCCGGCGGGTCCTCGTCGAAGCTCCGCACCGTGCCCAGCAGTCGCAGCGCCTCGACGGCCCGCTCGACGGCCTGGGCCGTGCGGGAGCCGGGGATGCGCTCGGTGAGCTCGGGGCCCTCCGGAGCGGGCCGCTGCGCGGCGTGGCTGCGGCGCACCCGACCGCCGCGCAGGGCCAGGTGGACGGGGCGGGGGATGCGGAGCGCATCGCCGTCGGCCACCACGATCCCGGCCTGCCGGAGGCGGCCGGCGAGCGTCCCCGTCCCCTGGACGGTGGGCGGGCCCCAGGCGAGCGCGTCGAGCACCTCGGGGGCGCGCCGGCGCACCGCCTCGACGCGTCGGAGGGCCTCCTCGGGCGAGGGATCCTCGGGATGCTCGGCGGCCAGGCCCGCGGGGGTGCGCAGCCCCTCCCGCAGCGGCCGCACCAGATGCAGCGCGTCCTCGCCCCACAGCACCGCGAGCGTGGTCAGCCGCTCCAGCTCCGGGGAGATCGACGCCGGGTCGGAGGAGACCGCCGCGGCCAGGCGGGCGGGGGAGACGCCGTCCTCGAGCACCGCGAGCGCCTCGACCAGGTGGAGCTCGGGGAGGGTGAGGGAGTCCAGCGCCCGGCGCGCGGAGGTGGCGCCGGCGGCGCGTGCCGCCAGCGGTCCGATGCCCCGCGGCACGGGCGAGGCGAGGTCCGGTCGGGCGACGAGCAGGGCCTCGAGGCGGTCGTCGCCGAACCGTCGCAGGGAGTCCGCGAGGGATCGGATGGGCGCGGTCATGATGCGCTCCAGCATAGGCTGGGTCCCCGCCCCCATAGCCCAATCGGCAGAGGCGGCCGCCTTAAAAGCGGCGCAGTACGGGTTCGAGTCCCGTTGGGGGCACGCGGGCGGATCCGCCACAATGGTGGCCATGGCCTCCTCCTCCGCTGAGCTCTCCGACCGTCTCGACGCCGTGCTCGCACGGATCGACGCCGCCGCGACGCGCGGGGGACGGGACGGGCGGGAGGTCACTCTGCTGCTGGCCACCAAGACCCGCACCCCGGCGGAGATCGCCGCCGCGGTGGAGGCGCTGCGGGAGCGGGGCCGCTCCTTCGCGGTGGGGGAGAACCGGGCGCAGGAGATCGCCAAGCATGACGACCCGCTGCTCGCGGGCAACGGCGTGCCCCGTCACTTCATCGGCCGCCTGCAGACCAACAAGGCCCGGGACGTGGTCGCCTTCGCGGAGCTGATCCACAGCGTGGACCGCGACGACATCGCCGACGCCCTCGAGCGCCGCGCCGCCCTCGCCGGCGTGGTCCGCGAGGTGCTGATCCAGGTCAACACCTCGGGGGAGGAGTCCAAGGGCGGCTACGCCCCGACCCTCGAGGCCCTCGCGCCGGTCGTGGAGCGGCTGCGCTCCAGCGCGACGCTGCGGCCCGTCGGCCTCATGACGATCGGGGCGAACACCTCCGAGCAGACGGCCGTGCGGGCCTCCCTGCACCGGCTGCGGGAGCTGCGGGACGCCCTCCGCGACGAGCTGGACGTCCCGGGGATCGACCAGCTCTCGATGGGGATGAGCGGGGACCTGGAGATCGCCGTCGAGGAGGGCGCGACGATCGTGCGCGTGGGCTCGGCGGTGTTCGGCCCGCGCCCCTGAGCGCTCCTCACTCCGGCGACGGGCCCACCAGCGCGGTGGGCAGGCCGTACTCGTGCTCGAGCACCTCGCAGGCCGCGCCGGCGGCGATGAGGTCGACCCCCCGGGTGGAGAGCATCACCTCGACGTGGACCCAGGACTCCCCGTGCAGGCCCTCCGCGAGCGCACGGCGGACGGCGTCCATCGACGCGGCGTGATGGGCGTACATCGAGCGCCCGCCCAGGACCACGCGATCCACGTCCAGCAGACGCACGAGGTTCAGCACCACCGCGGCCAGGACCTCCGCGGCGAGAGCATCGTCGCCGCGGTCCAGCGCCGCGCGGTACTCGGCCTGCGCGCAGCCGCGGCGTCCGCAGGGGCAGGGGACGCCGCCGAGCTGCACCACGGTGTGCCCCACCTCCCCGGCCTGGGAGTGAGCGCCGCGGACCATCGTCCCGTCCAGGCGCAGGCTCGCCCCGAGCCCGTCCTCGGCGAGCACCAGGGCCGCGTTCTCGAGCAGACCGGGCTGCGACCAGCTCTCGCCCACCAGGGCGGCCCGCGAGTCGTGGTCCAGCAGCACCGGCATCCGCAGCTCCTCGACGAGGAGGTCGCGCAGCGGCACGTCGTGCCAGGGGTCGGAGCGCGCGGCCCCGCGGGGTCGGCCCGCGCTCGAGTCGACGGGCCCCGGCATGCCCAGTCCCAGCCCGAGCAGCTCCCCGTCCCCCGCGCGGGCCAGCTCCCGGGCGGCGCCCGTCAGCAGGCCGAGCAGCTGCGCCGGCTCGTCGCCGGGGGTGATCGGGACCTCGTGCCGGGCGACGACCGCGCCGGTGAGGTCCGCCACCACGCCGTGCACGCGCGAGCGGCTCAGATGCAGGCCGATCGCCCGGCGGGAGGAGGGGACGATGCGGTAGAGGGTGGTGGGCTTCCCCGGCCCCCAGGAGACGGTGCCGGCCTCCTCCATCAGCCCGCGGTCGCTGAGCCGGGACAGGATCTTGGAGATCGCCTGCGGCGTGACCTGCAGGGCGTCGGCGAGGCCCGCACGGGCGACCGGTTCCCCGCGGCGCGCGACGGCGAGGACGGCGGCGTCGTGCGCGCCCGCCACGCGGTCCAGGGGTCCGGTCGGTCTCACGGCGCTCATCCTGCCACGCCCCCGGTGTGATCCCGCCGGGGCGCACATCGACCCCCCTTGACGTAACGCAACAGCGTTGGCTTATTCTGTCCGCTCGGTCGATGACGCCCTCGTGCCCGCCCGTCCTCCCCGTCCGAGGAGCCTCCATGACCGTCACTCCCTTCACGCCGCACGCGCCGCACGCGGCGCTCACGCCCCGCCGTCGCCGCCTCGCCCTGCTCGCCATCGCGCTGGGCGGCTTCGGCATCGGCGGCTCCGAGTTCGTCTCGATGGGCCTCCTGCCCAACATCGCCGACTCCCTGCTGCCCGAGACCCGGGCCGCCGACCCCGAGGCCGGCATCGCCCGCGCCGGGCTCGCCATCACCGCCTACGCCCTCGGCGTCGTCGTCGGCGCCCCCGCGCTCGCCCTGCTCTCCGTGCGCTGGAGCCGCTCGACGATGATCGTCGCGCTGGCCGTGGTGCTCGCCGTGGGGACCCTGCTCTCCGCCGTCATGCCCACCTTCGAGCTGACGGTGCTCGCCCGCTTCCTCGCCGGCGTCCCGCACGGCGCCTACTTCGGCGTCGCCTCCCTGCTCGCCGCCTCCCTCATGGGGCCCGGGAGCCAGGGGCGGGGCACCGCGCTCGCGCTGTCCGGGCTGACGGTCGCGAACCTGCTGGGGGTCCCCGTGCTCACGGCCGTCGGCCAGGTGGCGGGCTGGCGGGCGGTGTACCTGCTGCTGACCGGGGTCTTCCTGGTCACCGTCGTGGCCCTGCGCCTGACCGTCCCGCGCGAGCGGGCGGTGCCCGGCCGTCGCATGCTCGACGAGCTCGCGGCCCTGCGCCGTCTGCAGCTGTGGATCGTCATCGGCATCGCCGCGATCGGCTTCTCCGGCGGCTTCGCCGTGTTCAGCTACATCGCCGACATCACCACCGAGGTGGCCGGCGCCGGCATCGGCGCCGTCCCCTGGGTGCTGGCCGCCGCGGGCCTCGGGATGACGATCGGCAACGTGGCCGGCGGCGTGGCCACGGACCGCTCCCTGCGCGGCACCCTGCTGATCGGGTTCCCCCTCTACATCACCGCGCTGGTGGTGCTGTTCGCGGTGGCCCACACCTCCGTGCTCGCCCTGGCCGCCGGGTTCTTCGCGGTCAACCTCCTCAGCTCCTCGCTGAGCCCGGCGATGCAGACCTGGATGATCCGCATCGCCCATCGCTCGGAGCTGCTGGGCGCCTCCATGAACCAGGCGGCGTTCAACGTCGCCAACGCCCTGGGGGCGAGCCTGGGCGGCGCCGTGATCGCCGCGGGACTCGGCTTCCAGGCCCCGATGGTGGTGGCGATCGTGCTGGCGAGCACCGGCTTCGCGATGGTCGTGGCCACCCTCGTGGCGCTGCGGGTGCGCGCCCGCCGCACCCTCGAGCAGCTCAGCCGCCACGAGGACACCTTCACCGGCCCCGTGCCCGTGGTGTCGATGAGCTCCTGAGCGCCGTCACACTCCGTCATCGGGCCCCGGGCGGGCTCCGGTCGTCGCCCTACAGTGGTCCGGGCGCCGACCGTCGGCGCCCGGACCCGAGACCCGTGGAGGCCCCGTGCACATCCAGACCGCCGCCGTGCAGACCCTGAGGGACTTCGAGCACGGAGCCGTCGTCCCGTCGGTGCACATGGCCTCGACCTTCGAGCTCGATCCCGCCACCGACGACGGCGTCTACGCCTATCAGCGGGGATCGAACCCCACCCGCGCCCAGCTCGAGACGGTGCTGTCCGCGCTGGACGGGGCGCGGCACGGCTTCGCCTTCGCCTCCGGCATGGCGGCGACCGCCGCGGCGCTGTCGGTCCTCGAGGTGGGCGACGAGGTGATCCTGCCCGCCAGCGTCTACGGGGGCACCTACCGCTTCGTGGACCTGGTGCTCCCGAAGCGCGGCGCCACCGCCCGCTTCGTCGACGACCTCGGCGCCCTCACCGACGCGGACTTCACCCCCGCCACCCGCGCCGTGTTCATCGAGACCCCCGCCAATCCCACCCTGCGGATCACGGACCTGAGAGCCCTGGTCGAGCTCGCGCACCGGCACGGCGCCCTGGTCATCGTCGACAACACCTTCATGACCCCGGTGCTGCAGAAGCCGCTCGCGCTCGGCGCCGACATCGTCGTCCAGTCCGCCACCAAGTACCTCGCCGGGCACTCCGATCTGCTGGCCGGCGCGGTGACCGTCGACGACGACGGCCTCGCCGACGCGCTCCGCCTCGCGCAGAAGGCGGAGGGCGGGGTGCTCTCCCCGGCCGACTCCTTCCGCCTGATCCAGGCCGTCAAGACGCTCCCGCTGCGCCTCGAGCGCCAGCAGGCCAACGCCCTGGCGATCGTGGACTTCCTGCGCGGGTGCGAGGACGTCGCGCAGGTGCACTACCCCGGCTCGCACAGCGAGGAGGAGGCGCGCGTCCACGCCTCCCAGGCCTCGGGCACCGGGGCGGTGGTCTCCTTCGAGCTGGCCCCGGAGCTGGACCGCATCGCCTTCCTCCAGGCGCTGCGCTATCCGGCCTATGCCGTGAGCCTCGGCGGAGTGGAGTCGCTGATCTGCCGTCCGGCCACCATGACCCATGAGGCGATGACCCCGCAGGCGCGGGCGAACGCCGGGATCTCCGACGAGCTGCTGCGCCTGTCCCTCGGCATCGAGCACGCCGCCGACCTCGTCGCCGACCTCGAGCAGGCCCTGGCCGCGGCGCGCTGATCGCCCGAAGCGCAGGGAGCGTACAGCCAGATCACGGGGAACCTCGGTAGACTGGGGCGGTCGGTCCGACGGGCGCCTCCGCCTCTGCGCGTGACCGCCGTCCGTCCTCGACCTCCCCTGACCCCGTGAGGAGTCCCATGGCACGCCACAACATCGTGTTCGGCCGCGACCAGGCGGTCCAAGGGGGCACGCAGTACAGCGCGCCCCGCTTCGGGCAGCCCGCGCAGGCCGCTCCCGCCCAGAACACCCAATGGTCCTCGGGCTTCGAGCGTCAGGGCGCCGGCGCGCCCGTCGCCCCCGGCGCCGATCCGCTCGAGGCCGCCTACGCCCGTCCGGCGGCCACCGGCTTCGACACCGGCCGGATGACCCTGAAGGACGCCCTCAACGCGATCACCGCCACCCTCGGCACGATCATCGTCGTCGGCGCCGCGGTGGCGCTGCTGCCTCTGGTCCTGGGGATCGTCGGCGGGGAGGCCGGGGCTCAGCTGGGCCTGGTCCTCGCCGGCGGCGCGACCCTGATCGGCGTGGTGGGCGGTCTCGTCGCCGCTCTGGTCAACATCTTCAAGAAGCAGCCCTCGCCGCTGGCGGTGCTCGCCTACGCCGTCTTCGAGGGCCTCTTCCTCGGCGGCATCAGCGCCACGATGGAGTACCTCTACCCGGGCATCGCGCTCCAGGCCGTGGTGGGCACCCTCGCGGTCGCCGGCACCGTGCTGGTGATGTTCCGGATGGGCATCCTGCGCACCTCCCCGCGGCTGAACAAGATCTTCTTCGTCGCGATGGTCGCCTACGGGCTGTTCCTCGTGGTGAACCTCGTCCTCGCCCTCTTCACCGGCGGGGACCTCCGCTCGGGCCTGTTCGGTCTGGTCATCGGCGGTCTCGCCGTCGTGCTGGCCTCGTACTCGCTGGTGATGGACTTCGAGGACATCCAGCACGCCCTCGAGTCGGGGACGCCGCGCGTCTACGCCTGGCGCGTGGCCTTCGGCCTCGCCGTGACGCTGGTGTGGATGTACGTCGAGATCCTGCGGATCCTCGCCATCCTGCGCGGCGACTGACGTCCGAGCGGCCTCGCGGCCGCGACGACCGTATGCTGAAGCGGCGGGCTCCTCCGGGAGCCCGCCCCCGCCTTGACGGGGGGGGGGTGGGAGGTCATGGCCGAGCTGTGGCAGTGGGTGCTCGACCACTGGGTCGTGGTGTTCACCTACGCCTATCTCGTCCTGGACGTCGTGCTGCGGATCGTGAGCCTGATCGTGGTGCCCCGCGATCGGCGTCCCGGCTCGGCGATCGCCTGGCTGCTGGCGATCATGCTGCTGCCGATCATCGGCTTCCCGCTCTACCTCCTGCTCGGCAAGGCGCAGCTGCCCCGCCGGCGCCGGGAGAAGCAGCGGATCGTCACGTCGCTCATGCGGGAGCGGTCCCACGAGATCCCCGACAGCGCGTTGGACGAGGACGTGCCCAGCTGGCTCCAGTCCGCCGTGCGGCTGAACCGCGAGCTCGGGGCGTACCCGCTGACCGGCAACAACGCCGCGGACCTCGAGATCGACTACGCCGCCTCGATCGCGGGCATGGCCGCGGACATCCGCACCGCACGCCGCACGGTCCACGTGCTCTTCTACACCATGGTCCTCGACGAGGCCACCGAGGACGTCGTCGCCGCCCTCTGCGAGGTCGCCGATCGCGGGGTCGAGGTCCGGGTGCTCTACGACCACTGGGGCTCGCTCAGCCATCGGCCGCACTACGGCGCCCTGCGTCGACGGCTCGACGCCCACGGCATCGAGCACTATCCGATGATGCCCCTGAAACCGCTGCGCGACGGCGCCTTCCAGCGCCCGGACCTGCGCAATCACCGCAAGCTGCTGATCGTCGACGGCCAGGTGGGCTGGATGGGCAGCCAGAACATGATCGCCGCGCACTACGACAAGAGGGCGAACATCCGCCGCGGCCTGCACTGGCAGGAGACGATGATCCGTCTGCGCGGACCGATCGTCTCCGAGATGAACCTGCTGTTCGCCACGGACTGGTACTACGAGTCCGACGAGCAGCTGCCGCTGGAGACCGTGGTGACGGTCCCGGAGGACACCTCGGGCACCTACGAGTGCCAGCTGGTCCCCTCCGGCCCCGGCTTCGTGCTCGAGAACAACCTGCTGCTGTTCAACCAGCTGTTCTACTCCGCCTCGCACCGGATCACGGCGGTGAGCCCGTACTTCGTCCCCGAGGAGTCGATGCTCGCCGCCCTGGTGACGGCCGCCAAGCGGGGCGTCGCGGTGGAGCTGTTCGTCTCCGAGGTGGGCGACCAGTTCCTCGTCTCCCACGCCCAGCGGTCCTACTACGGGGCGCTGCTCGCGGCCGGCGTGAGGATCTGGCTGTACCGGGCGCCGACGATCCTGCACGCCAAGCACGTGACCATCGACGACTCCGTGACCGTGGTGGGCTCCTCGAACATGGACATCCGCTCGTTCCTGCTGGACATGGAGTGCTCCCTGATGGTCGGGGGCACCGATTTCATGGAGAAGATGCACGTGGTCGAGGACGTCTACCGCTCCCGCAGCCGCGAGCTCACGCTCGAGGAATGGAATCGCCGTCCGCGGCTGGCGAGTGTGGTCGACGACCTGTGCCGCCTGGCCTCCGCGGTGGTCTGAGATCCCTCGAGCCGGCGGGCGCGGCCGGCACCCTCAGGAGTAGCCGGTCAGCGACTCGTAGGCGGCCTGGGCGCCCTCCTCGTGCTCGGCGACGCCCGCGGCGGTCTCGGAGATGAAGGCGCTGGGGCCCTGCGGCGTGTCGAGCACCGTCACCGAGATCAGCGCGGCGTCGGTCCTCTCGAGGTCGGAGGACTCCCAGTTCACGGTGGCGGTGGTGCGGTAGCCGGGCATGCCGGAGATCGTCACCGGCTCGGTGACCTCGTCGTCGAGAGAGCGCCCGGAGGTGTCTCCCCAGATGCTCGCGCGGAAGATGCAGGTGGTGATCCGCTCGGAGGCGGCCTCGGCACCGGGGTACTCGACACCGGGCTGCCAGACCACCTCGCCGACGGTGAGGGTCGACTGCCAGTTCTCCTCGACGGTCGCATAGGCGGTCTGGGAGTCGTCGAGGAAGGAGAACCACCACGCGGTGGTGCGCCCGTCGAACTCCGCCGGCGGGATGAACTGCAGACCGCCGCCGCGGAGCTTGCCCGAGGGGTTGCTGGAGGTGCGGTTCGTCCCCTCGGGGGTCCAGCAGGTCTCCTCCTCGACGTCGGTCGGGGTGGCATCGGCGGAGGTGGTGGCCTGCGAGCTCTCGGGATCCGGGGCGGTGGACGACGAGGTCACCTGCGCACCGCCGCCTCCGGAGCCACCGGTGCGCAGCACCAGGTAGCCCACGGTCCCGCCCACGATCAGCAGGAAGACCACGGCGAAGGCCAGTCCTCCGATCAGCAGGGCGGCACCGCGCCCGCCGCCGGACCCCGGTCCCTGGGGCTGGGTCGAGGTGTACTGCGGTCCGGTGTGCACGGAGGCTCCTTCGGCGCGGGGAGGGGAGGGGTGAGGTCTCGGGTGGTCACTCGACGACGGCGAGCGAAGCGATGATGTCCTCGAGGTCCTGGACATGCTCGGGCTGATCGGCGGCGACGTCGCTGGCCAGCGCGCTGGGGCCGTTCGGGGTCTCCACCACGATCGAGGTCACGACCGAGGCGCTCGAGGTCTCCAGGACGTCAGGGTCCTCGAAATGGTAGGTGGCCTGGACGATCCATGCGGGCTCGCCGTCCACCGTCATCGCCTCGGAGCGGTAGTCGGTCACCTCGGGGTTCTCGCCGAAATGGGAGACCACCCCCGAGGTGGTCGCATAGCACTGGAAGATCGCGACCGCGGAGCTCTCGAGGCCGGGATAGCCGCCCTCCTCCTCCGGCCAGACGACGCGGCCGAGGTTGACCACGCTGTACCAGCTGCCCTCGACCTGGCGGGCCTCGGCGCCGATCTCGGTCATGTAGGGCAGGGAACCGGTGGCCCAGCCGTAATCCCATGCGGCGGGCGCGGTGTACTCGAGGCCGCCGCCGCGCACGGTGCCGGGCCCGGCCGCGGGCGCCGGGGCGGGGTCCGGGGGCACGGTGCACTCGGTGGTGGGGGCCTGCGTGAACAGCGGCGGCGGGGGAGCCAGCTCGGGGTCCTCCGGGTCCGGCACGTACTCGGACTGGCCCTCCGCGGTGCGCGGTTCGCTGCTGGGGCCGGCGGTGGGGCCCGGATCCTCGAGCACGGAGCGGAAGACGGTCTGGGAGAGCACCAGGGCGATGACGGCGAGCAGCACCACCGAGCCGCCGATCACCGACCACATCAGGGTCAGCGTCCGGCGCCGGGCGCCCTCGGAGGGCTCGCCGAGGGTCGCGGCCTCGGAACGGGCGGCGTGGTCGGGCAGGGACGCGGCCTCCGAGGTGCGGAAATCCGGCAGCTGCCGCCCGGCGTCCGACGGGCGCTCCCCGCCTCCGTGCAGATCCTGTGCCATCGTCACCTCCCCGGCGGGCCGGGAACTCCCCGTCCACCCTGCGCGGGCCCGTCGCCACGGGTGATTCTCGCACGCGCGGCCCCACGGCCCTTCCTCCAGGATAGAGAAGCCAGGGGCCCTTGGTAGTCTCCGCTCAGCGCGCCGCGCCCCCGGAGCTCCCGGCACCCCGAGAGATGGAGACTGCATGCGTCCGCCCCTCGTCCTGACCGTCGCCGACTCGGAATCCGACGGTGCCGCGGGCATCCAGGCCGATCTCAAGACCTTCACGGCGCTGGGCGTCTACGGCGCCAGCGCCGTCAGCATGATCACCGCGGTGAACACCCAGGGCGTGCGCGACATGCATCCGCTGCCGGGTGCGGTGGTGCGCGGGCAGATCGACGCGGTCGCGGAGGACCTGTGGATCGACGCCACCAAGATCGGGGCGCTGGGCAGCGCCGCGGGCGTCGAGGCGGTCGCCGGCGCCGTGCGTGCGCACCGCGAGCGGCTGGGCCGGATCGTCCTGGACCCGGTGATGGTCGCCGCCGACGGCTCCCCGCTGATCTCCGCGGAGGGGGCCGGCGCGCTGCGCTCGCAGCTCGTGCCGCTGGTCGACGTGCTCACGCCGAGCATGGCCGAGGCGGCGCAGCTGACCGGCGGGGCCCTCGCCACCTCGATCGACGAGATGCGCGAGCAGGCCCTCGCGCTGCAGGCCGCGGGGCCGGGCACCGTCCTCATCACCGGGGGCCGCCTGCCCGGCCAGGACGTGGTGGACGTCCTCGTCCACGCCGGCGGCACCGATCTGCTGCGGGCGCGGCGGGTCCCCTCCCGCAAGGTCCGCGGCGCCGGCACGACGCTCTCGGCCGCGATCGCGGCGCAACTGGCCCGGATCGCCGGCTTCGACCGGGCCGGGGAGCTGGGCGAGATCGGCGAGGCGGGCACCGAGGACGACCTCGCGACCATCGTCGCCTCCGCCCGGGAGTTCCTGGCCAGCGCCACCGACGACGCCCGGAGCTGGACCATCTCGCGGCACTCCGGCGGCTACGGGCCGGTCAACCACCTGATCACCCTCGACAAGCGGTAGGCCCTCACCCCTCGAGCAGCCCGGCGCTCTCCTTGAGCGCGAGCACGCGGGCGGCGGACTCGCGCACGCGCTGCTCCTGCGCGGGGCTCTGCGCGGCCCAGTCCTCGATGGCGTCGACCAGCTCGCCGGTCAGCGACGGATCGGCGGTGAGCACCATGTCCCCGCCCGCCTCGAGCAGCCGGGTGGCCCGCTCGGCGACCGGCACCGAGGCCACGGCGGCCGCGGCGCCGATGTCATCGGTGACCACGAGCCCCTCGAAGCCCAGGCGTCCGCGCAGGAGGTCCTGGATCGCGGCCGCGGAGAACATCGCGGGCACGTCCGGCTCCAGGGCGGGGTAGACGGCGGAGGACATCATCACCAACGCCGCCCCGGCCCCGATCCCGGCGCGGAAGGAGTCGAGGAAGGGATCGTCCCTCCCGGTGGTCGCGTCCTCGATGCCCTCGGCGGAGAAGTCCGTGTTCTCCTCCACCCTCCCCAGCCCCGGGAAGTGCTTGAGGGTCGCGGCGACACCCTGCTCCTGCAGCGCGGCGGTCGCCGCGGCCACGCACTCGCCCACCAGCTCCGGATCGGTGCCGAAGCCCCGGCCCAGCTGCCCCACCGGGGCGTTGCCGTCGCCGAGGGCGGGGTCGACGACGTCGGCCACCGGTGCCAGGTCGACCTGGATCCCGCGGGCGGCGAGGTCCTCGCCGATGCTCGTGTACGCCGCGGAGACGGCCTCGGGCCCCTCCGCACCCAGGGACTCGGCGGAGGCCGTCCGCCGGGCGGCGTCCCCGCGCAGCATCCGCACCTGACCGCCCTCCTGGTCGACCGCGATCAGCGGCGGCAGATCGGCGCGGGCGAGCTCGCGGGCCCGGGCCACGGCGGCATCGACCGCCTCGGCGCTCTCCCACACCTGGAGCAGGAAGATCCCGCTCGCATGATGGTCGGCGAGGACCTCGGCGGGGAGCTCGGCGCCGGCGGCGAGGCCGACCAGCACCAGCTGGCCGGCGATCTCGCGCGGGGAGAGGTCCGCGAGCAGCAGCTCGGCGCCCGAGGGCGGCTCCGTGGTCTCGGCGGGCTCCGTGGGATCCTCGGTCGGCTCCTCGGCGGCCGAGGAGCTCCGCTCGGGGTCCTCCGCGCCCCCGTCCGGCGCGGGCTCCGGGGCGGTGCAGGCCGCCAGCACGGCGGCGGGGGCGAGGGCCAGGAGAGGTCGGCGGCGCATCCGCCCAGTCTTCCACGGGCCGCCGGGTCGGCGACGGATCGGCGGAAGGGGGGATCGGCCCCGGCTCGTCGGCCGTAGGCTGATCCCATGAGCACCACGACGAGGCCGGAGGACCACCCCCGGGCCCGTGCCATCGGGACCGGGACGGGGACGGAGCTGGGCACCTGGGTGGAGCGGATCGACGAGGCGGGCGGGCGCGAGCTCGACCATGCCGCGATCGCCCGTCTGCTGCCCGAGCGCTGGGAGATCACCGAGTGGTGGGCGCAGGGCGTGACCGTCGCCTACGAGCAGATCATCGGACGCCGCGTGGTGGGGCAGAGCTGCGAGGGCGACTTCGCCGCCTCCGCCTCCCGCACCGTGGCCGGCACGCCCGAGGAGGTGCGCGGGCGCTGGGACGCGTTCATGACGCCGCAGCGGCGCGAGGAGCTGGGGCTGGGAGCGCCCAGCCTCACCGATACCGAGCGGTGGCGCTACTGGCGCGCCGCGGCGTCCGACGGCACCCGCCTCAGCGTGAACATCACCGCCAAGGACGAGGGGCGCAGCACGCTGGGCCTCGAGCACAAGGGCATCGAGACCTCCGCGGGCCGCGACGCCTGGAAAGCCGCCTGGAAGACCGTCCTGACCGCCTTCGCCGCCGATCACAAGGAGCATTCATGAGCGAGACCGCCCCGCAGCTGCCCGCCCCCGACGGCACGAGCGATCCGCACCGGTGGCTCGAGGAGGTCACGGGCGAGGCCGCCCTGGACTGGGTCCGGGAGCGCAACGCGGCCGCGGAGTCCGAGCTCGACGCATTCCGCGACCCGCTCTCCGTGGAGGACACCCCGCTGAGCGCGACCCTGCAGCGTGAGATCCGGGAGATCCTCGACGCCAAGGACCGCATCCCCGCCGTCACCAAGCGCGGCGACTTCCTCTACAACTTCTGGACCGACGCCGAGCACGAGCGCGGCCTGTGGCGCCGCACCACCCTGGCCAGCTATCGCACCGAGGAGCCGGTGTGGGAGACCCTGCTGGACGTCGACGCCCTCAACGAGGCCGAGGGCGAGGACTGGGTCTGGCACGGCGCCCGCCTGCTGCGCCCGGCGGGACTCGAGGACGGGGAGCCGTACCGGCACGCCCTGGTGGACCTCTCCCACGGCGGCTCCGACGCGGACGTCACCCGCGAGTTCGACCTCGAGACCCGGTCCTTCGTGCCCGCCTCCGAGGGCGGCTTCGAGCGCCCCGAGGCCAAGGGGTCGCTGAGCTGGATCGACCGGGACACCGTCTGGGCCAGCACCGCGTTCGGCGAGGGCACCACCACCAGCTCCGGCTACGCCCGCCAGGCCCGGATCTGGCGCCGCGGCACCCCGCTGGCCGAGGCGCAGCTGGTGCACGAGGTCCCCGAGAGCGACATGGCGGTCTTCGCCGGGCACGACGCCACACCCGGCTGGGAGCGCGACTGGGTGATCGAGGCGCACGCCTTCTACGACACCACCGTCCACGTGGTCGACCGCACGCAGGAGCCGCCCGCGCTCACGCAGGTCGAGGTCCCCTCCGATCTCGAGGTGGACGCGCACCGCGACCTGGGCTTCTTCAGCCCGCGCAGCGACTGGGAGGTCGACGGCGCCCTCTATCCCGCCGGATCGCTCGTGGTGGGCGACTTCGAGCGATTCCAGGCCGGTGAGAGCGAGCTGCACCTGCTGTTCGAGCCCACCGAGTCCACGTCCCTGGCCGGCGTGACCGTGACCCGCACCGCCGTGGTGCTCACGATCCTCGAGGACGTGCTGCACCGCCTCGAGGTCCACACCCGCGACGAGCACGGCGACTGGGAGCGGCGCGACCTCTTCCCCGAGCTGCGCGGATCGATCGACGTCGCCGCCGTCGACGCCGACGTCAGCGACGAGATCTGGGTGACCGTCACCGGCTTCATCGAGCCCACCGCCCTCCACCTCGCGGACCTCGCGGACGTGGCCGGCGGCGGCGAGGTGGGGGAGCTCGAGATCGTCAAGTCCGCCCCCGCGCGCTTCGACGCCGAGGGGCTGGACGTCAGCCAGCACTTCGCCATCAGCGACGACGGCACCCGGATCCCGTACTTCGAGATCAGCCGGCTGGACGCCGAGGATCTCTCCGGCTCCGCCGGCCCCCGTCCCACCCTGCTCTACGGGTACGGCGGCTTCGAGATCTCCCTGACCCCGTCCTATCTCGGCGCCATCGGCAAGGCCTGGCTGGAGCGCGGCGGCACCTACGTGCTCGCGAACATCCGCGGGGGCGGCGAGTACGGTCCGCACTGGCACCAGGCGGCGCTCAAGGAGAACCGCCACCGGGCCTACGAGGACTTCTCCTCGGTGGCCAAGGACCTGGTGGAGCGCGGGGTCACCGACCGTGAGCACCTCGCGGTGCGCGGAGGCTCCAACGGCGGGCTCCTCACCGGCAACATGGTCACCCAGTACCCGGAGCTGTTCGGCGCGGTCATCATCCAGGTGCCGCTGCTGGACATGAAGCGGTACAGCCACCTGCTCGCGGGCGCCTCCTGGATGGCCGAGTACGGTGACCCGGACACCGAGGACTGGGAGCATCTGCGCACGTTCAGCCCGTACCACCTGCTGCGCGAGGACCCGTCCGCCCCGTACCCGCCCACCTTCGTGCTCACCTCCACCCGGGACGACCGCGTCCACCCCGGCCACGCCCGGAAGTTCACCGCCGCGATGGAGTCCCTCGGCGCGGACGTGCGGTACTGGGAGAACATCGAGGGCGGCCACGGCGGAGCGGCCACGAACGAGCAGGCCGCACGGATGAACGCCCTGATGTACACCTTCCTCTGGGACACCCTCGGATCCTCCTCATGAGCGACCCGGCAGGGAGCGCGGAGGAATGAGGGTCGCGCGCGCGAGGAGAACCTCGGAGCTGTTCGACCGACCGGCGCAGGACGACCTGCTGCAGGTCCGCAACGACGTCATGACGGTGTACCGGGAGATCGCGCCCGGGGACCCGCGGCTGTTCCCGCTGCGCTACGCCCGGACCGTGCCCCGTCGGCCCCGCCCCGTGCGGCGCGCCCGCGGTCGCCGCACGGGACCGCGCCCCCCGGGCGCGCCGCCGTGCGTGCCGGCGCCGTCGGGCGTCGCCGCCCCCCAGGTGCCCGTGCTGCTGATCCCCGACGGGCCGGCGCGGGCCTCGGTGCTGCCCTATGACGTGCTGCGGCGCAGCATGGCCTCGCGCGGCCTGGACGTGCTGATGATGGAGCACCGCGGGGTGGGCCTGTCGCGGCTGGACGCCGAGGGGGAGGACCTGCCGCCGGAGGCGATGACGATGCGCGAGGTGGTGCCGGACCTGGTGGCGGTCCTGGACCACGCCCGCGTCGAGCGGGTCGCCCTGGTGGGCACCGGGTACGGCGCCTATATCGCCCAGGCGCTCGCCGCCCTCCACCCCGAGCGGGTGCACTCGCTGGTGCTGGACTCGCCGCTGACCTCCGCCCAGGACGAGGTGGCCTCCCAGCAGCAGGTGCGCGCGCTGTACTGGGAGGGGACCGAGCCGCGCACCTCGACCACCGCCTCGACCCTGCGGCGGCTCGCACGGCACGGTGTCATCGACGCCCGCCGCGCCGGTGCCGTGGTGCTCGCGGTGCACGAGCACGGCGGCCCCGACGCGGTGCGGGAGCTCGTGGACCTGCTGGCCGTGGGCCGGGGGAGCCTGACCTGGAACAGCGTGCGCCAGGTGCTGAACCAGGGCTGGCTGCAGTCCACCCCGTACGTCATCGAGCACGACCTCACCTCCCGGATCCTCCACACCGAGCTGGGACGCGGCCGGCATGCGGACGGCGGACCGCTGGATCCGCTGCTGCTGTCCGGGGACCAGGCGCGCGCCGTGCCCCCGTTCGCCGGGGAGCCGCTGGACCTCCACGCCCTCGCCCCCTCGATCACCGCGCCCACCCTGGTGCTCTCCGGCACCGGCGATCTCATCGCCCCGCCGCGGATCGCCCGGGAGCTCACCGCCCGCATCCCCGGCGCCCAGCTGCTGGAGATCCCCGGGGCGGGCCATTCCCTGCTCGACACCCGCAGCAAGATCGTGCAGGTCGCAGCCCGGTGGAGCGCCTGCGGCGCCCTCCGGCAGCTGCCCCGGCACGCGGCGGAGCTCGCCGAGCTGCCGGCGACGCCCACGGATCAGGCTCTCTCCCGGGGGCTGCAGCTGGCGCTGGCCGCCGAGCGCTACTCGCCGTGGCGGCTGCGCCTGGAATCGGCGCGGGTCGAGCGCGAGCAGGCGCTGCGGGAGCGGGCTCAGGCCGACGCCCGCCCGCACCGCGGCCGTCGCCCGGCGATCGAGCGCGAGGATCCGGCGTGAGATCGCGCTAGGGCCGGCACACCACGGTGAAGCCGCCGTCCTCGGTCACCGTCTCGTACGGGACGCCCCACCGATCCTGTGCCCAGGCGGCAGGGTCCTGCGGCGGGCTGCCGCCCCAGGAGAAGGCGTAGCGATCGGAGAGCATGCAGTCCGGGACGCGCTGATTGGGGCCGTGCAGCCACTGCACCTCGTGGTCCGGCACGGCCTGCGCCATCAGCGTGATGTCCACGGCGAGCACGGCGCCGTCGGGCACGGCCTCGAGGGCCTCGGCCGCCGGCTCGGCGCGCCAGCTGGGCTCCCAGAGCGCCGGGCGCATCACGTCCACGACCGGCATCAGCGGGCCCAGCGCCAGCGTCACCGCCGCGGAGACCGAGACGGCGGTGACGCGGACCGTCCGCGAGGGCAGCGGGGCGTCGCGGCGGAGCCAGGCCGTGGCCCGGCCCGTCCGCCGGTCCCCGAGGGCGTCGAGCATCGCCGCCGTCGCGATCGGCATCAGGACCGCGTTGTAGTGCCAGTACCAGTCCCAGTAGAACTCCACCGTGCCCGTGAAGCGCCAGGCCAGGGTGGGCAGCATGAGCAGGATCAGCGGCGAGCGGCCACCGATCAGCCCCGCGGCCAGCAGCAGCATCGCCACGGTCATCCACTTCACCGGCGGCCAGAGGACCTCCAGCGGGGAGCCGAGGTTCCCCGTGTAGTCGTACTGACCCGCCGTGTTCAGCAGCGGCAGGATGACGAAGGTCGCCAGCACGAACCAGCCGACGCCCCAGGCCGCGAGCGCGGCGCCCTCGACCCGTTGGGAGCGGTGGCGCAGCGCGATGAGCACCCCGAGCAGGGCGACGGTGAGCCCGAGGTCCTCCTTTACGAACACCAGCGGCGCCGCCCAGAGGATCGCCCCGTGGACCCGCCCGCGCAGCAGACGGGTCAGGGACATCGCCAGCAGCGGCACCGCGACGGCGATCTCGTGGAACTGGACGGAGACGGCCGACTGCAGACCGAAGGAGAAGACGTAGGCGGCGCCCGCGAGCGTGCCGAGCCCGCCGCCCAGGCGGTCGATCGCCAGGCGCGTGATCGGGATCGCGGAGAGGCCGAACAGCACCGCCTGGGTCCACAGCAGCGCCGCGGGGGAGGGCCACACCCACCACACCGGCGCCAGCAGCGCGAGGATCGGGTGGAAGTGATCGCCCAGCAGGTTCACCGCGTCGCCCTTGATGGGCACGATCGGGGCCCGCAGCTCGCCGTAGGCGCGCAGCAGCTGCGTGAAGATCCCCAGGTCCCAGGATCGGGCGGCGAGGACGCGCAGCTGCTGCGTGCCCATCAGCCCGTAGGCGAGGGCGGCCAGCACGGCCAGGGCGATCGGCACGGTGCGGCGGGCGCGCACCGGGGTCCGCGGAGGGCCCGGCGCCCGGTGAGCGGGCGCCGGCCTGTCGTCGGCGAGGATGTCCACCTCGCGAGGGTATCCGGCCGGAGGAGATCGGTCAGAGCGGTCCGGCGCCCTACACTTCCGCCATGACCTCGCCCGCCGCGCGCCGACTGCTCCACCTCACCGCCGCCGCGGGCGCCGTGGGGGCGCTGACCCTTATCGAGCCGCGCCGGCTGGGTCCGGGGCCGCGCGCGGCCTACCGCGTCGGCACCGCGGTGGTGAGCGGTGCGCTCGCGGCCGACACCGCGCAGGACGCCCCGCTGCTGGACCCCGTCCGCGACGGCGTGGTCGCCGGCGGCATCACCCTCGGCCTGATGGACGTGCTCGAGCGGATCGACGCGCGGACGGTCGACTCCCTCGCGGCGCTGGGCGTCCGCCGGCCCCGGGTGCTGCTGGCGGCGCTCGGCGCGGCGGGGACGGCGGCGGTCTGCGCCCTGCCCCGCCTCACCGGGCCCATCGAGCGCCGGGGCGGCACCGAGGAAGGGTTCGCCGAGGGGGAGACCGCCCCGCTGCCGTGCGAGGTCCGCGCGCTCCTGGCCGCGCTGCTCGCGCCGGGGCCCGCGGATCCTCCCGGCGCCGCGGCGCTGCGCGATCAGCTCGAGGCGGCCCGTGCGGTCGACCCCGGCTATCTCGACGGCGACGTGCAGATCCATGTCGAGGACCCCGAGCGCCTCGCCGTGCCGCGCACCCAGATCTGGCCCGTGGCCGGCGAGTTCTCCCACGCGGGCTTCCGCTACGAGCTGCAGCTCCAGGTCGAGGAGGGACGGCTCGGGATGCTCACGGTGATGGTCCGCGCCGACGAGGCGCGCCTCGCGCAGGCCCTCGAGCACCTCGCCTCCCCGGGCTTCGTCCTGCCCGATCCGTCGGCGCTCACCCTGCGGCGCGAGACGGAGGTCCCCTGAGCGCTACCGTGGGGACCATGACCACACAGGACGAGACCCCGCCGCTCGCGGCGCTCGACATCTTCCTGCCCTCCCCGCCGCCCGATCCGGCACGGCAGGAGGCCTTCCTCGACGAGGCCGCGGCGCTGGCCAAGGCCGGTCATCCGATCACCGTCTACCTCCAGGACGAGGACGCCTGGGCCTTCGAGGCGTGCGAACCGGTGCGGGCGCTGCTGGCGTCCGCGGGACCGGAGGCGCTGCCGGTGACCCTGCTGGGGGCGGACATCGTGGTCACGGCGGTCCACCCCACGGCCGAGCAGATGACCCGCTTCGCCCGCGCGGGCGGGGAGGCCCGCCAGCCGCGCTCGGCCGCGGCCTCGGCCTGCGGTCCCTCCGGCGCGCCGCTGCCCCGTGAGGCGAGCGGCGCCGCGGCGCTGCTGCTGGGAGCGCCGGCGTCCTCGGCCGCCTCGGCCCCCGAGATCGGTGCCCGGCGCAACCTCCTGGGCGGTGCGGGCGGCTGAGGCGCAGCTGCTCAGAGGGAGCAGGCCACCCCGTTGAAGCCGTGGTTGCAGTAGCCGCCGGGGTTCTTCGCGAGGTACTGCTGATGCGCGGGCTCCGCGGTGTAGTAGACGCCGTCGCCGGCCTCCGCGAGCGGTGTCAGCTCGGTGGTGATGGTGCCGCGGCCGGCGTCGTCGAGCGCCTGCTGGTAGCTCCGTGCGGAGGAGCGGACGATCTCCCCCTGGGACGGCGAGGTCCAGTACACGGCGCTGCGGTACTCGGTGCCCACATCGTTGCCCTGACGGTTCGCGGTGGTCGGGTCGTGCTGCTGCCAGAACTGGGTCAGCAGCGCCCGCAGGGTCGCCTCGCCGCCGCGGTAGATCACCCGGACCGCCTCGGCATGGCCGGTGCGCGCGGAGAAGACCTCCTCGTAGGTGGGATGCGGGGTGTAGCCGCCGGCATAGCCCGCCGAGGTGGTGTGCACGCCCTCGGTCTCCCAGGCGATCCGCTCTATCCCCCAGAAGCAGCCGCCGGCCAGGATGATCTCCTCGGTGCCGGCCGGCCAGGGCCGCGCCTCCTGCGGCGCGTCGGGACCCAGCATGTCCGTGCCCAGCACGGCGTGCTCGCGCGCCAGCGGATACGGGGTCGCCGCCCGGCCCGGCAGGGCGTCCTCGGGCGCCACCATGTCCTTCTTGTGCGCGTACAGGAGGTCCATCATCTGCCACATGAGCGCCACGGTAGTCCTGCGCCCTCCGCGGCGGGAGGGCGGGGAGACCCGCGCCACGCGGGCGTCGGCCTCCTCAGCGGGCCCGCGGCAGCACCGCGACGAACAGGCCGATCGCCGCGAGGATCCCGACCACCAGCGTCCACGGCCCCAGGCGGAGCCCCGAGACGGCGAGCACCACCACCGCGCCGAGCACGGCGAGCGCGAGGACCGGCAGCAGGCTGCGCAGCCCCAGCCGCCACACGGCGGGCTCGAGGACCCCGTGGGCCGGGGTCGTCGCCGCGAGGGCGAAGGCCGCGTGCGAGGCCAGCAGCGCCAGGCCCACGCCGCCCGCCCGCAGCGGCGAGAGGTCCTCCTGGCCGGCCAGGGCCAGCAGCACCAGCAGCGGTCCGCCGATGCCCAGATCGGTGTCGGGGAGGATCATCTGGATCAGCAGCAGCCCTCCCACCAGCAGGGTCACCAGGACGGTGAGGAAGTTCGCGAACAGGCCCATGGGCAGCGCCCCCATCAGCGCCAGCATCATGCCCGCCGCGCCGATCAGGCGCAGCGCCCACTGGGCGGGGCTCACCCGGCGCAGGCCCAGGAGCAGGTCCGCGAGCGGATCGAGCAGGGTCCGCAGAGGGAGCATCAGGACCTCCTCATCCGCGGGGCGGTCCGCGCGCGCGAGAGGGACAGCAGCACCGGGGCCAGGGAGGCGGGGCCCTCCCAGGCGGTCACCGGCACCCCCGCCTCGCGCAGCTCGCGCACGGTCCGCCGCCGGAGCAGGCGGCGGATCGCCCACGCCTCGGGCCAGAACCGGTCCGAGGAGCTCCCGTCCAGGCGCACCGGCCGCCCGGTCAGCACCGAGACGTCCCCGACGCTGGGCGGCAGGGTGTCCACGACGATGACGTCGGCCCCGTGGGAGACCAGCACGCCGATCTGCTCGATCACGTCCCTGCTCAGCAGGGGCGAGCAGACCACCACGAGGGTGCCCGGCCGCACGGTGCGCAGCTGCCGCGCCCGGCGCGGGGTGCCGTCGTCGCGCACCGCGCGGGCGAGGGTGTTCGTGAGCACCCGGAGCTGGCGGGGCCCGGTGCCGGAGCGCACCGGTCCGATGAGGTGGCCGATGTCGAACACCGCCACCCGGTCACCCGCCGTCAGGTAGTGGCGCGCCACCGCGGCGGTGGCCCGCACCGTCATGTCCAGGCTCGACGGCGCGCCGTCCGGGGCCCACGGCGCGGGGGCGATGTCCGCGATCGTGTCGGTGACCAGGAGGACCTCGGTGTCCTGCTCGGTGAAGGTGGCGTTGGTGTGCAGGCGCCCGGTGCGATTGGTGACCCGCCAGTTGATCCGGTGCAGGCGGTCGCCGGTGCGGAACTCCCGCACCTCCGACAGCGCGGTGCCGTCGCCGCGGCGCCGCGAGAGGTGCACGCCGCTGATGCCGATCGGGGTGGGCACCTCGACCGGGGCGTCGAGCACGGTGGAGGCCGGCACCGCCCGGATGTCGACCGGCGCCAGCTCCTGCTGGGCGCGGAAGGCCCCCAGACCGTCGGTGACGACCGTGTGGAACGGTCCCACCCGCAGCCGTCCCCAGCGTCGGGTGCTCACGCGCAGGCGCACCTCCTCCACGGCGGCGAGGGACCCGTACCGCGGGGCGAGGCGGGTCTGGGGCACCATCGGGACGGTGATCGCGGTGATCGCCGCCGGGGCGGAGCGCAGGGTGACCGCGGCCGATCCGCCCTCCTCGATGCTGCGGCGACCCGGCAGGACCTCGGGGGCCTCGAACCCGTCCTCGCGGCCTCGCACCGTCCGCTCCGCGAGCGCCACGAGGGCCCAGGCGAGCAGCGGCAGGCCCGCGAGGATCAGCACCGGCCGGCCCAGCAGCACGGCGAGCGTCACCGCGGCGCTGCCCACCACCGCCGCGCGGATCATCGCCGCGGTGGCCCTGGCGGGCAGGAGGGTCACGCGCCGGCGCCCACGGCCGGCGCCGCGGCGGGGACCTCGACCTGGCCCAGCACGGACTCGACCACGCCGGCGCCGGTCGCGTTCTGCAGCCACAGCTCGGGCTTGACGGTCACCCGATGGTCCAGGGCGGGGTGGGCGAGGGTCTTGACGTCCTCGGGCACCACATAGCTGCGGCCCCGGATCAGGGCGAGCGCGCGGGCGCAGGTGATGAGGGCGAGGGTGCCGCGCGGCGAGGCGCCGACCAGCGCGTGCTGGTGCTCCCGCGTCGCGGCCACGATCTCCACCGCGTAGTGCCCGATCGAGTCCTCGACGTGGACGGCCTCGACCGCCTGCTGGACGCCCAGCAGCCCGGGGGCGTCGAGCACCTCGCGGACGGTCTGCTCCTCGCGCCGGCGGTCCAGGCGGCGGGAGACGACCTCCCATTCCTGGGCGGCGGTGGGATAGCCGAAGGTCAGGCGCAGCAGGAAACGATCCAGCTGGGCCTCCGGCAGGGGATAGGTGCCCTCGTGCTCCACCGGGTTGGCGGTGGCCAGGACGTGGAAGGGCCGCGGCAGCGGCCGCGTCGTGCCCTCGACGGAGACCTGCCGCTCCTGCATCGCCTCGAGCAGCGCGGACTGCGTCTTCGGTGGGGTGCGGTTGATCTCGTCGGCCAGCAGCAGGCCCGTGAACACCGGTCCGGGGCGGAACTCGAAGTCGCCGGTGCGCTGGTCGAACACCTCGGCGCCCGTGAGATCCGCAGGCAGCAGGTCCGGGGTGAACTGCGCGCGGGTGAAGGGCAGGCCCAGCGCCTGGGCGAAGGAGCGCGCGGCGAGGGTCTTGCCGAGTCCGGGGAGGTCCTCGAGCAGGACATGGCCGCCGGCGAAGATGCCGGTGAGGACCAGCTCGAGGGACTCCCGCTTGCCGACCACGGCCGTCTCGACCGCGTCGAGCACCGCCCGGGCCGCGTCCGTCGCCTCGTCGGGGGTCATGGGCGTGGGCTGGGTCATCCTGCGACCCTACGTGAGACGCGGCCCACAGCGAGGGAGGTCCGGGAGACAGGACGGGCGGGGCAGATCACGGTTTGGTCAGGATCGCCGGGGTGCTCAGGGGTGGAGCCTCGCGGTGGGGGCGAGACGATATTCTGGCGCCCGGTCCGCATCCGTCGAGGGACGGCGTCACGTGCCCGTCGTCGTGCACGGCGGCGTCCGTGGCCGCGACCGCCGTACGCAGCGCCGCTCGTCATCCCCGACCGCCCAGAGGTAGGAACATGTCCGCACCGATCCTGACCGTCAGCGACCTCACCGTCACCTTCCCCTCCGAGGCGGGGACGGTGCAGGCCGTGCAGGACCTCAGCTACGAGGTGCGCAGCGGCGAGGCGCTCGCGATCGTCGGGGAGTCGGGATCCGGCAAGTCGGTCAGCTCGCTCGCGGTGATGGGGCTGCTGCCGAACACGGCCACCATCAGCGGGGGCATCGACTTCATGGGGCAGGACATGTTCTCCCTCAGCGACAAGGAGCTGTCGCACCTGCGCGGGGACCGGATCTCCATGATCTTCCAGGACCCGCTGTCCGCCCTGACGCCCGTGTACACGATCGGCGATCAGATCGCCGAGGCGATCCGGCTGCACGACGCGAAGGTGTCCAAGGCCGCCGCGGCGGATCGTGCGATCCAGCTGCTGGAGGCGGTCGGCATCCCCGAGGCACGGCGCCGCGCCCGCCAGTTCCCCCATGAGTTCTCCGGCGGCATGCGCCAGCGCGCCATGATCGCCATGGCGATCGCCAACGAGCCCGAGCTGATCATCGCCGACGAGCCCACCACCGCCCTGGACGTGACCATCCAGGCCCAGGTGATGGAGCTGCTCAAGACCGCCCAGGAGATGGTCGACGCGGCCACCATCCTCATCACCCACGACCTCGGCGTGGTCGCCGGCTTCGCGGACCGCGTGCTGGTGATGGAGAAGTCCCTGCTGGTCGAGCAGGGCGGGGTCGACGACATCTTCTACCACCCGCAGGAGGCCTACACCCGGAAGCTGCTCTCCGCGGTGCCGCGCGTGGACGGCCAGGCCACCGCCGCCGAGCGTGCGGCGATCGAGCGGGGCGAGATGACGGCCTCCGAGGTGGGCGAGGTGGGCGGCATCGCACCGGACGCCGCCGGGGAGCAGGCGGAGGACCACGGCGACGCGCCGAGGATCCTCGAGGTCGAGAAGCTCGAGCGGATCTACCCGATCACCAAGGGCGCGGTGTTCCGCCGCAAGGTCGGCGAGCAGCGTGCCGTGGACGGCATCTCCTTCGACATCCGCGAGGGCGAATGCTTCGCGCTGGTGGGCGAGTCCGGCTGCGGCAAGACGACCACCCTGATGGAGATCATGAAGCTCGAGCGGCTCCAGGGCGGCACCATCCGCTTCAACGGCACCGACACCTCGAAGCTCACCAAGGAGCAGCGCAGGAAGCTGCGCGCGGAGATCTCGATCGTCTTCCAGGACCCGATGGCCTCCCTGGACCCGCGCCTGCCGATCTCGGACACCCTGCGCGAGCCGATGCGCGTCCAGGGCTACGACACGAAGCGCATGGACGACCGGATCGCGTGGCTGCTGGACACCGTGGGACTCCTGCCCGAGCACGCCGACCGCTACCCCCATGAGTTCTCCGGCGGCCAGCGCCAGCGCATCGGCGTGGCTCGGGCGCTGGCCTGCGAGCCGAAGCTCATCGTGCTCGACGAGCCCACCTCCGCGCTCGACGTGACCATCCAGGCCGGTGTGCTGCAGCTGCTCGAGAAGCTCAAGCGCGAGCTGGGCGTCAGCTACCTCTTCGTCTCCCACGACCTCTCCGTGGTCCGCAACATCTCCGATCGCATCGCCGTGATGTACAAGGGCAGGATCGTCGAGACCGGCCGCACCGAGGACGTCTTCGACGATCCCCGGCACGAGTACACGCGGGCGCTGCTCTCGGCCGTCCCGATCCCGGATCCGGAGATCGAGCGCAGCCGCGAGCGGATCTTCCTGGACCGGGACGCGCTCGATGCGCGGATCGCCTCCGGCGAGGTCACCGAGGTCGCGAGCGCCTGAGGTGGCGCCCACGGACCCGGCCCCGCGGGGCCTGCAGCGGCTGGGGCTGCGCCGCCGGACGGACGGGTCCACGGTCGTCCGGCCCGGTGGCGCCCTGCTGCTGTGCGTGATCGTGTGGGCGTTCTGTGCGGCCACCGCCCTGCAGGCCTTCTGGCTGCTGGGGCTCGACGGCTGGAGCTTCGCCGTGCTGCCCGCGGTGGTCTGCGCCGTGCTGTGGGTGCTGCTGTGGGCGCCGCGCGTGGTGGTCCGAGAGGACCGCATCGAGGTGCGCAACGTCCTGGTCACCCACCACCTGCCGATGGCCGCGATCGAGCGCGCCCGCCTCGGGGCGATGCTCCGCTTCGAGGTCCGCTCCCAGCGCGCCGACGGGGCCGAGGAGGTCGTGACCGCGTGGAACGCTCCCGGCGTGGGCCGCGACCGACCCCGCGAGCGCCTCGCCCGGGCGGACCGCCGCGCCCCCGGGGCGAGCGCCCGGGCACAGGCCGACTGGGCGGAGCGCCTGCGCCGCGACCAGCTCGCGAGTCCCAGCCACGCAGCCGTCGAGGCCTGGGAGCGCTGGGAGGCCGGTCGTGCGGGTGTCGCGGGGCAGGAGCGACCGGCAGCGACGCGTCGGCTCAACGTCGGCGTCCTCGTCGTGCTGGCCGGGTGCGCCCTCGCCGTGACGGTGCGCGCACTCGTCTGACCCCGCCCACCCGGAGCACAGCAGGGCCCGGCCACCCTGAGGTGGCCGGGCCCCGCGGGGGTCGGATCAGGCTCAGGCGGCCTTGAAGCCCACCGTGGTCCAGTCGACGGTCTCGAACAGCGAGGCACCGAAGTTCACGACACCCTCGGCGACGCCGAAGACCACGGGCGTCGCGTAGAACGGGATCACGCTGAAGGACGCGGCCACGATCGAGGAGAACTCGTTCGAGGCGGCCATGCGGGCCTCCGGGTCCAGCTCGGTCTGCATGGTGTCCGCGAGGTCCGCCAGCTGATCGTCCAGGTCCAGGCCGGTGTAGTTCTGTCCGGAGTCCGCCGGGTAGAACAGGTTCGCCGAGGACTGCTGGGGGAACAGGGTGCCGATCCAGGAGAAGGTGACCATCTCGAAGTCGCCCGTGTCGATGTACTCGTCGAAGTAGGCGTCGGAGGGGACCGTCGTGAGCTCCACGGAGAAGCCCACCGCGTTGAGGTCGGTCTGGATCTGGCGGGCGCGGTCCGAGTTGGACTTCACGTCCGCGGGCACGGTGACGGAGAGCGTGAGCTGCTTGCCGTCCTTCTCGCGCACCTCGCCGTTGAGCGCCCAGCCGGCCTCGTCCAGCAGGGCGTTCGCCGCCTCGGGATCGTAGGTCAGCGGGGCGTCGGTCCCGGCCTCGAAGGAGTCCTCGTAGCCGTCCTGACCGGGCATGAAGATGTAGTTGTCGACCGGCACCACGGGCGCCTCGAGCGGGCCCACCACGGCCTGGCCCACGGCGTCGCGGTTGATGGCCCGGGCCAGGGCCTCGCGGACCGCGATGTCGGCCAGAGGGTTGTCCTCGCCGGTGACGTTGAGGGTCACGTGGGTCCAGGTGACGCCGTTGGTCTTCTGGAGCACGGCGTCGCTGCGGCCGGCGGCCTGCGAGTAGGTGTCGCCGTCGGCGATGTCGATGACGTCGATCTCGCTGTTGGCGAAGGTCGAGGGCATCTGCGCCTGGCTGACCACCGAGAAGATGATGGTCTCGAGCTTGGGGGCCTGTCCCCACCAGTTCTCGTTCCGCGTCATGGTGACGACCTCGCCGGTCTGGTCGACGTTGTCGACCTTGAACGGGCCGTAGGACGGGGTCGGCGTGGTCACGTAGCCCTCGTTGAAGGACTCGGCATCCGCGGTGACCTCCTGCGGGAGGCTCGGGTAGAGGTACTGGATCCAGTCCGGGAAGGTGGAGGTGTACTCGATCTCGCCGGTGAACTCGTCATCCGTCTCGCGGACGTCGGCGATGTCCGCCCAGCCGGTGGTGCTGCCCACCTCGTAGGCCTCGTCGCTGCCGCTGCAGGCCTTCCACTGGGAGATGAAGTCCTGGATCGTGATGGGCGTGCCGTCCTCCCACACACCCTCCGGGTTGTACTTCACCGTGACGATCTGAGGGTCCTCGCTGGTGATCTCCGCGGAGACGACCGTGTCCGGGTTCAGCTCCACCTCGCCGGTCTCGGAGGCCCGGAAGCTGCCCGGCCACATCGGGTCGAGGATGTCGGAGAGATCCGCCAGGGCGCCGTTGGTGTGGTAGTAGTTCCACGTGTTGGGCAGCTGGTTCACCGCCAGGCGAAGCGTGCCGCCGTCCTCGACCTGGTCGTACTCCGCGCGCTCCCAGCCGGTGTTGGGCAGCTCGGAGGCCTCCTCCATGGCCTGGTCGTTCTCCTCGGCGGCCTGATCGGCCTGCTCCTCGGAGGACTGCTGGCTGCACGCGGCGAGGGCGCCGAGGCCGCCCACGACGGCCGTGCCCTGGAAGAACCGGCGACGGGTGCTGGTGATGGTCATGGTGTTCTCCTTGTGAGGTGAGACGCCGCCAGGGGAGTGGACGGACGTGGGGTGCGCCGGCGGCGCCGACGGCGAACTGGGGGGCGGTCAGGTCAGGCGCGGTCGGTGCCGCTGGTGGGGTCGAGGGCGTCGCGCAGCGCGTCGCCCACGAGGGACACCGCGGTGAGCAGGGCGATGAGGAATCCGGCCGGGAAGATGAACAGCCACGGCCGGGAGACCGCCGCGGAGGTGCCGTCCTGCAGCAGGGTGCCCAGGGAGACGTCCGGCGGCTGGATGCCCAGGCCGAAGTAGGACAGCGAGGTCTCCGCGAGGATCGCGGAGCACACGCCGAGGGTCGCGTCGACGATGAGCAGCGAGGAGACGTTCGGGACGATGTGCCGGGTGAGGATCGAGAAGGTGCCCACCCCGGAGAAGCGCGCGGCCAGCACGAACTCGCGCTCGCGCAGCGACTTGGTCTGGTTCTTCACGATCTGGGACATGATCATCCAGCCGAACAGCGCGATGAAGAGCACCAGGATGATCCAGGACATGCTCGCCATCAGCGGCGAGATGATCATGAGGACGTAGAAGATCGGCAGGGTGAGCAGCAGGTTCACGAGCCAGCCGTGGAACATCTCCACGGGCCCGCCGAGGTACCCGGCCAGCGCGCCCACGAGGGCCGCGATGATCGTGGCGATCGGGGCGGCGATGAAGCCGATCAGCAGCGACTTGCGCAGCGCCGCCGTGATCGAGGCGTAGAGGTCCACGCCGATCGCGTCGGCCCCGAACCAGTGCTGGGCGCCGGGAGGGGCGTTGAACCCGTAGGGGTCCTGCTGGCCCACGTCATAGATGTTCGGGATGTTCCCGACCAGGGCGAACAGCACGATGGCGACGGTGATCCCGGTGCCGATCCAGAAGTTCGGCTTCCGCTTGAGGCGGCGCCAGACCAGCGTGCTGCGGGAGATGGGGCGCTGGCGCATGCCGGTGCCGTCGCCGTCCTGGAGGGCGGCGTCGAGCTCGAGGACGTCGTGCGCCTCGGGGGAGCCGGGGGGAGGAGTGGACAGGGTCGACATGGTTCAGATCCTCACCCTCGGGTCGAGTGCGGCGTAGAGGAACTCGGAGAGCGTGGAGGCGAACAGCACGAGCACCGCGGAGAACAGCACGGTCCCCGCGAGCGCGTTGACGTCCGACTGCTGCACGGCCTGGATGCCGTACTGGCCCATCCCCGCCCAGGAGAAGACGATCTCCAGGAAGGCGGAGCCCGAGACCAGGGTCCCGAAGTTGTACGCGAAGTAGGTGGACATGGGGATCAGGGCGACGCGCAGGCCGTGCTTGATGAGCGCGCGGGTGCGGGTCGCGCCCTTCGCCCGGGCGGTGCGGATGAAGTCCGAGCCCAGCACGTCGAGCATCACCGCGCGCTGGTAGCGCGAGTAGCCGGCGGCGCCGAAGAGCGTCAGCGCGATCGTGGGCAGGAGCAGGTGGGATATGTAGTCCCAGGTCGTGGGCCAGAACCCGGTGACGCCGGGCGTGTAGGCCCCGGTGAAGCGGATGACCTGCCCGCCCATCGCCTGGTTGAACTTGGTCGCCAGGATCATCAGCAGCACGCCGCCCACGAAGGTGGGGGTGGAGATGAGGATGAACGAGGCGTAGGAGATGACCTGGTCGGAGGCCTTGTACTGGCGCACCGCGCCCCAGACGCCGGCCGCGACGCCCACCAGGGCCGCGAGGATCGAGCCGATGATCAGCAGGCGCAGGCTCACGCCCGAGCGGCCCAGCCAGCCCTGCTCCCAGAACAGCAGCCACTGCGAGGGCTCGCCGAGCATCTGGGTGACGACCGAGCGGTCGTTGAGGTCGGTGCCCAGCTTCTCGGTGAAGGGGGCGGTGACGAAGTTCTCGATCCACCACCAGGTGCGCAGCAGCACGGGGTCCTTGTCGTTGACGCCGTGCGCGCTGAGGATCGCGTCGATCGAGGCCTCGTCGAGCGGGGGGTTCCGGCCCAGGTAGCGGTTGCGCGGCTGGAAGAACGAGCTCGCGGCGATATAGGCGAAGACGGTCGCGATGCCCGTGAGGATCGCGTAGTTCACGAACCGTCGCAGGATGTACTTCGTCACCGGGCGGCTCCTTCGGGCCTCGGGCCCCTCTCCAGTGCGCCTCCCGCGACGATCGCGCACCCGGCGGACGGGCTCGGGACGGGGGACCGCAGCACTGGTTTCCTCACTTCATCAGGGAACATCACCCCCTCGGGGGTGTGGTCACGACCACGATCTTCCGCGATCGGATCCCTGAACTGTAGAACAGCGCCACAACCGGACAGGCCGGCGTCGGGGAGTTATGGCCGAATCGTTATTCACACGGCGTCACAAGCTCCCGGAGCGCCCGGTGGAGGGTGCGGCGGTCGATCGAGCCGATCTTCCCCTCCTCGGCGTCCGGGCGCTGCGCGCGGTCCAGGAGGTCCTGCAGCTCGGGGCTCAGCGGCGGGGCCTGCGGGTCGCGGGCGCGCTCCTCGGCGATCTCCGCGAGGGTCCGGGCCAGGCCGCGGGCGGTCATGCGGCGACTCGGCTGGGCGCCGTGGATGAGGTCCTCGAGGCGGCGTACGCGCACGTCCTGCCCGTGGGGGAGCGCGTAGTCGACGTCCAGATCGAGCCGGGGCGCGTCCAGTCCATCGGCCCGGGAGGTCTCGATCCGCACCAGCCACACGGCGGCGCCGGCGGCGAGGCCACCGGCGATCATGAGCGGGAGGGACAGGCGCAGCTCGACCAGCGCGCACACGCCCACCAGGGCGACGGCCGCCACGGCCCCGCCCAGCAGGTGCCACAGCAGGAAACGGGCGGCGCGGCTCACGGGGTGCGCTCCCGCAGCTGGCGGGCGAGCAGGTCCAGCTGGGCGACGGCCTCCTCGCGGTCCTGCTCGCCCAGCGGGGCGTCGTCGAACAGAGCGCGCCGGTACAGGTGCGCCAGGCGGTCCAGCGCGGTGCGGTCGAGGGACACGGTGCCCAGCACGGCCACCACGAACTCGAGCGTGGTCTGGGACGGCGCGCGCGTGATGCCCGCCCGGGAGATGGCGGCCTCGAGGGCGAGCCAGGCCGCGACCACGGCGTCGTGCGGGTCGACGTCCAGAGCCAGCCGTTCGCGGGCCTCGGCGAGGGCCGCGCCGGCCTGCTCCTCGGAGAGCTCGTCCTCGGGCACCTCCTCGGCCTCCTGCGGCGAGGGCCGGACCAGGGCGCGCATGCGCAGCACCAGGGCGAGGAGCACCAGGGCCGCGACCACGGCGGCGAGGACGAGGAGGAGGGTGCCGACGGGGCGGGATCCTCCCTGCTCGGTCGGTGGACGGGTCGGCATCTCGTAGACGCTCCAGTCCGGTTCGGAGTACTCCTCGGACTCGGGCGGGGGCGGTGTGCGGACCGTCGGCCCCGACCCCTCGGAGAGGATCAGGTCGCCCCGGTCGGCCGAGGCGCCGAGGGTCGCGAGCGCGAGGGCGCCGAGCGCGGCGAGCAGCAGCATCGCGGCGAGGCCCCGGCGGGCGCGCTGCGCCCCGGCGCCGCTCGGCGACCGCTCGCCCGGACCGGCGCCCGATGTCACGGGAGGTCCTCGGCGGGCAGGTCGCGGTGCGGTGAGGCGACGATGACGCTCTGCTCGCCGTCGATCCGGGTGAGGATCAGGGTGGCGGAGCCGGTCCCGAAGCGGCGCGGTCGCAGCTTCCGCCGCAGCTCCTCGGGCTCCACCGCGGTGCCCCGCTTCTTGATCTCGAGCACCCCGAGGCGATGCTCCCGCAGGTACGTGATCAGGCGTTTGATGCCGAAGGGCATCACGTCCCGCACTGCGTAACCACGGGCGAAGGGGGTGTCGATCCGCCGGTCGGCGGTCAGGTACGCGATCGTGGGGTCGACGGTGCGGGCCCCGAGGTCCTCGGCGAGGCGGCCGATGAGACCGGCGCGGATGACCGCGCCGTCGGGCTCGTAGAGATGCTCCCCGAGCGCACCCGGCACCGGATCGTCGATCCCGGTCTCGTCGCGCTCGAGGCGGTGCGCGCCGCCGCGGTCGACCACGAGGGCGGAGGAGTGGACGCCCGCGCCGGCCAGGGGACCGCACCACAGGGTCGCCTCGAGCACCTGCCCGTGCCAGGACAGCCACTGCACCTCGGTCCCGGCCGGCAGCGCGGAGCGGTCGATGCCCGGGCCGAGCTTCGCGCCCAGCGGGCCGAGGTCGCCGTCGGCCCCGAGCCGCCGCGCGAGGTCGAGCACGAGGGAGAGGGGCGGGGAGTAGTCCTCCGGGTCGTGGAGCCGGCGTCCGGCGCCGCGGGAGGTGACGCGGCGGGCGGGGTCCATCCAGAGGCCCTCGCTCGCGGAGGGGTCGTGGTCCTCCGCGGTGCCCTGCCGGGCGGTGGCGGTGGGGAAGGAGCGCAGGTTCAGCAGCGCCACGGCCACGGCGACGGGATCGCGGTCCACGGCCTGCACCTCGAGGCCGAGGCCGGCCAGCGCCATGGCGTCCCCGCCGATGCCGCAGCCCAGATCCGTCACGGAGGCGACGCCCGCACGCTGGAACCTGCGCGCGTGCAGGGCGGCGACCGGCAGCCGCGTGGCCTGCTCGAGGCCGTCCGGGGTGAAGAGCATGGAGTCGGCGAACTCGCCGAACTTCTCGGCGGCGCGGGCGCGCAGACGTGACTGGGTGAGCACCGCGGAGACCAGCTCGGGGGAGTGCCCGGCCGCGCGCAGCGCGGCGCTGCGCCGCAGCACGTCCTGCTCGTCGTAGGGCGGCAGCGAGTCCAGCAGGGCCAGCCCGCCCGGATGCAGCACCGGCTCGATGGCTCGGGCGGCGTCGCTGTCAGCGGTCATCGGTGCGGGCATGGTGGCGAGACTACCCGCTGCACCCGCCCCGTTCAGGCCCTCACGTCGATGACCAGCTTGCCACGGGTGTGACCGTCCTCCAGCAGCCGGTGCGCCTCGTCGATCCGCTCCATCGGGAGCACCTGCGAGGCCTCGAGCGGATAGGCCCCGGAGCGCAGGCCCTGCACGAGATGGTCGAGGCGGTCCCGGCCGGTGACGATCTGCGGGATCTCGGCGCGGATCCCGCGCTCCCGGGCCGGGGAGAGATCGGCGAGGGTGGGCAGGGCGACGATCAGCCCGTCGGGACGCAGCACGTCCAGGCTGGGCAGGAAGGTCGAGAAGTAGTGGGTGTCCAGGACGACGTCGACGCCCTCGCCGTCGGTCGCCGCGAGGATCTCCCGCTGCCAGTCCGCCTCGTCGTAGGCGATCGGCTCGGCGCCCAGCTCGCGGATGCGCTCGGCGTTGCGGGCCCGGCCCGTGGCCCAGACCCGGGCGGCGCCGGCCTCGAGCACCATCGGGATCAGCAGCTGACCCACACCGCCGCTGCCGCCGTGGACCAGGACGCTCTGCCCCTCCTGGATCCGCGCCGTGTCCCGCACCGTCGCGATCGCGGTGAGACCGGCCAGGGCGAGCCCCGCCCAGCGCGGGAGCATCTCCGCCTCCACCGCGTCCGGGATCGGGGCGAGGTCGTCGGCGGCGATCGCGATCACCTCGGCGACCACGCCGCGGTCGTCGCCCGGGCCGCGCATCCCGAACACCCGCGTGCCGGGGGCGAGGCCGCGCGAGGCCAGCTCGGCCTCGTCGAGCTCCGCGCTGTCCGGGCCGGCACCGATCACGGTGCCGGCCATCTCGCGGCCGGTCCCCGCCGGGAGCGCGAGGCCCTCCGCCCGGGCGGAGGAGCCGTCGCGGATCTTGTAGTCCAGCGGGTTGAGGCCTGCGTAGGCGACCTCGACGAGCACCTCGCCCGGCCCGGCCGTGGGGCGGGGGGAGTCGGTGCGGAGGGTCAGGACGTCGGGGCCGCCGAAGCGGTCGAAGAGGATCTCGCGCATCCCCCCATGATGCACCCCGCGGGCGCCCGGCACAGGACCTCCGCCCGAGGAGCCGGGGAGGGGCGTGGGATGATCGGCACCACCCGGTCGCGGCGGAGGAGGACCATGGCAGCGAGCGAGACGGACCCCTGGCACTGGCGGCGGATGCTGCGGGAGGAGGCCGTCCTCGAGCCCTCGGCGGCCGAGGTGACCGTGCCGCGCGCCCGCGGCCGGATCCTCGCCGCCGCGTTCCACAGCCCCGAGGACGTGCCCGCACTCCCCGTCTCCGCCATGGACGGCTTCGCGGTGCGGCGCGCGGAGCTCGCCGCGCACGCAACCACCGTCCTGCCCGTGGCCGCGGATCTCCCGGCCCGTCCCGGGGCGGCGGGCGTCCTCGCCCCCGGCACCGCCGCCCGGATCATGACCGGGGCCCCGGTCCCTCGTGGGTGCGATCTGGTCGTCGAGGTCGAGGCCACCGAAGCCGACCCCCACGGACCGGCGCCCGCCCGCGTCGGGATCACCCTCGGGGAGCTGCCCGCCCCGGGCCGGCACATCCGCGGACGCGGGGAGGAGATTGCGCGCGGGGACCTGCTCGCCACGCCGGGGGAGAGGGTCACCGCGGGTCTGATCGGGCTGGCACGGATGCTCGGCGCGGCCACGCTGCCGGTGCTGGCGCCGGTGCGAGCGACGGTCGTGGTGACCGGCGACGAGCTCGCCGGGGCGGAGGCACAGGTCCTGCCGGGCGCCGTGCGCGAGTCCAACGGGACGATGCTGGCCGCCGCCCTCGAGGCCGACGGCTGCGCCGCCCGCATCCTGCGCAGCGGCGACGACCCCGCGCACCTCGCCGCCGTGCTCGAGGAGGCCGCGGACGGCGCGGACCTCGTGGTGACCACCGGCGGCATCGGGCACGGCGCGTACGACGTGGTCAAGGAGCTGCTGGGACCGCGCGGCCGGGGAAGCTCCCGCTTCGCGCACCTGGCGCTGCGGCCAGGCGGCCCGCAGGGGGCCGGGTCCCTGTCCGGCGGTGTGCCGGTGGTGCATCTTCCGGGCACGCCCGTCGGGGCGCTCGTGGGCCATCATCTGTTCATCCGGCCCCTGCTGCCGGGTGCGGAGGCCGCTCCCCGCACCGTCGTGCTCGAGGACGCGGAGGGGCGGATCCGCCGCGGTCGCCGGCGCGCGGGGCTGCAGATCGAGGCCGGGCGGCTCGCGGTCGGGGCCGACGGCACCACCGCGGTCAGCCCGCTGCCGGGGCGCCGGCTGGCCCCCTTCGGCCGCGCCGACGCGCTGATCCTCGGCGGCGCCGGCGCGGACACCGGGGACGAGGAGACGGCGAGCGTGCTGGTGCTGTGAGGGCCGACGGAGGACGAGGAGAGGAGCGAGGATGAGGGACCGGGACAGGGACGCGCCGGCGGCGATCTCGCGCTGCGCGGTGGCGGAGGACCGCCTGGCTCCGCCGGGCGCCTCCTCGCCGCGGTACCGGCGCCAGATGCGCCTGCCGCAGCTGGGGGAGCTCGGCCAGCGCCGCCTCGCGGCCGCGCGGGTCGCCGTGATCGGGGCCGGCGGACTCGGCGCCCCCGTGCTCTCCTATCTCGCCGCGGCGGGCGTCGGCCGGATCACGGTGATCGACCCCGACACCGTCGACGTCACCAATCTGCACCGCCAGATCCTCTTCGCCGACGGCGACGTGGGCCGGTCCAAGGCGGTGCTCGCCGCCGAGCGCCTGCGGGCGCAGAATCCCGGGATCGAGGTCCGCGCGGAGGTCGACGTCCTCGCCCCCGCCACCGCCCTCGAGCAGCTCGCCGGTCACGACCTGGTGCTCGACGGCACCGACAACTTCCCCACGCGGTATCTCGCCTCGGACGCCTGCGAGATCCTGAACCTGCCGCTGGTGTGGGGGTCGATCCTCGGCTTCTCCGGCCAGCTCAGCGTGTTCTGGGCCGCGGGAGGGGCCGGCGTCACCTACCGCGACGTGCACCCGGTGCCGCCCGGTCCGGGGGAGGTGCCCAGCTGCGCGGAGGCCGGGGTGCTGGGGATGCTGTGCGGCGTCATCGGGTCGGCCATGGCGATGGAGGCGGTGAAGGTCCTGGCGGGGATGGGGGACGTGCTCCACGGCCGCCTCGCGCTCCATGACGCGCTGCGCGGGCGCTGGGACGAGCTCCCGATCGCCCGCGATCCGCGCCGCCGGCCGGTCACCGCGATCGAGGATCTGACGCTGACCTGCGGACTGCCGGGGCCGACGGGACCCGCCGTCCAGGAGGTCGAGGTCGCCGCGCTGCCCGGCCTGCTGGCGGAGGGGACCCGGGTGATCGACATCCGCGAGGCCGCGGAGCTGGCCGCCGGCACCGTGCGGAGCGCGCAGCACGTGCCGCGGGACGTGCTGCTCGCCGCACCGGGCCCCGATCTCGAGGGCGCGGTGCTGCTGTGCGCGGGCGGCGTGCGCTCGGCCGCGGCCCAGCAGGCGCTCGCCCGGGAGGGGATCACCGTCCGCTCCCTGCGCGGCGGCTTCGCCGCGGTCCGCGAGGAGGCGCCGGAGCTGGTCGCCCGCTCCGGTCCCTGAGTGCGGCGCCCCGGAGGCGCGGATCAGCCCCCGGCGAAGGGCGGCAGCACGTCGAGGCGGTCGCCGTCGACGAGCTCCTGGTCGTGGTCGGTGCAGACCACGGCATTGAGCAGGAGGCTCGAGCGGTCGATGACGCGCCGAGCATCGGGCGGGGCGTCCCGCCGCAGGTCGGCGAGCGCCTCGCCGACGGTGGCCCCGTGCACGGTGGCGGCGTCGGCCCCGTACTCCGCGGCGGCGCCGGCGAACAGGCGCACGGCGATGGCCGGCGCGGCGTCGGTGGTGTCCATGGTCCGCTCCTCTCTCAGGCTCTGTCGTTCTGGCTGATCTCCTGCCGTTCGTTCCTCACAGCACGTCGATCAGCCGCCGATGGCGCTCATCGGTCGCTCGGGCGGGACGAAGTCCTCGCGGTCCATCCCGTGCCCGGCCTTCTTCCCCCACTGGGCGGCGCGCCAGATCTCCGCGATCTCCTCGTCCGCGGCCCCCTCGCGCAGCGCACCGCGCAGATCCGTCTCCTCGCGGGAGAACAGGCAGGTGCGCACCCGGCCCTCGGCGGTGAGCCGGGTGCGCCGGCAGTCCCCGCAGAAGGGGCGGGTGACCGAGGCGATGATCCCCACCCGGCCCCGGTGGAGCCCGCTGGCACGGTCCGTGACCTCGAACAGCTCCGCGGGGGCGCCGTCGCGCGCCTCCGCCACGGGCTCGAGCGCGAAGCGCGGGGCGAGCAGGGCGTGGACGTCGTCGGCGGAGACCATCGCGTCCCGGTCCCACAGGTGATCGGCGTCCAGCGGCATCTGCTCGATGACCCGCAGCTGCAGCGAGCGCTGAAGGCACCACTCCAGGAGGTCGGGCAGCTCGTGCTCGTTGAGGCCGGGCAGCAGCACGGCGTTGACCTTGATCGGGTCCAGCCCTGCCGCGCGCGCCCCGTCGATCCCCGCGAGCACGCGGTGCAGCATCGGGCGGCGGGTGAGGGTCGCGAAGGTCTCCGGGACCACGGAGTCGAGCGAGACGTTGATCCGATCCAGGCCGGCCGTCCGCAGGGCCTCGGCCCGGCGGTCCAGGCCGATCGCGTTCGTGGTCAGCGAGATGTCCGGACGGCGGCTCAGCGCGGCCACCCCGGCGATGATCTCCTCGAGATCGGGCCGGGTCAGCGGTTCGCCGCCGGTGAAGCGGACCTGCTCGATGCCCAGGTGCTTCACCCCGATGCGCACCAGGCGCACCACCTCCTCGGCGGAGAGCATCTGCTCCCGCTGCAGGAAGGTGAGGCCCTCGGCGGGCATGCAGTAGGTGCAGCGCAGATTGCAGAAGTCCGTCAGCGAGAGCCTCAGGTCCGTCGCCGAGCGCCCGTAGCGGTCCGCCAGGGCGGGGGTCGCGGGCCGGTCCGAGGTGTCCGGGAGGGAGGCGGCCCGGTCCGTGGTGCGCGGCTTGGGGATGCCCAGGCCGATGCGGCGCGATGCCATCTGACGGACCTCCTTGCGCGAGGATCCGGCGGCCGGGGCTCCGGCGGCCGGGGAGCCGGTCCGCTCCAGGATAGGCGGTCTCCGCGGACGGCGCGGACGCGCGATACTGGACGGGGCCGCGCACCGCGCCGGTCCACGACCCGTCGACCGTCGAAGGAGCAGAGGGCCCGATGGCAGGCACCCAGCGCATCCCCCTGGCCGATCACGTGGCCGACGCGGCCGCCCTGGTCTCCGGGAGCCGCCGCGGCGAGCCGTGCCCCCTGGACGGCCGGGCCGTGGGGCGCATCGCCCGGGTCGAGGTCCGCTCCGCGGTGGACGTGCCCGGCTGCGACAACTCCCAGATGGACGGCTACGCCCTGGCAGTCACGGATCTCGCCACGGCCGGCGAGGAGCTGACGCTGCCGCTCGGGACCACCGTCGCCGCCGGCGATGCGCCGGGCGACCTCGAGCCCGGCACCGCGCGGCCGATCATGACCGGGGCGCCGATCCCCCGTGGTGCCGACGCCGTCGTCCCGGTCGAGGAGAGCGCCGCCGGGCGGTTCCTCCCGGGCGCCGTCCGGGACCAGGCCGTCACCCTGCGTCCCGCCGCCACCGCTCCCGGGCGCTTCGTGCGCCGCCGCGGCTCGGACACCCGCCGCGGCGACGCCGTGCTGCGCCCCGGACAGGAGCTCACCCCCGCCCGCATCGCCCACCTCGCCGCGTGCGGCCTGCGGGAGATCGAGGTCGAGGCCCCGCTGCGGGTGGTGCTGCTGTCCACCGGCAGCGAGGTCACGGGCGGCCCGGCGGACGCCGGTGCGGTGCACGACGCCAACGGGCCGGGCCTCGCCGCCGCCCTCACCGCGGCGGGCGCGGAGGTGGTGCACCGCGGAGCCGTCCCGGACGACGCCGCGGTCCTGCTCGAGCAGCTGCGCTCGAGCGTGCGCGCGCACGACGCCGACCTGATCGTGACCAGCGGCGGGGTGAGCGCGGGAGCCTTCGAGGTGGTGCGGGCGGCCGCCGCGGAGGAGACGGGCGCGGTGTCGATGGCGTTCCCGCGGGTCGCGATGCAGCCGGGCGGACCCCAGGGGATCGGCACCCTCGCCCTGGACGGCCGTCGCGTCCCCTGGCTCGCCTTCCCCGGCAATCCCGTCTCCGCGCTGCTGAGCTGCGAGCTCATCGCGCGTCCCGCCCTCGGGGCGCCGCCCCGGACCCGCCTGCGCCTGCCGATCCGGCTCGAGGCGCCCGAGCCCTCGCCGCCCGAGCTCGCCCAGCACCGCCGCGCCCACCTGCTGCCCTCGGGTCAGGTGCGGCTGGCAGGTGGTGCGTCCTCGCACCTGATCGGCGCCCTCGCCGCCGCCGACGCCCTCGTGGTCGTCCCCGTCGGCGTCGAGGCGGTGCACGATGGGGACGTCCTCGAGACCCTGCTGCTGCCCGGAGGAGACCGATGAACGACACCCCCAGCGACCTGACGCACGTGCGGGCCGACGGCTCCGCGCACATGGTCGACGTGACCGACAAGGCCGTCACCTCCCGCACGGCCACCGCGCGCGCCGAGCTGCGCACCCGGGAGGACGTGGTCGAGCGCATCGCGCGCGGCGAGCTGCCCAAGGGGGAGGCCCTCGCGACCGCGCGGATCGCCGGGATCATGGGGGCCAAGCGCACCAGCGAGCTGGTGCCCCTGTGCCATCCGCTGCCGCTGAGCGGCGTCGAGCTCGAGCTCGTCCCCCGCGGCGACCGGGTCGAGATCACCGCCACGGTCCGCACCCGGGGCGTCACGGGCGTGGAGATGGAGGCGCTGACCGCCGTGACCGTCGCCGCTCTGACCCTCTACGACATGATCAAGGCCGTGGACCACCTGGCCGTGATCGACGGGGTGCAGGTGCTCGCGAAGTCCGGCGGCCGGAGCGGGGACTGGACTCGCCAGGAGCAGCAGGAGCAGGAGGATCGGGCATGAGAGAGGTTCCCGCACGGCGCAGCGACGCCGACTGCACCGTCCGCGAGGACGAGGGCGAGAGGCCTGCTCTGCACGGCACCGCCTGCGTGCTCATCGCCTCCACCCGCGCGGCCGACGGCACCTACGAGGACCGCACCGGCCCGCAGCTCGTGCAGTGGCTGAGCGGTCGCGGGCTGCGCGTCGCGCGGACCGTGGTGCCCGACGGGCCCGAGGTGGGACAGGCGCTGCGCGCGGCCCTCGCGGACGGGGTCGACGTCCTGATCACCTCCGGCGGAACCGGCATCAGCCCCACCGACGTCACCCCCGAGCAGACCGCACCGCTGCTGACCCGCGAGATGCCGGGCGTGCTCGAGGCGGTCCGGCGCCGCGGTGCTGCGGCGACGCCCACCGCGCTGCTCAGCCGCGGCGTCGCCGGGATGGCGGGCCGGAGCTTCGTGGTGAACCTGCCGGGATCGCGCGGGGGAGTGCGCGACGGGATCGCCGTGCTCGACCCGATCCTCGATCACCTCCTCGCCCAGCGCACCGGCGGCGGCCACGGCGAACCCGCCCGGGAGGAGGACCGGCCCGGGGGCGGGGACGCGGCGCTCCCGCCGGCCGTGCCGGAGGCGTCGCGGGAGCCGGTCGCCGAGCGCGTGCGCTGGTCCGCGGTGAGCGAGGACGAGGTCTCCGCCGCGCGCGCCGCCGAGCTCGTCGCCGATCCCCGCTGCGGGGCCGTGGTCACCTTCGACGGCGTGGTCCGCGACCACGACGGGGGCCGCGGGGTGGAGCGCCTGGAGTACGTGGCGCACCCCGAGGCCGCGGCGATGATCGCCGCCGTCGCCCGCGAGGTCGCCGAGCGCCACCCGGATACGCTGCTGGCCGTCGCCCACCGCGTCGGACCGCTCGTCGTCGGCGACGGCGCCCTGGCGTGCGCCGTGGCGGCGCCGCACCGCAAGGAGGCCTTCGCCGCCTGCGACGACCTCGTGGACTCCGTCAAGCAGCGGGTGCCGATCTGGAAGCACCAGGTGTTCTCCGACGGCAGCACCGAATGGGTCGGCGCGCTGGGATAGCGCCGCCGGGCCGCCCGGTGCACGCCCCGGCGTCACCGTCCCGTCACCTGCGCTGGCTACGGTGAGCTCATGCGCATCCTCCACCTCAGCGACACCCATCTCTACGGCGATCCCGCCGCTCGCCACTACGACCGGATCGACACCGCCGCGGCCCTGCGGGGCCTGCTGGCGCGCTTCGACCGGATCGAGGGCCTCGACGCGATCGTCCACACGGGGGACGCCTCCGAGGACGGCACGCCCGGCAGCTACCGCCTGCTGCACGAGATCCTCGAGCCCTTCGCCGCCGCGCAGGGGGCGGCGCTCGCCGTGGTGATGGGCAATCACGACGTCTCGGCCGCCTACGGCGCGACGATCGCGCTCGGCGACCGGGGCACCGCGGTGCAGGACCGTGTGGTCCCCCTCGCCGGCGGCGGGCGCATCGTGGTGCTCGACTCGAGCGTCCCCGGGGCGGGCTACGGCCACCTCGAGCCCGAGCAGCTGCGCTGGCTCGCCGAGGTCCTCGCGCAGCCGGCCGCCGCCGGCACGGTGCTCGCGATCCACCACCCGCCGCTGGTGGGCGCCACGCCGCTGCTGCGCGGGCTGGATCTCGACGGGCTCGACGAGCTCGCCGCGGTGCTCGAGGGCTCCGACGTGCGGATCGTGCTCTCCGGCCACTACCACCACGCGATGACGGGGGCGATCGCCGGGATCCCCGTCCACGTGGTCCCGGGCATCACGAACGTCGTCGATCCGGTCGCGGCCGGAGCGCGCGAGCGGTCCCTGGCGCTGTCCGGGGCGAGCCTGGTCGAGCTCGGCGAGAGCGCCCCACGGGTGGCGACCTCGGTGTTCCCCAGCGCGGGCGACACCCTGGACGCCCCCGGGACGCCCGTCTACGAGTTCGAGCCCGCGCAGGTCGCCGCGATCCTCGAGGCCGCCGGGCGCTGAGAGGGCCGGGGTTAGCACTCGCCTTGCATGAGTGCCAATGCGGTTCTAGAGTGGTCGCGTTGGCAGTCGACGGCCGAGAGTGCCAGAAGCTGCCACAGCGGGAGACGCCCCGATCGGCACCGCGACGACGATCGGGACCGGATCCCCGTGCAC
Organism: Brachybacterium sp. YJGR34; assembly: GCF_003347015.1. Lineage (GTDB taxonomy): Bacteria > Actinomycetota > Actinomycetes > Actinomycetales > Dermabacteraceae > Brachybacterium. Next base: position 61,173 of record NZ_PNFB01000014.1, read on the forward strand.
CCAGAACTCACCAGAGTCATCTCTTCATGAAGGAGTGAGCCGCATGTCGGTCTCCATCAAGCCCCTCGAGGACCGCGTCGTCGTCAAGCCGATCGAGGCGGAGCAGACCACCGCCTCCGGCCTGGTCATCCCGGACTCCGCGAAGGAGAAGCCCCAGGAGGGCGAGGTCGTCGCCGTCGGCGCCGGTCGCTTCGACGACAAGGGCCAGCGCATCCCGCTGGACGTCGCGGTCGGCGACAAGGTCGTCTACTCGAAGTACGGCGGCACCGAGCTGAAGTACGGCAACGAGGAGTACCTCGTCCTCGGCTCGCGCGACATCCTCGCGATCATCGAGGCCTGATCCATGGCCAAGGAGATCATCTACAACGAGGAGGCGCGTCGCGCTCTCGAGCGCGGTGTCGACAAGCTCGCCAACACCGTCAAGGTGACGCTGGGCCCCAAGGGCCGCAACGTCGTCCTGGACAAGAAGTGGGGCGCCCCCACGATCACCAACGACGGCGTGACCATCGCCCGTGAGATCGAGCTCGAGGATCCGTACGAGAACCTCGGCGCGCAGCTCACCAAGGAGGTCGCGACCAAGACCAACGACGTGGCCGGCGACGGCACCACGACCGCCACCGTGCTCGCCCAGGCCATCGTCCACGAGGGTCTGCGCAACGTCGCCTCCGGCGCCGCTCCGGCAGCGCTCAAGCGCGGCATCGAGAAGGCCGTCGAGGCCCTCTCGGACAAGCTCGGCGAGATCGCCATCCCGGTCGACGGCAAGGACCAGATCGCGTCCGTCGCCTCCGTGTCCAGCCAGGACCGCGAGATCGGCCAGCTGCTGGCCGAGGCGTTCGACAAGGTCGGCAAGGACGGCGTCATCACGGTCGAGGAGTCCTCCACGACCGCGATGGAGCTCGACTTCACCGAGGGCATGCAGTTCGACAAGGGCTACATCTCCCCGCACTTCGTCACCGATGCGGATCGTCAGGAGACCGTCCTCGAGGACGCGCAGGTCCTGCTCCACCAGGGCAAGATCTCGGCCGTGGCCGACCTCCTCCCGCTGCTGGAGAAGGTCGTCGAGGGCGGGAAGCCGCTGTTCATCATCGCCGAGGACGTCGACGGCGAGGCGCTGTCCACGCTGGTCGTCAACAAGATCCGCGGCAACTTCCGCGGTGCGGCGGTCAAGGCCCCGGCCTTCGGCGATCGCCGCAAGGCGATGCTGCAGGACATCGCGGTGCTCACGGGCGCCCAGGTGATCACCTCGGATCTCGGCCTGGACCTCAAGACGGTCGACGCCGACGTGCTCGGCCATGCCGGCCGCGTGGTCATCACCAAGGACTCCACCACCATCGTGGGCGGCGCCGGCGACGATCAGGCCGTGGCCGATCGCGTCGCGCAGATCCGCGCGGAGATCGCGGCCACCGACTCGGACTGGGATCGCGAGAAGCTCCAGGAGCGCCTCGCGAAGCTGGCCGGCGGCGTGTCCGTCATCAAGGTCGGTGCGCACACCGAGGTGGAGCTCAAGGAGAAGAAGATGCGCATCGAGGACGCGGTCTCCGCGACTCGTGCGGCCATCGAGGAGGGCATCGTGGCCGGTGGCGGCAGCGCCATCGTCCAGGCGGCCTCCGCGCTCGAGGGCGACCTCGGGCTCTCCGGCGACGAGGCCGTCGGCGCGCGCGCCGTGGCCCGTGCGGTCGCCGAGCCGCTGCGCTGGATCGCCGAGAACGCGGGCCTCGAGGGCTACGTCGTGGTGGAGAAGGTCCGGGAGTCCGCTGTGGGCACCGGCCTGGACGCCGCCACCGGCGAGTACGTCGATCTCGTGGCCGCGGGCATCATCGACCCGGTCAAGGTCACCCGTTCGGCGCTGCGCAATGCGGCCTCGATCGCGGGTCTGGTCCTGACCACCGAGACGCTCGTCATCGAGAAGAAGGACGACGAGGAGGAGTGAGCACGCGGACCGGCCCCCCGGGTCGGTCCGATGCCCATCCGTCGCGCGGGCGGGCGGTCCGGTACGCACCGGGCCGCCCGCCCGTTCCTCGTTCCGCGCGGTCTCCCCGAGACCGCGCGAGCCCCGCATCGGTGCTGGTCGGGCACCTCCCGAACGACCGGTCGGTGCGGCGATCCGAGCGCCGTCCGCCGCCCGCGCGCTCTAAGATGGTCCGCATCACAGCGTCGAGGGTCGGAGGAGTCGTGGTGATCAGCATGTCCGATGCCGCCGGTCCCGAGACCGGGGACGACCGGCCCACGCGGACCTTCGGGCCGCCCGCCGCGGTGGTCGTGGGCACCCTGGTGACCGGCTTCGTCTTCCTGGTGGTGCTCGAGTTCCTCGTCATCATCAGCTTCGTCGGCCAGAAGCTGTGGCGCGACCCGGCGATGCTGCACGATCTGCTGTTCACCCTGCCGCTGCTGCTGTGGGTGCTGGTCGCGACCGGTGTGACCGTGGTGTCGCTGCGGGTCCTGACCGCCTGGCTGCAGATCGACGGGAGCGGCTTCGAGCTGCGCAGCCTGTTCCGGCGCACCCGGCGATGCAGCTGGGACGAGGTGGGGGAGGTGATCGCGGTGCGGGACATCGATCGCGGGGCGTCCCCCGCGGAGATGGTCGACGCCGCCGAGACGGCCTACGACGGCGTGTACGTCCTGGACCCCTCCGGGCGCCGGATCATCGCGGTCTCGAGCCGCTTCTTCGGTCGCCGGGCCCAGCAGATGATGCTCCGGCGCGCCCAGGACGCCGGGGTGAGCATCTCCCACATCGACGCGATCACCCCTGCCGAGCTCCGCGCCCAGGTGCCCCAGTCGATGTCCTTCGTGGACCGCCACCCGCACCTGCTGCTGCTGATGCTGCTCGCGTTCTACGTGGGCCACAACGTGCTGACCTTCGTCGTGTGGGGGCTGTGAGCCGCCCTCCCGGTCGCGCCGCCCGCCGTCGTGCCCGGCGCCGACCGCCGCCGCTGGCGCAGCGGGGCGGGCTCGACGCCGTGCGCTGGCAGGTCCCCCGTGGCGCCCCCGAGGGGGTCGGCGCGCTCGCGGCGCTCTGCTCCCGCTTCCCGGCCCTGGCCGATCCGGCGGCGACGCCTCCGGCGGAGCGCTTCGCCGGCGGAGAGATCGTGGACGCCGACGGGCGCCCCTGGGGCGCGGAGGACGAGGTGCGACCCGGCGACGAGCTGTGGTTCCACCGCGAGCTCGCCCCGGAGGAGGTCCCCGATCTCCCGCTGCCGATCCTCCACCGCGACGAGCACCTCCTGGTGCTCGACAAGCCGCACGACATGGCCACGATGCCGCGCGGCGCCCACGTGCTCGGCAGCGCCCTGGTCCGGCTGCGCCGCGCCACCGGGATCGAGACGCTGGTGCCCCTGCACCGCCTGGACCGGCGGACCGCCGGGGTGCTCGCCTTCGGGCTGCGCCCCGAGGAGCGCTCCGCCTACCAGCAGCTGTTCGCCCGCGGCGAGGTCGACAAGGAGTACGAGGCCCGCGTCGCCCCCGCCCCGGGGTCGACCCTGCCCGCGGCGCCGGGGGAGCGCGCCCTGCTCGAGGACCGCCTCCAGGCGCGGCACGGCGAGCTGAGGACGCAGGTGCTCCCGGGAGCGCCGAACGCGCGGACCGAGCTCGAGGTGATCGGGGCGCCGGGCGACGGCACGCTGCGACTGCGCCTGCGGCCGCGCACCGGGCGCACCCACCAGCTGCGCGCCCAGCTCTCCGCCCGCGGCGCACCGATCCTCGGGGAGGACCTCTACCCCGAACCGGTCGCCACCCCGGCCCTGCCGCTGCAGCTGTTGGCGCGCCGCCTCGCCTTCGTCGATCCCGTCACCGGGACGCCCCGGGAGCTCGTCAGCACCCGGGAGCTCGCAGACGGGGTGCGTACGCTGGGGACGTGAGCGCCACCCCTCCCGCGGACCCGGACGCCGCGGGCCCGGAGTCCGCGGCGCCCGCGCCCCGGCGCACGCGCTCGGGGGCGGTGATCGTGGGGCCCACGGTCCGTGCCCGCTACGTCCCGGGCGCCCTCATCGGGCTGCCCCTGGTCGCGGCGATCCTCTCGCCCTTCGCGGCCACCGCCGTGCAGCAGTGGCGCCGCGCCCGGCTGGCCGGCGGGAGCGACGGGCTGCTCGAGCAGGTCCTCGCCCCGGCGGCGGTGCAGCTGCTCGTGGGAGCGCTGCTGCTGTGGGCGGTGTTCGCCCTGTGGGCGCTGGTGCCGATGCTCATGACCCATCGCGCGGTGCTCCTGGATGTGGAGCGCGGGACGCTCGAGCTGCGCCGAGGGCCGCGCCGCGCCGCACGGGCACGCCTCGAGGACGTCGAGTACGCGGTGGGGGAGGCCGTGCGCGGGAGCATGGCCCTGATCGGTCTGCGCGGCGTGGACGGCGGTGAGCCGCGGCAGTGGGTGCTGCCCGAGATCGGCTGGGACGAGGCCTCCTTCGACGGGCTGCGTGCGCTGCAGTCCGCGGCCGGACTGCGCCCGGCGCCCCCGCGCACGGTGCTGGTGCGCGAGGAGCGTCGCGCCCGCCGCGAGCGTGCCCATCGCGAGCTCGCCGCGCGCGTGGGCATGCCCTGGCGCGCGGAGTACGCACAGGACGAGGCCGCCTTCCAGGCCGAGTTCGACCGTGTGCGGCGCGTCCTCGGCGGCCGCGAACCGGCGCGGGACGGGGATCCGGCGCCGCGCGGCGGCGCGAGCGCCTAGAAGACGGCGCGCAGCACCAGGACCCCGACGGCGCCGATGCCGGCGGCGGCCGGCAGGGTGATCACCCAGGCCAGGGCGATCGGTCGCATGAGCTTCCAGTTCGCCGAGCGGTTGACGATGCCCACCCCGAGCACCGCCCCGATGAGGATGTGGGTGGAGGAGACCGGCAGTCCCAGCACCGAGGCGGTGAGCACCACCCCGGCCGCGGCGAGCTCCGCCGCGAATCCCGAGGACGGGTGCATCGAGGTCAGCCCGGAGCCGACGGTCGCGATCACGCGACGGCCCACGAACCACAGCCCCGAGACCAGGGCGATGCCGAAGGCGATGAGCACGGCCGCGGGGACCGCGGCCTCGGTGGAGATCTCGCCGGTGGCCAGCACGTCCAGCACGGCCGCGAAGGGCCCCACCGCGTTCGCGATGTCGTTGGCGCCGTGGCTGAAGGCGAAGGCGGAGGCGGTGAACACCTGCAGCCAGCTGAACATCATGAAGGTCGCGCGGGAGATCGACTGCTTCTTCAGCGCGCGGGCGAAGACCGTGACCGCCATCCACACGCTGATCGCGACCATGATCAGCAGGATCACGGTGCCCGCGATGCTGAGCTCGAGGCCCACGTTCGACAGCCCCTTGAACAGCAGCATCGCGGCGATGACGACGGCGGCGCCGGCGGCGAGCACCGGGACGCGCTTCTCCAGCGCGTGGTAGGCGGCCTTCCGCTCGACCTTCCGCGCCGCCTTGCGCTCCTTCTTCGTCAGCGTGCGGGCGCGCTCGGCGAGGTCGGCCCCCGGGCTGCCGGGGGAGAGGTCCAGGGCCGCGGACTCGGCGAAGGCCGACTGCTGCAGCTCACCCACCCGCTCGTGGCCGGAGACGTGCCGACGGGACTCCTCGACGTCCTCCTCGTCCTCGCCGTCGTCCTCCTCGTCGTCCTCGGCGTCGTCGAACCCCTGGGACCCCAGCGCGATGGCCCGCGAGGCCGGCGCCAGGATGTGCCGCTTGATCGCGCCGAACAGCAGCAGGGAGACGATGCAGCCCAGCGCGGGGGACAGCACCCAGGAGACCGCGATCTGGCCGATCTCGCCCCACTGCACCATCTCGAGGCCGCCGGTCCCGGTCACCACGCCGGTGGTGACGGCGGCGCCGACGATGCCGCCGATGATCGCGTGCGTGGTCGAGACGGGCCAGCCCATCCTCGTGGCCGCCAGCAGCCACAGCGCGGCGCCGAGCAGTGCGGACATCATGATGAGAGCGAAGGACTCCGGGTCCACCTGCATGCCGTCGATGTCCACGATGCCGCTGCGCACCGTGTCGGTGACCGAGCCGCCCGCGAGCACGGCCCCGGAGACCTCGAAGATCGCGGCGACCACGAGGGCCTGCTTCATGGTCAGCGTCCCCGCCCCGACGCTGGTGCCGAAGGAGTTCGCCACGTCGTTGCCGCCGATGTTGAAGGCCATGAAGAGGCCGAAGAGGATCGCCAGCAGCAGCAGCGGAGCGTTGACCCCGGGTCCGGCATGGGAGAAGGCCCAGACGGTGAAGGCGACGGCCGCCACGACGGTGACCGTGCCGGCGGTGAGGTGCCAGGCCCGGTCGGGTCCGAGCAGTCCCGCGGAGATCGGCGGGTCGTTCTGGGCGGTCGGCTGCGTTCTCGGCACGGTCGGACTCCGGGGGTGGGCGGACGGCTCGTCGGGTGACATCGGGCCGCGTCGGGGGCGAGGACACTGTAAGCACGTCCCGGCGCGCGCCGCACCCGGCGCCGGCGGCTGCGATGCCCCCGCCTGCGGGAACGCGGTGGCCCGGGGACGTGATAGCTCGCTCACGTCCGCGGCGCCGGGCAGCATCGCCCCAGGTCAGGTGCGGCCGGCGGTGGTCGGGGGTGTGTCCCACGGGACTGCGCCGCCGGGGCCGGGGCGGCTACCATCGGTGCATGACGAGCGCGGATCCCTTCGGTTTCATCGGCCTGACCTACGACGACGTCCTCCTCCTGCCCGGCGAGACGGATGTGATCCCCTCGGAGGCGGACACCACCAGCCGGCTCACCCGCGAGATCTCCCTGCGGGTCCCGCTGGCCAGTGCCGCGATGGACACCGTCACCGAGTCGCGGATGGCGATCGCCATGGCCCGCCACGGCGGCATCGGCATCCTCCACCGCAATCTCTCCATCGAGGACCAGGCCCACCAGGTCGACCTCGTCAAGCGCACCCAGACCGGCCGCATCACCAATCCGGTGACCATCGGTCCCGAGGCCACCCTCGAGGACTTCGACGCCATCTGCGGCCAGTACCGCGTCTCCGGTCTGCCGGTCGTCGACGCGGACCTGCACCTCAAGGGCATCTGCACCAACCGCGACCTGCGCTTCATCCCGGTCGCCGAGTGGTCCACCACGAAGGTCGGCGACGTGATGACCACGGAGCTGTTCACCGCCCCGGAGGACGTCACCCCCGAGCAGGCCACCGCCATGCTGCGTCGCAACAAGCGCGAGCGCCTCCCGCTGGTGGACGCCGACGGCCGGCTGACCGGACTGATCACCGTCAAGGACTTCGTGAAGTCCGAGCAGTTCCCCGACGCCTCCAAGGACGGCCAGGGTCGTCTGCTGGTGGGCGCCGGCGTGGGCTTCTTCGGCGACTCCCTCGAGCGCGCCGGCGCGCTGCGGGAGGCCGGGGTCGACGTGCTCGTGGTGGACACCGCCAACGGCCACGCCCGCCTCGCGCTGGAGATGATCCGGACCATCAAGAACGATCCGTACTTCGCGGACGTCCAGGTGATCGGCGGCAACGTCGCCACCCGCGCCGGAGCGCAGGCCCTGGTCGACGCCGGGGCGGACGCCGTCAAGGTGGGGGTGGGCCCCGGCTCGATCTGCACCACCCGGGTGGTCGCCGGCGTCGGCGTCCCGCAGATCACCGCGATCCACGAGGCCGCCCAGGCCTGCGGCCCGGCCGGCGTCCCGCTGATCGGCGACGGCGGCCTGCAGTACTCCGGCGACATCGCCAAGGCCCTGGTGGCCGGCGCGGACACCGTGATGGTGGGCTCCCTGCTGGCCGGCACCGAGGAATCGCCGGGGGAGGTCGTGCTGGTGGGCGGCAAGCAGTACAAGGCCTACCGCGGCATGGGCTCGCTCGGAGCGATGTCCTCGCGCGGCAAGAAGTCCTTCTCCAAGGACCGCTACTTCCAGGCCGACGTCCCCAGCGACGACAAGATCGTGCCCGAGGGCATCGAGGGCCGCGTCTCCTACAAGGGACAGCTCGGCTCCGTGGTGCACCAGCTCGTGGGCGGTCTGCACCAGTCGATGTTCTACGTCGGCGCGGACACGGTCCCCGAGCTCAAGGAGCGCGGGCAGTTCGTGCGGATCACCCCGGCCGGGCTCAAGGAGTCCCACCCCCATGACATGGCCGCGATCATGGAGGCCCCGAACTACACCTCGCACTGAGGCGGACCGGGACGGCTCTCGCCCTGGGCCCGATGGGCTGAGCTCCTGCCGTTCAGCCGTCCGCGCCCGTTGCCGCCGGGTCGGGACGATCCGCGCCGTGCTCGTAGCCGATCAGCCAGAGCACGCCGTAGCGGTCGCGCACCTGCCCGTCGGAGGCGCCCCAGGGGCGTCGCTGCAGCGGGTCCACCACCTCGCCGCCCTCGGCCAGCGCGACGAACCAGGTGCGCAGGGTGGTGGGCTCGGCCCGGCCCAGCAGGGCGACCATGAGGCCGCGGGCGGTGAAGGGGTCCTGGCCCGCCGCGGCGTCGGCGACGTACAGGTCCACCGCCCCGGTGAGCTCCCCGTGGGCGATCGCCCCGGACGGGCCGTCGGTGCGCTCGAACTGGGCGTAGGTGTGCTTCGTCACGGTGCCGCCGAACACCCCGCGATAGAACTCGAGCGCCTCGGCGGCGGTGCCGGGCAAGTGCAGGTACAGAGCGGGTGCGCTCATCGGGCTCTCCTCGCGGACGGGGCCGGTCGCCCCGGGGGCGGGGCACGGCGTGCCCCGATCCTTCCTCCCCGGCGCGCTCCCGTCCACACCGTCCCGGCCGGTGCGCGGGACGCGGGTGCGCGCACCTAAGCTGAGTCCATGAGCACGAGCACCACCACCTGGATCGACAGCCCCCTCCTCGGCTTCGACACCGAGACCACCGGGACGAACGTGGCGCGCGACCGGATCGTCACCGTCGCGCTCGTGCACTCGGTGGGACCCGGCCGCGCGCACGAGACGGTCGCGACCTGGCTGATCGATCCCGAGACGGACATCCCGGAGCCCGCCCAGCGGGTCCACGGGATCAGCACGGAGCACGCGCGCGCCCACGGCATGCGCGCCGCGGACGCGCTCGACGAGGTCGCCGGGCTGATCGTGGACGCCCTGAGGAAGGACATCCCGCTGGTGGCCTTCAACATCGGCTTCGACCTCGCGATCCTCGAGAACGAGCTGACCCGGCTGGGCCTGCCCACCCTCGCCCAGCGGCTCGGGCACGACATCGCCCCGGTGATCGACGCCCTGGTCGTGGACCGCGGGGTGGACCGCTTCCGCAAGGGCAAGCGCACCCTCACCGACGTGCTCGCCCACTACGGCATCGAGCAGGACGGCCGCCTCCACACCGCTGACGTCGACGTCTCCGCGACCCTCGACGTGCTGCGCGCTCTCGCCGCCGCGCACCCGAAGGTCGCCGCCTCCTCCCTCCCGGATCTGCACCGCGAGCAGGTGGGATGGCACCGACGCTGGGCCGAGGGGATGAACCAGTGGCTGGAGCGGAAGGGCCGCACCCCGGACGTCACGGTCGACTGGCCGCTCTGAGGCGGGGTGTCGCCGCCCGGGGCACCGGCCTAGGGTGAGGAGATGACCACGGGGGAGAGTGGACCGGCGCCGACGTCGCAGGACGGGACGGGCGGGGCTCCACCGCGTGCCCTGCGCCTCTCCACCGCGGCCGCCGCCGGTCTGCTCGCGCTGATCCACGTCCTCGACCTCGTCCAGAGCCTGGTGGGCCTCGACCTCACCGCCTACGACCTCACGCGCATCGTCAGCGGGGCGAGCAGGTCCGGCTCGCCGCTCGCCGCGGGCCTCCCGCTGAACGCCGCGCAGACCCTCGCGCTCGCGGTGCTCTCCGCCGTGGCGCTGATCGGGGGTTCCCTGACCGCAGCGCGCGGTGGTGCGCTCTGCCGGATCGGGGGCGCTCTGGCGGTGACGACCGTCGTCCTGCCCCTCACCCTGCCGGTCATGGTGCTGCCGGGAGGCGTCCTGCTGGGCGGTGGGGAGGCGAGCGCCGGACGATACGGTGCCACCGTCCTCCTGGCCCGGTCAGTCTCAGCGGCCGCCCTGGTCACGGGGCTGCTCGCGGCGGCCCTGCTGCTGGCGGCGCCGAGGGAGGACCGGAGCCGGCCCCGCCGGGCGGTGCCGGCAGCCGCCCTGCTCGCCGGCGGGGCGTTCCTCGTGGAGGAGCTCGCGGCACTGGTGCACCTCGTCCTCGGCGACCCCACGTGGTGGGCGCCCGCATGGCTGGGCTCCTTCCTGTGGGTCGCGCCCGTCGCATTCGCGGCCGCGGCCGGGCTGACCCTCGCGCTCGTGCTGGGCGCGATGGGCGCGGGAGGGATGATCGCCTCCTCGCAGCCGCTGGTCCGGGTAGGCGGGGTGCTGCTGATGCTCGCCGTGCTGCTGCGGGTGCTCACGCAGGTGGTCAGCTGGGGGATGATCGTGTGGATCCAGCGCCGGATGCAGGTGGACTTCGACCTCCGAGCGGTGATCGTGCTGGACACCGTGCCCGGCTATCTGGTGCCCGCGCTCGCGGGCCTGGGCCTGATTCTGGGAGCGATCGGGGTGGTGGTGGCACTGGCCCGGAGCTCGGTCGCGCCCTCGGCCCGCCCCTGATCTCCGCGCGGGCGCCCTGACCTCAGGTGGGGACCTCCCGCGGGCCCTGCCCGGACTCCCGCCACCGCGCGGTGATCCGCGCCCGGGCGGTGTGGGCGGCCGCAGCGACCCCGCCGCCGATCAGCAGCAGCGGCCAGCCCGGCTCGAGGCCGGTGCGGCGGCCGTCGGCCAGGGACCAGAGGCCGAGCGCGCCCACCAACGCCAGCGACACCCCCACGCCGAGCAGCCAGACGCCGTGCACCTCGTGCGCATCCGCCAGAGTCCAGGGCACGGGACGCCGATCGGCCTCGGGATCGGCCCGGCACCGGGCGGCATGCGATGCGGCGAGGCGATGCAGCTGCAGGAGCCGGACGGCGGAGAACCCGCCGAGGGCGAGGGCCGCGGCGAGGAACAGGAGGCCGAGCGACGGCGGCGGCCCCTCGTCCGCGAGCTGCGGGACCACCCGGAGCAGCTCCGCCGTGGTCAGCACGAGGCCCGCCCCGGCGGCCAGGAGCGGCCACCGGCGCGGCGGCAGCGGCAGCGGGGGAGCGGCGACGTCGTCCGCGTGGTGCGGTGCGAACGGCATCCCGGCGGCGTCGAGCCGGGGGAGGCGCCCGCTCCACGGCGCCGCGGGCGGATCGGCCCGCGGCTCCCCGGGCGTCGCGGGGCCGCGCGGGGCGCCGCGGTCAGGATCTGACGGCATCGCCCCACGGTAGTGGGGCTCGGCACGCCGCGCCGACGGTAGACTCCCCGTGTGATGAGCGAGATCGAGATCGGCCGCAACAAGCGGGGGCGCCGCAGCTACAGCTTCGACGACGTGGCGGTGGTGCCGTCCCGGCGCACCCGGGACCCGGAGGACGTCTCCACCGCCTGGCAGGTGGACGCCTACCACTTCGACATCCCGATCTTCGCCGCCCCCATGGACTCCCTCATGTCCCCGGAGACCGCGATCCGGCTCGGAGAGCTGGGCGGCCTGGGCGTGCTGGACCTCGAGGGCCTGTGGACCCGGTACGAGGACCCCACCGCGCAGTTCGATCAGATCGCCGCCGCCTCGGACGAGGAGGTGGTGCGGGTGATGCGCGAGGTGTACTCCGCGCCCATCCAGCCCGAGCTGATCCGCGACCGCATCCAGCAGCTGCGCGACGCCGGGGTCACCGCCGCCGGCGCCCTCTCCCCGCAGCGCACCCAGGAGCACTGGAGGACCGTCGTCGACGCGGGCGTGGACCTGTTCTTCATCCGCGGCACCACGGTCTCCGCGGAGCACGTCTCCACGGGCCGTGAGCCGCTGAACCTCAAGCGTTTCATCTACGAGCTCGACGTCCCGGTGATCGTCGGCGGCTGCGCGACGTACACCGCCGCCCTGCACCTCATGCGCACCGGCGCGGCCGGTGTGATGGTCGGCTTCGGCGGCGGGGCCTCCCAGACCACCCAGGAGACCCTCGGGATCACCGTGCCGCTCGCGAGCGCGGTCGCGGACGTCGCCGCCGCACGGCGCGACTACATGGACGAGTCCGGCGGTCGCTACGTGCACGTCATCGCCGACGGCGGCCTGGGGCGTTCCGGCGACCTGGTCAAGGCCATCGCCTGCGGGGCCGACGGCCTGATGGTCGGCGCGGCTCTCGCGCGCGCCGAGGAGGCCGCCGGACGCGGCCACCATTGGGGGAGCGAGGCGCACCACCCCACCCTCACCCGCGGTCGCCGCGTCCAGGTGGGCACCGTCGCCCCGCTCGAGCAGATCCTCTTCGGCCCCTCGCTCGAGGCCGACGGCACCACGAACCTCGTCGGCGCGCTGCGCCATGCCATGGCCACGACCGGCTACCTGGACCTCAAGGAGTTCCAGCGCATCGAGGTCGTCACCACTGCCTGAGGACGTCACCGTCCTGACGCGCTGTCAGAAACAGCGGGTGCGCGCCCGGCCGCGCGCGTGGTGTCCTCAGGACCGCACGCGCGCGATGATGCCCCAGACCAGCAGGGCGATCGCGAGGACCAGCCCGACCGCCGGCAGCACCAGGCCGACGCCGGCGCCGAGGAGGATGCTGGTCACCCCGAAGTCGCTGAGCGCGACATCGCTCGCGCCCTCGCACATCACGGTGACCTCCGCTCTGCCGTCGGCCTGCACCTCGTAGATCTCGACGTACTCGATGCCGTCGACCTCGCCGACGGAGTATCCCTCGTGGGCGGTGTGCTCGGTGGTGACTCCCTGCCCGGTGATCTCGCAGGTCACGGCCTGTGCTTCGGTCGCCGGGACCGCGATGCCGTACACGGACATCGCACTCGCCTCGAAGGTGCCGCCCCGGGGGTCCAGCGGGGTGAGGGACATCGAACCCATCCCCGCGATGACGAGGCCGACGAAGCCCAGCAGCAGCGGCACCAGCGCGAAGCCGACGAGGTTGAGCACGATCCCGATGCCGCCGGCCACCATCCGCTTCATCCCTCGCCGCCGCCGCGGCGGGGCCGGGTAGGCCGGGCCGGGCATGACGCCGTAGGGGCCCGGGCCCGCGGACGGAGGGGGAACAGGGCCGTGGGGAGAGGTCATCGAAGGCCTTCCGGGGGAGTGCGCACAGGGGTCTCCCAGAGTATGACTCAGCCCCGCAGCGAGCGGCGCAGAGCCACCAGGCCCCATGCCAGCAGCGCGAGACTCACGGCGAGAGCGACGGCGGGCAGCGCCCAGCGGAGCGGGGAGCCGGCGAGGGATGAGGAGAGGTCCAGGGTGGACAGCGCCACCGCGCTCGCACCCTCGCAGGCCACCGAGATCTCCTGGGCGGAGCTCGGCACGATCTCGTAGATCTCCTGATAGGTGACGCCGTCGAGCTCGCCGGGCTCGAGGCCCTTGGCGGCCGTGTGCGTGACATCGACATCCGCTCCGGTGATCTCGCAGGTCACCGCATCGGCCTCCGCGGACGGCACCGTCACGGCGTAGATCGCCGTCGACTCCGCGGAGAAGGTCGCGCCCGCAGGGTCGAGCGGATCCAGCTGCAGCGCCCCGGTGCCCGCGGCGATCACGCCCAGCACGGCGAGAACCTGCGGCACCACGACGAAGCCGACCAGGCTGAGCACGGCGCCGAGACCGCCGAGGAAGATGCGCTTCCTCCCGGGGCGGATCCGCTCGGGCTTGCGACCGGGGTCGAGGGGCGCGGTGCTCACCGGGCCCCGGCCGGGGGCTGCGGGGCGGGCGTCCGCGCCGCCTCCAGGGACTGCTGCGCGATGGCGAGCTCCTCGTCCGTCGGCAGCACGAGCACGGTGACCGGTGAATCGTCGGCGCTGATCACGCGGGCCTCCTGCGAGCGCTCGGCGTTGCGGGCGGGGTCCAGCACGATCCCGAAGGACTCGAGGCCGCTCAGCGCCCGCTCCCGCACCTCCGGCACGTTCTCGCCGATCCCGGCGGTGAAGGTGATGACGTCCAGTCCGCCGAGCACGAAGGCGTAGGAGCCGATGTACTTCCGCAGCCGGTGCACGTAGATCTGCATGGCGAGCTCGGCGTCCCGGTCCCCGTCCCGGATCGCGGCGGTGATGTCGCGGAAGTCGCTCATGCCGCACAGCCCCTGCATGCCTGAGCGCTTGTTGAGCAGGGTGTCGATCTCGTCGATGTCCAGACCCGCGCTGCGGTGCAGGTGCGCGTACACGGTCGGGTCGATGTCCCCGGTGCGGGTGCCCATCACGAGCCCCTCCAGAGGGGTCAGCCCCATGGAGGTGTCCACCGGCACGCCGCCGCGCACCGCGGAGGCGGAGGCGCCGTTGCCCAGGTGCAGCACGATCTGCTTGAGGTCGGTCACGTCCCGGCCCTCCGCCGCGAGGCGGGCGCTGACCTGCGAGGAGACGTAGTCGTGGCTCGTGCCGTGGGCGCCGTAGCGGCGGATGCGGTGCTCGTCCGCCACGGCCTTGTTCAGCGCGTAGGTGCGGGAGGCCTCCGGCAGCCGGGTGAAGAACGCGGTGTCGAACACGGCGATGTGCGGCACGTCCGGGAAGAGCATGCGCGCGGCGTCGATGCCGTCCACCGCCGCGGGGTTGTGGAGCGGGGCGAGAGAGCCGAGATCGGCGATCTGGTCCCGCACCCACGAGTCGATGCGGGTGGGCTGCGAGAAGCGCTGCCCGCCCTGCACCACGCGATGGCCCACGGCGACGATCCGCGCGTCCTGCAGGGACAGCTGCACCTGCTCGAACAGGTCGGTGACCACGCGCATCGCGGCCACGTGGTCGGGCACCTCGCCGCGGTGCGGGGCGTGGGCGTTGCCGGCGGTGATGCGGGCGCTGCCCTCGTCCAGGCCGATGCGCTCGACGATCCCGGTGGCGAACACCTCCTGCGTCAGCGGATCCACCAGCTGGAACTTCAGCGAGGAGGAGCCGGAGTTGATGACCAGCACGGTCGAGGCGTCGCTGCCGGGCACGGCGACGCCCACCTCGGCGCCGTCCGAGGCGCCGGCTGCGGGCTGCGGGGCGGTGCTCATGAGGGGGAGTCCTCCGGGGTCTCGGTGGCCTGGGCCTGGATCGCGGTGATGACGACGGTGTTGATGATGTCCTCGACCAGGGCGCCCCGGGAGAGGTCGTTGACCGGTTTGTTCAGGCCCTGCAGGACCGGGCCGATGGCGATCGCGCCGGCGGAGCGCTGGACGGCCTTGTAGGTGTTGTTGCCCGTGTTCAGGTCCGGGAAGACGAACACCGTCGCGCGGCCGGCCACCGAGGAGTCGGGCAGCTTCGTCTTGGCGACCGAGGCGTCCACGGCGGCGTCGTACTGGATCGGACCTTCGACGACCAGCGCGGGATGCTGGTCCCGCACCAGGGCGGTCGCCTCCCGCACCTTGTCGACGTCGGCCCCGGAGCCGGAGGTGCCGGTGGAGTAGGAGAGCATCGCGATCCGCGGGTCCACCCCGAATCGGGCGGCGGTGGTCGCGGACTGCGCGGCGATGTCCGCGAGCTGCTCCGCCGTCGGATCCGGATTCACGGCGCAGTCGCCGTAGACCAGGACGCGGTCCTCGAGCGCCATGAGGAACACCGAGGAGACGATCTGCGCCCCGGGCCGGGTCTTGATGATCTCGAAGGAGGGGCGGATGGTGTGCGCGGTGGAGTGGATCGCGCCGGAGACCATCCCGTCGGCCTCGCCGAGCTGCACCATCATGGTGCCGAAGTAGGAGACGTCCTGGACCCGCTCCCGCGCCTGCTCGAGGGTCACGCCCTTCTTCGCGCGCAGCCGCGCGTATTCGGCGGCGAAGCGCTCGACGTGCTCCGGATCGTGCGGGGAGACGACGGCGGCCTCGGAGATGTCGTGGCCCAGCTGGGAGGCCTGCGAGCGGATCACCCGCTCGTCGCCCAGCAGGATCAGGTCCGCGACGCCGCGGGCGAGGATCGTCTCCGCGGCGGCGATGATGCGCGGCTCCTCGCCCTCGGGCAGCACGATCCGCTTGCGCTCGCCGCGGGCGCGCGCGAGCAGCTCGAACTCGAACATCATCGGGGTGACCACGTCGCTGCGGCTCACCTCGAGCCGGCTCAGCAGGTCCTGGGTGGGGAAGTGCTCGGCGACGGCGCGGCGGGCGGCATCCAGCTTCTGGGCGCTGCCGGCGTTCAGGCGCCCGCGCGAGCGGGCGATGCGCACCGCGGTGTCGAAGGTGGACAGCTCGGTGGCGATGATCGGCAGGTCCTGCTGCACGCCGGAGATGAGGCGCTCCACCTCGTCGGGGACGTCGTAGCCGCCGGTGAGCACGATCGCGGCCAGTGCGGGGAAGGTGCCGGACTGCTGGGCCATGATCAGCCCGGGCAGCAGGTCGTAGCGGTCACCGGGGGCGATCACCGTGCAGTTCTCGGTGAGGCGGCTGAGCACGTTGGGCAGGCTCATGGCGGCCACCACGGTGCTGACGGAGACCCGGTCCAGCCACTCGGCATTGCCCTGCAGGAGGGTGCCCTCCACCGAGTCCTTCACCTCCTGCACCGTCGGCGCCATGATGACGGGGTTCTCGGGGATCGCGGCGACCAGCACGCCGGGGACCTTCGCGGCCACGGCGGTGCGCACCGCCTCGAGCGCCTCGTCCGCGGCGCGGTTGACGGTCACGGCGATCGGCATCGAGTGGTGTCCGGCGAACTCCGCGACGGAGACCGCCGCGAGCGCGGCGATCTGGTCCGGGCTGCGCTCCATGCCGGAGAGGACCACCACCACGGCGGCGCCCATGTTGGCGGCCACCTCGGCGTTGAAGGCCAGCTCGGTGGGGTTGGCGAGGTCGTCGTAGTCGGAACCCAGCACCACGATCACGGCGTAGCGCTCGGCGAGCTCCCGGTGCTTGGCGAGGATCCGCTCATGGGCGGCATCGGGGTCGGAGAGCACCAGCTCGTAGCCCACCCCGATCGCATCCTCGTAGTCCTGGTCGACGGCGGGATGGCTGGTGAGCAGGTCGACGGCGTAGTCACGCGCATGGTCGGCCTTGACGACGGGGCGGTACACCCCGACGCGATCGGATCGGGACGCGAGGGCTTCGAGCAGGCCGAAAGCCACGATGGACTTGCCGGTCATCCCCTCAGGGCTGGCGATATACACACTCTGCGACACGCCCCCAGCATAGGCGTGCCTCCTGACGGCCGGCCGGGACCGTGGTACCGGCCGGCGACCACGCTCAGGGGGTAGGGCATCCGAGGGCGGGGCCGGGCGTGTGAGGGTCGTCGCCCGCCCGGAGGGGTCCCAGTCCCGGTTCCGTACCATGGGCGCCATGCTCCGCATCGCCCTCCGTCCCCGCTATCTGGGGCTGCTCGCCGCCATGGTGGTGGCGACGATCGTGTGCGGTGTGCTGGCCGGCTGGCAGTGGGACCGCGCGCATCACGCGCTGACCGAGAAGGCGAACGGCGCCGAGCAGCTCGGGGACCTGCGCGAGGTGGTCCAGCCCGGCGACGCCGTGACCAATGCGATCGTCGGCGACACCGTCACCGTCTCCGGCCGCTACGCGTCCGGCCAGCAGATCATCGTCCCCGGCCGCTCCGTGGGGGAGGTCGAGGCTGTCATCGTGGTCTCCGACCTGCTCGTCGAGCTCGAGGACGGCACCCTCGCCCACCTCCCCGTCGCTCGCGGCTGGCTCCCGGCCGAGGAGATCACCGGCCCGGACGGCGCCCTGGACCCGGAGCTCGCCCCGGCCCCGCCGGAGGGCGAGGTCGCGCTCTCGGGACGGCTCGAGGCCAGCGAGGCGGCCACCGGCGGCCTCTCCGCCTCGGTCGCCTCCGAGATCGCCACCCCGCTGCTGGTCAACGAGTGGGGATCGCCGATGTACGCCGGCTATCTCGCGCTCGACGAGCCGGGCGGCGGGCTCCAGCCCCTCCCCGCCGCCGAGTCGCGGTTCTCGCAGGGTCTGGACTGGCAGAACATCGGCTACTCCTTCCAGTGGGTCCTGTTCGGCCTCTTCTTCCTCTACCTGTGGTGGCGGTCGGTGCGCACCGCCCGCCTCGACGAGCTGGCGGACCAGCGCGAGGCGATGCAGCGCACGCTCGGGGACGCGGCGCCCCCGGCCGACGGCTCCGCGGCTCCGCTCGCCACGACCCCGCCCGGCCCCCGGACCTCCACCGATCAGCTCTCCGACAAGGACGTGTGACCCGTGCCCACAGCCCGACCCCTCGACGAAGTCGCCGTCAGGACCTCCTTCGCCCGCTTCCGCGTGGCCTCCATCGTCGAGGGCATCGCGCTGCTGGTGCTGGTGTCGATCATGGTGATGCGCTACGTCGTCTTCGGCGGCGACGGCTGGTTCACCACCACCTCGCCGTTCTGGGAGCACGTCTCCTCGGTGTGGTCCCCGATCCACGGGCTGATCTACATGGTCTACGTGGTCCTGGGCTTCGACCTCTGGGTGAAGATGCGCTGGGCGCTGCCGCGGATGCTGCTGCTGATGTTCTTCGGCGTGGTCCCGGTGCTGTCCTTCTTCGGGGAGCGCTGGACCCATCAGGCGATGGAGGACGACCTCGCCCGTCGGCCCACCCTGCAGGACGAGCAGGATCCCGCGACCGGGGTGGAGTGACGCGCCGCGACGCGGTGCGGGGCGGTACCGCCGATCTCACGTCGCTCCGGCGCGAGGTGCCGGGGTCGTCGGCCTAGGATGGTGGGCGTGAGCACCGCTGAGAACACCGACGCCGATCCGGTCCTCGTCGTCGACTTCGGGGCCCAGTACGCGCAGCTGATCGCGCGCCGGGTCCGCGAGGCCGACGTCTACTCCGAGGTCGTGCCCCACACGATGCCCGTCGAGGAGATCCTCGCCCGCAAGCCGCTGGCGATCATCCTCTCCGGCGGCCCCAGCTCCGTCTACGCCGAGGGCGCCCCGCGCCTGGATCCCGCCCTGCTCGAGGCCGGCGTCCCGGTCCTGGGTCTGTGCTACGGCTTCCAGTCCATCGCCGCGGCCCTCGGCGGCACCGCCGCGGAGACGGGGGTGCGCGAGTACGGCGCGACCCGGCTCTCGGCCCTGGACAGCTCCTCGGTGCTGCTGGACGGCCAGGACCTCGAGCAGAACGTCTGGATGAGCCACGGCGACTGCGTCAGCGAGGCCCCGGCCGGCTTCCGCGTCATCGCGACCTCCGCCGCGAGCCCCGTCGCCGCCTTCGAGGATCCCGAGCGCCGCATCTACGGCGTGCAGTGGCACCCCGAGGTGGGCCACTCCGACCGCGGCCAGGAGGTGCTCGAGAACTTCCTGTACCGCGGCGCCGGCGTCGCACCGTCCTGGACCACGGGCAATGTCATCGAGGAGCAGGTGGAGCGGATCCGCGCCCAGGTGGGCGAGGGCTCCGCGATCTGCGCCCTCTCCGGCGGGGTGGACTCCGCCGTGGCCGCCGCCCTCGTCCAGCGCGCCATCGGCGACCGTCTCACCTGTGTGTACGTCGACCACGGGCTCATGCGCCAGGACGAGTCCGCGCAGATCGAGAAGACCTTCGGCGAGTCCACCGGCGGCGCGAAGCTCGTCGTGGTGGACGCCGAGGAGCAGTTCCTCGACGCGCTCGCCGGCGTCACGGATCCCGAGCAGAAGCGCAAGATCATCGGCCGCGAGTTCATCCGCACCTTCGAGCAGGCCCAGGCGGACATCCTCCGCGCGCAGGGCGTGGTCCAGGGCGAGGGCGAGCAGGCGCACGCCGAGTCCAAGGCCTTCCTGGTCCAGGGCACCCTGTACCCGGACGTCGTCGAGTCCGGCGGCGGCGAGGGCGCGGCCAACATCAAGAGCCATCACAACGTGGGCGGCCTGCCCGAGGACCTCTCCTTCGAGCTGGTCGAGCCGCTGCGCACCCTGTTCAAGGACGAGGTCCGCGCGGTCGGCTCCGAGCTGGGACTGCCGGACGAGATCGTCTGGCGCCAGCCCTTCCCGGGCCCCGGCCTGGGCATCCGGATCATCGGCGAGGCCACCAAGGAGCGCCTGGACATCCTGCGCCGGGCCGATGCGATCGCCCGCGCCGAGCTCACCGCCGCCGGTCTGGACCGCGACATCTGGCAGTGCCCCGTGGTGCTGCTGGCCGAGGTCCGCTCCGTGGGCGTCCAGGGCGACGGCCGCACCTACGGCCACCCGGTCGTGCTGCGCCCCGTCACCAGCGACGACGCGATGACCGCGGACTGGGCCAAGGTCCCCTACGAGGTGCTCTCCCGGATCTCGACCCGCATCACCAACGAGGTCTCCGAGATCAACCGCGTCACCCTCGACATCACGAGCAAGCCCCCGGGCACGATCGAGTGGGAGTGACCCCGGCCCGCGGCTGAGCCGGCGAGAAAGGTGCGGTTCCGAACCATCCGACGCCCGGATCTGGTTCGGGAGCGCGCCGGTATCGGTGGGGCGCGCCGACGCGCTGCGGCCGGGCTCTCAGGCGGTCGGCGGTTCGAGCAGGCGCGAGGGGTGCGAGGGCGCCGCGGCGTGCCAGGAGCGGGTGCGCTCGAAGGTCTCCCAGCCCATCGCGGCGTAGAGCCCGTCGGCTCCGGTCGGGGAGTCCGCATCGACCTCGAGGTCCACATGGGTGCGGCCGCGCTCGGCGGCATCGGCCATCGCGGCGCGCAGCAGCGACTTCGCGATGCCGTGGCCGCGCGCTGAGCGGTGCACGCCCAGGTACTCCAGATAGGTGCCCTCGCCGCGCGAGGGCGTTGCCGGCATCCGCGCGCTGACCAGGCCGCCGGCCGGGAGCCAGCGACCCTGCCGCTCGATCTCCGCGATCCACCAGTGGTCCCAGTCCGCGTCCTCCGGGGACTCGATGATCCGCTGGACGAACTCCGCGAAGGACTCGCGGTAGGACCCCCAGTGGTCCGCGAAGGACTCCTCGAGCATGGTGTGGACGCTGCGCACGTCCTGGGCGACGGGCAGACCGGAGGGGTGTCGGTGCACGCGCCGCACCCGGGTCCCCGGGCGCGGGGCCTGCAGGTCGGTGGCCTCCTCGGGCACGGCGGGGCGGCGCATGTGCAGCCAGGAGCGCACCGGCTCGTAGCCGGAGCGCTCGAGCAGCCGCGCCCGGTCGGCGTCGAGCTCGTGGGCGTCGGTGGTCAGCATGGTGCTCTCCACGCCGCGGTGGCGGGCGAAGGACCCTCCCACCTCGACCGCCCAGTCCAGGAGGGACGCGGACAGGGCGTCGCGCTCGGGGGCGTCGGCGGCGATCGCGAACTGCACGTTGGTGCGTCCGGAGGCCCGGTCCTCGAGCGCGATCCACGCGATCGGGGGCTCGGCGAGGGTGGGGGAGCCGTCGTGGTCCGAGGGGACCACCACGACCTGTCGGCGCGACCAGGACTTCAGACCCACCATGCGCGAGCGCACGGCGCCCTCGTCCGCGAGGGCCTCCGGGTCATGGAGCCGCAGACGCTCGGTGATCAGTCCGGCGACGATCGCGACGTCCGAGGCGACCGGGACGCGCGTGGTCAGCCGGTCCGCGAGCGAGGCGGGCAGGACGGGCGGGACGTGATCGGTCAGCAGCATTCGTCCATCTTTCCACGCCGGCCGGCGCCTCCGGAGCGCGGTGCACGACGGCAGCGCGACGGCCCGCCCCGAGCGATCGGGACGGGCCGTGGAGAGGTGCGGCCCAGCGAGGGCGTCGCACCGACTGCTCGGCGCGGGGTGCTCAGACCTCGGCGCGGTGCGTCGGTGTCCGGCCGGAGCGGGTGCCGGTCGCGGATCCCTCGGCCTCCGGTCCGTCGGCACCCGGTCCGCCGACCGCGGCCCTCCGGCGGGAGGGCTTCCGGCCCGCAGGAGCATCGGCCTCCGCCTCGTCGGCCGCGACCGCCGGGATCTGGCCGGTCGTGGTGAGGACGGTGGCGGCCTCTGCGGCCTCGGCCGCGACGCCCTCCGTCGTCTCCACCGTGGTGCGCAGCGGGATCTGCTTGATGAACAGCGACAGCAGCAGCGCGGCGACGGCGAAGGGGACCGCGGTGAGGAAGACGGCGTGCATCGCGTCGTTCATGCCCATGCGGATCGGCTCCACCAGGAAGTCCGGCAGCTGCTCGAGCGCGGAGGGATCGAGCACCGCGTTCTCGAGCGAGGAGGTGTCCACGCCGCCGGCGGACTGCATCTGGGCGAGCTGCTCGGGCGGCAGCGCGGCGATCCGGTCGCTGATCGAGCTGGTCATCGAGGTGGACATCACGGTGCCCAGCACCGCGGTGCCGATGGTCGAGCCGATGTTGCGGAAGAACTGGATCGAGGCGGTCGCCGTGCCCAGTTCGCGCCGTGCCACGACGTTCTGCACCACCAGGGTGTAGACCTGCATCGACATGCCCAGCCCCAGGCCGATCACGATCATCGCCAGGGTGAGATGCCACTGCGAGTCGCCGTACGCGAGCGAGGCGAGCAGCCAGTAGCCGAGCGCCATGATCACGCCGCCCAGGACGAGGAAGGGCTTGTAGCGACCGGTGCGGGTGATGAGCAGGCCCACCACGATCGAGGTCCCGATCATCGCCACGGACTGGGGGATGAGGATCGCGCCGGAGTTCGTCGCGGAGACGCCCATGACGGCCTGCGCGTACACCGGGATGTAGATGATCGAGCCGAACATCGCCACGGCGATGACGAAGGAGGCGGCCACGGACAGCGCCACGATGGGGTTCAGGAGCAGGTGCAGGGGGAGCAGCGGCTCCTCGACCCGGGTCTCGATGATCACGAAGGCGATGAGGAACAGTGCGGCGACCGCGTACATCCCGAGGATGACCGGGGAGCTCCAGGCGTACTCGCCGCCGCCCCAGGTGGTGGCCAGCAGGGCGATGACCAGGCCCGGGGTCAGGGTGAGGGCGCCGAGGAGGTCGAACTTCCCGTGCTGCTCGGTCGTCTCCAGGTGCAGGAACCTCAGGATGAAGGCGAAGGCGACGATGCCGAGGGGCAGCGTGAGGTAGAACAGCCAGCGCCATCCCAGGTGGTCGGTGACGACGCCGCCGATGAGCGGTCCGGCCACCGAGCTCACGCCGAAGACGGCGCCCATCAGGCCCTGGTACTTGCCGCGCTGACGGGGCGGGATGATGTCGCCGATGATGGTCTGCGACAGCGGCATGAGGGTGCCCATGCCCAGACCCTGCACGGCACGGGCGAAGACCAGGAACCAGAAGCCCTGGGCCATGCCGGCGAGGATCGAGCCGATCATGAAGATCGCCAGGCCGCCGAGGTAGAACCACCGGCGCCCGTAGAGGTCGGAGAGCTTGCCGACGATGGGCACCGCGACCGCGGAGACCAGCATCGCCGCGGTGGCGATCCAGTTGTAGTGCTCCACTCCGCCCAGCTCGCCGACGATGCGCGGCATCGCCGGGCCCACGATGGTCTGGGAGAGCGAGGCCACCAGCATGCCGAGCATGAGGCCGACGAAGACGAGCTTGCCCTGTCGGTCCAGCCCGGTGAAGGCCTCGGGGGCAGTATCGGGTGGCGGTGCGGTGGTGGTGGACGTGCTCACGGAGCTCCTCGGAGGGATGCGGTGCGGATGGAGGCGAGGGGAGGGGGCGCGGGATGCCGCGTCCGACGGTCGCAGCGGGGCCGGCGCGCTCCGACCGAGACACTCTAGCCAACTACTGCAGTCAATGCACTATTTCACTCAGTGCAGTGTTTGTGACCTCGCCGACCTAGGATGTGGGCGTGACCGATGCGAACCCCCCGACCGACCCGGACCTCGGACTGCGCGAGCGGAAGAAGCGCCAGTCCCGGATCGCCATGCACCGCGCCGCCCTCGAGCTCGTCGTCGAGCACGGCTACGCGCACGTCACCGCGGAGATGATCGCGCGGCAGGCGGGAGTGTCCACGCGCACCTTCTTCAACCACTGGTCCACCAAGGAATCCGCGATCCTGGGGATCCTCACCGGTCAGTCGGACTCCGTGGTCACGCGCCTGGTGCCGGCTCTGGAGGAGCTCCCACCGCGCGAGGCGCTGCGGCGGGTGATGCGCGAGACGCTCGAGGCGGTGCCCTCCGATCCCACGCTGCGCGACCTCAAGAAGGAGGTCATGGCCCGCGAGCCGAAGCTGCATTCGATCTCCACCGGGAACCTCTACACGGTGCAGAACGAGATGGTCGACATCCTCGTCGACTACCTCGGGGGCGATGATGCGCGCGAGCGGGGGTTCATCATCGTCCAGCTCGCCTTCGCCCTGACTCGCAGCGCCTTCGCCGTCTCGATGGCCAGCGGGATCGAGCTGACCGACGCCTTCGACGAGGTCATCGACCTGTACGACTCGGGGCGCGCGAGCATCTGAGCGCCAGCGGGTCGGGGCGGCTCAGCGCAGGAGCCGCCCCTTGCCGCTGGTCCAGCCGCGACCGTCGGCGAGGCGGTCGGCCACGGCCCGCTCGAGCCGCGTGCGGCGCGGCAGATCCGCGGGGTCCACCGGTGGGCGCAGCCCGAACACGAAGAACAGGGCGGAGTCCCCGTCCCCGGGGACGGAGCCGATCCTCTCCCACAGCGCCGCGAAGCGTGCGAGGTTCGAGTCCGGGCCGAGGATCTGCGCGAACTCCTCGCTCAGCAGCCAGGAGTCGCAGGTGAACTCGTGTCCGAAGGCCGGCTCGTCCGCCTCGCGGCCGGCGCCGAGGTCCGCATAGTGCGTGGAGAAGTAGGCGGTCGCCGCCGTGAAGGAGGCCTCGACCTCCGCCGGGTCCAGCGGGCCCGTGGCCGGGATGTGGGTGCCGATCACCCAGCGCTCCGGCTCCTCCGGGGCGTCCGGTGCGCGGTCCGCGCCCTGCTCGAGCCGTGCCACGCGACGGCGGGAGAGGTCGAACTGGAGCCGTCCCAGGTGCACGAGGCGGCCCGCCCAGTTCCCGGCGACCCAGTGCAGCTGGTGCAGGCCCAGCCGTCCGGTCCCCCGGCGGTGCACCCGCATCTGCTGGCCCAGGTCCGCCAGCACCTGCCAGGACTGCTCCGGACGCAGGCCCCGCGTCGCGTGCCAGGACCGCGCGGTCTCGGTCGACACGAGGAACGCGAGGATCGGGATCAGGCCCTCGCCGGGGGCGAGGCGCTGCTGCAGGGCGTCGTGCTCGGCCTTGGCGGCGACCAGGTCCGTGGTCGGGACGTCGAGGCCGGCGGCCGCGCGCAGGGCGTTCGCGGTGCGGGCGACCTCCGCGAGGACCTCCTCGTCCTGCGCCGCGGCGTCGGCGAGGCGGGCGAGCTCCTCGGCGTCCTGACCGGTGATCCCGAGCGCGGCCAGCAGGTCCGCCCGGGATGAGGCGGTGAGCCGGTCCCGGTAGACCTCGGCGGGGAGGTCGGCATCGGCGCGCACCTCGCGCGGCAGGGCGGGCGGGGCGGCGGCATCGGACGGCATGGGCCCCATGCTAGAGCGCCGGGGCCGACCGCGGGCCAACCGGTCCGTGTCCCACCGCGACCGGCGCGGCGTGGCTACGATCGTGGTGTTTCGCACACCGCCGTCGGTGCTCGGCCGGCCGGACCCACGCGAGGAGACCCGATGACCCACAACGACCAGGCGGCCCCACCGGACCGGGCGCCTGCCGCGCCGGGCGAACCCGCGCAGCCGACCGCGGCGTCCGCAGGGGAGTCCTCGCTGCGCCGGGCCGTCTTCGCCCGGCACTCCCACCCGCTCAGCGCGTGGAGCCGATGGGCGAGCATCCCGGCGATCCTGGTCCCGTTCTGGCGCCGGTCGTGGCGCCCAGTGACCGGCCTCGCCGCGTGGTTCGCCCTCAACCCGGTGATGACGCCGCCGCCGGCGCACCGGGACGCCTTCGCCACGCGCGCCATCCTCGGCGAAGAGCGCTGGCTGGCCGACCGCACCCTGGATCCGAGGATGGGCGCGGTGAACGCGGCCGGTTCGGCGCTGCTGGCGGCCGGTGCGGCGGCCGCCTGGAGGCGCCGGGCCCTGCCCGCCGCGCTCGCGGCCGGTGCGTCGATGGCCGCGACCCTGTACAGCTGGGCCCGGTACGCCGCGATCGAGGACCGTGCGCGTGCCGCGGGGGATGCGGAGCGCTCCTGAGGCGCACGGCACGTGGCCTCCTCCGGCCGCCGGGACGACGAGAACCGCGCTGCGCACCGGATCAGTCGATCTCGGCAGTGCAACGCGGTTCTCGCGCGGGGTGGGTGCGGAAGGGTCTCGATGCCCCGGGCGGGTGCCGGTCAGGCCCGCCCCGCCGCCTCACTTGCCCTGGTTGGCGACGGCCTCGGCGGCAGCCTTCGCGGCGACGGGGTCGAGATAGCGGCCACCGGCGGTGACGGGCTGGAAGTCCTCGTCGAGCTCGTACACCAGCGGCTGGCCGGTGGGGATGTTCAGGCCGGAGATCTCCTCGTCGGAGATGCCGTCGAGGTACTTCACCAGCGCGCGCAGCGAGTTGCCGTGGGCGGCGATGAGCACGACCTTGCCGGCGGCGAGGTCGGGCTTGATGCCCTCCTCCCAGTACGGCAGGAAGCGCTCGACGACGTCCTTGAGGCACTCGGACTTCGGCAGCTGATCGCCCAGGTCCGCGTACTGCGGGTCCTGGTCCTGGCTGAACTCGGAGCCGAACTCGATCTCGGGCGGGGGAGTGTCGTAGGAGCGGCGCCAGGCCATGAACTGCTCCTCGCCGTACTTCTCGCGGATCTCGGCCTTGTCCATGCCCTGCAGCGCGCCGTAGTGGCGCTCGTTGAGGCGCCAGTCGCGCTTGACCGGGATCCAGTGGCGGTCCGCGGCGTCCAGCGAGAGGTTCGCGGTCATGATGGCGCGGCGCTGGAGGGAGGTGTGGACGACATCGGGGAGGATGCCGGCCTCCTTGAGCAGGTCGCCGCCCTCGACGGCCTCCTGCCGGCCCTTCTCGGTGAGGGCGACGTCCACCCAGCCGGTGAACAGGTTCTTCGCATTCCAGTCGCTCTCGCCATGGCGGAGCAGCACGAGTGTGTAGGTCATGTGCTCAGGGTACGCGGAGCCGCGGGGGGAGCGCATGTCGTGCTCATCGCGGCGGGGAGCACGCGCACGGCACGTCGATCAGGCTCCTCCTGCTGCCTGATCTCCTGCCGTTCGCACGCTCACAGCACGTCGATCAGGCTTCGACCAGGAGCGTGAAGGGGCCGTCGTTGACCAGGCCCACCTGCATCATCGCGCCGAAGCGTCCGGTCGCGACGGTGACGCCCCGCGCCCGGATCGCCTCGACGACCTGCTCGACCAGGGGTTCGGCGACATGGCCCGGTGCGGCGCCGCTCCAGGAGGGGCGCCGACCCTTGCGGGCGTCGCCGTACAGGGTGAACTGCGAGACCACGAGGACCTGGGCGCCCGCATCGAGCACCGAGCGCTCTCCTTCCAGGATCCGCAGCTCGCAGATCTTCCGCGCGATCGTGGCGACCTGCTCGGGCCCGTCGTCATGGGCGACGCCCACCAGGGCGAGCAGCCCTTCGCCCTCGACCGCGCCGACCACCTCGCCCTCGACCTCGACCCGGGCGCCGTCGACCCTCTGGAGCACTGCACGCATGCCCTGATGGTGGCACATCCGCCGGCGGTGCCGGCGTGCGGGAGGAGTCGCGCGAAGCGGCCGCTCACCGCGGCAGGATCGAGCCGATCCGGCGCTCCTGCGTGGGGGAGTCGTCACCGTCGTCCCGGGGCTGCACGCCCGGTGCCCGGCCGGCCGTCGACGGAGGTCCGGCCGCGGCCTGCGGCGGTCTCGACGCGGCCCGCGGCGGGGCCGACGGGGGCAGCGGGGCCGTGTGCGGGCCCTGGGACGGGTCCGGCCGGGGCCCGGCGGACCCGGAGGTCGTCGCAGGTCGTGCTCCGGTCGGCGGCGAGGACGGTGCCGGACGGGTCCCCGTCGGCTCGGACGACGTCCCGTGCCCGCCCGTCGGGCCCGGCGCGGGCGGGACTGCCGAGGGGCCCGGTGCCGAGGCCGGGGGCGGGGCGCTCCGCGCGATGGTGAGCCGCCGGGACTCTGCGGCCCGGGCCTCGTCGACCCACGACTCCGCGACGCGGACGATCGCCTCGGTGGCCGCCTCCCAGGCGGCCTCCTGCTGC
Source organism: Brachybacterium sp. YJGR34 (assembly GCF_003347015.1). Lineage (GTDB taxonomy): Bacteria > Actinomycetota > Actinomycetes > Actinomycetales > Dermabacteraceae > Brachybacterium. Next base: position 88,982 of record NZ_PNFB01000014.1, read on the forward strand.
CGATGGGGGCCGGTGGCCAGGGACAGCACGACCCCGGCGGAGCGCAGGGCGAGCTCGGTGGGGTCCACCCGCTCGCGGAAGGGCGCACTCCAGGTGGCGATCGCGGTCTCGACCCGCTCCTGCATGGCGCGGTCGATGCGGCCGGCGTTGCCGTAGTCGGCGAGCACGCTGAGATGCGCGAGCAGGCACGCGAGGTCGTCCGCGCGCCGGCCGGGCCCCACCGTGTCGATGTCGAGAAGGCCCACCACGCGGCCGTGCTCGACGAACACCTGCGCCTCGTAGAAGTCGCCGTGCACCACGTCGTGGGGGCGCATGTCCATCCGCTGCTCGAGCGCCGCGAGACCGTCGCGGATCGCCCGCACCAGCGCGTCCAGTCGCGGGCCGAGCGACGGCACCGAGGAGCTGACGATCCCCGCGTAGAACTCGACCGAGTCCGTCCACGGGGGCCGCATCGGCAGCGGGTACATCGAGGCGGGCAGCCGGTCCAGCAGGGCCACCAGGTCCTCGGCCCGGCAGGAGTCCACGCCCTCGTCGATCACCGCGCGGGCCAGGGGGCGCCCCGGCAGCTCCTCGAGCACCACCAGCCCGTTGTGATGGGCGATCACCGCGGGGACCGGGACCCCGGCGGCGAGCAGCCGGTGGTGACGATCGACGATCTCCTCGCTGCGATGCGGCTGCATGACCTTGAGGTACACGGCGCTCTCGCCCTGCGAGGCGCGCAGCACGGCTCGGCGGCCGGGCCGATAGGAGACCACGTCGATCGCGATCGGGGCCGAGGGGTCCGGACCGATCGCCACGCCGAGGTCGTGCAGGGTGCGGCCCACGATGTCCGGGTAGCAGACCAGCGGGAGCATCGGGAGCCAGGGGTCGTGCGGATAGCGCCAGACCCGCACGTTGATGTCCCCGTCGGTCATCACGAGGGTCTGCTCGGCGACGTAGAGGTGCTTCTCGCGCTCGCCGATGTAGGCGCTCGCCCCGAACAGCTCCTCGCGCGCCGGGGCCTGCGGGCCGTCCAGCTCGGGCCAGGACACCATCGTCCGGTACAGGGCCTTCGTGCTCCGGCCGGGCCGATGGTCGACGTGATCGAGCTGCCAGCTGTGCAGCACACCGCCGGAATTCCCGACCGCGGAGCGGAGCAGTCCTCCCGCCCCGGGCCCCGTGAGGAGCTCCGAGCCGTCCTGCGTTCGTGACATGGGCGAATCATTCTGGTCGGTGAGGTCATCGGGGCAGCGCCTACGATGCTGTCATGGCTGATCGTACCGATAACCTCACCAGCGGGAACCTCCTGGGCATCCCGGAGACCCGACTTCCCGACGACTTCGTGGACGTCCAGGTGGCCCAGGAGCTGATCGACGGCGAGCCCCGCGACATCGCCGCCGCCCACCTCGACTCGCCGCTGGCCTGGGCGACCCTCGCCGAGGACGCGCTGACCGACGGGGACGAGGTCGCCGCCTACGCCTACGCCCGCACCGGCTACCACCGCGGGCTGGACGCGCTGCGCCGCGCGGGCTGGCGGGGCCAGGGCCCCATCCCCTCCTCCCACGCCCCCAACCGCGGGTTCCTGCGGGCCCTCGCGATGCTGGGGGAGACCTCCGGCCGGCTCGGCGACCAGGCCGAGGCCGACCGCGTCACCGACTTCCTCCGCGAGGCCGATCCCAGCCTGCTGGACTGACATCCCGGGCCCTCCGTGGCCCACCTCACACCCGCCGCCCGTCGCCATGGCGCGTCCCGGCGCCCGCCCCCAGCGGAGCCCGGGACGTGCTTGGTAGGGTGCACGGGTTCCACCACACCACCCTCCACTCACCAGGAGTCGCCATGCCCGCCGTCGTGATCGTCGGAGCCCAGTGGGGCGACGAGGGGAAGGGCAAGGCCACCGACCTCCTCGGAGAGCGCGTCGACTACGTCGTCAAGCCCAACGGCGGCAACAACGCCGGGCACACCGTCGTCGTCGGGGGCGAGAAGTTCGAGCTCAAGCTGCTCCCGGCCGGCATTCTCTCCCCGCAGGTCACCCCTGTGATCGGCAACGGCGTGGTGGTCAACCTCGAGGCGCTGTTCGAGGAGATCGGCATGCTCGAGGAGCGCGGCGTGGACACCACCCGGCTGCGCATCAGCGCCAACGCGCACCTGGTCGCTCCCTATCACCAGACCCTCGACAAGGTCACCGAGCGCTTCCTCGGCAAGCGCGCGATCGGCACCACCGGGCGTGGCATCGGCCCCGCCTACATGGACAAGGTGGGACGCCTGGGCATCCGGGTCCAGGATCTCTACGACACCTCGATCCTGCGCCAGAAGGTCGAGGGCGCGCTGCGGCAGAAGAACGAGCTCCTGGTCAAGCTCTACAACCGCCGTTCCGTGGACGTCGAGGAGATCGTCGAGGGCCTGCTGTCCTATGCCGAGCGGCTGCGGCCGATGGTGGTGGACACCACGCTGCTGCTCAACGAGGCCCTGGATCGCGACGAAGTGGTCCTCATGGAGGGCGGCCAGGCCACCTACCTCGATGTCGACCACGGCACCTACCCGTTCGTGACCAGCTCCAACCCCACCGCCGGCGGTGCCTGCACCGGCACCGGCATCGGGCCCACCCGGATCGACCGCGTGATCGGGATCGTCAAGGCCTACACCACGCGCGTGGGGGCGGGCCCGTTCCCCACCGAGCTCGAGGACAAGTGGGGCGAGTACCTGCAGAGGGTCGGCGGCGAGGTGGGCGTGAACACCGGCCGCCCCCGCCGCTGCGGCTGGTACGACGCCCTGATGATCCGCCACGCCGTGCGCATCAACGGCGTCACCGACATCGTGCTGACCAAGCTCGACGTGCTCACCGGGATCGACGAGGTCCCGATCTGCACCGGCTACGACGTGGACGGGGTGATCCATCGCGAGATGCCGATGACCCAGACCGACGTCCACCACGCGACCCCGGTCTTCGAGACCCTGCCCGGCTGGACCGAGGACCTCTCCGAGGCGCGGACCTTCGAGGAGCTGCCGGAGAACGCCCGCCGGTACGTGCAGCGCCTCGAGGAGCTCGCCGGCTGCCGGATCAGCGCCATCGGCGTGGGGCCGGACCGGGCCGACACCATCGTGGTGCACGACCTGCTCCCCGCGACGACCGCCTGACCGTGGTCTCCCGCCGTATCGATCCCGAGGCCGGTCGTACCGCCCTGGCCTCCTGGGCCGTCGCCCCGGAGGCCGCCGGCCGCGCGGTGCTCGCCCCTGCCGTCCGGCACACGCTGGAGATGTTCGCCGAGGAGTACCCCGGCGGCGCGGTCGAGCTGCGGGTGCCGCCGTTCGCGGCGGTGCAGGCGATCGCCGGCACCCGGCACACCCGCGGCACCCCGCCGGCCGTGGTCGAGACCGACGCCGCCTCCTGGCTCGCCCTGGTGACCGGGGACCTCACCTGGGAGCAGGCCGTGGCGGACGGGCGGGTCCGCGCCAGCGGCGAGCGCAGCGACCTGGACGAGCTGCTGCCCCTGCCCGGTCCGCGCCGCACCGTCCGCACCGCCCGCGAGAGCATCCCGGAGGAGCGCCGATGAGCATCGCCGTGGAGATCGCCGTCGAGGACCTCGCCGGGCTCGAGGTCGCCGCGCTGGCGGGCGCGCACCGCGTCGAGCTGTGCACCGACCTCGCTGTGGGCGGTCTCACGCCCCCTCCCCAGCTGGTCGAGGAGGCCGCTGACCGTGCCCGCGCCCTGGTCGCCGCCCGCGATGCGAGGCCGCACTTCGACGTGCACGTGCTGCTCCGCTCCCGCGCCGGCACCGGGGAGTTCCTGGACCGCCCCGAGGAGTTCGCCTACAGCGAGGACGAGGTGCAGCTCATGGCCCGCCAGGCGGAGCAGTCCGTCGCCGCGGGCGCCGCGGGCGTCGTGCTGGGCGCGCTCACCCCGGCCGGGGAGCTGGACCTCCCCGCGATCGAGACCATCCGCGACGGCGCCCTCGGCGCCGCCAGCGCGGCGATGCGGGGGGTGACCCTCACCGTCCACCGCGCCGTTGACGCCCTGCCGGGCCGCGCCGAGCGCGCCGAGGCCGTGCGCACGCTGCTGGGCCTCGGTGTCCACCGCGTGCTGAGCTCGGGCGGCGCCGCCCGCGCCCTCGACGGGGCCGACGACCTCGGCGCGATGGTCGACGCCGCCGAAGGGCTCCTGGACATCTGCGCCGGAGGCGGGGTCCGCCCCGCCGATCTGCCCGACCTGGTCCGTCGCAGCGGCGTGCGCGACGTGCACCTGTCCGCCCGTCGTCGCCCGGGGGGTCCCCTCGAGACCGGCGCCCCCGACACCGGCACCGACCCGGCGATCGTCGCCGCCGCGGTCGAGGCCGCAGGAGATCTGTGAGCACTGTGAACACCCCCGAGAGCACCGAGCGCCCCGAGGGCGTCGCGCCGGACGAGAGCGTCGCGCCGGAGGAGGGCGCGGCGTCGACCGACGGCGCCGACGCCTCCGACAGCGGCCCGTCCGACGCCGCCGAGGACGGCGCCCCCCGCAGCACCGACACGAGCATCTACGTGCGCCGCAGCCGGGTCCCCGCCCTGGGGTTCTGGGTGGCGCTCGCGATCGCGGTGCCCTCGCTGGTCGCCCTGGTGATCTCTCCCTTCCTCGACTTCACCGACGCCGGTGGGGCGCTGGGCTTCGTGCTGCTGGTGGCGGCCTTCGTCGGCATCCCGCTCGCCGCGATCGCGGCGGCGGTCGACTCCGCCCTCCAGCGCCGCGCGAGCCGCCGACGTCGCTGATCCCACAGCCCCGGCCCTCGGTGGGGGTCGTGGCCTGTGTCATCATGGACCGGTGGCACGCGGCGACGGACATCTCTCCCATGACCTGCTCCCCGGGGAGAAGGGCCCGCAGGACTCCTGCGGGGTCTTCGGCGTCTTCGCCCCCGGCGAGGACGTCTCCAAGCTGACCTACTACGGTCTCTACGCCCTGCAGCATCGCGGGCAGGAGTCGGCGGGCATCGCCACCTCCGACGGCGAGCAGATCCTCGTCTACAAGGACATGGGCCTGGTCTCGCAGGTGTTCGACGAGGCGTCCCTCGAGGCCCTCCAGGGCCACATCGCGATCGGGCACACCCGCTATTCGACCACCGGCGGCTCCGTCTGGTCGAACGCGCAGCCCACCCTCGGCCCCCGGCCCGACGGCACGGTCGCCCTCGCCCACAACGGCAACCTCGTCAACACCGCCGAGCTGCTCGAGCTGCTCGAGGAGCGCCGGGGCACTCCCCGCTCCGGGGAGCTCGCCCGCGGCAACACCACCGACACCGCGCTGGTGACCGCGCTGCTGAACACCGAGGGGAGCCTCGAGGACGCCCTGCGCGAGGTGCTCCCGCACCTGCGCGGCGCCTACTGCTTCACCCTCATGAGCGAGACCACGCTGTACGCGGCGCGCGACCCGCAGGGGATCCGCCCGCTGGTGCTGGGTCGCCTCGAGCGCGGCTGGGTCGTGGCCTCCGAGACCGCCGCGCTGGACATCTGCGGCGCGAGCTTCGTGCGCGAGGTCGCCCCGGGCGAGATGATCGTCATCGACGAGCAGGGGCTGCGCTGCGAGCAGGTGATGGAGCCGGAGCCCAAGGGCTGCGTCTTCGAGTACGTGTACCTCGCCCGCCCGGACACCCGCATCGCCGGACGCAGCGTCAACGAGTCGCGCGCCGAGATGGGTCGCCAGCTCGCCCGGGAGCATCCCGTCGACGCGGACCTGGTGATCCCGACGCCGGAGTCCGGGACCCCCGCAGCGATCGGCTATGCCCAGGAGTCCGGGATCCCCTACGGCCAGGGGATGGTGAAGAACGCCTATGTGGGCCGCACCTTCATCCAGCCCAGCCAGACCATCCGGCAGCTCGGCATCCGCCTCAAGCTCAACCCCCTGCGCGAGGTGATCGCGGGCAAGCGCCTCGTGGTCATCGACGACTCCGTGGTGCGCGGCAACACCCAGCGCGCGGTGGTGCGCATGCTGCGCGAGGCCGGCGCCGCGGAGGTCCATGTCCGCATCTCCTCGCCGCCGGTGCGCTGGCCCTGCTTCTACGGCATCGACTTCGCCTCCCGGGCGGAGCTGATCGCCAACGGTCTGGGGATCGAGGAGATCGCCCGCTCGCTGGGCGCCGACTCGCTGGGCTACATCTCCGAGGAGGGCATGATCGCCTCCACCACCCAGCCCCGGGAGGCGCTGTGCACCGCGTGCTTCTCCGGGCAGTACCCGGTCTCGCTGCCGGACCCTGTCGCCCGTGCCCAGGGCATCATCCCCTCGCATGACCGCGAGGCCGTCGCCGTCGGGAAGGACGCATGAACACCCACCGATCCTCCACGGACAGCCCCGTGCTCACCTACGCGGACTCCGGCGTCGACACCGCCGCCGGCGATCGCGCCGTCGAGCTCATGAAGGAGGCGGTGGCGGCGACCCATGGACCGCAGGTGCTCGGCGGGATCGGGGCCTTCGCGGGCCTCGTCGACGTCAGCGCGCTCAAGGACTATCGTCGGCCGCTGCTGGCCTCCTCGACGGACGGGGTCGGGACCAAGATCGCGATCGCCCGTGAGATGGACGTCCACGACACCATCGGTCGCGACCTGGTGGGCATGGTCGTCGACGACATCATCGTGGTCGGCGCCGCGCCGCTGGCGATGACGGACTACATCGCCTGCGGCCAGGTGGTGCCCGAGCGCATCGCCGATATCGTGCGCGGCATCGCCGAGGGCTGCTCCCTGGCCGGCTGTGCGCTCGTGGGCGGGGAGACCGCCGAGCACCCGGGGCTGATGGCCCCCGAGGACTACGACGTCGCCGGCGCGGCGGTCGGCGTGGTCGAGGCCGACGCCCTGCTGGGCCCCGAGCGGGTGCGCCAGGGCGACGTGGTGATCGGGATGGACGCCTCGGGTCTGCACTCCAACGGCTTCTCTCTGGTGCGCGCCGTGCGCGCCTCCCAGGGGCTGGCGCTGGACACGCATGTCGCCGACTTCGGCCGCACCCTCGGTGAGGAGCTGCTCGAGCCCACCCGCATCTACACCGCGGACCTGCTCGCCGTGCTCGAGGATCCGCGCACCGTGGGATCGGTGCACGCCCTGAGCCACGTCACCGGCGGCGGCCTGGCGGCGAACCTCGCCCGCGTGATGCCGCGCGGCCTCGCCGCCCGGGTGGACCGTGCGAGCTGGGAGCCCGGTGCGGTGTTCGGGCGGATCGCCCGCTGGGGCGGGGTGCCGCAGCTCGATCTGGAGGGCACGCTGAACATGGGCATCGGCATGGTCGCGCTGGTCGCGGCCGAGCAGGCCGAGGCGACCCTCGCGCTGCTGGCCGAGCGCGGCCTGGGCTCGCGGATCATCGGCGAGGTCGTCGCCGAGGACTCCCTGCCGGAGCCCGGCGCCCCGCTGGAGCAGGTCGTCGCCGGCGCCAAGGGCGTCGAGGGCGGCTCGGTCCTGCTGGCCGGTCAGCACCCCGGCTGGTCCTGAGCGCCGCCGCGGCGCGGCACCGGGCCCGGACAGCAGGAGGGCCGACCCATCGGGTCGGCCCTCCTGCTGT
>NZ_PNFB01000015.1 GCF_003347015.1 Brachybacterium sp. YJGR34
CGGCCGGGGGCCGGCGCCTCCGTCAGCGGCGCCGGCTCCTCGCGCGCCGCTGCGCCCGGTTCGACCCTGCGCCCTGCGGAGCGCCCTCGGGCTTGTCCTGCTCCGTCTCGGCGGTCGCTGCGCCCTCGGGCGCCCCGGAGGCCGCCCGGCGTGCCTGCCGGCGGCGCTGCGCCCGCGAGAGGGTCGAGGTGTCCTGCACGCCGCTGCCCTCGGCCGAGGTGTACCGCAGTTGCCCCTCGGCGGGGCCGTCGTCGAGGCCCTTCGCATGCAGCACCACGCGCTTCTCCTCGGCGAGAGCCTCGGCACGCTCGTCCGCGTCGTCGTCCTGCTCCTCGGCCTCGGCCGCCGCGTCGGACGCCGCCGGGTCCTTCTCGGTGTCCCCGGTCGGCTCGGCCTCCGCCCCGGAGGACTGCTGGTCCGTCGCCGTCGCCCCGGAGGTCGCCGCCGCCGTGGCCGCCGCGAGCCTGCCCGCCGCCGACGCGCCGCGCAGGAGATCGCTGACGGCCTGGGGCACCACGGACTCGGTCTTCTCGACCTGCACCTCGAGGTGGTAGACGTAGCCGACCACGTCCTCCTTGATGCCGGCCATCATGTCGTTGAACATGAGGTGGCCCTCGCGCTCGTACTCGATGAGCGGATCACGCTGGGCCATGGCTCGCAGCCCGATGCCCTCCTTGAGGTAGTCCATCTCGTAGAGGTGCTCGCGCCAGCGGCGGTCCATCACCGACAGCAGCACGCGTCGCTGCAGCTGGTGCAGAGCCTCCTCGCCGAGCTCCTCCCGCCGCGTCTCGTACGCGATGCGGGCATCGGCCAGGATCTCCTCCTTGAGCAGCGCCGCCTCGAGGTTCTCCTTGCCGCCGACCTCCTCGAGGATGTCCTCCTTGGTGAGGGAGACCGGATAGGCCGGTCGCAGGGCGCCCCAGAGCTCGTCGAAGTCGATGTCCTCCGCGGGCTTGCCCCGGGTGTGGGCGTCGACGGTGCCGCCGATGACCTCCTCGATGAAGCGCTCGACATGCTCGTCGAGATCCTCGCCCTCGAGGATCCGCGAGCGCTCGTCGTAGAACTTCCGGCGCTGCTTGGTGAGGACGTCGTCGTACTTCAGGACGTTCTTGCGGATCTCGGCGTTGCGGGACTCGATGGAGTTCTGCGCCCGCTGGATCGCTCCGGAGACCATCCGGCCGGTCAGCGGGACCGACTCGTCGACCCCGCCCCGGGCCAGCAGCGACTCGGCCGCCCCGGAGTTGAACAGGCGCATCAGGTCGTCCTGCAGCGAGAGGTAGAAGCGGGACTCGCCCGGGTCGCCCTGGCGCCCGGAGCGGCCGCGCAGCTGGTTGTCGATGCGCCGCGACTCGTGGCGCTCGGTGCCCAGCACGTACAGGCCGCCCAGCTCCACCACCTCGTCGTGCTGCTCGGCCACGGCGTCCTTGGCACGCTCGAGCTCCTCGTCCCAGGCCGCCTCGTAGGCCTCCCGGTCCTCCTCGGCGTCCAGTCCGCGCTTCTCGAGCTCGGCATGGGCCATGAACTCGACGTTGCCGCCCAGCATGATGTCCGTGCCGCGGCCGGCCATGTTGGTGGCCACGGTGACCGCGCCCTTGGCGCCGGCCATCGCGACGATCGCCGCCTCGCCGGCGTGGTTCTTGGCGTTGAGGACCTCGTGGGCGACGCCCTGGGCGTTCAGCAGCTTCGCGAGGTACTCGGACTTCTCGACGCTGGTGGTGCCCACGAGCACGGGCTGGCCCTTCTCGTGGCGCTCGACGATGTCCTCGACCACCGCATCGAACTTGGCCTTCTCGGTGCGGTAGATGCGGTCGGGCTCGTCCGCGCGCTGCATCGGCCGGTGCGTCGGGATCGGCACCACCCCGAGCTTGTAGGTGTTCATGAACTCGGCGGCCTCGGTCTCCGCGGTGCCGGTCATGCCCGAGAGCTTCTCGTACTGCTTGAAGTAGTTCTGGAGGGTGATCGTGGCGAGCGTCTGGTTCTCCGCCTTGATCTTCACCCCCTCCTTGGCCTCGATGGCCTGGTGCATCCCCTCGTTGTAGCGGCGACCGGCCAGGATGCGGCCGGTGTGCTCGTCGACGATCATCACCTCGCCGTTGAGGACCACGTAGTCCTTGTCCCGCTTGAACAGCTCCTTGGCCTTGATGGCGTTGTTGAGGAAGCCGATCAGCGGGGTGTTCAGCGACTCGTACAGGTTCTCGATGCCCAGATGGTCCTCGACCTTGTCGATCCCGGACTCGAGCACGCCCACGGTGCGCTTCTTCTCGTCGACCTCGTAGTCGCGATCACGGCGCAGCAGCTTCACGACCTTCGCGAACTCGCTGAACCACTTGTTGGCCTCCCCCGACCCGGGGCCGGAGATGATCAGCGGGGTGCGGGCCTCGTCGATGAGGATCGAGTCCACCTCGTCGACGATCGCGAAGCTGTGCCCGCGCTGGACCCGCTCCTCGGGCGAGAGCGCCATGTTGTCGCGCAGGTAGTCGAAGCCGAACTCGTTGTTCGTGCCGTAGGTGATGTCCGCGCCGTACTGCTCGCGGCGCTCCGCCGGAGTCATCCCGGACTTGATGACGCCGGTGGTCATGCCCAGGGCGCGGAAGACACGTCCCATGAGGTCGCTCTGGTAGCCGGCCAGGTAGTCGTTGACGGTGACCACGTGGACGCCCTTGCCCGAGAGCGCGTTGAGATAGGCGGGGAGGGTGGCGACCAGCGTCTTGCCCTCACCGGTCTTCATCTCCGCGATGCGGCCGCGATGCAGGGCGGCGCCGCCCATGATCTGCACGTCGTAGGGGCGCTGGCCGAGGGTGCGGTGCGCGGCCTCGCGGACCGCGGCGAAGGCCTCGACCATGATGTCGTCGAGGGTCTCGCCGTCCTCGAGCCGTTCGGCGAAGTGCTCGCTCTCGGCGCGCAGCTCCTCGTCGGTGAGGTCGGAGAAGACCTCCTCCGCCTCGCCCACTTGCCGGGCGATAGCTTCGAGCCGGCGCACTTCGCGGCCTTCGCCGGCGCGCAGGATCTTGTCGAAGAGGTTGACCACTCGTGCTCCCGTAGGTGTCCGGACCGTCCTCCCGGACGGCAGTTGCCTCACCCATCGTAAGCGTCACCGTCCTGAGAGGTGTCCCGGTGCGCCGATCCTCACCCGCCGCGCCGTGGTGCCGCGTCGCCATGAGGGTCCTGCTCCCCGTTCATGCGGCGGCTCTCCGGGCCTCCGCGAGGGCAGCGGAGAGCGCCCCGGTGCCGGCTCCGGTGGCGACCTCCACGCCCTGCAGCCCCTGCCAGCGCGCCGCGCGCTCCAGCTCCTCGGCGAGCGCGGCGGCGACCGGCCCGTCCTCGGGGCGTCGGCGGCGGGGCAGGTGCGGCAGCTCCTCGCGGTAGGCGCCGCGCACCTCGAGCACCCCACGGCGGCGGTCGGCCCGCAGGTCCACCCGGGCGGGGAAGACGTCCCCGAGCAGGAAGAGCAGGGAGTAGTACCCGGTGGTGCGCCGCTCGGCCGGGGTGTAGATCCCGATCCGGTAGTCCACGTCGAACAGCTGCCGGAGCCGCGGGCGATGGAAGGCGATCGGGTCGAAGGGGCTGACCAGCGCGGCGGTGCGCAGCGGGGCCGGCCGCGGCGCGTCCCGGTGCCGCAGCAGACGGCGCGTCCCGGCCGGGTGCGTCATCTCCACCTCCTCCAGCTCGCCCTCGGCCAGCATGTCCTCGATCGCCGGTCGCACCTCGGCGCGGCGGAGACGGAAGTAGTCGGCCAGCGACGCCGGGTCGGCGATGCCGAGGGCGCGGGCCGCCCGGGAGGTGAGGCCGCGGATCTCCTCCTGCTTCCGCGCGGTGGTCCCGTCGGCCGCTGCGACGGTCGCGGCGGCCCGGTCGAGCACCTCCGCGGTCGGCGCGGAGGGGATGTAGAGACGCTCGAACTGGGCGCTGCGCCCCACGCACTCCAGCGCCCCGGCGCGGAACAGGTACTCGACGGTCCACTGGCTCTCGGTGCGGCGCCAGCCCCAGCCCTCGCCGCGCTCGGTGTCCCCCAGGTGGCGCGAGACCTCGGCGGCGCTCGCCGGTCCGCGCTCGGCGAGCACCTCCAGGATCCGTCCGATGAGCTCCGGGGAGGACTCGGCCGCCTCCTTCACCGCGCTCCAGCCCTCGCGCGCCGCCGCGCGACGGCGGAACCCGAGCAGATCGTGGACCTCGGAGGTCGCGAAGGCCGCCTCATGGGCGAGAGTCTCGTGGACCAGCCGACCGCGTCCCGGCCGGGAGGCGCGGTCCAGCGCCGCCGGGTCCCAAATGCCGGTGCGGGTGTAGACCGGCAGGTGGTGGGCACGGGCGAAGACGCTCACCGAGTCGATCTGCAGCAGGTGGGTGCGCTCCAGGGTGCGGGCCAGCGCACGCCGACTGGCGGTCCCATCGGGCATCTCGTCGCGGCGGACGGAGCCCATGCCCTGGGCGCGCAGCGCGATGCGGCGCGCCTGGGTCCAGGTGAGGGTCTCGGTCACTGCATACTCCTGCGGTCTCCGGCGGGGCCCTGCACGCGAAGGAGGGCGGGAGGGCGCCGCAGCGCGCCTCCCGCCCGTCCGTCGTCGGTGGAGGTCAGGATGCCGTCAGCTCGCCGTCGAGCTCGATCAGTCCGTAGTTCCATCCCTTGCGGCGGTAGACCACCTTCGGGTTGCCGGACTCGGCGTCGAGGAAGAGGAAGAAGTCATGGCCGACGAGCTCCATCCGGTAGAGCGCGTCGTCGACGCTCATCGGCGTCGCCGGATGCTTCTTCTCACGGATCACCACGGGCGATCCGACCTCGGCCAGGTCGGTCTCGACGGTGGTCGGAGCCTCCTCGGGCTCGGCGGTCGGCGTCGGCACGGGGTCCTGCAGGGCGGCCGGCAGCTCGTCGTCCGCGGGCATGGTCCGCAGGCTCGCGCCGGTGTTCTGGTGGGCGCGGTCGCGGCCGCGCCGGTGGTCCTTCCGCCGGTCGCGGGCGCGGCGGAGGCGTTCGAGCAGCTTCCCGTAGGCGATGTCCAGCGCGCCGTAGAGGTCATCGGCGCGCGCCTCGGACCGGATCACGGCGCCGTTCTCGTGCACGGTGAGCTCGACACGGTCGCTGAGCTCGGACTGCCTGGGGTTCTTCTCCTGCGAGATCTCGACGTCCACGCGGAGGGCCGCGGGGGCGAGCTGGGTGACCTTGTCGAGCTTGTCGGCCAGATGACGACGGAAACGGTCCGGGACGTCCATGTGACGTCCGACGACGTTGATCTCCATGAGTGAATGCTCCTCCTATCCGGGTGCGGCCGCTCGGAGCCCGGCCGCGATGGCTCTTCGGCTGGGTGACGCACCTCCTGAGGAAGAGGGTCTCGCCGGTGTGTGGCGAGTGGCACAAGCATGCCACGTTTCGCTCGACGTTTCCTGGCCGTCGTCCACTCTCCTCCGTGCGTTCACCATCGCGCGAGGTCATCGTGCCCGGGAAGGCGGGAGGCGGCGACCACCACGGCGCCCAGCACCCGCATCCCCTGCGCCGTGAGCGCCTCGTGCATCCCCCGCAGGGTGGCCCCCGTGGTGACGACGTCGTCGACGACGACGACCGGCGCCGCCCTCGCACCGGCGCGCCGGGCGGCCGCACCGGTGACGCGGATGCGGCGTCCTCGCCGCTGACGGGCGCCGCGCCCCTCCTGGGCGGTGGTCGGGACGGCGCGCAGCAGCAGCGGACGCCCGCAGCCGGTCCTCGCCAGCGAGCGCACCAGCTCGGCGACGTGGTCCTCTCCCCGGCGGATCCGTGCGCCGCGCCGCGAGGGGACGGGCACCAGCTCGGGGCGCCGGACGCCCCCGGAGGCGGCCAGGGTGGTCACGGCGGGCGCGAGCGCCTCGGCGATCCGTCCGCCCAGGTGGAGCTGTCCGGCGTTCTTCCAGGCCAGCACCAGCTCCTGCAGCGCACCTCCGTACTCCCCCAGGGCCAGGACGGGCAGCAGCGGGGTGTGGTCCACCCCGGCCGGCAGCACCGTCGCCCCGTGGCGCTCCTCCCGGATCCGGGCCCCGCTGAGCAGCTGCAGAGCGTCGCAGCCGGCCTCGACCCGGCGCGCGGGCGCCGCGAGCGCGACGGCGCAGCGGGCGCACAGCCAGCTGCCCTCCTCGCCGCAGGGACAGCGTCGGGGCACCACCAGGGAGCCGGTCTCCGCGACCACCTCCCGGACGCGGGACCGCAGCGAGCGGCGAGTCTCCTCCATGCACCGATCCCAGCCCGGACACCCCGGCGCGTCGAGGGCGCACGCTCGATGGTGGACGACCGGCGCCTGGGGAGGAACGTCGCAGCCGATGCCGTGCTGTCCCGCACGGACCCGACCGTGCCACCGCCGAGGGCGGCTCAGTAGAAGGACGGATCCCGACCCGTGATCTCCGAGGAGGTCCACTCCTCGCCGTCGCCCCGCAGCAGCTCGCCGCCCCTGGTGCCCGCCCAGACCGTCCCGGCCACGACGGAGCCGGCGATGCGGTCCGTGCCGGTGGGCAGAGCAGGCAGCAGCTCCCGTCCGGACGAGAAGTCGACGATCTGGGCCCGCCGCTCCCCCGAGGCGTCCCGGCCCAGCACCACCACGGCGACCTCGTCGTACCAGGTGGCCTGGGTGACGTCGGTGAGGAAGGTGCGCACGGGCACCGGCTCGGTGAGCGCCGAGGGGACCCCCTCGGCGTCGCGGATCACGGCGCAGAGGTCCAGGCGGGTGCCGCCGTCGTCCGCCGTCAGCACGATCAGGCGGGTCGCGTCGGCCGAGACGTCCAGCGCGCGCACCTCCCGGCCCGCCAGCCACGGGGCGTCGACCCGGGCGTCGCGGTCCGCGCCGGCGCCGGACAGCGCCAGCAGCACCCCGGCGCTGGCGGCGGTCGAGGTCCACACGTACCCCGCGTCGTCGAGGCGCGGTGCCACGAAGGCACCGCCCGCGACCGCCTCGCGCAGCGGCACCGAGCCGTCGGTCGAGGCGAGCAGCACCGCGGACCCCTCGGGGTTCCGTGCCGCCGCCAGCACCCCGCTCTGCGCGATCACCGGGGAGGAGACCTCGCGCTCGGCGAGCGCCGGAACCAGCTGCGCGCCCTCCTGCGTGGTGGGATCGGCGAGCGAGATCACGCCGGTGGGGCCGGCGGCGATCGGACGGTGCCCCGGCAGCGGGCGATCGACGCGGGAGTCCTCGTCGAGGACCACCTCCACGCCGTCGCTGACCAGGGTCACCCCCGAGAGGGAGGGCAGGGAGCGCAGAGAGGCCTCCAGCTGCGCGAGCGCCCGCTCCCGCGCGGCGGGGTCGAGCTGGTCGACGGCCGCGGGCACCTCGACCTGCGTGGCGCCGTCCGCCGTGGTGGTGATCGCGGCGGAGGCGACGACCGAGCTGGCGGGCACCTGGCTGCGCACGGCGTCCGCGAGGTACGTGGCGGGCCCCGAGACCAGGGCCTCGAGCACCGGGGTTCCGCCGCGGCGCAGCGGGAACCAGCGCGGGTCCGGCACCAGGTGCAGGTCCCGCGTGTCGAGGAAGTACAGGCGCGCCGGCGTGTAGAGGGTGTCGAAGGCCGCCTCCGAGAGGAAGATGCCGTCGGGCACCCCGCTGATCCGCCACTGGTCCTCGACCTGCTCGATGGACACCTGGATCTCGCGCATGACCGGTCCGGCCATCAGCGAGCGTGTCCCCTCCCCGTCGACCGTGGCGACGGCCTGCACGATCAGCGCCAGTCGGTTCTCCCCGACCTGCTCGATCTCGAGCTCCTGGGTGCTGGAGTACACGGTGATCCCGGCCTCCGGGTCCCACCGTCGGCTCATGTCCTCGGTGAGATAGGCGCGGGCGACGGCGAAATCGTCCTCGGAGCCCACGCCGGCCTGGACGAACCCGGAGACGACCTCCTCGGCGGTGGCATCGTCCGGGGGCGGGAGGGCGCGCACATAGGGGGCGCCGGGTTGCGCCTGCGCACCGAGGGCGCGGGTGTCGATCGGGGAATCGGTGGGGATGCGCGCGCAGGCGGCGCCCAGCCCCAGCAGAGCGCCGACGCCGAGGGCGCGCAGCACCTGGCGGCGTGCAGGCATCATCGGTGGTCCCCCTCGGTGGTCGGATCCTCGAGATCGGGGAGCTGGTCCGGACCGACGGGGATCTCGCCGGTCGTGGTCGGGGCGACGTCGGCGTCGGCCTCCTGACGGTCGAAGGAGCGCTCGAGCCGCAGCGGCGAGCGGACCAGCTCCGCTCCGGGCCGGCGGGGCAGGGTCACCCGGAACACCGCGCCCTCGCCCTCCTGGCCCCAGGCCTGCAGCCAGCCATGGTGGAGACGCGCATCCTCGACGGAGATCGACAGGCCCAGTCCGGTGCCGCCGATGGTCCGCGCTCGGGAGGGGTCCGCCCGCCAGAAGCGGTCGAAGACCCTGGAGGCGTCCTCGGGCGAGATGCCCCGCCCGTGGTCCTGGACCACGACCGCGACCGCCTCCTCGTCCGAGCCGGTCCGGACCATCACGGGATGGCCGGCGCCGTGCTCGATCGCGTTGGTCAGCAGGTTCCTCAGAATCCGGTCCACGCGCCGCGCATCGACCACGGCATGCATGCCCACGCCGGACAGGCGCACGTCCAGGACGCAGCCGCGGGCACCGGCGAGCGGCCGGACGTCCTCGACCGCGCGGGTCACCAGCGCGTCGAGGTCCTCGCGGTGCGCCTCGAGCTCCACGGCCCCCGCGTCGAAGCGGGAGATCTCCAGCAGGTCCGCCAGCAGCACCTCGAAGCGCTCCACCTGGGCATCGAGCAGCTCGACGGTGCGCTGCAGGTCCACCGGCAGGTCCTCGCGCCGCGTGTCCAGCACCGAGGAGGCCATGGCGATGGTGGTCAGGGGCGTGCGCAGCTCGTGGGAGACATCGGCGACGAAGCGCTGCTGGACCCGGGAGAGCTCGGTGAGATCGTCGACCTTCTGCTCCAGGCTCCGCGCCATGTCGTTGAACGACTCCCCCACCAGGGCCAGCTCATCGGCCCCGGAGACCTCGACGCGGCTGGTGAGGTCACCGGCCGCCATCCGCTCCGCGGCGTGCGCCGCATGCTTCAACGGCGTGGTCACCAGGCGGGCGACGACAATCGCGATCCCGACCACCAGGGCCAGCAGCACCCCGCCGCCGCCGAGGATGACCCGCTGCACGAAGGCGAGGGTCTCCTGCTCCTCCTGCAGCGAGTACACGAGGTACAGGTCGTAGGAGCCGGACCCGGGGACGATCACGCGCGTCCCCACCAGGAGGGCCGGGGAGACGGCCCCCTCGCCGTCGTCGCGACCGATGGAGCGCCACGAGATCGCATCGGGCTGCTCGGCAACGGCCGCCGCGAACTCGTCGTCGACCTCGTCGAACAGGGTCCGGTCGGAGGACGCCACCGGGAACACGGTGCCCGAGGTCTCCACCGGGACCAGCGCCACCTCCTGCCGATCGCCGCCGCCCTGCCCGCCGGAGGTCTGGACGAAGGCGTTGATGGCGTCCTGCTGCTGGGTGCTGGTGGACCCGGAGAGCTGGGTGAGGGTCTCGGTGAGGTCCGCGCGCACCTCGAGCGCCTCCTCGAGCACCCGGTCGCGGCGCTGCTCGTAAAGGCCGTCGGCGATCACCGAGGAGAGGTAGGCGCCGACGGCGAGCATCGCGAGGATCGACAGCAGCGTCGTCACCACCACCACGCGCAGCGCCAGGGGCCAGCTGCGCGGGTCGACCGCGCGCACCGACCGGTCCTCGGCGGACTCGGGCGGCGCGTCCGGGGGCGGTGCGCTCACGGAGGATCCGACGCGCTCAGGACGCGCCCCCGGCGCGATAGCCGACGCCGCGGACCGTCACCACGATGCTGGGGTTCTCGGGGTCGTGCTCGATCTTCGAGCGCAGTCGCTGGACGTGGACGTTGACCAGGCGGGTGTCCGCGCTGTGGCGGTAGCCCCACACGTCGCGCAGCAGCACGTCCCGGGTGAAGACCTGCCAGGGCTTGCGCGCGAGCTGGGTGAGCAGGTCGAACTCCAGCGGGGTCAGCGGGATCTGCTCCTCGCCGCGGCGCACCTCGTGCCCGTCGACGTCGATGGTCAGGTCGCCGATGGTCAGCTGCTCGGTGGTGGGCGCCTCCACCCGGCGCACCCTCGCCTTGATCCGCGCCACCAGCTCATCGGGCTCGAAGGGCTTGGTGAGATAGTCGTCGGCCCCGGCCTCCAGCCCCTCGACCACGTCGGCCGTGTCGGTGCGGGCGGTCAGCATGATGATCGGCACCCCCGACTCCTTGCGGAGCCGGCGGCACACCTCGATGCCGTCGATCCCCGGCAGCATGAGATCCAGCAGCACCAGATCGGGACGCAGACGGGGGAAGGTCTCGAGCGCCGAGGCGCCGTCCGGGGAGGTCGCGACCTCGTATCCCTTGCCGCGCAGGACGATGCCGACCATCTCGGCGATGGCCTGGTCGTCGTCGACCACGAGAATCCGTGAAGGCGTCGTCATGGGGGTCATTGTGCCATCGCCCCCGAGGGCGCGGCGCGGAGGTCCTCTCCGGCGGTGTCCTCCGTCCGTCGCCGTCGGCCGGGACCGTCCGGAAGACGCGCGGTCATCGACGTTCGTCGGATCAGGGGCGGGCCGGGGACTCCGTAGTGTCGACTCCATCAGAACGGCACGAGGTGCGCGACGGGCTCCCTCGCCTCCCGGCCCGACCGGGGAGCGTCCCGCCGCCGACCTCACGACCAGCAGGAGGATCCATGAGCACGGGGTGGACCGCACCGGGGACGACCGGGACCGCAGCACCGTCCGGAGCCGAGCAGGTCGCCGACGACGGCGCGGGGATCGCGCCCCCGGCCGGGCCCGGGCCGACCCCCGGTCCCGGTGAGCCGCCGCGCGGCCCCCGCCGCGAGCTGGTGCAGTCCCTGCCGCTGTTCCCGCTGCGCCCGCTGGGACTCGGCGAGGTGCTCGGCGCAGCGGTGCGCATCTACCGCCTGCGGGCCCGGTCGGTGCTCTCGGTCTCCGCGATCGTCTACGGGATCGCCTTCGTCCTGCTGACCCTCTCCACCGGAGCCGGGATGGTGCCGATGGTGGGGGACATCCGCGCCGCGATGGAGGATCCGACCGCGGAGTCCAGCGCCTTCACCACCGTCGGCGACGGCGTGCTCACGGCCGTCAGCTGGGTGGTCACCATGGTCGTCTCGATCCTCTCGGCCGCCCTGGTGACGGTGGCGCTGACGAAGGTCTCGATCGGCGAGGCCACGGGCGAGACGGTCTCCACCGACCAGATGTGGGCGACGATGCGGCGCCGCGGCCTCCCCGCCATCGGGGTGAGCCTCGTCATCAGCGTCGCGGGCACCCTCGCCTTCGTTCTGGCCGCCGGCCTCGGCACGCTGCCGCTGCTGATCGTGCAGGAGGCGTCCGCCCTGACGATCATCCCGATCGTGGTGGGTGTGGGGCTGGGCGTGCTGGCGATCCTGTACGTCTGGGCGCGCACGATTCTCGCCGTGCCGGTGCTGGTCATCGAGGAGGTCGGGGTCGTGGCCTCCCTCCGCCGCTCCCTCGCGCTGAGCCGCGGGGGGCGTCTCTGGCGGCTGTTCGGCTCCGCCGTCCTGCTCTACGTGCTGTACATGTTCGCCGTGCAGATCGTCTCCGGCGTCCTGGGCACGGTCGCCTTCGTCCTCTACCTCGCGATCCTGCTGGCCACCGGAGGGCAGGCGCTCGTGCTGGGCATGGTGGTGATGACCGTCCTCATCATGGCCGGCGGCTACCTCGCGACCTTCCTGCTGGCCCCCTTCCTCTCCGCGGGCTACGTGGCGCTCTACGCGGACGCGCGCATGCGCCATGAGGCCTGGGACGTCGAGCTGACCCGCCGCGCCCGGGAGTCCTGGGCCCCCGAGGGCGCGCCGTGAGACCCGCCGGCCCGCCGCCCGTGGATCCGGACGAGGCACGACGTCGGATCCATGAGGAGCTCTCGAAGGCCGAGTACGACGACTCCCCCGGATTCATCGACTGGCTGCTGGGGACCATCGAGAGCTGGCTGCTGGAGATCGTCGACGGGATCGACGGCTCCTCCGCCGCCCAGGCGGGCATCGCCGTGGCGATGGGGGTCGTGCTCGTGGTCGCCGCCGTGCTGGTGCTGCGCCGCACCGGGTTGATCCGCCGCGGCCACACCCTCGCCGTCGCCGCCGAGCTCGACGCGCAGCCGGTGCTCAGCGGCGCGGAGCTGCGGGCGTCCGCCGGTGAGGCCGTCTCCGCCGGGCGCACCGACGACGGGATCGTGCTGGCGCTGCGCGCCCTGGTGCGGGACCTCGAGGAGCGCACCCTGCTCGACGTCACCGCCGGCATGACCGCGCACGAGGCCGCCGACCGCGCCGCCCGACCCTATCCGGAGCTGCGCGGTCGCCTCGAGCGCGGTGCCGACGCCTTCGACACCGCCGCGTACTCCCACCGCACCGCCACCGCCAAGCAGGCTGATGACCTCCTCCGCCTCGCCGAGTACATCGCGGACTCCGCCCCGGACCTCACCGGCCTCGGGACGACCGCGGACGCGGGCGCCGAGGATCCCCTGCACCCCCGTGACGCGGCCCCGACGGGGGTCGGCGGGTGAGCGCCGCCCTCGCTCCTTCGGCGCAGGTGCCGGGATCGGCGCCGACGCCGGCTCCGGCGCCCCGGCGCCGGCGGCACTGGCTGACCGTCCTGGTCGTGCTCGCGATGCTCGCCACGGTCGTCGTCTCGGTGTTCCGCAGCTTCTACCAGGACGGCCCGCTCGAACCCGGCGCTCCCACCGGGCAGGGCTCGAAGGCCGTGGTCCAGGTGCTCGAGGACCTCGGGGTGGACGTCCAGGTGCAGCGCCACACCGCCGATGCCGCCCAGTCGCTGCGCGAGGGGCGCACCGTCCTGGTCACCGATCCCACGGTGCTGCAGGGCGAGCAGCTCGACGCGCTGGTCGCGGCGCACGAGGCCGAGGGCTCGGGACGCCTGGTCCTGGTCCAGCCCGACTTCGTCACCCTCTCCTACTTCTCCTCCCGCCTGACACCCGGCGCGACGCTGGACGAGGCCACCACGCTCGAGGCCTCCCCCGGCTGCGGCGATCTCGCCCACGGCGCCCGCGCGCTCGCGGTGCCCGGTGAGGAGGGACTGCACGGGCGCTCGGTCCTGTACCGGCCCGTCGAGGGCGCCGACGGCTGCTTCACCGTCGACGGCGGCTCGCTCGTGGCCGAGGACGACGGCCTGCTGGTGCTGGGCAGCGCGGACCTGCTGACCAACGACGGCGTCGGAGCGGCGGACAACTCCGCGCTGGTGCTCAATGCGCTGGGCGGCGGCGGCGAGCTCGCCTGGTACGTGCCCTCCGCCACCGATCCGATGGGCACCGCCCCGCAGAGCATCGTCACCTACCTGCCCGACTGGGCCGCGCCCCTGGGGCTCTGGCTGATGCTGGTCGCCGGGATCGCCCTGCTGGCGCTGGGTCGGCGCTTCGGCCCGGTGGTGCTGGAGCCGCTGCCGGTGACCGTCCGCCCCCAGGAGATCGCGCTGGGGCGTGCCCGGCTGCTCCAGCGCGCCGGCGATCGCGACGCCGCCGCCACCGCCCTGCGCTCCGCCGCCGCGACCCGGCTCGCGGATGCGCTCGGGCTGCGCCACGAGCGGTCCCTGGACGGCCTGGTGGCAGCGCTCGCCGAGCACGTGGACCACTCGCCCGAGCAGCTGCGCGCGCTGCTGGGCCCCACCCCCGTCACCAGCGACCAGGACCTCGTGCGCCTCGCGCACGACCTCGACCGTCTCGAGAAGGAGATCGACCGATGACCGACCCCGCCCCGGGCCCCGCCGGCCCCGTCCCCCCTGCCGCTCCGGCCCCGTCGGGAGGCGGCGTCGATGTCGATCCGGACACCCGCGCCTCGCTGCAGCGTCTCGCCGCCGAGATCCACAAGGGCGTGGTGGGCCAGGACGCGGCCGTGACCAGCCTGGTCGTGGCGCTCCTGTGCCGCGGGCACGTCCTGCTCGAGGGCGTCCCCGGCGTCGCCAAGACCCTCCTGGTGCGCTCCCTGGCCGCGGCCCTGGACGTGCGGATGCGGCGCGTGCAGTTCACGCCCGACATGATGCCCGGCGACATCACCGGCTCCCTCATCTACGACAACACCACCAGCGACCTCGTCTTCCGCGAGGGCCCGGTGTTCACCAACCTGCTGCTGGCGGACGAGATCAACCGCACGCCGCCGAAGACGCAGTCGGCACTGCTCGAGGCGATGGAGGAACGGCAGGTGACCGTCGACGGCGCGAGCCGACCGCTGCCCGATCCCTTCCTCGTCATCGCCACCCAGAACCCCATCGAGTTCGACGGCACCTACACCCTGCCCGAGGCGCAGCTGGACCGCTTCCTGCTCAAGGCCGTGATGCCGCTGCCCGAGCGGGAGGTGGAGGTCGACGTGCTGCGGCGCCACGCCGGTGGCTTCGACACCACGGATCTGACGGCCATGGGGCTGCGCGCGGTGGCGGACATCCCCTCCCTGCACCGCGCCCAGGAGGACGTCTCCCGGGTGCTGGCCGAGGACCCGGTGGTCCAGTACATCGTGGACGTGTGCCGCGCCACGCGCCGCTCCCCGAGCCTCGCCCTGGGCGTCTCCCCCCGCGGCGCGATCGCCCTGCTGCGCACCTCCCGCGCCTGGGCCTATCTCGCGGGCCGGGACTTCATCACCCCCGACGACGTCAAGACGATGGCCCCCTCGACCCTCTCGCACCGCGTGCGGCTGACCACCGAGGCGGAGCTCGAGGGCACGCAGGTCGAGTCCGTGCTCGCCGCGACCCTCGCCTCCGTCCCGGTCCCCCGCTGAGGCCGGCGTCCATGAGGATCTCGCTGACGCCCCGCGCGGCCCTGGTCGCGCTGCTCGCGCTGCCCGTGATCGTGCTGTGGCCGCTGTGGTGGGTGCTGCTGATCCTGGTCGCGCTCTGGGCGCTCGTGGTCCTCGCCGATGCCCTGCTCGCCGTGGACCCGCGACGGATCCGCGTGCGACGGGAGTCGCCCACCCAGGTGCGTCTGGGCAGCACGGTCAGCGGACGGCTGCTCCTGACCAACCCCGGCTCCCGCTCCGCCTCCCTCGAGGTCCGCGACGCCTGGAACCCGACGGCCGGGCTGGCCTCCCAGCGCAGCGCCGTGCAGGTGCCCGCCCACGAACGGCGCGCGATCGGCCAGGAGTTCACCCCCACCCGCCGCGGCCGGCACCGGTCCCGGGCCGTGCTGGTCGCCTCGCGCGGTCGGCTCGGCCTGGCCCGGCGCACCGCCCGGGCCGACGCGCCCGGCGAGATGCTGGCCCTGCACCCCTTCGGCTCCCGCCGCCACCTCCCCTCCCGGGTGCAGCGGCTGCGGGAGATCGAGGGGCTCGCGGCGATCCACCAGCGCGGGCAGGGCACCGAGTTCGACTCCCTGCGCGACTTCGTGGACGGCGACGACGTGCGCTCGATCGACTGGCGCGCGACCGCCCGCCGTCGGTCGGTGGTGGTGCGCACCTGGCGTCCCGAGCGGGACCGGCACGTGCTGATCGTCGTGGACACCTCCCGCACCTCGGCCGGTCGACTCGGCGACTCGACCCGGCTGGACGCCGCCTTCGACGCCGCCCTGCTGCTCACGGCCCTCGCGGGGCAGGCCGGCGACCGCGTCGACCTCCTCTGCGTGGACCGCATCCCCCACGTCTCGGTGCTGGGATCCACCCGCACCACGGTGCTCCACGACATGGTGACCGCGACGGCGGCGGTGGACCCGGCGCTCGTGGAGACCGACTGGGAGCTGGCCGCGAGCACGATCGCGGCGCGGGCCCGACGCGGCTCCCTGGTGGTGCTGCTCACTCCGGTCGAGGCCGCGGCGGTGCACAGCGGTCTGCTGCCGGTCGCCGCGCGCCTGGCGAAGGACCATCCGCTGGTGCTCGCCTCCGTCGCCGATCCCGCCCTCGAGGAGCTCGCCGCCGGCCGCGGCGAGCTGGAGGCGGTGTACCGGGCGGCCGCGGCCGAGCAGGCGCGGGCCGAGCGCTCCGGTGTCGCCCATGCGCTCGAGCGGGTCGGCGCCCACGTCGTCGACGCCCCGCCGGACCGGGCCCCGCAGGCGCTCGCCGACGCCTACCTCGCCCTGAAGGCCGCCGGCCGGCTGTAGCTCGGGCACAGCGCGGCGCAGCGCGGCCCGGCCAGGCGCGGCCCGACCCGCCCGGCGCAGAGAAAGGTGCGCTCTCGCACCAGATCCGGTCGTCAGATGGTTCGGATACGCACCTTTCTGGGCATTCTGAGCCGCTGTCCGCTCGCCGCTGCGGGTCCCCGGTGGCCTCCCGGCCGGGCACCGCCGGAGCGCCGCGGGCCCTGCAGCTCGCTCATCCCGCGGTCGCGACCCGCGCGCCGACCAGGTCCTCGGCGAGGTCGCCGGTGATGCCGGCACGGTGGACCTGCCGACCTCGGCCCAGCATGAAGACCAGGAAGGCCGCCCAGGCGAGGACCCCCAGGCCCACGCGCACCGCCGGCGGGAGCGCACTGGGCGTCACGAAGGCCTCCAGGAAGCCGGAGACCAGCAGCACCGGCACCAGGCCGATCGCGACCGTGACCAGGGAGCGCGCTGCCCGGGAGAGCGCCCAGAGACGCGGCACGGGTCCCGGCCGGACCCAGGCCCAGAAGGTGCGCAGCCCGGCGCCGGCGCCCACCAGGACCGCGGTCATCTCGAGCAGGCCGTGCGGCAGCAGGTACACGAAGAAGGTGTCCAGCCCGCCGTAGGCGCCCATCACCCCCGCGGACAACCCGATGTTCAGCCCGTTCTGCACCAGCATGATCACCGGCCAGATGCCGGTGACGCCGAAGACGACGGCCTGGACGGTGATCCAGGCGTTGTTCGTCCACACCTGGGCGGCGAACCCCGAGGCCTCTCCCTGGAAGTAGTAGGCGACGAAATCGCGCTGGGCGAGCGCTCGCTGCTGCGCCTCGGGCAGGACGAGGGAGCGCGCGGTGGAGTCCATCCCGAAGTAGAAGCCGGTGACGACGGTGACCAGGAGGAACAGGCCCGCCGCGAGCGCGACCGCCCATCGTGCCTCGTACAGAGCGGCCGGCAGGTCCTCCCAGAAGAAGGTGCGGGCGTGCTTCCACAGCGGGGTGCGGTCGCCGGTGATGCGCAGGCGCGCCCGGTGCACCAGCAGGGAGAGCCGGGCGGTCAGCGCCGGATCGGGGTTGGTCGAGCGCACCGTGGACAGGTGGGTGGCGGTCTCCTGGTAGAGAGCCAGCAGCTCGTCGATCTCGGCCGCGTCGAGGGACCGCCTCCGGGTCAGCTCCTGGAGACGGTCCCACTGCGGCCGGTGCACGGCGATGAAGGCGTCGGTGTCCACCTGACCAGCGTAGGTCCGTGCCCCGCTGCGCAGAGCCGACGAAAGTCGGAGGCCCGGGCGTCGGAAGCCGACGCTCGACGCTGACCGTGATCCGGCGCGGCTGTCAGGATGGCCCCATGACGACACCGGGTGCCGCCGCGCAGGTCTCCGACCCTGCCGGTCGCGATGCGCTGATCACGGGCGATGCCGTGCTGCTGGACCTGCGCACCGCCTCCTTCGCGGTGCGCATGGTCTCCGCCGCCCTCGACGGGGTGCTGCAGCTGTCGATCCTCATCGGCGGGAGCATCGCGATGGCCTGGATCGCGGCACGCTCCGGTGCCGACGACGGCCTGATCGCCGCGGGCATCGTGTCGATGTCGGTGCTGGCCTACGTCGGCTATCCGGTGCTGTGCGAGCTGCTGCTCAAGGGACGCTCCGTGGGGCGCCTGGTGATGGGCACGCGCGTGGTGCGGGACGACGGCGGCCCGGTGCACCTGCGCCAGAGCCTGCTCCGCGCGGTCATGGCGATGCTGGAGATCTGGGCCACCTCCGGGGCGATCGCCCTGACCTGCTCGGTGATCGACCGCAGGTCGCGCCGGGTGGGCGATCTGCTGGCCGGCACCATGGTGATCCAGGAGCGGATGCGCGATCTCGAGCCGCGCCGCGCGGAGGTGCCCGCCTCGCTGCGCTCCTGGGCGGGATCCGCGGACGTGGGCCGGCTCCCGCTGACGCTGATGCAGGACATCCGCTCGTTCCTGCCGCGCGCGACGACGATCAATCCCGAGTCGCGGCGGCAGCTCTCGCGGGACCTGCTGCACCGCACCCTGCCCCATGTCAGCCCGGCGCCGCCGCCGGGCACGGACCCGGAGGAGTTCCTCGCCGCGGTCCTCGCCGAGCGCTCGCGCCGGGACGAACAGAGGCTGCGCCGCGCCCAGGCGCGCTCCCACGAGCTCTCCGCCGAGGTCCGCACGGTGCCGTTCACCGCGTGATCGCGGGGCCGGCCGCCGTCCCGTGCGGCGGCCGCCCGCTCAGAGGGGGCCCGGCGCCTCGTGGCGGCCGGCGATGAGCACGGGGATGCCGTCCTGGACGGGGTGCACGCGGGAGCAGGCGGTGCACTGCAGCGCGGCCTCGACGTCCCGCAGCTCCCCTCCGCAGTCCGGGCAGCGCAGGATCGAGCGCACCCAGCCGGGCACGTCCGCACCGCTCGCCCCCGCCGGCAGGGCAGCCGGGGCCGTGGCGGTACCCGCGGCGCCGGCGGGACGACCGCCCGCGGCGCTCTCCTCGCCGTCCTCGAGGATCGCGAGGATCTCGTCACGCCGACGTTCCATGGTGGCCTCCTGGGCGGCCTCGACGTTCAGCCGCAGCAGCGGCTCGGTGTTCGAGGAGCGCAGGGAGAACCACCACTGCTCCTCCGGCGGGAGCTCCGGGCCCCAGTGGGTGACGGTGAGGCCGTCGAGCTCGTCGATCTCCACCCCCGGCAGCGACCGCAGATGCTCGCGCACCCGGTCGCGAGCGGCCTGCGCATCGGGGACGCGGGTGTTGATCTCCCCGCTGGCGGCATAGGGATCATGTGCCGCGACCAGGGCGGAGGCCGGGCCGTCGGACTCTGCCAGCGCCGCGAGCACGTGGAGGGCGGCCAGCATGCCGGAATCGGCGGAGAAGAAGTCCCGGAAGTAGTAGTGCGCGGAATGCTCGCCGCCGAAGACGGCGTCGCGCTCGGCCATGATCCGCTTGATGAGGGAATGCCCCACGGGGGTGCGGACCGCTTCGCCGCCCGCGGCGAGGATCGCCTCGGCCACGTGGCGCGAGGAGACGAGGTTCGCGACCACGACGGGACGCTCCTCGCCGGCCGCCCGGGCGCGGGCGATCTCCCGCTGGGCGATCAGCGCGGTGATCGTCGAGGGCGGGACGGCGGCGCCGCGCTCGTCGAGCACCACGCAGCGATCCGCATCGCCGTCGAAGGCCAGCCCCAGGTCCGCGCCCTCCCGGGCGACGGCCTCGCGCAGATCGCGGAGGTTCTCGGGATCCAGCGGGTCCGCCGGGTGGTGCGGGAAGCGGCCGTCGAGCTCGAGGTGCAGGCCGATGAGCTCGATCCCCGCCAGATCGCCGAGCACCGCGGGCGCGGTGAGCCCGGCCATCGCGTTCGCGCCGTCGACCACCACCCGGAGGGGACGCGAGGCGGGGATCTCGACCAGGGAGCGGAGCGTCGCGACGTAGTCGGGCAGGGTGTCGATCCCCTCGGCGCGTCCCTCACCGTGGCGGGGGATCTCCCCGGCGGCGAGATAGGCCTCCGCGCCGCGGCGGATCTCCTCGAGCCCGGTCTCCCGGCTGATCGGGCGGGCGCCGGGCAGGCACAGCTTGAGGCCGTTGTCCTCGGCGGGGTTGTGGGAGGCGGTGACCATCGCCCCGGCCGCCCGGTGCAGCCCGGAGGCGCAGTACAGCTGGTCGGTGGAAGCGAGGGAGGCGTCGGCGACGATCGCGCCGCGGCGCACCGCGCCCTCGATGACCGCGGCCGCCAGCTCGGGCGAGCTGAGGCGCATGTCGTGGGCGACGACGATCTCGGGGTCCTCGAGGTGGTCGGCGAAGGCGGCGCCGATCGCCCGCGCCACCTCGACGGTGAGCTCCGTGCCGGCGACGCCGCGCACATCGTTGAGCTTGACGATCCCGCGCAGGTCATGGATGCGGGGCCCGGGCAGTGCGGCGGAGCTCTCAGTCATCCGTGCTCCGCACCACCTGCAGGTGGCGGGCCGGCGCCGGGTCCGCGCCGGCGCGGACGGTGGAGCGTTCGCTCCGCGCCGCAGCGGGCGCGGGGGCGTCCTGGCCGTCCCGCCGGCGGACGGCATCGGCGAGCGCGAGCAGATCGTCGGTGGCCTCCTCGCCGCCGGCCACGCGGAGCAGCTCCCAGCCGCGCGGGGCGGTCATGCGCGAGGCGTGCTCGCGGCAGAGGTCATAGGCGTGGGGCTCGCTGAGGCGCGACAGCGGTCCCAGCACCGCCGTCGAGTCCTCGTACACGAAGGTCAACGAGCTGACGGCCGGCTGTGCGCAGGCAGTCCGGGAGCATTCTCGAGCAGGCACTCCTGCAGTGTACGCAGGTCCGCCGACGGCCCGTCGGCGGCGCGCCCCGCCTCCGACGAGGCGCGCGCCACGACGGTCCCGCTCCCGGTAAGGTGCGTCCATGGATGTCGAGCCGCTCCGCGCCGCGTCGCCGGGCCCCCGCCCGGAGCCCCGTCGCCGGGACCGGCGCGGACGGGGGCGGCGCTTCGACCTGATCCCTCCGCACCTGCCGGGCTACCGCACGCGCCGCGAGCGCTTCGACGACCTGGTGACCGATGCGGGCGCGGCCCTCGCCGAGCGCTTCCCCCGCCGTCTGGCGCACCTGCAGGTGCTCGTCGAAGAGGTGCCGCCCGCCGATCCGGCCCCCTGGGAGGACGCCTCCGTGCTGTTGGGCCGGGTCATCCCGCCCTCGCGCGAGCATCCCGCCCGGGTGATCCTCTACCGACGTCCGCTGCAGACCCGCTGCGCGAGCGAGCAGGACCTCGAGACGCTGGTGCGGCAGGTGCTGTCCGAGCAGATCGGCTCGCTGCTGAACATCGCCCCCGAGGACGTCGATCCCGGCGCCTGGGACGAGTGAGACGGACGGGCCGTCGCCGGGGTCCGCCCCGTGGTCAGTCCGCCAGGCGCACGGTGACCTCGTCGCCGCCGTCGCGATCGGCCAGGACCGGCAGCGCGGAGAGCATGGTCCCGCCGTCGGCCGCGGTCTCGCGCTGCATCCAGCCGGCGTGCACCGCGCCCGGGACATCGGGCACGAGGGTGACGGCGGCCGCCGAGTCCCCGTCGATCCGCAGCTGCTCGGCGGCCACCGAGGTGGAGGCGTCCTCCGCGAGGTCGACGGTGAGCGGCTCCCCGGCCGAGCCGTCCGCGGCGACCGGGATCACGGTGACGGTCGCTTCGGAGGTGGCGCTCAGGGTCAGCGCGCCGTAGGCGCCCTGGGCCGGGAGGGCGAGCAGCGCATGGGCTCTGATCGCCGCCGCCGGGGAGACCAGCGCGAAGTCGACGGGAGCGTCGACGGTGTCCCCCGGCAGGTCCTCGCCGGTGCGGCTGCTGCGGGTCACGGCGGTCACCGGGTCCTCCGCGCGGACGCTGACCGTGTAGGTGCCCTCCGCGAGCCCCGTGAGCGGCGCGCGCACCACGGAGCCCGCCGGCAGCTCGAGGTCCGCGATCGCGGCCTCCTCGACCGGGCCGTCGGGACCGGAGACCTCGACCGCGGCGGTGGTGTCCGCGCCCTGGGGGTTGGCCAGCACCAGGATCGGGTCGGTGCCGGCGACGTCGACGCCGGGCATGACCTGCTCGGTCGCCGCTGCGGGGAGCGGAGAGAGGATCTCCGCCCCGCCGGGGGTGAGGCCCTCGCGCTCGGTGGTCTGGACGAACATCCCCAGCGGGGCGCCCAGCACCGAGACGTCCACGCCCACGGCCTCCTGGCCGGGGGCGATGGACTCCAGCAGGACCCGCTCCTCGGCGCCCGGGGCGATCACCACCTGGCTGCGACCCTCCATCGCGGCAGGGCCCTCCTCGGTCCAGACCTGGACCGAGGCGGTCGCCGGCCGGGTGCTGGGGTTGCGCAGCACCAGCTCGGAGCTGTCGCCGGTCGCCGTGGAGAGCCCGAGGAAGGAGGCGGAGGTGCTCGGCTCGTCGCAACGGCTGGTCACGAGCGAACGGTAGTCGCCCTGGCGGGTGTTGGTGGACTGGACGACGTCGGCGACCGGGCGCCCGCCCTGCGAGGTCGCGGCGTCCACGTGCGGCGCCCCGTCGACGCCGCGCAGGGACTGCACCGCCACGCCCAGGTCCTGGGCCTCGGAGGCATCCTCGAGGACGGTCCCGTCCTCGCCCTCGGCCGTGATCGAGGGGGCGCGGACGGTGCCGTCGTCGTCCTGCAGGGTCTCGGAGCCGCTGACGGTGCCGAACAGCAGCGAGGAGGCTGGTTCGACGGCCACCGACCGCAGGGAGATCGCATCGGTGGGCGGGACCACGGAGAGCTCGGGGTCCGCCCCCGCCTCGAGCACCGCGTCGGGGACCTGCAGCGGCCCCGGGCACCACCGGGTGCTCGCGCCCGGCTGGGCGGCGGCCTCCGCACGTGTCACGGGCACGGGATCAGGAGCGGGAACGGTCGCCACCGCGCCCGCGGCGAGGGCGAGCGGGATCAGCGAGGCCAGCGCGAGCAGCGGGCGCACCGGTCCGCGCCGCGGCGCGCGCAGGTCATCGTGCTCGTGGTCGGGGTGGAGCGTGTTCTCAGCCATACATCTCCTCCGCCGTCCGCGTGCGCACGCGCCACGGGATCGCGATCAGGGCGGTCAGGGCGACGGCGGCATAGAGCAGGATCTGCCAGAGCAGGCGGGCGGGCTGTTCGCGGTGGACGTCGATCTCGCCGCCCTCCCCGGCCGGGACCACGAAGCCCTGGGCCCATCCGTCCACCTCGACCGGGGTGAGCGCGGCGCCGTCGAGGGTCGCGCGCCACTGCGTGTCGTGGCGCTCAGAGAGGATCACCGTGCGCTCGGCATCTTCGACCGGGACCGTGCCCGAGGCATCGATGACCCCGCTGGCCAGCGCGACCGGCGAGGCACCGCCGGTCACGACCGCGCGGGGCGAGGCGTCGAGGACCCGCCACATGCCGCCCTGTGCGCCCTCGGTCACCTTCTCCAGGGCCGTGGAGCTGTCGAGCTGCTCGCGCAGCAGGGCCTGTTCCTCCGGGTCGCCCTGGACGACGACGTAGGCGATGGCCTGCGTCGCGGCGTCCTCCTCCGTCGTCGCGGCGCCGTCCGAGAGCAGCCCGGCGACGGTCTCGCGCAGCGCCGCCGAGGCCGGATCGCCGTCGAGGTCCTCCCCGGCGGCGACGGTGTCGACGTCGCGCGCATCGGCGATCACGGCATGCTGGATGACGCTGTCCCCGCCCTGGACGACGAGGCCCGCCTCCACGGCGCCGTCCTCCTGCTGCTCGAGCACCAGCACGCGGGACCGTGCCTCGGTGCGGCCCTGATCCGCCGCGGCGGCGGGCACCTCGCCGCCCTCCACCCGCTCCACGCGCAGCTGCCCGGGCAGCAGCAGGGTCCATCCGGCGACGGAGACCAGGCAGACCGCGGCGATCACCGTGCCGACGACGCCGGTCACGGCACGGCGGATCCGGCGGTCGCCGGCCTCGCGACGGGCGAGGGCGTCGAAGGACGCGGTGGCCCCGATGCCCAGGGCCAGGAGCGCGGCGCTGAGCACGCCGTGCAGCGGCGAGGTGACCAGCTCCTCGCCCAGGACCGCGGTGCGGACGGAGCGGACGGCGAGCACGGTCAGCACGACCAGGGCGGTCGCGAGCAGGCTGAACCGGCCCACGCGGCCGGCGGCGCCGGCCAGCAGCGGGGCCAGGAGCGCGCCGAGCACGACCGGGGCGGCCGGGAGCAGCGGCAGCAGCATCGCTCCCGTGGTGCCGACCAGCGGGATCAGCTGCTCCGTGAGCCCCGGCGCGACGGGCCACAGGCCCAGCAGGTCCAGCGGGGTCGCGCTGCCGGGGGCCGGCGGCACCCCGGACACGGCCAGCAGGGCCCGGGGATGGCCGAGGTAGAGCGGGAGGTACGGGGCGTGCAGCGCGAGCGTGGGCACCACGACCCACAGCAGGCGACGTCGCCTCCCGGGCACGGCGGCGGCGAGCAGCACGAGCGCGAGCATCACCAGCAGGGCGAGCACGGGCTGGACCGCGCCGATCACCAGCAGCAGCAGGCCGGCGGCCGCTGCCGCGGAGACGCTGGCCTGGGAGATCTTGTGGGGCAGCCCGATCGCGCGGCCGACGGCGAGAGCGAGGAGCGGGAGCAGGGTGTGGACCAGCAGCAGGGGCCAGGCGCCGACGGCGAGGGCGGCCAGCAGCGGCGGCGCCAGCGCCCAGACGGTCGCGATCACCAGGCGCGCCCCGACGGCGCGGGTCAGCGCGCCGGAGGCCCACCAGGCGAACAGCGCGCTCGCGGGGAGGGCGGCGAAGATCAGCGTCTCCACGAGCAGGGACCCGCTGACCGGGAGATGGCCGAGCAGACGGACCAGGGCGTCGCCCGGACCGCGCTCCCCCAGGCCGCCGGGGATCCAGCTGCTCCAGGCGGCGGACCACAGCGCCGTCCAGTCGTCGGGGACGGCGCGCAGCCCCGGGCCCTGCAGCTCCCCGCGGCCGAACAGACCGCGCAGTCCGAACAGACCCAGCACGGTGGCGGCGAGCGCCACCACCGCGGTCCACACGATGTGGCGCCCGTAGTCGGCGTCGTCCAGGCCATGGCGGGTGCCGGCGACCCCCCAGGTAGTGTGGCGGATCCGGCGCTGACGGTCGTCGTCGGCGAAGAGCCGCGTCCAGGTGTCGTCGACCCGGCGGCGAAGCCCCTCGCCGCGCGGCAGGTAGAGCGGTGCGAGACGACCGCGCGGCACGCGGGCGCGGCGGCGGTCGCGCAGTCCGCGGGCGAGCACGCGCCGCACCCGGGGCATGGCCTCCGCCCAGGCGCGCAGCTCCATCGCCGCGGTGCGCGGGGAGGAGGCCGCGATCGCGCCCATCATCCGCAGCAGCGTCGCGAGCGGGAGCAGCAGGAGCGTGACCAGGGCCGCCGGAAGGGGCCGGTGCTTGAGCAGCACGAGGATCCGGCCGGTGCGCTGCTCCTGCAGTCGCTCCAGGCGCGGACGGGTGGGCAGCGGATGCAGCACGCGGGCCTCGGCCTGGACGGCCACCCGCTCGCCGGAGCGCCACACGCGCTGGCAGAGGTCGATCTCCGCCCAGGGGGCGGGGAGATCCGGATCGAGCCCGCCGACGTCGCTCAGGGTCTGCTCGCGCACGAGCATCCCGGGCAGCGCGACGGCGAGCACGTCGTGCCGCCAGTCCGCCTGGCCCTGATCGATCTCCCCGGGATCGACCCCGGTGATGATCCGGCCGCCGTGGGAGAGGGTGAGGCCGACGTCGACCAGGACGTCCGCGCTCTCGGCGGTGTGGGCGGGGTCCTCCCCGGCGGCCTCGGCGTCGACGTCCGCGACGACGTCGGCGGAGTCGCCGCGCTCCGAGGTCGGAGGCACGGCGGCCTCGCCCGGGCTCACCCGCTTGGCGCCGACCACCGCCGTGTTCGGCGACTCCTCGAGGATCGTCAGCTGATGGGCGAGGGCGTCGCGTGCCGGGGGCGATCCGTCGACGACGAACCACAGCCATGACCGGTCGGCGGCCCCCTCGGCGAGGCCGACGCGGCGACCCGAGCGGTGGCGCTCGTCCCGGAGTCGCTCGGGGACCAGTGCGAGGTCCTCGGCCCGCTGGGTGCGCTCACGCTCGATGGCCCCGGGGTCGACGGCGCGGGCGCGACGCCCACGGCGCCGCGCGCTGTCGCCCCGCCCCGCGGGATCGCTCGGCACGGAGTCCTCGTCCGCCGGGCCGGCCGAGCCGTCGTGCTCCTGATCGTCCTCGTCCGCTCCGGTGCGTTCGTCGGTGCGACGGGAGATCAGAGCCAGCGCCTCGCGCACGGTGCCGGCACGGCCGAGGGCGGCGGAGACGGTGAGCAGCTCGTCGGCGCGGGAGGAGCTCACGTCCTCCTCGACAGCGCCGAGGACGTCCTCCGGCAGATCGGAGGGGGCGACCACCACGACGGCATCGGCCGGGCGGGTCTGCCCGCCGAGTGCCGCCAGGGTGGCGCGATGGGTGAGCGCGGTCGTCGACCTGCTCAGCAGGACGACGGCGGTGACATGGCGCGCGCTCACCGGGTCATGATGTCAGACCACCCGGCGCTTGAGCTTGCGACGCTCGCGCTCCGACAGTCCGCCCCAGATACCGAAGCGCTCATCGTTCTCGAGGGCGTACTCGAGGCATTCCGCACGGACCTCGCAGGAGACGCACACCTTCTTCGCCTCGCGGGTGGAGCCGCCCTTCTCCGGGAAGAACGCCTCCGGATCGGTCTGTGCGCACAGGGCGCGCTCCTGCCAGGTCAGCTCCGCGTCCTCGGAGTCCTGACCCACGAGGTCGAGCAGGGACAGCTCTGCCCGCGCGTCGTCGTCGACACGATCCTCGTCCATCGCCACCACTCCTTCCGCTGCTGGATCGACCACCGACGGGCCGTTCGGGCTCTAAAGTACACCCGTGTAGTTACGGTGCGTCAAGCGGTCTCGGCGCATCATCGTGCACGCCTCCCCACCTCGCCGTCCTGGAAGGACAGCCTCCCATGAGCGCATCGACCGCGCAGGCCACCCCGTCCTCGCCCGACCCGGGCCCGGAGGGAGCGGTCGCCGTGCTGCCGGTGCGCGGGCTCGGCGAGATCCGCGAGGGCGACGATCTCGGCGCTCTCCTCGCCACCGCTCTGCGCCCCATGGACCCCCGCCCCGGCGACGTGCTGTGCCTGTCGACCAAGATCGTCTCCAAGGCGCTCGGGCTGCGGGTCGGCCCCGCCGAGCGCGAGGAGGCCGTGCGCGGGGCGACCGTGCGCCTGGTCGCCCGCCGGCTCCACACCCACCGGGTCACCTCGGTGGTGCAGATCGCCTCCGGCCCCGTGATGGCCGCCGCCGGGGTGGACACCTCCAACGCGCCGGACGGCCCGCTGCTGCTCCCGGAGGACCCCGATGCCTGCGCGCGGCGGCTGCGCCGTGCCCTGAGCGCCGCGCTGGGCGTCGAGATCGGCGTGCTCCTCACGGACACCTCCTCACGGGTCTGGCGGGTGGGCGTGGGGGACATCGCCCTCGGGGCCGACGGGGTCGCCGCGCTGGAGGATCTGCGCGGCGGCGTCGATGCCGACGGACGGCCGCTGACCGTCACGGTCCGCAACCTCGCCGACGAGCTCGCCGCCGCCGCCGATCTCGTCAAGGGCAAGGCGAGCGGAGTGCCGGCCGCCCTGGTGCGCGGGGTGGCCGGCGCCACCGCCGGCGACATCCCCGCCCGGGACCTCTCCCGCACCGGCGAGGACGACTGGTTCCGTCGCCCGAGCCTGGAATCGGTCTGGGTGGCCCTCGGGCTCGCTCCCGGCCAGGAGCCGATCGCCCGCATGTCCCCCGAGCCCGTCGCCGAGCGCATCGCACGGGCCCTCGAGGTGGCCGCGATCCCCCGCGCCGGCGGGCCGGCCTCCACGGCCGTCGTCCGCCCGCGTCCCGCGGGCGAGGAGACGGCCCCTATCGTGGTGGAGGCCGCCGATTCCTCCGCGGAGGCGCTGATCGAGGCGGCGACCCGCGCCGAGCGGATCCGCACGGCGCTCCGGGCGGAGTCCCTCGGCGCCCCGCTGCCGCCGATCGACGTCGAGATCGCCGTCCCCGACACCCAGGAGGACCCCCGATGACCGCAGAGACCGCCGGGACCGGAACCCGCCTGCTGCAGGCCCTCGAGCATCGGGGGCCCGCCCCCGTGCTCGCGTGGCACGGCGAGGCGTCCCGCATCGAGCTGTCCGGGCACGTGCTCGCCAACTGGGTGATCAAGTCCATCGGCCACCTCCGGGACGAGATCGCGCTCGAGGAGGGCGAGGAGGTGGTCATCGACCTCACGCCGCACTGGAAGCGCCTGGTGCTGACCCTGGCCGCCTGGTCCCTGGGCGCCGAGGTGACGGTGCTGGAGCCCTCCGCGCAGCCTGCGGGCACCGAGCCGGACGTGCCCGGGGCGCCGCGGGTGCTGGTCACCGACCGACCCGACTCCACGCTCGCCGGTGACGCCGACGAGGTCCTGGCCCTGCGCGCGGTCTCCCTCGCGCCCCGCTACGACGGCGAGCTGCCGGCGCTGGTCCACGACTGGGTGGCCGAGGTGCGCTCGCACCCTGACCGTCTGGTCGGCCCACTTCCCGCCTGGAGCGGACCCGCCCCGCGGCCCGCCGCCGCGGACGGCCCGCCCGTCCCCCGGCTGCTGGTCGACGACGACGGCCTCGGCGCGGCTCCCGCGGCGCTCGGCGCGTGGCTCGCCGGCGGCGGGATCGTCGGCCCCGCGGCGTCCGTGGACCCGCACCGCGCGGAGCAGGAGGCCGTGACCGGCCGCGCCTGAGGCGCCGCCTCAGCTGGCGCGGAGGGTCGACACCGCCGTCGTCGGATCCCCGTCGAAGATCACCGTCCCCTTGGCGAGCACGACGATCCGGGTGCACAGCTTCTCGAGCATCTCCAGCTCGTGGGAGACCACCACCATGGTGCGGCCCGCCTTCTGCAGCTCGCGGATGCGCTCGAGGCACTTGCGCTGGAAGGGCTCGTCCCCCACCGAGAGGATCTCGTCGACCAGGAAGATGTCCGGGTCGGTGTGCACCGCGACGGAGAAGGCGAGCCGCAGGAACATCCCCGAGCTGTAGTACTTCACGTCGGTGTCGATGAACTCCTCGATCTCGCTGAACGCGACGATCTCCTCGAACCGCTCCTCGATCTGCTCCCGGGACATGCCGAGGATCGCGCCGTTGAGGTACACGTTCTCGCGCCCGGAGAGATCGGGGTGGAATCCGGCGCCCACCTCGATCAGCCCCGCCACCCGACCGCGCAGCAGCACCCGGCCGCTGTCCGGGAAGAGCAC
This sequence comes from Brachybacterium sp. YJGR34, assembly GCF_003347015.1. Classification (GTDB taxonomy): domain Bacteria; phylum Actinomycetota; class Actinomycetes; order Actinomycetales; family Dermabacteraceae; genus Brachybacterium. Next base: position 28,745 of record NZ_PNFB01000015.1, read on the forward strand.
CCCGGAGATGGTCTTGAGCAGCGTCGACTTCCCCGAGCCGTTGAAGCCGATCAGGCCCACCGTCTCCCCCGCGTGGACGGTGAGGTCGACGTCATCCAGGGCCAGGAACGAATCGGCGAGCTTCTTGCGCTGCAGCGCGGAGAACACCAGCTCCTTGAGGGAGTGGTCGTGACGCAGCGCGAACTGCTTGGTGACGTTCTGGACCCGCACCATCTCCCGATCGGTCGGGACCGCGGCGGATTCGGGGACGGACTCGATCCGTGGGCTCATCCTCGCTCCCTCCTCACAGTTCCTGCGCGAAGCGCCGCTTGGAGCGCTCGAAGACGATGGTGCCGACCACGAAGGTCGCCACCGCGATCAGCAGACCGGCCCACCACAGGCCGAAGGGCTCGCCCGGGGCGGTGAGCGTGGGATCGCTCGGCACCCTCTCGACCACCGAGGCCCCGTACCGCCAGAACGCGACGTGGAACAGCTCGACGACGATGGTCAGCGGGTTCAGCTGGTACAGCCACCACCAGATCGTGCCGCCGATCGACTCCTCGACCATGGAGATGCGGTACAGCACCGGGGAGAGCCAGGTGGCGACCATGACGATCAGGTCCACGAAGTTCTCCACGTCGCGGAAGGCGGCGTTCAGCGCGGCGGTGATCATCCCCAGCCCCATGGTGAACACCAGCAGGATCGTCATCCCCAGGCCGAAGGCGACCAGGCTCGTCGGCGAGGGCAGCCAGTCGAACAGCAGCGCCCCGACCACGAGCACCAGCAGCTGCGGGAGGAAGTGGACCAGCGCGACGATCATCGAGGACCAGGGGAACAGCTGGCTGGGCAGGTAGATCTTCGAGACCAGCGCCTGGTTCCCGGTGATGGACCGGGTGGCGTTGCCGAACACCTCGCCGAACAGGTTCACCACGACGATGCCGCTGAAGAGGTAGACGGCATAGGCCGGGGTGCCCTTGGACAGCTGCAGGAAGACGCCCAGGGCGATGTAGAAGACGATGAACTGCACCGCGGGCTTGACGTAGCTCCACAGCATGCCCAGCGCGCTGCCGCGATAGCGGACCCGCAGCTCCTTGCGCACCAGGAGGCGCAGCAGGAAGCGCTCCCGGACGGGGTTCAGCCAGCCGGCATCCTGCCCGGGGCCGCGCCACCCCTCGGCCTGCTCGGCGCGGGTGGGCCGCTGCGCCGCGCGGAGCGCTCCGTCCCCTCTCACGCCGCGGTGCTCCCGGAGCCCCCTGCGCCCGCGTCCCGGTCGCGCTCGCGCACGGGCGCGGGATTCTCGGCGAAGGTCCGCTCCCACTCCGCGAAGGAGGTGATGCGCTCGCACGCGGCGCGGTACTGGGTGCGCAGCTCGTTCCAGCGTCGGTGCAGCTCGACGTGGGCGGTGATCGCCTCGGAGAGCATCTGGCGCACCTGGCGGGGGTCCCGCTTGTACCAGGAGACCTGGGTGCCCTCCGCGTTGGAGACCAGGGCGCTGTCGTAGGCGGACAGCCGCCACCACTTCGCGTCCAGGTGCGGGATCGCGGCCTGCGGGTGCTCCGCCGCGCGGGCGGTGGGCGGCGCCAGCAGCTGCTTGGCGAGGGTCTTCACGGTCCAGGCCGGCAGCATCAGCCGGCGGGGCTGGGTGAAGGGGCGGCCCTTGCGCGGCGGCTTGTCGACGTGGACCGCCGGGTAGAGGTCCTGGTCCTTCTTGGCGACCGCGTCGTCGAAGTCCGCGGCCATCGCGCGGATCTCCGGCAGCCGCGCACCGATCGAGGGGTGCAGGGCGTCCGGCCCCTCGAGCACGTCGCGCTGGGCCATCAGGCGGCCGGCCTCCGTGTAGTACTGCATCGAGATCAGGTGCTTGACGTCCATGAACTGCGATTCCTTGACGACCCGGCCGCCGCGGGCGTACGGGGAGTGCAGCAGGGCGGTGATGATGCGGTTGCGCTCGTGGAAGTAGGCCTGCCAGCCCACCAGGTCGTCCTTGTCCACCCAGCTCATGTGCCACACCCCGGCGCCCGGCAGGGAGACCGTCGGGTAGCCCGCCTTCTTCGCGCGCAGACCGTACTCGGCGTCGTCCCACTTGATGAACACCGGCAGCGCGAGTCCGATGGCCCGCACCGTCTCGGTGGGGATGAGGCAGCTCCACCAGCCGTTGTAGTCGACGTCCGCGCGGCGGTGCAGCCACGGGGTCGAGCGCAGCGGGTCCAGGGCGAAGTCGTGCCCCATCTCGCCGCCGGGGCTCGCGATCGCCGGCTGGATCCGCCAGGGGTCGACCACCTCGCCGAAGGTGTGCAGCACCGAGCGGTTGTTGAGGTCGAACATGTGGGCGCCGACGAGGGTGGGCCGGGTGGCGAAGTCCGCGAAGGTGGTCAGGCGGATCAGGGACTCCGGCTCGAGGACGATGTCGTCGTCGCAGTTGATGACGTAGGTCGCGCTGCCCTCGGTCGCGGCCTCGTACATCCCGCGGGAGAAGCCGCCGGAGCCGCCGATGTTGCCCTGTTCGATGATCTGCAGCTGGTCGCCGAGCGACTCCTGCAGGGGCGCCAGCTCCTCGGGGTGATCGGTGAGGCGGTCCGATCCCTGGTCGATGACGTACATGACGCCCAGCAGCTGCCGCAGGTCGGGATCCTCGGCGACCGTGCGGATGTTCTCCAGGCAGTACTCGACCTTGTTCATGGTCGTCATGGAGATCGAGAAGGTGCCCTCGGTGCGGGCGAGGTCCTCGTCGGCCGTCCACTCCGCGGACAGCACCGTGAGGTCCTCGTCCCCGGCGTAGGCGTCGAACCAGTACCATCCGCCGTCCCCGAAGGCCGTCAGCGGCAGCTCGAAGTCCTGGGTGCCGCTGCCGGCGACGGTGCGGGAGACCTGCCGCTGGAGGGTGCCGCGGGCGGTCGACCGCATGATCACCAGGTGACCGCTGCCGATCGTGCGGATCCGCAGCCGGATGCTCCGCACCGGGGTCCAGCGCCGCCAGTAGCTGGCCGGGAACGCGTTGAAGTAGGTGCCGAAGGAGCGCATGGTGTGCGCCGGGATCTGCACCGAGTGCCGCTCGTTGAGCTCGCTGATGTCCACCGCGGCGGTCGACGTGCCGCGGCCGGCGGCGCCGGGATCGGCCGTGGGCACGGTGCGGTCGGGATTCCCGCCGAGGCCGAAGGCGCCTCCCGTGGCGCCGGAGCGCGCGTCGGCCGCCTCGATGTAGAGGGGGACGATGTCAGGGCTCGCCTCGACCGGCAGGATCAGACGCTGCAGCACGCGCTGCGGGACGGCCGTCGCCTGCGCGGCGTCCTCGGCGGGTGCTGGTGCCGTGGTGGCGGTGGTGGCGTTCATGGTGCTCCTCGTCGGCGCTCGTCGGGGCCCCGCGCACGGCGCGGCGGGGCGGGGCGGTCACGCCCTCAGCAGGTCCGGCAGCTTGTTGTCGGCCATCGAGAGCGCGGCACCGATGGCCATGTGCATGTCCAGGTACTGGTACGTCCCCAGGCGCCCGCCGAACAGCGTGCGCGGCTCGGCCTCGGCCAGCTCGCGATACGCGACGAGGGTCTCGCGGTCCGTCCCGGAGTTGATGGGGTAGTACGGCTCGTCGCCGCTCTCGGCGAAGCGCGAGTACTCGCGCTGGATCACCGTGGCGTCGGTGGGGTAGTCGCGCTCGGGGTGGAAGTGCCGCGGTTCGATGATGCGGGTGTAGGGGACCTCGGCGTCGGCGTAGTTCATCACCGAGGTGCCCTGGAAGTCGCCGACCTCCAGGTGCTCGGTCTCCAGGTCGATCGTGCGCCAGCCCAGCTCGCCGCGCTCGTAGTCGAAGTAGCGGTCGATCGGGCCGGTGTACACCACCGGCAGGCGGCCGCGCACGGCGTCCTTGTTCAGCGGCTGGGAGGTGTCGAAGTAGTCCGTCTCCAGGCGCACCTCGATGTTCGGGTGGTCGGCCATCCGCTCGAGCCAGGCCGTGTAGCCCTGGCGGGGCAGGCCCTCGTGCTTGTCGTTGAAGTACCGGTTGTCGTAGGTGTAGCGCACGGGCAGGCGGGAGATGATCGAGGCGGGCAGTTCCGTGGGGTCGGTCTGCCACTGCTTGCCGGTGTAGTTCTTGATGAACGCCTCGTACAGGGGACGCCCGATGAGCGAGATGCCCTTGTCGTTGAGGTTCTCCGGGTCCGCTCCCGCGAACTCGCCGGCCTGCTCGGCCACCAGGGCGCGCGCCTCGTCGGGCGTGAGCGCGGAGCGGAAGAACTGGTTGATCGTGCCGAGGTTGATCGGCATCGGGTACACCACGCCCTGATGGGTCGTGTACACCTTGTGCTGGTACCCCGTGAACTCGGTGAACCGGTTGACGTACTCCCACACCCGCGGGTTCGAGGTGTGGAAGAGGTGGGCCCCGTACTGGTGGACCTCGATGCCGGTCTGCTCGTCGGCGGCGGAATAGGCGTTGCCGCCGATGTGGGGACGACGGTCGATGATCGTCACCTTCGCGCCGTGCTCGGCGACGGCGCGCTCGGCGAGGGTGAGCCCGAACAGGCCGGAACCGACGATCAGGAGGTCAGGAGTCGACACGGAGGGTCCTTTCGAAGCGAGCGGAGGGTCCGCCGGGGACGCGTTCACAGTAGCCGAGCGCGCCCGGGCGGGGAGCACGACGTCCCCGCGCGCCCGGCGGTGTGTCGACGCTCATGCCGCCGCCCTTGGATCCCCCACACCCTGGTCACCCGGTGTTCACCTGCGGTCGTCCCCCCGTTCACGTGACCGTGTCACCGGTCCTCGACCGTGAGGTCCGGATCCGGGGCGGGGCGACCGGCGGACCCCTCGACCACGCGCCGGTAGCCGATGCGCCGCATCCAGCCGGGCGCAAAGCGGTACGCGCCGCGCATCGCGAGGTTGCGCAGGAAGGTCGCGGGGGTGGTCACGCGGTCGCGCGCCATCTGCCACTGCAGCCGCACGTCGCTGGAGAAGAGGCGCCAGCCGCCGCGCCGGGCGAACAGCTCCTCGTCCACGCGGTAGTCCACGAGCACCTCGGCCAGGTTCCCCATCCGGGCGCCGCCCAGCATCATCCGCTCCCACAGCCAGTAGTCCTCCAGCAGGGGGAGGTCCCGGTAGCCGCCGACGGCGAGCGCGACCGAGCGTCGCAGCACCACCGTCGGGTGATGGAAGGGGCTGTGGTACGGCAGGTACTCGACGATCTCCTCGTGCCGCAGGGGGCGGCGGCGCAGCGGCCCGCGGCCTCGCGGCACCCGATCGCTGAACTCCTGCATCCCGGCGCCGAGCAGATCCAGCGGCCGAGGGTCCTCCTCCGTGCCGTCCATGCGCGGGATCTGGAGGGCGAAGCGCTCGGGACGGCACAGGTCGTCGCTGTCGGCGCGGGCGACCAGCTCGTGCGGGGAGGCCTCGAGCCCGTCCTGCAGGGCGGCGGCCACGCCCCGATGCCGGTCGTGGCGCAGCACCTGCGCCGGACCGAACTCCCCCGACTCCACGCGGGCCACGAGCGCCTCGAGGTCCTCGGGCAGCGGCCCGTCGACGGTCAGGAGCAGGAGGTCCGGGGCCAGCTGCTGCTCCCGGGTCGCCGAGGAGAGCGCGATCTCCACCCGGGAGGCGCGGTCCCGGCCCCACAGCGGCATCAGCACCGAGAACGGGGCGGAACGGCCCGGTGCGTCGCTGGTCACCGTCCCGCCGCCCGATCGATCGCGCGGACATCACCGGCGACCTCCGGCTCGCCGCTGAGCACCACGGCCGTCGGGCGCGGACGGCGCCGCACCGCGGCGAGCAGACCCCGCAGCCCCACGGGGACGAGAGCCCCTCGATGGCGCAGCAGCTGTCGACCCCAGGCCACGGCCGTGCTCCCGCCGTGCAGCACCTTCTCGAGCGGCGAGAAGGAGTCGGTGCGCAGCAGCGCCCACAGCCGGTTGCGCACGTCGTAGTAGAAGCGGGACCCCGGGGAGGCCTGCGCGTTCGAGAACAGCGCGGTGCGATGCTCGACGACGGAGCCGGGGACCTGCAGGCCGCGGCCGCGGCGCAGCAGTCGCCCGGTGTGCTCGAAGTCGTCGGACCAGATGAAGTAGTCCGCGTACGGCAGGCCCAGCCGGCGCACGTCCTGACCGTTGAGCAGGGCGGAGACGTAGCTCGCGGTGCGGATCGGCCGGCCGCCGGCCCGCGCGGCGTCCCGCTTCTCGCGGGAGCTCACGAAGAGCCGGGTGCGCTGGGTGTTCATCGGGTGGTCGCGGCCGTCGGTCCAGACCGCCCGCGAGCTGAGCACGGACAGCCGCACCGGCGAGGCCTCGAGCGCGCCGAGCAGCGCGCCGAGCGCCCCGGGGCGCGGCACGGTGTCGTCGTCCATCACCCAGATCCAGTCGGCGTCGTGGCGCTGCAGCGCCCGGGCGATGCCGGCGGCGAAGCCGCCCGCCCCGCCGACGTTCCGCCGCAGGTGGACGACGTCCGCGCCCAGCGGGTGCTCGTCCGCGACGGCCCCGCTGCGATCCGTGGAGGCGTTGTCGATGACGACGACGGCGTCCGGCACGCGGTCCTGGGCGGCGAGACCGTCCAGGCACTCGCCCAGCAGCTGCTCACGGTTGTAGGTGACGACCACGGCGACGACGACCGCGGAGGACGCCTCGGGGTGTGCGGTCGCGGAACGGGGCATCCGATCTCCGTCGGGTGCGGGCTGATTCACTGCGCCTCCTGCGGGGTGGTGACGGCCGCCGCGGCGGCGCCCCTCCAGTGTACGGAGCGAGGCTGGACGGCCGCGGAAGGCGCATGAGGGCGGTGTGAAGGTTCCAGGGAGGTTCTCGTGACGGAGCCGCCGCGACCCGGGCGGCGCCGACGCGCATCGCCGCGGGGCCGCTACTCTGTCCAGCGCCGCACGCGTCCCGGGCACCTCGGACCCGCCGGACGATGCGGAGCACGAGACGTCCGCACGCCGCACGGTTCCGACCGGGAAGGAGACAGCAGTGAGCGATCAGCAGCCACCGCGCTCCCCACGTCCGGGAGGTCCCCGCCGGCCCCCCGCCAGCCGCGCCCGCGCCGGGGGCAGCGCCCGTCCGGTCCCGGGCACCTCCGATCCACGGGGCGGGGCCGGGCCGCCGCGAGCCCGGGTGCCCACGAGCAGACACCGGGAGGAGGCCCGCGGGAGCGCGACCCCCGCCGGAGCGCTCCCCCCTGAGGACGCCGGCGGGTTCCCTCCCGACGGACCGCCTCCTCCGCGCCGGCCGCGGCGCCGCTCCCGCGTCCCGCGCCCCGTCCGCCTGGGCATCACCCTGCTGGCGCTGGTGCTCGTGATCACTCTGGGATGGGGCGCTGGGCTGACGGTGTGGGCCGACAGCCGCATCGAGCACGTCGACGCGCTCTCGGACGCGGAGAACACCCCCGGCACCACCTATCTCATCGCCGGCTCCGACCGGCGCGACGGGGAGGCGGTCGGGGACGACGGCACCGAGGGCGCTCGCACCGACACGATCATGCTCCTGCACAAGGCGCCGAACGGCTCCAGCTACCTCATCTCCCTCCCCCGCGACACCCTGGTCGACATCCCCGGCCACGGCGGGTACAAGCTCAACGCCGCCTACGCCTTCGGCGGAGCCCCGCTGCTGGTCGAGACCGTCGAGCAGTTCACGGGGCTGACCATCGACCACTACGTCGAGGTCGGCTTCGACGGCGTCGCCGAGGTGGTCGACGCGGTGGGGTACGTGACCCTGTGCGTCGACGAGGACGTGGACGACGAGAAGTCGGGTCTGCACATGACCGAGGGTTGCCACGACGTCGGCGGCGAGGAGGCGCTCGCCTTCGTGCGCGCCCGGTACTTCGATCCCACGGCCGACATGGGTCGCCAGCAGCGTCAGCAGCAGTTCATCGCGGCACTCATGGACCGCGTCCTCTCCCCCGCGGTGATCCTGAACCCGATCACGCAGGTCCGCCTCGCCGGTGCCGGCTCCGATGCTCTGACCACCAGCGACGGCACAGGGATCGTCGATGTGGGCCGGATGGGTCTGACCGCGAACCGCGCCATGGGCTCGGGCACGTACGCGATCCCGATCGAGGATCCCGAGTACCAGACCAACAACTCGGGCGTCGCGATCCTCACCGACGAGGAGGACATCGCGACCTTCTTCGACGCCGTGGAGGACGGCTCCGCGCAGCCCGAGGAGGGCTGAGCGCGGGGGCGGCGGCCCGCCGGGCCGCTCAGCGGAAGAGCATGTCGATGACGATGTTCACCGAGTTCAGCACCGACTGGCCCTTCGAGCGGGAGTAGTCGGTGTAGAGGATGTGGACCGGATGCTCCGCCACCGTGAGGTGGTGGCGCCCGATCTCCTCGACGATCTCCGAGGCGTGCGCCATCCGGTTCTGCTCGATGGTGATCTTCTCGCAGGCCTCGCGCCCCATCACCCGCAGGCCGTTGTGCGCATCGGTGAGCTTCACCCCGCTGGTGAGGTTCGAGTACCAGACCGCGCCGCGCAGCACGACCCGCTTGAGCAGCCCGGGCTGGGTGCGCGCGTCGAGGAAGCGGGAGCCGAGCACGATGTCGACCCCCTCTCGCTCGCGCTGGGCGATCATCGACGCGGCGTCGTCGACCTGGTGCTGGCCGTCGGAGTCGAAGGTCACGACCTGGCGCATCGCGGGGTCCCGCAGCGCGTAGTCGATGCCGGTCTTCAGCGCCGCGCCCTGTCCCATGTTGTACGGATGGCGCACCACCGCGGCGCCGGCCCGCTCGGCGATCTCCGCCGAGTCGTCCTGGCTGCCGTCGTCGACGGCCACCACCAGCGGATAGCGGGTGCGCAGATCACGGATCACGTCCCCGACCACCTGCCCCTCGTTGAACAGGGGGACGACGAACCAGGTGGTGTCCAGCCCCGGCGAGGCGTTCCCGCGCTCCGGATCGTCCACGGGATCGGTCGTGCTCACGTGCTCTCCTCCTGGACTGCCGTGCGGACGCGGCGGCGAAGCGGCGGGCGGCCGACGTGCAGGATCCTGCACGGCCGATGAGGATACCCTGTCACGGTGGGCCGCCCCCGGTGGTCATCGACGCGCATGCGGCGCCCCCGCGGGCGCCCGGAATGAAGGAGATCACGTGAGGACTGCTGTTGTCGCCCTGGGGAAGATCGGCCTGCCGCTGGCCGTTCAGTTCGCCGATGCCGGGCACGAGGTCATCGGAGTCGACACCAATCCGCGCCAGGTCGAGCTGATCAACCAGGCGAAGGAGCCCTTCCCCGGTGAGGCGCACCTGCAGGAGAAGCTCAGCGAGCTGGTGCCCGCCGGTCGCCTGCGGGCGACCACCGACTACGCCGAGGCGATCCCCGGTGCCGACGCCGTGGTGATCGTGGTGCCCCTGTTCGTGGACGACGCCACCTGGGAGCCGGACTTCGCCTGGATGGACTCCGCGACCCGTTCCCTGGCCGAGCACCTGGCCCCGGGCACCCTCGTCTCCTACGAGACCACCCTGCCGGTGGGCACCCTGCGCACCCGCTTCGTGCCCATGATCGAGGAGATCTCCGGGCTGAAGGAGTCCGAGGGCTTCCACGCCGTGTTCTCCCCCGAGCGGGTGCTGACCGGCCGCGTGTTCGCGGACCTGCGCAAGTACCCCAAGCTCATCGGAGCGCTCACCGCCTCCGGCGCCGAGAAGGCGCGGGAGTTCTACGAGTCCGCCCTGACCTTCGACGAGCGACCCGACCTCCCCCGCCCCAACGGCGTGTGGGACCTGGGCAGCCCCGAGGCGTCCGAGCTCGCCAAGCTCGCCGAGACCACCTACCGCGACGTGAACATCGCGCTGGCCAACGAGTTCGCGCTGTTCGCGCAGGACCACGGCATCGACGTGTACAAGGTGATCGAGGCCAGCAACTCCCAGCCCTACTCCCACATCCATTCCCCCGGCATCGCCGTGGGCGGACACTGCATCCCGGTCTACCCGCGGCTGTACCTGTCCACCGATCCGGCGGCGACCACCGTGCGCACGGCGCGCACGCTCAACGCCTCCGTGCCCGCGCACCTCGTGCAGCGGGCCGCGGGCCTGCTGGGCTCCCTCGAGGGGAAGAAGGCCGTGGTGCTCGGCGCGTCCTACCGCACCGGTGTGAAGGAGACCGCGTTCTCCGGCGTGTTCCCCGTCGTCGAGGCGCTGCGCGAGCACGGCGCCGAGGTCGCGGTGCACGACACCTACTACGACGACGAGGAGATCCGCGGCTTCGGCTGGGAGCCCTACCACGTCGGAGAGGCCGCCGACCTCGTCATCGTCCAGACCAACCACCCCGAGTACGCGCAGCTCGGCGCCGCCGACGTCCCCGGCGTCGCCCTGATCGTGGACGGGCGCAACATCACCACCGCCGAGAACTGGGTGGGCACCCCCCGCCTCGTCCTCGGCGACGGCTCCGCCTCCACCCACCAGCAGGCCGAGGAGGCCTGAGCCGATGGGCGCCCCGGACCTGATCCTCGCCCTGGGCCCCGCCCTCGGGGTGGGCAGCCGCACGTTCATCATCCAGCTCCTGCTGGTGCTGGGCATCGTGGCGATCATCGGCTGGCTGTTCGCCAAGCGCGGCGCCAAGCAGCTCGCGGTGCGCCGTCTGCTGGTCATCGCCTTCGCGGTGTTCGCCGTGCTGACGGTCCTCTTCCCCGGGGTGCTCTCACGGGTCGCGAACCTGGTGGGCGTGGGCCGCGGAGCGGACCTGCTGCTGTACGCGACGGTGCTGGTCCTGCTGGGCTTCCTCGCGCTGCAGGAGGCCCGCACGAAGGCCGCCGAGAAGCGGACCACCTACCTGGCACGCCGACTGGCCCTGGACGAGGCGGAGCACGCGGTGGACTACCGCGAGAGGTCTCTGCGCGCCCACGAGGGATGATCTCCCTGCTCGTCCTGCTCCTCGCGATCCTCGTCGTCCTCGCGGCGGCGTACCTGCCCGGGTACGCCGCCGTGCGGATGCTCGGAGGCTCCCCCCTGCTCGCCCTCGCCCTCGCCCCGGCGCTCGGCGCGGCGATCGGCGGGATGGGTGCCGTCGCCGCGGCGATGATCGGCCTGCGCTGGTCGCTGCTGCCCTTCGCGCTCGGCGCGGCGGTGCTGATCGCGGCGTGCTGGGGGCTGCGCCGGGTCGGGCTGCGCCTGCCCGCCACAGTGCTCGACGGCCCGCTCGCCCCGTCGCGCGCCGTTCCGCTCGCACCGCTCTGGCTGACGGGCGCCCTCGCCATCGCCGTGCTGCCGATCGCGCAGCAGGCCGGCCGGCCCGATGCGATCCTCGAGCGCTGGGACACCCTCTACCACCTCTCGGCGCTGGAATGGATCCGGGAGGGCGGGGACGCCTCGAGCCTCCACCTCGGCGCGGTCGCGACCACCACCGGGGAGACCTCCTTCTACCCCGCCGCCTTCCACGCCCTGGCGACGCTGACCCCGTGGGGCACGACCCCCGTGCTGCTCAACGGCGCCGTCCTCGCTCTCGCCGTGGTCCCCTGGGTGCTGGGCGCCGCCCTGCTGGCCCGGGCCGTGCTCCCCGCGATCCCCTGGGCGCCCTTCGCCGCGGCGACAGCGGCGGCGCTGATCCCCGCCGCTCCCCTGGACCTGTGGATCCACCTCTCGCCGATCCCCAATCTCACCGGCTTCGCGGCGATGACCGGCGCACTCGCCGGCGCAGCCGCCCTGTGGGGAGCGCTGCTGAAGGACCCGGCCCGCTCGTCCTCCGACCGCGTCGGAGAAGGACCCGTCCCGGCGGGGCGCTTCTCGACCTCACTGGCCGCCCTGGCGGCGGTGGGCCTGGCCGGAGTGGGGCTGGGCCTCCTGCATCCCAACGTCGCGGTCACCGCCCTGATCCTGCTCACGGTGCTCACCGCGGTCACCGGCGCCACCTCCTGGCGGGCGCACCCCGCCCTGATCGCCGTGCCCGTGCTGGCCCTGCTGCCGGTCGCCCTGCTCTCCTACACACCGCTGGGCTCCCAGGTCACGGGCTTCAACGGTGGGCTGGAGGTGTCCTGGTGGCTCGCACTCGGCGAGGTCGCCCTGGGTCTGCTCACGGTGTGGCCGATGGCGCTCGGCGTGGTGCTCGCGGTGCTCTGGTGGCCCGGCCTGATCGTCGCGCTGCGCTCCTCCGCCCTGCGCTGGCTGGGCATCGCCTGGCTGGTCATGACCGTGATCTATCTCGATGCGGCCCTGGACTCCCCGCTGAACCTCTCGGCCCTGTACTACCGCGGCCAGGACCGCGTCGCGGTGCCGCTGGCGATGCTGTCCGCGGTGCTCGTGGTCCCGGGCCTGCGTGCCTGGTCGCAGCTGCTGCGCGGCCTCGGGCGGGACCCTCGCGAAGGACGGCGCCGGCGCCTCGCCTCCCCGGTGGTGGCGGTCCTGGTGGCCGCCGCGGTCGTCGCGGGCCTCGCCTCGATCCCCGCGCGCAGCGACAACGCCGCGAAGAACCTGGCCCCGGACTACCCGGGCCGCGGTCGCTTCCTCCAGGCCGAGGAGCGGGAGCTCTTCGAGCAGGAGGTCCCCGCGATGGATCCCGACGGCACCGTGCTGGCCAGCCCGTTCTCCGGCGCCGCGCACCTGTACGCGATGTTCGGGCAGGACGTGCGGTTGAAGGTCGCCGGGATGGCGTACTCCGATCTGGACCGCGACCTCATCTACGCCACCGAGGATGCCGCGACCGACCCCGCCTCCTGCCGCCTCCTCGAGGAGAACGGCATCTGGTACGTCTACCAGGAGATCCAGCCGTACAACCGTCACAAGACCTCCGATTCCGTGAACTACGCGGGGACGGACCTCGGCACCGTCCTGTTCCACACCGACCATTCGCGGATGATCCAGATCGACTGCGACCCGGGAGACGGGAGCTATGACCCCCACTGACGACGCCCACGCCCCCGCCCGCACCACCGCGCCGGCCGATCCCCTCGGTGATCACGCCGCGCGGACGGCACCTCCCGCTGTGCGGACCCGCCGCTACTCCCCGCTCCTGGACGTGCTGCGGATCGTCGCCGTCATCGGCGTCGTCACCGTCCACGTGATCGCCGATCACCTGGCGACCGAGGCGGCCGTGCCGATTCATGTCCTGCGCTCGCTGCTGGCCACCACGGTGCCCGCCTTCATCATGATCTCCGGGGCGCTGAACCTGGCACCGGCCGCGATGCGGCACGGCTCGGGCCGCTTCCTGGGACGGCGCTTGCGCCGCCTGCTCCCGGCCACCGTGGTGTGGACCGCCTTCTACCTGCTGATCATGAACATCTGGCTCCCCGCCGAGGAACCCGATCCGCGCCAGGAGGTCCTGGACCTGATCACCGCGGACACCTACCCCCATCTGTACTTCCTGCCGCTGATCATCGGGCTGACCGTGATCACGCCCGTGATCGCGACCTATGTCGGCGACTCGGCGCGACGGGCCTGGACCACGGGCGCCGTCGCCGCGGGCTGGGCGCTCGCGGTGATGGCGGTGCCACCCCTGACCGAGGGGCTGCTCGGGGAGGCCGTGGTCCCGCTCCAGCTCGGAGCGCTGACCTACTTCCTGCCGTTCATCGGCTACTACGTCCTGGGCCGGGCGGCCTGGGCCGCCCCCGTCGGGCGGCGCGGCGCCCTCGCGCTGCTGCTGGCGGCCGTCCCCGTCCTGACAGCGCTGACGGTCTGGGCGTACCTCTCGCGCGTCACCGACGCTCCCCCGGGGCAGGTCCTGCTGCCCACCTACGTCAGCCCCTTCGTCATGCTGCTGTCGCTGGCGCTGGTGATCGCCCTGATGGGACTCGGGAAGAGCTGGAGGGTCGGGACACAGGCCGAGGGCGTCCTGCGCACTCTCGGCGACGCCACCTTCGGCGTGTTCCTGGTGCACTTCGCGATCCTCATCCCGCTGCGCGGGCTCGGATTCCCGGAGACCTCGGTGCTCGCGGTGCTCGCGCTGATCGCCGTGGTCACCACGGTCTCCTTCGCCATCGCCCTGCTCGGCAAGCGGGTCCCGGGACTGCGCGAGATCCTCTGACCGGGCGGCGGCGCGGGCTCAGCGCCGCAGGGACCCCAGCACCTGCTCGGCCGCCTGGGCGGCGCAGCCGGCGAGGGAGGCGTTCTCGAGGGTCCAGGCGCGGGTCCGCTCCGGATCGGGGGCCGAGGTCCCCGCGATCGCGGCGAGCATCGCGGCGGCGACCTGCTCGGCATCGTAGTCGCAGGCCCAGCCGAGCTGGTTGTCCCGGATCCGGTCATGGGCCGCGCCCTCGCCGGCGTGGATGACGGGCGTGCCGGTCGCCGTGGCGGCGTAGATCTTCGTGGGCAGCGCGAACTCGTAGCCCTGCCCCGGGGTGATCGAGGAGAGCCCGGCGAGCGCACCGCGCAGATGGGCGGCCACCTGCGCCGGCGGGATCTTGTCGCGGAACTCGACGCCCTCGATGCCCTCGGCGCGGACCCGCTCCTCGAGCTCGTCCCGACCGCTGCCCTCGGAGAAGAACAGCAGCCGCGCCTCGGGATGCTCCCGGTGGACCCGGGAGAAGGCCTCGAGGAACACCCCCGCCCCCTGCCACTCGGAGACCGTCCCCGCGTACACGAAGTACGGGCCGCTCTCCCCCGCGTCCGGTCCCTGCGGCGTGAAGGTCTCGGTGTCGATGCCGTTGCCCACCATCGCCAGCTGCGGCCGGGCCCCGATGAGCTGCTCGAGACGATGCTGCACGCCCGGGGAGATCGTCAGCACGCGCGCCGCACGCTTCCACACCGTGGTCTCGGCCCAGCGCACCGCGGAGATGACCGGGGACGGGACCCCCTCGACGCTGCCGGCCGCATCGGACCAGACGTCCGCGGCGTAGAAGGTGTAGGGCGCCCGGCGCACCGCGGCGGCGACCATCCCCACCATGCCGGTGGTGGGCGGGGGCTCGAGCACGAGAGCGTCCATCCGTCGCTGCAGCAGCAGGCGCAGGGCGAGCGGCAGGTCGAAGCTCAGGTAGGAGACGTAGCCGCGGACCTGGCCCTGGTGGTCGCGCTTGACCGGCCAGCGGGAGACCTTCCGCGCCCGCGAGCGCACCCGGCCGGCGCCCGGCGCGGTGGTGGTGAGCACCGTGACCTCCGCACCCGCCCGCTCGAGAGCGAGGACCAGAGCCTCCTGACGGAAGGCCGCGGCGACCGGCTCGGGCGCGTACACGCGGGTCGCGACGACCACGTGCGGCGGCCGCTCCGCTCGGCGCAGGGTGCGGGAACGGGCCCGGGAGCGCGGGCGCATCAGGCGCGCTCGCGGAGCGCGTCGACGCTGCGCAGGGCGGCGCGTCCGTCGCCGTAGTGGTCGGGCCGCTGTGCCGTGGGCGCCGGCCGGCTGACCGCGGCGGTGAGCTCCGCGGGGTCGGCGACCAGGCGGTTCCAGTCGTTCTCGAGGGTCTCGACCCATTCGGTCTCGGTGCGCACGGTGGAGCACGGGGTGCCCAGCAGGTACGCCTCCTTCTGCAGGCCGCCGGAGTCGGTGACGACCGCGGCGGCGTGCTGGACGGCGCCCACCAGCTCGGGGTAGGCGACCGGCTGGCCGACGTGGACCGCGCCGCCGGCGAGCTCGATGCCGGCGTCCTGCGCCTTGGCGACCAGGCGGGGATGGGCGAACAGGGCCAGCGGGATCTCGAGCGCCTGGAGGGAGTCGACGATCGCGCGCAGGCGCTCGGGCTCGTCGGTGTTGTCGGCGCGGTGGATGGTGGCCACGGCATAGGGGGCCGAGGGGTCGATACCCTCGGGCAGGGACGGTGCGCTCTGGGCGACGGAGGCGGCCACCCGCAGGCACACGTCGGTCATCACGTCACCGGTGACCAGGGTGCGGTCGGCGAGGCCCTCGGCGGCCAGGTGCTCGCGGGCCACCTCGGTGGGGGCCAGGAGGAGGTCGGCGGCGTGGTCGGTGAGGACGCGGTTGTGCTCCTCGGGCATGCGGCGATTGAAGGAGCGCAGCCCGGCCTCGAGATGGGCGACCTTGAGGTGCATCTTCACCGCGGACAGGGTGCCGGCGAGGGTGGAGTTGGTGTCGCCGTAGACGAGGGTCCAGTCCGGCCGGTGCTCCTCGAGCACCTCGTCCATGCCGGCGAGCATCGCGCCGGTCTGGCGGCCGTGGGAGCCGGAGCCGACGGAAAGGTTGACGTCGGGGGCGGGGATCCGCAGATCCGCGAAGAAGACGTCGCTCATGGCGGCGTCGTAATGCTGTCCGGTGTGGACGATGATGTGCTCGACGTCGTCGCGCTGGGCGGCCGCATCGGCGATCGCGGCGAGCTTGACGAACTGCGGGCGCGCGCCCACGACGGACAGGATCTTCACGTCAGGTTCTCCTCCTCAGGGTCCGGCAGGGTTCCGGACGTGCCGGCCGGAGCACGGGTACAGTGAGCGTGCTCCACAATAGCCAACGGTCTGCACCGTGCGGCACACCACCAGACAGTCGAGGACCGGCGTGCGGCACACCGCGCCGGGCTCGGGAACGGACCATGGATGACGTCAGGCGATGGCTCGCGGGTGGCCGTGCTCGTGTACAACGACTGCGCGAACGATTCACGGGTCCTCAAGGAGTCCGCGTCCCTGCGGGACGAGGGCTACGAGGTCCGGATCATCGCCGTCGAGCGCCGCGAGCGGGGCCGCATGGCCGAGGTCACGACCCTGGGAGAGAACCTCCTGCTCGAGCGGGTGCCGGAGTTCGCGATCGAGCGGATCCTGCCCGCCCTCGCCCCGATGTGGCGCCGGCTCATCAGCGGCGATCCCGGGATCGATCCCGACTCCCCGCCGCCCGCCCTCCCCGCATCGGTGCCGCCGAGCCCGAGCGGGACCTCCGCCCCCGCCGCGGCGAAGGGCCGGGCCCTGCGCGCTCTGCGGGGACTCGGCGAGCGCGCCTATCGCACGGTCTCGCTGGGGACGTACTGGGTCAACGCGACGCGCGCGGGCACCGGCTTCGCCCCCGATGTCATCCACGCCAACGATGCCAACACGCTGGTCCCCGCGATGCTCATCCGCGCGCTCTCGCGCCGACCGATCGCGATCGTCTACGACTCCCACGAGCTGTGGCGGCACCGCAACGTCCGCTCCGACCGCCTGCTGGCGCCCCTCGTCGAGCGGCTCACCGAGGCCGTCGGTGTCCGACGGGCCGACGGAGTGATCACCGTCTCCCCCTCGATCGCCGACTGGCTGCAGAGGGCCTACCGCCTCGAGGACGCGCCCGTGCTGGTCCGCAACGTGCCGGTGGCCGACGAGCTCCCCGACCGCGCGACGGGGGTGCTGCGCGCCCGCGCGGGACTGTCGGCGACCGATCGCGTCATCGCCTACGGCGGCCGCATCACCACGGCACGCGGGATCGAGGAGACCATCGCGGCGCTGCCGCACCTCGATCCGTCCGTGCACTTCGTCCTGCTGGGATACGGCGAGGAGGCCGCGCTGGAGGCCGTGCGCTCCGAGGCCCGGCGCCAGGGGGTCGCCGACCGCGTCCACCTCGTCGGCGCGGTCGCTCCGGAGGACGTCTCGCGCTCCCTCGCCGACGGCGACGTGGCCGTGGTCCATGTCCGCCCCATCTGCCTCTCCTACCGCTACGCGCTGCCCAACAAGCTCTTCGAGTCGATCCGCGCCGGGCTGCCGATCGCCGCGGCCGACCTCCCGGACATGCGCCAGGTCGTCGAGGAGCTGGGGGTGGGCGCCGTGTTCGAGGGGTCCAGCCCAGAGGACCTCGCCGCGGCCCTGCGCGAGATCCTCGAGGATCCCGACGCCTATCGCGAGCGTGCCCGCGCGGTGGCCCCGATGCTGACCTGGGAGCGGGAGACGGAGGAGATGCTCGCGATGTACCGCCGGCTGCTCGAGGACCGGGAGGTGGAGCGCTGATGCAGGTCACCATCGTCACCACCTGGTTCCCGACCGAGGTCGCGCCCGCCCGCGGCTCCTTCGTGGTGCGGGACGCCCTGGCGATCGCCCGCCATGCGCAGGTGCGGCTGATCCATCTGGTGCCCCCGGCCGACGACGACGGCACCCGGCGCGTCGTTCATCAGGGCATCGACGTCCTGCGCCTGCCGATGGATCCGCGGCGACCCGATCAGGTGCTGCGCGTCGCCCGCCGGCTCCCCCGCGCCCTCGAGGGAGCCGACGTGGTCCACTCGATGGCCTTCTCCGCGCTGCTCCCGCTCGCGATCCGCCGTCCCCGCGCCCCGTGGGTCCACACCGAGCACTGGTCCGCCCTGACCACCCCGGAGACCCTCCCCGCCCCCGCACGGCGGGGCCTGCCGGCCCTGTCCCGGCTCCTGGCCCTGCCCGATCGCGTCACCGCGGTCTGCGAGTTCCTCGCCCGTCCGATCCGCGAGGTGCGCGGTCAGCGGCCCACGGACATCGTGCCCTGCATCGTGGACCCCGGCGAGCTGGTGCCCCGCCGCGACCGGCGCGACGGCGCCCTGCGCCTGGTCTCCACCGGCGGCCTCATCCCCCGCAAGGACCCGCTGCTGGCCGTGGACGTGCTGGCCCGCCTCGTCGCCGAGGGGACCGACGCGCATCTGGAATGGCTGGGCGACGGCCCGCTGCGGGAGGAGACCCTGCGCCGCGCCGCCGATCTCGGGGTGGCCGAGCGGCTCACCCTGCCGGGCTCGGTCGACGCCGAGGAGGTGCGCGCCGCCCTCGGTCGTGCCGATCTGTTCTTCGGTCCCACCCGGGCCGACAACTTCTTCGTCTCCGCCGCGGAGGCCATCGTCGCGGGACGTCCCGTGGTCCTGGGCAGCACCGGCGGCCAGGGCGAGTACGTCCAACCCCGCATCGGGGCGCTCGTGGACGAGCAGTCGTCGGAGGCCTACACGGCGGCGATCCTCGAGGTCGACCGTCGCACCCGGGACCTGCCCGCGCAGGAGATCGCGGACACCATCGGCGAGAGCTTCTCCACCCCGGCCGTGGGCGCGGGCTACGCGCGGAGCCTGCAGCTGGCCCTCTCCAGCGGTCCGCACTTCCCCGTCCATCCCGCGCGGGAGCCCGGCGCGGAGGACCTCGGCGCGTCGGCCGCCGCGGGCGACGGCGCCCCGGACCGTCCCTCGCTGCTGATCCTGTCCTTCTCCGACATCTCCCGGGATGCCCGGGTGCTCAAGCAGGTGCGGATGCTCTCCGCCGACTACCGCGTCGTGACCTGCGGCTACGGCCCCACGCCCGAAGGATCGGCGCAGCATCTCCAGATCCCCTCGGAGCTCAAGCAGTGGCGGCTGGACAAGAGCCTCGCCCTCACCCGGCGGTTCCGGCGCACCTACTGGGAGCAGGAGGTCGTCGCCTGGGTGTGCGCGCAGGGCCTGCCGCGCACCGACGTGGTCCTGGCCGATGACGTGGACACCGTGCCCCTGGCGCTCTCCCTGCGGCCCCGCGGCGGCGTGCACGCGGACCTCCACGAGTACGCGCCGCGGCAGAAGGAGGACCGCCTGGCCTGGCGGCTCGGCGTGGCGCCGTACCTGCGATGGATCTGCCGCACCTACGTCACCCGCGCGGACTCCGTGACGACCGTCGGGCACGGGCTGGCGCGCGAGTACGAGCGGGAGTTCGGGATCCGCGCCGAGGTGGTGACCAATGCCGCGCCGTACCAGGAGCTCTCCCCCGTGCCGACCCGGGAGGCGCTGCGCCTGGTCCACTCCGGTGGGGCGATGCCCTCACGGCGCCTGGACCTCATGATCGACGCGATGCGGGAGACCGACATCGACGCGACGCTGGACCTCTACCTGGTGCCCAGCGATCCCGGCTACGTCGACCGGCTGCGGGCGATGGCCGAGGAGCTGCCGGCGGGACGCGTGCGCGTCCACGACGCCGTCCCCTACGACGAGCTGCACGCCGTCCTCAACGACTACGACGTCGGCATCTTCGTGTGCCCGCCCACGACCTTCAACCTCGCCAACGCCCTGCCCAACAAGGTGTTCGACTTCGTGCAGGCGCGGCTCGCGCTCGTGGTCTCCCCCACGCCCGAGATGCGCTCCCTGGTCGAGGAGAACCAGCTCGGCGCGGTCACGGCGGGCTTCGCGGCCGAGGATCTCGCCGAGACCCTCCGCGGGCTCTCCCCCGCGGCGGTCGCGGCGGCCAAGAGCTCCTCGGACCGGCACGCCCGGGCGCTGTCCGCCGAGCAGCAGAGCGGGGCCTGGGTGCGCGCGGTCGCCACGCTCGCCGCGCGCGCCTGAGGGCGACCGCCCCACGGCGTCGGGGCCGCCGACGGCCTGCGGCGTCGGCGGCCCCTCGCCGTCAGCGGGAGAGTGCGCTCAGATCGGCCGCGACCTGCTCCGCCCGCGCCGTCCAGGTCTGCTGCTCGCGCACCGTGCACACCCGATCGGTGAGGTCCCGCAGCGCCGTCCGGTCGTCGCGGAGCGCGGCCAGCGCGCCGGAGATCGCCTCGGCGCCGTAGTCGACCCGACGACCGGCACCCAGGGACTCCACGAGATCGCCCGCGTGGGTGCCCGAGGTGGCGATGACCGGCTTGCCGTGCCCGATGTACTCGAAGAGCTTCACCGGCGCGGCGAAGTCCCGGTACGTGGCCGGCTCCACCGTCAGCAGGCACAGGTGCGCGCGCCGGAACAGAGGCAGCAGCTCCGGCCCGCGGGCGTGGACGATCTCGATCCGGTCCGCGCAGGTCTCCGCCTGGGGGTACTCGTCGCGGACGGCGCTCCAGGCCTCCTCGGGAGTGCAGAAGATCAGGCGGACGCCGTCGGTCGCCGTGACCGCCTCGAACAGATGGTGCATGCGGTAGTACTCGGAGACGTTGCCGACGTACAGCAGGGTCAGCTCCCCGTGCTCGTCGCGGCGGCTGTCGTGGATCGCCCCGCCGGGCGGCAGCGCGGACACCTGCTCCTCGCGGATCCAGGGGACGAAGGAGGCCATCTTCTCCGACGGCAGGTAGACGCGATCCAGCCCGCGGTAGGCGACCAGCTCCGCGGTGTACAGCGTGGTGGTCCCGACGGCGATCAGCGATCCCACGTCCTCGCGGTAGGCGGGGAAGCGCCAGTACACGTCGCGATAGAACATGCCCGTGGGCACCTCGTGCCGGCGCAGCAGGCGCAGCAGCGAGAGGTCCACGACAGGGTGGGTGGGCAGGTGGTGCGGCTCGGTGAGCAGCGTCGGCATCGTGGAGTTCTCGCCGTAGGCGAAGTCCAGCTCGAGGCCGTCGCGCAGGGCGCGGCGGAGACGGTGCAGCGCGGCGGCCCGCTCGCGGCCGCGGCCGGTCACCTCGACGACGTCGTACCCGGCGTCCTCGAAGGCGTCGCGCATCTTCGCGGGACGCACCCCGGAGCCCGTGTCCCGTCCGCGCAGCGGATACGGGGCGTGGAAGAGCATGGTCGGCATCAGGACTCCTCCCCCTCGACGGGGTCAGCGGCGCGCTGCTCGGAGGCGTGCGCGGTGGGCGGGTGCGGGAGGTCGATGGTCCGCTCACCGGTGAGCCCGGCCAGGGCGGCCTGCTCGGCGAAGGCCGGCACGGAGGCGACCACCTCGTCGAAGGTCCCGGCGGCGGCGACGGTGCCCTCGCTCATGTAGAACACGATGTCGGCGTGCTGGATGGTCGCCAGGCGGTGGGCGATGGTGATGGTGGTGACCTCCTCGCCCAGCCCGCGGATCGCCTCGGTGACGGCGGCCTCGGTCTTGGTGTCCAGGGCGCTGGTGGCCTCGTCCATCACCAGCACGGACGGCTCCGTGTACAGGCCGCGGGCGATGCCCATGCGCTGGCGCTGTCCGCCGGAGAGGGTCATCCCGCGCTCCCCGAGCCGGCCGTGGAGGCCCTCGGGACGCGCCTCGATCACCTCGAGCATCTGCGCCCGGTCCAGGGCGGCGCGCACACGGTGCTCGTCGACCTCCTCCGGGTTCCAGGTCAGCGCCACGTTCTCGCCGACGGTCACGTCGAACAGCGAGACCTCCTGGGGGACGTAGCCCACCGAGGAGCGCCACTGGCGCAGCACCGTGGTCATGTCGACGTCATCGATGAGGATCCGCCCGGAGCTCGGCGTCAGCAGGCCCAGCAGCAGGTCCACGAGCGTGGACTTGCCGGCACCGGAGCTGCCGACGAAGGCGACCGAGGATCCCGCCGGGATGCGCAGCGAGACGCCGTCGACGGCCGGCTCCTCGCGCTCGGGGTAGGTGAAGCTGACGTCCTCGAGGACGATGTCGTGCAGGCCGGAGCGGAGGGAGCCGGTGTCGGGGGCGTCCCGGCGCTGCACGGCCCCGCGGGCGAACTCGATGTCGTCGATGATGTAGTCCGCGAAGGCGGCGTTCGTGAGGATCCGGTTCTGGGTGGACTGGAAGCGGGTCAGCGAGGGCACCAGGCGGAACCCGGCCACGGCGAACAGCGCCACCGAGGTCATCGCCGCGGTCGGGCCGTCGCCGGAGGCCATGCCGCCCAGGTATCCGGCGCCGCCGACGACCACGAAGCCGCCCACCAGCCCCGCGTCCAGCACGAAGCGCGGCATCTGGTTGTAGTACTGGGCGAAGGCGCGCGTGCGAGCGGCCGAGGCGCGACGATCGGCGACGATCTCCTCGACCTGCTGCTCGTTCCCCTTGAGCGTGAGCTCCTTGAGCGCGGCGAGGACCTCGCCCAGCAGGCGCACGACGGCGATGGAGTTGTCGCGGTTGACCGCGCCGTTGGTGACGGCCAGGGGGCTCACCACGCGCGAGAGCAGCAGGGCGATCAGCCCCAGGTAGACGAAGGTCGCCACGGCCGTCTTCCAGTCCACGATCAGCAGGCCGATGCCGATCACCGAGATCGTCGCGAACTCGGCGACGACCGTCATCGAGGGCATCAGCACGTTGGCCACCACGGCGGCGACGCCGGAGTCGACCATGCGGATGATCTCCTGCGTGGACTTCGAGGTGCGATCGACCCAGGAGGCCGACATGTACGAGCGGAACAGGGTCTGCCCGATCGTGACCTCGTGCTGGGCGAAGCGCTGGGTGGCGATGCGGATCGTTAGCAGATTCAGGAAGCTCTTGACGATGATCAGGACCACGAACACCCCGACCAGCCACATCATCTCTTCGAAGGACTGCAGCTGCCACCCCACGATCGGGATGGTCACCGGGCTGCCGGTGTCCATGAGCCCGGGGATGACCACGGCGATCGCGCCCAGGGCGACCACATCGAGGAGGGCGAGCAGGCTCATCACCACCCCGAAGGTCACCAGGAATCGACGAGAGCTCCTGGGCAGCACGGACAGCGTGCGTCCCACGATCCTGATCGTCTGCTTCACCGGTGGTCTCCTTCTCCGGGCCTTCCGAGGGCCCCTGGTGGGTGTGTTCTGCGTCCTGCGCTCTCAGCAGGGCGGGGTGAACTCGTACAGAGCGTACGGCCCGTCCTCGTCCACCGGTGTCAGCAGGTGGTCAGGGACACGATGGACTCCGGCCCAGGGCTCCGAGGCCTCCGGGTCCAGGCTCCGCCCCGAGTACGCCGAGGAATCGACGTAGAGGTGCGTGGGCTGCTGTCTCTCGAGCGCCTCGCACACCCGGCCGCGGTCGTCCGGCTCGGCGACGTAGCGACCGATGAGGCGCTGGTCCTCGGTGATCGGCCGCGCCATGGTCGGGTAGACGGTGCGGACCCCGCCGAGCGACCAGTACAGGGTCGCCCCGTCCCGCGGGTCGGCGAGCACCACGGCGTCCTCGGGCAGCTCCTGCGCCGTCCGTTCGATGAACTCCCGCTCCTCCGGCGTGACGTACGGGGAGAGCTGGACACCGTAGGCGGTGTAGGCGAGCGACCCCAGCAGCGGCAGCCGGCCGGGCACCACGAGGCCGAGGACGATCGTGATCCACAGCAGGGCGGTCGCGGTGATCGCGCCGACCCGCAGCAGGCGGGTCCGCTCGGTCATGAGGGTGCCGAGCCCTCGTGCCATCAGCAGCACCAGCACGCACATCATCAGCGGGGCGATGCGCTCGCGCGCACCGTACCAGGGATTGACCAGGGCGGTCGCGATCGTTCCCGGCAGGTCGGTCGCCATGCCGAGGACGATGGTCGCCCCCAGGGCCACGAGGGCGGAGACCATGACCGGCTCGCGCCGTCGGACGGCGAGGACGCCGCCGAGGAGCGCGAGCAGCCAGACGGTCGCCAGCGGCCAGAAGGGATCGGCCAGCGCGGGGATGCGCGGCGTGTCGGTGAGGATCTGCCTCAGCAGCTCGCCCGCGCCGAGCCCGCTCGGGCGCGTGAGGTCCATGCCGGCGAGGGTCACCATGGAGCCCAGGAGGTACACCCCCGCCGCGAGAGCGGCGACCAGCAGCAGCACGAGGCCGCGGCGCCGCAGTCCCCGCTGCAGGTCCACGATCCCGTGGCCGATCAGGACGCTGCCGCCCACCACGGCGGCGGAGAAGAGCACGGAGGGGTGGGCGAGGGCCGCTCCGGCCACGAGGACCACGGCGAGGAGCACCTCCGGCCGGCGCCGTCGGGCGGCGCGGTCGCCCAGGCGCAGCACGGCCGCGACCGCCGGGGGCAGGCAGACGGTGCCCAGGACGATGGGCCACAGTCCCATCACGAGTCCCATGGCGGCCGTGCTGAGGAACAGCGTGCTCGCCCCCGCCGCGCACAGGGCCAGCACCGGTCCGCGCACCCGGTCGGTCACCAGCGCGGCGACCATCGCGGCGACGGCCGCGGGCAGCGCCGCGAGGCACGCGAGCATCAGGGCGTTGGAGGAGGTGACCGGGTCCCAGGGCAGCAGCGCGCCGAGCGCGTCGAAGGTGACCGGGTAGTAGGTGGGTTCGCCGTAGATGTCCTGGAGCGCCGTCAGCGGGAAGGCGTCGCCGTCGGCGCGGATGAAGGCGTTCGCGGAGAGATGGAAGAAGGAGTCGTAGCTGCCGTTGAGGGTGTCGATCCCTCCCATCCGCCGCGCGGCGGATGCCACCGTGAACAGACCCATGAGCAGGGCGCAGCCGGTGACGGCCGCGGCGACGGGGCGTGATCGGCGCGCACCGGACCCTCCGACGCTCACGAGCTGCGGCAGCACGCTCGGGGGCCGGGCTCCGCCCTGGCCTCGCAGGTGCCTTCCGCGGCGGCGTCCGCGCCACGAGACCAGCAGCAGCTTCGCGCCGAGCACGCCGAGCACCGCCAGCAGCAGGCCGATGATCACCGTCCCCACGGACCAGCGCAGCCCCAGCACGTGCAGCACGGCACCCAGGACCGTCGCGAGCACCACGGTGATGACGGGGGCGATGCCCCAGCGCACCGGCATGCGCACCTCGGCGAGGACGAGGAGGAGGAATCCGGGCCCGGCCAGCAGGGCCCAGGAGAGGAGGACCGGCAGGAGCGTGCTCACCCGTCCCGCCCTCCACGGGGCGGGCGGGTCACCCCGCCGCTCACCGGCGAGTTCCCCCGAGCTCGAGGCCCTGGGCGTACCCGGCGAGGACCCGCTCCGGGTCACGTTGCTCGACGGCGAAGGCGCGGGCGGCCCGCGAGGCCTCGCGCAGCGCGGCGGGATCGGCCAGCTCCAGGATCCGGTCGACGGCGGCGTCCCGATCCGCGACCACCCAGCGGGCGTCGTAGACCGTGGCGGCCCCGCCGTACGCGGCCGTCTCCGGCCAGTCGCGCACGACCGCGGCGCAGCCGGCGGCCATGCCCTCCATGATCGACTCGTGGGTCCCCTCGTGCCGGGAGCTGGAGAGGATGACCCCGGCCTCGGCCAGCAGGGCCGGCACGTCCTCCCGCCGTCCCAGGATCTCCACCGCCTCGGGGGCGACGGCGGCCAGGCGGGCGCGCACCCGCCGCTGATAGGGGGTGTCGGTGCTCGGTGCCGCCGGCAGGGCGGGGCCGATCAGCCGCAGCCGGTAGCGCTCGTCGTGCTCGCGCAGGCGCTCGAGCACGTCGAGGCTGAACAGGACGTCCTTGATCTCGCGCAGCCAGCCGACCTGCACCAGCAGATGCGCATCGCGCTGCCCGGACGGCTCGGGCCCGAGCCCACGGGTGAGCAGGTTCCCGACCTGCTGGGAGGGGACCTGCAGGTAGGAGGGCACGATGCGGCACAGCATGGTGCGCACCGGGGGCGAGACGTACAGCAGCCCGTCGATGCGGGAGGTGTCCGTGAGCAGCGGGAAGGGGGTGAACGCCTCGAAGCGGTGCAGGCGGACGGCCAGGTGGCGCGGGGCCCGATCCAGCAGGGTCACCCAGGTCAGCACGTGGTGGGCCCATTCCACGAGCACGACGTCGGCCCACTCGTAGCCGTCGACGAGCTCCGGGGGCGTGGGCAGCAGCTCCCCTCCCCGGAGCGCGTCGTGGCGCGCCCGCAGGATCCGGTCGCGGTCCGCGAATCCGGGGGCGGCGAGCTCGTCGACGTCCACGGTGCGGACCTCGACACCGCGCGCGGTGAGCGCATCCAGCACGGGCCGGATGAACGTCCAGTTCTCCTGGGCGATCACCAGGAGGCGCACGGGTCCCTCGCCGCGTTCGCGCGGCGCGGGGCGCGCGGGCTCGGGGAGCGCCGGCGGTTCCTCGGGGAGCATGACGCCCCCGATGGCCGACCTCCGCACCGCGCGCAGGAACTGGTCCGGATCGGCGGCCAGCGGCGAGGTGCCCGCCTGGTGCAGCGATCCGTGGTAGCTGAGGCGCAGCGCCTTGTCGAACCACCGCAGCGCCGCGTCCACCCGCCCCCGGCGCAGCGCCGCGTCGGCACGGTCGAGCAGGACGTCGACGCCCTCGCGCCAGGGCGCGGTGAGCGGGTCCTCCGCGATCAGGTGCTGGGACCAGAAGTAGACGCCCATGCCGCCCACGCCGCCGGGGAGATGCCGTGCAGCTCTCGACCCGGCGACGATGGCGCGCTGCATCAGGTCCCCCAGGTCAGGCATCACCCGTGCCGATCTGCACGACGGCGTCGCGGCGGGCGCTCTCCAGCACCGCCTCGACCGTGCGCACGGTGTGCAGGCCCTCGCGCATCGTCACGATGTTCGCCCCCTCGCCGCGGACGGCGTCCCGGAAGGCCTCGTGCTCGGTGGCCAGGGGCTCCTTGCGCTGCAGGGAGTAGCGGATCGAGTCCCCCTCGCTGACCCCGCGGAAGGAGGCCATCGACTCCCACACGTTGGTCTGCGCCTCGCCGTTGGAGTGGAAGGTGAGATCGGCGTTGATGGTGTCTCCCACCAGAGCGCCCTCCTCCCCCGTGACGACCGTGACCCGCTCCTTGAAGGGAGAGAGCCAGTTGACCAGGTGGTTGGTGATGGTGCCGTCCTCGAGCCGCCCGGCGATCGAGACCATGTCCTCGTCCTCGCGGCCGGAGCGGCGCGTGGAGACGGCGCCGACCTGCGCGTAGGGGGACTGCGCGACCCAGGCGGTCAGATCGAGGTCGTGGGTGGCGAGGTCCTTGACCACGCCCACGTCCGCGATCCGGGCCGGGAAGCCGCCCTGGCGGCGGGTGACGATCTGGTAGATCTCTCCCAGCTGGCCGTCGGCGATGCGACGGCGCATCTCCTGCAGCGCCGGGTTGTACCGCTCGATGTAGCCCACCGCGCCCACCAGGCCGGCCCGCTCGAACGTCGCCGTGATCTCCTCGGCCTCGCCGATGTCGAAGGCGAGCGGCTTCTCGACCAGGGTGTGCACCCCGGCCTCGGCGAGCCGCATCGCCACGTCGCGGTGGAACTGCGTGGGCACGGCGACCACCACGTAGTCGACGCGGGCGGCGATGAGCGCCTCAACGTCCGGCAGGATGTCGTAGCCCGGCGCGGCGCCGTGGGGGTCGCCGTGGGCATCGGCGACGGCGACCAGGTCCACCCCCTCCAGGGCCTGGAGGTTGCGGGCATGATGGCGGCCCATCATGCCCAGCCCGATCAGTCCGGCCCGCAGCGTCGCGCTCATGCTCCCGCTCCCGCCGACGCCACCGTGTTCACGGCGTGGACGATCCTCTCGCGGTCCTCGTCGCTCACGCTGGGATGCACCGGCAGCGAGAGCACCTCGCGCGCGAGCATCTCGGTGACCGGGAGGTCCTGTGCGGTCCGGAAGGTCTCCAGCCGGTGCACGGGCGTGGGGTAGTACACGCCGGAGCCGACCCCGTGCTCCTCCCGCAGCGCAGTGGCGAAGGCGTCGCGCTCCGCGGCGGAGGCGCCCTCGATCCGGATCGTGTACTGGTGGTAGACGTGCGTGGCCCGTTCCCGGACCACGGGGGTGATCACGCCGCGCAGATGGGCGTCGAAGAAGGCAGCGTTGTCCTGGCGGCGGGCGGTCCAGCCGGCGAGCTTGCGCAGCTGCACCCGACCGATCGCCGCGTGGATGTCGGTCATGCGGTTGTTGAAGCCGGCGACCTCGTTCGCGTACTGCGTCTCCATGCCCTGGTTGCGCAGCAGGCGCACCTGGCGGGCGGTCGCGGAGCTCGCGCAGGAGACCATGCCGCCCTCGCCGGAGGTCATGTTCTTGGTCGGGTACAGCGAGTACATCCCGGCCTCGCCGACGGTGCCCACCTGTGCCCCGTCCCAGGTGGCGCCGTGCGCCTGGGCGGCGTCCTCGAACACCCACAGGCCGTGGCGCGCCGCGATCTCGAGGAGCTGATCCAGCGGCGCGGGATGCCCGTAAAGGTGCACGGGCTGGATCCCCACCGTGCGCTCGGTGACGGCGGCCTCGACGGCCGCCGGGTCCAGGGTGAAGGTCTCCGGGTCCACGTCGACGAACACCGGGGTCCCGCCGCAGACGGCGACCGAGTTCGCGGTCGCCGCGAAGGTGAAGGAGGGCACGATGACCTCGTCGCCGGGCCCCAGGCCCAGCGCGAGCATGCCCAGGTGCTGCCCCGAGGTGCCCGAGTTCACGGCCACCACCTCGCGGCCGCCGGCGAGCGCCGCGGAGAACTCCTGCTCGAACGCCGCGACCTCGGGGCCCTGCGCCACCATCCCGGAGGCGAGGACGCGATCGACGGCGTCCCGCTCCTCCTGGCCGATGAGCGGCTTCGCCGGGGGGATCATGGTCAGCTCATCAGTCATGCGGGGATTCCGTCCTGTTCGTCCGGGTCGTGGAGGGCGGCCGGGCGCGGTGCATCGGCCAGGGGCGAGGAGGCGAGCTGGAGGCCTCCCGAGGTCTCGTCGGGGATGTACCACTCCCCGGTGCTGGGGCAGACCCAGGCGTCGGTGCCGTCCGCGGCCTCGACCAGCGGCGAGCCGGCGCGGCCCACCCAGGCGATCCGCCGGGCGGGCACCCCGGCCACGAGCGCGTGCGGGGGCACGTCCTTGACCACGGTGGCGCCGGCGGCGACCATCGCCCAGGCACCGATCGTCACCGGGGCCACGCACACGGCCCGGGCGCCGATCGAGGCTCCGGTCTCGCAGGTCACCCCCACCGGCTCCCAGTCGGAGGCCGATTTCGGGCTCAGGTCGGGGTTCACCGCCCGGGGGAAGTGGTCGTTGGTGAAGACGGCCGCGGGGCCGACGAAGACGCCGTCGGCGAGGACCGCGGGCTCGTAGACCAGGGCGTGGTTCTGGACCTTGCAGCCTCGTCCCATCCGCACCCCGCTGCCGATGTACGCGCCGCGGCCGACGATGCAGTCCTCGCCGAGCTCGGCGCCCTCGCGCACCTGGGCGAGATGCCAGACGGAGCTGCCGTCGCCGATCGTCGCGTCGTCCGAGATGTCGGCCCCCGGGGCGACCCGGTAGGCAGGGGTTCCGCTCATGCCCACGACGATACCGTGCAGGATCACACCTGCCCGGGAGGTCCGCCCGACGGACGGGCACTGTTAGGCATCTCGCCCCCGGGCCGGGCCCGGCGGCCGCCGGGCGCGGCGAGCAGCCATGCCGGGCCGGTCCGGGCGAGCACCGCGTCGACGACGAGGGCGGCGCCGATCGCGAGGATGCTCAGGGCCGGGACCAGGAGGAGGTCCGCGGCCGTGCCGTCGGTGGCTCCCGCGAGGTCGCCCCGCCGCCACAGGACCACCACGAGGTTCAGCACGATCGGATGGACGAGGTAGATGACCAGGGTGCGGCTGCCGAGGTAGCCGCCCAGCCGCGCGAGCGGTGCCCAGCGCGCCAGCAGAGGCAGCAGGGCGATGCAGGCCCCGATCCCGGTGAGGCTGGCGCCGAGCTCGATGCTCCGCAGCAGCGGCAGGGGCAGCTCGGGGCGCAGCGTGCTCGCCGCGAGCGCGCCGAAGCACAGGGCCAGCGCGAGACCCGTCAGCGGGCGGGGGCGCCGGCCGGCCGCGCGGATGCCCTCGTGCAGGGCCCAGCCCAGCACGTACCAGAGGGCGTTGTCGGTGAGCTGGAAGATCCCGTAGACCAGGTCGCGCGGCGCCTCGGCCGCCTCGAGGACGCGCTGCAGCCAGGGGGCGGCGGCGTAGGCGAGCAGCGCCAGGGCGAGTGCCGCGCCCCGGTGCCGCCGCAGCAGGCGGGAGAGGACGAAGAAGACCGGCAGCGCGGCGATGAACCAGTAGGGCGAGCCGATCACGGCCATCCCCGTGATCTCGCCGCGGAGGAATCCGGACGGGTCGTCCGGGGCGTAGCGCGGCCACCCCGTGGCCGCGAACAGCAGGCTCCACAGCACGTAGGGCCACAGCAGGTCGAGGATCCGCGGGCGGAGCACCCGGGACCAGGGACGCTGCAGCGCGCCGGCCGCGAGCACCCCTGCGACCAGGAAGAACAGCGGCATGCGCAGGGGGATCAGCGCGAGGTTGGCCTCGCGCCACCAGGTCGCGGCGGGCCCCTCCCCCAGCAGCTCGGCACCGCCGGAGACCCCGACGTGGTAGACGACCACCAGGACGATCGACATCGCCCGGGCCAGGTCGAGCCAGGCGAGGCGGCCGCCGGTCGCCGGGACGCCTGCCGGGCTCGACGCGGTCGTCATCGTGCGGCGCGGAGCCTCTCCCCCTTGGCCAGGGCGACCTCCCGCAGCTCGGTCTGGAAGGCGGTCATCCGCTCGCGCAGGCGCTCCGCCTCCTCGTCGCCCCCGGCGGCGAGGATGCGGGCGGCGAGCAGGCCCGCGTTGCGGGCGCCGCCGATGGACACGGTCGCCACCGGCACCCCGGCGGGCATCTGCACGATGGAGAGCAGGGAGTCCATCCCGTCGAGGTGCTTCAGCGGCACGGGCACCCCGATCACGGGCAGCGGCGTGAGGGCGGCGAGCATGCCGGGCAGATGGGCGGCGCCGCCGGCGCCGGCGATGACGACCCGCAGCCCGCGGTCCGCGGCTCCGCGGCCCCAGGCGACCATGTCCTCGGGCATGCGATGGGCGGAGACCACCTCGACCGAGGCCGGGATGCCGAACTCGGCGAGCGCCTGCTCGGCGGCCTCCATGACGGGGTGGTCGGAGTCGGAGCCCATGACGATGCCCACCAGGGGGCGGGGCGCGGTCTCGGGGGCGGGGGTCATCGCTTCTCCTCGGTCGCGGGGCCGGCGGGCCGCTCCGGCCCGTCGATGATCAGGCGCTCGGCGCGGTGCGCGCGCTCGAGCAGCTCGGCGGGGTCCTCGCCGAGGAGGGTGACGTGGCCGATCTTCCGGCCCGGCCGGACGGACTTGCCGTAGAGGTGGACCTTGAGCTCGGGATCCGCGGCCAGCGCGGCCGCGGTGCCCGGGGCGAGGTCCTCGGCGGCGCCGCCCAGGAGGTTGACCATCACGGCGGCCGGTGCCAGCGGCGCGGTCGATCCCAGCGGCAGATCCGCGGCGGCGCGCAGGTGCTGCTCGAACTGTCCGGTGCGGGCGCCGTCCATCGACCAGTGGCCGGTGTTGTGGGGACGCATCGCGAGCTCGTTGACGCGGACCTCGCCGCCCGGGAGCTCGAACAGCTCCACGGCGAGCATCCCCGTCACCCCGAGGTCCTCGGCGATCGCGAGGGCGAGCTGCTGGATCTCCTGCTGCGCGGCGTCGTCGAGCCCCGGCGCGGGGGCGACGACCTCGTAGCAGACGCCGTCCTTCTGGACCGACTGCACGACGGGATAGGCGACGGCCTCGCCGCCGGGGCGGCGGGCCACCTGGGCGGAGAGCTCGCGGGTGAAGGGCACGAGCTCCTCGGCGAGCAGCTCGCCGTGCGCGTCGAGCCAGTCCGCGGCCTCCTCGGCGCGCGCGATGACCCGCACCCCGTGAGCGTCGTAGCCGCCTCGCGGGGTCTTCACCACGAGGCGGCCGCCGGCCCCCTCGAGCGCGGCCGCGAGGTCCGCCGCGGACCCGATCCGCCACCAGCGGGGGCAGGGGTGGCCGAGGGCGGTGAGCCGCTCGCGCATGATCAGCTTGTCCTGGGCGTGGACGAGCGCCGCCGGGCCGGGCCGGACGGCGACCTCGCCCTCCTCCTCGAGACGCTCGAGGTGGGCGGTGGGGACGTGCTCGTGGTCGAAGGTGAGCACCTCGACCTCGCCGGCGAGGCCGCGCACGGCGTCCTCGTCGTCGTGCCGGCCGATCCGCACCCGGGCGGCGACGTCCGCGGCGCTCTCGGCGGGGTCGGTGGCGAGCACGGTCGCGGTCAGGCCCAGCTCGGTGGCGGGGCCGAGCATCATGCGCGCCAGCTGTCCGGCTCCCACGATCCCGAGGCGCTGTGCGCTGTGCGGGACGGGGGCGGCGGAGGAGGCGGGGCGGACGGGTGCGGTGGGGCGGGGCGGGGTCTCGGGCACGGCGGACAGTGTACGAGGCTCAGGACCGCGAGCGGGGCCGACGCCGGACCACGGACCCCTGCGGCAGGGCGTCGAGGTCGTCGCCCGCGGAGCGGCCGCGCCCCTCCCCCTCGGCCGCGTGCTCGCCGCGCGGGTGCCGGGCCGAGCGACCGATCCGTCCGCGCAGGCCGCCACGGCGCTCGGCCGGATCGGACCCCTCGTCATCGGATCCCGTCCGCTCCTCGCCCGGAGCGGAGATGAGGAACACGCCGAAGGTCGCCGGGGTCTCGGTGAGCAGCTCGAGGCGCCCGCCGTCGTCCTCGACCAGCGTGCGGGCCAGCGCCAGCCCGACGCCCGTGCCCTGCGAGCTGCGGCCGGAGACCGAGCGCTCGAAGATGCGCGCACCGAGCTCGGAGTCGATGCCGCCGCCCTCGTCGGCCACCTCGACCACGGTCGAGTGGTCGTTGCGACGCACCTTGACCGTCGTCCGGCCCGCACCGTGGACCAGGGCGTTCTCGATCAGCGTCGCGATCACCTGGGTCAGCGGGCCCTGGGAGCCCCACACCGCCGCGCTGCGCGGGACCTGGATCCGCAGCTCCCGATGGGCGCGCCGGTACGCCGGGGACCACTCCTCGCTCTGCTGGGTCAGGACGCTGCGCAGCTCGACCACGCCCGGGGTGCGGCGCTGCGAGGAGCGCGGGGCGTTGATGAGGTCGTGGACCACCTCGGTGAGCCGGTCGATCTGCTCGAGGGAGATGCGGGCCTCCTCGCGCACCCACTCCTCGGAGCTCGTCGCGAGGATCTCGTCGAGCCGCATCGAGAGGGCGGTCAGCGGCGTGCGCAGCTGATGGGATGCGTCGGAGGCGAGCCGGCTCTCGGCCTCGAGGCGCTCGGTGAGCATGGCCCCGGAGCGGGTGAGCTCCTCGGCGACGTCGTCGATCTCGGCGATGCCGGAGTCCTGCCAGGGCCCGCGGGCACGCCCGGAGCCCATCTCCTCGGCCCGGCGGCTCAGTCGCGCCAGCGGCATCGAGATCCGCTGCGCCTGCCACAGGGCGACGGAGATCCCGATCGACAGCGCCGCGAGGCCGGCCACCGAGATGACCACCCAGGCGCTCGCGGTGTGGGTGCGCACGTCGGACTGCGGGATGTACACGGTGATCGACTGCCCGGAGGCGCCGGTGGTGAAGGTCTGGATCGCGAAGTCGCCGTCGGGGTCTCCCGCGGTGATGGTCTGGTCGTCGTAGGTGACCGAGATGGTGATGTCGAGG
This sequence comes from Brachybacterium sp. YJGR34, assembly GCF_003347015.1. Classification (GTDB taxonomy): domain Bacteria; phylum Actinomycetota; class Actinomycetes; order Actinomycetales; family Dermabacteraceae; genus Brachybacterium. The sequence continues at coordinate 62,326 of NZ_PNFB01000015.1, forward strand.
TCCGGCTGCTCGTCGATGCGGCGCTGGAGCAGGGCCTCGTCGATCACCCGACCTTCCTGGAGCCGTTCCTCGGTGTCGATGCGCACCTGGTCGACGATCTGGTTGGCCCGGTTGGTGAGGTTCTGCTCGGTCGTCGACAGCCAGGAGTACCCCAGCGGGATGCCCAGCAGCAGGACGGCCAGCAGGACCGTGATGATCGTGGCCTGCAGCACTCGCTGCCGCACGCGTCAGCTCTCCAGGCCGGTCTCGAAGCGGAAGCCGACTCCCCTCACGGTGGTGATCCGGAGCGGGTTGGTGGCATCGTCGCCGAGCTTCCGGCGCAGCCACGAGATGTGCATGTCCAGGGTCTTCGTCGAGCCCCACCACTCGGCGCCCCACACCTCGCGCATCAGGTCGTCGCGGGTCACGACGCTCCCGGACTCGCGCACCAGCACGGTGAGCAGGTCGTACTCCTTGGCCGAGAGGCTCAGCTCCTCGCCGTCGGCGTAGGCGCGGCGCGCGGCGACGTCGAGGGTCACGCCGTTGACGTCATAGGTGTCCCCGGACTCCTCCGTGGTCTGCGAGCGGCGCATCAGGGCGCGGATGCGCGCCTGGAGCTCGCCGAGGCGGAAGGGCTTGGTGACGTAGTCGTCGGCACCGGCGTCGAGGCCGACCACCGCGTCGACCTCGTCGGCGCGAGCGGTGAGGATGAGGATGGGTGATTCGAGGCCGCCCTTGCGCAGGCGACGCGCGACCTCGAGCCCGTCCAGGTCCGGCAGGCCCAGATCCAGGATGACCAGGTCGATCGGATCGGATCCTGCGGCGATCGCGAGCGCGTCCATCCCCCGCGACGCCCGCGTCACGGTGTAGCCCTCCCGGTCCATGGCGCGGGAGAGGGGTTCAGCGATGGCCGAGTCGTCCTCGACGAGAAGCAGTCGTGTCACGGTCCCCATCCTACGATGCGACGTTCCCGGGAGCCCTCAGCCCGCTCGGCGCGCCCGCCCGGGGGCGGCGCGGGGTGCGCCGGCCCGATCGCCGCGGCCGGGGCCGGGTCACAGGTCCAGGTCCAGCGGCGCCGAGCGGTCCCGGACCATCTCGTGCACGTGCACCGTCCCGATCCCGTGGAGCTCGACCTGCTCCCCCTCGGTGAGGGAGAACCCTCCGGGCAGCGCCCGCGCGACGGCCTGCGCGGTCTCCTCGTCGACCGCGACGGTGCCGGGGCGGGCCACGGACTCCATCCGGGCGGCGAGGTTCACCGTGGGGCCGAAGACGTCCCCGTAGCGGGAGAACATCGATCCCCAGGCGAGCCCCACCCGCACCGGGGGCAGTCGCGAGGAGGCGGTGAGCGCCTCGGAGAGGCTGACCGCGATCTGCGCGCCGTCCTCCGGCGTGTCGGCGAGGAACATGATCTCGTCGCCCACCGTCTTGACCACACGACCCCCGCCCACGGAGATGATGTCGCGGCTCAGCGACTCGAAGCGGCCCACCATGTCGGCGAGCTCGGCGCCCGGGAGCTCCTGCGCGAGACGCGTGAACTGCACCAGGTCCGCGAAGCCGACGGCCCGCTGCAGCGGGAACAGCTCGTCGGTGCCCCGGTGCAGCACCTCGGAGCCCGCCCGCGCGGCGTACGCCGCGAGCTGTCGGCGGAAGGTGAACATGACCTGCGACTCGAAGGTCTCCAGCAGCTCCGGGATCCCGTCCAGCATCCGCTGGCGCGCCTCGGCGTCGTCGAGGCCGTCGGCATACTTCGCCTCGTCGACCAGCGCCTCGGTGATCCACATGGCGAGCCGGCCCATGTGGAAGCCCATCCCGCGGGTGATGCTCGCGAAGGCACGCTCGGACAGCTCCCCCTCCTCGACGATCGCCGCGAGATCCCCGATCGCATAGGCGTCCTCCTCGGTGAACACGACGGTGTCCTCGTCCACCGGGGTGAAGCCGAGCGCGCGCCAGTAGACCGAGGTGAGCCGCTCGGGGATGTCCTGCTGCCGGGCGAGGTCGCGCCGGGAGTACTTCCGCGAGCCCTGCAGCAGGACCTTCTCGAGGGCGCCGACGCTGCGGCGCACCGCGGCGAAGCGCCGGTTGAGCTCGAGGATCTCCCGATCGTCGAGGGAGCCCTGCTCCTCGGTGTCCGCGGAGAGATCGGGCAGCTCCTGCGTCGCGGTCGGGACGTCGCGGTCCTCCGCGCCGGCCGCATCCCTGCGCGCCGCGCCCTCCAGGTCTTCGATGCCGCCGGTCACGTGCCCTGCTCCTCCTGCTCGGCGCCCGGTGCGCCGTCCGTCGTGGGCCGGACGGGGTCGTCCGGTCGCAGATGCCTCACGTCGCCGACGTCCACGGCCACCTGGTCGCCCCCCTCGAGGTCGACGACCAGCCTGCCGCGCCCGTCGATCGTCCGGGCTGTGCCGTGCAGGGAGGGGGCAGGTGCTCCCCCCGCCGACCCGACCGGATCGACCCGCACGGCACGCCCGAGTGTGAGGCAGCTCATAGTGTAACGCTGACATGTGCCCGCGGCGGAACCGTCTCCGCCCGCGGACTCGAGCGCCGCCACCTCGGCCGTCAGCGCCTCGACCAGCGCCTCCTCGAGCGCGGCGCGCAGGGCCTCCTGCTCCGACCCGACGCCCGGGTCCTCACCGGCGATCCCGCCCTCTCCCCACAGCCAGGCGGCGCCCGGCACCGGCGCGCCGTCGTCCTGCATCGGGGCCCGCAGGTTCAGCCCGATCCCGACCAGCACGGACTCCGCCCCGCGCCCCTCGACGAGGATCCCGCCGAGCTTGCGGCCCTGCGCGGTGTGCACGTCGTTGGGCCACTTCAGCCCGATCCGGTCCGGGCCGTCCGATGCGGCCCCCGCGACGTCGGCGCCGAGCACCTCCTCGAGGGCGGTCAGCGCCGCGAGACCGGCGGCCAGCGGGATCCAGCCGCGGTCCCCCGGGGCGAGCACGGAGCGATGCACGTGGGTGAGCGCGAGGATCGATCCCGCCGGGCTCGCGAAGGGACGGCCCAGCCGGCCCCGCCCGGCCGTCTGCCGCCGGGCGGTGACCGCGAACGGCGTCCCCTCGCCGACACCGAGGCGGCGCGTCGCCTCGTCCTGGGTCGAGGTCACGGCGTCCAGACGGTGGATCACCGGCGACGGGCCCGCCGGGGGGCGCGGGGGCCGCGGACCGCTCCGGCCCGCTGCGCCCGGGTTCTCGACGCCGTCCGTGCCGTGCAGCGCATCGCCCATCGGGGCCTCCGTCCTCGGCGGCCGCTCGGGACCGCCGTCCTCACCGAGCACGGCCGCCGGACCCGCCGGGCGGCGGAGCGACCGCCGTCGGACGTCCGTAGCGTAGTATCCCGATGTTCGTTTTCCCCGGAAACATGGCGGCCGCACAGGCCGCCGCAGGAGGCTCCGTGACCGACGCCCCGCGGCCGCTCACCACTGCCCAGCGACTTCAGGACCTCCGCGAGCGTGATGCCGCCGTGGTCTCGGCGGCGGACGAGGTGGCGGTCCAGAAGCAGCATGCCCGAGGGAAGAAGACCGCCCGGGAGAGGATCGCCGACCTGCTCGACGACGGCTCCTTCGTCGAGACCGACCGCTTCGTGCGGCATCAGGCCCGGAGCTTCGGCATCGACCGCAAGCGCCCCGACGGCGACGGGATCGTCACCGGCCACGGCACCATCGACGGACGCCAGGTGTGCGTGTACTCCCAGGACTTCACCGTCTTCGGCGGGTCGCTCGGCGAGGCGCACGGTCGCAAGATCCAGAAGATCCAGGATCTCGCCCTCAGCACGGGGGTGCCGATCATCGGCATCCTCGACGGCGGCGGCGCCCGCATCCAGGAGGGCGTCGGCTCGCTGGCCGCCTTCGGCGGCATCATGCGCCGCAACACCCGTGCCTCCGGGGTGATCCCGCAGATCTCGCTCATCATGGGCCCGGCCGCCGGCGGGGCGGTGTACTCCCCCGCGCTCACGGACGTGGTGGTCATGGTCCGCAAGACCTCGCACATGTTCATCACCGGCCCGGACGTGATCCGCACCGTCACCGGCGAGGACGTCGGCTTCGAGGAGCTCGGTGGCGCCGCCACCCATTCCACCCGCTCGGGGGTGGCCCACTACATGGCCCCCGACGAGGACGACGCGATCGAGTACGTGAAGGACCTCCTCAGCCACCTGCCCTCGAACACGCTGAGCCCGGCGCCCTCGTTCCCCGTGGCCTTCGAGCAGAGCCCCACGCCCACGGACACCTCGCTGGACGCGCTGATCCCCGATTCCCCGAACCAGCCCTACGACATGATCGCGGTGCTGCGCGCGGTGCTGGACGACGGGGAGTTCCTCGAGGTCCACGAGAACTTCGCGCAGAACATCGTGGTGGGCTTCGGCCGCGTCGAGGGCTACAGCGTGGGCATCATCGCCAACCAGCCCTCCCACTTCGCCGGCACCCTGGACATCGACGCCTCCGAGAAGGCGGCGCGGTTCGTGCGCCTGTGCGACTCCTTCAACATCCCGGTGCTGACCTTCGTGGACACCCCCGGCTTCCTGCCCGGCACGGACCAGGAGTTCAGCGGCATCATCCGCCGCGGGGCGAAGCTGCTGTACGCCTACGCGGAGGCGACGGTCCCCCTGGTGACCGTCATCACCCGCAAGGCCTACGGGGGCGCGTACATCGTGATGGGCTCCAAGGACCTGGGCGCGGACATCAACCTCGCCTGGCCCACCGCCCAGATCGCGGTGATGGGCGCCCAGGGCGCGGTCAACATCCTCCACCGGGGCGACCTGCGCCGGGTCGCCGAGGAGGGCGGGGACGTCGAGGCCGAGCGCGCGCGCCACGAGGCGGAGTACGAGGAGCAGTTCGCCACCCCGTACACCGCCGCCGAGCGCGGCTGGATCGACGGCGTGATCCGCCCGGCGGAGACCCGGATCGAGGTGGCCCGCGCGCTGCGCGCCCTGCGCACCAAGCGCGACACGCTGCCCACCAAGAAGCACGGGAACATCCCGCTGTGAGCGGCGCCGGCACCCCTGCGCTCCACCCCTCCGACGTCCGGCTGGTCCAGGGCACGCTGCGCGACGACGAGCTCGCCGCGATCGCCGTGGTGGTCTCCGCGATGAGCGTCACCAGCCGCCTGGAGGCGGAGGAGCGCAGCCTCGCCGAGGGCCGCGGGGCGGGAGCGGGCGCCTGGTCCGATCCGGTGCACACCCACCCCCGCGGGCACGTGCTGCGCTCGGCCCCCTCCCCGAGCGCCTGGCAGTTCTCCGATCGCTGACCCGACCCTCCCGGTCCGGACTGCATAGACTGCGCCGCATGCCCGCCACGCCCTCCCCCGCCCCGGCGCGCCCCGCGAGCGCGCTGGACCGCCTGGCCGACGACTACGTCGATCGCAGCGCGCGCCTGGATCCCTTCCTCGCCACCGAGCTCGGCATCGCCGGGCACGACAGCGAGGTCACCGACTTCTCCCCGGACGCCGTCGCCGAGCGCACCGCGGCCGCCCGCACGCTCCTGGCGCGCGCCGCCGAGGTCCCGGACGAGGACGCGGTCGATGCCGTCACCCGGGCGGCGCTCACCGAGCGGCTGGGCCTGGAGATCGAGCGTGCCGAGCAGCGCCTGGACATCGCCCAGGTCAACAATCTCGCCTCCCCCCTGCAGTGCCGGGACGTGCTCGACCAGATGCCGACGGCGACCGCCGAGGACTGGCAGATCCTCGCCGAGCGCATGGCCGCCCTGCCGCGCTCGCTGTCCTCCTGGGCCGAGTCCCTGCGCGAGGCCGCCGACCACGGCGTGCTCTCCGCCCGGCGTCAGCTGCTGCTGGGCGCCGAGCAGGCACGGGGCTTCGCCGCCCCGGACGGCTTCTTCGCCACCTTCGCCGCGCAGGCCGTCGGCGACGGGGCCGAGCGCGCCCGCGTCGTGGAGGCGGCGGGCACCGCCGCCCGCGGCTATCTCGACCTCGCCGAGCAGCTCGAGCAGCTCGCGCCGCGGGCGCCGGAGGCCGATGCCGTCGGCCGCGACGCCTACGCGCTCGCCTCCCCCGTCTTCCTGGGCACCGAGATCGATCTCGAGGAGACCTACGCCTGGGGCGTCGAGCGCCTGCGCGCGATCGTCGCCGAGCAGGAGGAGGTGGCGGGCCGGATCAACGCCGCCCATGGCACCGGAGGCGGACGCTCGGTGGCCGCGGCGAAGCAGGCGCTGGACCGTGATCCGGCCCGGATCCTCCACGGCACCGACGCGCTGCGGGCCTGGATGCAGGACCTCAGCGACCGGGCGATCGAGGAGCTGGCCGGCACCCACTTCGACATCCCCGAGCCGTTGCGCCGCCTCGAGTGCCGGATCGCGCAGACCGGTTCCGGCGGCATCTACTACACGGGCCCCAGCGAGGACCTCACCCGGCCCGGCCGCATGTGGTGGGACGTTCCCGCGGGGACCACCGAGTTCCGCACCTGGCTGGAGACCACGACCGTCTATCACGAGGGCGTTCCGGGCCACCACCTGCAGGTGGGCACGCAGACGATGCAGGGAGCGCAGCTGAACCGGTGGCGCGCGATGATGTGCTGGGTCTCCGGCCACGGCGAGGGCTGGGCCCTGTACGCCGAGCGGCTCATGGAGCAGCTGGGCCATCTCGACGACGACGGCGACCGGCTGGGCATGCTCGATGCGCAGCGCCTGCGCGCCGGCCGCGTGGTCCTGGACATCGGCCTGCACTGCTCCCTGCCGATGCCGGAGGGGCTCGCCGGCTCCGCGGGCGGGGCATGGACCTACTCGTCGGCCTGGGACTTCATGAGCGCCCACTGGGGCGTCACCGAGGCCGAGCAGCGCTTCGAGCTGCACCGCTACCTGGGCTGGCCCGGCCAGGCGCCGTCCTACACCCACGGCCAGCGGGTCTGGGAGGACCTGCGCGCCGCCTCCTCCGAGCCTGCCCGTGACTTCCACCGCCGCGCCCTCGAGCTCGGCAGCCTGCCCCTGTCCGTCCTCCAGGAGGCCCTGCGATGACCACTCTCCCGACCGCTCCCCCGACCGCGCCGGAGCTCGACCACGAGCCGCTGCTGCTGCTCGCCTCGGCCTCGGCCGGACGCCGCGCCACCCTGCGCGCCGCCGGCATCGAGCACTCCACCCTCCCCGTCGACCTCGATGAGGACGGGATCCTCGCCGCCGCGCGCGAGCGCGCCGCCGCCGGGGCTCCCGAGGAGGTCCCGACCGCTGCCGAGGAGGTCCTGCTGCTCGCGCGGGAGAAGGCGCACGCGGCGACCTCCCGCAGCGAGGGCGGCTACGTGGTGCTGGGCTGCGATTCGATGCTCGAGCTGGACGGCGAGGTGATCGGCAAGCCGCACACCGCGGAGCGCGCCGCCGCCCGCTGGCGCGCGATGCGGGGCCGCACCGGGGTGCTGCACTCCGGGCACTGGATCGTCGACGACCGCGATGCGGTCGACGGCGGCACCGGCGCGACCTTCGGCGCGACCGCGAGCTGCGAGATCACCTTCGCCGCGCTCGACGACGAGGAGATCGACGCCTACGTCGCCACCGGCGAGCCGCTGGGCGTGGCGGGCGGCTTCACGATCGACGGCATGGCCGGACCCTTCATCGAACGGATCGAGGGCGATCCGCATGCGGTCGTGGGCCTGTCCCTGCCGCTGCTGCGCCGGATGCTCGCGGAGATCGGGATCGGCGTGCACGAGCTGTGGGACGAGGCGCGCACCGCTCCGCCCGCCGGCGGCTGAACGGCATCTCCGCGCCGCCGACCCGTGGCACGTCCCTCACTCCGCCGCGCCTGGACCGCCGGGCCCGCGCGCAGTACTAGACTCGGCCCCTGCCGACTCCCGGAAGGAACTCCCGCCCATGGCCTCTCGCCCCGTCAAGCCCCGCCCCCTGTCCACGGTGCTCATCGCCAACCGTGGGGAGATCGCGGTGCGGATCGCACGGGCCTGCCGGGACGCCGGACTCCGCTCCGTCGCCGTCTACGCGGACCCGGATCGCGATGCGCTGCACACCCAGATCGCCGATGAGGCCTACGCCCTGGGCGGCACCACCGCCGCCGGCTCGTACCTGGTGGTCGACAAGATCCTGGACATCGCGCACCGTTCGGGCGCCGACGCGATCCACCCCGGCTACGGCTTCCTCTCCGAGCGCGCGGACTTCGCCCAGGCCGTCATCGACGCGGGGCTGACCTGGATCGGTCCCTCCCCCGAGGCGATCGAGAAGCTGGGCGACAAGGTCTCCGCCCGCCACATCGCGCAGAAGGCCGGCGCCCCGCTGGTGGCCGGCACCAAGGACCCGGTCAAGAACTCCGACGAGGTCGTGGACTTCGCGCGCGCGAACGGCCTGCCGATCGCGATCAAGGCCGCCTTCGGCGGCGGCGGCCGCGGCCTCAAGGTGGCCCGCGACGAGTCCGAGGTGCGGGAGCTGTTCGACTCCGCCGTGCGCGAGGCGACCGCCGCCTTCGGACGCGGCGAGTGCTTCGTGGAGCGCTACCTGGATTCGCCCCGCCACGTGGAGACCCAGTGCCTCGCGGACATGCACGGCAACGTCCAGGTGGTCTCGACCCGCGACTGCTCGCTGCAGCGTCGCCACCAGAAGCTCGTCGAGGAGGCGCCCGCGCCCTTCCTCAGCTCCCAGCAGCAGGCACAGCTGGTCTCCTCCTCGAAGGCGATCCTGCGCGAGGCCGGCTACGTGGGCGCCGGCACCTGCGAGTTCCTCGTGGGAGCCGACGGCACCATCTCCTTCCTCGAGGTGAACACCCGCCTCCAGGTCGAGCACCCGGTCACCGAGGAGGTCGCCGGCGTGGACCTGGTCCGCGAGCAGCTGCGCATCGCGGCCGGCGAGAGGATCAGCAGCGAGGACCCGGTTGCGCGCGGCCATTCCTTCGAGTTCCGCATCAACGGCGAGGACCCGGGGCGTGGATTCATGCCCGCCCCCGGTCGCATCCAGCGCTACGAGGTGCCCTCGGGCCCCGGCGTCCGCATCGACTCCGGCGTCCGCGCCGGGGACGAGATCTCCGGGGCCTTCGACTCCATGCTCGCCAAGCTCGTGGTCACCGGCGCCACCCGCCAGGAGGCGCTCGAGCGCTCCCGCCGCGCGCTCGCGGAGTTCCGCGTCGAGGGCATCCCCACGGTGCTTCCCTTCCACGCCGCCGTCGTCGAGGACCCGGCCTTCGCGCCCGAGGATCCCGAGCAGCCCTTCACCGTCCACACCCGCTGGATCGAGACCGAGTTCGCGGGCGATCTGCCGGCCGCCCCGCTGCCGGCGCAGCCCGAGGAGCCCGAGGACCGCGAGGCCGTGGTGGTCGAGGTCGACGGCCGACGGGTCGAGATCTCCCTGCCTGCCTCGCTGCGCGCTCCGCAGGCCGCGGTCCGCCAGCGCCGCAAGCGCCAGCACCGCGGTGCCGGCGAGTCCGCTGCAGGCGACCATTCCGTGACCGCTCCCATGCAGGGCACCATCGTCAAGGTGGTCGCCGAGGAGGGGCAGACCGTCGCCGACGGCGACCTGCTGGTGGTGCTCGAGGCGATGAAGATGGAGCAGCCCATCACCGCCCACCGCTCCGGTGTGGTCTCCGGCCTGACCGCCGAGATCGGCGCGACCGTCTCCGCCGGCGCCGTGCTCTGCTCGGTCGACGACTGATCGACGTGCTGCGAGCTCGCGAGCGGTAGGAGATCAGGCAGTCTGCACAGCCTGATCGACGTGCTGCGAGCTCGCGAGCGGCAGGAGATCAGTCCAACGGCACAGCCTGATCGACGTGCTGCGAGCTCGCGAGCGGTAGGAGATCAGGCAGTCTGCACAGCCTGATCGACGTGCTGCCTCAGCGCGAGGGATCGCCGTCCAGCTGCCGGGCCACCTCGGCCAGCGAGCCGCTCAGCGAGGGGTAGACCGTGGAGGTCCCCGCGACCTGCTCCGCGGTGAGCCGGTGGGCGAGCGCGAGCGTGTAGGGCAGGATCAGCTCGCTCGCGCGGGGCGCGACCACCACCGCCCCCAGGACCGTGTGCGAGCCGGGCCGGACGATGAGCTTCACGAAGCCCTCGGTGATCCCCTGCATCTTCGCCCGCGGGTTGGTGTCCAGCCCCAGCGTCAGCACCTCGCCGGCCACCTCGCCGCTGCGCACGGTCTCCTCCCCCACACCCACCACGGCGATCTCGGGGCTGGTGAAGATCGCGGAGGAGACCTGCGAGATGATCAGCGGCGAGACCGCGTCCCCGAGGGCGTGGTGCATCGCGGTCCGGCCCTGCATCGCGGCGACCGAGGCGAGCGGGAGCACGCCGGTGCAGTCCCCGGCCGCATAGATCCCCCGCACGGAGGTGCGGGAGACGCGGTCGGTCTCGAGGTGGCCGCTGTCCGTCACCCGCACGCCTGCCTCCTCGAGTCCCAGGTCGCCGGTGCGGGGGAGGCCGCCGATCGCCATCAGCACATGGCTCCCGGCCAGCTCCTCCCCGGAGGTCAGGGTGACGACCACCCCGTCGGCGGTGCGTCGCGCGGAGGCGGCGCGGGAGCGGGAGCGCACGGTGACGCCGCGGCGGGCGAAGGCGTCCTCGAGCACGTCGGCGGCGTCGGCGTCGGTGCCCGGCAGCACCTTCTCGCGGGAGGAGACCAGGGTGACCTCGCTGCCCAGGGCGCGATAGGCGCTCGCGAACTCGGCGCCGGTCACCCCGGAGCCGACCACGACGAGGTGCTCGGGCAGCTCCTCGAGCGCGTACAGCTGGGTCCAGTTCAGGATCCGCTCCCCGTCGCAGGGCGCGGTGTCCAGCTCGCGGGGACGGGCGCCGACGGCGAGCAGGATCACCTCGGCCTCGAGGACCTCGAGCACGGCGCCGTGGGCGTCGCGGACCTCCACCCGGTCCTGGCCCACGAGGCGCCCGCGGCCGTCGAGGACGCGCACCCCCATCGCGATCAGGCGGTGGCGGATGTCCTCGGACTGGGCGGTGGCCAGCTCCCGGACGCGGTGGTTGACGGCGGCGAGGTCGACGTCGAGGGTCTCCGCCGTCGGTGCCGCGCCGGTGTCCGCATCGCGCAGGCCCAGACGTTGGGAGCCGGCCACCAAGTCGAGCACCTCGGCGGTGGCGATGAGGGTCTTGGAGGGCACCACGTCGGTGAGCACGGCGGCGCCGCCGATCCCCCGTTCCTCGATGAGCACGGTCTCCACGCCGTGGCGGGCGGCGGTGAGCGCGGCCTCGTAGCCGCCCGGCCCGCCGCCGAGGATCACCACCCGTGCGCTCGCGCTCGGGAGCCGGTACGGATCCGGGGGCAGGGCGGTGGTGGGATCGCTCACCCCCTCATTGTGGCGCACACGTCCGGGATCGGGGGTCCGCTCGGCTCCCGGAGGGACAGGTGCCTGCGCTACCTTGCCCTCATGACCTCCTCCACTGCAGTGCCCGCCGATCCGTACCAGCTCGCCCGCGACGCCGCCGCCGCGATCGCCGAGGCCAGCGGCATCCCCTCCCATGACCTGGCCCTCGTGCTCGGGTCGGGGTGGTCCGGCGCCGCCGATCTGCTCGGCGAGACCGTCTGGCAGGCCGATGCCACCACCGTCCCCGGCTTCCGGCCGCCGGCCGTGGCCGGCCACGTGGGCACCCTGCGCTCGGTCCGCGTCGCAGGCAGCGGCGCCCATGCGCTCGTGCTCGGCGCCCGCACCCACTTCTACGAGGGCGCGGGCGTGGACGCCGTCGTCCACGGCGTCCGCACCGCGGCCGCGACCGGGGCCCGCACGATGGTGCTCACCAACGGCTGCGGCGGCATCGATCCCTCGTGGTCCCCCGGCACCCCGATCCTGATCTCGGACCAGATCAACCACACCGGTGCCACCCCTCTGACCGGCGCGAACTTCGTGGACATGACCGATCTGTACACCCCCGCGCTGCGCCAGATCGCCCGCGAGATCGATCCGGGCCTGGACGAGGGGGTCTACATGCAGTTCGCGGGCCCCTCCTACGAGACCCCGGCCGAGGTGCAGATGGCGCGGATCCTGGGTGCGCACCTGGTGGGGATGTCCACGGCGCTGGAGGCGATCGCCGCGCGCGAGGCGGGGATGGACCTGCTGGGCATCTCCCTGGTCACCAACCTCGCCGCCGGGATCAGCGGCGAGGCCCTGAGCCACGAGGAGGTGCTGGCGGCGGGCCGCGAGGCCGGCCCGCGGATCTCCCGGCTGCTCGCCCAGACCGTCCGCCGCATCACCGAGGAGCCGGCATGACCCTGACGGAGGCGCTGCGCGGACGGGCCCGGGACTGGATCGCCGACGATCCGGACCCCGGCACCCGCGCCGCCCTGGAGCAGCTGCTGGAGCACGCCGAGGCGGGCGAGGAGGAGGCCGCGGCGGAGATCGCCGACGCCTTCAGCGCGGACCTCGAGTTCGGCACCGCCGGTCTGCGCGGACGCATGGGGCCCGGCCCGCACCGGATGAACCTCGCCGTGGTCTCGCGGGCGGCGCGGGGCCTGGCCGATCACCTCCGCCACGACCTCGACCTCGCGGAGCCGCTGGTGGTCATCGGGTACGACGCCCGCCATCGCTCCGAGGACTTCGCCCGGCGCTCGGCGGGGATCCTCGCCGCGGCGGGCTGCCGGGTGCGTCTGCTGGAGCGCAGCGGACCCACCCCGCTGATCGCCTTCGCCGTGCGGCACCTGGAGGCCGACGCCGGCATCGTCGTCACCGCCTCCCACAATCCGCCGGCCGACAACGGGTACAAGGTCTACCTCGGGGGCCGGGCCGTCCCGGCGGACGGCCGGGGCGTGCAGATCGTGCCGCCCTCGGACGCGCAGATCGCCGCCCGCATCGCCGCCGTCGGCCCCGTGGCCGGCATCCCCGTCGCCGCGCCGTCGACGGACCGGATCGGGACGCTGGGCGAGGAGCTGCGCGAGGAGTACCTCGCGGCGATCTGCGCCCTGCCGGATCCCGACGGGCCGCGGGAGGTGCGGATCGTGCACACCGCGCTGCACGGCGTGGGCACCGAGCCGGCGCTCGCCGCCCTGCACCGCAGCGGCTTCGTCGACGTCCATCCGGTCGCCAAGCAGGCCGATCCCGATCCCGACTTCCCCACCGTCGCCTTCCCGAACCCGGAGGAGCCCGGCGCGATCGACCTCGCCCTCGAGCTGGCCCGCTCCGTCGAGGCCGATGTGGTGATCGCCAACGATCCCGATGCCGACCGCTGCGCCGCGGCGGTGGTCGACCCCCACCTCGGCGCTTGGAGGATGCTCACCGGCGACGAGCTGGGTGTGCTGCTGGGCGACCACCTGCTGCGCCGGCACGACCGCCGGGGCACGATGGCGCGCTCGATCGTCTCCAGCCGCTGGCTGGACCGGATCGCCCGCGCGGCCGGGGCGGAGGCGGCCGCGACCCTGACCGGCTTCAAGTGGATCGCCCGCGCCCCGGGCCTCGGCTTCGGCTACGAGGAGGCCATCGGCTACTGCGTGCTGCCGGAGGTGGTGCGGGACAAGGACGGGCTCTCCGCGGCGCTCATGGTCGCGGAGATGGCGGCACGCGCCCGGGCCGCCGGCACCACGCTGGTGGACCGCCTGGACGAGCTCGCACGCGCCCACGGGCTGTTCTCCACCGCGCAGCTCTCCCTGCGGGTCGAGGACCTCTCCCGCCTCCCGGCGATGATGGAGCGGCTGCGCACCGCCCCGCCGGCGGAGCTGGTGGGCTCGGAGATCCTCGCGGTCCAGGACCTCGCCCAGGGCTCCGTGGGGACGACGGGCCTGCCGCCGACGGACGGCCTGCTGCTGCGCAGCGCGGACGACACCCGCGTGGTGGTGCGCCCCTCGGGCACCGAGCCCAAGCTCAAGTGCTACCTCGAGGTCGTCTCCCCCGTGCCCGAGCGGGCCGGCGCGGAGGAGATCGGGGCGATGCGCCGCCGCGCCGCGGCGCGTCTGGAGGCGCTGCAGGACGAGCTCCGGGCGCTGCTGCTGCCTGCCTGAGAACGGCCTCCGCCGCCCGCGCCGGTGGTCCGGCGGGCGCCGTGCCGGGTCAGTACCCCGAGCCCGTGCCGCCCTCGAGGATCGCGCGGGAGGAGGAGACCCCCAGGCGGTCGGCGCCCGCGGCGACCATGGCCTCGGCCGCCTCCCGGGTGCGGATCCCGCCGGAGGCCTTGACCCCCAGCCGGTCGCCGACCGTCCGGCGCATGAGGCGCACGGCGTGCTCGCTCGCACCGCCCGCCGGATGGAAGCCGGTGGAGGTCTTCACGAAGTCGGCGCCCGCGCGCTCGGCCGCCCCGCAGGCCGCGACGATCTGCTCGTCGGTCAGCGCGGCGGACTCGATGATCACCTTGAGCAGCACCGGAGCCGGCGCCGCCGTGCGCACCGCCCGGATCTCCTCCTCCACCGCGGCGTGGTCCCCGGCGCGCAGCAGACCGACGTTCAGGACCATGTCGATCTCGTCGGCGCCCTTGGCCGCGGAGTCGGCGGCCTCGGCGGCCTTGACCGCGGGGGCGTGCTGTCCCGAGGGGAAGCCGCACACCGTCGCGACCTTCACGGTGGTCGTCACGGGGAGCATCGAGGGAGAGACGCAGACGGAGTAGGTGCCCAGCGCCTCCGCCTCGCGCAGGAGGGCGGTGACGTCGGCCGCGGTGGCCTCGGGCTTGAGCAGGGTGTGGTCGATGAGGCCGGCGAGCGCGGCGTTGTCCAGGCGGGTCATGCACCGATCCTGGCAGACTCCGCGGCGCCTCGCATCACCTCACCACGCCCTCGCCGCCGACGGACCGCCCCGGGGCTTAGACTTCTCGCTCGTGACCGCCACCGGACCCCGCCCCCGCCCGCCCCGTCGGATCATCCTGCTCGCCGGCCCCTCGGGCAGCGGCAAGGGCGAGCTGTCGCGGCGCTCCGACCTCCCGGTCCTCCCGCTCGACGAGTTCTACCGTGATCATGACGAGCCGGGGCTCCCGCGCCGCTTCGGCATCGTGGACTGGGACGATCCGGCCTCCTGGAACGCGGGCGCGGCGCTCGAGGCGCTCACGGCCCTCGCCCATGACGGCGCCGCGGAGATCCCCTCCTACTCGATCCCGGACTCGCGCCGGGTGGGCACCGCCCGGCTCGAGGCCGGGACCGCGCCGCTGCTGATCGCCGAGGGCATCTTCGCCGCGGAGCTCATCGCACCCCTGCGAGCGGCCGGCCTGCTCGCCGACGCCCTGGTGCTGGATCGCCCCGCACCGGTCGTCTTCGCGCTGCGCGGGGCCCGGGACCTGCGCGAGCACCGCAAGGCGCCCCTGACCCTCCTGCGGCGCGGCTGGTCGCTGGCACGCACGCAGCGCGGCGACGTCTCCGCGTGGATCGGGGCGGGCATGCGCCCGATGCGGCTGCACGAGGCGGCCCGCTGGATCCACGTCCTCACCGCCTGCGCCGAGGCCGAGCGGCATCTTCACGGCGCCGACCACCGGCAGCGGATCCTCTCGATCACCGCGGTGTGCTTCCTGCGCGACGGGGCCGCCGGGGCCGAGGTGCTCGCGGTGCGCAAGCGCGGCACCGGCTCCTACATGCAGGTCGGCGGGAAGCTCGAGCCCGGGGAGTCCGCGCTCGACGCGGCGGTGCGGGAGTGCGAGGAGGAGATCGGGGTGCGCCTGGCGCCCTCGGACCTCGCGCCGCTGGGCGACTACGAGGCCGTCGCCGCGAACGAGCCCGACACCCGGGTGCGCTCCACGGTCTGGACCACGCGGGCCGTGCTCCCGGAGCCGCTCGCGGTCCGGGCCGAGCTGGCCGACCACCGCTGGGTGCCGGTCGCCGACCCGGGCGTCGGCGCCCGCCTGGCGCCCCTCATGACCGAGCACATCCTGCCCGCGCTGCGGGAGCGGCTCACGGTGACGGACGGGGGCTGAGCCCCCGCCCCGTCGCGGCGCCGCGTCGCGGAACGAGGCTCAGTCGTTCCAGCGGGTGCAGGTCACGGTGCCGTCCAGGGTGGCCCCGCCCACCGTGGTCCCCGCGAAGGTGACGCCGTCCTGCCCGAGGGCCACGCCGCCCGGATCGGTGGCCCTGTACGGGCGCTCCTGGCCGAGCTTCACCATGACGAACTCTCCCGGGGTCAGCTCCACCAGGGGCGGCTGGTCATCGGAGGTGCCGATCAGGTGCCGGATCTCCCCCGGCGCGCCCGAGCAGCGCACCTCGGTCAGCGCGAGGGTCGTCGTGCCCTCGGAGGTGGTCAGGGTCAGGGACGCGGCCGCGGGGCCCGCGACCCCGTCGGCATCCGCGGCCCGGTCGGCATCGGACTCGCCGTCGGAGCCGCCGCCGTCCGAGGCACCGCCGCCGTCCGAGGACCCCGCCGTCACGCCCGGGCGGGGCGACTCGGTGCCGGCGGGGTCGTCCGCGCAGCCGCCGAGGAGCAGCACGGACAGGGCGAGCAGGGGCAGACCACGGGCGATGCGCATGCCCCCACTGTGCGATCGACGCGCAGGGGTTTCCACTCCGCCTGCGGGCTCGGAGACGAGATCGACATCGGCCGTCCGTCCCGAGCCCGGGGCCCGCTCAGGCGATCCGGTCGCGGAGGATCCGACGGGGCGGCACCGGAGTCCCGGGGGCGGAGAGCGTCCACGCCCCCTCGATCGCCTGCACCGCGCGCTCCACCCGCTCCGGGGTGTCGGTGTGCAGCCGTGCCAGCACGTCCCCGGACCGCACCTCCTCGCCGTGGTGGCGGAGGATCTCCACCCCGGCCGCCGCCTGCACCGACTCGCCGGGCCGGGAGCGGCCGGCGCCCAGACGCCAGGCCGCGACGCCCACGCCCATCGCATCCAGCCCGGAGACGATGCCGTCCTCCTCGGCCCGCAGCTCCTCGACGTGCCGCGCACGGGGCAGCGGCGCGTCGACGTCGCCGCCCTGCGCCGTGATCATCGCCCGCCAGGAGTCCATGGCCCGGCCGTCGGCGAGCGCGGCCTCCACGTCCGCATCGCGCACCCCGGCGGCCTCGAGCATCTCGGTCGCCAGCGCGCAGGTCAGCTCGCGGACGTCGTCGGGACCGCCCCCGTCGAGGATCTCGAGCGACTCGCGCACCTCGAGGGCGTTGCCGGCGGTGCGTCCCAGGGGCGCGGACATGTCCGTCAGCAGCGCGACGGTGCGCACCCCGGCGTCGGTGCCGAGCTCGACCATGGTGCGGGCGAGCTCGCGCGCCTCGGCCTCGTCCGTCATGAAGGCGCCCGCGCCGGTCTTGACGTCGAGGGTCAGCGCGGCGGTGCCCTCGGCGATCTTCTTGGACATGATCGAGGAGGCGATGAGGGGGATGGACTCCACGGTGCCGGTCACGTCGCGCAGCGCGTAGAGCTTCTTGTCCGCCGGGGCGAGGCCGGCGCCGGCCGCGCAGATGACCGCGCCTGCGCTCTCGAGCTGCGCCATCATCTGCTCGGTGGTGAGATCGGCGCGCCAGCCGGGGATCGCCTCGAGCTTGTCGAGGGTGCCGCCGGTGTGGCCCAGCCCGCGGCCGGAGAGCTGCGGCACCGCGACGCCGAAGGAGGCCACCAGCGGTGCCAGCGGCAGGGTGATCTTGTCCCCCACGCCGCCGGTGGAGTGCTTGTCCGTGGTGGGCTTCGACAGGGCGCTGAAGTCCATCCGCTCGCCGCTGGCGATCATGGCGGCGGTCCAGCGGGCGATCTCGCGCCGTTCCATGCCGCGCAGGAAGATCGCCATGGCCAGAGCGGCCATCTGCTCCTCGGCGACGACGCCGCGGGTGTAGGCATCGATCACCCAGTCGATCTGGCCGTCGTCCAGGGCGCGGCCGTCGCGCTTGGCGCGGAGGATGTCGACGGCGTCGTGCGGCTCGACGGTGGGGGCGGGAGTGGTCATGATGTGCTCGTCTCCTCGAGGTCGTGGGGTCCGAAGGCCTGGGGCAGCACGGCGTCCATCCCGAGGATGCCGCGGGGGGTGAGGATCCGCAGGGCGGGATCCGCGTGCTCGGACAGCAGCTGGCGGCAGCGACCGCAGGGCATGATCACCGCGCCCGCGCCGTCGACGCAGACGAAGGCGGTCAGCCGGCCGCCGCCTCCCGCGACGAGATCGCTGATCAGTCCGCACTCCGCGCAGAGGGTGACCCCGTACCCGGCGTTCTCCACGTTGCAGCCGGCGACGATGCGGCCGTCGTCGACGAGGGCCGCGGCGCCCACCCGGTAGCGGGAGTAGGGGGCGTAGGCGCGCTGGGCGATCTCGCGGGCCACCTCGAGCAGCTGCTCGAAGCGGTCGGTCTCGGCTCCGGTCATGGGTGCTCCTCCTTCGCCCCGGCTCGGGGCGTTCGGGTCCTCGCGGCGGGCGGGCCGTCCTCAGCCTGCCACAGGCGCGCCGGTCGCAGGAGCATCCGCGGCCGAGCGGGATGCCGCGGGCTCCGTGCTCAGGCGGGCAGCAGGTCCCGCTGGACGCAGGCGGCGGCGAGCACGGACGCGCCGATGCCGATCGCGCGCTCGTCGATCATGAGGTCGCCCATGTGCAGGTCGTAGGTGCGCCCGCCGGGGGTACGGGTCCCCAGCCGCGCCAGCGCGCCGGGCACCTTCTCGAGGTACCAGGCGAAGTCCTCGCCGCCGAGGGACTGCGCGGTGGGATCGAGGTTCTCGCGCCCCAGCACGCCGCCGACCGCCGCGCCGAGGACCTCGACGCTCCGGGCGGAGTTGGCCACCGGCGGCACGCCCCGCTCGTGGGTGACGCTCGCCTCGACACCCCAGGGGCGCACGAGGTCCGCGAGCACGGACTCCAGCAGCTCCTCGGCCCGGTCCCAGGCCTCGTGGTCCAGGCAGCGGAGCGTCCCCTCCAGGGTGCCGCTGGAGGGGATCGCGTTGAAGGCGGAGCCGGCGTGGATGCTCCCCCAGGTCAGGTTCACCCCGGAGCGCGGGTCCATCCGCCGGGTGAGCGCGGCCGGCAGCTGGGTGGCGATCGACCCCAGTGCATAGACCAGGTCCTGGGTGAGGTGCGGCCGTGAGGTGTGGCCGCCCGCCCCGCGCACCTCGATCCGCACCGGATCGGTCGCCGAGGTGATGGGCCCGGTCTTGAGGCCGATGTGGCCGACGTCGACCCCCGGATCGCAGTGCAGGGCGAGGATCGAGTCGACGCCCTCGAGGACGCCCTGGGCGATGAGGTCGAGCGCCCCGCAGGGGTGCATCTCCTCCGAGGGCTGGAAGATCAGGCGCACACCCCGGCGCAGCGCCCCGGCGTCCGCGACCCGCACCAGCGCCATGGCGGCGCCGAGCACCGCGCTCATGTGGACGTCGTGCCCGCAGGCGTGGGAGACGCCCTCGACGGCGGAGCGGTAGGAGACGGCGGTGAGCTCGGGAATGCCGAGCGCGTCCATGTCCGCGCGCAGCGCGATCGGCGCCAGGCGCGGATCGGAGCCCGGGATGTCGCAGAGCACGCCGGTGGAGCGCAGCCGCCGCGGGGACAGACCCAGCGCGGCGAGGTGCTCGAGGACGAACTCGGTGGTGGCGTGCTCCTCGTGGGAGAGCTCGGGATGGCGGTGGAGATGACGTCGCACCGCGCTGAGCTCCTCGGACCTCTCCCGCACGCTCCGGGCGATCAGGCCCTCCGGCCCCAGCATCGAGCGCTGCTCCGGGGTGCCCAGCAAGACCTGCTGCGTCTGCTCCACCTGTCCACTTCCTGTTCCCCTCGTGGCGGCCACCGGCCGTGGCCGCCGCACGGCACCGCGTCAGCGCAGGTGGCCCAGGCCCTGTGCGTCGAAGCGGGCGACGAGCGCGGAGAGGTCCTGCGCCGACTCGTCGTCGAGCACCAGCAGCGCGTCCTCGGTGTCGACGATGCTGATGCCGTCCAGCCCGACCAGGGCGATGCGGCGATCGGTGGCACCGTACACCGTGGCCCGGGAGGAGATGGCATCGACCTCGGCGCCGCCCAGCACCCGGACGTCGCCGTCGGCCCCCTCGCCCGCGCGGCGCGCGCCGTGCTCGCGCAGCTGGCGGGCGAGGGCCGCGAAGTCGCCGACGTCGTCCCAGTCGAAGGCGGCGGGCACCACCGCGACCCGGCCCCGCTCGGCGAGCGGCTCGGCCAGGGCGTGGTCGATCGCGATGGCGGTCAGGCGCGGCCACACCGCGGCGAGCACCTCGTCGGCGGCGGGTGTGCCCTGGGCGGCCGCGATCTCTCGGACGCCCTCGGCCAAGGGCGGGATCTGCGCGGCGAGCTCGTCGAGCAGCACGCGGGCGCGGACCACGAACATGCCGGCGTTCCACAGGAAGCCTCCGGTGGCGAGGAACTGCTCGGCGCGCTCCCGGTCCGGCTTCTCCACGAAGCGCCGCACCCCATGGGCGCCGACGGCCCGCAGCGCGGGATCCTCCCCGGGGCCCGGGCTCTCCCCCGCGCCGGGGCGGTGCTGCTCGATGTAGCCGAAGCCGGTCGCCGGGGAAGTGGGCGCGATGCCCAGGGTCACGAGGTAGTCCAGCTCCGCCGCCTCGCGGGCGGCCGCGACCGCCTCGCCGAAGGCCCGGGTGTCGCCGATCAGGTGATCGGCGGCGAAGGAGCCGATCACGGCCTCCGGGTCCTCGCGCTCCACCAGCGCGGCGGCCAGGGCGATGGCCGGCATGGAGTTGCGGGGGGTCGGCTCCACCACCACCCGGGCGGGCCCGTCCGTGGGCGCGCCCGCTCCGCCCGGTGCCGGCTGTCCGAGCTGCTCGGCGACCGCAGCGGCGTGCGCAGCACCGGTGACCACCAGCGGCGGGCGGTCCGAGAGCGGGAGGAGACGGTCCACCGTCTGCTGCAGCAGGGTCCGCCCCGTGCCCGTCAGGTCGAGCAGGAACTTGGGCCGGGCGCGCCGTGAGAGCGGCCACAGTCGGGCGCCGGCACCTCCGGCGGGGATCACGGGGACGAAGGGGGCCTCGGGCATCTGTCCAGCGTATCCGCGTCCGGATCGCCCTGCGATGACGTCCGAGACACCCGCCGCAGCACGCCCGCCCGTGCGCAATCCGCGCGCCACCTGGTGCTAAGCTGAACTCGCCCCTGTCGGGGGCGATGATGATGTCGCCGTGTCGTGAAACGGTCGCCCGGTGGGCGGCACGCCCGCGACGGCCGTCCGAAGCAGTGCACCCAGGGCGGCGCGGCGCAGAGCGGCACCCGCATCCCAGACCCCGGCGCCATCCCGACGCTTCTGGAGGAACTCCGTGGCTTCAGCCCAATCCGGGACGCTCTATCGCGGACGCGAGGGCATGTGGTCCTGGGTCGCACACCGCATCTCAGGAATGCTCATCTTCCTGTTCCTGCTGGTGCACGTCCTGGACACCGCTCTCGTCCGCGTCTCCCCCGAGGCCTACAACGAGGTGATCGGCCACTACAAGACAGTGGTGTTCGGCCTCGGCGAGGTCGGCCTGGTCGGCGCGATCCTGTTCCACGCCCTGAACGGCCTGCGGATCATCCTGGTGGACTTCTGGTCGAAGGGCACCACGCATCAGCGCGGCATGTTCTGGGGCGTCGTCATCGCGTGGGTCGTCCTCATGGCCGGCTTCCTCCCCCGCCACCTCATGCACATGTTCGGAGGCTGATCATGAGCGCGCAGACCGCCATTCCCGACCCCAGCACCCGCTACCGCCGCACCGGCCAGCGCGGCGTGAACACCGAGATGCTCTCGTGGATGTTCATGCGCGCCTCGGGCGTGCTGCTGGTGATCCTCGTCTTCGGTCATCTCTTCGTGAACCTCTGGCTCGGCGAGGGGGTCAAGGGCATCGACTTCGCCTTCGTCGGCGGCAAGTGGGCCTCCCCGTTCTGGCAGGTCTGGGACCTGCTGATGCTCTGGCTGGGCCTCCTCCACGGCGGCAACGGCGTGCGCACGATCATCAGCGACTACGCCCGCGGCCCCCGCCTGCGCCTCGTGCTCAAGGGGCTGCTGTACGTCGCGGTCGTGGTGACGATCGTGCTGGGCACCCTGGTGATCTTCACCTTCGATCCCTGCCCCGTCGGCGCCGAGCCCAGCCTCCTGCCCTCCTTCTGCGAGGGCTGAGGCCCCACCTCCCCGCGGCCGCCGCTCCCACGGACCGGCCGCCACCCCACTTCCCGGTCGACCCGAAACGGAGCAGTCACCCGACATGCAGACCCATAACTACGACGTGGTGATCGTCGGCGCCGGCGGCGCAGGGATGCGCGCCGCCCTGGAGTCCTCCCAGCGCGCCCGCACCGCCGTCGTCACGAAGCTCTACCCCACCCGCTCCCACACCGGCGCGGCGCAGGGCGGCATGTGCGCGGCCCTCGCCAACGTCGAGGAGGACAACTGGGAGTGGCACACCTACGACACCGTCAAGGGCGGCGACTACCTCGTGGACCAGGACGCCGCCGAGGTCATGGCCAAGGAGGCCATCGACGCGGTGCTCGACCTGGAGCGGATGGGCCTGCCCTTCAACCGCACCCCCGAGGGCCGGATCGACCAGCGTCGCTTCGGCGGCCACACCCGGGAGCACGGCGAGGCGCCCGTGCGCCGCGCCTGCTACGCCGCGGACCGCACCGGCCACATGATCCTCCAGACGCTCTACCAGAACTGCGTGAAGCAGGAGGTGGACTTCTTCAACGAGTACTACGTGCTCGACGTGCTCATGACCGGTGATCCCCGCAGCGACGAGGGCGTGCGCGCCTCCGGCGTGGTGACCTACGAGCTGGCCACCGGCGAGATCCACATCTTCCGCGCGAAGTCCGTCGTCTTCGCCTCGGGCGGCTTCGGCAAGATCTTCAAGACCACCTCGAACGCCCACACCCTCACCGGCGACGGCCCCGCGATGGCCTTCCGCCGCGGCATCCCGCTGGAGGACATGGAGTTCTTCCAGTTCCATCCCACGGGCCTCGCGGGCCTGGGCATCCTGCTCTCCGAGGCCGCCCGCGGCGAGGGCGGGATCCTGCGCAACGCGAACATGGAGCGCTTCATGGAGCGCTACGCCCCCACTCTGAAGGATCTCGCCCCCCGCGACGTGGTGGCCCGTGCCATGGCCAACGAGGTGCGGGAGGGGCGGGGCGTCGGCCCCAAGAAGGACTACGTCCTGCTGGACCTCACGCACCTGGAGCCGGCGCACATCGACGCCAAGCTCCCGGACATCACGGAGTTCGCCCGCACCTACCTGGGCGTCGAGCCGTACACCGAGCCGGTGCCCGTCTTCCCCACCGCGCACTACGCGATGGGCGGGATCCCGACGAACATCCGCGGCGAGGTGCTCGCCAATGCCACCGACGTCATCCCCGGTCTCTACGCCGCGGGCGAGACGGCGTGCGTGTCGGTCCACGGAGGCAACCGCCTGGGCACCAACTCGCTGCTGGACATCAATGTCTTCGGCAAGCGTGCCGGCATCGCCGCCGCCGAGCACGCCGCGACGGTGGAGCTGGCCGAGCTGCCCGAGGGCCTCGAGCAGCCCACCGTGGAGCTGCTCCAGCGCCTGCGCGACCGCCCGGCGACGGAGGACCGCATCGCCGACATCCGCTCCGATCTCCAGGAGCTCATGGACGCCAACGTCCAGGTGTTCCGCACCGACGAGACCTGCCGGACGGCGCTGGCGGGCATCGCGGAGCTCAAGAAGCGCTACGAGACGGTCGCCATCCAGGACAAGGGCCGCCGCTACAACCTCGACCTCATGGAGGCCGTGGAGCTGGGCTTCCTGCTGGACCTGGCCGAGATCGTGGCGCTGGGCAGCCTGCACCGCAAGGAGTCCCGCGGCGGCCACTTCCGCGAGGACTACGAGAGCCGCGACGACGTCAACTACCTCGCGCACACGATGGCCTACCGCACCCTTCCCGGTGAGGAGGGCGAGGAGGGCACCGACATCCGTCTGGGCACCAAGCCCGTCGTGATCACCCGCTACGAGCCCAAGGAGCGCACCTTCTGATGACTGCTGTTGCCGAGAAGCCCCAGGCCGACGCCGGTGCGGGTGAGATCCCCTCGTTCCAGGTGACCATGCGGATCGCGCGCTTCGATCCCGACACCACCCAGGGCGCCCACTGGCAGGACTTCACCGTCACGATGCACGGCACCGACCGCGTGCTGGATGCGCTGCACGAGATCAAGTGGCACCTGGACGGCTCGCTGAGCTTCCGCCGCTCCTGTGCCCATGGCGTGTGCGGCTCCGACGCGATGCGGATCAACGGCCGCAACCGTCTGGCCTGCAAGACGCTGCTGAAGGACCTGGACATCTCCAAGCCGATCACCGTCGAGCCCATCAAGGGGCTCCCGGTGGAGAAGGACCTCATCGTGGACATGGAGCCGTTCTTCGACTCCTACCGCGAGGTCATGCCGTTCCTGGTCGCGGGCGGCCAGGAGCCCAGCCGCGAGCGTCTGCAGTCCGCCGAGGAGCGCGAGCGCTTCGACGACACCACCAAGTGCATCCTGTGCGCCGCGTGCACCTCCTCGTGCCCGGTGTTCTGGACCGACGGGCAGTACTTCGGGCCCGCCGCGATCGTCAACGCGCACCGCTTCATCTTCGACTCGCGCGATGACGCGGGCGAGCAGCGCCTGGAGATCCTCAACTCCAAGGAGGGCGTGTGGCGCTGCCGCACCACCTTCAACTGCACCGAGGCCTGCCCCCGCGGGATCCAGGTGACCAAGGCCATCGCGGAGGTCAAGCAGGCCGTGATCACCGGCCGGGTCTGAGCACCCCGCAGGAACGGCCCTCACGGGCGAGGACGGGCCTCTCCGCACGGCGGAGGGGCCCGTCGTCGTCGCAGGGCCCGCCGCTGGGCGCTCAGGCGACGGCGTCCGCGATCACCTCGCGCAGCCGGTCGGCGAAGGCCACCGGGTCCCCGGGACCATCCGGGCTCTGCCGCGTGAACCCCCCGTGGTCTCCGGGGAAGACCACGGCCTCCTGGCCGAGCAGCGCGGCCAGCGCGCGTGCGGTGCGCGCGGTGAGCGCCTGTCCGGTCTGCTCGCCGACGGCGATCACGATCGTGGACGTGGAGGCACGGAGCGTGTCGAGGTCCGGCCTGAACCCGGTGACCGGTGCGCTCGTCCCGGAGAGCAGCGGATCGTCTCGCGAGCCGTCGTCCTCGACGGGCAGCCCGAACGCGGCCGGATCCGGGAGGGGCCGGGCGGCGTACTCCTCGGTGAACTCTCCCTGCCACATCGCCATGCCGAGGAACGCCGCCATGCCGGCACCCCAGCCCTGCTCCTGGTAGGCGCGGCCGACGGCGGCGTTCGCCTGCTCGGCCGCCTCGGCGTCCGGGAGGACGCCGAGCACCGGCGGTTCATGCGCCACGAGCACGCGCACGTCCTCCGGGTGGGCCGCGACGAGGGCGAGGCCGGCGACCGCGCCGCCGCTGCTGCCGAACACGTCGACCGGGCCCCCGAGCTCTCCGATCAGCGCGTGGAGGTCCTCCGCCTGGATCCGGGGGTCGTTGACGTCGCTCCCGTCGCTGCGGGTGCTCTCCCCCAGGCCCCGAGGGTCGTAGGTGACCACCGAGCGCCCCGGCATCGCGTCCGCGAGCTCGGAGAACCCCTCGGAGGTCATCGGCTGGCCGATCATGAGCAGGACGGGGTCGCCGTCCGCCGACGGCACGGGGCCGTGGAGATGGTGGACGATCTCGGCGTCGGGCAGGGTCAGCACGCGGCGGTCGGCCATCATGGCTCCTCCTGGGTCCTCCGTCCCGTCGGGCCGGGACGGTCTGCGCCCCACCGTAGAGCAGGGAGCGGCCGACGGGAACCGTCCGGCCGCTCCCCTCCGGCCGCGGCGCTCCCCGCCGCCGCTGCCCGGAGCGCGCTCAGGAGTAGCCGACCACCAGCGGGGCGTGATCGGACCAGCGGGTGTCGTAGCTCGGCGCCCGGTCCACCTGCGCACTCGCGGCGCGGGCGGCGAGGTCCTCCGTCGCGAGCTGGTAGTCGATCCGCCAGCCGGAGTCGTTGTCGAAGGCCTTGCCGCGCTGCGACCACCAGGTGTACGGGCCGGGGCCGTCGCCGTGGACGGCGCGATGCACGTCCACGAAGCCCGCCTCGGTGGTGAGGCGGTCGAGGTAGGCGCGCTCCTCGGGCAGGAAGCCGGCGGACTTCCGGTTCCCCTTCCAGTTCTTGATGTCCCACTCGGTATGGGCGATGTTGATGTCCCCGGTGAGGACCACGTGGCCGCCGGCGGACCGCAGCTGCTCCAGACGCAGCATCATCGCGTCGAGGAAGGCGTACTTGTCCACCATCGTCTGGGGCTTCTCGGTGTTCCCGGAGTGCATGTAGCAGGAGATCGCCGTGAGGCGACGGCCGTCGCCGAAGGGGTCCTCGAGATCCGCCTCGAGCCAGCGCCCGGTGTGGGAGTCCCCCTCGATCCCCGGCAGGCCGCGACGGGCCGCCTCCAGATCCACGTCCTCGCGGCCCGTGCGCACGGCGATCGCGACGCCTGCGCGGCCCTTGAGCTGCGAGGCCTCGCCGACGATCCGCCAGTCCTCACCCACGAGGCCGGCCAGGAGATCGTCCGGCGCGCGCACCTCCTGCAGGGTGAGGACGTCGGCCCCGGTCTCGGCGAGCCACGCGGGCATGCCCTTGCGGGCCGCGGCCCGCAGCCCGTTGACGTTGACGGTCGCGATGGTGAGGGTCATGAGGTCTCCTCGATGCCGGCGGCGCGCTCGGCCGCCTCGACGACGTTGGTCATGAGCAGAGCGACCGTCATCGGCCCCACCCCGCCCGGATTCGGCGAGAGGTGACCTGCGACGTCCTCGACGGCAGGATCGACGTCGCCGTGGACCCGGTACTTCCCCGTCTCGGGGATCTTCTCGCCGCGGGTCACGCCCACGTCGAGCACGGCGGCACCGGGCTTCACGTCCTCGGGACGGACCAGGTGCTTCACCCCCGCCGCGGCGATGATGACGTCGGCCCGGCGCAGGTGGTCCGAGAGGTTCTTCGTGCCGGTATGGGTGAGAGTGACGGTCGCGTTGACCGCACGGCGGGTCAGCAGCAGGCCGATCGACCGGCCGATGGTCACGCCGCGTCCCACGACGACGACATGCTTGCCCTGGAGATCGATGTCGTGGCGCAGCAGCAGCTCGATCGCGGCGCGCGGGGTGCACGGCAGCGGCGTGGTGATCGGGGCGTTCACGTTGAGCACCAGACGGCCCAGGTTCGTCGGGTGGAGGCCGTCGGCGTCCTTGGCCGGATCGATGCGCTCGAGGATCGCGTCCGTGTCCAGATGCGCCGGCAGCGGCAGCTGGACGATGTACCCGTGGCAGGTCTCGTCCGCGTTCAGTCGGTCGATGACCTCCTCGACGTCGGACTGGGTCGAGTCGCCGGGCAGCTCGATCTGGATCGAGTTCATCCCGATCGACTCGGAGCGCCGGTGCTTCATGCCCACGTAGAGGCGCGAGCCGGGATCGTCGCCGACCAGCACGGTCGCGATCCCGGGGGTGATGCCCCGCTCCGCGAGCGCGGCGACGCGTTCGGCGAGCTCCTGGGTGATGGCCTTCGAGGTGGCCCTGCCGTCGAGGATCTGAGCGGTCATGCTGCCCCTTTTCGTGGGTTCTGCGTCTCGGACGTGGTGTGCGATGGGGAGTCCCGGCCGTCGGTCGGTCCACCGGCTCAGGGAGGACGGGGCAGGGCCCGGCACGCCTGTGCCGGGCCCCGCCGAGGATTCAGGACTGCTGGAGCTCCGCGTACAGCGGCTTCGCATCGGCGAGAGCCGCGGTGCGCTCGCGCAGCGTGGCGAGGTCGGCCCCGTCGGTGAGCGCGAGGGCGATCACGTCGGCGACCTCGGCGAACTCCGCGGCACCGAAGCCGCGGGTGGCCAGCGCCGGGGTGCCGATGCGCAGGCCCGAGGTGACGCGCGGGGGCCGCGGGTCGTTGGGCACGGCGTTGCGGTTCACGGTGATGCCGACCTCGTGCAGGCGGTCCTCGGCCTGCTGGCCGTCGAGCTCGCTGTCCACCAGGTCCACCAGCACCAGGTGCACATCGGTGCCGCCGGAGATCACCTTCACGCCCGCGGCCTTCGCGTCCTCCTGCTGCAGCCGCTCGGCGAGGAGCGTCGCCCCCTCGAGAGTGCGACGCTGACGATCCGCGAAGTCCTCCGAGGCGGCGACCTTCAGCGCGACCGCCTTGGCGGCGATGACGTGCATGAGGGGACCGCCCTGCTGGCCGGGGAAGACGGCGGAGTCGATCTTCTTCGCCCACTTCTCGGTGCACAGGATCATGCCGGAGCGGGGGCCGCCGAGGGTCTTGTGGATGGTGGTGGAGACCACGTCCGCGTAGGGCACGGGGCTGGGGTGCAGGCCGGCGGCGACCAGGCCCGCGAAGTGCGCCATGTCGACCCAGAGCGCCGCGCCCACCTCGTCGGCGATCGCGCGGAAGGCCGCGAAGTCGAGCTGACGGGTGTAGGCGGACCAGCCGGCGACGATCACCTTGGGCTGCTCGGCCACGGCGAGCTCGCGGACCTTGTCCATGTCGATCAGTCCCGTGCCGGGCTCGGTCTCGTAGGCGACGATGTCGTAGAGCCGGCCGGAGAAGTTGATCTTCATGCCGTGGGTGAGGTGGCCGCCGTGGGCGAGGGAGAGGCCCATCAGCTTGTCGCCCGGACGCGCCAGCGCGTGCATCACGGCGGCGTTCGCGGTGGCACCGGAGTGGGGCTGGACGTTGGCGTGCTCGGCACCGAAGAGGGCCTTGGCCCGATCGATCGCGATCTGCTCGGCGACGTCGACCTCCTCGCAGCCGCCGTAGTAGCGGCGCCCCGGGTAGCCCTCGGCGTACTTGTTGGTGAGCACCGAGCCCTGCGCCTGCAGGACGGCCCGCGGCACGAAGTTCTCGCTGGCGATCATCTCGAGGGTGCGCTGCTGGCGACCCAGCTCGCGGTCGAGGACGTCGGCGATGTCCGGGTCGAGGGCGGCGAGGGACTGGTCGAGCACGTTCATGAGGCCTCCTGCGGGGACGGGCGGGGCGGCGTGGGACGCCGTGCCTCCATCCTAGGCGGAGC
This sequence comes from Brachybacterium sp. YJGR34, assembly GCF_003347015.1. Taxonomy (GTDB): domain Bacteria; phylum Actinomycetota; class Actinomycetes; order Actinomycetales; family Dermabacteraceae; genus Brachybacterium. The sequence continues at coordinate 91,033 of NZ_PNFB01000015.1, forward strand.
GGCCCGGTGCGGGCCCGGCGTCCCTGGGGGCGGGACGGGCGCGGGGGCGGTCGCCGCAGTGGTCAGAGGTCGAGCCCGAGGCGGACGGGCTCGGGGACCAGGTGGATCCCGAAGGTGTCCCGGACCCTCGCCTGCACGTCGCGGGCGAGGGCGAGCAGATCGTCGCTGCTCGCTCCGCCGCGGTTGGTCAGTGCCAGCGAGTGCTTGGTGGAGACGGCGGCCCGCTCCCCCACCGCGTGGCCGCGCTCGATCCCCGAGTGGCTGATCAGCCAGGCGGCGCTGGTCTTGACCCGGCCTGCGCCGACGTCGTAGCGGGGCGCCTGGGCGGGCAGCTGCGCCGCGTCGCGGGCATCGAGGACGGGGTTGGTGAAGAAGGACCCCGCGCTCCAGGTGTCGTGATCGGCGGCATCGAGCACCATGCCCTTGGCGGCACGGATGGCGAGCACCGCCTCGCGGACCTCGCTCATCGGCGCGCGCTGCCCCACCGTGACCCCGAGCGCCTCGGCGAGCTGCGCGTACCGGATCGGGGCCGAGAGGCTGCCCAGGGTGTGCTGGAAGGTGACCGAGAGCACGACGTACCGGCCGGTGGCCGAGGCGACCGGGCCGTCGTGACGGGTGCGCTTGAAGAGGCTGTCGCGATACGCGAAGCCGCAGTCGGCGCCCGCGAAGGTCCGCACCGCCCCCGCGAGGCGGTCCCAGGTGCGCACACGGGCGATGGTCGAGGAGACCTCCTGCCCGTAGGCGCCGACGTTCTGGATCGGGGTGGCGCCGACGGTCCCGGGGATGCCCGACAGTGCTTCGAGGCCCACCATCTCGCGGGCGATCGCATAGCGCACCGCGCGGTCCCACTGCACGCCTGCGAAGTACTCCACGACGGCTCCGCCGCAGGTCGGATCCAAGGGGGTGAGCTCCGAGGGATCCGCGGGGACGCCGTCGGGCTCGCCCGACGGGCTGATCTCGCAGCTGGCGTCGAGCAGCGGAGGATCCTCCGGATCCCGCAGCAGCACCACCGTGCCCTCGAAGGGTGCATCGGAGGCGACCAGATTGGACCCGCCCCCGAGCACCAGCAGCTGCTCGCCGGCCTCGTCCGCGGCGCGCACGGCCGCGATGACCTCCTCGGCGGTGCGGGCCTCGACGAGGGTCCGGATCTCGCCGCCGATCCGCAGGGTGGTCAGGTCCGCGAGCCTCATGCCGCGGAGCCGTCGCCGGTGGCCGCGGCGGCGGGACCGGGCGGCAGGGCGACGGTGGCCCGCGCACGGCCCAGCACCGCGGTCCCCTCGACCTGTGCGCCGAGATCGATACGTGCGGTGCCTGCCTCGAGGTCGATCGCACCGACGACGGCGACCACCTCGAGGGTCGTCGCGCCATGGGCGGGGACCTCGATCGGGTTCGTGAAGCGCGAGGAGTACGCCCGGACCGCGGTGGGGTCGCCCAGGGCGTCGAGCAGGCCGCTGACGGCGGTGCCCATGGTGAGCATGCCGTGGGCGATAACGCCGGGCAGTCCGGCCTCGGTCGCGACCGCGTCGTTGTAGTGGATCGGGTTGAAGTCGCCGGAGGCGCCGGCGTAGCGGACCAGGGTGTCGCGGCTGAGCTCGTGGCGGGTGCGCGACAGCTCCTGGCCGACGGTCAGGTCGGAGAGGGTCAGCGGGGCGGAGGGGGCGGAGGTCATGGCTGCTCCTGGGGGCGAGGACGGACGAGGGGCGGTGGCGCGGTCAGTCGCCGCGGACGACGAGCATGCTGCGCACGCTGGCGACCTCGGCGCCGGCCTCGTCGGCGAGGTCCACCCGCGTGGTCACCATCGTGTGGCCGCCGGCGGAGCGAACCCTCTCGACGGTGAGGGTGGGCACCAGGCGGTCCCCCGCCACTACCGGCCGATGCAGGGTGAAGGCCTCCTCGCCGTGGACCACGCGGGTGAAGTCGATGCCGGCGGCGGGATCCTCGATGTACTGCGCCTCGGTGGCCTGGGCGAGGGAGACCAGGAAGGTGGGTGGAGCGACGACGTCGGCGCAGCCGGCGGCCCGGGCCGCCTCGGGATCGGTGTGCAGCGCGGAGGCGGCGCCCGTGGCGCGGGCGAACTCGGCGATCTTCGCGGCCGAGACGGTGTGGACCGGGCCGGCCGGGTAGCTGCGCCCCGCGAAGGAGGGATCGGGGGTGGTGGTCATGTCGTCTCCCGGGGTCGGGTCGGCGCGCGGCCGACGGATGCGGACCCGAGAATCATCTCAGGTCCGCGAGCAGGGCGTGACGTGCCTCGGGACGCCCTCCGGCCACTACAGCGCGACGCACGACAGGCCATCCGGGAGATCCCGGATGGCCTGTCGTGGAGGTGCGGTGGCCCGCTCAGCGGGTCTCGCGATGCGCCGTCTGCTTGCCGCAGGTCGGGCAGAACTTCGAGAGCTCGAGCCGATCCGGGGTGTTGCGACGGTTCTTCTTCGTGATGTAGTTACGCGCCTTGCAGTCGACACACGCCATGGTGATCTTGGGACGCACGTCAGAGGTCTTGCTCGCCACGGTTCGCCTCTTTCTCCGGGTGGCGCGCCCGGCGGCGCACCTCGTGGGTCCCCGTGCTCGGGGAATGTGGATTCTGCACTCCGGTGATGACCGGCGTGGTACCGAGGGCGGGGATCGAACCCGCGACCTCACGATTATGAGTCGTGCGCTCTGACCGTCTGAGCTACCCCGGCCTGACCGATGAAACGGCCCGATCTCGAATGAGACCGGGCCGCCGCATCCATCAGAGCCCTGAAAGGGAATCGAACCCTTGACCTTCTCCTTACCATGGAGATGCTCTGCCGACTGAGCTATCAGGGCAACCCGGTGAACCTTACCCGCCTCCTCGCCCGAAGGCAATTCGGGAGCCGGTCCCGGTGCTTCGGATCACAAGGATCCTCCGCCGTGGCAGATGAGGGATTCGAACCCCCGTAGGCAATGCCAGCTGATTTACAGTCAGCTCCCTTTGGCCGCTCGGGTAATCTGCCGTGACTGCTTCCTCGTCCACCCGACCGGGATCGGGCGGCCACCGGAAGCGACCTGGACAAGCATACCGGGGCTCGGGCGCGGACGCGAACCCAGAAGGGCCCTGAGGCGGATGACTGTCGTCACAGCCTCGGGGACAATGGGCCCTCGGCCCGACCGGGCACCGGCAGGAAGGAAGGACCCACCGTGGCAGAGTCATCGTTCGACATCGTCAGCAAGCTGGACCGACAGGAGGTCGACAACGCCGTCAACCAGGCAGTCAAGGAGGTCGGACAGCGCTACGACTTCCGGAACATCGGCGCCGGCCTCACCCTGCGCGGGGACGAGATCGTCCTGACCGCGAACTCGGAGGAGCGGGTGCTCGCGGTGCTGGACGTGCTGCAGTCCAAGCTGATCCGTCGCGGCATCTCGCTCAAGGCCCTCGACATCGGCGAGCCGAAGCAGTCCGGCAAGGAGGTCCGTCTGGCCGCCGCCCTCAAGGAGGGCATCAGCTCCGAGGACGCCAAGAGGATCGCGAAGATCATCCGCGACGAGGGCCCCAAGGGGGTCAAGGCTCAGATCCAGGGCGAGGAGCTGCGGGTGTCCTCGAAGAAGCGGGACGACCTGCAGGAGGTCATCGCACTGCTGAAGGGCAAGGATCTCGAGGTCGCTCTCCAGTTCGTCAACTACCGCTGAGCCGCGGCGCGCCTCCGCCATGCCCCGCCCTACCCGTCCTGCTCGCCCTGCTCGCCCTGCTCGCCCTGCTCGCCCTGCCGAGCTTGTGCGGATCGAGCCCCTCCGGCGCGAGGACGCCGCGGCCGTGGTCGCGGCCGAGGACGAGCTGACCGTGCGCTGGCTGAGCGGCGGTCACAGCACCGTCGCCGGAACAGCGGAGTACATCCTCCGGCTCGACCGCGCGGCGGAGCAGGGACGGCCCAAGCGCGCCTTCGGGATCCGGCTCGACGACCGCTGCGTGGGCACGATCGATGTGGACCCGGAGGTCGCCGACGGCCTGGACCCCGGTGACGTCAACATCGCCTACGGGGTGGCGCCGTGGGTCCGCGGACGCGGAGTCGCCGTGCGGGCCGTCGAGCTGGTCTGCGCCGTGATCCGCGACCGCGGCCTGGGCACCCGGGCGGTGATCCGGGCGGACTCCCGCAACCCCGCCTCCTCCCGCGTCGCGGAGAAGGCCGGCTTCCGGCTGCTGCGCGTGGTGCACAGCTCCACGGAGAGCCAGGAGGACGGACGGCCCGTGGTCCTGCAGGTCTACGGCCGGGATCTGCCGCGGGGCTGATCCCGGCCGCGGGCCACACCGCGAGCCGCCGGCCGTCCCGTGGGCATGGCAAGAGCCCCGCCCCCACGAAGGGGACGGGGCCCACACACCCGGCAAACGCGCCGACTCAGCCCTGGTTCGAGGTGCTGTCCTGCTCCTCGGCATGCTGATTCAGCTGATCCGACTTCGTCTGCAGCACCTCGATCAGCGAGTTCACGGGACCACCCACGAAACCGTTCCAGTCCTCCCGGTAGGCGTCGTAGTCCGGCCCCACCCACTCGACCGAGTTCACCAGGCTGCTCGCCTGATCGATCACCTCGAGGATCTGCTGACCCGCCTCACCGATCGCCGACGCCACCTCGCGCCCCTGCTCCGGATTCATACCCTTGAAAGCCATCACATACCCCTTCCGCTCAGAACCTGAGCCCACACTTCACTGACGAAGAAAAGAACGAACCGCGATCAGGACGACGCGTCGCGCTGCGCCGCCGCATTCTGGCTCGCCCGCTGCGCGAAATCACCCGTCTGCTGCAGAACCTGCTGAACCAGCTGACCGACCGAGTCACCGAACTCGCTCACGAAGCGATCCCGGTCCTCACCCGTCCAATCGAACTCCTCCACACGCCCCTGCACCTGCTGATAGATCTGGCTGGTCTGCTCGCCCGCATCCTGGATCTGAGTACCCATCTGCTCAACAGACTCCGGCGTCATGCCCTTCTTCATGGTGTCCTCCATCTCGTCGCAAAAAACCGGCCCCACCCACCGGACCAGACCTCCACGGACCAACTCCGCATCCACGATCCCTGTCCCCCAGGTGATGCACCAACCCTAGAACCACCACCACACCCCTGGCGATGGGGACAACTCCCCA
>NZ_PNFB01000016.1 GCF_003347015.1 Brachybacterium sp. YJGR34
GGGACGTCGAGGGCCTCGACGTCCCCGCCGGCGCCGATATCGTCACCACCTCTCCGGCCGCCGCCGTCGAGGGCTCGGCGCATCCGGAGCTCGGCCGGGAGTTCGTGGATCTGCTGGCCGGCGAGGAGGGCCGGCAGGTCCTTCGCGAGCACGGGTTCGGCCGCCCATGAGATCCCTCCCCCGCTGGGTGCTGCTCCCGGCGCTGCTGGGCCTGCTGCTGGTGGTGCTGCCGCTGGTCTCGATGGCCGCGCGCGTGCACTGGGGCGACATCGGGGAGCTGCTCACCAGCGAGTCCTCGCTCGCGGCCCTGCGGCTGAGCCTGCAGACCTCCGCGCTGAGCGCCGCGCTGTGCGTCCTGCTGGGAGTGCCGCTGGCCGTGCTGCTGGCCCGCTGCGAGCTCCCCGGGATCGCCCTGCTGCGCGCCCTGGTCCTGATCCCGCTGGTGCTGCCGCCGGTGGTGGGCGGCATCGCGCTGCTGTACACCTTCGGCCGCCAGGGCCTGCTGGGCCGGCACCTCGAGCTGCTGGGGATCCAGATCGCCTTCTCCACCACGGCCGTGGTCATCGCACAGACCTTCGTCGCCCTGCCGTTCCTGGTGATCAGCCTCGAGGGAGCGCTGCGCACCGCCGGCACCCGCTACGAGCAGGCCGCCGCCTCGCTCGGCGCGCGCCCCACCCGGGTGCTGCTGCAGGTGACGCTGCCGCTGGTGCTGCCCGCGCTGGCCTCCGGCACCGTCCTGGCCTTCGCGCGGGCGCTCGGCGAGTTCGGGGCCACCATCACCTTCGCCGGCAGCCTGCAGGGCACCACCCGCACCCTGCCGCTGGAGATCTACCTGCAGCGCGAGACCGACCCGGAGGCCGCCGTGGCCCTCTCCTTCCTGCTGATGGTGGTCGCGGTCGCGGTGATCGCCCTGACCCGGCGCAGGCCGACCGCATGAGCCTGACGATGCACGCCACCGTTCCCGAGCGCGGCCTCGACGTCGCCCTCGAGGTCGCCGAGGGGCAGACCCTGAGCCTGGTGGGCCCCAACGGCGCCGGCAAGTCCACGATCCTCGATCTCATCGCAGGGACACTGCGGCCGGCCACCGGCAGGATCGCCCTCGATGCGCAGGTGCTCACCGAGGGGCGCACGCTCGTGCCGCCCCACGCACGATCCATCACCACCCTCAGCCAGGATCCGGCGCTGTTCCCCCACCTCACGGCGGCCGGGAACATCGGCTTCGCCCTCCGCTCCCGCGGCGTGCCGCGCCGACGTGCCCGGCTCGAGACGCGGCGCCGGCTCGCGGAGGCGGGCCTGGAGCAGCTCGCCGACCGTCGGCCCGCGCAGCTCTCCGGCGGCCAGGCGCAGCGGGTGGCGATCGCCCGCGCCCTCGCCGCGAGCCCGCGCCTGCTGCTGCTGGACGAGCCGATGGCGGCGCTGGACATCGACGTCGCTCCCGCGCTGCGCGAGCTGCTGCGCCGCGTCCTCGCCGAGCGCACCGCGATCGTGGTCAGCCACGACGCCCTGGACGCGGTGACCCTGGCCGACCGGATCGCGGTGCTCGAGGAGGGCCGGATCATCGAGTCCGGGCCGACGGCCGAGGTGCTCGCCCGGCCGCGCACCGCCTTCGCGGCGCGCTTCGCCGGGCTGAACCTGCTGCACGGCAGCTGGGACGGGGATGGAGTGCGCCTGCCGGGAGGCGAGCTGGTCCCGGCGACGCCCTGGCAGCCCGTGCGTCCCGGCACGCCCATGTCCCTGGCACTGCGCCCGTCGGCCGTCGCCGTCGCCGGCTCCCTCCCCGGCCCCGCGGCCGACGGTCCCAGGCCCGGCCCCGGCCGACCCACGATGCGCCGTCGCATCCGCTCCCTGGAGCCGCTGGGCGATCTGGTCCGGGTGCGGACCGACGATCTCGCCGCGGACCTCGAGCCGCAGCGAATCGCCGCGCTCCGGCTCCGGCCCGGCACGGAGATCGACCTCGTGGTCCGTGGACGGGATGCGGTCGCCTACCCGGCGCGCTGAGCCCGGACGCACAATGGGGGGATGAGCGACTCCCCGGGCAGCAGCAGTCTCACCGTCCTCCTCGCCTTCTGCGCGAACCTCCTCATCGCGATCGCCAAGACGGCGGTCGCCGTGCTCACGGGCTCCGCCTCGATGCTCGCCGAGGCCGTGCACTCCTGGGCGGACACCGGCAACGAGGTGTTCCTGCTGATCGGCGAGCGTCGGCAGGATCGCGCCCCGGACGCCTCCCACCCGCTGGGCTACGGACGGGTGGGCTACGTGTGGGCGATGTTCGCCGCGATCGGGCTGTTCGCCGTGGGCTCCGGGGTCTCGGTGTGGCACGGCATCCAGTCCCTCGGCGCCGAGGCGGAGGACGGCACCGGCTACGGCTGGGCCTACGCGGTCCTGGCCATCGCCTTCGTGCTCGAGGGGACCTCTTTCCTGCAGGCCCTGCGCCAGGCGCGCAGCGGCGCGAAGGTGCGGCGCATCGGTGCCCTGCGCCATGTCAGCACCACCTCGGATCCGATGCTGCGGGCGGTCTTCGCCGAGGATGCCTGCGCGCTGATCGGCCTGCTCATCGCCGGCGGCGGCCTGGCCCTGCACCAGCTGACCGGGAACCCGGTGTGGGACGCGATCGGCTCGATCCTCGTGGGCCTGCTGCTGGGCGCGGTCGCTCTCATCCTCATCTCCCGCAATGCCGCCTTCCTCTCCGGGGAGGGAGGCTCCCCGCGCACCCGCGACCGGCTGCTGCACCTGCTCACGGAGCATCCCGACATCGAGCGCGTGACCCTCCTGCACACGGAGTGGGTGGGCGCCGACCGGCTGCTCGTGGTCGCCTCCGTCGATGTCACCGGCAATGTGCGCGAGTCCGAGCTGCAGGTGCGCGTCCAGGCGATCGAGGACCAGCTCGAGGAGGAGCCGGTGGTGGCGCGGGCGCTGCTGACCCTCGCCCGGCCCGGCAGCACCGAGCAGCTGGTCCCGGGGCGATGAGCGGCCAGGCGCCCGCCGACGACGCGTCCCCTGCCCCCCAGGGCACCTCGCCGGGGGCGGTCGACCTGCGGGCCCTGCACGCGGAGCTGCGGCATCGCCACGGCCCGCAGGGCTGGTGGTGGCCGGGCGAGGAGCCCTTCGAGATCGCCGTGGGCGCGGTGCTCGTCCAGCGCAGCCGCTGGGAGCAGGCGGCCGCCTCGCTGGCCGCTCTGCGCGGACAGGGGCTGCTCGCCCCGGCGCCGCTCGCCCGCGCCGAGGAGGCCCGGGTGCGGGAGCTCGTGCGCCCCTCCGGCCTGCCCACCCTCCGACCGCGCCGTGTGCTCGCCCTCGCGCGGTGGTGGACACGCCGCGCCGAGGAGGTTTCCGTCCTGGACGACGGGGCGCTGCGCGCCGAGCTGCTGGCGGTCGAGGGGATCGGCGAGGAGACGGCCGACGCGATCGGCCTGTACTGCTTCGGCCGGCCCGCCTTCGTGTGCGACGAGTACGCACGCCGGCTGCTGCGGGCGCGGGGTGCCGTGGTGCCCGGCTCCTACCGGGCCTTCCGGCGCGAGATCGCGCCGGCGCTCGACCGGGCACGGCTCGAGGTCGCCGAGCTCGCGGAGCTCCACGGCCTGATCGTCGAGGAGGGGAAGCTCAGAGCGCGCTGAGCAGCTCCCGCACCGCGGCGTCGAAGGACTCGGGCCGCTCGAGGTTCGGGTAGTGGGCGGCGCCCGGGATCTCGACGTAACGCCCGGACCCGCCCACGGAGTCCGCGAGGCGCCGGCCCATCGACCGATGGTCCTCGCTCTCCTGGTCGCCCCCGATCGCGAGCACGGGCACCCGGATCGTGCCCAGCCGTTCCCAGGTCTGCGTGACCGGGGTCGGCGGGTGCGGCGGCAGCGGGAGGCCGTCGGGTCCGACGCGGAGGTGCTGGTGGACGGTGTCGCGGGCCATGGTGCCGATGAGGTCCCAGACGGCGGGGTCGACCTCGTCCCGGGTGCGGTGAGGGCCGGTGGTGAAGCGCTGCAGCACCTCGACCCAGGCCTCGAGGTCGGAGCCCTGCTCGGCCGCGCGCCAGTCGGCGAAGGCCTGCAGCACCCACGGGTCGGTGAACTGCGGCTCGCTGGTCCCGGTGCCGCCCACCACGAGGGCGGTGACGCGGTCGGGATGCTCGAGGGCGACGTCCACGGCCGTGCCGCCGCCCATGGAGATGCCCGCGAGCACGGCGCGCTCGATGCCCAGTGCGTCCAGGAGCGCGACCACGTCATCGGCCAGGCGGTAGGGCCCTTCGGCATCAGAGGATCCGCCGTGGCCGCGCGCGTCCGGGGCGAGGACGCGGTGCTCGGGGAAGGCGGCGAGCTGCGGGTGCCACATGCGCCTGTCCACGGCACCGCCGTGGAGGAACAGGACGGGGAGGGCATCGGCCGGGCCGGTCTCGACGTAGGCGATGCGCTGATCGGGAAGGTCGAGGGTCTGGGTGGAGAGCATCATGACAACCAGGGTGTCATGCCGCCGGACAGATGACAACCGTGGTGTCATACTGGACCGATGAGCACTCCGCTGGATCCGGACTCCCTCGCCGACCGCCTCGCCGAGGTGTACGTCGCCCTCGGCCCGGTCTACCGCCGGGTGGCGCGCATCGTCGAGAAGGACGAGGAGCTCAGCGGCCTCTCCGTGGGCGTGCGCAATGTGCTGGACCAGCTGCGCCGCGACGGCGAGCGCACCGTGCCCCAGCTCGCCCGCGCCCAGGAGCTGAGCCGGCAGTTCGTCCAGCGCATGGTCCATGACGCCCGGAGCGAGGGCTGGGTCGAGCTGACCGACAATCCCGCGCACCGCCGCTCCTCCCTGGTGCGGCTCACCCCGGCCGGCGCCGCGGCGATCGATGCGGTCACCTCGCGGGAGCACGCGCTGCTGGGACGAGTGGGCGGCGACCTCACCGCCGAGGAGCTCGGCGCGACCCTGCGGGTCCTGCACCACATGGATCACGCGCTGGTCGAGATCGAGCAGGAGCGCACCCCATGAGCGACCGGCCGTTCGACGCGAAGCGGGACCTGGACCACTACCGCGCCCGACGCGGCACCTTCCGGTTCCTCGACATCCCGCTCCAGCACTACCTGATGGTCGACGGCGCCGGGGATCCCAACGCCTCCCCCGCCTACCAGGCGGCGCTCGCGGCGCTCTACCCGCTCGCCTATCGCCTGAAGTTCCTCAGCGCACGGGAGCTGGGGCAGAACTACGTGGTCCCGCCGCTGGAGGGCCTGTGGTGGGCGGAGGACATGGCCGCCTTCACCACCGCCCGGGACAAGAGCCGCTGGCAGTGGCGACTGATGATCATGACCCCGGAGTGGATCCGGGCCGAGCACGTCGAGGCGGCCCGCACCGCGACGGGCACGCGGGCCGAGGGATCAGCGGGTGGACCACCGGTGCGCTGGGAGCCCCTCACGGAAGGGCTCTGCGTGCAGACCCTGCACGTGGGCCCCTACGACGCGGAGGGCCCCGTGCTCGAGAGGATGCACCACGAGGTGATCCCCGAGGCGGGTCGCACGAGGCGCGGGACGCACCACGAGATCTACCTCGGGGATCCGCGGCGCAGCGCCCCCGAGCGCCTGCGCACGATCCTGCGCCAACCGGTCGGCTGAGCGCCGCCCGCGCAGGAGGCGCCCCGCCGCGCGCCGGTCAGACGAGGACGTCTCCCGCGCGGGCCACGACGCGACCCCCGGCCAGCACGAGCTCCCGGCGCGGGGCGCGCACGATCGCGTCGGGGACGTTCTCCGCCTCGAGCAGGACCACATCGGCGCGCGCACCAGGCACGAGATCATGGACCTCGCGATGCACGTACGGCGCGGCGGCGCTCGTGGCCAGGCGCGCCACCTGCGCGAAGTCCTCGTCGTAGCGCACTCCGTGCAGGCGCGCGAAGTCCAGCGCGACCCGCAGCAGGTCGCCGTCGCCATAGGGGGACCAGAGGTCGCGCACGCCGTCGGTCCCCAGGCCGATGCCCACGCCGCCCTCGCGCATCGCGACCCAGGGCAGCGGCGCGGAGCGGATCGGCGCGACGGTGGACCAGGAGATGCCCAGCTCCGCGAAGTCCTCGAGCAGAGCCTGCTGGCGGCCGGGCGGGAGCTGGCCGAGCGCGAAGCCGTGGGCGATGTTGACCTTGCCGATCAGGCCCGCCCGACGGGTGCGGTCCACGATCAGGTCGTACTCGAAGGCGCCCAGGTCACCACCGGCATGGAGGTGGATGTCGATCCCGCAGCCATGGCGCGCGGCGATGTCGAACAGGCCGTCGAGCTGGGCGACGGGGTCCCGGTCGATGAGGCACGGGTCGAGTCCGCCGATGCTCTCCGCCCCCTCGCGGGCCGCACGGTCCAGCAGGTCCAGGACGCCCTCGCGCCGGATCACGCCGTCCTGGGGGAACGCGACGACCTCGACCTCGACGGCGTCGCCGAGCGCGGCGGATGCCTCACGGAGCACGGCGATGCCGTCCAGCCCCACCCCCAGGTCCACGTCGACGTGGCTGCGCACGGCGGTGGTGCCGTGGCGGAGGAACTCCCGCAGCACGCGCTCGGTCGATGCGGTGCTCGGGATGCCCAGCGCTCCGCGCTCGGCCCGCTCATGGGCGATGCGTCCCTGGGTGGTGGCCTCGCCGCCGTAGGACACCCATGGCGCGCCCCACCAGGACTTGTCCGCGTGGGCATGGGCGTTCACCAGGCCCGGCAGGGCGAGCAGACCCCGGCCGTCGATCACCTCGGCGCCCTCGGGGCGTCCGGAGCCGGCAGGGAGGACGGCGGCGATCGCCTCCCCCTCGATGACGAGGTCGGCGGAGTCGAGCCCCCAGGGGCGGACGGAGGCGAGGATCGTGGTTCTCGAGACAGTCATGGGACGCGATGGTATACCAAATGGTGTGCCGGGTCAGTCCGGCGCCGCGACGGGGGCCTCCTCGCGCTCCCGCGCGAGGGCCTCGCTCGTGGACAGGTGCTCGGCGACCAGGCGCTGCGCCTCCTCGGCGTCCTGGGCGGCGATCGCCGCGCAGAGGCGTTCGTGATCCCGGGCGATCGCGAGCAGGTCGTCGTGCTGGGAGAGGAACCAGCGCATTCTGCTGCCCAGCATCCGACCGATCTCCGAGAGCACCCCGTTGTCCGCGAGCTCGAGGACGACCTCGTGGAAGTCGGCCCCCGCCCGGCGGGCGGCGACCGCGTCCCCGCGCCGCGCGGCCTCCAGCTCCGCGGAGAGCACCCCACGCAGCCGGTCGAGCCCCTCGGGGGTGCGCCGACGGGCGGCCAGGGCGAAGGCGGTGGTCTCGAGGGCCTCCCGGGCCTCGGCCACGTCCTGCGCCTCCCGTGCGGTGAACTCGTGCACCACCGCCCAGGTGCGCGGTCGGAGGGTGACCAGCCCTTCGCCGGCGAGCTCCTTGAGGGCGTCGCGCACCGGGACCCGGCTGACGCCGAGCTCCTCGGCGAGCTCGCGCTCGACCAGCCGGCCGCCCGGGGCACGCACCCCGTCGAGGATCTCGTCGCGCAGGCGCGCGGTGATGCGTGCCGCCTCGGGCACATGATCGGCAGGTTCGCTCATGCCCTCATCCTCCCAGGGCGAGGCCGCGCCGGAACCGCGCCCGGTGGGCGTCTGGGAGGATCGAGGGCATGATGTCCGCGCTCCTGGATTCCCGTCGTCCTCTGGTCGCCGCCCCCATGGCCGGCGGTCCCTCCACGCCCGCGCTCGCCCGGGCGGTCGCCGCGGCCGGCGCGTTCCCGTTCCTGGCCGGCGGCAATGCCGCCCCCGAGGCGCTCGCGGCGCAGATCGCCGAGGTGCGTGCGCTGGGCGCGGGATTCGGGGTGAACCTCTTCGTGCTGCCTCCCCGCCCGCCGGACCGGGAGGCCTTCGCCGCCTATGCCGCGGAGCTGGCCGAGGAGGCCGCGGCCCACGGGGTGGCCCTGGACCCGGTCCCGCGCGAGGACGACGACCGTTACGGGGAGAAGCTCGCCCTGCTGCAGGCCCAGCCCGTGCCGGTGGTGTCCTTCACCTTCTCCCAGCCGCCCCGGGAGGACGTCGCCTCCCTGCAGGAGGTGGGGTCCACGGTGCTGGCGAGCGTCACCTCCCCGGCCGAGGCACGGGCGGCCGAGGCGCGCGGCGTGGACGGCCTCGTGGTCCAGGGCCCCGCGGCGGGAGGGCACAGCGCCGTCCACGACCCCTCCCGCACGCCGGATCCGATCGCCACACCGGCCCTCGTGGCGCAGGTGGCGGGCGCATCGACTCTCCCTGTGATCGGGGCCGGCGGGGTGGACGGCCCCTCGTCGGTGCGCGCGATCCTGGAGGCCGGAGCGCAGGCCGTGGCCGTCGGGACGATGCTGCTGCGCACCACGGAGGCGGGCACCTCCCCCACCCATCGCGCGGCCCTCGCCGATCCGCGCTTCACCGGGACGATCCTCACCCGCGCCTTCACGGGGCGGCCTGCACGGTCGCTGCGCAACGGCTTCGCGGAGCGCCACGACGCCTCGGCGCCCACGGGCTATCCGGCCGTCCACCGCCTCACCGGGCCGCTGCGCCGCGCGGCCGGGGCGGCGGGCGACGCGGAGCGGCTGCACCTGTGGGCCGGCACCGGGTGGCGCAGCGCCCCCGAGGGCTCCGCCTCGGAGGTCATCGACCGTCTCGCGGCAGGCCTCTGAGCCCTCCGCGCCGCGGCGGCGTCAGGGTCTGCGGTCGTCGGGGCCGGGCGTGGACGCCAACAGGGCGCGGAGCTGCTCGGTGGTGCGCTCGGACTGGGCGATCAGCGCCGCGAGCTGCTCGCGGAGGTCATCCTCCGCCGGCGTGTCCGCGGCGCCGGCCGTGATGGCACCGGAGGTCCCACCCGCCGCCACGCCCACGGCGGTGTCGGAGGCGTCCTGCCCCTCGAGCTCCGGCGCTCCCGCCCCCTCCTCCGCGTTCTTCGCGGGTCCCAGGAACACATTGGCGAGATAGCCCGTGAAGGTGCCGAAGATGCCCACCCCGACGACGATGACGAGCACGCCCACCAGGCGGCCCGCGGTCGTGACCGGGTAGTGGTCGCCGTAGCCCACGGTCGAGATGGTCACGAGGGTGTACCAGAGGGCGTCGGACGCCGAGGTGATGTTCGAGCCCTCGGCGCCTCCCTCGACCGTCAGGATCGCGAGGCTCCCGAACTGCAGCACGAGCACGCCCAGCAGCAGCAGGGTCATCAGTGCGCTGTTGGCGCGGTCGCGCACCAGGGCGTTCCAGACGCGGCGCGCACCGAGGTGGCGCAGGAGCCGCACGACGCGCAGGAGGCGGAACACGCGCAGCACCTTCAGCTGCGGGAACGGCAGGCTGGCCAACAGGTCGGCCCAGCCGTACTGGCGGAGGAGATAGCGGGAGGCGGAGGAGGCCGTCGTGATCCGATAGACGAAGTCCCCCAGGAAGACGACGCTGAACAGTGCGTTCATCACGGCCAGGACGAGCTGCAGGGCGCCGTCGGAGGGGATCGCGACCAGGAGCACGAGATTGACGATCGAGAGGATCGACAGCGCTCCGAGGAAGATCTCGTACGCCGTGCTCTTCAGCTCGGTCCGCTCCCGCCTCCGTCTCCTGACCATCGCGCCATTGTGCCCGACGCCGGATCGCGGACGGTTGCCCGTCCGCTGGGCACGAGAGGATGGCTCCATGACCTACGCGATGACCGAGACCTTGGACGAGCACCCCGCGCAGCGGCTCACGCTGGCCACCTCGGCGCACTTCGACGGGCTCGTCGCAGCACTCGAGCAGGCGGTGCCCGCCCTCTCCGATCCGGAGGCCCTGCGGCGCCTGGCCGAGGACGGCGACTGGGCGGCCTTCGTCCGCGGCCTGGCGTGGGAGTCGCCGAGCGGTTTCGTGCGGGTGGCGACCTCGCGTCCGTCGGACCTGCTGCAGCATGCCGGCAGCCGGTCCTCCTGCATCGTGTGGAGCCTGGCCCACCATGCGATCGCCGCCCGGATGATCCGGCACGACCCGAGCACGATGCTCCACTCCCCGCTGCGACTGGCGGCGTACACCACCGGTTCCCCGGGGACGACGCTGAGCCTGGAGGTGCCCAGCTCCTCGCTGGGCGGCTTCGGACTCGCGAAGATCGCGCAGGCCGGGGCGGAGCTGGACCGCGCGCTCGGCGATCTGCTGGAGGACCTGGGCCTGCCGCGCCCGGCGGCGCTCCGCCGCTGAGGTGCCGGGACAGCAGAAGGGCCCCACCCGGAGGTGGGGCCCTTCTGACGAGTCACTGTCTCACGGTTTCTCGAGTGGAGCTAGGGAGATTCGAACTCCCGACCTCTTCCATGCCATGGAAGCGCGCTACCAACTGCGCCATAGCCCCGTACTGGGCGCCGCCTCTCTCGTGGCGACTCGTAGAGATTACAACGCCTCGGGCCGTCAGGGGAAATCGGGGGCCAGGTTGTGTGACACCAACCTCATGAGCCCGCTGTCGGGCTCCGCGAGGAGGGGTTCGAGGATCGTGCGATGGCAGTTCTCGAGCCCGGCGACGCCGCGGAAGCCGTTGGTGTCCAGCCCGAGCAGGGCGGTGATCCCCAGCGTGATCGCGGCACCGTGCGCGACCACCATCACGGTCGACCCGGCGTGCTCGTCGAGCAGGCGGCGGCAGGCCGACGCGACGCGCGCGCCCACCTCGGGCCGGTCCTCCACCCCGACGCCGAGCACGGGACGGTGCTCGCGCCAGGCGGCGTGCTGCTCGGGCCAGCCGTCCCTGATCTCCTCGCCCCGCAGTCCTTCCCAGTCCCCGAAGCTGCGCTCGAGGAAGGCCGGATCGGTGGCGACCTCGAGTCCGGCGGAGCGGCCGATGATGCGCGCGGTCTCGCGGGCGCGCTGCAGCGGCGAGGCGACCAGGACGTCCGGCGGGTTCCGGGCGACCACGGCCGCGAGGGCAGCCGCCTGGCGACCGCCGGTCTCGTTCAGGGGGATGTCGACCTGGCCCTGGAGGCGCCCGTCGCGGTTGTAGTCGGTCTGCCCGTGCCGGACCAGCACGAGCCGCGTGCCGATCCTCACTCCGCGGCGCCCTCGTCGATCTGCAGGTCGATGATCGGCGCGTCCCGCCACAGCCGCTCGAGCGCGTAGAAGGCGCGGTCCTCGGCGTGCTGGACGTGCACCACGATGTCGCCGTAGTCCAGCAGGACCCAGCGGGCATCGCGCTCCCCCTCGCGGCGCAGCGGCTTGCGGCGGCGCTCGGTCAGCAGGGCCTCCTCGATGCCGCCCACGATGGCGGAGACCTGCCGCTCGGTGTCCCCGCTGCACACGAGGAAGACGTCGGTGATCACGACCAGCTCGGAGACATCGAGGCCGATGACCTCCTGGGCGAGCTTGTCGGCGGCGGCCTGGCCGGCGATCCGGGCGAGGTCGATGATGTCGTCGGGTGCGCTCACGCGGCAGGTTCCTCCAGAACGAGGTGGATGAGGGACGGATCGTGCACGGCGGCGTCCAGGGCGGACGCCTCCGCGGGGCCGATGACCCCGGTCAGCAGCAGGATCACGAGCACCACGATGGCGATCGCGATGAGGGCCCAGACCAGCCACACCAGCGGCAGACCGCCGGAGCGCTCGGGCCGGTGGAGCACCTTGCCGTCGAAGCGCGGTGCGGGGCGCGGGTCGGGAGCCTCGGTGACGGACAGCTCGCCGAGCTCCACGCCGTCGTGATCGCGCTGGATGTCCGGCGCGGTCCGCTCGTCGGGGACCGTCGAGGAGGACTCCTCGCTGAGCTCGATGATGCGCGCGCGACGTCCGAACTTGCGGAGCGTCGGCACCGGGTCCTCGGCGGTGGGCGGGGCGACGGCGCCGCGGACGCCCGGGACCCGGTCCTGCTCGCCGGTGGCCTCCACGGCGGCGCGGGCCTCCAGGGCGGCGCTCTCCTCGGGGCTCAGCGTGCGGGCGCGACGGCCCCGGCGGGGGGTGGTGTCGGGCTCGGTCATCGGCCGTCACCTCCTGTGTAGAGGGCGTACTTGTTGATGTATTGGACGACCCCGTCGGGGACCAGGTACCACACGGGGGCGCCCGCGGCGACCCGGGTGCGGCAGTCGGTGGAGCTGATGGCCATCGCGGGGACCTCGATGAGGGTGACGCCGTCCTCCGGCAGTCCGGAGGTGTCCAGGGCGTGCCCGGGGCGGGTGACGCCCACGAAGTGCGCGAGCGCGAAGATCTCCTCGGTGTCCTTCCAGGTGAGGATGTTCTGCAGGGCATCCGCACCGGTGATGAAGAACAGGTCCGCATCCTCGTGCTCCCGGCGCAGGTCACGCAGGGTGTCGATGGTGTACGTCGCCCCCGGCCGGTCGATGTCGACGCGGGAGACGGTGAAGACGGGGTTCGCCGCGGTCGCGACGACCGTCATCAGGTACCGGTGCTCGGGGTCGGAGATGTCCCGGTCGTCCTTCTGCCAGGGGCGCCCGGTGGGGACGAAGACCACCTCGTCCAGACCGAACACGCTCTGGACCTCGCTGGCGGCGACGAGGTGGCCGTGATGGATGGGATCGAAGGTCCCGCCCATCACGCCGATCCGGCGTCGCTGCAGCTCCACGTCGATCAGTGATCGGTGGAGGAGTCGGACTTCTTGTCCTTGGAGCGCTGGTGCGCACCGCCGGTGAGCCAGGTGAGACCGAGCAGGGTCATCAGGATGATGAAGGCACCGATCCCGACGACGGGCGCGCTGAGCCCCTCGCTCGCTTCGGCGCCGGACTCGGCGAGGATCATGAGCTGATCGATCATGTTCGTGCAGGCCTTTCCACGGGTGACCGCGCCATCATCCCACAGCACGGCGCCGGGTCACCCCCCGGCGCGCGCGATGGGAGCGGGTTCACGGGCGCACCTGCCCCTGACCGACGACGAGCCACTTGGTCGCGGTGATCTCGCGCAGGCCCATCGGGCCCCGGGCATGGAGCTTCTGCGTGGAGATCCCGATCTCCGCGCCGAAGCCGAACTGGCCGCCGTCGGAGAAGCGGGTGGAGGCATTGGCCATCACCACGGCGGAGTCCACCTCGTCGAGGAAGCGCTGCTGGCTGCGCAGGTCCCGGGTGAGGATCGACTCGGTGTGCCCGCTGGAGTGGGCGCGGATGTGGGCGAGCGCCGCGTCGAGATCGTCGACCACCGCGACGGCGAGCTCGAGGGCGAGGTACTCGGCGTCCCAGTCCTCCTCGGTCGCAGGGACCACCTCGACCCCGGTGCCGGCGAGCAGGGACCGGGAGCGCTCGTCGGCGTGCAGCCGCACCCCGGCCGCGGCGAGCGGCCCGGCCAGCCGGGGCAGGGCCGCCTCCGCGATCTCCCGATGCACCAGCAGCGTCTCGAGGGCGTTGCACACGCCCACCCGCTGCGTCTTCGAGTTCAGGATGATGGGCTCGGCCTGGTCGAGATCGGCGCCGGCATCGAGGTAGACATGGGTCGTGCCGGTGCCGGTCTCGATCACCGGGACCAGGGAGTTCTCGACCACGCGACGGATCAGGCCGGCGCCCCCGCGCGGGATCAGCACGTCCACCAGGCCGCGGGCGCGCATCAGCGCATCGACCCCGTCGCGGCCGTGCTCGTCGATGCCCACCACGAGGTCCTCGGGCAGATCGTGCGCGGCGAGCACTCGTCGGAGCACCGCGATCAGGGCGGTGTTGGAGTGCAGGGCCGCGGAGCCGCCGCGCAGCACCACGGCGCTGCCGGCCTTGAGGGCGAGGCCGGCGGCATCGACGGTGACATTGGGGCGCGCCTCGTAGACCATGCCGATCACGCCCATGGGCACGCGCACCTCGCGCAGCTCGAGCCCGTTGGCCAGCACCGAGCCGCGCACCACCTCCCCGACCGGATCGGGCAGGGCGGCGGCATCGCGCAGCTGGCCGGAGATCGTCCCGACCCGCTCGACGTCCAGCGCGAGGCGGTCCCGCAGTCCCGGCTCGATGCCGGCGGCATCGGCCGCCTCGAGGTCCCGGGCGTTGGCCGCGACGATCTCCCCGGCGGAGGCCACGAGCGCGTCGGCCATCGCGTGGAGCACCGCGTCCTTGGTGTCGCGATGGAGCCGGGCCAGTGCGGGCTGGGCCTCGCGCGCCGCGCGGGCGGCGGAGGTGACGGCGTTCTGGACGGCAGAGCGATCTTCGGTCATGCCGGGAGTCTACGGAAGAGGGCATACAGCGGAGCCGGAGCGTCCGTTCAGGGAACCTTGCACCACGTGCCCTACCGTCGCCACACCTGACTGTGCACGCCGAGCCCCGAGGAGGGACCGCCCCCGATGGACTCCGTGCTGCACCTCGTGGAGGTCGTGATGGCCTCGCCGTGGCTGTATGCGGTGCTGTTCCTGGTGGTGGCCGTCGACTCCGTGTTCCCGGTGCTGCCCGGCGAGACCGTGGTCGTCACCGCCGGCACCTACGCGATCGTCCAGGACTCCCCCGCCCTGTGGCTGCTGCTGCCGGTGACCGTCGCCGCCGCCGTCTGCGGCGACCTCACCGCCCACCACGTGGGACGGGGCGCCGGGCCGCTCGCGCAGCGGCTGCGGCGGAACCGGATGGGCGATCGGCTGTTCACCTGGGCCGAGGACGGACTGAGGACCCGCGGCGGCGCCATCATCGTCACCGCCCGCTTCGTGCCAGGAGGCCGCACCGCCACCTCGATCACCTCCGGGATGATCGGGTATCCGCGCGGGAAGTTCCTCGCCTTCTCCCTGCTGGCCGCCACCGCCTGGGCGATCTACTACATCGGCCTCGGGATGGCCGGGGGCTACCTCTTCCGCGACCAGCCGCTGCTGGGCGTGGTGATCGGCGTGGGGATCGCCCTCGTGCTCAGCACGATCATCGAGCGGGTGCGCGTGCGCCGCATGCGTCGCGCGCAGCGGCGTCGGGCGGCGGCGGAGATCGCCGAGGACCCGGCCGCGAGCAGCGAGCAGAGCGTCGGCGCCCTGGGCTGAGCCTCAGAGCACCACCAGGTGGTCGCGGTGGATCGCCGACCGCCGGTATCGCTCCCCCAGCCTCTCGCGCAGCTCGTCGGAGCCGTGGCCGGCCATGACGCGCAGCTCCTCGCTGCTGAAGCTCGTCAGTCCCCGCGCGAGGATCGTGCCGTCGGGTGCCGCGAGGTCCACCGGGACCCCGGCCGGGAAGGTGCCCTCGACCCCGGTGATCCCCACCGCCAGCAGGGACCGACGGCGGGTCCGCATCGCCGCGGCGGCGCCCTCGTCCAGGTGCACGGTGCCCGCGCCGCGGGTCGCGAAGCGCAGCCACACCAGGCGGGAGCGACGGCGCCCGTGGTGCGCGGGGAAGAAGGTGCCGATGTCCTCGCCGGCCACGGCCGCCGCGAACTGCTCGGTCGAGGTCATGAGGGCTGCGGTGCCGGTGGTCGAGGCCAGCTGGGCGGCCGAGAGCTTGGTGACCATCCCGCCGGTGCCGACCTTCGAGCCGACCTCCCCGATGCTCACCCCGGCCAGGTTCGCGACGTCCTCGACCAGGCCGATCCGCCGGGCGCCGGGCTCCCGCGGGGGCGCGGTGTAGAGGGCGTCGACGTCGGTGAGCAGCACCAGCGCATCGGCGCCGAGCAGCTGGGCGACCAGCGCGGCGAGCCGGTCGTTGTCCCCGAAGCGGATCTCGTGGGTCGCGGTGGTGTCGTTCTCGTTGACCACCGGGACGGTGCCGAGCGTCAGCAGGGACTCCAGGGCGCTGCGGACATTGCGGTAGGTCTGGCGGCGGATCACGTCGGACTCCGTCAGCAGCACCTGGCCGGTGATCCGGCCGCGGGCGGCGAAGGCGCTGGACCAGGCGGTGGCCAGCAGGGCCTGGCCCACGCTGGCCGCGGCCTGCTGCAGCTCCACGGAGGTGGGACGCTGCTCCATCCCCAGCGGGCCGAGCGCCGCGGCGATCGCGCCGGAGGAGACGATCACCAGCTCCGTGCCACGCTCGGCGAGAACCGCCGCGGTGTCCACGATCTGCTCGATGCGCCCGCGATCCAGATGCCCGTGGGCGTCGGTGAGGCTCGAGGAGCCGATCTTCACCACGATCCGACGGGCCTGCGCGAGGTCCTCCCGGGTGGTGAGCCGTGCGGGCTGGCGCAGCTCCGCCGCGCCGTTGCCGGTGCCCGCCACGCTCAGCGGGGCCCGTCGTCGTCGGCCGGATCCGCCCAGTGACCCTGCTCGCGCTCGGCCCGCATCGCCGAGATCCGGTTCATCCGCGCCTCGGTCCGGGCCCGCTGGTCCTCGCGCTTCTGCTCGCGGGTGGGGCGGTGATCATCCTCGAGCCGCTTGTCGGTGCCGCGCCGGCCCAGCAGCTCGGCGCCGCCGACCATCGTCGGCTCCCAGTCGAAGACGACCGCGTCGTCGCCGGGGCCGATCAGGACGGTGGAGCCCGCGACGGCGCCGGCCGCGTACAGCTTGTCCTCGACGCCCAGGCGGGCCAGACGATCGGCGAGGAAGCCGACGGCCTCGTCGTTGGTGAAGTCGGTCTGACGCACCCAGCGCTCGGGCTTGTCGCCGCGCACACGGAAGGCGGTCTCGCCCTCGTACTGCTCGGTGACCACCCGGAACCCGGTCTCGTCGACCGCCCGCGGGGTGAGCACGATGGGGGCCGCCTCGGGCGCCGGGAGGGCGGCACGGGCCTGCTCGACCAGCTCGCCGAGGAGGAAGGACAGCTCACGCAGCCCCTTGCGGGAGACGGCCGAGACGTCGAGGATCGGGATCTCGCGCTCGGCGAGCCGCTCGCGGACCATGTCGGCCATGTCGGCGCCGTCGGGGAGATCGGTCTTGTTCAGGACGATGACCGTGGGGCGCTCCATGAGCGGGACGCGCGTCTCTGCCTCCTCGTCGAGGCCCGCCGCGTACACGGCCAGCTCGTTCTCGATGATGGCGAGGTCGCTGACCGGGTCACGATCGGACTCGAGGGCCGCGGCGTCCAGGACGTGCACGATGACGTGGCAGCGTTCGATGTGGCGCAGGAAGTCCAGGCCCAGCCCCTTGCCCTGGCTCGCGCCGGGGATCAGGCCGGGGACGTCGGCGATGGTGTAGCGGTGCTCGCCGGCCTCGACCACCCCGAGGTTGGGGACCAGGGTGGTGAAGGGATAGTCCGCGATCTTGGGGCGGGCGGCGCTCATGGCCGCGATCAGGGAGGACTTCCCGGCGCTGGGGTATCCCACCAGCGCCACGTCCGCCACGGACTTGAGCTCGAGCACCAGGGTGCGCTCCTGCCCGGGCTCGCCGAGCAGCGCGAAGCCGGGGGCCTTGCGCTTGGTGGAGGCCAGGGCCGCATTGCCGAGCCCGCCGCTGCCGCCGCGAGCGGCGACGAAGCGGGTGCCGATGCCCATCAGGTCCGCGAGCACCGTGCCGTCCCCGTCGGTGACGACCGTGCCGTCGGGCACCGGCAGGACGAGGTCCTCGCCGCGCGCGCCGTGGCGCAGGTCCCCCTTGCCGAAGCCGCCGCCGGTGGCCCGCTGATGGGGCCGGTGGTGGTACTCGAGCAGGGTGGTGGTCGAGGCGTCGACCTCGAGGATCACATCGCCGCCGCGGCCGCCGTCGGCACCGTCGGGCCCCGCCAGCGGCTTGAACTTCTCGCGGCGGATGGAGGCGGCGCCGTGGCCGCCGGATCCCCCGACGACCTGCAGCTGGACGCGGTCGACGAATGTGGCCATGGGTGCTCTCCGAACGTGGTGGTGAGATGCGTCGAGGGGCGGAGCGTTCGGCTCCGCCCCTCGATGAGACGCTGCATGCCCCGGCGTGCGGGGCGAGCGGTCAGACCGTCTCGACGATGCTGACCACGCGGCGATCGCGCTTGCGGCCGAACTCCACGGTGCCCGCGGTGAGCGCGAACAGGGTGTCGTCGTTGCCGCGACCCACGCCGTCGCCGGGGTGGATCTTGGTGCCGCGCTGGCGCACGATGATCTCGCCGGCGCCGACGGTCTGGCCGCCGAAGCGCTTGACGCCGAGGCGCTGGGCGTTGGAGTCACGCCCGTTCTTGGAGGAGCTGACGCCCTTCTTTGATGCCATCTGGAATCAATCCTTGTCTTGTCTCGAAGGGATCGCTCAGGCGATGCCCGTGATCTTCAGCTTGGTGAGCTCCTGGCGGTGGCCCTGGCGCTTCTTGTAACCGGTCTTGTTCTTGTAGCGGAGGATCCGGATCTTGTCGCCGCGGAGGTCCTCGACCTTCTCGGCGGTGACCTTCACCGCGGCCAGCTCGCTCTGGGCGGACGTGACCTTGTCACCGTCGACCAGCAGCACGGGAGCGAGATCGATGCTGTCGCCCGCCTCGCCTGCCACGCGGTTGATCACGATGGTGTCACCGACCGACACCTTCTCCTGACGACCGCCTGCGCGGACGATTGCGTACACCACGTCACTGCTCCATCTTGTGAATCGGATCTGATCTTCGAGTCGTGCATCCTGCTGGGTGTCACCGCGGACCTGCGACCGTCAACCGCTGCCTCGCCCCGTGAAGGGATCGGCCGGGAGATGCGGTCGCGCGATGTCCACCTCGGTCACGACATCGGCACGTTCTGCGCCAAGGAACAGCTTACGATCCCGTGAACGGTCGGTCAACCACCAGAGGCCGTGCGACCTGCGAGAACGCGGTCACACCCTGTGGAACGCGTCACCTCTGGGAGGGGGCGTCCTGCTCCCACTCAGAAGCGGACGAGCCGCCGTCCTGCGCGGGCGCCGTCCCCTCGGCCTCCGGGGCGTCGGCGGCGGGGCTCTCCTGCTGCTCCGCCGGCGACGCCGACGGCTCCCGGTCGGCCTCGGCCGCGCCGTCGTCCGCCTCGGGGGAGGTCTCGGACGGCGTGTGGCTGCCCGAGGCGGCGGCGATCGAGGCGATCGTCGCCCGGGCGAGCGCACGGCTGTCCGCGTCGTCCTCGAGACGGTGGACGTCGTCCTGCGATTCCTGCGACGAGGAGTCCTCGGTCTCCGGGGCCTCCTTCGCGCCACCCCGGGAGCGCCGCCCCCGGCGTCGCGAGGACTTCGAGGACTCGTCCCCGCCGCCGTTCCCGCCGCCGCCGTGGGTGTGCTCGCCGTCCATGTCGACGACCAGCCCGCGCCCGTGGCAGTGCTCGCAGGGGGCGGAGAAGGTCTCGACCAGGCCCTGGCCCACGCGCTTGCGCGTCATCTGGACCAGGCCCAGGGAGGTGACCTCGGCGACCTGATGCTTGGTGCGGTCGCGGCCCAGGCACTCCACCACGCGGCGCAGCACGAGGTCACGGTTGGACTCGAGCACCATGTCGATGAAGTCGATGACGATGATGCCGCCGATGTCGCGCAGCCGGAGCTGCCGCACGATCTCCTCGGCCGCCTCGAGGTTGTTCTTGGTGACGGTCTCCTCGAGGGAGCCGCCGGAGCCGGTGAACTTGCCCGTGTTCACGTCGACCACGGTCATGGCCTCGGTGCGGTCGATCACCAGGGAGCCGCCCGAGGGCAGGTACACCTTGCGGTCCATCGCCTTGAGCAGCTGCTCCTCGATGCGGTGCTTGGCGAACACGTCCTTGTCGCCGACGTGCTTGGTGACGCGCTCGAGGAGATCGGGGGCGACCTCCTTGACGTAGGCATGGACGTCGTCGTAGACCGCGCCGCCCTCGACGATCAGGGAGGTGAAGTCCTCGTTGAAGACGTCGCGCACCACCTTGATCGCGATGTCGGGCTCCTGCGAGAGGGCCACCGGCGCGGACTTCGCCTTCTGCGCCTTCTGGATCCGCTCCCACTGGGAGCGCAGGCGCTCCACGTCGTGCGTGAGCTCCTCCTCGCTCGCCCCCTCGGCGGCGGTGCGCACGATGACGCCCGCGTCCTCGGGGATGATCTGGCGCATGATCTTCTTCAGCCGCGAGCGCTCCGTATCGGGCAGCTTGCGGGAGATGCCGGTCATGGAGCCGCCGGGGACGAACACC
This sequence comes from Brachybacterium sp. YJGR34, assembly GCF_003347015.1. GTDB lineage: Bacteria > Actinomycetota > Actinomycetes > Actinomycetales > Dermabacteraceae > Brachybacterium. Next base: position 19,773 of record NZ_PNFB01000016.1, read on the forward strand.
ACGTAACGGCCGGGCAGGGAGATCTGGCTGGTCAGTCGCGCACCCTTGTGCCCGATCGGGTCCTTGGTGACCTGCACCAGCACGGGGTCGCCGCTCTTGAGCGCGAGCTCGATGCGGCGCGGCTGCCCCTCGAGGCCCACCGCGTCCCAGTTGACCTCGCCGGCGTAGAGCACGGCGTTGCGGCCCTTGCCGATGTCCACGAAGGCGGCCTCCATGGACGGCAGCACGTTCTGGACCTTTCCCAGGTAGACGTTCCCGACCATCGACGTCTGCGACTTCTGGGCGACGTAGTGCTCGACGAGCACATCGTCCTCGAGGACGGCGATCTGGGTGCGCCCGGGACGCTCGCGCACCACCATGGAGCGCTTGACGGACTCGCGGCGGGCCAGGAACTCGGCCTCGGTGATGACGTTGCGGCGACGCCCGGCGTCGCGACCCTCCCGGCGGCGCTGGCGCTTGGCCTCCAGACGGGTCGAGCCCTTGACGGCCTTGACCTCGTCCCGCGCCTCGCGGACCTTCACCACGGTGTTGGGCGGATCGTCGGTGGAGCCGCTGCTGTCGTCGCTGCCGCTGCCGCCGGAGCGACGGCGCCGACGCCGGCGCCGCGAGCTCGAGGAGCCGCGATCGGAGCTGCGGTCCTCGTCCCCCTCGCCTGAGGAGGAGTCCCCCTCGGAGTCCGTCGAGCCGTCCGTGTCCTTCGCGGTGTCCTTCTCGTCCTCGGCCGAGTCGCCCTCGTCGTCCCCGCGTCCGCGGCCGCGGCGACCGCGGCCACCACGACGACGACGCCGGCGGGAGCCCCCGCCGGAGGACTCGGAGGAGCTCTCCTCGTCCCTGTCCTCGTCCTCCTCGGAGGTCTCCGGGGACTCCGTCGCGGCCGGGGCGTCGGCCGGAGTGCTCTCCTCGACCGCTCCGCTCTCGCGCTGGGCGGAGCGGCGCGAGCGGCTCCGGCTGCGGCGGGAGCGGGTCGACTGCTCCTCGTCGCGCCCGGCGTCCTCGGCACCGTCGCCGTCCTCCTCGGCCGGCTCCTCCTCGACGGCCGCGAAGGAGAGCTCCGCGCTGCCGACCGGGGCGTCCTGCGCCCCGACGGTGGTGCGGGGCTGCGGGGTGGGCGCCTGGAACAGGAGGGAGGCGAAGTCCATCTGGACCTGCTCCCGGCGGCGGGCGCGGTCGGTGTCCTCCGCGGAGGCGTCCTCGGCGGGCTCGCTCGCCTCGCCCCGCGCGGTGGCCAGGGCGCGCAGATCGCCGACGACGGGGTTCTCGCCGGTCTCGTCCGCACCCTCGGTGCTCGCGGTCGAGGAGTCCTCCTCCGCGTCCTCCGCGGGCTCGACGTCGTCGGTCGCGGCGGTGGCCTCGTCCTGCGGGGCCTGCGCACCGGTGGTCGTCGGGGCGGGGCTCGCCGCGCGCTCCGGGGTGCTCACGGGCTCGGCGTCCTCGCTGCGGGACTCCTCCGCCTCCGGCTCGGCGGGGGCGGGGATCACGGGGGCTCCGGCGGGGGCCCCGGCACGGCGGCGACGGCGCTTCGCGGCGGTCGGCGCCGGCGCGGCGGGCTCCTCGGTGCTCGCCTCCTGCGGGGCGACGACGGTGCGCGGCGCCGTCTCCGACTGCGGAGCGATCGGGGGCGGAGTGAACGCCGGCGCTCCGGCCGGCGAGCCGGCGCGTCGCCGCTGCCGGCGGGCCGGAGCGGCCTCCGGCGTGCCGTCCGGGTTCTCGGAGTTCTCGGGAATGCGGGTGCTGTCAGCCATGCGGCCGTCTCCTTCTGGAGGGCCAGCGCACCCTGACCCCTTCTGGTCATCGTCCCTGGGGACGGAAGTCTCTAGCCCTCGCCGTCGCGCAGCTCCCCGATGGAAGCGCTGCGATGCCGAGCGAGAGAGCACTGCGGTCGCGGTCGTCCGCGTAGCCGGTGCTCCGACGTCACGACGCCGGGAGGTTCCCCCACCCGGTACGGAGCGGGAGAGTGCCTCCGCCAGTATGGCACAGCGGGATCTGCCCGCCGGGAGCGACATGCTCCCCGGCAACCTCGCTGATCAGGGCGGAGCACGGGATCCCACCGGCCGTCCGCGGGGCGCCGTCGCGGACCCGCGGACGCCCCGACATCGCTTTCCGCCGCGTTCCGGGGGACCATGGTCCCGTCGCAGGACACAGGGGGCCCCTAGGTTTCCTGACAGCGTGTCGTCCATCCGGGAGGATCCATGGAAGCCCTCGACCTCGCACGGTGGCAGTTCGGCATCACCACCGTGTACCACTTCATCTTCGTGCCCCTGTCGATCGGGCTGTCCCTGCTCGTGGCCATCATGCAGACCATGGCGATGCGGGCCCGCGACCCGCTGCGCAAGGACGCCTGGACGCGGATGACGAAGTTCTTCGGCTCGATGCTGATCGTGAACTTCGGCATCGGCATCGCGACCGGCATCGTCCAGGAGTTCCAGTTCGGCATGAACTGGTCCGAGTACGCGCGGTACGTGGGCGACGTCTTCGGCGCGCCCCTCGCGCTCGAGGGGCTCGCGGCCTTCTTCCTCGAATCGGTGTTCCTGGGGCTGTGGATCTTCGGGTGGGGGAAGATGCCCGAGAGGATCCACCTGCTGACCATCTGGGCGGTCGCGATCGGGACCATGCTCTCGGCCTACTTCATCATCGCCGCGAACTCCTTCATGCAGCACCCCGTCGGCGCGATGCTCAACCCGGAGACCGGGCGCGCGGAGCTGGATCCGTCCCAGGGCTCGCTCTGGGGCGTGCTGACGAACATCACCGCGCTCGCGGCCTTCCCCCACGTCATCTCCGGCGCCTGGCTGGTGGCCAGCGCCTTCCTCGTCGGGGTCGCCTCCTGGCACATGGTGAAGCACCATCGGGCCGCCCGCGAGCTCGGCCTGGAGACCGAGGAGGGGGCCGAGCAGGACCGCGCCGCCCGCGACCTCTACCGCCCCACCGTGCGCTTCGGCGTGATCGCCATGGTGGTCTCCGCCGTGGTGCTCGTGATCTCCGGGGACTTCCAGGCGCAGATCATGTTCAAGCAGCAGCCGATGAAGATGGCCTCCGCGGAGGCGCTGTGCGAGACCGAGAGCGGAGCACCGTTCTCGATCCTCACCGTCGGCGGGCCCGACGCCTTCGCGACCGACTGCTCCGAGGTCACCCACCTCATCGAGATCCCCTACCTCACCTCCTTCCTGGCCACCCACACCTTCGACGCCACCCTGCAGGGCGTCGACGATCTCAACGCCCAGTACAAGGAGGACTTCGGCGAGACCGTGACCGACGTCCAGGGCAACGAGGTCGCCGTGGACTACCGGCCAAACCTCTTCGTCACCTACTGGTCCTTCCGCCTCATGATCGGACTGGCCGCCTTCAGCGGGATCGTCGCGCTGTGGGCGCTGTGGGCGACCCGCCGCGGCCGGACCACCGGGTCGAAGGCCTTCCAATGGTTCACCGTGCTGGCGATCCCCATGCCCTTCCTGGCGAACTCCGCCGGCTGGGTGTTCACCGAGATCGGGCGCCAGCCATGGGTGGTGCACCCCAATCCGGACGATCCGACGATCCGCCTGCTCACCATGCAGGGCGTCTCCGGCAATCCCGGGTGGATGGTCGTGATCTCCCTGGTCGCCTTCACCCTCGTCTACGGCGTGCTGGCGGTGATCTGGTTCCGGATGATGCGGCGGGCGGCCCTCAAGGGCGTCCCCCTGGCCCGCCGGGACCCGACGTCCGACGAGCTCGACACCCCCACCCTCTCCTTCGACTACTGAGAAGGGATCCGCGCAGATCATGGATGCCATGCTCGACCCCACGGTCCTCCAGACCCTGTGGTTCTCCCTCATCGCCTTCTTCTTCCTGGGCTACTTCGTGCTCGAGGGCTTCGACTTCGGCGTGCAGATGAACGTCGCCGCCTTCTGGAAGCGGGGTTCCGGCACCCGCGGCACGATCCTGAGGACCATCGGACCGGTCTGGGACGGCAACGAGGTGTGGGTGATCACCGGCGGCGCGCTGCTCTTCGCGGCCTTCCCCGAGTGGTACGCGACCCTGTTCTCCGGCTTCTACCTCGCCCTGCTGCTGCTCCTGCTGGTGCTGATCGTGCGGGTGTGCGCCTTCAAGTGGCGCGACAAGGTCGACAGCAAGCGGTGGAGGACGTCCTGGGACGTGGTCCACGTGATCGGCGGCTTCGCCCCCGCGCTGCTGTGGGGCGTCGCCTTCGGCAACATCGTCGCCGGTGTCGAGATCGACGAGAACCGCTGGGTGACCACCACCCTGCTCGAGCTGCTGAACCCCTTCGCGCTGCTCTCGGGCGTGGTCTTCGTGCTGCTGTTCTGGCTGCACGGCACCCTGTACCTGACGCTCAAGGTCGACGGACCGCTGCGCGCGGACGCGCGCCGGCTCGCCGGCGTGCTGGCGTGGCCGACGATCCTCGCCGGCGCCGCCTTCCTGCTGTGGTTCCAGATCGCCCACTCGAACACCTGGCTGACCCTGATCCCGATCGCGGTCGCGGCCGTGGCGCTGATCGCTGTGGTCCCCCTGAACCGGATGCGCCGGGAGGGCTGGGCCTTCGGGGCGACCACTGCCGCGATCGCCGGCGCCTCGATCGCGCTGTTCGGCGGCCTGTTCCCCTACGTGCTGCCGGCCACGAACGATCCCGCGCTCTCGCTGACGGTCCAGAACGCCTCGTCCTCCGCGCACACGCTGACGATCATGCTGGTGGCGCTCGCGATCCTGCTGCCCATCGTCATCGCGTACACGATCTGGACCTACCTGGTGTTCCGCCACCGGATCACCGACGAGGACGCCCCCGCCCCCGGCTCCGAGCTGCTGGACAAGGCCAAGAAGGGGTACCGGGAGGCCTTCGAGCAGGAATGAGCGGATCCACGGAATGTCCTCGATGACCGCCGCGACCACCGCGGCCGCTGCCGGGTCCGGTGCCGGTCCCGCCACGGCACCCCGCCGCGCCCGCCGGGCACCGCTGGATCCCCGCCTGCTGCGTGAGGTCCGCGCGGCCCGCCGGCACGTGGTCCGCAACGTCGCCCTGGGGCTCGTGCAGTCCGCGTGCGTGATCGTCACGGCCCTGGTGATCGCCCGTCTCGGCGCCGATCTCCTCGTCGATCGGGAGCTGCCGCAGAACGCACCGGGGGCGCTGGCGCTGCTGGTCGCCGCGCTCGCCGTGCGGGCCGGCGCGATCCTGCTCGAGCAGCGTGGAGCCCATCGCGCGGCGACCGCGGCCATCGGTGAGCTGCGCGGGAGGATCGTCGGCCATGCGGCGCAGCTGGGGCCCCGCGGCGGCGCCGGGCGCGGCGCCGACCTCACCGCCCTGGCCACCACCGGCATCGAGAAGCTGCGCCCCTACCTGGTCGGCTACGTGCCCCAGCTGATGCTCGCGCTGACCGTGACCCCGCTGTGCCTGCTCGCCATCGCCCTGCTGGATCCGCTCAGCGCGCTCATCGCCGCGTTCACGCTGCCGCTGATCCCCGTGTTCATGATCCTCGTCGGCACACTCACCGTGGGCCGCTCCGAGCGGCTGCTGGCGGACATGCGCACCCTGTGGTCGCAGCTGCTGGATCTCGTGGAGGGGCTGCCCACCCTGCGGTCGCTGGGACGCGAGCGGGGCCCGGAGAGCGCCGTGCGAGCCCTGGGCGACCGTCACCGGGCCTCGGCGATGGGGTCGCTGCGCTACGCCTTCCTCTCCTCGATGGTGCTCGAGCTGCTGGCCACGCTCTGCGTGGCGCTGATCGCGGTGAGCATCGGCCTGCGGCTGGTGGGCGGGGACATGGAGCTCGCCCCCGCCCTCGCCGTGCTGGTCCTCGCCCCGGAGGTGTACCAGCCGCTGCGCAACGTCGGCTCCCAGTACCATGCCTCGACCGACGGTCTCGCCGCCGTCTCCGCCGCCTTCGCGCTGTTCGACGAGGAGCCGGCGGCCGACGGGAGCGTCCCCGCCCCGGACCTGCGGGCCTCCGCCCTGGCCCTGCGCGGCGTCTCCGTCCGCTCCCGCGACGGCGAGGCCCCGCAGCGCGCCGAGCTCGTGGTGCGACCGGGCCGGGTCACCGCGCTGACCGGCCCGTCGGGGGCGGGGAAGACCACCGCGATGCAGGTGATGCTGGGGCTGCTCGAGCCCGCCGCCGGCCGGGCCGAGGTGATCTCCGCCGACGGCGTCGCGAGCGATGTGCGCGCGCTGCAGCGGCGAAGCCTCTGGGACCAGGTGACGCTGCTCCCCCAGCGCCCCGTGCTGCCCCCGGGCACCCTGCGCTCCGTCCTGGCCGATGCCCGGCCCGGCGTCTCCCGGGCGGAGCTCGAGGCGGCGGCCGCCGCGACCGGGCTCGACCAGGTGATCGCCGAGCGCGGCTGGGAGGCGGACCTGGGCCGCGGCGGCGGCGGGATCTCGTTGGGCGAGCGGCAGCGCCTGGCCCTGGCCCGCGCGCTGCTGACCCCGTGCCCGCTGGTGGTGCTCGACGAGCCCACCGCCCACCTGGACGGCGCCGCGGAGCAGGTGGTCCTCGACCTCATCCGGCGCCTGCGCGAGGAAGGACGGACGGTCGTGGTCATCGCCCACCGCTCCCGCCTGGTGGATGTGGCCGACGACGTGGTGAGCGTGGAGGCGAGCCGATGAGCGCCCGCACCGCCGTCCCCGCGTCCTCCCCGGCGCTGCGCCGGGCCGAGAGCGCCCTGGAGATCCCCCGTGCCCGCCTGCTGGCCGCGGTGCTCGCCGCCTGCGCGACCCTGGGCTCCGCCTTCGCGCTCGCCGCCGTCTCCGCGTATCTCGTCACGCGCGCCTGGACCATGCCGCCGGTGCTGGACCTCACCGTCGCCGTGGTCGCGGTGCGGGCGCTCGGGATCTCCCGGGGCGTGTTCCGCTGGCTGGAGCGGATGCTCACCCACGACGTCGCGCTGCGCGGCGTGGTCTCTCTGCGCACGAACCTGTTCACCGCGCTCGCCGCCCGCCGCGACGACGCCCTGACCCGACTGCGCCGCGGGGAGCTCCTGGCCCGCCTCGGTGACGACGCCCAGGAGCTCGGCGATCACGTCATCAAGGCCGTCGTCCCCGGCCTGGTGTCCGTCGTGATGGCGGTGGCGGTGCTGGTCACCTTCGCTCCGCTCTCCCTGCCGGCGACCGCCGTGATGCTCGCCGCCCTGGTGCTCGCGAGCGTGCTCGCCCCGCTGGCCGCCCACCGGGCGGCGCGGCTGTCCGAGCAGGCGGTGCTCACCACGCGCTCCGCGGTGACCGCCCAGGCGCTCGAGATCCTCGACGACGCCACCGCGCTGCGCGTGGACGGACGGCTCGAGGAGGCCCTGGCGGACCTGCGATCCACGCAGTCCGCGCACGATGCCGCCATCGACCGGGCCGCTCTGCCCGCCGCCGTGGCCGCGACCGCCGTGCCGCTGGCGATCCTGCTGGCCGCCACCGGGTCCGTGCTCGCCGCCGGTGGGCTGTGGCTGGACGGCGGGGCCTCCGCCGGGCAGATCGGCATGCTCCTGCTGCTGCCGCTGTCCTCCTTCGAGGCCGCGACCGCCCTGCCCGCCGCCGCGACCCAGCGCGCCCGCTCCCGGGCGGCCGCCGAGCGCCTCGCCGATCTCGTCGGCACCTCGGACGCACCCGCCCCGTCGGCGCCGACGGACGCGGCATCCGCCCCGGCCGGCGGCGCAGTCCCCCACCCTCGCTCCGCCGCTCTGCGGGCGGTGGGTCTCGACGCCGGCTGGAGCCCGCAGTCCCCACGGCTGGAGGCGCTGGACCTCGACCTGCCCCCGGGATCCCGCCTGGCGGTGGTCGGTCCCTCCGGCTGCGGGAAGTCGACCCTGCTGGCCACTCTGGCCGGCCTGCTGGACCCGCTGGCCGGCCAGGTGGAGCTCGACGGTCACGACCTCCGTGCGCTGCCTCCCGCGCAGGTCCGCGCCGCCGTCACCCTGTTCGCGGAGGACGCGCACCTGTTCGCGACCACGGTGCGGGAGAACCTGCGCGTGGTGCGTGGCGACCTCGAGGACGAGGAGGCGCTCGCGGCGCTCGCCGCCGTCGGCCTCGAGGGCTGGCTCCCCACCCTCCCGCACGGACTGGACACGATGCTCGGTCCGGACGGGACCACCGTCTCCGGCGGGGAGCGGCGCCGCCTGCTGCTGGCCCGGGCCGTGCTGCGCCGCGGGCCCGTGCTGCTGCTCGACGAGCCCACCGAGCACCTGGACACCGAGCGCGGGGACGCCCTGCTGCACGCCCTGCTCGCCCCGGAGGACGACTCCCTGGTCCCGGCCACCAGCACGGTCGTGGTGGTCACCCACCGTCCCGAGGCGATCCCCCGCGGCACCGCCGTCCTGCACCTGGGCCCCGGGCCCGCGCACCGGATCGAGGAGAGCTGATGTCGACGACCCCTCCCCCGCCGGACCGCGCCCGCCTCCAGGACCTCACCAGCGCCGTCCTCGCCGGCGGCGAGAGCGAGGACCTGCTGGACCTGCTGGTGCGCTCGGCCCATCGCGATCTCGCCGCCCGCAGCGCCGCGCTGATCATGCCGCTCGCGGCCGGGCGCTGGGGCCTCGAGATCGTCGAGGGTCCGGACGCCCCGGAGCTGCTCGGCGAGGTGGTCCCCGAGCGGTCCGCACTCGGCGAGGCGCTCCAGCGGGCCGATCCCGAGGCGCTCGAGGCGCTCGGGGAGATCGAACTGGGCGGCCGGACCCAGCGGGCGCTGCTCGCCGCGGTCGACGGCGCGGAGCACGGGATGGGGGCGCTCGCCGTGCTGCGGAGTCCGGCGGACGGGGACGAGGGACGGGCCGACCGCGAGCGGCTCGATGCCCTCGCGGGTCTGGTCTCCCTCACGCTCCGTGCTCCGTCGCTCGCGGCGCCCGCGGAGTTCGACGACGAGCGCGGACGCATCGCCCGCGACCTCCATGATCTCGCCATCCAGGAGCTGTTCGCGGTCGGCATGGAGCTGGAGGCCCTGGTCCGGGCGCTCGGCTCCCCCGACCGCGCCCCCTCGGACGCGCACGTCCGCGCCGCCGTCGCGACCTCCGTGCAGGGGGTCGAGAACGCGGTCGCCCAGATCCGTCAGATCGTGCAGTCGCTGCGCCGCGAACGCTCCGAGGCCACCCTCTCGGAGCAGCTGCGCCACGAGGTGGGGCTGGCCACCGCCGGCCTGGGCTTCGTGCCCGCCCTGCGGCTGCCACCGCACCTCGCGGAGCTGGACGCCGAGCTGCCGCCCGAGATCGCCGAGGACGTGGTCGCGGTGGTGCGGGAGGGGCTGGCCAACGCCGCCCGCCACGCCCAGGCCACGGCGGTCGCCGTCTCGGTGAGCGTGTTCTCCGAGGGGGTGGACCGCGTGGTGCAGGTCAACGTCTCCGACAACGGGCGGGGCATCGATCCGACGGTGCAGCGGCGCAGCGGCCTGGCGAACCTCTCCGCACGCGCCCGGCGCCACTCCGGATGGGTGGACGCGATCAACCTCGAGCCGGGCACGATGATCTCCTGGCGGGTCACCCTGCTCGCCCACTGAGGGCGGCCGGGCGCCATCCTGCCGAGCCGTCCTACGGCTTCCAGCCGGCGCGCCGACGGGCCGCGACCATCGCGGTGACCTGGGTGCGGCGCTGCAGGTCGAGTGCGTGCAGGATCACCGTCACCCGGTTCTTCACGGTCTTCTCCGCGATGCCGAGCGCCTCGGCGATCTCACGGTTGGAGTGCCCGTCGCCGATGAGCTCGACGATCCGGTGATCGGACTCGGAGAGCTCCGAGAGGTCATCGGGATGGTCCGCGGGCCAGATCGACCCGCCGGCGTGCACCCGGGTGATCGCCGCCAGGATCTCCTGCGAGCGGGCGGACTTCAGCATCATCCCGGCGGCCCCGGCGGCCCGGGACTCGCGCAGCGCCGCATCGTCGTCGAAGCTGGTCAGCACCAGCATGACCTGCTCGGGGTCGAGCTCCCGCGCCGCCTGCATGACGTCGATGCCGGTGCCGTCGGGCAGCTGCAGGTCCACCACCAGGACATCGGGCCGGATGGCGGGCAGGCGCCGTGTGGCCTCGAGCACGCTGGAGGCCTCGCCCACCACGCGGAGCGATCCGCTCGCGTCGATGACCGTGACGATGCCGCGCCGGACCACCTCGTGGTCGTCGACCAGCATCACCCGGATCGGTTCCTGCTCCCGAGGTCCTTCATGGATCGTGTCCCCAGTCGCTGTCACGGGGCATCCTTCCTGCATCGTGCCGCGGGCCGCCGGGCGCCCAGGCGGCCGCGATGACGTCGTCCCTGGTGGACGGCTCGTTCCTGCAATGTATCGCACGGCGGGCTCGGTTCCTGGGGGTCCCCGGGCTCCGGTCAGGGCCGGCGCCGCCGTGACCGCCCGGATCGGCCTTCGGGGCTCGGGGCTCGGGGCTCGGGGCTCGGGGCTCGGGGCTCGGGGCTTCACGATCACTGTCGGAATACGGACAGGCAGAGCGCTATTCGTCCTGCCTGTCCATATTCCGACAGTGATCGTCACGCGCGAGCGGCGCGCCCGTCACCGGCGCGGGGAGAGCCGGGCGAGGAGCTCGTCCACGATCTGCTCGACGGTGACCGGGGCCTGCCCCTTCCCGAGATGCCCGCCCAGGTGCAGTTCGATCGCACCGTGGACCGTGGAGCGGATCAGATCCGCCGTGAGCGCCGGGTGGGTCGTGGCGATGCGCCCGGCCGCCACGGCGGCGTCGACGAGGTCCACGAGCGCCGCCAGCGCATCGGCCGCCGCGGCGGCCAGGGCCGAGGACTCCACCGTCCATCGGCCGTAGACGAGACGGAACCGATGCGGCCGATCGATCGACCGCTCGATGGCCGCCCGCAGCGCGGCGGCAGGATCGTCGCGGTGCGCACGGAGGATCCGGGCGGTCTCGCGGAGCTCGCAGGCCGCGATCTCGGCGAGCATCACCTGCTTGTCGGCGAAGTGCTTGTAGGGCGTGTTGTGCGAGACGCCCGCACCGGCCCCGACCGCGCGCATCGTGACAGCCTCCGGGCCGTCGGTGTCGAGGAGCTCGGCAGCGGCGGCGAGCAGGGCGTCGCGAGTGGAGGTCACCGGCTCATCCTACGCCCGTGGTTGACAGTGTCACCCGTGCGCCCTAGCGTCGGCTCCGTAAGGGTGACAACGTCAACCTCAGGAGTTCTCATGTCCCTCTCCACCGGCCGTGGGCGATGGATCGCCGCAGGCATCATCGCCGTCATCACTCCTCTCGCCCTCGTCGGCCACCGGTCGACGAGGCCGCCGCCCCGCTTCCCGGACTTCGCCGGGCCCGTGCCACAGGTCGCCGAGGGCGGGTACCTCCGGGCCGTCCACACGACGCAGATCGCCGCGCCGCCCGGCGAGGTGCGGGACATCCTCAGCGATCCGAGCCTGTCGCTGGAGGACGTCATCGAGTTCGACGGCGGCCTTCCCCCGGTGGTGGGAACCGATGCGCTGATCGGCTCGTGGGATCCCGGCGAGCGCACCGGGGATCGCCGGCGCGTGCGCTTCGCCGACGGGCACTGCCTCGCGGAAGAGGTGCTCGTCGACGAACCCGATCGGTTCCGCTACATCGTCTGGGGGTTCACGAACCCGCTGCGCTGCGCCGTCCGGCATGCCGTCGCGGAGTTCCGGTACGAGGCGCACGAGGGAGGAACCCTCGTCCGGTGGACCTACTCGCTCCTCCCGACGTCGGCGCTGATGGCTCCGGTCGTCTCGCGCATCGTCGACCGGACGATGTCACCGATGATGATCGCGACGCTCGACGGGATGCGTGCGCACGTCGAGCGGACGGTCGCGTCCTGGCGCGGCGCCTACTCCCCGGGCGCGAGCAGGCCGCTCTCGTAGGCGAGGATCACGAGCTGTGCGCGGTCGTGGGAGCGGACCTTGGTCATGATGCGGTTCACGTGGGTCTTGGCCGTGTGCGGGGAGATGAACAGCTTCTCGGCGATCTCGCCGTTGGACAGTCCTCGTGCCACGAGCAGCAGCACCTCGGCCTCGCGGTCGGTCAGCTTCGCGAGCGCCGCGGCCGCCTGGGGTTCGGCTGGCCTCGTCCGTGCGTCGGCGAGCACATAGCGGTGGATGAGCCCGCGTGTCGCCGCCGGAGAGAGGAGCGAGTCTCCGGCATGCACGGAACCGATGGCGCGCGCGATGTCCTCCGGCTCTGCTCCCTTGCCGATGAAGCCGCTGGCACCTGCCCGGAGCGCTGCGACGACGTACTCGTCCTCCTCGAAGGTGGTGAGGATGAGGACCTTCGTCTCTGACAGGTCGGGGTCCTCACAGATCAGCTCGGTGGCTTCGATGCCGTCGAGGCCCGGCATGCGGATGTCCATGAGGACGACGTCCGGGTGCAGCTCCCTGGCGAGTGAGAGTGCCTCGGCCCCGTTCTCGGCCTGGCCGGCGACGGAGATGTCGGGGTGGGATTCGAGGATGCCGGCGACGGCCCGTCGGATGAGCGGCTGATCGTCGGCCACGAGCACGGATGTCACGCCGATCCCCCTTCTCTGGACAGGGGCAACTCTACGTCCAGTCGGTGGCGTCCCTCCTGCCGACTCGTCGAGACCGTCCCCTGCGCAGCGGCCACGCGTTCGCGCAGTCCGATGAGGCCGAGGCCCGTGCCCGCACCGGCGGCGGCACCCCGGGGCCGCGACGGCTCCTCCGGCACCGGGTTGTCGATCTCGATGCGCAACTGCGTCTCCCCCGCGGTGACGCGAAGCCGCGCAGCGTGCCCGTCGCCGTGTTTGTGAGCGTTCGTCAGGCCCTCCTGGATCACGCGGTACGCGACGTGTCCGGTGGTACCGGTGACTCGGGACAGATCGCCCCGGATGTCGGTCTCGATCACCAGGCCCGCCTCCCCCATGCGGCCGAGCAGGGCGTCGAGGACGTCGAGGCTCTGCTGCGAGGGCGTGGAGTCCGCGCTCTCGTCCTCCCGCAGATATCGCAGCAGATCGCCGATCTCGCCCAGTGCGCCCCGGGCGGCCTCACGAATAGTGGCCAGCGCGTCCTGGGCGCGTTCGGGCTGGCGAGCGATGTACCCCGACGCCGCTCCGGCGTGCAGATTGATCACGGAGATCTGATGGGCCACCGTGTCGTGCAGATCGCGGGCGATCCGCAGCCGCTCCTCCGACACCCGCCGGAGGGCCTCGGCCTCACGCGTCAGTTCGGCCCGCCGGGCGCGGTCCTCGGCCTGCAGGAGATACTCCTGCCGAGAGCGGGCGCTGTCGCCGAGCGCCGCAGCGATGGCGAGCGCCGCTCCGACCTGGAACACCCGAGAGTCCAGCGATTCCCCTCCCGTCGTCGCGAAGGCGAGGGCGACGACCAGCGCCGTGGCGGTGGCCGTCACCGCCAACACCACCGTCCGCCGGGCACGGAATGCGAAGGCATGGGCCGCGATCGTCGCCGCGATACCCGGTCCCAGCGAGGGCAGGCCGAGCAGCACGGCGAGGACGAATCCGGCGAACGCGACGGCGAGCGCGGGGATCGGCCACCGCCGCCGGACGAGCATGAGCGCTGCCGGCACGATGAGCAGCGCCAGCGTCAGCAGCGGGGCCTCGACAGCGGCAGCGGACGGCCCGCCCGGCCCCGACCCGTCGAAGCGAACGTCCGGTGGGCCGTCGACGGGTCCGAGGAACTCCGGGCCCGGGAGGAGCGCGCCGCCCAGCAGCCCGCCACCGAGCAGAACGACCGCCGCGGCGATCACGTCGCCGAGATGGCCCATCCACCATGACCGATCTCGCGGCGCTGCCGCGCGCTCCGGTCCCCTCGGATCGGTCCCGGTCCCGGAGCCGGGCGGCGTGGGTTCCTCGCTCATGCCCCCCAGTGTGACGCCCGCCCAGCGCACGCGGCGTCCACCCACTGCGGCCTCACGCCGTACCGCGGGCGCGGTACGTGGTGTCTGCGGCGGGGCGACGCGCGGGCCGCGCCCTCGGGGAAAGCTCGATGCATGAACGGAAGGAGACGATCATGACGACCCGAATCCCGGAGCCCACGCCCACCGCTGAAGGGCCCGCCTACGAGGGGCGGCTGCTCGATCGGCCGGACGAGGAGGTGGTCGACCAGGGCGCGAGCTTCGACATGCGCACGCTCATGAGTCGACGAGCGCTCCTCGGGACCGGCCTGGCGGGCTTCGGCTCCGTCGCGCTGGCCGCCTGCGCTGCCGGTGGGAGTGACACCTCGACACCGTCCGGAACAGCTGCCTCGGGCTCGGAGATCCCCGATGAGACGGCCGGCCCCTATCCGGCCGACGGCTCCAACGGCCCCGACGTGCTGACCCGCTCGGGGATCCTGCGCAGCGACCTCCGATCGAGCATCGGGGCAGACGATCCGGTCGACGGCGTGCCGCTCGACGTCACGTTCACCGTCATCGACATGGCAGGCGGCGACGTCCCCTTCGCCGGTGCGGCGGTGTACGCCTGGCACTGCGACGCCCAGGGGCGGTACTCGATGTACTCCGACGGTGTCGAGGACGAGACCTGGCTGCGCGGCGTCCAGATCGCCGACGCCGACGGCACGGTGACGTTCACCTCGATCATCCCCGGCTGCTACACGGGACGCTGGACCCACATCCACCTCGAGGTCTATCCCGACGTGGACTCCCTCACCGACGCCGCGAACGCGATCGCGACGTCGCAGATGGCGCTGCCCGAGGACGTCCTCGCCGCGGTCTACGAGCTGTCCGCCTACGACGGCTCGTCCCGGAACCTCTCCGGGATCACGCTCGCGTCGGACAACGTCTTCGGGGACGACGGCGCTGCGAGCCAGATGGCCGCCATGACCGGTGCCATCGACGCCGGGTACACCGCCGCGCTGGACGTCCGCGTCGACACCACCACGGAGCCGAGCGGCGGCGGTGCCCCGCCCGCGAACGGCGGAGGACCCGGCGGCGAGTCGCCGCCCGGGGACGGGCCGACGGAGCCGAGCTCCTGATCCCGGCGCGTCCTGCGCCCGTCGACGTTCACCATCACCACCCGACTTCCAGGGAGAACACCATGCGACAGACCACGTCCGACACCACCACCTCCGCCCGCCGACTCCTGCGCCGCGGCGCACTGCAGGCCGCCTCCGCCCTGATGATCGGCGGACTCGTCCTGACCGGATGCTCCGCAGGGTCCACGGACACCTCCGCCTCGGAGGCGACTGCCCAGTCCTCGAGCACGTCGACCACGGACTCCACGAGCAGCGACAGTGACACCTCGACCAGCGACGCGGCGACCACCGCCTCGACCATCTCCGACACGACGGCCGCCGCCGAGGCATTCATGGCCACGCTGACCGACGAGCAGATCGAGACCTTGACCTACGAGTACGACGACGAGACCAAGTCGACGTCGTGGTCGAACTTCCCCGTGACCTTCGTCGACCGCGCGGGCCTGAACCTCGCCGACCTCACCGACGAGCAGCGGGCCGCCGCCCTCGAGGTCCTCGAGGGGCTGCTCAGCGAGGAGTCCTACGCGATGGTCGAGGGCATCATGGGCGGCGACGAGTACCTGCTGGAGAACAGCAGCACCACCGAGGACTCGCTGGGCCAGTACTACATCGCCTTCTTCGGCGATCCCTCCGACACCGACGCCTGGTCGATCCAGTTCGGCGGCCACCACCTCGGCATCAACGCCGACCTGAACGGCGCCGAGAGCGCCATCACCTTCGCTCCGACGCACCTGGGCGTCCAGCCGGCCGTCTACACGACCGAGGACGGCGAGGAGGTGCAGCCGTTCGACGCGATCTACACCGACGCCTTCGCCTTCTTCGACAGCCTCACCGAGGAGCAGCAGGCCACGCTCACCTCCGGCGACGTCAGCATGTGCGCACCCGGCGGCACCTGTGACTTCTCCACCGGCTCCGGGCTGACCGGCGCCGACCTCACCGCGGAGCAGAAGGAGCTCCTCCTGGAGCTGATCGCGAACTGGGCCGGGATGGCCGACGAGGAGACGAACGCGGCTGAACTGGCCGAGATCGAGGCGACGCTCGACGACACCGTCATCGCCTGGTCGGGAGAGACCACGTACGACATGAGCACCGGCGACGGGATCAGCTTCTCCATCTCCGGGCCGGACGTCTACGTCGCCTTCCAGGCCCAGGAGGGCTCGGCCGGGGCCGACGTCGACGGCGTGACCACCTCCGGCTGGGGCCATGTCCACACCATCTACCGAGACCCGAGCAACGACTACGCCGGAAGCGTCCCCCAGCAGGAAGGCTCCGGAATGGCCGGAGGCCCCGGCGGCGAGGGGGACGCACCCGGCGGTGCCGGTGACACCCCGCCCGAGCGTCCGTGAGCCACGGCGCGGAGCGGCCAGGACGGTTCCGATGCACGTTCCGTCGCGGCGACGAGGGCTGACGCGTCGCCGTTCGGTCCACGCCGGACACGCGTCGCCCGGGCGACGGACCGCCGGCATCCGAGACGCACGCGCCGGATGCGACCGACTGCTAAGGTCGTATTCCTTGAATCCATGGAATACCGCTGAGGTGAGCAAGGAGTCCGTCGTCGAGGTCTTCGCCGAGGCGGTCAAGGCGATCGCGAACGGACGGCGGCTCGAGCTGATGGAGCTCATGGCCCAGGGTGAGCACGCGGTCGAGGCGCTCGCCCGACAGACGGGCATGGCCACGACGACCACGTCCGCACACCTGCAGACGCTCCACCGGGCGGGCCTGGTGGTCAGGCGGCGCGAACGGACCACCATCTACTACCGGCTCAGCGGGGACGATGTCGCCGAGCTGTACACGGCGGCCAAGCGCGTGGCGCTGAACCGGTACCCGCGGCTGCGGGAGGCCCTCGACGCCTACATGGGCGAGCCGCGCGCCCAGGGACCGGTCATCGACCCTGCCGCAGTGACCTCCCAGATGGTCGTCATCGACGTGCGCCCGGCCGAGGAGTACGACGCCGGGCACTTCCCCGGCTCGGTCTCCTTCCCGCTGGCGGAGCTGGAGGACCGCATCGACGAGCTCCCCGAGGACCGCGAGATCGTCGTGTACTGCCGCGGCGAGCTGTGCCGGCTGGCGCGCGAGGCGGCCGTGCTCCTGCGCGCGCACGGACTGGACGCCAAGGCCATGGACGAGGGCGTCGTCGAGTGGCGCGCGAGCAAGGAGATCGACCTTGGAGTCGGCTGACGCCAGCACCGCGGAGCGCGCGGTCGCCGTCGAGTCCGAGCGGGCACGGGTCCACCGGCGAACCCTGACCGTCGTCATCCTCAGCCAGATCCTCGGCGGCGCCGGGTTGGCGGCCGGGGTCTCCGTGGGCGCACTGCTGGCCCAGGACATGCTCGACTCCGATGCCCTGTCCGGACTGCCCATCGGCCTGTTCACCCTCGGGTCCGCGCTGGCCGCGTTCCTGGTGGGCCGCTCCACGCAGCAGTTCGGCCGCCGGGTGGGCCTGGCCTACGGTTTCCTCGTCGGCGGCGTCGGGGCCGCCGGGGTGGTCGCTGCCGCGGTCCTCGACAGCGTGCCCCTGCTGTTCCTCGCCCTGTTCATCTACGGCTCGGGCACCGCCACCAACCTCCAGGCCCGCTACGCCGGCACGGATCTCGCCCCGGCGAGCAGGCGCGGCTTCGGCACCAGCATGGCCATGGTCGCGACCACCGTCGGTGCCGTCGCGGGGCCGAACCTCATCGACCCGATAGGCAGCGTCGCCCAGTCCCTGGGCGTGCCCACCCTGGCCGGGCCCTTCCTCCTCGCCGCCGCCGCGTACGGGGCGGCCGGACTGGTGCTGTTCGTCTTCCTGCGCCCTGATCCGTATCTGCTGGCCAAGCGCATGGCCACCGATGCAGCTGCCGCGGACGGGACAGGTGCTGCGAGCGGCGCGGTCCCCGAGGTCGGGATCGGCGCGTACGTGGGCGCGGCGGTGATGGTTCTGACCCAGATCGTGATGGTCGCGATCATGACGATGACGCCCATCCACATGCGGGCCCACCACCACGAGATGGCCGCCGTCGGCCTCGTCATCGGCATGCACATCGGGGCCATGTGGCTGCCCTCGCTCGTCACCGGCATCCTGGTGGACAAGCTCGGGCGCACCTCCATGGTCATCGCCTCCGGCGTCACGCTGCTGCTCGCCGGAGTCGTCGCGGCCATCGCGCCAGGCGACTCCCTCGGCCCGCTCATCCTCGCTCTCGTCCTGCTCGGCGTCGGATGGAACCTCGGCCTGGTCTCCGGCACCGCGCTGGTCGTGGACGCCACCGTGCCGCAGAACCGCCCGCGCACGCAGGGCACCATCGACGTGCTCGTCGCCCTCTCCGGAGCCGGCGGCGGCGCGATGTCCGGCATGGTCATGTCCGCGACCAGCTATCAGGCCCTGTCGCTCGGCGGCGGCATCCTCGCCCTGCTGCTCATCCCCGTGCTGCTGTGGGCCCGTGCCCGCCATGCCGTCGCCGCCTGAGCTCGGCCCGACCTCGCACGCCGCGCGAGGTCGCTATGGGCGGCGCTGGCAGGAACGACAGAAATGCGAGGACCGGTTCTGGTAGGTGACGCGCCGGATGGTGCTCCCGCACCGCGGGCACGGCTCCCCTTCCTTGCCATAGACGTTCAGGCTCCGCGCGAAGTACCCGCTGCGCCCCTCGACGTTGACGTACAGCGCGTCGAAGCTCGTCCCGCCCACGGCGAGGGCGCGCTCCATGACCTCGCGGGCCGCGCGCAGGATCGCCAGCGCGCGACGCTGCGTGAGCGCCTGGCCCGGGGTGTCGTAGCGGGTGCGGGCGGCCCACAGCGCCTCGTCGGCATAGATGTTGCCGATCCCGCTGACCAGGTCCTGCGCGAGCAGCAGGGACTTGATGCCGGCGCGGCGGGCGCGCAGCGTGCGGGCGATGGCGGGCAGATCGGCGGCCGGGTCCAGCAGGTCACGGGCCACGTGGGCGGCGTCCTGCGGGAGCAGCGCATCGAGGCTGCCCGCCCCGGCGAGCGCACCGTCGGCCGCTGGCACCAGATCGCTGATCCACAGGCCGCCGAACAGCCGCTGGTCGAGGAAGTCGATCACGGCGCCGTCGTCGAGGTGCAGGGACAGGCGGCGGTGGCGCAGCGGATCCGCGGCCGGCCCCTCGGAGGGCTCCGCGGCGACCGCGAGCGCCCCCTCGGCGGTACGCAGGCGCAGCTGACCGCTCATGCCCAGGTGCGCCATCAGCGCTTCGCCGCTCTCCGCTCCCCCGGCCTCGGCCAGGCGCCACCACAGGAACTTCCCGCGCCGCACCACGGCGGTCAGCCGCGCCCCGAGCAGGGCGGCGCGGAGGCGGTCCTCTCCCCCGCGCTGGCGGCGGATGCTGCGGGCATCGAGGACCTCGAGCGCGGTGACGGTGCGGCCGACGGTGCGGGGCTCGAGGCCGCGGCGCACCACCTCGACCTCGGGCAGCTCGGGCATGCGCTCAGCCCCGTGGGATGAGGGTCTCGCCGCGCTCGGCGAGCACGGCCCGCACGGCGTTCTGGGCGGCGGCGAGCTCGGCGTCCTTCTTCGAGGCGCCGTCCCCGTCGGCGGTGATCACGCCTTCGACGGTGACCGTCGCGGTGAAGGTCTTCTGGTGCTCGAGGCCGCTCTCGCCGAGGGCGTAGGCGACCGTGCGGCCCTCCGCGGCGGCGATCTCCTGCAGGCGGGACTTGTAGTCGTAGCCCGCCTCGAGGAACTCGTCGGACTCCAGCAGCGGCCCCATGAGCTCGAGCACCATCCGCCGCGAGACGTTCTGGCCCAGCGCGAGGTGGACCGCACCGATGACCGCCTCGGTGGTGTCGGCGAGGATGGAGGCCTTCGTGCGCCCTCCCGTGAGGTCCTCGCCGCGGCCCAGCTTCACGTAGGCCCCCAGATCCATCCGGGAGGCGACCACGGCGAGCGCCCGGGTGCTCACGGTCGCGGCGCGGCGGCGGGCCAGGTCCCCCTCGGGCAGCGTGGGGTGGGTGGCGTAGAGGTGCTCGGTGACCGCCAGCTGCAGCACCGCGTCGCCGAGGAACTCGAGCCGCTCGTTGTGCGGGACGCCGTCGTGCTCGTAGGAGTAGGAACGGTGGGTCAGGGCGAGGTCGAGCAGCCCGGTGGCGGTGAGATCGGCGGCCTGGGCGGCGTCCAGCGGCAGCGCGTCGAGCAGGGCCGAGGGGTCGGCGGCCTCGGTGGCGCGGCGGCGACGCGCCATCAGGATTCCTTGGGCTCGTCGTCGAACAGGCCCTTCAGCGCGGCGAAGCGGTCGTCGATGACGTCGTGGTGGTGCTCGGGATCGTCCTCCATCCGGGCGCCGCACTGCGCACACAGGCCCGGGCAGTCCTCCCGGCACAGCGGACGCTCCTCGGCCTCCATCGCCAGCAGGTCACGCACCAGCGGGCCGAGGGTCACGGCGTCCTCGACCAGGAGGACAGCGTCCTCCTGCTCCTCGGCCTTGACCTTCTCGGGGATCATGAACAGCTCGTCGAGGCGGGCGTCCACGTCCTGCTCAACGGGGTCCAGGCAGCGGGAGCACTCCCCCTCGAGGTGGGCGACGACGGTGCCGTGGACGTAGATGCCCTCGACCACGGCCTCGAGCTCCACGTCCACGGCGATGTCCTCGCCCTCGGGGACCTGCATCGCGAGGCCGCCGGCCTCGCGGGCGGGGGCGGGCACGGTGGCGGAGACGTGGCGATGGGTGCCGGCGCGGCCGACGAGGTCGACGGCGTCGAACCGCAGCAGGCTGTCGAGCGGGGAGGTGGGAACGGAGTCGGAAGTCATCGGCGGCGGTCCTGTTCGTGACGTCGGGGCAGGTGGTGCGGTGCGAGATGGCGGGGTGGTGCGGTGCGCAGGACCATTCAGGATACGGCCGCGGCGGCGTGCAGCGCGTCCAGGGACGGGGCCGGGATCATGTCGGAGACGTCACCGCCCAGTGCGTGGACCTCCCGCACCAGCGAGGAGGAGATGTGGGACCAGGTGGCGTCGGTGAGCAGGAACAGCGTCTCCACGCCCGCGAGATGGTGGTTCATGCGGGCCATCGGCTCCTCGTAGGCGAGGTCCAGCTGGGAGCGCAGGCCGCGCACCACGGCGCCGGCCCCCACGTCGCGGCAGAAGTCGACCAGCAGCCCGCGGGGCAGCGTGCGGGCCTCGACCTGCTCGGCGAGACCGGCCTCGGCGAGGACGGCGGTGATCGCCCCCAGGCGCGCCTCGAGGTCGAGCGTCCCCTTCTTCGCGGGGTTGTGGGAGACGGCGATGATCACGTGGTGCCCGAGCGCGGCCGCCCGGCGCGTGAGATCCAGATGCCCCAGAGTGAAGGGGTCGAACGAGCCGGGCAGGACGACGGTGCTCATGGCGCCACTGTAGTGCGCCCGGCGCCGTGCAGGACGCCGGATGCGCGGGGCCGACGGCGACCGGCCGATCGTCGGCGGTCCGGAGCGCCCGAGGAGTCAGTCGAGGTCGAGCGTGACCTGGTGCACGCCGTCGTCCCCGATCCCGTCGATGGTCACGGTGCCCGTGGTGCCGGCGAGCTCCTCGGTGCCCGAGCCCGGGGCGATGACGTAGTGCAGGGCGGGTTCGCCGTCGGTCATCGTGCCGAGCTGCTGCAGGGTGAGGCGTCCGCGGCGGCCGTCGAGGGTGCCCTCGAAGATCTCGGTGGCCACATAGCCGGCACCTCCGGAGGCCGGGTCCCCGGCGGTGAGCATGAGACCTTCCGACCTCCCGTCGAGGTCGCCCTGCCAGGTCTTGGCCAGCGCGAAGCGGTTCCAGGCTCCCGGGAGCGGTTCCCCGGGGTGCGTCGTCACGGTGAAGGTCGCAGACAGGCGAGGCATGGCCCCACCTTAGACCTCCGTCCCTCGGCGCGCTCCGGCGGAGGGGGTGGCCGCGACCCCCTCGGCATAGCGTGCAGGGGTCGTCCCGGTCACCTGGCGGAAGTCCCGCACGAAGTGCGACTGGTCGTACCAGCCCAGCTCCTGGGCGAGGTCCGCGGTCGACACCGCCTCGCCGCGGTCGAGGGCGGCGACGGCGTCCCTCACCCGCGCCCGCACCACCATGCGCTTGGGCCCGACGCCGACGAAGCGGCGGAACATCCGCTGCAGGGAGCGCAGCCCCAGCCCGGAGCGCTGCTCGAGGGCGGCGGTGCCCGTGACGCCGGGGTCCTCGAGCAGCGCCAGGACGCTCAGGAACGCCGCGTAGCCCGGGTCCTCGCGGGGTCTCACGGCGAGCAGCCACGCATCGAGCACGGGCGCGGCCGTGCTCGCGGTGCCGGGCCCCTCCGGTCCGATCTCCGGCAGCGCGTTCGCGAACCACGCGGACGCCGGGACGGTTCGGTCACGCAGCTCCGCCGGCTTGGCGTCGACGAAGGCGGTGATGCCTCCCGGACGGAACCGGACTCCGACCACCCCGCCGGAGCCGTGCTGGGTGACGTCGAAGCGTCCGCGGGTGACCGGGCCGGTGATCCAGCTGCCCGCGCCGTCGGTGTCCGCGCGCCGGACCCCGCCCCACTCGCGCGTGAGATGGACGGCGGGCTCGTCCAGCGTGGCCGCGCGATGGGACTGGCCCGGCCCCAGCTCCCAGCGCACCGACCAGTACCGGTCGATCCAGCGCCGCAGCGCGGGCGCGGGGGCGGCGCTGTCGTACCGGGCGCGGGCGAGGAGCTCCTCGGGACGCAGCACGTGGCCGTACATGTGCTCGGGAGGAGGGGACGCTGTCGCGTTCGTCCTATCCGCGCTGCCGGTCATGGCGCGAGTGTGGCAGACATGACCGACACCGCACAGGACACCACCGCCCCCGATGCCGCCCCCGTCGCCTCGCTGGCGATGATCACCCTCGACGCCGCGGAGACGGAGCCGCTCGCCCGCTTCTGGCACGCGGTGCTGGGCTGGCCGATCCTCCACCTCACCGCGGAGTACGCGATGCTGCAGGGCCCCGCGCACGCCCTGGGCATCGGGGCGATCCCCGACCATCGTCCGCCGTCCTGGCCCGACGAGGGCCGCAAGCAGTTCCACCTCGACCTCGCCGTGGCAGACCTCGAGGCCGCCGCGACCCGCTGCGAGGAGCTCGGTGCGACGCGCGTCGACGAGCAGCCCGGCGAGACGTGGATCGTGCTGCGCGATCCCGCCGGGCACCCCTTCTGCCTGACCAGGGCGGAGAACTGGGCCTGACCCCTCCCCGCCCGGCGACGGCGCACGACCTCCGCGCTGCTCAGCGCTGCTGGTCGCGATGCTCCGCGGCCAGCAGCGCCCAGCTCATCCCGTCGAGCCAACGGCCGCTGCGGTGCAGGGATTCTTCGCGATGGACGCCTTCCAGGCGCATCCCGATCTTCTCCAGCACGCGCCGTGAGGCGAGATTGTCGGCGAAGCAGTGGGCCTCGACGCGGCGCACCCCGATCCCCTCGACGGCCAGGCGCAGCAGCGCGTAGGCGAACTCGGTGCCCAGCCCCTGCCCGTGGACGCCGGGGTCCAGCACCCAGCCCAGCTCGGCCTGCTGCCCGCGGGCCTGCTCGACCATGTCGGCCTGCGACCAGGCGTCCTGCTGCTCGATCTTCCCGACCGCGACGATCCTCTCCCCGCGCAGCCCCACCACGGACAGGGACAGCCGGTCCTCCCACCACGCCTGGTGCTCCTCGAGCGCGGTGTGCCAGGACGTCGTCCACTCCTGCACCGCGGGCAGGCGGTACCAGGGCCAGATCGCGGCCGCGTCCTCGCTGCGGGCGAGGCGCAGCTCGAGGCGATCGGTGCGGACCGGCCAGTCGAGAGCCGCGAGCGGTGTGGTCATGGCCTCAGCGTAGTCATGCGGGTCCGCCGAACTGCAGGACGGTCTCGCCGTAGGTCCTGGTGCCGTCGTCGGCCCACCCCTCCGGCCACGCGACGGGGCGGGTGCGGGAGGAGCGCTCGAGGACCACCAGCGCCTCCGGTCCGAGCGCCGGGACGAGGCCGAGCAGCAGCTGCTCGAGCGCCTCGCTCGCGACGTCGTAGGGCGGGTCGAGGAAGACGAGGTCGATGCCGCGCCCCCCGAGCTGGGGCACGACGGTCTCCGCCTTCCCGGGGCGGATCTCGCAGCGCTGCTCGAGGCCGAGGTCGCCGGCGGTGCGGCGCAGCTGCGCCGCGGTGGCACGGTGCAGCTCGACGAGCAGCGCGTGCTCGGCGCCGCGGGAGAGGGACTCGAAGGCGAGGGCGCCGGTGCCGGCGTAGAGGTCGAGCACCCGGGCCCCGGCCAGGGCGTCCCACCCCTCGAGACGGGAGAAGAGGGCCTCGCGCACCCGGTCGGAGGTGGGGCGGGTGCCCTTGCCGGGCGGACCGGGGATGGTGCGGCCTCCCAGGGTGCCGGCGATGATCCGCGGCATGTCAGCTCCTCTCGACGTCGGGGTCGGCATCGCGCAGCCGTTCGGCGATCGCGGTCTCGAGAGCGCCGTGCGCGGCGAGCTCGGGGTCGCCGGCGACCACGGCGAAGGCGTCTTGCCGGGCATTCTCGATGAGGCGGGCGTCGCGCAGCACGTCGAGGTGGCGCAGGGTGCGCCGCAGACCGGACTGCTCCTCGCCGACGAGGTCGCCGGCTCCGCGTCGCTGCAGGTCGAGCTCGGCGAGGGCGAAGCCGTCGGCCGCCTCCGCGATCGCCTCCAGGTGCTGGGAGTGCGCCCCGCCCACCTCGACGCGGGTGTCGAGGAAGGCGATGCCGGGGTGCTCGCCGCGGCCCACCCGGCCGCGCAGCTGGTGCAGCTGGGAGATGCCGAAGCGCTCGGCGTCCAGCACGATCATCACCGAGGCGTTCGGCAGGTCCACCCCCACCTCGATGACGGTGGTGGCCACCAGCAGGTCGAGGGTGCCGTCCCGCACGGCGTCCATCGCCTCCTGCTTCGCCTCCGCCTCGAGGCGGCCGTGGAGCACACCGATCCGGGCGCCGCGCAGAGCCGGGTGGCGGCGGAGCCGCTCGGCGGTCTGGGTGACGCCGCGCGCCGGCTCCAGCGGCGGCGGCTTCTCCGCGCCGTCCTGCTCGGGGCCGCGGGGCTCCGGGGCCTCGTCGAGGTCCTCGTCGATCCGGGCGCAGACCACGAGGACCTGCCGCCCCTGCGCGATCTCCTCCCCGGCCCGCGCCCACATCCGCTCCTCCCAGGCGGGGAGCTGCTCGTGGACCACGTAGCTGCTCACGCCGGCGCGGTTCCCCGGGCTCTCCCGCAGGGTGAGGACGTCGAGGTCGCCGACGGTCGCGAGCGCCGCCGTGCGCGGGATCGGCGTGGCGGTCATGACGACGACGTGCGGACTGGTGCCGCCCGGCCCCTTGGTGCGCAGGCGGCGGCGGTGATCCACGCCGAAGCGATGCTGCTCGTCGATGACCACGAGGCCCAGCGCGGCGAACTCGACGCTCTCGGTGAGCAGCGCGTGGGTGCCCACCACGATCCCGGCCTCGCCCGAGGTGACGTCCAGCAGGGTCTCGCGCCGGGCGCCGGTGCGCTGGGACCCGGTGAGCAGACGGACGCGGGTGGCCTCCGGGTGGCCGTCGAGCTGACCGGCCCGGGCGAGCTCCCCGAGGAGACCGGTGAGGGTGCGGTGGTGCTGTTCGGCGAGGACCTCGGTGGGGGCCAGCAGCGCCGCCTGGTGGCCGGAGTCCACGGCGCGCAGCATGGCGCGCAGGGCGACGACCGTCTTCCCGGAGCCGACGTCCCCCTGCAGCAGGACGCTGGTGGGGTGGTCGCGGCCCACGTGCTCGACGAGCTCGGCGCCGATGCTGCGCTGGCCCTCGGTGAGCGAGAACGGCAGGCGCTGCTCGAACAGCCCCTGCAGCGGCCCCTCGGCGCGCAGCGCGGGAGCGGGGGTGCGCTCGTCCTGGGCGCGGCGCTGGGCGAAGATCGACTGCAGCACGAAGGCCTCCTCGTACCGCAGATGCGCCATGCCCGCGCGGGTGTCCTCGAGGGTGAGCGGCGTGTGGACGAGCCGGGCGGCCTCGGCGAGGCTGACCAGACCGCGCTCGGCGAGCACCTCGTCCGGGAGGATCCGGGTCAGGGCCTCCGCGTGCTCGACCCCCTTCTCCGTCGCCTCGCGCATCGTGCGCTGGGCGATGTTCTTGCGCAGCGGGTAGACGGGCCGGGGCCGCTGGGCGTGGGCACGGCCCGCCGCGGTGTCCTCGACCGGCTCGTACTCGGGGTGGGTGATCTGGAAGGTGCCGCGGTAGTCGTTGCGGCCCACCCGGCCGTGGACGACGATCAGCGCACCCACGGGGAGATGGCTGCGGTGCCAGTCGACCAGGTGCGGCTTGGCGAGGAAGAAGGTGAGGGTGATCTGCTCGGAGGAGTCGGAGACCGTCACCTCGAGGACGGAGCCGGGCCGGGTGCGCATCCGGCGCTCGTGCACGCCGACGACGGTGACGATCGCGCTGACCTCCTCCCCCTCGCTGATGGTGCGCAGGGAGGTCAGAGGAGCAGGGACCAGGTAACGGCGCGGGGCGAAGCGCATCATCGCGTCGAGATCGCGCACGCCGAAGGACGCCATGGCCTTGGCCTCCTTCGGGATCAGCAGCTCCCGCAGCGGCATCGCGCCGCGCGGGGGATCCTGCGTCCTGGCCATGCGGTCTCTCCTCGAGGACTCTCCGTGCGCACGGTGGCCCGTGCCGGGCACCATGGTGCCACTGCCCTGCGACGTTGTGGCGGAGTCCACAGCGTGCCGACCTTCCGCCCCTCTTCTGGCGCGCAGGAAGGTGAGCTATGATTCCGTGGTTGCCCTGACCGCCGGGGGCTCGCACCTCCGTGCTCACCCAGGTCACCGACTCCGCCGAATCGATGCGGGGCTGGAGTGGGCACCGCGATCAGAAATCGACTTACCAGGAGACGACAGTGGCTGCTTCCACGTGTGACATCTGCGCCAAGGGCCCTCGCTTCGGCAAGGCCGTGTCTCACTCGCACCGCCGCACCTCGCGTCGCTGGAACCCGAACATCCAGTCGGTCCGCACTGTGATCAACGGCACCAGCAAGCGCGTGAACGTGTGCACCTCCTGCCTCAAGGCAGGCAAGGTCAGCACGCTCGGCGCCTGAGCGAGACCGCCCAGGACTCATCCGCGCGAGCCCTCACCCCTCGGGGTGGGGGCTCGCGCGCTGTCCGGGGCGAGGCCGCGGGCGCAGCGCCGGTAGCCTGAGCAGCTCCGGGCCCCCTCACCCCGCCAGGAGCAGCCGATGCCCGCCTCCGAGCCCACGATCCTGGCCACCAGTGCCGGATACCGTCCCCACCCCCGGCTGCGCTTCGGCTTCGGGCCGATGATCGCCTTCGCCGTCGAGCTCAGCCGTGAACAGGGTGCCGACCCCCGCGTGAGGCCCCGGATCTGCAACGTCTCCACCGCCTCCGGGGACGACAGGGGCTTCCAGCGGGACATGGAGGAGGCTGCCCGCGAGGCCGGGTACGAGCTCTACCATCTGAGCCTGTTCTCGATGCCGAACGTCGAGGACGTCGAGAGCTACCTGCGCGGCGCCGACGTGGTGTGGGTCAACGGCGGCTCGGTGGTGAACCTGCTGGCCGTCTGGAGGGCGCACGGCCTGCCGGAGATCCTCCGGCGGCTCTGGCAGGAGGGCGTGGTGCTGGCGGGGATCTCCGCCGGCTCGATCTGCTGGTTCGAGGGCGGGGTCACCGATTCCTTCGGCCCGGAGCTGCGGCCGGTCACCGACGGCCTGGGCCTCCTCCCCGGCGCGAACGGAGTACACATGGACTCCGAGGAGGGCCGGCGTCCGCTGCTGCGCGCGCTGGTGGCCGACGGGACCCTCGGGCCCGCCCTGTGCACGGACGACGGTGCGGGGCTGCTCTTCCGGGGCACCGAGCTGGTGGAGGCGGTCGCCGAGGTGGACGGTGCCCGCGCGACGCGGATCGCCCGGGACGACTCCGGCGCGGTGCTCGAGACGGAGCTGCCGGTCCGACTGCTGCGGTGACGACAGCGATCGAGGCGTGGTCGCCGGGGAACTCTCCCCGAGTTCCACAGTGTCCACGCCTCGACCGCGTGCACGGGCCCGCGCAACGAGCCTCTCAGCCGAGGTCCCGCAGGCGCGAGGTGAGCCCGTTCGGGATCTCGACGAGATGGACGGGATCCTTCTCGACGGGATCGAGCGTCGCCAGCAGCGGGGCGGCGTGCGGATCGGTGGGATGGTTGTCGAGGTCCAGGTGGGTGACCCCGAGGTCGCACAGGCCCTCGAGCGCGGCGGCGAGGCACAGGGCCACATCGAGGCGCGCCGTGGGTTCCGAGGCGTCCACTGCTTCCACGCACGCCTCGCGCACGGGGCCGACGGGCTCGTCGTAGACGTCCAGCAGCGCGGTGATCCGTCCTTCCCGCAGTGTCGCCCAGGACAGCTCCAGAACGCTGTTCTCCACGATACTCGCCCCCACCTCCGAGACCAGGACGTCGCGGGAGGCCGTCGGCGACCAGCTGGCGTGCTGCCAGTGGTACCGGTCGGCGAGGGCATCCGCCACGTCGGCGCGCGGCAGCTCGCCGAGGCGGACCAGCTGGACGTCCCCGTCGGCGGCCTCGCACACCGCCGCGCACCAGCGCTCCGTGCGCTCCGCGGCGGCGTGGACGGAGAGCAACGGGACCGGCAGGTAGGTCACCGCTCCGAGGGAACGCAGGAAGAGGTCCCGCTCGCTGCCCGGCGCCACCTTCGAGGACAACGGATTATTGCTGTATCTGCCGAGTTCGCGGAGAAGCGCTGTTCCGTGGCCTTGGCGACGATGGGCCGGATCGATCTCGAGCTCCACCAGATCGCGCCGCGGATGCACCGTGCTCGCACCGATCCGGCCCACGCCGATGACGCGCCAGGTCCCGTCGCCGCCTTCCTCGATCTCCAGCACGAGGGCGCGGAAGCCCTCCCGCCAGCCGTCGGGCTTCAGCCAGGCGAAGCGGTGGCCGTCACGGGCGACGTCCTCCGCGGTCGCGGGGCGGGACCGGCGCGGGCAGCTCACGCCACCGCCGCGTCCTCGAAGCTCGCGATGTCGATGACGACGCGGAAGGCCACGTCGCCGGCCACCACGCGGTCGTAGGCCGCATCGACCCCGTCGACCCCGATCGTCTCGACCGTCGCGGCCAGGCCGTGCTCGGCGCAGAAGTCCAGCATCTCCTGGGTCTCGGCGATGGAGCCGATGTTGGAGCCGGCGAGGACCTTGTTGTCCCCGATGAGCGAGCCGAACCCGAGCGACTGCGGCTCCGGCGGCAGCCCCACCACCGCCATCACGCCGCGCGGCGCCAGCAGCGAGAGGTAGCCGTCCAGCGGGAGGTTCGCGCTGACGGTGTTGAGGATGAGGTCGAACTCCCCGCGATGTGCGGCGAAGAAGCCCTCCTCCGTCGTGGCCAGCACGCGGTGCGCCCCGAGCTCGAGCGCCTGGTCCCGCTTCCTCAGCGTGCGGGTCAGCACGGTGACCTCGGCGCCCATGGCGGCGGCGATCTGCACGCCCATGTGGCCGAGGCCGCCCAGACCCACGACGGCCACGCGCTTGGCGCGCCCCTCGACCTGCTCGCCGGCGCCCCAGCGGGCCAGCGGCGAGTAGGTGGTGATGCCCGCGCACAGCAGCGGCGCGGCCTCCTCGAAGCCGATCGCCTCGGGGATGCGCAGCACGAAGTCCTGGTCGACCACGACCTTCTGGGCGTAGCCGCCCTGCGTGATGGTGCCGTCGACGTCGGTCGCGTTGTAGGTGCCGACATTGCCCTCCCGGCAGGACTGCTCGTACCCGGCGAGACACTGGGCGCAGCGGCCGCAGGAGTTCACCATGCACCCCACACCCACGCGGTCGCCGACGCTCCACCGCGTCACCTCGGACCCGACGGCGGAGACCACGCCCGCGATCTCGTGGCCGACGGTGAGCGGGAAGTGCGCCTCACCCCACTCGTTGCGGATCGTGTGGATGTCGCTGTGGCAGATCCCGGCGGCGACGATGTCGATGACGACGTCTCCCGGCCGGGGGTCTCGACGCTCGATGGTCGTCACTTCGAACGGCTGGTCGGCGCCCGTCTTCTGCAGGGCCTTGACCGTGATCGACATGGGGATCCTCCTCGTGGCTGGATGGCGCGCACCAGCCTACGGCGCGGCGTCGAAGTGATCGAACCCGTGGCCGGGGATCGGGGAGCCGTCCAGGACCACCGCGGGGAAGGCGGCGTCGACTACCCGACCGATGGGTCGGAACCCCGCCGGGACGGCGCCGACGGGGAAGGTGGCGAGCATCGCGTGTTCCTCGCCCCCGTGCAGCACCCAGGTCCAGGGATCGATCGTGAGCTCCTCCCCGAGTGCTGCGAGGGATCGCACGTCCGGGGTGAGGGCCTCGCGATCCAGGTCCAGCGCGACACCGGAGGCGCGGGCCAGGCGCTCCCCGTCCCGCACCAGGCCGTCGGAGAGATCCATCATGGCGCTCGCACCGCGGCCGACGGTCCACCCCAGGGAGAGGTCCGGCGCCGGGGCGTCGTGCCAGGCGACGAGGTCCGCGAAGGAATCGGCCCCCAGCACCGCGCCGTCCTCGACCCGGATCAGACCGGACAGGACCAGCGCGAGGCCCGCCGCCGAGCGGCCCAGGCGCGGCGCGCCGATCGCGAGCACCTGCCCGGGCCGCGCACCGGAGCGGAGCACGGGCGGGCATTCCCCCTCGAGGGCGCCGAGGGCGGTGACCGTGAGGCTCAGCCGCTCCGCGCGGCCCAGGTCCCCGCCCACCACGCGGGCGCCGTCGGCTTCGGCACGCTCGGCCAGGCCCGCCGTGATCTCCTCGAAGACGGAGCTCGGCGTGGAGGCGGGCGCCGAGAGCGAGGAGACCAGCGCGACCGGCCGGGCGCCCATCGCCGCGACATCGGCGAGGTTCTGCACCGCCGCCTTGCGGCCGATCCACCGCGGCGCCGTGGTCCCCGGCAGGAAGTCGTGACCCTCCACGAGCGTGTCGGTGGTCACGACCACCCGCGGCGAGGGCAGGCGGACCACGGCGGCATCGTCCCCGGGCCCCACCTCGACGCGGTCATCGGTGGACAGCAGCGGGAGCATCCGGGCCAGCAGCTCGCTCTCCCCGCGGGGCATCTGGGCACTCATGCTCCCACGGTAGTCTCGACGGGTGCTCCGCTCCCGCTCCCTCGCCCTGGCCGCCGGCGGCGCTCTCGCCGCGGGCCTCGTGCTGACCTCGTGCGCCGCCGTCCAGGTCCCTCCGGGCCCCGAGGCCCAGGACCCGCTGTGCGCGGACATCGTGCTGGGCGCACCGGAGCAGGTGCTCGGGATGGAGAAGGTGGAGACCTCGAGCCAGGGCACCGTGGCCTGGGGCCACGGGGAGGACACGGTGGTGATGCGCTGCGGCGTCACCCCGCCCGGTCCCACCACCGACCAGTGCACGACCCTCGCCGACGGCAACGGCACGGAGGTGGACTGGATCGTGCGCGAGCTGGAGGACGGGGTCTTCCTCTACACCACCTACGGCCGGGAGCCCGCGATCGACGTCACGGTGCCGCTCTCCGCGGCGCCCGATCAGCCCTCGGCCGCCGCTCTCGACCTCACGCAGGTCATCACCCGCACCATCGAGGCGACCGACCGCTGCGTGGGTCCCGGGGACACCGCGGCGCCGTGACCCCGGCGCCCGGCCCTCTCAGCGGGAGCCGAGGCGGCGGGAGCGGGCCTGCTCGATGAGATCCGTGATGAGATCGGCGTAACTGAGCCCCATGGCCTCCCACAGCACCGGATACATCGAGTACGGGGTGAAGCCGGGCATGGTGTTGACCTCGTTGATCAGCACGCGATGGTCCTCGGTGACGAACATGTCCACCCGCCCCAGCCCCTCGAGGCCGAGGGCCGTGAAGGCACGGGCGGCGGTCTCGCGGACCTCCTCGAGGTCGCGGTCGGGCAGCGCGGCGGGCACCTGGATCTGCACCGTGCCCTTGCCGAAGTACTTCGCCTCGTAGTCGTAGAAGTCGAGGTCGTCGCCGACGGCGACCTCGCCGGGGAGGGTGGTGCGCGGTTCGGCGCCGTCGCGGCCCTGGAGCACGCCGCACTCGATCTCGCGCCCGGTCACGCCCTCCTCGATGAGCACCTTGGGATCCTCGGCGAAGGCCTCCTTCAGCGCGAGGTCCAGCTGTGAGGGGTCCGTGACGCGGCTGACCCCGAGGCTCGAGCCGGCGCGGGCGGGCTTGACGAACCAGGGCAGCGGGTGGTGCGCCTGCAGGTGCTCGAGGACCTGGCGGGACCCGGCGGCCCAGCGGTCCTCGTGGACCACGATGCCCGGCGCGCACTCCAGGCCGTGGGCGCGCAGCACGAGCTTGGAGGCGGCCTTGTCCATGGCCGCGGCGGAGGCGAGCACACCGCTGCCCACGTAGGGGATGTCCAGCATCTCGAGCATGCCCTGGACGGTGCCGTCCTCCCCGTAGGCGCCGTGCAGCAGCGGCCAGACCACGTCCACCTCCGCGAGCGGCCGGACCACCCCGTCCACGACGGTGCGCAGCACGGCCCGCTCCCCCGGGCGGTGCCGGGACTCGGGCAGCAGCACCTCGGCGCCGCGGGGGTCGATCTCCGGGGCACGGCCGTCGACCATGGTCCAGTCCGAGGCGTCGTCGGAGACGTGGATCCAGCGCCCCTCGCGGGAGATGCCGATCGCGATCACGTCGAAGCGGCGGCGGTCGATCGCGGCCAGGATGCCGCCGGCGGTCACGCAGGAGATGCCGTGCTCGCCGCTGCGGCCGCCGAACAGGAGGGCGATGGTCGTTCTCATACCGAAGAGCTTATTGCTCGGGACGGACCGAGCGTGACAGCAGGGCCGCGGTGACCTCGTCGATCCGTGCGCCGTGGTCGACGACGGCGACCACCGCGCGGGCGATCGGCACGTCCACGCCGATCCGCGCGGCGAGATCCGTCACGGCGCGGGCGGTCGCGACGCCCTCGGCGGTCTGACCCACCTCGGCGGCGGCCGCCTCCACGTCCAGCCCGCGCCCGAGGGCGAGGCCCAGGCGGTGGTTGCGGCTGAGCGGCGAGGAGCAGGTGGCCACCAGGTCGCCCATCCCGGCGAGTCCCGCGAAGGTCTCGCGCCGCCCGCCGAGGGCGACGCCGAGGCGGGTGATCTCCGCGAGGCCGCGGGTGATGAGGGAGGCGGTGGTGTTGTGCCCGTGCCCCAGACCCACCGCGGCGCCCACGGCGATCGCGATGACGTTCTTCACGGCGCCGGCGATCTCCACGCCCAGCACGTCGGTGGAGGTGTAGGCGCGCAGGTACGGCGCCTCGCACCAGGTGGCGAGGACGTCCGCCAGCTCCTGGGAGGGGGCGGCCACGACGCTCCCGCACGGCCGGCGCTGCAGGATCTCGCCGGAGAGGTTGGGGCCGGAGAGCACGCCCACGCGCTCGGGGTCCGCTCCCCCGGCCTCCACCAGCACCTCGCTGATCCGTGCGTCGGTGCCGCGCTCGAGCCCCTTGGCCAGGGACAGCACGGGCACCGGAGGCAGGGCGGGCCAGGTCTGCAGGGTCGCGCGCAGCGACTGCGCGGGGACGGCGACGACGATCCCGTCGGCCCCCTCGAGCGCCTCTCCGAGCTGCGAGGTGGCGCCGACGGTGGCGGGCAGCTCGTGCTCGCCGAGGTAGCGGCGGTTGCGGTGCTCCTCGCGGATCTCGCGGGCCACCTCCTCGCGCCGAGCCCAGAGCATCGTCTCGCTGCCGCCGTCGGCGAGCACCTGCGCGACGGTGGTGCCCCAGCTGCCGGCGCCGAGGACGGCCAGGCGGGTCATGACTCCTGCTTCCAGGCCCGGTAGCCGGGCTGCGTCCTGCCGATCTCGGGGCGGTGCGCGTCCATGCTCCCATCATGCAGCACGGCGGGCGGCGTCTCGCCGCGCAGCCGGCCGAGCAGCTCCGCGATCCGCGCCATCAGCTCCTCGGTGACCCGCCGCACGGCCTGCTGGGAGGTCTCCCCCTCTCGGCGGGAGACCGTGAAGGGCTCGCCGACGAGCATCTGCACGCGCCGGCCGGGCCCGGGGTGCGGGACCGGGGAGCCGACGGGCCACAGCGCGCGCGAGCCCCAGCTCGCGATCGGCACCAGCGGGGCCCCGGTCTCCAGGGCCAGGCGCGCAGCGCCGTAGCGTCCCTGCATCGGCCACAGGTGGCGATCGCGCGTGTAGGTGCCCTCGGGGAAGATCATGAGCAGCTCTCCCCGGCCCAGGGCGGCGCGGGCGTCGCCGAGGGCGTCCCCGCTGCGGGAGGTGCCGCGGCGCACGGGGATCTGCCGGGACTGACGCAGCAGCGTCCCCAGCACCGGGACGCGGAACAGCGACTCCTTGGCGAGGAAGCGGGGCGCGATGCCGGAGGCCTGCAGCAGGTGCCCGTAGCCGAGAGGGTCGAAGGCGCTGAGATGGTTGCCGCAGGCGATCGCCGGCCCGGTGGCCGGGAGGTTCTCGACGCCCTGCCAGCGCGGCCGCGCGAGCAGGGACAGCAGGGGGCGCAGCGGGATCTGCGCGAGGTCGATGACCGCCCCGGCGCGACGCGGGGCCGGGCGGGCCCGGCCCACGTCCCAGCTGCGCAGGACGCCCTTCACCGGGACGTGGTGGAGGTGCCGCGGCCCAGCGCCCTGCGGGAGACCTGACCGGTGAGGGAGGCCGCCCGGGGGTTGCCGGCGAGGGCGCGGCGCTTGAGGGTCGTGGGCGCCCGACGGGCCAGGGTGTTCACCGCGGCGGCGTGCATCAGGCGGCGCGGGGCGAAGGCCAGGCGGCCGCGCACCGAGCGGTACTTCACGGCCGTGGTGACCTGGAGCAGCGATCCGCCGGGGAGCAGGGAGACGCCGATGCGGATCTGCAGCTTCTCGTCGTCGTCGATGATCAGCGCCTCGGAGCCGACCACCTCGTCCGCGAGGTACTCCTTCTCCGGCGGCGGGACCATGTCGAACAGGCGGATCGCCTCGTCCCGCAGGGCGCGGACGCCGCGGGAGGTCAGCGGGGTGTTCTCATGGGCGAAGATCGCATCGGCCCAGACCCGGGGATCCGATTCCTCGACCCCGCCGGTGGGCACGATGACCACGTCGCAGTAGTCGGGGATCGGGATGTCGCGCAGGGCGAGGGAGCTGGTGGCCGCGGCCACCGGTGCCTCCTCGTCGCGCTGCGCCTCCGGTGCGGCGCCCTGCTCGAGGTGCTCGCTCATGCTCAGTCCTCCCAGAACTCGGCCCCGAGCGCCGCGAGCTTGTCGCGGAAGGACTCGTAGCCACGGTCGATGAGGTCGATGCCGCGGATCGTGGAGACCCCCTCGGCCCCGAGGGCCGCGATGAGGTAGGAGAATCCGCCGCGCAGGTCGGGCACCGTGATGTCCGCACCGTGCAGGGGCTTGGGCCCCGAGATGACGGCCGAATGGTTGTAGTTGCTGCGACCGAAGCGACAGCTGGAGCCCCCCAGGCACTCGCGGTAGACCTGGATGCGGGCGCCCATGTCGTTGAGGGCCCGGGTGAAGCCGAGACGGTTCTCGTAGACGGTCTCGTGGACGATCGAGATGCCGTCGGCCTGGGTGAGGGCGACCACCAGCGGCTGCTGCCAGTCGGTCATGAGACCGGGGTGCACGTCGGTCTCCACCGCGATCGAGCGCAGCGTGGTGCCGGGGTGGTAGAAGCGGATGCCCTCCTCGGTGATGTCGATCCCGCCGCCGATCTTGCGGAAGACGTTGAGGAAAGTGGACATCGGCTTCTGCTGGGCGCCGCGGAGGAACACCGAGCCCTTGGTCACGAGCGCGGCGCAGGCCCAGGAGCCGGCCTCGATGCGGTCCGGCAGCGCCCGGTGCTCGTAGCCGCCGAGGGTCTCGACGCCCTCGATGGTGATGGTGCGGTCCGTCTGCACGGAGATGATCGCGCCCATCTTCTGCAGCACCGCGATGAGGTCCTCGATCTCGGGCTCCACCGCGGCGTTGGTCAGCTCGGTGACGCCCTGGGCGCGCACCGCCGTGAGCAGCACCTGCTCGGTGGCGCCCACGCTCGGGTACTCGAGATGGATCTTGGTGCCGCTCAGACCGTTCGGCGCGGTGATGTAGATGCCCATGTCGCGCTTGTCGACGACCGCACCGAAGCTGCGCAGCACGTCGAGGTGGTAGTTGATCGGCCGGTCCCCGATGCGGCAGCCGCCCAGATCCGGGATGATCGCCTCGCCGAGCCGGTGCAGCAGCGGGCCGCAGAAGAGGATCGGGATCCGCGAGCTGCCGGCATGGGCGTCGATGTCGGCCACGTGCGCGCGCTCGACGTTGGAGGGGTCCAGGCGCAGCACCCCGCCGGGGATGTCGTGCTCGATCTTGACCCCGTGGATCGACAGCAGGTTCGAGACGATCCGCACGTCGGAGATGTCCGGGACGGAGGAGAGCACGCTGGGACCCTCCCCCAGCAGAGCGGCCACCATCGCCTTCGAGACGAGGTTCTTCGCTCCGCGGACGGTGATCTCACCGTCGAGGGGACGTCCCCCGCGCACATGGAATGTCGAGCTCATGGTGTCCTTGCCTCGAGGGGAGGGTGCCGCCGGCGCCCGGTTCTGACCGGGTCACCATACCGGAGGCTCCTGCACCGGGCGATGAGCCCGCAGGTCCCGCGGCGGAGGGCCGCGGGCCTGCGGGGACGCCTCAGATCGAGTCGGCCGTGCGCGCCGGCAGCGTCTTCGGCATCCACGCCGGACGAGTGGCCTCGAAGGCGGTGATCTCCTCCTCGTGGCGCAGCGTCAGGCCGATGTCGTCCAGGCCCTCCATGAGGCGCCAGCGGGTGTACTCGTCGACGTCCATGCGGAAGGTCGCATCGGCCGCGTGCACCTGACGGTTCTCGAGGTCGACGGTCACCTCCGCGCCGGGGCTCTCCTCGAGGATCTTCCACAGCTGCTCGATGTCGTCCTGGGCCAGGACGCCCGCGACCAGGCCCTGCTTGCCGGCGTTGCCGCGGAAGATCTCCGCGAAGCGGGTGGAGAGCACGGCCTTGAAGCCGTAGTCGCGCAGCGCCCAGACCGCGTGCTCGCGCGAGGAGCCGGTGCCGAAGTCCTCCCCGGCCACGAGCACGGTGCCCTGCGCGTAGGCCGGGCGGTTGAGGACGAAGTCGGGATCGTTGGTGCGCCAGGCGTTGAACAGACCGTCGTCGAAGCCCGTCTTGGTGACGCGCTTGAGGTAGACGGCGGGGATGATCTGGTCGGTGTCGACGTTGCTGCGCCGCAGGGGGACGCCGATGCCGGTGTGGGTGGTGAAGGCTTCCATCGGGATGCTCCTGATCAGGCGACAGGCTGGAGGTCGGTGGGCGCGACGGGCGCGCCGAGATCCGACGGCGAGGACAGGGTGCCGCGCACGGCGGTGGCGGCGGCCACGACCGGCGAGACCAGATGGGTGCGCCCGCCCTTGCCCTGGCGGCCCTCGAAGTTGCGGTTGGAGGTGGAGGCGGCCCGCTCGCCGGGGGCCAGCTGGTCCGGGTTCATGCCCAGGCACATCGAGCAGCCGGCCTGGCGCCACTCGGCGCCGAAGTCCAGGAAGATGCGGTCCAGGCCCTCCTGCTCGGCCTGGATCCGCACACGGGCGGATCCGGGCACCACGAGCACGCGGACGTCGGGGTGCTTGGTGCGTCCCTCGAGCACGGAGGCGAAGGCGCGCAGGTCCTCGATGCGGCCGTTGGTGCACGAGCCCATGAAGACGGTGTCGACCGGGATCTGCTTCAGGGGGGTGCCGGGCACCAGGTCCATGTACTCCAGCGCGCGCTCGGCGGCGTTGCGCGCGCTGTCGTCGGTGAAGTCCTCCGGGGCGGGGACGTCGGCGCTCAGCGGGAGACCCTGGCCCGGGTTGGTGCCCCAGGTGACGAAGGGCTCGAGCTGGTCGGCGTCGATGACCACCTCGGCGTCGAAAGTGGCGTCGTCATCGGAGCGCAGCGTCTTCCAGTACGCGACGGCCTCGTCCCAGTCGGCGCCCTGCGGGGCGTGAGGACGGCCCTGGACGTACTCGAAGGTGGTCTCGTCCGGGGCGATCATGCCCGCGCGGGCGCCGGCCTCGATGGACATGTTGCAGATCGTCATCCGGCCCTCCATGGAGAGCCGGCGGATCGCCTCGCCGCGGTACTCGAGCACGTAGCCCGCGCCGCCGCCGGTGCCGATCTCGGCGATCACCGCGAGGATGATGTCCTTGGCGGTGACGCCCGGCTTGAGGTCGCCGTCGACCGTGATCGCCATGGTCTTGAAGGGGGTCAGCGGCAGGGTCTGCGTGGCCAGCACGTGCTCGACCTCGCTGGTGCCGATGCCGAAGGCGAGGGCGCCGAAGGCCCCGTGGGTGGAGGTGTGGGAGTCGCCGCAGACCACCGTGATGCCGGGCATAGTCAGCCCCAGCTGGGGGCCGACGACATGGACGATGCCCTGGTCCTTGTCGCCGAGGGAGTGGATGCGCACGCCGAACTCCTCGGCGTTGCGGCGCAGGGTGTCGATCTGGGTGCGCGAGGTGATGTCCGCGATCGGCTTGTCGATGTCGATCGTGGGGGTGTTGTGGTCCTCGGTCGCGAGGGTCTGGTCGAGGCGGCGCGGGGACCTGCCCTCCTGCCGGAGCCCGTCGAAGGCCTGCGGGCTGGTGACCTCGTGCAGCAGCTGGAGATCGATGTAGAGCAGGTCCGGCTCGCCGTTCTCCCCGCGGCGGACCACGTGATCCGCCCAGACTTTCTCCGCGAGAGTCCCCGCCATGTCGATCCTTCCCTGCGCCCGGGATGCGGGCGCGTTCCGTGAATGCTGAGCAGCGCTCGGGGTGCGAGCGCAGTCATCATCGTGTTCCGGTCCACGATCCGACGCACTTGCGTCTCACCAAATAAGACGGCAGTATCGGACCATGGACAAGATCTCGGAGGAGAACGGCAGCGGCGTCGGCGTGCTCGACAAGGCGGCGATCGTGCTCGGCGCCCTGGAGGCCGGACCGGCGACTCTCGCCCAGCTCGTGCAGTCGACCGGGCTCGCGCGACCCACGGCGCACCGCCTGGCGGTGGCGCTGGAGTATCACCATCTGGTCGCCCGCGACATGCAGGGGCGCTTCATCCTGGGCCCGCGGCTCGGGGAGCTCGCCGCCGCGGCCGGTGAGGACCGGCTGCTGGCCGCCGCCGGTCCGGTGCTCGCGGCGCTGCGGGACCACACCGGGGAGTCCGCCCAGCTGTACCGCCGCCAGGGCGACCACCGCATCTGCGTCGCCGCCGCCGAGCGCCCCATCGGGCTGCGCGACTCGGTCCCGCTGGGCGCGGCGCTGACCATGAAGGCCGGCTCCGCCGCCCAGATCCTGCTGGCCTGGGAGGAGCCGGACCGCCTCCACCGCGGACTGCTCGGCGCCCGCTTCACGGCCACCCAGCTCTCGGCCGTGCGCCGCCGCGGCTGGGCGCAGTCCATCGGGGAGCGCGAGCCCGGCGTCGGCTCGGTCTCCGCCCCGGTCCGCGGCCCCAACGGCCGCGTGGTCGCGGCGCTGAGCATCTCCGGCCCGATCGAGCGCATCACGCGCCAGCCGGGCCGCCTGCACGCCGCCTCGGTCATGAGCTCCGCGAACCACCTCACCGAGCTGCTGCGCCGCGCCGGCTCCTGAGCGCCCCCGGGCCGTGCCCGCCCTCGGGGCCGGTGGGTGACGTCTCGACGACCCCTCCCACCGGGTGGAACCCAGCGGGATGGATCAGTCGCGCTCGATCCACACCGGGGTGTGGGCGAAGCGCAGGACGTTGACCAGCTGGCGCGGCGCGCCGACCCGGCCGTCGTCCGCCGCGGACCGCTCCCCCGCCACCACCGTCAGGCACGCGTCCCGGCTCGCCTCGATGAGCTCCTTCGCGGTATCGGCCGCGGCGACGGTCACGTCCCGGACGAACACCGAGGGATGCGTCAGCGCGATCCGCTGCGCGGTGCCGGCCAGGATCTCCTGCGCCTGCTCCTCGGTGGTGCCCGGCCGCACGATCAGATGGATGTCGCGCCCGTAGGCCTCGGCCAGATCCGCGGCGCGCGTGACCACCTCGGTGGCGGTCTCGTGATGGACCAGGCCGATCGGCCCCTCCCCCTCGATGCGCCCGCGCACCACCACCACCGGGCAGGCCGCACGCGCGGCCAGGGCGAGGCTCTTGGAGCCGACGATGAGCGTCATCAGCCGGCCCAGCCCTCGACCCCCCAGCACCAGCAGATCCGCCTCAGCGCTCACCCCGACCAGCACCGGCACGGCGTTGCCGTCGATCACCTCGGAGGTGATGGGGAGGTCCGGATGGTCCTCCCGCGCGATCGTGAGGGCGTCCTTGAGCAGGCTCTGGGCGGCGCTGCGGAAGCCCGATCCGGCCATGCCCGAGATCGGGTCGATGTTGACGTCGAGCTCGGTCCAGACGAAGGCGTGGACCAGATGGAGCGCGCCGCCGACGGTGGCGGCGTGCTGGGCGGCCCAGCGGACCGCCAGATCGGATTCGTCGGCATCGAAGACGCCGACGGTGATTCTCGGAGCTGCGCTGTGCGTCATGTCACGACGATACTCTCCCCCGGCCCCGGCGCGCAGGGGCGTGGTCCGCGATACCGCCCGCATGGTCGCGCCGAACGAGGTGAGGCCGCGAAGACGGCGGGAAAAGGGGGAGAAATGAGAAGGAGCCGGCGCTCATGAGCGCCGGCTCCTGTCCGTACCCCGTACCGGATTTGAACCGGTGTTACCGCCGTGAGAGGGCGACGTCCTGGGCCGCTAGACGAACGGGGCGGGTGCGAGATCCGAAGATCTCGCCTCGTACCCCGTACCGGATTTGAACCGGTGTTACCGCCGTGAGAGGGCGACGTCCTAGGCCGCTAGACGAACGGGGCGCGGACTGCGCGACAGGAAACTGCCGCGTAGCGCTGGGGTACCAGGACTCGAACCTAGAACGACGGTACCAGAAACCGCTGTGTTGCCAATTACACCATACCCCATGGTGAGAAGTACTTTCCGTGGTTCTTCCCGTTCCGCTCCCCGGTGGTTTCCGTGGGCTTTCCGGTCAGTCCTGCGTGCCGTACCGAGGTAAGACTCTACCGGCTCTGTGCCCGCAAGACAAAGCGAGAGGGCCTCTGAGCGCTGTGAGGCTCGGCACCTCGCCCCACAGCGCTCCGCGGGCTCACTGCGCGGCGGTCGCCTCCGCGAGGCGATCGCGCAGCGCGCGCAGGCGAGCGATGCTCGAGGCGCGCCCGAGCAGCTCCATGGACTCGAACAGCGGCGGGGAGATCCGGCGGCCGGAGATCGCGCTGCGCAGCGGACCGAAGGCCAGGCGCGGCTTGATCCCCATGTCCTCGACGATCGCGGCGCGCAGGGCGGGCTCGAGGTGCTCCGCGGTGAAGGCGCCGTCCTCCAGTGCCTCCACCTCGACCAGGGCACGCTCCAGGACCGCCACGGGGTCGTCGCCGAGCTTCTTCAGCGCGTCGTCCTGGACCACCAGCTCCTCATCGGGCACGAAGAGGAAGCCCAGCAGGTCCGGAGCCTCGGCCAGGAGGTTCATACGGGTCTGCACCAGCGGCGTGGCGGCGGCGACGAGCTCCCGCTGCTGCGCGGTGACCT
This sequence comes from Brachybacterium sp. YJGR34, assembly GCF_003347015.1. Taxonomy (GTDB): domain Bacteria; phylum Actinomycetota; class Actinomycetes; order Actinomycetales; family Dermabacteraceae; genus Brachybacterium. The sequence continues at coordinate 60,995 of NZ_PNFB01000016.1, forward strand.
CCTCGCCCAACACGCCGCCCCGCTGGAGGTACGGGAGCAGCCGCTCGGCGAGCTCCGCCTCCGGCAGCAGACGGATGTGATCGGCGTTGATGGCGGTGGCCTTCTTGAGGTCCACGCGCGCCGGATTGGGGTTCACGTCGTTCGCATCGAAGCGCTCGACGAGCTGCTCGCGGCTGAAGATGTCCTCGTCGGCGCTGTAGCCCCAGCCCAGGAGGGCGAGGTAGTTGACCATGCCCTCGGGGGTGAAGCCCTGATCGCGGTAGAGGAACAGGTTGGACTGCGGATCGCGCTTGGAGAGCTTCTTGTTGCCCTCCCCCATCACATAGGGGAGGTGGCCGAACTCCGGGATCCGCTCCGCCACGCCGATGTCCACCAGCGCGCGGTAGAGGGCGATCTGGCGCGGCGTGGAGGACAGGAGGTCCTCGCCGCGCAGCACGTGGGTGATGCGCATGAGGGCGTCGTCGACGGGGTTGACCAGCGTGTACAGAGGCTGTCCGTTCGCGCGGACCACCACGAAGTCCGGGGTGGAGCCGGCCTTGAAGGTGATCTCCCCGCGCACCAGGTCGGTGAAGCCGAGGTCGGTCTCCGGCATGCGCAGGCGCCAGGTGGGCTCGCGACCCTCGGCACGGAAGGCCGCCTTCTGCTCCGCGGTGAGCTCGCGGTCGTAGCCGTCGTAGCCGAGCTGCGGGTCGCGCCCGGCGGCACGATGACGCTCGGCGATCTCCTCCGCGGTGGAGAAGGACTCGTAGATGTGCCCGGCGTCCTTGAGCTTCGCGATGACGTCCTGATAGATCTCGCCGCGCTGCGACTGGCGGTAGGGGCCGTGGGGGCCGCCCACCTCCACGCCCTCGTCCCAGTCGATGCCGAGCCAGCGCATCGCCTCGAGCAGCTGGTGGTAGGACTCCTCGCTGTCCCGGGCGGCGTCGGTGTCCTCGATGCGGAAGATGAGCTTCCCGCCGTGGTGGCGGGCGTGGGCCCAGTTGAACAGGGCGGTGCGCACGAGGCCGACGTGCGGGGTGCCGGTGGGGCTGGGGCAGAAGCGCACCCGGACCTCATCGGTCGGGGTGGCGTTCGCGGCGGGGACGGTGGTCACGCGGGGTGCTCCTGGAGGATCTGGGCGGGCGAGGGGGCGGGGCCGGTCAGCGGCGCACGATGGGGTTCGAGAGCGTGCCGATGCCCTCGATGGTGATGTCGACGGAGGATCCCGGTTCGACGGCGCGCACGCCGGCCGGCGTGCCGGTCAGGACGAGGTCCCCCGGCAGGAGGGTGACGACGGCGGAGATCTCGGCGACGAGCGCCGAGACGTCGCGGAGCATGTCCGCGGTGGTGCCGTCCTGGGCGACCTCGCCGTCGACCGCGCTGGAGATGCCCAGGGACGCGGGGTCGAGGTCGGTCTCGATCCAGGGGCCGATCGGGCAGGAGGTGTCGAAGGCCTTGGCGCGGAACCACTGGTTCTCCGCCGCCTGGGCGTCGCGGGCGGTGAGGTCGTTCGCGCAGGTGTATCCCAGGACATGCTCCGGGACCTGCTCCGGGGTGAGGTCCTTGGACATCCGCTTGATGACCACCGCGAGCTCCGCCTCGAGGCTCACCTCCTGGCTGTACGCCGGCAGGACGACGGGGTCTCCGGGGCCGACGACGGCCGTGTTGGGCTTGAGGAAGTAGAGCGCCTGCTCGGGGACCTCGTTGCCGAGCTCGGCGGCATGGGCGGCGTAGTTGCGGCCCACGCACACCACCTTCGAGCGCGGGATGACGGGTGCCAGCAGGCGGACGTCCTCGAGCGGGAGGATCGTGCCGGTGGGGCGGATCTCGGTGTACAGGGGGTCACCGGTGATCCCATAGACCATGTCCCGGCCGTCCTTCTCCTGGACGATGCCGTACTGGGGATCCTCGCCGGTGGTGAATCGGGCGATGCGCATGCCTGTCAGTCTAGGCGGTCGCGCCGGCCGGGCATCACCGGCCGGCTCCGTCCTGCATGTCACCCCTCGCTCGCCGGTAGCAGGAGGGCGCGCAGCCGCAGCTCCGCCTCGCTGCGGTCGATGCCGTCGTAGACGTCGCGCACGAGCGGATGGGAGACGGTGGAGTCGGGCACCACGAGAGGCAGCTCCATGCCTCGGGTGAGGATCTGGACGGGGAGCGAGGTGGACCGGGAGTACCCGTCGACCTGCGTGGCCAGCTGCCCGGGATACACCTCCGAATGCTCCGGGTCCTCGTAGTGCTCGGTGTAGTCGAGGAAGCTCTCCTCGCTCACCTGGACCCACAGCGCGCTCTCGAGGCCGAGATCCTCCCCGCGCACCGGGATCCTCAGAATCCCCCGCAGGTAGAAGTCCGGCAGGGGGCGCACCCAGATCATGCAGAGCTCCTCCGTGCCACGGGCATGATGCTCACGCTCGTGGCCCGAGAGGGCGAGATAGGCGTCGGGACACGGGTAGTCCACGCCGGGCCAGGGCTCCAGCAGCGTCCCGTCCGGGGCGGTGAGCGGTCTGCCGCAGTCGGCACAGTGCGCGCGGTGGTCGTCGCGGTCGACATGGTCGTCGTGGGAGGTCATCGGTGCTGCTCCTCGTCGGAAGGGGTGAGGCGACGCTAGATCGGAACGGCCCGCCTCCACCGCACCCACGGCCCCGTTGTGGAGGCCGGGGCGGTGGGGAGGAACGGTCCGCGCCGCCTCGTACGATGGATCGCCCCGACGGACCACCCCTGCAAGGAGCTCCCGTGACCCCGCTCCCGGTCGACTCTCCGACCCGCGTCCTCTCCCGCGCCGAGGCGATGCGCTCGCGCCGCGCCCACGAGCAGCGGGCCGATGCGCTGACCGCCGGTCATCGCGAGCGTCGCGCCCAGGGCATCAAGCACCCGGTCGAGGACTTCCTGTTCACCTACTACCCCTTCAGCGCCGCACGGCTGCGGCGCTGGCATCCGGGCTGGGAGCTGGCATACGACCCCTCGGCCGACGTCGACGCCGACGGTCGAGCTGTGATCGCGGATGTCGACGCCGAGGGACGTCGCTCCTGGTACCTCGACTCCCCCGGCCCCGCGGGCGGACCGACGCGGCGCGCGGACCTCCGGCGCTATCTGGACGAGCGGGCGGATGCCGTCGACTTCATGGCGCGCCTGCTGCGCTCCTCCTCCCTCGCACGGCGGACGCCGAACTTCTCCTGCTTCGGCCTGCACGAGTGGGCGATGGTCTACCGTCTCGCGCCCGGCGAGCAGCGCCACGAGGATCTCCCGCTGCGGCTGGGGCAGGAGGCGACCGACGCGGTGGTCGAGAGCGAGCGTCTGGTGTGCTCCCATATCGACGCCTTCCGCTTCTTCACGCCCCCGGCGGTGCCGCGCAACGCGATCACGCCCACCCGTGCCACGCAGGTGCAGCGCGACAACCCCGCCTGCCTGCACGTGGGCATGGACCTGTACAAGTGGGCGATGAAGCTCGTCCCGCTGATCCCCTCGTCGCTGGCGCTGGACTGCTTCGAGCACGCGCGCGCCACCCGCGTGCTGGACATGGAGGCCAGCCCGTACGACGTGCGGTCGCTCGGCTACGGCGTGGTGCCGATCGAGACGGCCGAGGGGAAAGCGGAGTACCGGCGCCGCCAGCACGATCTCGCCGAGCGCGCCGACGCGCTGCGCGAGCAGATCCTCGCGCATCTCGAGCCGCTGCTCTCCGCGGAGGCCTGACCCCAGCGGTCTCGCCGCCCACGGGCGCGCAGCGTGGCGAGTCAGGTCATGGTCCCGGGCGCCGCGGCCGCGCGGGGAGTGCTGGAGGGTCGGAGCTCCCTGGCAGACTGGACCCCATGCCGATCCTCACGCCCTTCCTGCCCGAGAGCTCCGCCGATGCCGGACAGGACGCGATCGTCGACGGGTTCGTCGAGGCCCAGGAGTCCGTCGGCCGGACCCTCTACCCGCACCAGGAGGAGGCGCTGCTGGCCATCGCCGCGGGCGATCATGTCATCGCGGCCACGCCCACCGGCTCCGGCAAGACCACGATCGCCTACGCGGCCCTCTTCGCCGCCCTCGCCCGCGGCGAGCGCGCGTACTACACCGCACCGATCAAGGCGCTGGTGAGCGAGAAGTTCTTCGACCTGGTCGCCCAGTTCGGCGCGGAGAGCGTCGGCATGATGACCGGCGACTCCTCCGTGAACCACGAGGCGCCGATCATCGTGTGCACGGCGGAGATCTTCGCGAACCACGCCCTGCGCGAGGGACCCACCAGCGAGGTGGGCCTCGCGGTGATGGACGAGTTCCACTACTACGGGGACCCGCAGCGCGGATGGGCCTGGCAGGTCCCGCTGATCGAGCTGCCCCGCTGCCAGTTCGTGCTCATGAGCGCGACCCTCGGCGACGTCACGCGCTTCGAGGAGGACCTCGAGGAGCGCACCGGGCGCGCCGTGTCCACGATCGACGACGCCCCGCGCCCGGTGCCGCTGGACTTCCGCTGGTCCCTGGAGCCGCTGCCGGACACGATCGCCACCATCCTGCAGGACCGCGATGCGCCGGTCTACATCGTCCACTTCACCCAGAAGGACGCGCTCGAGCAGGCCCAGGCGCTGCGGGGGCAGAAGATCCTCGCCGACGGCGAGAAGGAGCGGATCCGGGAGATCATCGGGGACTTCCGCTTCTCCCGCGGCTTCGGGCAGGTGCTCTCCGGCCTGGTGCGCGAGGGGATCGGGGTCCACCACGCCGGCATGCTGCCCAAGTACCGCCGCCTGGTGGAGAAGCTCGCCCAGTCCGGGCTGCTGAAGATCATCTGCGGCACCGACACGCTGGGGGTGGGCATCAATGTGCCGATCCGCACCGTGCTGCTCACCTCCCTGGCGAAGTTCGACGGCAAGCGGATGCGGCTGCTCAACGCCCGCGAGTTCCATCAGATCGCCGGGCGGGCGGGACGCGCCGGCTACGACACCGTGGGCCACGTCGTCGTGCAGGCGCCGCCGTGGACCATCGAGTTCGAGCGCGAACGGGCCAAGCAGCGCGCCCGCGAGGAGTCCGGCACAGCTCCCAACAGCGCCAAGAAGCGGAAGAAGGAGCCCAAGCCCCGCATCCCCGAGGGTGCCGTGAGCTGGTCCGAGGCGACCATGACCAAGCTGGTCGAGAACGCTCCCGAGCCGCTGCGCCCCCACCTGAAGGTCACCGCCGGCATGGCCCTGGCGCTCATCGCCCGGCCCGGCGATGCGATCGCCGCGGGCCGCCACCTCATCCTCTCCAGCCATCAGACCAGGACGCAGAAGCTCAAGCTGGTGCGCGAGGCGGTCGAGATCCTCCGCGGCCTGCGGGATGCGGAGATCATCGAGGTGCTCGAGGAGCCGGACCATCTGGGGCGCCGCTTCGCGCTGGTCGAGGACCTCCAGCTGGACTTCACCATGAACCAGCCGCTGGCCCCGTTCGCCATCGCGATGATCGACTCCCTCGACGAGGAGTCCGACTCCCTGACCCTGGACACCCTCTCGATCATCGAGGCGATCCTCGAGGATCCCCGTCAGATCCTCATGGCGCAGCTCAACGCGGCCAAGGGCGAGCTTCTCGCCGAGCTCAAGGCCGACGGCGTCGAGTACACCGAGCGCATGGCCCGGCTCGACGAGGTCACCTGGCCCAGGCCCCTCGAGGAGGATCTCGAGGCGGCCCTCGAGATCTATGCGCGCTCGCACCCCTGGGTGCGCGCCGACGACCTCTCCCCCAAGTCCGTGGTGCGCGAGATGTACGAGACCGGGCAGACCTTCAGCGAGTTCGTGCAGCGCTACGGCCTGCAGCGCTCCGAGGGCATCGTGCTGCGCTATCTCTCCGACGCCTACCAGGCGATGCGGCGCACGATCCCGCAGGACCTGCGCACCGAGAGCCTCGACGACCTCATCGAGTGGCTGGGCGTGCTGGTGCGCGGCATCGACTCCTCGCTGCTGGACGAGTGGGAGGCGCTCTCCCATCCCGAGGAGCTCGAGGCCGACGGCGCCTCCGAGATCCGCCCCAGCACGCCGCGCGGACTCTCCGCCCAGACCAAGGTGCTGCGCACCATGGTGCGGGCCGCGATGTGGCAGCGCGTGGAGCACTTCGCCTTCGAGCGCGAGCAGCGTCTCGCCGAGCTCGACGGCGCCTCCGGTTGGGACCGGCCGCGCTGGGCGGAGGCCATGGACGCCTACTACGACACCTACGACCACGTCGGCATCGACGGGCCGGCCCGCTCCCCGCAGCTGCTGCAGATCACCGAGGAGTCGCGGACCTGGCGGATCCGCCAGGTCCTCGACGACCCCGATCGCCACCACGACTGGGCGATCGAGGCGGAGCTCGATCTCGAGGCGACCGACGAGGCCGGGGAGCCGGTGCTCGCCATCACCCGCGTGGGTGACCTCGCCGACCGCTGAGGCAGCCGGTCGTCGGCGCGATGGAGGCCGGCACCACCAGGGTGCCGGCCTCCATCACGTCCGCGCCGACCCCGAGGGTCGGCGGTGCGGACTACTGCGGGTTCACCTCGACGGCCAAGGTGACGCCGCGCTGCGGGTTCACCTCGACGTACTGCGGGTTCACCTCGACACGCTGCGGGTTGACCTCGACGCGCTGCGGGTTCACCTCGACGAAGGAGCGGAGACTCCGCTGCGGATTGACCTCGACAGCCGAGGCGGCACCCGCACCCGCCAGTCCGAGGGACAGGACGAACGCGGCACCCACGGCGGCACGCGCCGTGCGTCCGAGCCGTCGACGCGGGCGGGACGGCGGAAACTCTTCGGAAGCAGGATTCACGGTGGGGTCCTCTCGAGGGAGACGAGCACCGGCTCCGGCGCCCGCAGCCTCAGGATAGCCCCGCAGCACTCTCGGCAAAAGGGGCATTCCCGGCCGAACCGGAATCGTCCCGATCAGCCCTGCCGGTGGTCACCGCACCGCGGGGGCCGCGGCGCGGGGGCCGCGGCGCGCCCCGGTCCTGCACAGTGTCAGTACTTCACCTTCTCCCAGCCCCGCCGCTCGGCCTCCTTGCGGGGGTCCTTGCTGCGGTAGACGATGTACGGCCTGGTCAGATAGCCGAGCGGGGCGGCGAAGACGTGCACCAGGCGCGTGAACGGCCAGATCCCGAACAGCAGCAGCGCGGAGAGGATGTGCAGCTGGAAGAAGATCGGCGCCTGCCCCATCAGCTCCGGATCGGGTCGCAGGGTCCAGAACTCTCGGAACCAGATCGAGACGCCCTCGCGGTAGTCGTATGTGCCGAGGGCCGAGTGCACGATCGTGGCGAGCAGGCCGAACAGGATCGTCAGCGACAGCATCAGGTACATCAGCTTGTCCCCCGCCGTGGTGGCGCCGAAGACCCGGGTGTTGGTGCGCCGCCGGTACAGGAGGATCAGCAGCCCGCCCACGCAGGCCACGGCCGCGGCGAGCCCGATGGTGATCGCCATGAGGTGGTACAGATGATCGCTGACCCCCAGGAACTCCGTCCAGGACTTCGGGATGCCGAGGCCCACCACATGGCCGAAGAAGATGCCGATGATCCCGAAGTGGAACAGCGGCGAACCGATCGACAGCAGGCGCGACTCGTAGATCTGGCTGGAGCGGGTGGTCCAGCCGAAGCGGTCCGCGCGGAAGCGCCACACGTGCCCGAGCACGAACACGGCGAGCACCATGTACGGCAGCACCACCCACAGCAGCAGGTCGAGCGTCGAGACGTCGGTCATGAGGGTCGTCCTCTCATCAGGTCCACGGGAACCGGTCCGGGAGCGGCCGCCCCGGACCCGCAGGAGGAGGCGGCGGAGGTCTGACCGGCGAGGTCGCCGGCGGCGCCGTCCAGTCCGAACCCGTCCGCGCCGTAGCCGTCCAGGCCCACCAGCTCCTCCTCGGGTCCCTCCTCGGCCAGGCGCAGCACCGCGGCGCGGTCGTCGGCGTCCAGCGGCGGGAGGGTCGCGCACAGGGCCACGAGCGCCCCGTGCCACGGCGAGCCGATGTCCGCCAGATGCAGGCGCAGCAGCTCGACGCCCGGACGATTGGCGCGCAGGATCTTCGCGCCGCGCTCGGCATCGTGGGCGGCGGCGAACTCGAGCACCACGGGGAGGTGGTCGGGAAGCTCCTCGGCACCGATCACGAGGCCCGCCGCCCGGAAGTCCTGCTTGATGCGCAGCAGGGCCATCCCCCGCCGGCGGGTGTCCCCGTGGCTGAAGTACGTCAGGTGCAGGCAGCCGCGCCGGCGCGTGTCGAAGGTGTCCACGTACTGCTCCTGGAGGATCACCGGGTCCTGCGCGGACAGCTGGTGGAGACTGCCCAGGAGGGCGGTGCGCGCCGGGTCCGGGAGTCCGCCGGCGAGCTCGCGCACGGCGGTGAAGCGCTCGATGGTCCGCTCCTCGGGGTAGGTGAGCATCCACGAGACCGCGATCCAGCAGATCCGCAGCTCCTCGGTGGTCATCCCGGAGGCGTGCAGCTGGTCCTTCCCGGCCCGTCCGCGCGGCGAGGAGGCCGTCGCGGCACCGGGCCCGCCGTCCCGTCGGCCCAGCAGCCGGGCGAGCGCACCCATCACGCGCTCCCCGTGGCCGGGGACGGGAACAGGCCCTCGGGCCTGCCGGTGCCGTCCCAGTTCAGGAGGTTCACGCGTCCGGCCTCGGGCCGGGGGACGGTCTCGCGGCGCTGGGTGGCGTATCCCGGCCCGGACATGCCCATCGGCTCCTCCGGCGGGGACATGCTCATCCCCGGCCCACCCGGTGCGTTCAGCGGGCAGTCCGTGCCGGTGCTCTCGAGGTCATGGGCCGATTCGTGGTGCCCCACCGGGATCACGTAGCGGTCCTCGTATTTCGCGATCGCGAGCAGGCGGTACATCTCCTCCATCTCCTGGCCGGACATGCCCACCGCATTGGCGATCCCCTCCTTCGGCTCGCGGCCCAGGTTGATGTCGCGCATGTACGAGCGCATCGCCGCCATCCGGTACAGCACCCGCTCCACGGTGGGGACGTCGCCGGCGCTGAACAGGTTCGCGAGGTACTCCACGGGGATGCGCAGCGCATCGATCGCCGCGAAGAGGCTCTCCGCGTCCTCCGCGTCGTAGCCGGTGTCCCGCACCACGTCCACCACCGGGGACAGCGGCGGGATATACCAGACCATCGGCATGGTGCGGTACTCGGGGTGCAGCGGGAGCGCGACCTCGTAGTCCTTGATGAGCCGGTAGGTCGGTGATCTCTGGGCGGCCAGGAGCCAGTCGTGCGGGATGCCCGCGGCGCGGGCCCCGGCGATGACCTCGGGATCGTTCGGGTCGAGGAGGAGGTCGCGCTGGGCGCGGTAGAGGTCCTTCTCGTCCGGGGTCGAGGCGGCCTCGGTGACGCGGTCGGCGTCGTAGAGGACCAGACCGATGTAGCGCAGGCGGCCCACGCAGGTCTCCGCGCACACCGTCGGCTCACCCTGCTCGATGCGCGGATAGCAGAAGGTGCACTTCTCGGCCTTGCCGGTGCGGTGGTTGAAGTAGATCTTCTTGTACGGGCAGCCGGTGACGCACATGCGCCAGCCGCGGCAGCCGTCCTGGTCCACCAGGACGATGCCGTCCTCCTCGCGCTTGTAGATCGCGCCCGAGGGGCAGGAGGCGACGCAGGTGGGGTTCAGGCAGTGCTCGCAGATGCGCGGCAGGTAGAACATGAAGGTCTGGTCGAACTCCATCGTGACCTTCTCCTCGATGCCCTTGAGCATCGGGTCGAGGTCCTTGGCCGCGTAGGTTCCGCCGAGGTCGTCGTCCCAGTTGCCGGACCAGGTGATCTCGGTGCGCTCCCCGGTCAGCAGCGAGGTCGGCGGCGCGGTGGGGATCGTCTCCTGCTGGGCGGGGGCGCGCAGCAGGTTGTCGTAGTCGTAGGTCCACGGCTCGTAGTAGTCCTCGATGCCCGGCAGGCGCGGGTTGGAGAACAGCTGGAGCAGCTTGGTCAGGCGACCGCCGGCGCGGAGCTTCAGCCGACCGTTCCTCCCCAGCTCCCAGCCGCCCTTCCACTTCTCCTGGTCCTCGTACCCGCGCGGGTAGCCCTGTCCGGGCCGGGTCTCGACGTTGTTGAACCAGATGTACTCGGTCCCGGAGCGGTTGGTCCACGCCTGCTTGCAGGTGACCGAGCAGGTGTGGCAGCCGATGCACTTGTCGAGGTTCATCACCATCGACATCTGGGCCATGACGCGCATGAGGGGGATTCCTTCCGACGGGCGGACGACGGGCGGTGGGCGGCGGTCTCAGTACTCGACGGGAGCGGTGCGCTTGCGGATCACCGTCACCTCGTCGCGCTGGTTGCCGGTGGGCCCGTAGTAGTTGAAGGCGTAGGAGAGCTGGCCGTAGCCGCCAATCAGGTGCGAAGGCTTGAGCATGATGCGGGTCAGGGAGTTGGTGACTCCGCCCCGCTTCCCGTCCCGCTCGGTGAGGGGGACGTTGACCGTGCGCTCCTGGCCGTGGTGCATGAAGGCGGTCCCCCGCGGCATGCGATGGCTGACCACGGCGCGCGCGGCGACCACGCCGTTGCGGTTGACGGCCTCGACCCAGTCGTTGTCCTCGATGCCCACGGCCTCCGCGTCCTCGACGCTCATCCAGATGTTCTGCCCGCCGCGGGACAGGTTCATCATGAAGAAGTTCTCCTGGTACATCGAGTGGATCGCCCACTTGTTGTGCGGGGTCAGGTAGCGCACGGAGATCGAGGTGCCGGCCTCGTCCTGCTCGCCCAGCGGGCGCTCGCCGAAGAGCGCGGTCATGTCCAGCGGCGGCCGGAAGACCGGCAGCGCCTCCCCGATCTCGAGCATCCAGTCGTGGTCGAGATAGAAGTGCTGACGGCCCGTGAGCGTGTGCCAGGGCTTCTTGCGCTCGACGTTGATCGTGAAGGGGCTGTAGCGACGTCCCCCGGTCTCGGAGCCGGACCATTCGGGGCTGGTGATGACCGGCACCGGGGCGGCCTGGGTGTCCGAGAAGTGGATGCGCTTGCCCTCGTTCTCCGCGGAGAGGTCGCGCAGCGCCACGCCCGTGCGCTTCTCGAGGGTCTCGAAGCCCTGGGTGGCCATGTGCCCGTTCGTGGTGCCGGACAGTCCCAGGATGAACTCGCAGGCCTGGAGGTCGGTCTCGATCTTCGGGCGTCCCGCGGCGGGACCGGAGCGGTGGACGCCGTTGAGCCGTCCCAGCTCCTCGACCTGCTTCGTCACGTCGTAGGTGATGCCCTTGGTGGTCATCCCGAGGGTGTCCAGCAGCGGCCCGATCGAGGTGAACTTCGCGTGGATCTGGGTGTAGTCCCGCTCCACCTCCACGAGCGTGGGCATGGTGAGCCCCAGGATCGGTTCGCACTCCCCCGCCTTCCAGTCCCGCACCCTCCCGTGCGGGGTGGCGAGCTCGCCGGGGGTGTCGTGCTGGAGGGGGAAGGCGACCACGTCCTTGCGGGTCCCCAGATGGGTCTCGGCCAGCTCGCTGAACTTCTTCGCGATCGAGGCCCAGGTCTCCCAGTCCGTGCGGGACTCCCAGGGGTTGGAGATCGCGGGGTTGAAGGAGTGGATGAAGGGGTGCATGTCCGTGGTGGACAGGTCGTGCTTCTCGTACCAGGTGGCCGCCGGCAGCACCACGTCGGAGTGCAGGGTGTGGCTGGTCATGCGGAAGTCGAGCGTGAGCAGCAGGTCCATCTTGCCGATCGGGGCCTCCTCCCGCCATCGCACGTCGCGCGGGCGCAGATGCTCCGGCGTCTCCTCCCCGGTCGCGGCGCTGTCCACGCCCAGCAGGTGGCGGAAGAAGTACTGATCGCCCTTGGCCGAGGAGCCCAGGGTGTTGGCCCGCCAGATCGACCAGATGCGCGGATGGTTCTGCGGGGCGTCCGGGTCCTCGGCCGCGAAGTTGATCTCGCCGTTCTTCAAGGCCTCCACGAGATACGGGATGGTCTCCTGGCCGGCGGCGGCGGCCCGATCGGCGACGTCCAGGGAGCTGATGTCGAACTGCGGGAAGAAGGGCTGCCAGCCCAGACGCTGGGAGAGGGCCACGGCATCGGCGGCGGTGGTCCCGGCGAAGCGGCCCGCCCCGGTGGTCGCGGTGAGGGTGTCGGCCCCGAAGCGGTCATAGCGCCACTGGTCGGTGTGCATGTACCAGTAGGTGGTCTGGGTCATCTGGCGGGGCGGGCGCGACCAGTCCAGGGCGTTGGCCAGATGCAGCCAGCCGGTGATGGGCCGCACCTTCTCCTGGCCCACGTAGTGCGCCCAGCCGCCGCCGTTGACGCCCTGGGTGCCGCACAGCGTGGTCAGGGTCAGGAAGGAGCGGTAGATGGTGTCGGAGTGGAACCAGTGGTTGGTGCCGGCGCCCATGATGATCATGGAGCGCCCGCCGGAGTCGACGGCGCTCTGCGCGAACTCGCGCGCGATCCGTGCGGCGGCCTGCCCGGGCACGCCCGTGATGGTCTCCTGCCAGGCCGGGGTGTAGAGGGCCTCGGCGTCGTCGAGCCCGCGGGCCCATGTGCCAGGCAGGCCCTCGCGCCCCACGCCGTACTCGGCCAGCAGCAGGTCGTAGACGGTGGTGACGGCGCGGCCGTCGATCCGGCGCACGGGGACGCCCCGCGTCACGTCGCCGCGGCCGCCCTGGCCGGCGGTGTCGAAGCGCGGCATGAGCACCTCGGCGACCTCTTCGTGGTGGCCCAGCAGCGTGAGCGCCGGGTCGAGATCGCCCAGCTCGAGATTCCAGCGGCCCTCGCCGTCGGCGCTGTAGCGGTGGCCGAGCGTTCCGTTGGGGACGGCGGCCTCACCGCGGGCGGCGTCGAAGAGCAGCGGCTTGAAGTCCGCGTGCTCGGTCGCAGCCTCCGCGGTGCGCACCTCCCCCAGGTCGCTGGCGACGAGGAACTTGCCCGGGACCAGCGCGCCGTCCTCCCGCTGCTCGAGCTGGACGAGGAAGGGCAGGTCCGTGTACTGGCGGGCATAGTCGAGGAAGGCCGGCGTCTGCTTCTCGACGTAGAACTCGCGCAGGATCGTATGGCCCATGCCCATGGCCAGCGCCGCATCGGTGCCGGGATGGGGGGCGAGCCACTCGTCGGCGAACTTCACCGACTCCGCGTAGTCGGGGGCGACGGAGATGACCTTCTGGCCCCGGTAACGGGCCTCGGTCATCCAGTGCGCATCCGGGGTGCGGGTCTGCGGGACGTTCGATCCCCACATGATGAGGTAGGCGGCGTCCCACCAGTCCCCGGACTCCGGGACGTCGGTCTGGTCGCCGAAGACCTGCGGGGAGGCGGGAGGCAGATCCGCGTACCAGTCGTAGAAGGACAGCATCGAGCCGCCGATCAGCTGATGGAAGCGGGCCCCCGAGGAGAAGGAGACCTGGCTCATCGCCGGGATCGGGGAGAAGCCGGTGGCGCGGTCGGGGCCGTACTCCTTGACCGTGTGCACGTAGGCGGCGGAGATCATCTCGATCGCCTCGTCCCAGGAGGCGCGCACGAGGCCGCCCCGGCCGCGGGCCCGCTTGTACCGCATGGCCTTCTCGGGATCGGAGACGATCGCCTTCCAGGCCTCCACCGGATCGTGGCCCGGCGCCTTCGCCTTCTCCTCGCGGTACAGCCGCAGCAGCTCGGAGCGCACGTAGGGGTACCGCACCCGGGTGGGCGAGTAGGTGTACCAGGAGAAGGACGCGCCGCGCGGACAGCCGCGGGGCTCGTACTCGGGCTTGTCCGGGCCGGCGGACGGGTAGTCGGTCTCCTGGGACTCCCAGGTGATCACCCCGTCCTTGACGTACACCTTCCACGAGCAGGAACCCGTGCAGTTCACGCCGTGGGTCGAGCGCACCACCTTGTCGTGGCTCCAGCGCTCCCGGTAGAAGGAGTCGCCGCCGCGCCCGCCCACGCGATGGGTCTCCCGGCCGTCCGCGCTGATCGCCTCCGAACGGCTGAACATCCTGCGCGCACCGATCAGCGCATCGAACAAAGGGGAATCCGTCCCCGTGCCGGTGCCGGGGGCGGCGGCGCGCGGCGTCCGCGGCCCCTGCTGCGTGTCCTGGTCGTCCTGAACGGTCATGAACTGCTCCTCCTGAGGGGCGGACGGACGGCGGTGGGCGCGTGGGGCGGCGGACCTACGGGACGGCCGGCTCCCGGCGGCCGGCTCCCCGTCCCACCATCAGGGTCACGCCGATCGCGCCGAGGGTGGCCAGCAGCAGCAGCGCGATCCCGATCGAGTAGCTGCCCTGGGCGGAGTACACGGCGGCCATGACCAGCGGCGGCACGAAGCCCCCCAGGCCACCCGCGGCTCCGACGAAGCCGGTCACGGACCCCACCACGGACGGGTCCGAGGTCTGTGCCACCAACGCGAACACCGCGCCGGAGCCGAGGCCGAGGCCCGCGGCCATGAGGATGTACACGATCGTGCCCAGGGGCATCAGGTCCGGCTGGAAGATCAGCACGAACGCGGCCACGGTCACCGCGGTGTAGGCGACGAGCAGGGTGCGCACGGCGCCCAGACGATCGGAGAGGGTGCCGCCCAGGGGCCGCATGATGACGGCGACGATCACGAAGCCGGCCATCCGGAAGGAGGCGTCGGTCGCCTCCAGGCCGTACCAGTTCTGCAGCATCGTGGGCAGGAAGACGGAGAAGGCCACGTAGCCGCCGAAGCTCAGCGCGTAGAGGTAGCAGGCCTGCCAGGTGACGGTCAGCTTCATGACCGCCACGGAGGAGGTGATGATGTTCCGGTGCGAGGGCGACCAGGTGGGGGCGTCCTTCATGAACAGCCAGGCGACGATCGCGTAGAGCACGAGGGCGATCGCGGTGAGCACGAAGGGCGCGGCGTCGCCGATCGCGTTCACCAGCGGCACGGTGGTGAAGGCGCTGATCGCGGTGCCGCCCATGCCCATCCCGTACAGGCCGGTGGCCATGCCGCGCTTGGCGGGCGGGAACCAGGAATTCACATAGGGAACACCGATCGCGAACGTGGTGCCGGCGATGCCGAGGAAGAATCCGCCCAGCAGAAGCGTCCCGAATCCGTACTGCCCCACGAACCCGAGGAACAGCACGGGGATCACGGTGAGCAGGGAGACCAGCGGGAACATGAGATGGCCGCCGAAACGGTCGGACAGCGCCCCCACCACAATCCGGCCCAGGGAGCCGACGAGCACCGGGATCGCGACGATCAGGGAGGAGTCCGCGGCCAGACCGCGCTCGACGTAGATCGGTCCCAGCGGGCTGAGCAGGGCCCAGGCCCAGAAGTTGATCCCGAACCCGAGCGTGACCAGGAACAGGGCGCGCCAGGCCCCGGCCGGTACGGCGTCGGGATCGGTGGTGTCGGCGGAGGGACGGGCGGACTCGGTCATCGGTGGCCTCCACGATCGAGGGCGGAGACGGAGCCGCTGGGCGACCCGTCCCACGCATCGGCGGAATGCGGAACCCTCACAGGATCCACGTCCCGTCCTGCCACACTAAGGGACCTCGGTCCCGTCAGAGAAGGCTTTCCGGTGAACTCCTCGACCGCAGCCCGGGAATCCCGCTTTTCGAAACGAAGGCCTTCCGGAATTCCCGCCCCGGTCGGAGCGCGAGGAACCGGACGGACCGGTCAGCCGGCCGTGTCGAGCTCGAGGTCGACCATGAGCTCGGCGGCGATCTCCTCGAGCGCGTCCCGGACCTGTCCCTGGTCCGTGCCGGCGGGAAGGCGCAGCTCGGCCTCCGCCTCGAACAGCATGCCGCCGCCCTCCGGGGCTTCCCGGGTCCAGCTGCGCAGACCGTCGATGGTGGCCCCCTGGGAGCGCAGCGCGGCGGTGACCTCGCGGACCATGCCGGTGCGGTCCTGGCCCAGCAGGTGCAGGCTGAGCGCCTCGCCCGAGGCGTCCGGCGATCCGGAGCCCGCGGTCCCCTCGGTGGCCTCGACGCTCAGGCCCTCGCTCGCAGCCAGCGCCGGCAGGGCGGCCAGGAGCGCGTCGACGTTCTGCTCGGGCACCTCGACCAGGACGATCCCGGCGAACTTCCCGGCGAGCAGCGAGAGCTGGCTGTCGACCCAGTTCCCCCCGTGCTCGTCGACGGCGGCGGCGAGGGCGGCGACGAGGCCGGGGCGGTCGTCGCCGATGGCGGTGAGCACATAGGTCGTCATGCGCTCAGGGTAGCGTCATGCGACGGCCGGGCGGGCCGCCCGCTCGGATCCCCTCCGGCTCAGGGTCCAGGTGATCGCGAGCGCCCCGACCGCGGCCGCCGCGAGGAGCAGGATCGCCGGGGCGTAGGTGCCCGTCGTCGTCAGCGCCGCGGCCATGAGGATCGGCGGCACGAAGCCGCCCAAACCACCCGCCGCACCGACCACCCCGGTCACCGCCCCGACGGCGGAGGGCTCGGTGACCTGGGCGACGAGCGCGATGACGGCCCCCGCACCCAGGCCCAGCGCGCCGGCGATCACGAGCAGGGCCACCGTCCCCACCGGCACGAGCACCGGATGCGTGCTCAGCAGCAGCGCCGCGGCGAGCACCGCCAGGTAGGAGACCGCGAGGGTCCGGCCCGCGCCCGCACGATCGGCGAGCACACCGCCCAGGGGGCGCAGGAGCACGGCGACCAGGACGAACCCGGCCAGCCCCAGCGAGGCCTCCGCGCTGCCGAGCCCGTACCAGGTGCTCAGCAGCGTGGGCAGGAAGACGGCGAAGGCGACGTAGCCGCCGAAGGAGAGCGCGTACAGGCACGAGGCCTCCCAGGTCCCCCGGTGCCGCAGGACGCCCACGGTCCCCCGCAGCGCGGCCCCGCGGGACGGCGTCCAGCCCGGCGCGGTGGGCAGCAGCAGCCAGGCCACCGCGGCGTAGAGGCACAGCGCGATCGCGGTGACCACGAAGGGGGCGCTGTCCCCCACCGCGGTCAGCAGCGGCACGGTGGTGAAGGCGCTGATGGCCGTGCCGCCCATGCTGGCCCCGAAGATGCCGGTGGCGAGCCCGCGGCGCCCCGGCGGGAACCAGGAGTTGACGTAGGGGACCCCGATCGCGAAGGCCGTGCCGGCGATGCCGAGGAAGAAGCCGCCCACCAGGAGCGTCGCGGCGGAGTGCTGGCCCACCAGGCCGAGGAACAGCACCGGCACCACGGAGGCCAGCGCGATGAGCGGGAACATGACCCGCCCGCCGAGGCGATCGGTGAGGGCGCCGACGGGGATCCTGCCCAGTGAGCCGACCACCACCGGCACCGCGACCAGCAGCGCGGCCTCGGGGACGACGCCGCGCTGGACGTAGACCGGCCCCAGCGGGCTCAGCAGCGCCCAGGCCCAGCTGGTCAGGGCGAAGCCGATGGTCGCGAGGACGAGCGCCCGCACGGCGCCGCGCGGCGGCGCCGTCGCAGGGGCGGAGGGCGGTCTCGTGCGGGTGGCGGTGGACGGCTGGGCCATGGAGGACGCTCCGCTCCGGACAGGTGGCGAGGACGTCCGCCAGCATGCCCGCGGCGCGGCGCCGGGAGCCCCTCCCCCGGGTCCCGACGAGACCGATGGTCACGGTCGGGTCACACGGAGCGCGCCATCTTCACACCCCGGACTTGTAGAGCCCGTAGGTGTACGCATCGTAGACCGCCTCCCAGGAGGCCTCGATGACGTTGGGCCCCACGCCAACTGTCTGGAACTCGAGCCCGCGCCCGGAGGTGCGCACGAGGACCCGCGTGGTGGCGTCGGTGCCGTGCTGGGCATCGAGGATGCGCACCTTGAAGTCCCGCAGCTCGAATTCGTCGACCTCCGGGTGCCGCTCCCGCAGGGCCGATCGCAGCGCGAGGTCCAGGGCGTTGACCGGACCGTTGCCCTCCGCGATGGCGACCCGCCGCTCGTGTGCGCCGTCGCCGTCGGCGACCAGCTTCACGGTCGCCTCGCTCTCGAGGATCCCGTCCCGGCCCAGCTGGGAGGTGGCACGCCAGGACTCGACCGTCGAATAGCTGGGCACCTGGCCCAGCTGATCCAGCAGGAGCAGCTCGAAGGAGGCGTCGGCCGCCTCGTAGGAGTAGCCCTCGGCCTCGCGCTGCTTGACGGCGCGCGCGAGGCGGGAGAGCAGCTCCTGATCCCCGGCGAGGTCGAAGCCCAGCTCGCGGCCCTTGAGCTCGATCGAGGCGCGCCCGGCCATGTCGGAGATGATCATGCGCATGTCGTTGCCGACCCGGTGCGGATCGATGTGCTGGTACAGGTCAGGATCGACCCGGATCGCGCTCGCATGCAGCCCCGCCTTGTGGGCGAAGGCGCTCGCTCCCACGTAGGGGGCACGGGAGCCCACCGGCATGTTCACGATCTCTCCGATCGCGTGGGCGATCCGGGTGGCCTCGGCGAGGGTCTGCTCCGAGACCAGATCCAGTCCCATCCGGAGCTGGAGGTCCGCCAGGAGCGTCACCAGGTCCGCATTCCCCGTGCGCTCTCCGTAGCCGTTGACGCAGCCCTGCACATGGGTGATCCCCGCGCGCACGGCGGCCAGCGCGTTGGCGACCGCGCAGCCGGAATCGTTGTGGGTGTGCACACCGAGCCGGGCGTCGCCCGCCCCGCCGGCCGCCAGGCGCTCCCGGAGGTCCTCGATCACCTCGGTGACCTGGTGCGGGAGCATGCCGCCATTGGTGTCGCACAGCACCAGCACGGCGGCGCCGGCCTCGTGGGCGGCGCGGAGCACGGCGGTGGTGTAGTCGGCGTCGTGGAGGAAGCCGTCGAAGAAGTGCTCGGCGTCGAGCATCACCTCACGGCCGAGCCCCACCAGGTGCGCGACCGTCTCGCGCACCATCGCGAGATTCTCCTCTGCAGTGGTGCGCAGCGCTCCGGTGACATGGCGCAGATCGGACTTCGCCACCAGGGTGATGGTCTCCGCGCCCGAGGCGACGAGCGCGGCCACCTGGGCGTCCTCGGCGACCGCGACCCCGGCCTTGCGGGTCGCGCCGAAGGCGGCGAGTCGGGCGTGGCGCAGCTCGAGCTCCTCGGCGGCACGGGCGAAGAACTCGGTGTCGCGCGGGACGGCGCCGGGCCAGCCGCCCTCGATGTAGGTCACCCCGAGCTCGTCGAGGTGGCGGGCCACAGCCAGCTTGTCGGCCACCGAGAGGGTGAGCCCTTCCTGCTGGGAGCCGTCGCGCAGGGTCGTGTCGTAGAGGTGGAAGGCAGGGATCGCCGGCACGGCCGGGCTCGTCGCGGTCGTCATGGCGCTCAGACCAGCCGGGTCAGCCAGCCGTGACGGTCCGGGATCCGGCCGTACTGGATGTCGGTGAGCTCCTGGCGGAGGGACAGCGTGGTCTCGCCGGAGCCGCCGTCGCCCACGGTCCAGGTCCCGCCGCGGGCGCGGAACTCGCCGATCGGGTTGATGACCGCGGCGGTGCCGCAGGCGAACATCTCCACGATCTCCCCGGAGCTCAGCTGCTCGAGGACCTCGCTGATGAGCAGGTGGGTCTCCTCGACCTGCAGACCGCGCTCGGCGGCGAGGGTGAGGATCGAGGAGCGGGTGACGCCCTCGAGGATCGAGCCGGTCAGCGCCGGGGTCAGCAGCCGGCCGTCGCGGGTGAGCGCGAAGACGTTCATGCCCGAGAGCTCGTCGATGGACGAGCGGGTCTCCGAGTCCAGGAACAGGACCTCGTCGGCGCCCTGCTCCGCGGCCTCCCGCTTGCCCAGCAGGGAGGAGGCGTAGTTGCCGCCGCACTTGGCGGCGCCGGTGCCGCCGGCGCCGGCGCGCGAGTAGTCGTCGGAGATCCAGACCACCAGGGGCTGGACGCCGCGCGGGAAGTAGGGCCCCGCCGGGGAGGCGATCACGTAGTAGTCGACGCTGTGCGCGGCCCGCACCCCGAGGAACTCCTCGCCGGCGAACATGAAGGGACGCAGGTACAGGGACTCCTCGCTCGTGGCCTCGGGGACCCACGGCTCGTCGGCCGCGACCACGGCCCGCAGCGAGGCGAGGAAGTCCTCGATCGGCAGCTCGGGCAGGGCGAGCCGGCGGGCGGAGCGCTGCAGGCGCTCGGCGTTGGCCTGCGGCCGGAAGGTCCACACCGAGCCGTCGGCGTGCCGGAAGGCCTTCAGCCCCTCGAAGATCTCCTGGCCGTAGTGGAGCACCGCGGAGCCCGGTGAGAGCTGGATCGGTCCGAAGGGCACCACCTCGGCGCCGCCCCAGCCGTCCTCGAGGGTCCAGCGCGCACGGGCCATGAAGTCCGTGAAGTGCGATCCGAAGCCGGGGTCGGCGAGGATCTGCGCGCGCTCGTCCTCGCCGACGCGACGGGTCGTGCTGGTCTGGGTGAAGTCGAGCGCGCTCACGGGGTGCTCCTCAGGGGCGGGGGTCGGGGTGGGGATGTCGCGGTGTCGCGGCGGTTCGGCGGGCGCGATCAGCGCCCGGAGATCGCCGCGACCAGGTCGTCGCCGATGCGCACGGTGCCGCGGACGCGCAGCTCCTCGGAGTCGGCGCGGGCGGCGATGTCCGCCTCCACGGCGGAGCGGACCGCGGCCGCCGGCGCGGTGTGGCCCAGGTGGTCCAGCAGCAGCGCGACCGAGAGCACGGTCGCGGTGGGGTCGGCGAGGTCCTTCCCGGCGATGTCCGGGGCGGAGCCGTGGACCGGCTCGAACATCGAGGGGTAGGCGCCGGAGGGATTGAGGTTCGCGCTCGCGGCGAGGCCGATGCCCCCGCCGACGGCCGCGGCGAGGTCGGTGACGATGTCACCGAAGAGGTTGTCGGTGACGATGACGTCGAAGCGGGACGGATCGGTGACCAGGTAGATCATCGCCGCGTCGACATGGGCGTAGTCGACCTCCACCTCGGGATGCTCGGCCCCGACCTCCTCGACGATGCGCCGCCACAGGTGCCCGGCGTGGACCAGCACGTTGTGCTTGTGCACCAGGGTGAGCTTCTTCCGACGCCGCTCGGCCTGCGCAAAGGCGTAGCGCACCACGCGCTCGACGCCCACGGCCGTGTTCAGGGAGACCTCGGTGGCCACTTCGAGCTCCGTGCCGGTGCGCATCGAGCCGCCGTTGCCGACGTACGGGCCCTCGGTGCCCTCCCGCACCACCACGAAGTCCACCTCGCCCGGTGCGGCGAGCGGGGAGCCCACCCCCGGGAAGAGCGTGGTGGGCCGCAGGTTCACGTAGTGGTCGAAGCCGAAGCGGAGCTTCAGCAGCAGACCGCGCTCGAGGACCCCCGAGGGGACACCGGGGTCACCGACGGCCCCCAGCAGGATCGCGTCGTGCTCGGCGAGGCGCGCCATGTCCTCATCGGTCAGGGTCTCCCCCGTGCGGTGCCAACGCCCCGCACCGAGGTCGAAGTCGGTGGTCTCGACCGTCACGCCGACGGGGTCGAGCGCGGCGCGGAGGGCGCGCAGGCCCTGGGGGACGACCTCGCGGCCGATGCCGTCGCCCTCGATGAGGGCGAGCCGGAGGGTGCTGGGGGTGCTCATGGGGGCTCCGTTTCCGGGAACGTGTCAGGGGCTGCTGGGGGCGTGGGCGGTGATCAGTAGACGAGGTCGACCGCGTGGATCGAGCGGGCGCCGATGCTCTCGCCGAGCTCCTCGGCGAAGTCCCGGCCCACGGACTCGTCGAGGTCGAGCACCACGAGGGCCTCGGAGCCGGGGCCCCGTCCGGCGCGCGAGACCTGCATGCCGGCGATGTTCACACCGGCCTCGCCGAGGCGCAGGCCGTACTGGCCGATCAGGCCCGGCCCATCCTCGTAGCGGATGATCAGCAGGTGGTCGCTGAGCGGGACGTCGAGCGCATGGCCGGCGACCTCGGTGAGCTTGTGCTCCTGGTCCACGCCGCTGAGGGTGCCCGAGACGGAGACGACCTCCCCGCCGCGCAGCGTGCCGCGCAGGGTGACGACGTTGCGGAAGCGCTCCGTGGCCTCCTCGGTGACCAGCTGCACGGTGATGCCGCGCTCCTCGGCCAGGACGGGGGCGTTGACGTAGCTGACCTGCTCGGTGACCACCGAGCGGAACACGCCGCGCAGGGCGGAGAGCTTCAGCGCGGTGACGTCGCGGGAGGCGATCTCGCCGTGCACCTCGATGTCCAGCAGCTCCGGGGACTCGCCCGCGAGCGCGGTGAACAGCTGGCCGAGACGGTCGGCCAGGGCCACGCCCGGACGGACCAGGTCGTCGATCGCGCCGCCGGCGACGTTGACCGCATCGGGCACCAGCTCGCCGGCCAGGGCCAGGCGCACCGAGCGCGCGACGGCCACGCCGGCCTTCTCCTGCGCCTCCGCGGTCGAGGCGCCCAGGTGCGGGGTGAGGGTGACGCTGTCGAGCTCGAGCAGGCGCTTCGCGGTCTCGGACTGCGCGGGCGGCTCGGTGGTGTAGACGTCCAGCGCCGCGCCGGCGATCCGGCCGGCGACGAGCGCCTCGTAGAGCGCCTCCTCGTCGATGAGCCCGCCGCGCGCGGCGTTGACGACGTGGAGGGAGGGCTTGGCGAGGGCGAACTGCTCGGCGCCGAGCAGGCCCGTGGTCTCCGGGGTCTTGGGCATGTGGACGGTGGCCACATCGGCCTCGCGCATCAGCTCGTCGAGCTCGACCACGCGCGCCCCGAGCTCCGCGGCCCGGGTGTGGTTGACGTAGGGGTCGTAGGCGAGCAGCTCGACGCCGAAGGGCGCGAGGCGCTCCGCGACCAGCTGGCCGATCCGGCCGAAGCCCACCACGCCCACGGTCTTGCCCAACAGCTCGACGCCGGTGAGCTGCTTGCGCTCCCAGCGCCCGGCCTTCACCGAGGCATCGGCGCGGGCGAGGTTGCGCAGCGAGGCGAGGATCAGCGTCACCGCGAGCTCCGCCGCGGAGACGATGTTGGAGGTCGGGGCGTTGATGACCATGACGCCGGCGGTGGTCGCGGCGGCGACGTCCACGTTGTCCAGTCCCACGCCCGCGCGGGCGACGACCTGGAGCTTCTTCGCCGCGGCGAGGACCTCGGCGTCGACCTGGGTCGCCGAGCGGACCAGCAGGGCGTCGGCCTCGGCGATCGCCGAGAGCAGGGCGGGACGGTCGGTGCCGTCGACGTGGCGGACATCGGCGCCGTCGCCGAAGACCTCGATGGTGGCGGGCGAGAGCTCTTCGGCGAACAGGACGACGGGACGCGTCACGGGAAAAACCTCCGGGTCGGGTGATGGTGCCCGGACTGCCGTCTCCGGGGCCGGGGACAGAGTACTGCGGTGTCCGCCATGCGGTCGCCTCGGCCAGGATCCGAGACCCTTGTCCACGCCCTGACACGGGGCGCACCGGCGGCTGGGGGCCGACGGCCGTGGGACCGACCCGCGGGCCGGCCGCACGGCCGTCGGCAGCAGCGGCGCCGTGAGGCACCGCTGACGGGATCAGCGCGCGGCGCTGCCCTCGGTGTAGTCCTCGTCGAGCGGCTGGGCGCTCCAGGAGAACATCTTGCGCAGGTCCTTGCCGACGACCTCGATCTCGTGCTTCGCCTCCTCCTCGCGCAGCGCGGCGAACTCCTTCGCGCCGTTGTCCTGGTCCTCGATGAACCGCTGGGCGAAGGTGCCGTCCTGGATGTCGGAGAGGATCTCCTTCATCGCCTTCTTGGTCTCGCCGGTGATGACGCGCGGGCCGGAGACGTAGTCGCCGAACTCGGCGGTATCGGAGATCGACCAGCGCTGCTTGGCGATGCCGCCCTCGAACATGAGGTCGACGATGAGCTTGAGCTCGTGGAGGACCTCGAAGTAGGCGATCTCCGGCTGGTAGCCGGCCTCGGAGAGGGTCTCGAAGCCCGCCTGGACGAGGTGGCTCATGCCGCCGCACAGGACTGCCTGCTCACCGAAGAGGTCGGTCTCGGTCTCCTCGGTGAAGGTGGTCTTGATGACGCCCGCACGGGTGCCGCCGACGCCCTTGGCGTAGGAGAGCGCGAGGTCCCAGGCGGTACCGGTCGCATCCTGCTCGACGGCGACGATGTCGGGGATGCCGCGGCCGGCGACGAACTCGCGGCGCACCGTGTGGCCGGGGGCCTTCGGGGCGATGAGCAGCACGTCGACGCCCGCGGGCACCTCGATGTAGCCGAAGCGGATGTTGAAGCCGTGCGCGAAGGCGAGCGCCTTGCCCTCGGTCAGGTGCGGCTGGATGGACTCGCTGTAGACCGTCCGCTGATCCTGATCCGGGGTGAGGATCATGATGAGGTCGGCCCATGCGGAGACCTCGGCGACGGTGCCGGTGCCCAGGCCCTGCTCCTCGGCCTTGGCCCGCGAGGACGAGCCCTCGCGCAGGCCCACCCGGACCTCGACGCCGCTGTCGCGCAGGTTCAGCGCGTGGGCGTGGCCCTGCGAGCCGAAGCCGATGATGGCGACCTTCTTGCCCTGGATGATGGACAGGTCGGCATTGTCGTCGTAGAAGATCTCTGCCACGGTGTGCTCCTTCGTGTCGGGGGTGCGGTGCGCCCGTCGGGTCCGACGTCGGCGCCCGGCGGCGATAGGACGATCCTACCGCCGCATGTCTTACGTTCTGAGAGACTGTCTCTGGATGCGGGACGAGCTCAGGAGAGCAGGCTGCGGTCGGTGATCGCGCGCCCGCCGCGGCCGATGGCGACCTCGCCGGACTTGACGATCTCGCGGATCCCGAAGGCCTCGAGCATCCCCAGCAGCGCGGTGAGCTTGTCCTGGGTGCCGGTGGCCTCGATGGTCACCGAGTCGGCGGCCGCATCGACCACCTTCGCCCGGAACATCTGCACGATCTCCAGCACCGAGGTGCGGGTGGTGTTGTCCGCGGTGACCTTGATGAGGATGAGCTCGCGCTGGACGGTCTGCCGCGCGTCGAGCTGGACGATCTTGAGCACGTTGACGAGCTTGTTGAGCTGCTTCGTGATCTGCTCGAGACGATGCTGGTCGACGTCGACCACCACCGTGATGCGGGAGATCTCCGGATGCTCGGTCGGTCCGACGGCGAGCGAGGAGATGTTGTAGCCGCGACGCGAGAACAGAGCGGTGACCCGGGTGAGGACGCCGGGCTTGTTCTCGACCAGCACCGAAAGGGTCTGGCTGTGCGGGGTCATGACGTAGTCGGTCGTCGAGGTGGTAGTCATGATCAGATGTCCCTCTCCCACTCGGGGCTCATGCCCTGGGCGATCTGGATCTCGTCGTTGGAGACGCCGGCCGGCACCATCGGCCACACCATGGCGTCGGCGCTGACGGTGAAGTCCACGACCACGGGGCGGTCGTTGATCTCCAGCGCCTGCTGGATCGTGGCGTCGATGTCCTCGTCCCGCTCGCAGCGCAGCCCGGCGCAGCCGTAGGCGTCGGCGAGCTTGACGAAGTCCGGGATGCGGCGCGAGCCGTGGCCCGTGTTCAGCTCGGTGTTGGAGTAGCGCTGGTCGTAGAACAGGTTCTGCCACTGCCGGACCATGCCGAGGCTCGAGTTGTTGATGACCGCCACCTTGATCGGGATCTGGTTGATCACGCAGGTGGCGAGCTCTTGGTTGGTCATCTGGAAGCAGCCGTCGCCGTCGATGGACCACACCACGCGATCGGGCATGCCCACCTTCGCCCCCATGGCCGCCGGCACCGAGTAGCCCATCGTGCCCAGCCCGCCGGAGTTGATCCAGGTGCGCGGGTTCTCGTAGGTCACGAACTGGCTGGACCACATCTGGTGCTGGCCCACGCCCGCGACGTAGATGGCCTCGGGACCGGAGAGCGCGCTGAGACGCGAGATGACCTTCTGCGGCGCGGTGAAGCCGTCCTCGGTCTCGGTCCAGCCCAGCGGGTAGTTGTCCCGCAGCATCGACAGCATGGTCCACCAGGCGCCGTAGTCGCGCTCATCGGCGGCGGCGAGCCGCTCGCGCAGCTCGGCGGTCAGGGCGCGGGCGACGTCCGCGGCCTGCCCGACGATCGGGACGTCGGCCTCGATGTTCTTCGAGATCTCGGCCGGGTCGATGTCCGCGTGGACGATCTTCGCCGAGGGGGCGAAGGAGTCCAGGCGTCCGGTCACGCGGTCGTCGAAGCGGGCGCCGATGTTGACGATCAGGTCCGCCCGCTGCAGCGCGGAGACCGCCGCAACGGTGCCGTGCATGCCGGGCATGCCCAGCTGCTGCGGGTGCGAGTCGGGCAGGGCGCCGCGGGCCATGAGGGTGGTGACGAAGGGCGCACCGGAGAGGTCCACGAGCTCGCGGATCTCCTCGGTGGCATCACCGCGGATCACCCCGCCGCCCAGCAGGAAGACCGGACGCTGGGCCTCCAGCAGCATGGAGACGGCCTCGCGGATCTGCTTGCCGTGCGGACGCGACTCCGGCTTGTAGCCGGGCAGGTCCATGCTCTCGGGCCAGACGAACTCGGTCATCGCCTGCTGGGCGTCCTTGGTGACGTCCACGAGCACCACGCCGGGGCGCCCGGTCGAGGCGATGTGGAAGGCCTGCTTGATCACCTTGGGGATCTCCGCGGCGTCCTTGACCAGGAAGTTGTGCTTGGTCACGGGCATCGTCATGCCGACGATGTCCGCCTCCTGGAAGGCGTCGGTGCCGATGAAGGGCGAGCCCACCTGCCCGGTGATGGCCACCATCGGGATGGAGTCCATCTGGGCGTCGGCGATCGCGGTGATGAGGTTGGTGGCGCCGGGGCCGGAAGTCGCCAGGCACACGCCGACCTTGCCCGTGGCGTGGGCATAGCCGCTCGCGGCGTGGCCGGCGCCCTGCTCGTGGCGGACCAGCACGTGGCGCAGGCCCTCGGCGTCCATCAGCGGGTCGTAGGTGGGCAGGATGGCACCACCGGGAAGGCCGAAGACGACCTCGGCTCCGGCGTGCTTGAGGGACTCGACCAGCGCTTGGGCGCCGGTCATGGTCTGTCCGGTCATCGGAACTCCTTCGTCGTCTCGGACGGTGGGCATGGCGGGGATCCTGCGCACCTCCCCCGCACCCCGCATCCTGCCGGGGCACGAAAAAGCCCCTCCGCCTGGGGCTCAGGGAGGGGCGCGGAAGACGAGCTCGTAGAACGAACGGGCGTCAGCCGCGCTCGGTAACTACGAGAAGGTTCATCTCCATGCCGACATGCTAGGTGCTCCCCCGCGCAGATCACCAGGTGTCCGGATCGCGAGATGTGTGCCACGACGCCCTACGTGCCGCCCGGCGCCCGGGCATGTCATCCGCCGACACACATGCCCCAAGAAGTTGTAATGCCGCCCATAACCTTGCATGATCTGGGTATGTCCCGCACCGACACCGCAGAGACCCTGTCGAGCACCGCTTCCGCGGCCACCGCCACGGCGCCCGTCCGGGCGCGACCCTCCCGCTCCGGGAAGCCGCAGGGCCAGTGGAAGATCGACGGCACCGAACCGCTGAACCACAACGAGGAGTTCAAGGCCGAGGACAACGGCCTCAACGTCCGCGAGCGCATCGAGACCATCTACGCCGAGGCCGGCTTCGACGCGATCCCCGGTGACGACCTTCACGGCCGGTTCCGCTGGTGGGGGCTGTACACCCAGCGCCTGCCCGGCATCGACGGCGGGCGCACTGCGCAGCTCGAGCCGCACGAGCTCGAGGACCGCTACTTCATGCTCCGCGTCCGCACCGACGGGGCCTCCCTCTCCCCCGCCGCCCTGCGGGTCCTCGGCGGCATCTCCGACGAGTTCGGCCGCGGCACCGCGGACATCACCGACCGGGAGAACATCCAGTACCACTGGATCGAGATCGAGGCGATGCCCGAGATCTGGCGGCGCCTGGAGACCGTGGGCCTCGAGACCACCACCGCCTGCGGCGACACCCCGCGCGGCTTCCTCGGCAGTCCCGTCGCCGGCGTCGCGGCCGACGAGATCATCGACCCCACCCCGGTGATCGCCGAGATCAAGCGCCGCTACCTCGGCGACCCGGACCTCGCCAACCTCCCGCGCAAGTTCAAGACCGCCATCACCGGCCACCCCACCC
The DNA here is from genome assembly GCF_003347015.1 of Brachybacterium sp. YJGR34. GTDB lineage: Bacteria > Actinomycetota > Actinomycetes > Actinomycetales > Dermabacteraceae > Brachybacterium. The sequence continues at coordinate 88,646 of NZ_PNFB01000016.1, forward strand.
AGGACGTGGTCCCCGAGATCAACGACGTCTCCCTGGTGGGCGTGGTCCACCCCGAGCTCGGCCCGGGCTACGACCTGTGGGTGGGCGGCGCGCTGTCCACCACGCCGCGCCTGGGCGAGCGGCTGGGGACCTTCGTGACCGAGGAGCAGGCCCCCGACGTCTGGCACGGCGTGGTGCGGATCTTCCGCGACTACGGCCATCGCCGGCTGCGCAACAAGGCCCGGCTGAAGTTCCTCCTGGCCGAATGGGGCCCCGAGAAGTTCCGCGAGGTCCTGGAGACCGAGTACCTCGGGTACTCCCTGGCCGACGGTCCGGCGCCGGGCGCACCCACGGGGCCCGGCGACCACGTCGGTGTGCATCGACAGAAGGACGGCCGCCACTACGTCGGCGCGACGCCCACGGTGGGGCGGATCGGCGACGGCCGGCTGAGCGCGCTGGCCGATCTCGTCGAGTCCGTCGGCGCCGAGTCGGTGCGCCTGACCCCCTTCCAGACCCTCGTGGTGCTGGGCGTGCCCGAGGAGGGCGTGGAGGGCCTGGTCGCGGGGCTCCAGGAGCTCGGGCTCAGCACGCGGCCCAGCCCCTTCCGCCGCTCGACCATCGCGTGCACGGGCCTGGAGTTCTGCAAGCTGGCGATCGTGGACACGAAGGACACCGCCGAGCGGACCATCGCGGAGCTCGAGGAGCGCCTCGGCGAGCTCGCGCCCGCGCTCGGCGCGCCGATCAGTCTGCACGTCAACGGCTGCCCCAACTCCTGCGCCCGCATCCAGACCGCGGACATCGGCCTCAAGGGGCAGATCATCACCACCGACGAGGGCGAGCAGGTTCCCGGTTTCCAGGTGCATCTGGGAGGATCGCTCGCGCGGCCCGACCTGGCCGAGCCGCAGCTGGGCCGTACCCTGCGTCGGCACAAGGTCGCCGCCCGCGACCTCACCGACTACGTCGAGCGCGTGGTGCGCTCCTATCTGGCCGGGCGCGAGGCCGAGGAGAGCTTCGCCGCCTGGGCGCACCGCGCCGAGGAGGAGGATCTGCGATGAGCACCGAGACCGTCGATGACCTGAGGACCGAGCGCCTGCGCGCCGTGGCCGCGGAGGCGTCCGAGCGCTTCGCGGCCCTCGAGCAGGACCTGGGCCCCGAGGAGCTGGCCGAGGAGGCCTCGCGCTGGGCGGCGGAGACCTTCGGGTCCTCGCTCGCGGTGGCCTGCTCGATGGCCGATGCGGTGCTGCCGCACGTGGTGGCCCGTCACCGCCCCGGTGTGGACGTGCTCTTCCTCGAGACCGGGTACCACTTCCCCGAGACCCTGGCCACCCGGGACCGGGTGGCGCGGGAGCTCGACGTGACCGTGATCGACGTCCTGCCCGAGCGCACCGTGGCCGAGCAGGACGCGGCCCACGGGGCGCGTCTGCACGACCGCGATCCCGGCGCCTGCTGCGCGATGCGGAAGATCGACCCGCTGCGTGCGGCGCTGCGCGGCTACGACGCCTGGGTCACCGGCGTGCGCCGCGAGGAGGGCCCCACCCGGGCGGGCACCCCGGTGGTCACCTTCGACGAGGCCTTCGGCCTGGTGAAGATCAACCCGCTGGTCACCTGGTCCTTCGATCGCCTCATGGGCTATTCCCGCGAGCACGCGCTGCCGGAGAACCCGCTGCTGGACCAGGGCTACCCGAGCATCGGCTGCGCCCCCTGCACCCGCGCCGTCGCCCCCGGCGAGGACCCTCGTGCCGGCCGCTGGTCCGGGAGCGCGAAGACCGAGTGCGGACTCCATCCCGGCACCGAGCAGGCCGGGGCCCCCGCCGACGGCAGCGTCACCGCGCTGTCGCTGCTGTCCCTCGACACGACCCAGGAGGACCGATGACCGCTCTGATCCCCGAGACGCGGACCACCACCGCCGCGGCCACCGGATCGGCTCCGGCCGCCGATCTGCTCGACGCCCTCGAGAGCGAGGCGATCCACATCCTCCGCGAGGTGGTGGGCGAGCTCGAGCGTCCGGCCATGCTGTTCTCCGGCGGCAAGGACTCGGTGGTGATGCTCCACCTCGCCGCCAAGGCGCTGTGGCCCGCCCCGGTCCCCTTCCCCGTGCTCCATGTGGACACCGGGCACAACTTCCCCGAGGTGCTCACCTTCCGCGACGAGGCCGTCGAGCGCTACGGCGTCGAGCTGAAGGTCGCCTCGGTCCAGGACTACCTCGACGACGGCCGGCTGCGCGAGCGGGCCGACGGCACGCGCAACCCGCTGCAGACGCTCCCGCTGCTCGACGCCATCGAGCAGCACCGCTTCGACGCCGTGCTGGGCGGCGGTCGCCGCGACGAGGACAAGGCCCGGGCCAAGGAGCGGATCGTGTCCCTGCGCAGCTCCTTCGGCCAGTGGGACCCCAAGAACCAGCGCCCCGAGCTGTGGCATCTGTACAACACCCGCCGCCAGCCCGGCGAGCACGTGCGCGTCTTCCCACTGTCGAACTGGACCGAGCTGGACGTGTGGCGGTACATCGCCCGTGAGGGGATCGAGCTGCCCCCGCTGTACTACGCGCACGAGCGCGAGGTCTTCGAGCGCGACGGGATGCTCCTGTCCCCCGGCGCGTGGGTCACACCGCGCGAGGGCGAGCGCACGGAGGTCCGGACGGTCCGCTACCGGACCGTCGGCGACATGTCCTGCACGGGCGCGGTGCCCTCCTCCGCGGCCGACGTGGAGGCGGTGATCGCCGAGGTCGCCGCGACCACGATCACCGAGCGCGGCGCGACCCGCGCCGACGACCGCCTGTCCGAGGCCGCCATGGAGGACCGCAAGAAGGAGGGCTACTTCTGATGAGCACCACCACCCTGACCCCCGCGACCGCGCTGGACGACGCGGCCTCCCCGACCCTGCTGCGCCTGGCCACGGCCGGCAGCGTGGACGACGGCAAGTCGACCCTCATCGGGCGCCTCCTGCACGACACGAAGTCGGTGCTGGCCGATCAGCTCGCCGCCGTGCAGGACGCGAGCCGGCGCCGCGGGTGGACCGGCGAGCTGGCGGACCTCGCGCTGCTCACCGACGGCCTGCGCGCCGAGCGCGAGCAGGGCATCACGATCGACGTCGCCTACCGCTACTTCGCCACCGCCGAGCGCTCCTACGTGCTGGCCGACACCCCCGGTCACGTCCAGTACACCCGCAACATGGTCACCGGCGCCTCCACGGCCGACGTCGTCGTGGTGCTGGTCGACGCCCGCCACGGCGTCCTCGAGCAGACCCGTCGGCACCTCGCCGTCGCGGCCCTGCTGCGGGTCCCTCACGTGGTGGTCGCCCTGAACAAGATCGACCTGGTCGAGCACCCCCAGCAGGTCCACGCCGACGTGGTGGAGCAGCTGGGGAGCGTGGCCGCCGCGCTCGAGATCCCGGTGCCCGAGGTGGTCCCGCTCTCGGCGCTGCACGGGGACAACGTGGTGGAGTCCTCCGCCCTCACCGCCTGGTACGAGGGGCCCACGCTGCTGGGGATCCTCGAGGCGCTGCCCGCGGGCCGTCACGCCGTGGACGAGCCCTTCCGCCTGCCGGTGCAGCTGGTGATCCGCCCCCAGCTCGGGGCGCGGGATCCTGCTCATCGCGACTATCGCGGCTATGCGGGGCTGCTCACCTCGGGCTCCCTCGCCGTGGGCGACGAGGTGCTCGTGGCCGGCTCCGGCCGCACCACCACGGTGGCGGGCATCGACCGCGCCCAGGAGTCCGTCCAGCGCGCGGAGGCGGGGGACTCCGTCACGGTCCGCCTCGACGAGGATCTCGACATCTCCCGGGGTGACCTGCTCGCCGCACCCGGTGCCCCCTCGCCGGTCCGCGCCGCGGAGGCCATGCTCTGCTGGCTCGCCGAGACCCCGCTGCGCCCCGGCGCCCGGGTGCTCGTCAAGCACGGCACCCGCACCGTCCAGGCCCGTGTCAGCACGCTCCACGACCGCCTCGACATCAGCACCCTCGAGCGCATCCCCGCCGAGCAGGCCGATCTCAACGACCTCGTGCGGGTGGGCCTCGAGGTCGCCGAGCCGCTCCCGCTCGAGCTCTACTCCGCCTCCCGCGACGGCGGCGCGCTGCTGGTCATCGACCCGCAGACGGCCACGACCCTCGCGGCGGGGATGGTCTCCGCCCGCGACGCCGTCTGAGGCTCGGGCGTGCTGCTCGAGCTGCTCCCCGCCGGCATCGCCGGGTTCCTCGCGCAGATGATCGACGGGGCGCTGGGGATGGGATTCGGGGTCACCTCGGCCTCGCTGCTGCTGGCCACCTCGATGGCGCCGGCCGTCGTGGCCTCGACCGTGAAGTTCGCCCAGCTGGGCACCACCCTCGCCTCCGGAGCGAGCCACTGGGGCGTCGGGAACGTCGATCGCGGCATGATGCTGCGTCTGGCCGTGCCCGGCGGGATCGGGGCGCTGGTGGGCGCGACGGTGCTCTCCTCGCTGTCTCTCGCGGCGGCCGCACCGCTGATGTCCGCGCTGCTGCTCGGTCTGGGCGTGCTGGTGCTGCTGCGCTTCCTGCTGGGGGGCATCCCGGGCCCGGCCGTGCCGGGAGCCGCCGACGGCGGCACCCCGGCCTCCCGGCGCCGCGGCCTGCTGGTGCCCCTCGGGCTCGTGGGCGGTCTGGTGGACTCCACGGGCGGGGGCGGCTGGGGGCCCGTGGTCTCCTCGACGCTGCTCTCGACCGGCCGGACCGCGCCGCGGCGGGTGATCGGCTCCGTCGCCGCCGCCGAGTTCGTCGTGACGGTCTGCGCGAGCATCGGCTTCGTGCTGGGCCTGGGGATCGGCGGGGTCCCCGTCGGCCTCGTGCTCGCGCTCATGGCCGGCGGCGTCCTCGCCGCCCCGATCGCGGCGCGCCTGGCCGGGCGTCTGCCCGCCCCGCTGCTCGGCATCCTCGTGGGCAGCCTGATCATCACGCTGAACCTGGGCCCGGTGCTCCTCACCCTGGGGCTCCCGGCGCCGGTGCGCGTCGGGGTGCAGCTCGGTGCGGCCGTGATATGCCTCGGCCTCGTGGCGCGCACGATCCGGATGCTCCGCCGGCGACCGCGTGGCCTCGGGGATTCTCCGGGGGAAACCGCTGCGAAGCCCGTGGCTGTGCCCGAGCCGGCCTCCTCGTGATCGTCGGCATGGAATGGACAACCGCGCCGTGACCCACCGGGAGATGGAACGATGAGAGTCATGTTCGACGATTCGCCGCTTCGCGACGGCTGCCCCGGGAACCGTGTCCCGGCATTCGTCGGCGACGACGCACGAGTCCGGTGCCACCGACCGTGAATCCGCTTCCTGCCGAGGCCGTCCTCGCCCCGGGCTCCGTCGCCCTCATCGGCGGCGGGCCCGGCGCGCTGGACCTCGTCACCGTCCGCGGCCTGGCCCTGCTGCGCCAGGCCGACGTCGTGGTCGTGGACCGCCTGGGGCCGGTGGGCCTGACCGAGCAGCTCGGCGAGGACGTCGAGGTGATCGACGTCGGCAAGACGCCCGGGCGCCCGTCGCTGGGTCAGGCGGGCATCGAGGAGCTGCTGGTCGCCAAGGCCCTCGCCGGCCATCGCGTGGCCCGCCTCAAGGGCGGGGACCCCTTCGTGCTGGGCCGCGGTGGGGAGGAGGTGCTGGCCTGCCGCGCCGCCGGCGTGCCTGTGCAGGTGGTGCCCGGGGTGACCTCCGCGATCGCCGGCCCCGCCGCCGGGGACGTGCCCGTCACCCACCGCGGCCGCGCCGTCGCCGTGCACATCGTCAACGCCCACGGCGACCTGGGCCCGGCGGACCTCGCCGCGCTGGCCGATCCGGGCACCACCACGGTGCTCATGATGGGCGTGGGCTGGTTGCCGCGTCTGGCCGCGCAGGCGCTGCTGAACGGCGTGGATCCCGCGACCCCGGTCGCGATCGTGCAGAGCGCGACCCTGCCCGCCCAGCGCACCGTCCACGGCACCCTCGCCACCATCACGGAGGTCGCGCGCGAGCATTCGATCGCCTACCCGGCGGTGATCGCCGTCGGCCCCACCGCCGCCGAGGGCTTCCTGGAGCCGCCGCGCACCGGGGACGAGCCCCGTGGCTCGGGCCGCGAGGCCCTGAACAGCTCCCCGGCGCTCACCGGTCCGGCGGCCGAGGGAACCGCTCCTGCCTCCTTCTGGCCGGTGCTCATCGGCTGCGCCCACGGCACCCGGATCCGCGAGGGTCGCGATGTCATCCGCGCGCTGCTGCAGGACATCGCCGGCCAGCTCCCCGGGGTCGCGGTGCGGGAGGCATATGTGGACGTCCAGAGTCCGGAGCTCGCGGAGGTCGTGGCCCGGCACGCCCCGGTCACCGCGGTGGAGCGCACCCGCGAGACCGAGGGTGCGCCCGCGGCCGTGGTGGTCCCGCTGCTGCTGTCCACCGGCTTCCACGTGGGCCAGGACGTCGCGGAGGCCGTCACCGGTCGCGAGGCGCTGGCCGCCGAGCCGCTGGGCCCCGATCCCCGGCTCGCCGAGGTCATGGCGCAGCGCCTGGCCGAGGCGGGCGCGCGCGAGGACGACATCGTGGTCATGGCCGTGGCCGGGACCCGCGACGAGGCCGGACAGGCGATGGCCCGCCGGATGAGCGAGCAGCTGGGCGCGCACCTGGGCCGGAGCGTGGGCCTGGGCTACATCTCCGCCGCGCAGCCGCCGATCGCCGAGGCCGTCGCCGCGGCCCGCGCCGGCGCCGCCGCGGGCGCGCGCGTGGTGATCGCGAACTACCTGCTGGCCCCGGGGACCTTCCACGCCCAGCTCGAGACCGCCGGCGCGGACCTGGTCGCCGCGCCGCTCGGGAACCATCCCCTGGTCGCGCAGATCGCCGCGGACCGCTTCCGCACCGCCCTCGGCGCCTGAGGGCCGACGCCGCCCCGGGACGGAGAAGCGCCCGACGTTCCCGCGGGAACG
>NZ_PNFB01000017.1 GCF_003347015.1 Brachybacterium sp. YJGR34
CGTGCCCCGGCGGGACCGCGCGGCTCAGCCCTCGTCGATGCGGGTCCAGGACCCGGAGGTGCCGGGCCGGTCGCCCTGGGTGCGCCGGGTGGCCTCCCAGACGGCGCCGTCATGGCCCGCCCGGTCGCCGCGCTGATAGGTCTGCTCGGCGGACCAGCGCTCGGGGAGGGTGGAGACCGTCAGCGGCTCGGAGAGCTCCGAGGGCCCCGCCGCGTTCGTCCCCCGCACCCACAGGGTGTACTCGGTGCCGGGCTCGAGATCGCGGACGTAGGTGGTGCTGACCTTGCCGCTGGCGACCACGGCCGGCTCCCCGTCGATCTCGCGCAGCACCTCGACCGTGTCCGTCCCGGCGCCGCGGTCCCAGGTCACGCCCACGAAGGTGTCGCCGCGCAGGGTGGCTTCGAGTGCGGAGGGGGCCTCCGGCACGAGGCTCGGCACGGTCAGCGCCTCGCCGGGCTCGGAGGCTCCGCGCTCGTTGGCGGCGACGATCCGGTAGCTGTACCCGCTCGAGCCCGCGGAGAGGGAGTCGTCGACGTACGAGGTCTCCTCGGTGCGGGCGATCTCGGTGGCGGCGGTCTCGCCGTCGGCGGTGCGCAGCACCACGTACTCCTGGGCGCCGTCCACGGCGTCCCAGCCGAGCGCCGTGTGCGCGGGCCCCTGCTCGGTGAGCACCGGGGCGGTGGGCGCCGCGGGGATCTCCATCGCGGGACCGGAGGTCGCGGAGACCTCGGCCGACGGGTCGGAGAGCCCGCCGGCGGTGCGGGCGAGGACGCGATAGCGGTAGTCGGTCGCGGGCTCGACCGTGTCGTCCTCGGCGCTGGTCGAGGCGGTGCCGGCGACGTCGGTGAACGCGCCGTCGGGACCGGCGGCGCGCTGGAGCACGTAGCCCTCGGCGCCGTCGACGGCGTCCCAGCTCAGGGACGCGCCGTAGCTGCCGATCCCCGTGATCTCGAGGCCGGCCGGGGCCTCCGGCACCGGGACCGAGGGATCGACCGGGGTGACGGAGGCGTGCGGCGAGGCCTCGGCGGCACCGCCCGCGGCCACCGGCACGATCCGGTAGTCGTGCCGCACACCCAGCTGGGGCGCGTCATCGGTGAGGGCGCCGTCCGCGGAGGAGCCGATCACCCGCCAGGCGGGATCACCGGCGGTGGAGCGCTCCACGAGCACGGAGGTCGCGTCCGCGGCCGGCTCCCAAGTGATCTCGACGGTCCCGGCGGCGGGGTCCGCCGTGACCTCGGGCGCCTCGGCCGGCGGCGCCGGCACCTCGCCCGAGGGCGCGGTGGGCACCACGACGACCAGGTAGTTCATGCGGTTCCCGCCGGCATTGGGCCCGAGGATCACCTCGTCCCCGGCGCGGACGTCCCGGGAGAACAGCTCCCAGGTCACGGGCTGGGTGTCCTGCAGCTGCAGGCCCGTGGCCTCGTAGTCCTCCGCGAGCCAGGCGGGCTGCTCGGGGATGCGGGTGTCGTGGGCGACGTACACGCGGGCGTCCGCCGCGGCGTGGAAGCGCAGCGTGTCCTCCGCGTCCGAGGCGCGGGAGTCGACCGCGGTGCGGATCCACTCGGCGCCGGCGACCTCGCCGGGCACCTCGGTGAAGGTGTACCCGGAGCGGTCCCCGGCCACCACGTCGCCGACCTGCAGGTCCTCCTGCACCGACCAGTCCGTCGCATTGTCCGCGCCGCTGCCGGAGGTGTCGTTGACGACGCCGCCGCGGATGATCGTGCCGTCCAGGGGAGCCGGCGGCGCGGCCGGCTCCTCCTCGGGCTCCGGGGCCGCCGGCGGCTCGAAGACCTCGCCGTCCCAGGGAGCGGGCGTCATCGGGTAGCCCTCGGGGAAGCTGGGAGCGGCCAGCTCGTTGAGGTACTCCTCGAGGTTGGTGTAGCCGTCGCCGTCCGCATCGTGGTTGCGGTCCTCGGGATCGTGGGGGTCCAGCTGGTTCCGCCGCTCCCACCGATCGGGCATGCCGTCACGGTCGGAGTCCTTCGGCGGGTCCGCCTCCTCGATCGCCGGGTAGCCGCCCACGTCGTCCTGGTGCTCGATGATCCCGCCGGACTGCTCGCGGACGCTGGTGATCACGCGCTCGTCCACGGGATCGCGGGTCAGCGAGGCGCCGGCGTGCTCGAGGACCATCTCGTGCGCCTCGAGCGCCTCCTGGGTGTGCACCGGCGGGTACGCGAAGCGCTCCGGCACCACCACCGCCGGACGCTCCTCCTCGAGGATCTCCTCGCCGCCGACCTCGCCGTCCAGCACCCCGTCGCGGTCGCCGTCCACGACGTTGCCGTCGATGTGCACCTGGTAGTTCTCGTTGCCCCGGACGATGGCGTCCTCGGGGTTGCGGGAGTTCGCGCCGGCGATGAAGGTGTTGCCCACGACGTTGCCGTAGCCCTTGGTGCCGGATTCGCCGCCGGCGACGTACGGGTAGTCGCCCCAGTTGTAGACCGTGTTGCCGACGAAGTCCATGACGCCCTTGGTCTTCGGGTTCCGGTCGTTGTTGTGGGCGTAGAGGTTGTGGTGCATGGAGATCGTGTTCATCTCGACCAGCCCGCCCATCGAATGGGTCAGCAGCCCCTCGGACATGATCGACCACTGCACGGTGATGTTCTCCGAGGTGGGGTTCTCGTAGTCCTTGGACTTGATGGACAGCACCTCGTCGGTGCCCCAGGAGAACGAGGAGTGGTCGATGATGACGTTCTGCGAGTTCTCGACGTACATCGTGTCGTCGTTGACGTCCGGATGCTTCCCCATGCGGAACCGCAGGTGACGGACCACGATGTCGTGGCTGTCGATGATCCGGATCGTGTTGCCCAGGACGGTCACACCGCCGCCCGGGGCGGTCTGGCCGGCGATCGTGATGTTCGAGGCGTCCTGGACGATGATCTGCGGGATCTCCAGGTTCCCGGAGACGTCGAAGACGATCGTGCGGGGGACCTCGCCGCTGGTGGTCAGGGCGTGGTGGAGGGTCCCCTCGCCGGTGAGCTCCTTGGAGGTCACGTGGTAGACCTCGCCGCCGCGTCCGCCGGTGGCGGCGTAGCCGAAGCCCTCCGCGCCGGGGAAGGCCGGCAGGGCGTCCGGAGAGGGGGCGTCGGCGAGCGCGGGGGCGGCGGCGCCCCCGAGCAGGGAGGCCAGCAGCGCCGTGGACGCTGCCAGGGCGGTGACCCGTCGGCCGCGGGAGGGGCGGGACGGGGGCCGGAGGGGTCGGGGACGGCGGGGGATGGGGCGATCGGACATGCTGCGTACCTCGCTGTACGTCGTCGGGATCGGGGATCGAGGGCGGACGGGTGGAGGAGGAGGCGGACAGAGGGACAGGGGAGGGGACGGCCGTCAGGGGGAGAGGGCGAAGCCCTCGGCGCGGACGTCCCAGTCGTCGGGGAATCCGGGGCAGGCCGTCGGCGCGGAGGTGGCCCCCGCCCCGGCGCCGTCCCAGCCGCCGGCCATCAGGGCGACGGCCGTCAGCAGGCCGCCGTTGCCGGGCAGGTAGAGCGGCAGGGACCCGGTCTGCCGGTTGTGCCCGCTGGGCAGCACGGTGTTCTTCCCGGTGTCGGTGAGCAGGAGGTCCACGGCGTCCTCGGGTCGGCCCAGGCGCGCGGCGGTCATCGCCATCACCGGGTAGTCCCAGCCCCAGGTGGAGTCCCAGTCCCAGGAGTCCAGGACGTCCTCGAGGGTCGCGGCCATGACGGCGGGGTCGATCCGGTCGGTCTGCGGGAGCACGCCCAGGGCACACAGCATCGAGGGGTGGTCCTCGCGGATCGTGTACGGCTCCACCGCGATCGCCGGGTAGACGCCGTCCCGCGGCGCGGGGGCGATGAGCAGATCGCGGATCTCGGCCCAGGCCTCCGGGACCGGCAGGCCCCGTCGCTGCTTGAACGCGCACGCCCGTTCGAGCGCCCAGTGCCACTGCACCAGCTCGTAGGTGGGGTTGCGCACCGCGGTGCGCATCCCCCCGTAGCTCTCCTGCGCGGGGATCAGCGGCGGACCCAGCTCGGCGCCGGCGCCGGTGCGCAGCGCGAAGGACGCCATGAAGTCCGCGGTCTCGGTGACGAGGTCGTCGACCTCGGCGAGGAGCTCGAGCTCGTCGACGCCCTCGGCGCGTAGCAGGAGCTCCACGAGATGGATCAGGTGGGGCTGCTGCCAGATGAGGAAGGTGCCGATCCCGCTGGGGGTCTCCTCCCCCTCGGGGCCCACCTGCTTGGGCCACCGGGCGCCGGCGAAGCCCTGCAGGCCGGCCATCTCCCGGGCTCGGGGCAGGATCGAGCGGTACCAGTCCAGGCTGCGGCGCAGCAGCGCCGGGCGGTTCCACAGCGGGAAGTGCGCCGCGTGCCACCAGTGCATCTCGAGGTGGGACTTGCCGCGCCAGGAGTTGCAGACCAGTCCCGTCTCCTGCGGCGGCATGCGGCCCGCGCAGTGGATCGCGGTGAGGAACTGGGAGAGGACCACGCGGCGCTCGAGCTCCGCGGCCCGCGGATCCGCCACCGCCCCCAGGTCCAGGGCGGCGCCGGATTCCCAGAAGTCCCGCCAGTGCGCGCGGCAGGCGGCCAGGGTCGCGGCCACGTCCGTCGGCGGCGCCGGCGCGGTGACCGTGCCGGGCCGCAGCTCGAGGGACAGCGAGAGCTCCTCCCCGTCGGTCTCCACCAGGATCTCGTGGTCCGCGGCGGCGGTCAGGCGCGCCCCGGGTGCCCGCACCAGGACGGTGTACGCCGTGGCGTCCACCTGGCGGTCGATGCGCCACAGACCCTCCTCGAGGGGCGTGAGCTCGGTGGTGTGCGCCGCGGGCCGCGTCCAGTCGTGCGCGCTGTGCCAGTCCGCGCTGCCGTAGGCGAAGGCGAGGCCGATGCCGAGTCCCGTGCGCAGCGCCGAGGAGCGCAGCTGCAGGGCCACCAGATCGCGCTCGGGGTGGACCGCGGTGACGGTCTCCAGGCGCTCGCCGTCGATCGCGCTCACCGAGGTGATCACCCCCTCGTAGAGCGCCAGCTGCTGCCGGACGGGCTCGACCTGCCGGGGCGCCAGAGGTGCCCCGTCCCGGCGCAGCCCGAAGGTGCCCAGGTCCAGCCGGTGCGGATTGCCGCGCAGCTGCAGGTCCCGCTCCCCGGTGTCCTGCTCGGTGCCGCCGGCGACCTTCCCGGACATGTCCACGTACGGCACCGGGCCGCGGTCGGAGTCGTAGGTCACCAGGGCATCCCGCCAGCTGTGGGCGCTCGCCGACGGCAGGCTGTGCCAGCCCCAGGTGCTGAGGGTCCCCAGCAGGGTGCCGTCCGGGCGGCTCTCGTCCCGCGGGGAGACGGGATAGGAGGCGGGCAGGGACTGCAGCCCGGTGGCGTCCACCGTCACGGCCAGGTCGCCGTTGCCCACGCCGAGCGGCGAGCGGGGGTCGACGGCGTCCAACACCACGTCGTGACGGGAGACGAGGGCGCGGCGGTCGATGGGCGGGCGGGACATGGCGGCTCCTGGGCGAGAGGACGGTGACGAGGGGCGGGCGGCGGGCCGGTCGCGGGCCGGTTCAGGGGTCCACGAGCGGCAGATCCCCGAGGTCCTCGGGGAGGTCCAGCAGGTGCACGGCGCCGTACCCGCGGGCGTCGGAGGTGAACAGCACCTGGCGGGCGTCCGGGCTCACCGTCGGATGCACGTGGAGAGCCTGGGTGTGGAAGGAGCCGCGGTGGCGGTGCAGCAGGCGCGGCGGCGTGAACGCGTCGCCCTCGCGCTGCCACACCATGAGCCGCGGCGCGGTCTTCGTGCCGTCGCCGACGATCATCTCGAGATCGCGGCTGTGGTAGTGCATCGAGCTCTCCACCAGCGGTGCCTCCCAGAGACCGGTGCCGTCGAAGCGCACCGCCCCGTGGAACGGCCCGGTCTGCTCCCGGCCGCCGGTCCAGCCGTGGAAGCCGATGAACTCGCCGCCCTCCAGCCAGTACTCGTGCCCCACCATCTCCGTGCCGGAGGTGGGACGGATCGCCGTGGCCTCCCCGGTGGACAGGTCCAGCAGCCAGATCCGGTGGTCCACCAGGTGCCAGGGCCCCTCGTGGCAGAAGGTCAGCAGCTCCGGACGGGTGGGGGAGGTGTTCACGTGGCCGATCCAGGCGCGCTCCTCGCGCACCACCTCGGCCTCGCCGCCGTCGACCGGCACCCGCAGGATCCGCGAGAGGGGCCGTGCCTCCCAGTACTCCCGGAAGCCGACGTAGCCGTTGCCCAGGTCCAGGGCGAGACGGTCGGAGAGGTCCTCGCTGTAGCTGATCATCACCCAGGCGCCGTCGGCCGTGACGTTCGTGGTCCCGCCCTCGCCGAAGCGCGCCGGCGTCGTGTGCAGCACCCGCTGCTCGAGCGAATCGAGGTCCAGCGCCACCAGGTTCCGGCCGTGCCAGAAGTACGCCTCGGCGCGGAGCGGGTTCAGGCTCACCGAGTGGAAGAGGTTCGAGGCCACGGTGGCGCCGTCGGGCAGGTCGGTGAGCTGGCGGAGCTCGTGGCTGTCGAGGTCCAGGCCGTAGAGGTTGGTCGCGTTGCCGCGGTCGGAGGCCAGCAGCAGACGGCGGCCGTCGTCGTACCAGCCCGGATTCGTGAAGTAGGTGTGGTGGCTGTGGGCCTTGTGGTCGGTCAGCTGCGTGATCCGCACGCCCGTCTCGGGGTCGTGGACGGTGCGGGACTCCGCGGGATGCAGGGTGCCGAGGGGCATGGCGGGGCTCCTGGGTGGGGGTCGGTGGCGGTCAGTCGTGGCCGCGGGAGATGCCGGCGAGCTCGATCTCCTCGGAGCGGTGGCAGGCCGCGCTGTGCCCGGGGGAGAGCTCGCGCAGCGGGGGGACCTCGCCGTCGCAGAGGCCGTCGCGCACATGGATGCAGCGGGTGCGGAAGAGGCAGCCCGAGGGCGGGTTCGAGGGATCGGGCAGGTCGTCGGAGCGCAGTGTGCTGCGGTGGCCGCCGCGGCGCTCCGGGTCGGGGACCGGGACCGCGTCCAGCAGCGCCTCGGTGTAGGGGTGCTGCGGGGCGCGGTACAGCTCGTCCGTGGGGCCCTGCTCGGCGAGCCGTCCCAGGTACATCACCCCGACATGGTCGCTGACGTGCTCCACCACGGACAGGTCGTGGGAGATGAACAGGTAGGTGAGGTCGAACTCCTCCCGCGCCTCCTCGAGGAGGTTGAGGATCTGGGCGCGGATGGAGACGTCGAGAGCGGAGACGGGCTCGTCGGCGATCACCAGGCGCGGCCGGGTGATCAGGGCGCGGGCGATGTTCAGGCGCTGGCGCTCGCCGCCGGAGAACGCATGGGGGTAGCGGCGCATGTGCTCGGGGCGGATCCCCACCCTCCGCAGCATCTCCGCGACCTGCTCGCGCAGCTCGCCGCCGCGCGCCCGGCCGTTGACCTGCAGCGGCTCGCCGACGATCTGCTCGACGGTCATCCGCGGGTTCAGCGAGGAGAAGGGGTCCTGGAAGATCGTGCGGATCTCCGTGCGGTAGGCCTTCAGCTGCCGGGTGGTCAGGCGCGCCAGGTCCACCACCTCGCCGTCCGCGCGGTGGTAGAGGATCTCCCCGGCCGACGGCGCCAGCAGGCCGGCGACGCAGCGGCCCAGGGTGGTCTTCCCGCAGCCGGACTCGCCGACCAGGCCCATGGTCTCGCCGAGCCGGATGCTGAGATCGACGCCGTCCACGGCCTTGACGCTGCGGGTGGCGCGGCGGAACATCCCGCCGCCCACGGGATAGTGCTTGGCAAGGCCCGAGACCTCGAGGATCGTCGGCGCCGCCTCGGCGCCGGCGTCCTGCCCGGGCTCCGGGCGCGGGGTGATCCGCACGGCCCGCTCGCCCTGGTCGGCCGCGTCGACGCCTCCCTCCTCCGGGGGCGGGACGGCCCCCTCATGGCTGTAGAGGTGGCAGGTGGCCTCGTGCTGGTCGCCGAACGGGGTCAGGGGCGGCGCCTCGACCTCGCAGATCCCCTGCATCGCGAGGTCGCAGCGGGTGCGGAAGGCGCATCCGCTGGGCCGGTTCTGAGGGCTGGGCACCATGCCCCGCACCGTCGGCAGGGGCTCGCCGCGGCGCCCGCCCTGGGCATCGGGGATTGAGCGCAGCAGCGCCCGGGTGTACGGGTGCTTGGGATGGCGGAAGATCTCCTCGACGGGCCCGCGCTCGACCACCGTGCCGAGGTACATCACGGCCACCTCGTCGGCGATCTCCGCGACCACCCCGAGGTCGTGGGTGATGAACATCAGCGCCATCCCGTTCTCGGCCTGCAGGTCGCGCAGCAGGTCCAGGATGCGGGCCTGGGTGGTGACGTCGAGAGCGGTGGTGGGCTCGTCGGCGATGAGCAGCGAGGGGTCGCAGCACAGCGCGATCGCGATCATCACGCGCTGGCACATGCCGCCGGAGAGCTGGAACGGGTAGGCGTCCAGGCGGCCCTCCGGGTCGGGGATCCCCACCCGCTGCAGCAGGGTCAGGGCCTTCGCCCGCGCCTGCTGCGGGGTGAGGTCCTGATGGAGCCGGATCGCCTCGGTGAGCTGCGCGCCGACGGTGTACAGCGGGGACAGGCTCGCCATCGGCTCCTGGAACACCATCCCGATCTCGCCGCCGCGCACGGCGCGCAGCTCCTCGCTCTCGTCGGCGAGGGTCGCGAGGTCGACGGTCTCGCGACCTTCGGGGGACCACAGGATCTCGCCGCCGACGACGCGGCCCGGCGACTCGACCAGCTGCAGCACGGAGCGGGCGGTGGCGGACTTGCCGCAGCCGGACTCGCCGACCACGCACAGGGTCTTCCCGGGGTGGACGGTGAGGTCCACCCCGTCGACCGCCTTGACCGTGTGGTCCGAGGCCTCGAAGTGAGTCTCGAGGCCCCGGATCCGAAGCAGGGGCCGTTCGTCGAGGGCGAGGGCCGCGCCGGAGGTGTCGGGCGCCGGCCCGGGGGTGGGGAGATCAGAGATCATGGGTGCTCCGTCGTCGTCGCGGGAAGGTCAGTTGCTGTAGGGGTCCGCGGCATCGCGGATGCCGTCGCCCAGGAAGTTCATCGCCAGCACGGTCACCACCACCGGGATGCCGGGCAGCAGGATCCACGGCGCCGTGGAGATCGCCCGGACGCTCTGCGCCTGCTCGAGCAGCACGCCCCAGCTGACCGTCGGCGCCTGCAGACCCAGTCCCAGGAAGGACAGGCCCGTCTCGGCGAGGATGATCGCGGGGATCGACAGCGACAGGTTCGCGATGATGTGGCTGGTGAAGGAGGGCAGCATGTGCCGGAACATCACCCGCTGCTGCGAGCAGCCGTCGGCGACGGCCGCCTGGACGTACTCCTCGCCGCGCACGGCGAAGAACTTCCCGCGCACCTCGCGCGCCATGCCCACCCAGCCCACCAGGGAGATGACGACCGTGAGGGCGAAGTACCGCTGCAGCGGTCCCCAGCTGGGCGGCACCGCCGCGAACAGCGCCATCCACAGCGGGATGGTCGGAATGGACATGATCAGCTCCATCAGGCGCTGGATCGCGGAGTCCAGGCGCCCGCCGACATAGCCGGAGATGCCGCCGATCACCACCCCGAGGATGAGCGAGAAGAACACGCCCACCAGTCCCAGCGACATCGACACGGTCGTGCCGTGGATGATCTGCGAGAGCAGGTCGCGTCCGCTGGCGTCAGCTCCCAGCAGGTACACCGGTCCGATCTCGGGATCGATCGGCCCGATGAGGTGCCGGTCCATCGGGATGAGCCACAGGAGCTTGTACTCCGCGCCCTGGACGAACAGCCCCACGGGGATCGTGGTCGAGGGGTCCCGCTCGAACTCGAGCTCGAGGGTGGCGGGGTCCTGGGTCATGATCAGGCCGTCGACGTGCGGGCGGAAGGAGCCCTCATCGAAGAGCTCCAGGCGCTGCGGCGGGGCGTAGGTGTAGTCCGCGTCGTGGAAGGAGCCCGGATAGGGGGCCAGGAACGGGGCCAGCAGCGCGACCAGATAGATCGCCAGGGTGATCACGCCGCAGACCTTCGCCACCTTGTGGCGGGAGAAGGCCTGCCACATGAGCTGCCACTGCGAGGCGACGGCGAGGTCGCCGGTCTCCGGCGCGTCGGGGTGCGGGGGCTCGTCCAGTGCGGTGCCCGCCGGCGGCGGGGCCAGGGATTCAGCCATCGGAGGACCTCCTCAGTAGCGGAGCCGGACGCGCGGGTCCAGCCACGCGAGGGCGAGATCGGAGATCAGGGTGCCGATGACCACGAGCACGGCGCTGATCAGGAGGATGGATCCGGCCAGATACATGTCCTGGCTCATCAGGGCGTTGAGCAGGAGCGGCCCGGTGGTGTTGAGGTTCAGCACCTGGGAGGTGATCGCATCGGCGGCGATCAGCCCCGGAAGGATCCAGCCGATCGTGGAGAAGAACGGGTTCAGCGCGGCGCGCACGGGGTACTTGATCGTCAGACGGTTGCGCTTCATGCCGCGGGCCCGGCCCGCGGACACGTAGGGCTTGCGCAGCTCGTCGAGCAGGTTCGCGCGCAGGACGCGGATGTTCCCCGCCGTGCCGGCCGTGCCCCAGATGACGATCGGGATCCACAGGTGGGCGAGCAGGTCGCCCACCTTCGCCAGGCTCCACGGCGCGTCCCGGTACTCCGGGGACAGCAGCCCGCCCACGCTCTGACCGAAGTAGGTCAGCCCGATCCACATCAGCACCAGCGCGATGAGGAAGTTCGGCACCGCCAGGCCCAGGTAGCCGAAGAACGTGAAGGCGTAGTCCGTGATCGAGTACTGGCGCAGCGCCGAGTACACGCCGATCGGGAAGCTGATCGCCCAGATGAAGATGAGCGTCAGGATCGAGAGGGTGATCGTCAGCGGCAGCCGTTCCATGAGCAGATCGCTCACCGGGCGGTTGTAGCTGAAGGACTCCCCGAAATCGAGATGGAGGACGATATTGGAGATCCACTTCCAGTACTGCACGTACCACGGATCGCCCAGGCCGTAGCGCTCGCTGAGCCGCTCCAGCTCCGCCGCGTCCAGGGGCTGGTCCCCGGCCGCGGCGAGCTTGGCCTGCACGGTGGTGAGATAGTCGCCCGGCGGCAGCTGGATGATGATGAAGGTGATCAGGGAGATCGCCCAGACCGTCGGGATGAGGATGAGGACACGTCGACCGATGTAGCGCAGCATCGCCCGGTCAGCCGAAGTACCAGATCGGCGGATCGATGTGGCCCGGGGTGAAGTACAGCGGCGACTCCGGGTAGGACTCCACGACGTTGCGCAGGTGGTTCTTGGCGATCGCGAAGCCGTCGCCGGGCAGCACGGTGCCGATGGCGTAGAACTGCTCCTTGGAGATCGCGAGGATCTGGCGGAACAGCTCCTTGCGCTTCTCCTCGTCGGGCTCGAGCGGGATCTGCCGCGCGAGCTCCATCTGCTCCAGGACCTCGGCGGGCGGCTCCTCGGCGTTCTCGCCCTGGCCGTCGGTCGTGAAGTGCTCCGCCCATTTCACGGCGTAGTTCGACTCGCTCCACGAGGGGAACCACCAGCGCAGCTCGTCCATCTCGGTGCGATAGCCGCCGTCGCCGCCCCAGGTGTTGGCATCGTGCTGATTGGCCGCGGCGGTCTTGCGCTCGTAGAACAGGGTCCGCTCGAGCGGGTTGACCGTGGCCTTGACGCCCGCCTGCTCCCAGGTCTGCACCACCAGCGCCATGGCCTGCGAGTGCTGGGCGGCATCGGCCGTGACGTCGACCTGGAAGGTGAGGCGCTTCCCGTCCGGGCGCAGCCGGAAGCCGTCGGAGTCCTTCTCGGTGAGCCCGGCGGCGTCGAGGTGCTCGTTCGCCAGGTCGATGTCGAACTCGGTGAACTGGGTCGCGTACTCCTCGTCGAAGAACTCCGACTTCGGGCTGGGCGCGGCCTGGTGCGGCTGGCCCTGGCGCTGGTACACCGTGTCCTGGATGTCCTGCCGGTCGATGGCATGGGACAGCCCGATGCGGAAGTCCTTGTTCTGGAAGATCTCCCGCAGCACCTCGTCGCGGTGGTTGAGGTTCAGGGAGATGACCATCTGGTTCATCGAGGTGTTCTCGACGGTGAGGAACCGGAAGTCCCCGGACTCGCGGGCGTCGGCGAGCACCGGCCGGTTGGGGTCGGTGGTGAAGTTGCGCCCGTGCATGTCGATCTCGCCGTTGACGGCCTTGAGCAGCATGACCTCGTCGTTCTGGACGATCTCGAACTCGAGGTGGTCGATGAACGGCAGCTGGGCGCCGGCGTCGTCAGTCTTCCAGTAGTACGGGTTCCGCTCCGCCTTGACCACCGTGCCCTCGTTGAGCGGGGTGGTCAGGCGCCAGGCGGTGAGCAGCGGCAGCTCGACATTGTTGAAGAAGGCCTTGCGGTCTGCCCAGTAGTCCGTCCAGTCGCCCATGCCCGCCTCCTCGGCGAGCTTCTCCGCCTCCGGGTTGAGGTCCGGGAGGAACTGCGAGAGGTAGTGCTTGGGCCAGCCCAGCAGGTTCTTGGGCTGCTCACCGCGGCTCGCGGTCACCAGGAAGTCGCCGCGCGGGCCGGGGTAGGTGAGCTTCACCGTGGACTCGTCGATCTTCTCCGGCGTGCAGGGCTCGCCGTCCGCGGTGAGGAACTCCGGCACCGACGGGTACAGGGTCTCGTTGTAGTACACGTCCTCGATGGCGAACATGATGTCGTCGGCGGTGACGGGCTCGCCGTCGGACCAGCGCATGCCGCGCCGCAGGTGGAGGGTGAACTCGGTGCCCTCGTCGTTGACGTCCACGGCCTTGAGGGTGCCGGGGAGCCCGAACTCGTCCAGCTGCGGGCTGGCGCGGACGGTGGGCTCGTAGTGGATGAAGCGGTCCAGCCAACCGCGGTCCTGGTCGAGGACCACGCCGGCGAAGGTGCCGCCGTAGGGGCCGTACTCCGGGGTGGGGACCACCAGGCGGTCCTCCTCGACCGGCATGCGCTCCTCGAGCGGCGGCAGCTCGCCGGCATCGACCTGCTCGGTGAGCATGGGGGACTCCAGGGGGCGGTCGGGGTCCGGGGAGGTGTTGCGGGCGTCGCCCTCGCCGGCCTCCTCGGTCCCGGAGGAGGCGCAGGCGGTCAGGAGGCCGCCGAGGCCGAGGGCGCTGCTGCCGGCGACCAGCTGGCGGCGGGAGAGGGCGGTGGGGCGAAGAGCGGGGGAGTCAGGCACGACAGGTCCTCCTTGACGGGTGTGCCAACGCCATGAGTCGTTTCAAGCTGGAGGGGCGGGTGCCCGCTGGGGGTGACGGGTCGACTCTCGGCGATGAGGGATCGGATGTCTCGCGGTGCCGGAAGTAGACCACGGTGGTTCAGGAGGCGTCAACAGCAAGCGTTTGCCTCGCACGTCGATCCGTGGAGGGAAATGTTCTGTCACCTGCCGTGATGTCCTGGTGATGGTGCGGAAATCGTTGCGCCGCCGTGATGCGCGCCGGCCGATGCCGCTTCCGCCCGGACTCAGATCGTCGAGCCGCGCACCACCAGATGAGGTCGCACGGTGAGCTGGCGCGTCGGGACCGGGCGACCTTCCACCAGATCCAGCAGCATCGTGCCGGCGAGGCGTCCGATCTCTCGGAGGTTCTGCTCGATGCTCGTGATCGCCGGGACGGTCGCCTCCGACATCGCGGTCCAGTTGCCGAAGCCGGTCACGGCCACGTCCTGGGGCACCGAGCGGCCATGGGCGAGCAGCCGCTCCAGGGCGCCCCGGGCGATCTGGTCGGAGTCGCAGCACACGGCATCGATGTCGTGGCCGGAGGCCAGCGCGATGTCGATGGCGCGCCGGCCCCAGGCCTCGCTCCAGTCGCCGTGCATCGTCCCGCGCACCAGGGCGGAGCCCGCGTGCTCGGCCACGGCCTGCGCCTTGGGGCCGGCGGTGCGGGAGCTGGCCGGACCGGCGATGTGCAGGATCCGCGTGCGCCCCAGCTCCAGGAGATGGTCGATGGCCAGGCCCATCGAGGACCTCCGGTCCGTGACGACGGCGTGCTCCGCCGGCTCCGCGGGGGTGTCGAAGGTGTAGACCGTGGGGATGTCGGTGCGCAGCGGACCCTCGAGCCCGTGCGGGCGGTTGGTGACGATGAGACCGTCCACCCGGCGCTCCTGCAGGGCCCGCAGCAGGTGCTCCTCGCGCATCTGGTCCTCGCGGGTGTCGCTGAGGATGATCGACATCCTCCCCACGGCGAGGGCGTCCTCGGCGCCCATGAGGATCGGCATCGAGAAGCGCCCGTAGCTGTCGGTGGTGAGGAAGCCGACGGTGTAGGTGCGTCCGCTCGAGAGGCTCCGGCCCCGCGGATCGGCCACGAAGCCGAGGCGGTCGGCGACCGAGCGCACGTGCGCTCGGGTGGACTCCTTGAGGGTGCCGGTGTTGTTGAGCGCCTTGGAGACCGTGCCCACGGAAACTCCCGCGGCACGGGCCACATCGGAGATACGGACGCGTTCGGTGGTGCTGGGCCTGGACTGCATGGCTGAACAGTACGCCCGACGGGGCGGACGTGGGGTCACCCGGCCAGAGATCGGAAAACGGTTGCGGATGCCCGGCGCGATGCCGGCGCCGAGCGGTCGCGCCGCCGGGGCGGCTCCTACCGCCGCGGGGCCGGGCCGGTCGACTCCCGCCAGATGGTCCGCGTGATCGCCGCCCCGTCCAGGGCGGGCCCCTCGCCGTGCATGATGCGCAGCAGCTCGCGCAGGAGGTCCGCGCCCAGCCGGTGGTGGTCCGTGGCGACGGTGGTCAGCGAGGGAGTCATCCAGGCGCCGAGCGGCAGGTCCTCCCAGCCGGTCACGCTGAGGTGCTCGGGCACGCGCCAGCCGCGCTCGGCCGCGCCGCGGATGACGCCGGCGGCGACCAGGTCGTCGGCGGCGACCACCGCGGTGATCGGGGTGTCCTCGGGCAGCTCGAGGATCGTCGCCCGGGCGTGCTCGGGGTCCCAGCCGCCGTCGATCACCGTGGCGACCTCCAGGTCGTGGCGCTCGGCGGCGTGCAGGAAGGCCTCGCGGCGCCGCTGGGAGGAGGGGTGGCCGCTCTCGCCCGTGAGATGCAGCAGGGCGCGATGGCCCCACGCGGCGAGGTGGTCGACGAGCTCGGTCATGCGGTCGGCCTCCGAGAGCGGCCCCACGCCGCGCATCTTCCGGTCGTAGACGGGTGCCGAGATGATCGGTGCGCTGCCCTGGCGGGAGCTGCGGGTCTCGGGCAGGTCGGTGAGCGAGAGGACGGCCTCGTAGAGGCCGGAGTCCGCGAGCTCCACGACGCGGCCGCCCTGGAGCTCGCCGCGCGGGAGGGTCACGACCTCCACCGCGAAGCCGGCGCTCTGGGCGGACTCGCTCGCCCCGCTGAGCACCTCGCGGGCGCTGCGCGCGTCGCCGGCCGGGACGATCAGGGCCAGGCGCCCGGTGGAGCGGTTGCGCATCGCACGGGCCACCAGGTTGGGCCGGTAGTCGAGCTGGGCCACGGCCTCGTCGATGTGCGCGGCGAGCATCGGGGAGACGGTGGGGTCCCCCTTGAGGCGCCGCGAGACCGTCTGGTGCGAGACGCCGGCGAGGCGCGCGACATCGCGGATGGTGGGGCGACGGACATCGGCCATGGGTCCTCCTCGAGCGGTGGGGCTCCGTTCCTCGCGGCGCGCTCGACGGGTCGCGGCGGCACTCCCGCTGGTCACGATCTCACAACGAGTGACCGTTCATCCACCGATGAGCCGGGCTGCGGTGAGTGACAGGATCCGGCGGGGGTCGACCGGGGAGGGTGGTGCGAGTACAGCGTTGGAAAGCCAGGTCACGACTCTGCGCGGAGACGGCATGCCGCCACGTGCTCGATCTCGGGGGCCACCTGGGTGAACGGTCACTCGGCTCCCCGGGTGCGGCGGGTCGACCGGTGGTCGGGAATCGGGTCGCGGAAGTGGTTGACGCCAGATGCTGAAACGCTTCAAGATGTGTCGCGGATCGCACCGCGGGCCCGACGGAGAGGCCGCGGACGGAGTGGAGACGGAGGCTCGTCGATGAGCACAGAGCTGTACCGCAGCGCGCTGTCGGCGCCGGCGGACCTCGCCGGCTGGAGGGTCGAGGGACCCGCGGTGACGTCCTTCCCCGCGGGCCGGCTGCGTCTGGAGTCCGCCGCGGATCCCGCCGAGGGGCAGGCCGCGAACTTCGTCGCCTGGCTGCCCGTGGAGACCGACGGCGACCTCCGCCTCAGCTGGAGCTTCCGTCCCCTGCGCGAGCCGGGACTGGCGATGGTGTTCTGGGCCGCGCGCGGTCGCGACGGACAGTCCGTCCACGACGCGAGCCTGCCCGCGCGCACCGGGGAGTACGAGCAGTACCACTCCGGCGCGATCGACGCGTACCACCTCTCCTACTACCGCCGCATGTGGGCCTCCGAGCGCAGCCTCCACACCTGCAACGTGCGCAAGAGCCACGGCTTCCACCTGGTGGCCCAGGGCGCGGACCCGCTGCCCGCCGTGCTCGACGCGGACCGGGACTACCGCCTGAGCCTCACCTGGCAGGACGCGACCGTGCGCTTCACGATCGATGACATCCCGTGCCTGACCTGGACGGACGAGGGCAGCGTGGGGGGTGCGGCGCGCACCGGAGGAGCGATCGGTCTGCGCCAGATGGCGCCCCTGATCGCCGAGTACTCCGACCTCCGGATCGAGGCGATCTGAGATGGACCGCGCCCTCGGTGCGCTGAGCACCGGCACCGACCTCCTGCTGCGCGCCCTCGCCCTCCAGGGCCTGTGGCTGCTGGGCACCCTGGCCGGCGGGATCGTGCTGGGCTGGGCGCCCGCCACCACCGCCGTCGTCGACGCCGCGGCCCGCGCCGCGCGCGGTGAGCCGATCCGCCTGGTCCGCACCGCCCGGGCGTGGCGGGACGGCTTCTGGCGCAGCCAGATCACGCTGGGCCTGCCCGGGCTGTTCCTGCTGCTCGCACTCGCGGCCGTCACCAGCTCCCTGCTGCCGACGGCCGCGGAGATCGCCCTCGGCGTGCTGGCCACCCTGCTGCTCGTGGCGTTCCTCCACGTCCCGCAGATCGACCGGCGGTACACGCTGCGCGCCACCGAGGTGCTCGGCGCCTCGCTGCGACTCTCCCTCGCCCAGGCGCCGACCTCGCTGCTGCTGGTGGCCGTGATCGCCCTGTGCGCGGGCGTGGTCCTGACCGTCCCCGGTCTCGCCCCCTTCCTCGGCGTCGCGGTGCCGCTGATGGCGATCCAGCATCTCGTCGGCCGCTCCCTGGACCGCAACGAGGACCTCCTCGCCGAGCGGCAGGATCCGCCCGCCGCCGCCGAGGCGCCGAACGTCCCCCACCCTCGTGGCGGGACGGGACCTGCCCTGTCGCGCCGCCCGCGCGCCTCCGCCCTCTGACCCCTCCCCGGTGGCCGGCCCCGCGCCGCTCGCCCGCCCCACCCCCGCGTCGACGCGCCCGCGCCGCCGCCCTGAGAAAGGAACAAGGATGTTCTCTCGTCGTACCCTCCTCGGCGGCGCCGCCGCCGGTGCCTCCGCCCTCGGTCTCGCCGCCTGCGGCGGCTCCGGTGGATCCGGTGGCTCCACCGAGGAGATCACCACGCTGAAGATCATGGCCCCGCTGCTCTCCGAGACCGCCCCCGACCCCGAGGGCCAGCTGCAGAAGGCCATCGAGGAGTTCATCGGCATGCCGATGGAGATCACCTGGGTGCCGAACTCGAGCTACGGCGAGCGCGTCACCGTCACCATGGCCTCGGACAACATCCCGCACGTCATGGTCCAGACCGGCAAGGACGCGGACTTCGCACGGACCGCCGAGGCCGGTGGGTACTGGGACCTCACCGACATCCTCGCCGACTACCCGAACCTCACGCCGGAGAACGAGGAGATCGCCCACGGCGCGAGCATCAACGGCAAGATGTACGGGATCTTCCGCGGCCGCGATGCGATGCGCGCCGCCGTCATCCTGCGCAAGGACTGGCTGGCGAACCTGGGCCTCGACGAGCCCGAGACCACCGATGATCTGAAGGAGATCGCGCGCGCCTTCACCGAGGACGATCCGGCCGGCGACGGCTCGGCGACCACGGGCCTCATCATCCCCGCCTGGGCCGGGTACGGGAACAACGGTCCCTACGACCTGTGGGAGGCCTGGCACGGCACGGCCAACGTGTGGAAGGACGAGGGCGGCACCCTGTCCCCGGCCTTCCTGGCCCCGGAGTTCCTCGAGGCCAATACGGCCATGCGGGAGATGGTCGAGGCCGGCCACGTCAACAAGGACTTCGCCACGATGGACGCCGCGACCTGGAATGACCCGTTCTTCACCGGTCAGGGCGGCATCATTATGGACGTCAGCTCCCGCGGCCTGGCCCTGCAGGGTCTGTGGAAGGACTCCGATCCGGAGAACTACACCGACTACGTGACGATGGTCGGGAACCTCAAGAACCCCGACGGCACCCTGTGGGCCCTCCCCACCCCGGGATACTCCGGATACGTCGCCGTCCCCAAGGCCTCGGTGCCCACCGAGGAGCAGCTCGCGACCGTCCTGACCGCCATGGACAAGCTGGCCTCCGAGGAGGGCCAGCGCCTGCTCAACAACGGCCTCGAGGGCGTCAACTACGAGGTCGAGAACGACATGAGCGTCCCGATCGAGGGCGAGGAGGCCGACGTCGTCTCGAGCGACACCTCGGCCTTCGCCCAGCTCGGCACCGCGAGCAACGGCTATCTGGCGCTCACGGTCGCACCCACCGACGAGAACGACGCCGCGCTCGGCGAGAAGCGCGATGCCTTCCACGAGGCGGACCTCGACAGCGCCGTGTTCAACCCCGGCGCCGCCTACATGTCCGAGTCCTACCTGCAGAACGGGGCGATCCTCGACCAGATCGTGGTCGACGCCCGGCTGAAGTACCTGGCCGGGGAGATCGACGAATCCGGTCTCACGGCCGAGCTCGAGCGCTGGGAGAGCAGCGGCGGCCAGCAGGTCGTGGACGAGATGAACGAGCTGTACCAGGCCGGCGGGAACTGACCTTCCGGCCGGGGCGCGCCGTGATCCGGCGCGCCCCGGCCCTCACCACGAGGAGTGATCGAGCATGGTCATGACCAACCTGCCGGGGGCCGCCGATGCGGTGCACCCGACCACCGAGGACCACTCGCCGCACGCGGCGACCCGTGGGCCGCGGCGCCGCAAGACCCTGCTGAAGCGACTGCGGCGCTCGCCCGTGCTGTACCTGATGCTCATCCCGGGCATCGTGTACTTCGCCGTCTTCAA
The DNA here is from genome assembly GCF_003347015.1 of Brachybacterium sp. YJGR34. Classification (GTDB taxonomy): domain Bacteria; phylum Actinomycetota; class Actinomycetes; order Actinomycetales; family Dermabacteraceae; genus Brachybacterium. The sequence continues at coordinate 19,117 of NZ_PNFB01000017.1, forward strand.
GTACGCCCCGATGTACGGCATCACCATCGCCTTCAAGGACTACCTGCCGTTCCTGGGGATGCAGGGCAGCCCCTGGGTGGGGCTGGAACACTTCGAACGGCTGTTCAGCGGTCCCGACTTCGGGCGGCTGATGAAGAACACGCTCATCCTGGCGCTGCTGAACATCGTCATCGCCTTCCCCGCGCCGATCATCGTGGCGCTCATGCTCAACGAGCTGCGCAAGCAGCTGCTGAAGAAGTTCATCCAGACCGCGATCTACATCCCGCACTTCCTGTCCTGGGCGATCGTCTCCGGCCTGACGTACCTGCTGTTCGCCCTGGACACCGGGCCCATCACGGTGCTGTTCAACACCGTCTTCGACGCCGACGTGAACTTCCTGGCGGACCCGGACTGGTTCCGCCCGCTGATCATGGCCCAGACCCTGTGGAAGGGCACCGGCTGGGGGACGATCATCTACCTCGCGGCCCTCGCGGGCGTGGACAAGCAGCTCTACGAGGCCTCGATGATCGACGGCGCCGGACGGTTCCAGCAGCTGCGCTACGTCACGATCCCGGCGCTGGTCCCGACCATCGTCATCATGCTGATCCTCAACATCGGGAACTTCCTCGACACCGGGTTCGAGCAGATCTACATGCTCACGAACTCGTTGAACCGCGAGGTGGCGGACGTGTTCGACACCTACGTGTACTTCATGGGCATCACCAACGGCGCCTACAGCTACTCCACGGCGATCGGCCTGTTCAAGTCGATCGTCGGCCTCATCCTGATCCTCGGTGCGAACTGGCTCGCGAAGAAGTACACCGAGTCCTCCCTGTTCTAGGAGCCCCCGATGCCCATCGCCTACAACACCCCGCGGGACAAGATCTTCGACGGCGTCAACATCGCCCTGCTGCTCGTCTTCGCCGCGTTGACGATCCTGCCGTTCCTCTACGTGCTGGCCGCCTCCTTCGCGACCGAGGCGGAGATCGCCTCCCGTCCGTTCTTCCTGTGGCCGAACGACCCCACCCTCGAGACCTACAAGTACGTCTTCTCGACCAACACCTTCCTCCGCTCGCTGCTGGTCACGATCGGCGTGACGGTCGTGGGGACGGCCGTGCAGATCACGCTGACGATGCTCATGGCGTACCCGCTCTCGGACCCCAACCTCGTGGGCCGCGGGCTGATCATGCGCCTGGTGCTCTTCGCCATGCTGTTCTCCGGGGGCATGATCCCGCTGTTCCTCGTGGTCAAGCAGCTGGGCCTGCTCGACTCCTACTGGGCGCTGATCCTCCCCATGGCGATCAATCCCTTCAACCTCATCATCATCCGCACCTTCTTCCAGCAGCTCCCCCATGAGCTGCGCGAGGCCGCGGAGATCGACGGGGCCAACGAGTTCACGACCTTCTGGCGGATCATGCTGCCGCTGTCGAAGCCGATCATCGCGACCTTCTCCCTCTTCTACGCGGTGGGGCTGTGGAACGACTTCATGTCGCCGCTGCTGTACATCTCCGACAGCTCGAAGTGGACGCTGCAGATGTTCGTGCGCCAGGTGACGATCTCCACCGATCCCTCGACCACGCTGGGGAACCTCGACCCGAACTACGTGCCCCCGAAGGAGGGGCTGAAGTTCGCGATCATCGTCATCGCGACCCTGCCGATCATGTGCGTGTACCCGTTCCTGCAGAAGCACTTCGCCAAGGGCGTGCTGATCGGCTCGGTGAAGGGATGAGCGCCGCGGAGAGGACCCTGTTCCTGCTGGGCGACTCGACCGTGGCCTCCTACGAGCCGACGTGGCATCCGCAGGCCGGCTGGGGCCAGTTCCTGGACCGCTTCGTGAGCGGAGCGGTCAGGGTCGACAACCACGCCATCGGCGGACGCTCCGCCCGCACCTTCCGCGAGGAGGGCCGCCTCGCAGCGGTCCTGGAGCGGGCACGGCCCGGGGACACCGCGCTGATCCAGTTCGGGCACAACGACTCCACCCGCGCCAAGCCCGAGCGCTACTCGACCCCCGCGCAGTACCGCGAGGAGCTGCGCGGCTATGTCGCCGCCCTCCGCGAGCGCGGAGTCCAGCCGGTGCTGGTCACCGCGGTGAGCCGGCGGGATCACGACCCGGTCGCCGGGCGGTGGGCGGTGAGCTTCCCCGACTACGTAGCCGGCGCCCGCGCAGTCGCCGCGGAGCTCGACGTCCCGCTCGTGGACCTCGCCGCCTCCAGCCGCGCCCACCTCGAGCGGATCGGGCCGGACGCGGCGAAGGACCTGTTCCTCCACCTCGAGCCCGGGGTCTCCGCGGCGCATCCCGACGGCGTCGCCGACGACACCCACTTCCAGGAGCGCGGCGCGCAGGCGATGGCACAGCTCGTCGCCGAGGAGCTCGCGGGGCTGGACCTGCCGGTCTCGGCCCACCTGGCGGCGGCGCCCGCGGTGTGATCCGCCCCGATACCAGCGGCGCCGTCGGCCCGGAGCCGATGCCGCCGCTGACGCCGGACCGACGAGGCCGTCGGCCCGGCAGCAGTCCCTCCCCGATGTTCACCTGTGATGGGAAGCAATGATGCAGATCAGACGCATGAGTCGAACCGCCGCCGCGATGGCGCTGAGCCTGGGCCTGTGCGCGGGCGCCCCGGCGCTCGCCGCGCCCTCGCCGGATCCCGCCCCCGCGGCGCCCTCCGCCCCCACCCTGAAGCGCGACGCCGAGCGCCTGGACCGCGCTCCCGTCGCGGTCGCCGCCGAGGACGGGGTGTTCCTGTCCTGGCGCCTGCTGGGCGACGAGGCGATGGACACCCCCTTCCACGTCTACCGCGACGGGGAGCAGCTCACCGACCGGCCGATCACCGGCTCCACGAACTTCGTCGATGCGGGCGGCACGGCGGAGTCGGTGTACCGGATCGCGATCGACCGCCCGGACGAGAAGTACTGGGCCAGCGAGGAGTTCTCCGTCTGGCAGGAGCAGCACACCGAGATCGCCCTGGACAAGCCCGCCGGCGGCACCACCCCGGACGGTGTGGACTACGAGTACACCGCCAATGACGTCATGGTGGGCGACCTCGACGGCGACGGGGTGCTCGAGTACGTGCTCAAGTGGGACCCGACCAACTCCCAGGACAACTCCCGCGACGGCCATACCGGGAACGTCTACCTCGACGCCTACGAGCTCGACGGCACGAAGCTGTGGCGCATCGACCTGGGCCAGAACATCCGGGCCGGCGCCCACTACAGCCAGCCCCAGGTCTACGACCTCGATTCCGACGGCCGGGCCGAGGTGGTGGTCAAGACCGCCGACGGCACCACCGACGCCGCCGGCACCGTGATCGGGGACGGGGAGGCGGACTGGCGCAACGACGCCGGACGCATCCTGGAGGGCCCCGAGTTCCTCACCGTCTTCGACGGCCAGAAGGGCACCGCCATCGACACCATCGACTACACGCCGCCGCGCGGGGACCTGGGAGGCTGGGGCGACACCTACGGCAATCGCGCGGACCGCTTCCTCTCCGGCGTCGCCTATCTCGACGGCAAGCACCCCAGCGTGGTGATGGCCCGCGGCTACTACACGCGCGCGGTCCTGGCCGCCTACGACTTCGACGGGAAGAACCTGACCCAGCGCTGGGTCTTCGACTCCGACGACCCCGGCAACGGCGAGTACTTCGGCCAGGGCAACCACCAGCTGGCGGTCGCCGACGTCGACGGCGACGCCAAGGACGAGATCGTCTACGGCTCCGCGACCATCGACGACGACGGGACGGGCCTGTACTCCACCGGTCTCGGCCACGGCGACGCGCTGCACGTGAGCGACTTCGACCCCTCCCGCGAGGGTCTCGAGGTGTTCGCCATCCACGAGGACATGAGCAGCAGCGGCGACCGCGGCTCGACCTTCCGCGACGCCGCCACCGGCGAGATCCTGTGGTCGGTGCCCGCCCGCGGCGACACCGGCCGCGGCGCCATGGCGGACATCGATCCCCGCCACGAGGGCGCCGAGGGATGGAACTCCGGGCAGTCCCCGGAGGAGCCCTCGAAGACCGGGTACATGATGAGCGCCTCCGGGGAGCGGATCGGTGACTCGATCCCGGCGGCGAACTTCGTGGGCCTCTGGGACGGGGACCTGCTCTCCGAGATCGTCGACCACGAGTTCGACAGCGAGACCCGCACCGGCGCCCCCGTGATCTCGACCTGGGACTACGAGGCCGGCGAGGCCGTCCCGATCTTCACCCCCGAGGGTGTTGTGACCAGCAACGACACCAAGGGCAATCCGGCGCTGCAGGCCGATCTGCTGGGTGACTGGCGTGAGGAGCTGCTCTACCGCACGGACGATTCGAGCGCGCTGCGCCTGTACACGACCGTGGACCCGACGGAGCACCGACTGCGCACGCTGCTCTCCGATCCGACCTACCGCCTGTCGATCGCCTGGCAGCACGTGGCGTACAACCAGCCGCCCCACACCGGCTACTTCCTCGGGGAGGGCATGGAGACCCCGCCCGCCCCGGCGCTGACGTACACCACCCGGGCCCCGAGGGCCGAGAGAGTCGACGAGGACTGACCCCGCGGCGGGGCGAGCACGGCGCACGCCGCTCGCCCCGCCGTCCACCACCGCACCCCCTCCCTGGAGCACAGCCCCGATGAGCAGCACCGTCCCCTCCGTCCCCCTGCACTGGATCGACGCCCGTCCCGGCGCGACGGACCTGCCCGTCCAGTGGGGCGTGCCATGGCCGCGCGGCACCCTCGAGGAGCTGCCGCCGCTGTGCCTGCGCAGCGGCGAGCAGGAACGCCCCGCGGACTCCTGGGTCACGGCCCGCTGGCCCGACGGCTCGATCAAGTGGACCGGCCACGCGGCGCTCGCCGGCGGCGCGGAGCATCTGGAGCTCGCCCCGCGCTCCGCGGAGGAGACGTCCTCCCTGCAGGTCACCGAGGACGCCGAGGGCATCGTCGTGGACACCGGGGCGCTGCGTCTCGAGGTCGCCGCGCACCCCACCGCCCCGATCCGCCGCCTGCTCATCGAGGGGCGCGAGGTGGGCGTCGAGGGCGGGCCGGTCGCCTCCTCGGCCACCGGCACGGACCCCGACGCCCCGCGCCGCGAGCACGCCGTGCGCACCACCGCGGTGCGCGTCGAGCGCGCCGGCGCCGTGCAGGCCGTGCTCCGGCTCGAGGGGCATCACGAGGTGGCGGGGGAGCATGTGCTGCCCTTCGTGCTGCGCCTGTACGCCACGGCCGGCTCCACCCGGCTGCGCGCCGTCCACACCCTGATCTGGGACGCCGACCCCGAGCACCTCTTCCTCACCTCGCTGGGCCTGCGGATGCAGGTGCCGCTGCGCGCGGCCCCCTACGACCGGCACGTGCGTCTGGCCGGCAGCGACGGCGGTCTGCTCACCGAGGCCGTCCAGGGCGTCACGGGTCTGCGCCGTGATCCCGGCGCGGCCGTCCGCGCCGCGCAGGTCGCCGGCCGGCCCACGCCGCCGCTGGAGACCTGGGACCCGCGGGTCTCCGAGCGCCTGCGGCACGTGCCGCGCTGGGACGCCTGGACGCTGCGGCAGCTCTCGGCCGACGGGTACACCCTCGCCAAGCGCACCGCGGACGACCGCCCCTGGGTGAGCATCGCCGGCGGGACCCGCTCCCGCGGCTACGCCTCCGTGAGCGATCCCGCCGGCGGCATCGGGCTGGGCCTGCGCGACTTCTGGAAGCTCCACCCCACCGGGCTCGACGTCGCCGGTGCCGCCGGGGAGCGCGCGGAGATCACCGCGTGGATGTACGCCCCCTCGGCCCCACCCATGGACCTGCGCTTCTACCACGACGGCCTGGGCCAGGAGACCTACGCGGACCAGCTGGACGCCCTGGAGATCACCTACGAGGACTACGAGAGCGGCTTCGGGGACGCCCGCGGCATCGCCCGCACCCACGAGCTGGTGATCGACGCCCTCGCCGCGACGCCGCCGGCCGAGGAGCTCTCCGCGCTCGCCGCCGCCTGCGCCCTCCCGCCCCAGCTCGCAGTCTCCCCGCAGCACCTGCACGCGGCGCGCGTGCTCGGGACCTGGGCGCCCGTGGACCGCTCCACCCCGCAGCGCGCCCACCTCGAGGACCGCCTGGTCTTCCTGCGCGAGTTCTACCGCGGCCAGGTGGAGCAGCGTCGCTGGTACGGCTTCTGGGACTACGGCGACGTCATGCACTCCTACGACGGCGACCGCCACGCCTGGCGCTACGACGTGGGCGGCTTCGCCTGGGACAACTCCGAGCTGTCCCCGGACCTGTGGCTGTGGCAGGACTTCCTGCGCAGCGGCGACGCGGGCGCCTTCCGCCTGGCCGAGGCGATGACCCGCCACACCGGCGAGGTGGACCAGTACCACCGGGGCCGTTTCGCGGGCCTGGGCACCCGCCACAACGTCCAGCACTTCGGGTGCAGCGCCAAGCAACTGCGGGTCTCGAGCGCCGTCTACCGCCGCCACCTGTTCTTCCTCACGGCCGACGAGCGCCTCGGCGAGCTGCTGGACGAGGTCGCGACCTCGGAGGAGGCGCTGCTGCGGGTGGACGCGACGCGCAAGGTCCGCACCGACGTCTATGCCCCGGACCGCCGCGCCCTCGCGATCGGCCTGGGCACCGACCTGGGCGCCCTGCTGGGCGCCTGGCTCACCGCCTGGGAGCGCCACGGCGACGCGGCCGCCGAGCAGAAGCTGCGCAGCGCCCTGGCCGGCATCGGCGAGCTCCCGCAGGGGCTGTTCACCGGGGAGGCGCTGTGGGACCTGGACGCGCGGCGCTTCGACACCTCCCGGGACCGGATCCAGGTCTCCCACCTCGCGGCCGTCTTCGGCATGGTGGAGATCGTCGCCGAGCTCCTGGACCTCGTCGACGAGCCCGCCTTCGCGCACGCCTGGGGCGAGTACTGCCGCTACTACCTCGCCACCGCCGAGGAGCAGACCGCGCGCTTCGGCGCCCCGCTGCGGGGCATCTCCCTGGTCCCCGCCTACAGCCGTCTGCTGGCCGCGCACGCCGCCACCACCGGGGACGCCGCGCTCGCCGAACGGGCCTGGGAGAAGTTCCTCCTGGGAGGCGGCGACCAGGTCAACGAGGACTCCATGGTGGGCCGCGCGGAGTGGTCCCTACAGCGCATCGACGGGCCGGCGGTGCTCGAGGCCGTGGACGAGGCGCCCTACCTCTCCACCAACGGCTGCGCCCAGTACGGGCTCTCCGCGATCCAGAACCTCGCGCTGATCGGCGAGCACCTGCCGGACCGCATGCCGTACCATCGCGCGCCGGATCCCGGGCCTGTGGCAGGCTCGCAGGGAGCACACGATGCCCGATCAGCGACGACGCCAATGGAGGCGCGATGACCACTGCCGAGCTCGATCATCTCCTGGCCACCACCTCTGCCCGCAGCCCTCATCGCTGCTGCTTCCTGCTGCACGTGCGGCCCGAGAAGCTGGTGGAGTACGTCGAGGCCCACCAGCACGTCTGGGAGGAGATGCGCGAGGCGCTGAGCGCGGCCGGCTGGCGCAACTACTCCCTCTTCCTGCGCGCGGAGGACGGCATGGTGGTCGGCTACTTCGAGGCCGACGACGTCGACGCCGCGCAGGAGGCGATGGGCCGCGCCGCCATCAGTCCGCGCTGGGAGGCGGCCATGGCCGAGTACTTCGCCCCCGGCGGCGGGGAGAAGCAGGTCCTCCCGCAGTACTTCCACCTCGCCTGAACCGGGCCAGCGACCCCCGCCGCGCCCGCCTCGACCGTCCTGACGCAGTCCCCGGGCCGACCCGTCGGCCCCTCCCACCCCGTGGAACGGAGTCCCCGCATGACCGAGACCACCGCTGACCTCCAGGAGATGGAGCGCCGCATCGCGGCCTTCGCCGCCGCCCACCGGGCCGGCACCTTCGGCCCCGAGGACGAGGCCGCCTTCACCGCCCCCTACGGTCCCGCCGAGGAATGGGACGTCCTCACCGAGGACCGCCAGGTCCCCGGGCCCCACGGGCCGGTGCCCGTGCGCCTCTACACCCCGGCCGCCGCGGCCCGCGCCCCGCGCGCCGTGCTCGTCTTCTGCCACGGCGGCGGCTTCATGCACGGCGACCTCGACATGCCCGAGGGCGATGCGACCGCCCGCGGCGTCGCCGGCCGCGCGGACGTGGTGGTGGTCTCCGTGGACTACCGCCTGTGCGACGAGCTCGACGGCCGCCCCACCCGGTCGATCCCCGGCACCGACCCGGGCCTCGTCATCCATGCCCCGATCCCCGGCGACGACGTCATCGCCGTCGTGGACTGGACCCGCTCCGCGGCCGAGGAGCTGGGCATCGACCCCGATCGTCTCGCCCTCGGCGGATGCAGCGCGGGCGGCAACCTCGCCGCCTCCGTGTCCCTGCGCCTGGCCGAGGCCGGACGCGCCCCGTCCGCCTCACTGCTGATGTACCTGGTCAGCCACCCTCTGAACCCCGAGCCCACTGCGGAGGAGGCGGAGGCGCTGGAGTTCCTGCCCCTCGAGCTGTCCTTCACCCCGGAGAAGATGCGGGCCATGAGCGAGAACTACATCGGCCGCCCCCTCGAGGAGGCCACCGCCCACGACTTCCCGGGCCTGGGCACCCCCGAGCAGCTCGCCGTGCTGCCCCGCACCTACATCGAGGCCGACGAGTACGACTCGCTCCGTCTGGGCGCCCGCCGCTACTCCGAGCAGCTCGCCGAGGCCGGGGTCGAGGTCGAGTACGAGGTGCGCCGCGGCGTCAACCACGGCCACCTCAACAAGCTGGGCCTGCCGCAGGCCGCGCAGTCCATGGACCGCATGGCCGGCCTCATGAAGGAGCTCTGAGACCGTGACCCACGGAATCCTCACCGGGAGGGCGCACGCCGCCGCGTCCTTCGCCGCCGGTGCCGACCACCTCGAGCCGACGATCGTCGGCAACGTCCTGGTCCGCGGCGAGGACGGGCGGTGGGAGGCGGCCGCCGACATCGACGCGTGGCCGAAGGCGCCGTCCTTCGCGGTGCTGTGCCCCGGGGACCTGCCGATGTCCGACCCCTCGGTCCCGCAGGAGGTGCTCGCGGAGTACTTCGGCACCGTGATGGCCGCCGCCGCCCGCTGCGCGCTGCCCGGTGCGACCGTCGTGGTGGGCAGCGGCGCCGCCCGCCGCACCCCCGAGGGTGTCGCCCCCGAGGTCGCCCGGGCCCAGCTCGGACGGACGGTGCGCCTGATCCGCGACCTCGCCGCCCAGCACGGGCTGGAGGCGATCCTCGAGCCCCTGCACTGCGGGGAGACCGACCAGATCCACACCATCGCCGAGGCGATCGTCTTCCTCGACGAGCACGACCTGGGGGACATGCGCGTGGTCGCGGACCTCTTCCATATCGTGCTCGAGGACGAGAGCCTCGCGGTCGTGCAGGCGAACGCGGACCGCGTCGCGCACGCCCACATCGCCGACACGGATCGGCGCCCGCCCGGGCAGGGGGACTGGCCGCTGCGCGCGTTCCTCACCGCGCTGCGCGAGGGCGGGTACACCGGCCGCGTCTCCATCGAATGCGACTGGCAGGACCTCCCCTCCGAGGCCGCCGCGGCCCTCGAGGCCGTGCGCGCGGCAGACCCCGGCCCGTCGGGCGCACCCCGCACCGGCGTGGTGACCACCAACGGGGCCTGGTGCTGGTTCCAGGACGAGCGCGCCCTGGTCGACCCCGAGACCGGGACGCTGCTGATCGGCTCGGTGGCCTCCGCGGCCGGCGCCGAAGGGGAGCGCCGCGGCGGGGACGTGGATCTGACGATCGTGGACCTCGAGCGGCTCGGCTCCCGCCCCGGCGCGATCCCCGATCCCGCCGCCCGCACCGTCACCCTCCACGCCGGGCTCGAGTCCGACGACCACGACGACCCCGCCCTGTGGCGCCGGGCCGACGGCCGCTGGCTCGCCGTCTACAGCCGCCACAAGAGCGACGACCTCACCCGCTGGCGGATCAGCGCCCCCGGGGATCCCACCCGCTGGGGTGAGGAGCGGGCCGTGGACTGGACGCGCCTGGGGGAGGACCCGGAGCGACTGCGGGCCCTCGGCGGCGGGCGCGGCGTCACCTACCAGAACCTGCACCAGCTCGACGGGGTGCTGCACTGCTTCGTCCGCGCGATCAACGACGACCCCTGCTACCTGGTCTCCCGCGACGACGGCGACAGCTGGGAGTTCGGGGGCCGCCTGCTGACCCGCGAGAAGGTCGGCTACGTCAACGGCTACGCCCGCTACGCCTCGGGCGCCCGCTTCGGCACCGACGACCGCATCGACGTGATCATCACCGAGCACCATCCGCGGGACTACGGCACCTCGATCTGGCACGGCTATCTCTCCGGCGGCCACCTCCACCGCGCCGACGGCACCGCCGTGGGCGCCCTGGGCCGCGGCCTCGAGGACCCGACGCCCCGGGCCGAGGATCTCACCAGCGTCCTCGCCAGCGGCTCCACCTGGGACGGGACGGTGATGAGCCACGCCTGGACCACGGACCTGCGCCGCTTCGCCGACGGCACCCTCGTGGCCCTCATGACCGCGCGGGCCGATGACACCCTCGGCACGGGCACCGACCGTCGAGCCCTCGAGCCCATCGACCACCGCTTCTTCCGCGGCGTGCTGCGCCCGGGGGAGCAGCGGTGGCAGGTGCGCGAGCTCGCCGTCGCCGGGCCCCAGCTCCTGCCCCACGAGGAGGACTACACGGGACTGGGCACCATCGACCCCGAGGACCCGGACGCGCTGTGGATCTCCACCCCGGTGGACCCCCGCGACGGCACCCGGTGGCCGCACCACGAGATTCTCCACGGCCGCACCCGCGACGGCGGGGAGACCTGGACCTGGACCCCCGTCACCGAGGACTCCGCGGCGGACAACGTCCGGCCCATCGCGGTGTCCGGGGACCCGTCCCGGTCGGTGCTCACCTGGTACCGCGGCACCATGGAGTCCTCCCAGGCCTACGACACCGAGGTGCTGGTGCGCGTCGAGGGGCGGTGAGCCGGCGGCCGGCGCGCCGCGCGCGGCGCGGGACCGGCGGCCGGGCGCGGCCCGGGGAGGGACGTCGAGCCTACCGACCGCCGCCCCGGCGGTGGTCATCCGCCTCGATCGCGTCTGCCCGGCCCTGGGCCAGGCCGGACCGGAGAGCTCCCCAGTAGCCGGGTATCGACCCGACGAGGGCGACCACGCCCGCCGCCGTCACCAGCGGCCGGCCGTCCACCCACCCGATGCTGGTCGCGAACAGGCCGATGGTCAGCAGCACGCCCACCCACCACCAGCGTGGACCGCCCAGCGCGATCCCGCCGTAGATCGCCGCTCCGAGGATGGTCACGACGAACAGGAGCACGCCCAGGCCGCCGAGTCCGATGACCACCGGGAACAGCGCGTCCGGGGGATCGGTCTCGGTGTACAGGAGCAGGGGTGCCCCGGCGGCACCGAAGCAGACCAGGCTCAGGACGATCGCGGTGGTCGCGGCGAGGGTGAGCAGGGCGGTGGTGCTCAGCGGCGCGGTGTAGCGGTCCAGGGTCGCCGACCACGAACCCCACAGGACCCAGCCCAGTCCGGTCAGGACCATGCCCACCCCGAGCGGCACCAGGAACCACAGGCTGTCGAGGCCTGCCGGGGTCCGGTGGGCGATGATGCCCAGCGGGATGCTGAGCACGAGCAGCGCCAGCCCGGTCAGGGCGCCATAGCCGAAGATCCGCTCCGCGCGGCGGGCGGGGTGCTCCCTCGGCACGCCGCGCTGGGGTGCGGCGCGGGCCGAGCGTCTGGCGCGGTACGCCGCCGTTCCTGCCCCGTGCCGACGGCGTGGTCCGGGCTGCGTGCTCATCGTGCTCGTCCTTCGCGGTCTCCGGGGCCGTGTCCTGCGTCGGCGGCAGAGTAGCAGCCGGTCACGCCGACTCGGAGGGCGCATAGGGTGGATCCTCGTGTCGACTCTCGCGCTCTGCCTCGTCCTCGCCGCGGCGCTCTCGCACGCGACGTGGAACGTCATCGCGCACGGGATGAGCCGCTCGGGCGTCCCGTTCCTGTGGTGGGGAGCGCTCGCCAGCACCCTCGTCTGGGCCGGGGCGATCCCCGTCACCGGCGGGATCGGCACGGACCACCTCGGCGCCTTCGCGCTGGGCGTGCTGGTCTCCGGGGCGCTGCACGTGGCGTACATGCTCGTCCTGCAGCACGGGTACCGGGTCGGGAACCTTTCGACCGTGTATGCGACCGCCCGAGGCAGCGGCCCCTTCCTCGCGGTGATCGCCGCGATGGTCCTGTTCGCGGAGCGTCCCTCGCCCGTGGCCCTGTTGGGCGTCGCGGTCGTGATCACGGGGATCATCGGCATCGGCCTCCTCGACCGACCGCGCGCGCCGCGAGCGGGAGCCGCGGGCGGCCCGCGACGCCGCCGGATCGACCCCGGAGTGGTCTTCGGCCTGCTCACGGGCGTCGCCATCGCGGCGTACACGATCTGGGACGCGCACAGCGTGCGGGCGTTCGGCCTCTCGCCCGTTGCCTTCATGGTGGGGACCACGGCCGTGCAGGTCCCCGCCTACGCGCTCGTCCTGCGCGGGCGGTGGCCGGAGACCCTCGATCTGGGACGTGCCCAGTGGTCGCGGATCCTCGCCTTCGGGGTGCTCTCGCCGCTGGCCTACATCCTCGTGCTCGAGGCGGTGCGGATCGCGCCGGTCGCACTCGTCGCTCCGCTGCGGGAGGTCAGCGTGGTGCTGGTGAGCCTGTTCGGCGCGCTCGTGCTGCACGAGGGACGGCCACGGCGCCGGCTCGCCGCGGCCGCGGTGGTCTGCGGGGGCATCGCGCTGCTGGCGCTGTGAGGGCATCGCGGCGGGAGGGCATCGGTCTGCCCCGGTGCGATGACGATCAGAGGCGGAATACGGACAAGCAGGCCGATATACGCCGAGGCTGTCCATATTTCGACGGTGATCGCAATGATCTCCCCGGAGGGCGGGTCCGGTCGGGTCCGGTCGGGTCCACCAGCGGGCAGAGGCCCCTGCCCTTCGCGCCGGCTCCGAGGGCGAGCCGGCCCGAGGGATCCCTCGGGCCCACGGGGCGTGCCTCCGCGGCTCTGGCCGGGAGGCTCACGCCCCCGCCGGCTCCACCCGCAGCAGCACCGCCCCGTGGGACGGGATGGACACGTCCAGCGCGCTCGAGCCGGGCGCCACGCCGCGGGCGGCGTCGGACTGCTCGGACACGGCGCGCACCGGCACGGCCCGCCCGCTCCACAGCTCCGTCACCGAGCCCTCGATCCGCGCGGGCAGGCCCACGTCCTGGCTGTCCAGCGCGACGGCCAGCTCCTGCTCGCCCACGTTGAAGGCCGCGACGTACTGCTCGCCGCGCGGACCGTCGGCCGTCCACAAGATCAGCGGATCCTCGCGGAACACCTCCCGGTTGCCCGTCGAGGAGGCGTGGACGGCGAGGACGTCCGGGTTCTGCAGCAGGGCGATGGTGGCGGGATCGGAGCTGGGCAGGTCCCCGCCCACCATGAGCGGGGAGCGGGCGATCACCCACAACGACATGAGGGTGACGCGCTCGGCCGGGGTGAGCAGGTCGTCGCGGGGCTCGCCGCGCTCGGCGCGCAGGCCGATCCGGCCCAGCGGGAGCATGTCGCCGTCGGGCCAGCCCTCGGACCCGGCGTGCGGGGCCCAGCGGGCGAAGCGGGAGAAGTTCGCCTCGACGTCGGTCCACCGGTCCCACAGGTCGTCGCAGATCCGCCACATGGTGGCGTGCTCGCGCAGATGGTCCAGGCGGGTCAGGGAGAGGTCACGACCGGGGGAGAGGCTCAGCTGCATCGGCCGGCCGCAGTCCGCGATCGCGCGGGAGAAGTCCTCGATCTCCGCGGCCTGGTACGGCCACAGCATGTCGTCGACCTTGAGGAAGTCCACGCCCCACTGCGCGTACAGCGCCAGGACCGCGTCGTAGTAGGCGCTCGCCCCGGGAACCGTGTGGTCGATGCCCAGCATGTCCGGGTTCCACTCGCACACGTTCGTCGCGTCCGCGATGTCCGCCGCGTGCAGCGTGCTGCCCAGGATCGGGGTGTTCGCCGCGACGGCGCGCCGCGGGATCCCGCGCATCACGTGGATCCCGAGCTTCAGCCCCAGGGCGTGGATCTGCTCCGCGAGGGGGGCGAAGCCGGCGCCGCCCGCGGCGCTGGGGAAGCGTCCGGGGTCGGGGACCAGGCGGCCGTGCTCGTCCATCGTCAGCGGGGCGTCCTCGTTGTAGCCGTGGGAGCGGGCCGAGGGGTCCGACCAGTCGATGTCGATGACCACGGTGTCCCAGCCCAGCGGCGCGAGGTGCTCGGCGAGGAAGCGCGCGTTGGCGAGCACCTCCTCCTCGGTGACGGTGGTGCCGTAGCTGTCCCAGCTGTTCCAGCCCATCGGCGGGCGCGGCGTCGGGGTCATGGGGTCACACTCCGAGGTATCGGTCGACATAGGCGTTGGCGAAAGTGCGGGTGGGGTCGAGACGATCGCGCAGCGACCGGAAGTCCTCGAGCCGCGGGTAGTGCGCGCGGACCGTCCCGGGGTCGAGGGTGAAGACCTTGCCCCAGTGCGGTCGCGGGGAGAAGGGCGCGAGCGCGGCCTCGATCTCCGGCAGCAGGGCCTCGACCTCGGCGGGCCGCCGCTTCCAGGTGAAGTGGACCAGAGCGCTGTCGCGGCCGTGGGCGGGGGAGAGCCACAGCTCGTCCGCGGCGACGGTGCGCACCTCGGAGGCGTGCAGCAGCGGGCGGATCCGATCGCCCAGCGGCATCACGGCGGCGAGGGCCTCGGCGATCTGCGCGCGCGGGACGTAGTACTCGCTCTGGATCTCCTCGCCGCTGGAGGGCGTGAACTCGAGGCGGAAGTGGGGCAGGCGCTCGTGCGAGGGGCCGGGCGTGCCGGTCTGGTCGGTGCAGAGGTCGCCGGGCAGGCCGGGCAGCGGATGGACCGCTGCGTCCGCCCGGCGTGCCCCGTGCCAGAGCTCCGGGAAGGCGGAGCGGGGATCCGTCGGCAGGCCGACCGGACCGGCGGCGTCCGCGGCGGCGGTGCGTTCGGCGGGGTCGCCGGCCACCACGGCCTGCTTGGCCCAGATCTGGGCGCCGGTGCCGTCCCAGTGGTGGAAGACGCTCACGCTGTAGGCGCCCGCGAGCACCGCGTCCAGGCCCGCGCCGCCGAACTGCTCCGCGGGGAGCTCGAGGTAGACGCGCTGGCGCACCTCGAAGGCGGGCACCACGTCGAGGGTCAGGTGGGTGGCGACGCCCAGCGCGCCGAGCGCGAGCACCGCCCCGCCGAACACCTCCGCGTCCCCCTCGCGATCCAGGGAGACGATGTCGCCGCCGGCGGTGACCAGGTCGAGGGCGCGCACCGAGGCGGCGAGGGCCTGCTGACGGTCCCCCGAGCCGTGGGTTCCCGTGGCGCTCGCACCCGCGACCGAGATGTGGGGCAGCGAGCCGGTGTTGGCCAGCGCCAGGCCGTGCCGGGCCAGCTCGAGGGCGAGGGTGCCGTAGCGGACGCCCGCCGCCACCCGCACGGTGCGCGCGGCGGAGTCGACCTCGATCTCCTCGGGCAGCTCGCCCAGGGTCACGAGGTCCGCCTCCGAGGCCGCCACGCGCGAGAACGAGTGGCGGGTCCCGAGCGCCCGGATGCGCCGGGCGCCGGCCACGATCCGCTGCAGCTCCTCGAGGGTGCGCGGCGCATGCAGGGGGCCCGGCCCGTAGTCGACGGTGCCGGACCAGCTGAGGCCGGGGCGCGCGAGGAGGGGCTCGGGGGCAGGGCTGGGGGAGGGCATGCGCTCCACCTCGTCATCGTTCGGGGGTCGGGATCGTGGGCGTGCTCGGCGGCGGCGCCGGGCCGACGGGCGGCATCGCTGCGGCCTCGGGCCGTCGGACGGTATCCCGTCGAGCGTCGAGCGGCGCGGCGGCGGGTCATCGGGCGCCGCGCCGCCGACGGGCCCGCCGCGTCACCCGTCGGCGCAGGGGCCGAGGAGCGACGCGGCGGGACCGCGGGTCGGGGCGCGCCGGAGGCGGCCGCCCCGGCGTGCGGGCGTGGGGCTCAGAAGCCCTGGCCGAGGCGGTAGAAGACCTGATTGGTGCGCAGCTCCTGGGCGAAGGAGCGCACCGTGGTCTGCTCGTCGATGACGGCGAGCTCGAGGTCGCCGATCTGGGCGAGGTCCTGCCACACCTCGAGGTCCACGGCGTTGCTCATCACGGTGTGGTGGGCGGCGCCCGCGGTCAGCCAGCACTCGGCGGAGGTCGCGAAATCGGGAGCGGGCTCCCAGACGGCGCTCGCGACGGGGAGGTTGGGCAGCTCCGCATCGGGCTCGACGACCTCGACCACGTTGGCGATGAGGCGGAAGCGCTCGCGCAGGTCGCTCATGGCCACCACCACGGCGGGCCCGGGATCCGCGGAGAACTTCAGGCGCACCGGGTCCTCGCGGTCGCCGATGCCCAGCGGGTGGATCTCGAGCGAGGCCCGGGACGTGGTCAGCGAGGGGGAGACCTCGAGCATGTGGGCGCCGAGGATCTTCTCCCGGCCCGGGGTGAGCTCGTAGGTGTAGTCCTCCATGAGGGAGGCGCCGCCGGGCAGGCCGTAGCCCATCACCGCGGCCACCCGCACCAGGATCGCGGTCTTCCAGTCGCCCTCGGCGCCGAAGCCGTAGCCGTCGGCCATGAGGCGCTGGACGGCCAGGCCCGGCAGCTGCTTCAGCCCGCCGAGGTCCTCGAAGTTCGTGGTGAAGGCGCCGAAGCCGCCCTGCTCGAGGAAGGCGCGCAGGCCCAGCTCCTGACGGGCGCCGTAGCGCAGCGACTCGTGGCGCTCGCCGCCCGTGCGCAGCTCGGGGACGACGTCGTAGAGCTCCTCGTACTCGGCGACCAGGGCGTCGATCGCGGAGTCCTCGACCGCGTCGACGACCTCCACCAGGTCGTTGACGCCCCAGGTGTTGACGCTGACGCCCAGGCGCAGCTCCGCCTCGGTCTTGTCGCCCTCGGTGACGGCGACGCCCCGCATGTTGTCGCCGAAGCGGGCGAGCTTCAGGGAGTGCATCTCCGCCCAGCCGGTGGCGGCGCGGGCCCAGCGGCCCACCTTCTCCTGCACGCCGACCTCGCTCACGTGGCCCACCACGGTCTTGCGGTTCACGCCCAGGCGGGTGGCGATGTAGCCGAACTCGCGGTCGCCGTGGGCGGCCTGGTTCAGGTTCATGAAGTCCATGTCGATGCTCGCCCAGGGCAGCTCGACATTGGCCTGCGTGTGCAGGTGCAGCAGCGGGGTGCGCAGCGCGTCCAGGCCCTGGATCCACATCTTCGCGGGGGAGAAGGTGTGCATCCAGGCGATGACGCCCACGCAGGCCGGGTCCGCGTTGGCGGCCAGGGCGATCTCGCGGATCGCGTCGCGGTCGGTGAGGACCGGCTTCCAGACGATCTTCACGGGGACGGGGCCGGCGGCGTCGAGGGTCTCGGCGATGACGCGGGACTGCTCGGCGACCTGGTCGAGGGTCTCGGGGCCGTAGAGGCCCTGGCTGCCGGTGAGGAACCAGATCTCGCGCGCGGCGAAGGGGTTGTCCACGGTGACTCCTTCAGTCATGGGGGGGCGGCGGAGCTGACCGCTCCGTCGACGACCACTACATTGTGAACGTTCACATGGAGGGGTGTCAAGCGCTGTCGCCGAGGCGGCACGACGCCGAGCGGCGGGCCGCGGGTGCCGCGCTGGACGGCACGGCCCGCGACCCGCCGCTCGGCGATGTCGTGGTTGGTGGAGGTGGTCCCGATCAGTCGGGAGGCTCAGCAGCCCCGGACCGGTGGGAGCCCTTGCCGGACGCCCCTCCGCGCGGGCGACCGAAGGCCCCTCGGGTCCGGGAGAGGCGGTAGTCGATCCGGTCGTCCACGAAGGATTCGAGCTCCCCGCTCTCGGAGAGCGAGGCCTGGAGCTCCCCGGTCACGTGCGCGGTGACCTTCTCGAGCCGGTCCAGGCGATCCTTCTCGGTGCGCACCGCCGCGTCGAGCGAGAGCGCCTTCACCAGGGCCACGCACATCAGCAGCAGGATCACGCTGAAGGGCAGTGCGGTGGCCAACGATCCGGCCTGCAGGGAGGTCAGGCCGCCGGAGAGCAGGAGCGCGATGGCGAGGAAGCCCTCGAGCACCGCCCAGACCACGCGGGACCAGGTGGGCGGGTTCGGGTGCCCGCCGGAGGCGAGCATGTCCACCACGAGCGAGCCGGAGTCCGAGGAGGTGATGAAGAAGATCGCCACGATGATGATGCCGAGGACCGAGAGCACGCTGCCCAGCGGGAACGTCTCGAGGATCCGGAACATGGACTCCTCGGCCGTGATGTCGCCGAGGTCGCCGGCGCCGAACCACTGGCGGAACAGGCCGTTGCCGCCCCAGACCGAGAACCAGATCATGCCCAGGACCGAGGGCACCAGGAGCACGCCGGCGATGAACTCGCGCACGGTGCGGCCCTTGGAGATCCGCGAGATGAACACGCCCACGAAGGGCGCCCAGGAGATCCACCAGCCCCAGTAGAACAGGGTGTTCGCGCTGAACCACTCCTGGGACTCCGGGGTGCGCTGGTAGGCGCCGACGTCCAGGGTCATCTCGAAGACGTTGGCGAAGTAGACGCCGAGGGACTCGACGAAGTTCTGGGCGATGAAGACCGTGGGCCCGAAGACCAGCGCGACGATCATCAGGAGCCCGGCGAGGGAGAGGTTGATGTTCGAGAGCCACTTGATGCCGGCGCCGAGGCCGCTCATCACCGAGAAGGTGGCCAGGAAGGTGATGACCGTGATGAGGATGACCAGCAGGGTGTTGTCCACGGAGCCGACGAGCCCGATGGACTCCATGCCGGCGGCGATCTGCTGGACGCCCAGGCCCAGCGAGGTGGCGATGCCGAAGACGGTGCCGAAGATCGCGAGGATGTCGATCACGTCGCCGATCCAGCCCTTGACGCGCTCGCCGAAGATCGGCTCGAGGGCCCAGCGGATGGAGACGGGGCGGCCGCGGCGGTGCACCGCATAGGCGAGCGCCAGGCCGATCACGGCGTAGCAGGCCCAGGGGTGCAGGCCCCAGTGCATGAAGGTCTGCGCCATCGCGAGGCCGGAGAGCTCCACGCCCTCGCCGTCCCAGCCGGGCTTGGGATTGCCGGTGGTGTAGCCGAGCGGCTCGGCGACGCCGTAGAACACGAGGCCCACGCCCATGCCGGCGCTGAAGAGCATCGCGAACCAGGAGAAGAGCCCGAACTCGGGCCGGTCGTCGTCGCGACCCAGGCGCACGGTCCCGAAGCGGGAGAGGGCGAGGATGATCGAGAAGACGACGAAGATCCCGATCACCAGCATGTAGTACCAGCCGAAGTCCGCGACGATCCAGCTCTGGATGCCGGTGATGACCTCGCTGGAGCTCTGGGGGAAGAGCACGGACAGCATCGCCACGGCGAAGATGATCGCGAGGGAGGGCCAGAAGACCGCGGGGGCGATGGTGCCCCGGCCGATCCGCGCCCCCTGTCGGCGCAGCTTCTCGGTGATCTGCTCGTCGGTGTCGTCCTCGGCGATCTGCAGGGCCCGGGGGAGGTGGACGGTCTCGGGGAGGTCCTCGGGCCAGGACGATGCGGCGTGCTCGGGAGGAGTGCCGCCACCCGCGTCGGGGTTCTCGGGGGCGCTCATGTCGCTCCGTTCTCTTGGCGTCGGATGTCCTCCCTACTCTGCGCCGCGGCGGTGCGGGATTCAACCTTTTCGGGTGATTCATGCCACATGCCGCGCTCGTCGCGCAGGTCATGAGATCGCCCGGGCGGATGCCGGGGATCTCTCCCCGGGCCGCGGACGACCACGGCCCCGGCGAGGACGCCGGGGCCGTGCGGTGCTCGAGGGCGGGGAGCCGTCCTCAGGCGGTCGCGGCCTCCTCGCCCTGGCCGTACACGTTCTGGTAGCGGTCGAAGAGGGCGTCGACGTGCGTCTGCTCGATCGGCAGCGGCTCGCCGAGCTGGCGGGAGATGTGCACCGTCCGGGCGACCTCCTCGGCCATGACCGCGGCCTTGACCGCGTCCTTCGCGTCCTTGCCGATGGTGAAGGGGCCGTGGTTCTGCATCAGCACGGCGCGCGAGCGGGAGCCGCGCAGGGTCTCCACGATGCCGCGGCCGATCGAGTCGTCGCCGATGATCGCGAAGGGGCCGATGGGGATCGGGCCGCCGAACTCGTCGGCCATCATCGTCAGCACGCAGGGGATCTCCTCACCGCGCGCGGCCCAGGCGGTCGCGTAGGTGGAGTGGGTGTGGACCACGCCGCCCACCTCGTCCATGTGCTCGTACACGTAAGCGTGGGCGGCGGTGTCCGAGGAGGGGGTCAGGGAGTCCGGGGTGCCGTCGTCGATCTTCTGCCCGTCCAGGGTGCAGACCACCATGACGGAGGCGCTGAGCTCGTCGTAGGAGACGCCGGAGGGCTTGATCACCAGCAGGCCGGGCACGTCCGGGTCCGTGGCGGGCACGCGCTCGGAGACGTTGCCGGCGGTCCAGACCACGAGGCCGTTGCGGGGCAGCTCCGCGTGCAGGGCCGCGACGCGCTCGCGGGTGGCGGCGACCGCGTCCTGGGTGGCCTGAGGGAGGGAGGCGAGGGAGAGGGTCATGGGGGCTCCTTGGCGGGTGATCGAGAGTCAGGGGGCGGTGCGGCGGAGGGTCAGTCGAGCACCTCGCCGGCCAGGCGCTCCACCGGCAGGCCGGCGCGGTAGCCGGAGAGCCAGTGGGCGTGCCCGGCCATGCCGGCCTCGGTGGGATGCACGGTGAGGAGCTCCTCGCCGGCGAAGATCTGCTCGGCCAGGAAGGTGCTGAGTGAGGGACCGGCGCCCTCCTCGGCCGCGGCGGTGCGGGCGGCGTAGGCGGCCAGCAGCGCCATGCCCCAGGAACCGCCCTCGCCGGCGGACCCGCCGAGGGCGACCGGGGTGGCGAGCGCATCGGCGAGCACCTGCTGGGCGACGCCCCGGGTGCGGAAGATGCCGCCGTGGGCGTACATGACGTCGAGCTGGACGCCCTCGTCGGTGAGCAGGGCCTCCATGCCCACCGCGAGCGCCCCGAAGGCGCCGTAGAGCTGGGCGCGCATGAAGTTCTCGAGCGTGAAGCGGGCGCTCTGCTCGCGCACCAGCAGCGGACGGCCCGAGGGCACGCCCGTCTGGTGCTCGCCGGAGACGTAGTTGTAACTGAGCACCCCGCCGGCATCGGCCTCGCCCTCGGCCCCGGCGCCCAGCAGCGTGCCGTAGAGCTCCTCGGCGTCCACCGGGCGGCCCAGGAGCTCGGCGAAGCGGGCGAAGAGGCCCAGCCAGGCGTCGAGGTCGGTGGTGCAGTTGTTGGTGTGGATCATCGCCACCGGGTCCCCGGAGGGGGTGGTGACCAGGTCGATCTCCTCGCGCGGGCCGGACAGCGGGCGCTCCAGGACGACCATCGCGAAGGCGCTCGTGCCTGCGGAGACGTTGCCGGTGCGGGGGCCGACGGCGTGGGTGGCGACCATGCCGGTGCCGGCATCGCCCTCGGGCGGGGCGGCGATCGCGCCCGGCTGCAGGGCCCCGGTGGGGTCCAGCCGCGCGGCGCCCTCGGCCGTCAGCGAGCCGGCGTCCTCGCCGGCACGGCGCACGGCGGGGAGGATGTCCGCAAGAGTCCACGGCAGGTCGGCGACGCCGTCGAGGGCCGCGAAGCGCTCGAGCAGCTCGGCGTCGTAGGCGTCGCCCGAGGCGGCGATGGGGAACATGCCGCTGGCGTCGCCGACGCCGAGCACCTTGGCCCCGGTGAGCTGCCAGTGCACGTAGCCGGCGAGGGTGGTCAGGAAGTCGAGGCGCCGGACGTGCTCCTCGCCGCCGTGGATCGCATGGAGCAGGTGCGAGACGCTCCAGCGCAGCGGGATGTTCAGCGCGAAGGTGCGGCTGAGCAGGGCCGAGGCCTCGGAGGTGTAGGTGTTCCGCCAGGTGCGGAAGGGCGCCAGCTGCTCGCCGGCGGCGTCGAAGGGCAGGTAGCCGTGCATCATCGCGGAGATCCCGAGGCTTGCGATCCGCGTCAGCTCGACGCCGTGGCGGGCGCGCACCCCACGCGCGAGATCGGCGTAGCTCGCGCGGATCCCGCCCCACACGGCGTCCAGCGAGTAGGTCCAGCTGTCCTCGACCAGCTCGTTCTCCCAGGTGTGGGAGCCGGTGCCGAGCACGGCGCCGGCATCGTCGACCAGGGCGGCCTTGATGCGGGTCGAGCCCAGCTCGATGCCCAGGTGGGCGCGGCCGGCGGTGAGGACGGCGGCTCCGTCGGTGGGTCCGGGCGTGGGGGTGGTGTCGGCAGAGGACACGGCATCGTGCGTCATGGGGTCATCCCATCAGGCCGGACACGCGATGTCAACGTTCACATTCGGGGGTCGGCGGGACGGATGCCGACGCCGCGGGGCTCAGCGGGGGCGCTCCGGGAGCGTGGAGCGGCGAGTGACCAGGCGCGGGGGGAGGGTGCGCGGGGCGTCGGCGGGGACGGGGGTCCCCTCGAGCAGGTGGACCAGGCGTTCGAGCGCCGTGCGACCCAGCTCGGCGAAGGGCTGGGCGACCGTGGTCAGCGAGGGGACCAGGAACTCCGCGCCGAGGGTGTTGTCGAAACCCACCACGGCCACGTCCTCGGGGATGCGCAGGCCGTGGGCGTGCAGCGCGTGCAGGACGCCGATCGCCATCATGTCGTTGGCGGCGAAGATCGCATCGGGCAGGCCGCGCCGCACCAGCTGATCGGCGAGGTCATGGCCCGAGCGCGGGGTCCAGTCGCCCGGGCCCACCACCTCCCCGTCGATCCCGTGCTCCTCGAGGGCCTGCTCGAAGCCGTCGCGGCGCGCCCGGGCGTCGAACCAGTCCGCCGGACCGGCCGCGTGGACCACCGAGCGGGCGCCCGTGCGCGTGAGGTGCTCGACGACCTCGCGGGCGCCCCGCTGCTGGTCCACGCCGATCGTCTCGACGCCCGGCACGCGCGGCGGCAGCGCGGAGACGGCGAGGACGGGGGTGGAGCGGGCCGAGGCCGCCACGGCCGGGATCATCGCCTCATGCGCGGCGACGACGAGGATGCCGTCCGCTCCGGCGCCCCGCAGCTCGGCGCCCACGGCCCGGCCGCCGGGATCGTCGGGGCCCACGGTGGTCAGCAGCACGGAGTACCCGGCCTCCCGGGCCGCGGTCTCGATCGCGGTGGTGGTCTCCGCGGGCCCGAACAGGGAGGAGCCGTCGGTGAGCACGCCGATCAGCGAGGACCGGGTGGTCTTCAGGGCCCGGGCGGCGCGATTGGGGGTGTAGCCGAGCTCGGCGATGGCGGCGAGCACCCGGTCCCGGGTCGCCGGGCGCACGATGTCCGGCTCGTTGAGCACCCGCGAGACGGTCTGGTAGGAGACACCCGCTCGGGCGGCGACATCGGCCATCGAGGGGCGGCGCGGTGCGGTCTCCATGCTCAATCCTTCCGTCGCATCGGCGGGGGCGTCGGACCCGGGGCCGACGGCGACAGGCGGGCGGACGGTCGGCCGACGGGCCGCGATCCGGCGGGCGGCGGCCCGACGGGAACCCGGCGACTCTCGGGCCGGCGTGCCGACCGCGGGCGCGTCGCCGCGACCGGGAGTGCGGCCGGCTGGGCAGGTCAGGAGCAGTCGCGGCCGGGCCGGCGGAGCACGTTGCCGACTTGTGACCCCGGCCTCCGCGACGCTCGTCCTCGCGTCTGCTTCACTGTGAACGTTATCATCCGGTGCCCCGCGCCACGGTCGGCGTCGCGGCTCCGGAGATGACGGCACAGTCGAGGACGAACACCCGAGCACGAGGCGTACCGTCAGCACCGTGCCGGCTCCCCGCTCCGCATCGTGGCGCGCCCCGGGGACGGCCGCGGGCCTCCGCACAGGACGCCCGCGCACAGCAGGTCGCAGACGGAGATGTCGAGGAGGAGACCCCATGCACAATCGGAGAAGCTTCATGCTGGGAGCGACGGCCGGCGCGGCCGCGCTCGGACTGGCCGCCTGCGGCGGCGAGGGCGCCGGGTCCGGCGGCCCCGACCCCGAGGCCGATCCCAGCGAGCTCACCGTCGGCGTCGCCATGCCGACGCAGACCTACGAGCGCTGGGTCAAGGACGGCGAGAACATCAAGGCCGGCCTCGAGGACCTCGGCTACACGGTCGACATGCAGTACGCCGAGGACGACATCCCCACCCAGCAGCAGCAGATCGACCAGATGATCACCTCGGGCGTCGCAGCCCTGCTCATCGCCTCGATCGACGGCGCCTCGCTGTCCTCGCAGCTGGACGCCGCCGCGGCGGCCGGCATCCCGGTGATCGCCTACGACCGTCTGCTCACCGACAGCGAGAACGTCGACTTCTACGTCACCTTCGACAACTACGAGGTGGGCGTCAACCAGGCGAACTCCCTGCTCTACGGCCTGGGCCTGGTCGACGACTCCTTCGAGCCCGCCGGGGACGCCCCCGAGGGGCCGCTGAACATCGAGCTGTTCGCCGGCTCGCTCGACGACAACAACGCCCACCTCTTCTGGGAGGGGGCGATCGACACCCTGCAGCCCTACTTCGACGACGGCACCCTCGCCGTGCCCTCGGAGCAGATGGACATCGAGCAGGCCGCCACCCAGCGCTGGGAGCAGGAGACCGCCCAGAAGCGCATGGAGAACCTGCTGACCACGCACTACAACGGCGGCGAGGAGCTCGACGGCGTGCTCGCCCCGGCCGATCCGCTCTCGCGCGGCATCATCAACGCTCTGCAGAACGCCGGGCTCGGCCCGACGATCGAGGAGGGCCTGCCGGTGGTGACCGGACAGGATGCGGAGATCGCCTCGATCAAGCTGATCGCCGACGGGGTCCAGAGCTCCACGATCTTCAAGGACACCCGCGACCTCGCGGAGCAGGCGATCATCGCCACGGAGGCGTACCTGCAGGGCGAGGAGCCGGAGGCCAATGACACCGAGACCTACGAGAACGGGGTGAAGGTGGTGCCGTCCTACCTGCTCGAGGTCCAGATGGTCCTGCAGGAGAACTACGAGGAGGTCATGGTCGACTCCGGCTACTACACCGCCGAGCAGGTCGAGTCCGGCCAGCTCTGAGCGGGTCCGCGATCACGTCCCCGGGCGGTCCCGGCGCACCGCGGTGCGCCGGGGGCGCCCACCCGGAGCAGGAGGGTCCACGTGCACGATGACATCCTCGAGATGAGGTCGATCACCAAGCGGTTCCCCGGCGTCACCGCCCTGAAGGACGTGTCCCTCAGGGTGCGCGAGGGGGAGATCCACGCGATCTGCGGGGAGAACGGCGCCGGCAAGTCGACGCTGATGAAGGTGCTCTCCGGCGTGGAGCCGGCCGGCACCTACGAGGGGGAGATCCACTTCCGCGGCCGCCCGATGAGCTTCGCGACCGTCAACGACTCCGAGGCCGAGGGGATCGTGATCATCCACCAGGAGCTCGCCCTGGTGCCCTACCTCTCCGTCGCGGAGAACATCTTCCTGGGCAACGAGCGGTCCAGGGCCGGGATCATCAGCTGGCACGAGACCAACGCCCGCGCCGCCGAGCTGCTGGCGCGCGTGGGGCTGGACGAGAATCCGGTGACCCCCGTCGACCACCTCGGCGTGGGCAAGCAGCAGCTGGTCGAGATCGCCAAGGCGCTCTCGAAGGACGTGAGCCTGCTGATCCTCGACGAGCCCACCGCCGCGCTGAACGACGACGACTCCGAGCACCTGCTGGGACTCATCCGCGGACTGCGCGACGAGGGCGTGACCTGCATCATCATCTCCCACAAGCTGGGGGAGATCGTCGAGGTCGCGGACTCCACCACGATCATCCGCGACGGCTCGACCATCGAGACGATCGACATGCACGTGCCCGAGCCGGAGCGCCCCGCCCTCATCCCCCGCCTCATCCGCGGCATGGTGGGCCGCGACATCGAGCACCTCTATCCCGAGCGGGACGCCGAGATCGGCGAGGAGATCCTGCGGATCGAGGACTGGCACGTCGGCCATCCCACCCAGCAGGACCGGGTGGTCGTGGACGGCGCCTCGCTGCACGTGCGCGCCGGGGAGGTGGTCGGCATCGCGGGGCTGATGGGCGCCGGTCGCACCGAGCTGGCCAGGAGCGTCTTCGGCCGGTCCTACGGCCGGGACATCACCGGGACCGTCTCGATGCACGGGAAGCCGGTCCAGCTGCGCAGCGTCGCCGAGGCGATCGCGCACGGCCTCGCCTACGTCTCCGAGGACCGCAAGCAGTACGGTCTGAACCTCATCCAGGACATCCGCACCAATGTCACCGCCGCTGCGCTGCGGAAGGTGACCACCGGCCCCTGGATCGACGGCAACGAGGAGATAGCGGTCGCCGAGCGCTACCGCTCCTCGTTGAACATCAAGACGCCCACGGTGATGTCCCTGGTGGGGAAGCTGTCCGGGGGCAACCAGCAGAAGGTGGTGCTCAGCAAGTGGCTCTTCACCGAGCCCGAGGTGCTGATCCTGGACGAGCCCACCCGCGGCGTCGACGTCGGCGCGAAGTTCGAGATCTACTCGATCATCAACGAGCTCGCCGAGGCGGGCAAGGCGATCATCGTCATCTCCTCGGAGCTGCCCGAGGTCATGGGGCTCGCCGATCGCATCTACACACTGTCCGTCGGGCGGATCACCGGAGAGGTCCCCGCCCGGGACGCCACCCAGGAGCGCCTCATGGAGCTCATGACCAGGGAAAGGGAGTGAGTGCCTGATGGCCGGAACCTCCGACATCAAGGAGCTCCTGACGCGGAATCTGCGTCAGAGCGGGATCTACATCGCCTTCGTCGCGATCGTGCTGCTGTTCACGATCCTCACCGGCGGGGCCCTGCTGAGCCCGGGCAACCTCACCAACCTGGTGCTGCAGTACTCCTACATCCTCATCCTCGCGATCGGGATGGTGCTGATCATCGTGGGCGGGCACATCGACCTGTCCGTGGGCTCGGTGGTCGCGCTGACCGGCGCGGTCGCGGCGGTGGTGGTGATCGGGAACGGCCTGCCCTGGTGGCTCGGCGTGCTGGCGGCCCTCGGCACCGGGGTGCTGGTGGGGCTGTGGCAGGGGTTCTGGGTGGCCTTCGTGGGCATCCCCGCCTTCATCGTCACCCTCGCGGGCATGCTCATCTTCCGCGGCCTGACGATGCAGGTGCTGGGCAACGTCTCCCTCTCGCCCTTCCCGCCGGAGTACCAGTACATCTCCGGCGGCTTCCTCAACGGGCTGCTGGGCGGGTACGGGTACGACGCCTTCACCCTGTTCCTGGCGGCCGCGCTGATCGTGGTCTTCGTGATCCAGCAGTACCGCGGCCGCCTCGCGAAGCTGAAGTACCAGCAGCAGGTCGAGGCGCAGTGGCTGTTCTGGCTGAAGAACCTCCTCATCGCTGCCGTCGTCATGGCCTTCGCCTGGCAGCTCGCCCACGCGCGCGGCCTGCCCGTGGTGCTGATCCTGCTGGCCGCGCTGATCCTCATCTACGGCTTCATCAGCCAGCGCACCATCTTCGGTCGGCACGTCTACGCCATGGGCGGCAATCTGCAGGCGGCACAGCTCTCGGGCGTGAAGACGCGCCGGGTGAACATGCTGCTGTTCATCAACATGGGCGTTCTCTCCGCGGTCGCGGGCATCGTCTACTCCGCCCGCTCCAACAGCGCCCAGCCCGGTGCCGGCAACATGTTCGAGCTGGACGCCATCGCCGCGGCCTTCATCGGCGGCGCGGCCGTGACCGGCGGCATCGGAAAGGTGCAGGGCGCCATCATCGGCGGCCTGATCATGGCCGTGATGTCCAACGGCATGCAGATCATGGGCATCGACCAGTCCACCCAGTCGGTGGTCCGCGGTGTGGTGCTGGTGTTGGCCGTCGCCTTCGACGTCTGGAACAAGAAGCGCGCCTCGGCGAGCAGCTGAGGGACCGCGCGGGACCTCGCCGCGCCGCGGTCGCGCCCTGCGCCGCCGGGGGGCACGGCGTGCGCGGCTGCGCTCCGCGCCCCCGGGGAGACCGCCGGGGACTCGCGGAAGCGGGCGCGGACGTTGTCCCGACGCCTGCAACGATGTAACCTCTGTGATGCACGCCACAGTCGACGTGCTGGTGCCCGAGGGCGGTGCTCCGTGGACGCGGACCCCGCGTGACCGGTTCGCCGGGTCGGCCCGCACCATGGTGAGGACCGGGTGGTCCGCTCCGGGCAGGTCGGCTCCGCAGTCTCCGTTGACCGAAGGAGAGTCGAGATGACCAAGCGCTCGGTGGATCCCGCCCGTCGGCGGTCGGCGACGCAGGTCAGTCGTCGCGGGCTGCTCGGTGCCGGAGCCCTCGGGGCCTCCGCCCTGTCCCTGGCGGGATGCTCCACCCCGTTGGCGGCCGGTCTGCTGGGGGCCGACCTCGCTCCGGGGACGGTCGTGTACTGGAACCTGTTCGGCGGCGGCGACGGCGTGCGCATGCAGGACATGCAGCAGGGGTACCGCGATCAGTACGGGGCGGACTCCCTGCAGGCGACCACGCTGACCTGGGGAAATCCCTACTACTCGAAGCTGACCCTCGCCACGGTCGGCAACCAGCCGCCCGACGTGGCGGTCGCTCACCTCACCCGGGCGAAGCCGCTGTGGGACGGCGGGATCCTGGACCCCATCACCGAGGAGGACCTCGCCGGGGTGGGGCTGTCGAGCAGCGATTTCGCCGCGCAGGCCTGGGAGACGCAGGTGACCGACAGTCAGAACATCGCGATCCCCCTGGACACGCACCCCTTCACGCTCTTCTACAACCGTGAGGTGTGCGAACCGGCCGGCCTGCTCGACGCCGACGGCCTCCTCGTCGATCTCACCGGCATGGACGCCTTCGAGGCCGCCCTCGAGGAGCTGAGCGCCGTCACCGGCGGGCTCGCGATCACCGTCGCGAACGTCTCCGAGACCTCCACCCCGTGGCGCTTCTTCTGGACCCTGTACAACCAGATCTCCGATGCCACTCCCTTCCTCTCCGACGACGGCGCGACCATCAGCGTCGACGAGGAGGCCTTCCTCGAGGTCATGGAGAGGGTCCGGAGCTGGGTCGACAAGGGGTGGCTCAATCAGGGCCTCGACTACGCCACCTCGCAGACGGAGATGTTCACCGGGAGCTCCGGCTTCTATCTCCAGGGGGAGTGGGAGATCTCCACCGCGCAGTCGATCGAGGGGCTGGACTTCGGCATGGCGCCGATCCCGCAGCTCTACGACCAGCCGGCCGTCCAGGCCGACTCCCACACCTTCATCCTGCCCCGCAAGGATCGCTCGGCCGAGGAGCGCCGGCTCGCCATGCAGTTCATCAAGGTGATGCTGGAGCAGAGCATGACGTGGGCGGAGGGCGGTCACGTGCCCGCCTACCTGCCGACCTTCGAGAGCGAGGAGTTCCAGTCGCTGGAGCCGCAGCGCCACTACGCCGCGGCCGCGGACCACGCCGTCTACGACGACGCCGCGTGGTACGGGGGGTCGGGATCCACCTTCGAGGACACGGTGGGGGCCCAGCTCGGCCTCGTCCAGCAGGGGGTCCTCACCCCGGAGCAGGCTCTGCAGGCGATCAGGGACCAGCTCCAGATCTACACCTCGACGCCGAGCCCCCTCTGATCCGGAAGGTCCACCATGACGACGACGTCTCGTGTCGATCCCCGCGCCGCGGCCGCGACCACCGGAGTCCGCCGCCGAGGTCGCACCGGTCGCACCACGCCCGCGGCGTGGCTCTTCATCGCGCCGTTCGCGCTCTTCTACGTGGCCTTCATGATCGGCCCCACCCTGTGGATGTTCATCGCGAGCTTCTTCAACACCTCGACGGTGCACGCAGGGCTCGGCTCCTTCGCCGGCCTCGACAACTACCTCGAGATGTTCAGCCGGGACGACTTCTGGTCCGCTCTCTGGCACACGCTCCAGTTCACGCTGTACACGGTCCCGCCGCTGGTGCTCCTCGCCTTCGTCTTCGCGGTGCTCACCAACCGTGCCGCTCGCGGGCAGTGGTTCTTCCGGCTGGCGTTCTTCCTCCCCTTCATCCTCCCGTCGGCGACGATCTCCCTGATCTGGGTCTTCATCTTCACCCCGGCGAACGGCCTGTGGTCCCTGCCCGCGCAGCTGCTGGGCCTGCCGGCGGGGGCGGGGATGCTCGCCGACCCGGGCACCGCGATGATCGGCATCGCGATCGCCACCATCTGGTGGACGATCGGCTTCAACTTCGTGCTCTACCTGGCGGGCCTGCAGGACATCCCCCGCGAGCTCTACGAGGCGGCGGCCGTCGACGGTGCCACGCCCTGGCAGCAGATCCGCTCGATCACGATCCCCCTGCTGCGCCGCACCACGGCGCTGGTGATCCTGCTGCAGATCATCGCCAGCCTGAAGATCTTCGACCAGGTCTACCTGATGACCGGCGGCGGACCGGGGATCTCCACCCAGGTGGTCCTCGGCCTGATCACCGACACCGCCTTCACGGACAACCGGATCGGCGCCGCCTCGGCGGCCTCGGTGCTCCTGTTCCTCATCGTCCTCGTGATCGCTGTCGTCCAGCAGATCGTCGAGCGAGCCGGCATCGCACGAGAGAGGGCCTCCTGACATGACTGCCACCGACACTCGCCGTCGCCGCCGTTCGGGCGTCTCCGCCGCGGCGCCCGCCCGCGCGGTCCACGCCGGAGGCGGAGGGCGCGGATTCACGATCGCCTCCACGACGGTCCTGGTCGTCTTCGCGATCATCTGGCTGATCCCCAGCCTGTTCGCGGTCAAGACATCGCTGTCGCCCAACGGGGTCGCCGCGCTGGGCGCGCAGGAGATCCTCACGAACTGGAGCCCGACCCTCGAGTCGTACACGAGTCTGCTGCGCCAGGGCGACATCTGGAACTGGTACCTCTCGAGCGCGCTGACGTCGGTCATCACGGCGGTGCTGACGCTGCTGTTCGCCTCGATGGCGGCCTTCGCGCTGTCCCGACTCCGGTTCGCGGGGCGCGCGGCGGTCTATCTGCTGATCATCGCCGGGCTGATGATCCCGAGCCAGGTGCTCATCGTCCCGATCTTCGAGGAGCTGCGACTGCTGCAGCTGCTGAACACCTACTGGGCCGTGATCCTGCCCCAGGTGCCGTCCGTCATCGCGGTGTTCATCTTCAAGCAGTTCTTCGACGGGATCCCCCGCGAGATCGAGGAGGCCGCCCGAGTGGACGGCGCCGGACTCTGGCGCACCTACTGGTCCGTCGTGATGCCGCTGTCACGGCCGGTGACGGCGGCCGTGGCGATCCTGACCTTCGTGTGGACCTGGAACAACCTGCTGCTGCCGCTGTTCGTGCTGTCCAACCCGAACCTGATGACGATCCCCGTCGGCCTGGCCACCGTGCAGGGCACCTTCGGCCTCCGCTATGCGGACATCCAGGCCGGCGCGATCCTCGCGGCGCTGCCGCTGGTGGTCCTCTACATGTTCTTCCAGCGCCAGATCGTCGAGGGGGTGACCGGCTCCGGCCTGAAGGGCTGAGCGACCTCCGAGCACGCCCCGCGGCCCGATGGCGGTGCCGCGGGGCGTCTCCGTGCGCGGACGGCCCGGCGGGGCCCTGGCCGAGCCGGGAACTGCGACGGCCGCCGTCGACGCCGAGCGTTACGACCTCGTGACCGTACCTGCCGGGCTCATCGGTGCGCGGCGTTGACGCCTGCTTTGCAACGATGTAAATTCACGGCACGTACACGAGTCCTTCGGGCTGACGACCGTCGGCGGCATCCGCCGCGGCGACCACGCCCCACCACGAAGAGGTGGACAGAATGAAGCACGGTTCCTCCCGCGCCGGGACCTCGGGGTCTCGGCTGCTCTCCTCGGGCGCACGCCCCGGTCGCGGCGGACCCGCCGTCGACCGACGCTCACTGCTCAAGGGAGCAGGAGCCCTGGGGGCCCTCGGCGGTCTGGGAGCGCTGTCCGGCTGCGCCGGGGCCAACGCCCGCGCCTCCGACGACATCGCCTTCTGGCATCTGCTCTCCGGCCCCGACGGCGTGACCATGGGCGAGATGCTCGACGGCTACATGGCCACCGACGGGGCGGCCGACGTCACCCAGACGGTGCTGGCCTGGGGCGCCCCCTACTACACGAAGCTCGCCATGGCCTCCGCCGGCGGGCGCGC
This sequence comes from Brachybacterium sp. YJGR34, assembly GCF_003347015.1. GTDB lineage: Bacteria > Actinomycetota > Actinomycetes > Actinomycetales > Dermabacteraceae > Brachybacterium. The sequence goes on from NZ_PNFB01000017.1 coordinate 51,052, forward strand.
CCCGGACCTCGCCGTCATGCACGTGGCGCGCGTCCCCGGGTACGCGCCGGGCGGTCTGCTGGACCCCTGGGACCTCGACCTGCTGGGCGAGTTCGGGATCCGCCAGGAGGACTTCCCGGAGCTGATCTGGGACAAGATGGTCGTCGACGGGCAGCTCACCGCGATCTCGCTCGACTCCCACCCCTTCGTCATGTACTACAACACCGAGATCGCCGAGGCGGCCGGGGTGCTGGGCAGCGATGGCCTGCTCCTGCCCACCGACAACACCGAGGACTTCCGCTCCCTGCTCCTCGAGCTCGGCGGGCAGGCACCCTCCGGGCACGGGCTGTCCTGGGGCTACCTCGGGGACGGCTCCAACCAGTGGCGCATGTTCTCCACCTATTACACGCAGCTGGGCGGCACGATCGAGCTGCCCGTCGGCGGCCAGATGCAGTACCAGGAGGAGCTCGCGATCGAGGCGATCGAGTGGATCCTCTCGCTCATCGACGGCGAGGTGGGCAACACCAGCCACGACGCCGGCACCGCGATCTCCGAGTTCGCCACCGGCGGCGCCGGCGCCTTCTACGGCGGCGTCTGGGAGAGCGGGAGCTTCCGGAACGAGGGCGTGCCCTTCGACATGACGATGATCCCCGGGGTGCTCGGCCCGCCCGCGGCCTACGCGGACTCCCACTCCTTCGTGCTGCCCCACCAGTCCAACCCGGACCCCGAGCGGCGGCGCAACGTCCACGCGATCGTGGCCTACCTGCTGCAGAACTCGATCGACTGGGCCGCGGCCGGGCACATCCCCGCCTACTCCCCGGTCATCGAGGACCCCGCCTACGACGACCTGATCCCGCAGTCCCACTACGCCGACGCGGTGGACCACCTGGTCTACGATCCGCCGGCCTGGTTCACCGGGTCCGGCAGTGACTTCCACACCTACTTCGGCAACGACATGCAGAACGTCTGGGCCCGGCGCGCCGAGCCGCTGGACGGCTGGAACGCCTTCGTCGCCCGAGTGAACGCCCTGCTCGAGAAGCCGGAGCCGATGTGATCACCATGCCTGCCTCCCCCCGCGCCGCGGCCGCCTCGGCCCCCGCGACGCCCGTCCTGACCGTGATCCCCCGTCCGTCCGTCGAAGGAGACGACCGATGACCACCGCCGCCCCGCCCCGGGCCTCCGGCGCGGCCGACCACCTCGCCGCCGGCCGCACCCGCAGGCGCCGCATCGACAACCTGCGCGGGTGGATCTACTGCGCCCCGTTCCTCCTCGCCTTCGGGCTCTTCCTCATCTGGCCCACGCTCTACGGCCTGTGGATGAGCTTCACCGGCACCAGCCTCGCCGGCACCAACACCCAATTCGTGGGTCTGGACAACTACGTCGAGGCGTTCGGGGACCCCGACGTCTGGAGCTCCCTGGGCAACACCGTGTGGTTCACGGTCCTGTCCACGATCCCGCTGGTGCTGGTCGCGCTGGTGCTCGCGGTGCTCGTGAACATCGGCCTGCCCGGGCAGTGGCTCTGGCGCCTGTCCTTCTTCCTGCCCTTCCTGCTGGCCTCGACCGTGGTCTCCCAGTTCTGGGTCTGGATGTACAACCCCCAGCTGGGCCTGGTCAACACCTTCCTGGGATGGTTCGGGATCACCGGGCCGGCCTGGTTGCAGAACCCCAACACCGCCATGATCGCCGTGGTCGTCACCACCGTGTGGTGGACCATCGGCTTCAACTTCCTGCTCTACCTGGCGGCCCTGCAGAACATCCCCGACCACCTCTACGAGGCGGCCTCCCTGGACGGCGCCGGCTCCTGGCGGAGGTTCATCTCCATCACGGTGCCGCAGCTCGCGCCCACCACCGTTCTGGTGCTCGTGCTGCAGATGCTGGCCTCGCTGAAGGTCTTCGACCAGTTCTTCCAGATGACCGGCGGCGGACCGGGCGGCTCGACCCGTCCGATCCTGCTGTACATCTACGAGGTCGGCTTCACCGGATACCGCCTGGGCTACGCCTCGGCGATCTCCTACATCTTCTTCTTCATGATCATCATCGTCTCCATCGCGTACATGGTGATCTCGTCCCGACGGAGCGTGAAGGCATGACCGCTGCGAACACCACCACTCCTGCCCTCGATGTCCCGGAGGTCGTCCCCGGCGCTCCGACCGCGAGCCCGGTCCTGGGGAAGAGGCGGCGTCGGCGTCCGACGCCGGCCCGGATCGTCGCCTTCGTGATCCTCGCCGTGCTGGCCTTCGCCTGGCTCGTGCCGGTGCTCTGGGCCGCGCTGACCTCCCTCAAGACGGAGGCCGAGGCCGCCGCGATGCCGGTCTCGATCATCCCCGCCAGCGGCTTCACCCTCGAGGCCTACATCAACGTCCTCAGCGAGGGCCTGGTGCCGCGCTGGGCGTGGAACAGCTTCCTCACCTCCGCGCTCGTCACGCTCATCACCCTGACGATCTCGGCGCTGGCCGGCTATGCCCTCTCGCGGCTGCGGTTCGCGGGTCGGCAGATGATCATCGCGCTGACCGTCGCCTCGATCATGATCCCGGCACAGATCCTCATCGTGCCGCTGTTCCAGCTCATGCTCACGCTGAACCTGGTGGACACCTACTGGGGCATCATCCTGCCGCAGGTGGTCGCCGCCCCGATGGTGTTCATCCTCAAGAAGTTCTTCGACCAGATCCCCTACGAGCTCGAGGAAGCCGCCCTGATGGACGGCTCGAGCCGCCTGCGGATCTTCTGGAGCATCATCCTGCCGCTCTCGCGGCCGATCCTCGGTGCCGTCGCGATCTTCGTGTTCATCGGCGCCTGGAACAACTTCCTGTGGCCCTTCATCGTCATCAACGACTCGAACCTGATGACGCTGCCGACGGGTCTGCAGACCGTGATCAGCGCCTACGGCATCCAGTACGCGCAGAGCATGGCCCAGGCCATGCTCGCGGCGCTGCCGCTGATCGTGGTGTTCATGTTCTTCCAGCGCCAGATCATCAAGGGCATCTCCACCACCGGCATCGCCGGCACCTGAGCCGGGCATCGCCGGCTCCCGAACCCGGCGGACCGGCTGCCGGTGCCGCAGCCGCTCCGTCACCCGACCTGCCCGCCCGCCGCGCGACCACGCGCGGTGGGTGGGCAGTTCCATGTCCGGGCGCAGGAGGCGACGGCGCGCGCGGGCTTGGGTGCGGGCCCGGGAGAGGCGCGGGGCGGCTGCGGCGGGCCCGGGCGAAGCGACGCGCGGGGCGGCTGCGGGTGCAGGCGTCCGGGCACTGTGGGTGCGGGTGACCGGGTGACCGGGTGCGCGGGCGGCCGGGCGCTGCGGGTGGGGGTGGCCGGATGCGCGGGCGGCCGGGGCTACGGGGGGCAGGCGCCCGGATGCGGGGACCGGGGCGCCGTCGGCGAGCGTGGAGGTCCGAGCGTGGGCGTGGGGGCCTGCCGTCCCCGGCGTCCCCTGACGATCACCGTCGGAATACGGACAGGCAGGCCCATATACGCCCTGCCTGTCCGTATTCCGACGGTGATCGTCATCGACGCACTGGGCCCGCCTGGTTCTGTTCGGCCCGGCCCGTCACCTCCAGGGCCCTCCCGGCTCCGGCCCCGTCCGCCGCACCCTCCCGGCCCGGCGCGATCCCGGGAGGTGCATCGCGGCGTCCCCCCGGGCAGGGAGTATGACGCGGCCCCCTCGTCCCGCCCGGTGAGGGGCGGATCGAGGGGGCCGCGGCGAGGTGCAGTGGGACCGCTGGAGTCCTGCGCGGCGGTGGTCAGCCCGCCTTCGAGCCCCACAGCGCGCGGCCGTCGGCGCCGACCACGGAGAACGTCGGGGTCCAGGCGCTGGCGACCTCGTCCCAGCCCGGGGTGAAGACGCCGTCGAAGCGCTGCCCGTCGATGATCAGCACGGCGCGGTGCTCCGCCTCGATCCGCCAGGTGCCGGAGACGGCGCCGGTGATCCGGCCGGTCTTGGTCAGGGTGATGGCGCGGGAGTCGACGATGTCCGCACTGATGGCGCGGCCGTGGTCGATGAACCGCCAGGTGCCGGTCACGTCCTGTCGTGTCAGGCGCGTGCCCTCGGCGCCGGCCGGGGCCTCGCCCGCGTAGCGGTGCGGGGAGACGACGGGCCAGCCGTCGCGCGTGTAGGAGATGCGGTGCACGCGCACCTGGTGGAGCTCGCCCGAGCGCGGGAAGCGGGAGTGGAACAGGAGGAAGACGCTCTCGTGCTGCGGGTCGGAGTCCGGGTCGGCCCAGGCGGAGACGTGGCCGGGGGAGACGTAGCCCGGTCCGCGCACGGCGTCCTCGCCCGCGCCGGTGACGAACTCGTGGTTGCCCATGAGCTTGAGGCCGAAGGGCTCGATGGAGGCGTCGTCGAAGAGCGGCAGCGAGGGGTCGGCCGCGCAGTCGCGCAGGTCCTGGCCCATCGGGTCGAGGTAGGGGCCCTCCACGGCACGGGAGCGGCCCACGCGGATGTTGTAGCCGCCGTCGGCATCCAGGCCGCCGAAGGTCAGCAGCAGGTAGTAGTAGCCGGTCTGCGCCGAGTAGAGCATGTACGGCGCCTCGATGCGGGCGTGGTTGCCGCCGATGAGGTGGGTGCCGTAGCCCTGGCCGGGCAGGGGGCGGCCGCTGACCGGGTCCACCTCCAGCAGGAAGATGCCGCCGGAGTAGGAGCCGTAGAGCAGCTGGTGGCGTCCCTCCGCGTCGACGAACTCATGGGGGTCGATGGCGTTGGGGTGGATCGTCGCATCGTAGATCGTGCCGTCCTCGCTGATCTCGTCCCACATGCCCGAGCGCAGGAAGATGCCCTCGTCGACGTAGGGGCCCTCGATGCTGTCCGCGATGGCGGAGCCCATCGCCGAGCGCGGCGAGGAGCCCTCGCAGGCGCAGTAGTACATGCGGAAGCGGCCGTCGACGGTGTCGGTGACGTCCGCCGCCCAGAGCGTGTCCGAACCCGCCCATTCGAAGGCCTCGGCGAGCTCGAGGGTGACGTCCTCGAACAGCGGGTTCTCCGGGGTGACCAGGTCCGCCACGCCCTCCCAGTGCAGGAGGTCCGGGGTCTTCGCGGCGGCCAGGTGGGAGCCGAAGACATAGAACTGGCCATCGGCGCGGATCACCGAGGGGTCGTGGACGGAGACCTCGGTGAAGCTCGGGTCCGGCAGGTCCGGGCCGGAGTTGTCCTCGATGGGGTCGGCCTGCGCGGCGGAGGAGAGGAGGGCGGAGCCTCCGGTGGCGGCGGAGACCACGAGGGAGGTGGCCAGGAGGCGACGGCGGGAGAGCGGATTCATGCGGGGACTCCTTCGTCCGGGAAAGGTCTGCATCGATCTGCGCAGCACGTTACATCGTTGAAAACGCAGAGTGCAAGGAATCTCTTCAACGTTGAGAAGGTGTGTCGTGGGCGGTCCCGGGGGCGACGGATGTCGGCGGCGCCGCCCCGGGAGCTCTATCCGGCGCGGTAGGTCAGGATCCGGTAACGCAGGCCGGAGGCGCCCTCGTGCCAGCCCTGCGGCGGATCGATCGCGGCGACCTCGAAGCGCGCGGGGAGGTCCGGGGCGCGCGTGTCGCCCTCGACGTCGAGATCGATCTCGGTGACGACCAGCAGGTCCGCGCGGTCGATGGCCTCGCGGTAGACCGCTCCGCCGCCGATCACCCACACCCGCTCGCCGGGGCCGGCGGCGGCCTCCGCCAGTGCCAGCGCCTCCTCGAGCGACACGGCGCGCTGAGCGCCCTCGAGCGCGGCGTCCTCGCGCCGGGTGATGACGATGTTGGTGCGCCCCGGCAGCGGACGGAACCGGGCCGGGAAGGACTCCCAGGTGCGTCGCCCCATCACGACCGGCGCGCCCGTGGTGGTGCGGCGGAAATGGGCGAGGTCCTCCGGGAGGCGCCAGGGCATGGTGCCTCCTGCGCCGATGACCCCGTCGTGGGCCTGTGCCCAGATCAGCCCGATCGGCGGTGCATGGTGCGCCTCCGGAGCCATCAGACGGCGACGGGCGCCTTGATGCCCGGATGGTGCTCGTAGCCGACCACCTCGAAGTCCTCGAGCTCGTAGCCCAGGATCGTCTCCGGGCGGCGGGTGATCCGCAGCTCGGGGTACGGGAAGGGGTCGCGGGAGAGCTGCCGCGTGACCTGCTCGAGGTGGTTGTCGTAGATGTGGCAGTCCCCGCCGGTCCACACGAAGTCGCCCACGTCGAGGTCCGTCTGCTGGGCGACCATGTGGGTCAGCAGGGCGTAGCTGGCGATGTTGAAGGGCACGCCGAGGAAGAGGTCCGCGCTGCGCTGGTAGAGCTGGCAGGACAGCTTCCCGTCGTGCACCTCGAACTGGAACAGGGCGTGGCAGGGCGCGAGGGCCATCTCCGGGATGTCCGCGGGATTCCAGGCCGTCACGATCAGCCGGCGCGACTCGGGGGTGGTGCGGATCTGCTCGACGACCTGGCTGATCTGGTCGATGACGGCGCCGTCGGGGGAGGGCCAGGAGCGCCACTGCGCCCCGTAGACCGGGCCCAGCTCGCCGTCCTCGTCGGCCCACTCGTCCCAGATGCTCACGCCGCGCTCCTGCAGCCAGCGCACGTTGGTGTCGCCGCGCAGGAACCACAGCAGCTCGAGCGCGAGGGAGCGGAAGTGCACGCGCTTGGTCGTGATCAGCGGGAAGCCCGTGGAGAGGTCGAAGCGCAGCTGGCGGCCGAAGAGGCTGCGGGTGCCGGTGCCGGTGCGGTCGCCCTTGGCATGACCGTCCTCGAGAACCTCGCGCAGCAGGTCCTCGTACGGGGTGGGAATGCTCATCGGGCGGCTCCTGGAAGGTCGGCGGTGGTGCTCGCGCGCACCACCAGATCGTAGGGCGTCGCGACGGTCCGCGGCGGACCGTCGTAGCCGCCGATGCGCTCGGCGAGGAGGTCCAGCGCGGTGGCGGCCAGCACCTTCTTGTCGGGGGAGATCGTGGTCAGCGCGGGGATGGAGTACTCGGACTCGGGAGTGTCGTCGTAGCCGACCACGGCGACGTCCTCGGGGACGCGCCGGCCGTGGCGGTGCAGCTGGGTGAGGGCGCCGATGGCGACCTCGTCGTTGGCGCACACGATCCCGTCGACCTCCCCGAACCGCTCCAGCAGCTCGTTCATGCCCTCCACGCCGTCCTGCCGGTGCCAGTCGGCGACCTCCTGCACGGCGTGCGGCGAGGGCGCGACCCCGTGCTCTGCCAGGGCGCGCAGGAAGCCGTCGCGGCGCAGCATGCCGGAGCTGTGCGGCTGCACGCCGTGCGGGGTGAGGATCGCGCCGATGAACGCGAGCCGCCGCCGCCCCAGGGCGAGGAGGTGGCTGGTGGCGTCGAAGGCGGCGCCCTCGTTGTCGATCTTCACGTAGTCGCAGCCCGCGGGCAGGGTGTCCGGGAGGTGCTCGCCGATGAAGACGGTGGGCTGGCTGGTGCGCTCCATCTTCGCGAACTCCGCCTCCTCCAGGCGCAGCGGGTTGAAGATCACCCCGTCGCCGAGGACGCGTTTGAAGCCGCTGAGCACGTTGAGCTCCTCGTCGCGGCCGGGGGAGGTGGTGTGCAGGACGATCGTCCGCCCGCGCCCCTGCGCCTCGTCGATGAAGGCCTGCGAGAGGTTCGAGAAGTAGCTGAAGTCCAGGGAGGGCACGGCGAGGGTGATCAGCCCGCTGTTGCCGGTCCGCAGCTGCTGCGCCGCGACCTGGGGGCGGTAGCCGACCTGCAGGATCGCCTCGCGCACCCGCTCGCGGGTGGAGGCCTTCACGTGCGGGAACTCGTTGACGACGTTGGAGACGGTCTTGATCGAGACGCCGGCGAGCTCCGCGACGTCGCGGAGCGTCGGGGGACGGGGCGGACCCGATCGGGGGTGAGGGGGCATGCGGGACATCCTCCCATCCGGGGCGCGGCGGTGCGCCCGGCGCCCTCAGCCGGTGATCGTCGAGCTGGCGCGCACCACGAGCTCATGCGGTGCCGTGACCGTGCGCGGGGCGCCCTCGTAGCCGTCGATCCGCTCGATGAGCATGTCCAGGGCGATGCGGGCGAGGAAGCCCTTGTCCGGGCTGATCGAGGACAGCGCCGGGTGGGCGAACGGGGAGTCCGGGGAGTCGTCGTAGCCCACCACCGCCACCTCCTCGGGGACCTGTCGGCCGCCGTCGCGCAGTCCCGTGAGCACGCCGAGGGCGAGCTCGTCGTTGCCGCACACGATCCCGTCGACCTCCGGGTGCTCCTGCAGCAGGCGCTGCGCCGCGCCGAGGCCGTCGGTGCGGTGCCAGTTGGGGACCTCGGGCGCCGGGGCGGAGTCGGGATCGATGCCGTGGCGCGCGAGGGCCTCGCGGAATCCGCCGTAGCGCAGCGCCGCCGAGCTGTGGGGATGCAGCACGGGGCCGATGGGCAGGGCGCCGACGAAGGCCAGGCGTCGGCGGCCGGCCTCCAGCAGGTGGACTGTCGCGTCGGCCGTGGCGCGGACGTTGTCGATGCGCACGTAGTCCGCGTGGCGGGGGAGGTCGCCGTCCGGGACGTGCTCGCCGATCAGCATCGTGGGCTGGGGGAACTCCGCGAGCTCGGTGAAGCGCTCCTCCTCGACGAGCAGCGGGCTGTAGATCACCCCGTCGCCGAGCCGCCGCTTGAAGCCCTCGAACACCTCGAGCTCCTGCTCCCGCCCGCCGGAGGTGGTGTGCAGCAGCACCGTGCGGCCCCGCAGGCTCGCCTGGTCGACGAAGTGCTGGGCGATGTCGGAGAAGTAGCCGAAGGTCAGCGACGGGACCGCGAGGGTGACGATGTCGCTGGTGCCGGTGCGCAGCTGCTGGGCGGCCTGCTGGGGGCGGTAGCCGGTGGCCTCGATGGCCTCCTGGACCCGCCGCCGTGTCTCCGGGCGGACGTGGGGATAGTCGTGCACAACGTTGGAGACGGTCTTCATCGAGACGCCTGCGAGCTCGGCGACATCGCGCAGGCGGGGTGGTCGTCGGCGCGAGGGGGTCGCGGGGGTGGTGGCGGGCATGGCGGGATTCTCTCACCGGGGGCGCGTCGGCGGCGGCGGTCCGGAAGGGGGCGGGCTCGATCCCGGAGCTCGACGGGCACTCCCGCTTGACGGTGGGGGAGGAGCGTGATTGGGTTGAATACAACGTTGCAAGTTCTCGCGGCGTGAGCGTTCACGGCAGGGGAGTCCCCGCCGACGGGTGCTGCGATGTCATCGCAGGCCAGGGATCGTCGCTGAGGTCTCCGGCGCTCTCGCGAGCGCCTGCGGCGCGCCCTCCACCGATGCTGTTGAAAGGCCCTCTCGATGTCTCGCCCCGTCACCCTCACCCTGAACCCCGCGTTCCGCGTCGCCCCCGTGCGGCGGCGCACCTTCGGCGCCTTCGTCGAGCATCTCGGTCGCTGCGTCTACACCGGCATCCACGAGCCGGACCACCCCAGCGCCGACGAGCAGGGCTTCCGCACCGACGTCCTCGAGCTCACCCGCGAGCTCGGCGTGAGCTCCGTGCGCTATCCCGGCGGCAACTTCGTCTCCGGCTACCGCTGGGAGGACGGCGTGGGCCCGGTCGAGGACCGCCCCGTGCGCCACGACCTCGCCTGGCACTCCAGCGATCCCAACACCGTGGGCCTGGACGAGTTCATGGCCTGGGCGAAGAAGGCCGAGGTGGAGCCGATGTACGCGGTCAACCTCGGCACCCGCGGCGTGCAGGAGGCGCTCGACGTGCTCGAGTACGCCAACGCCCCGGCGGGCACCGCGCTCTCCGACCAGCGCGCCGCCAACGGCCACCCCGAGCCCTACAAGATCTCCATGTGGTGCCTGGGCAACGAGATGGACGGCCCCTGGCAGATCGGTCACAAGAACGCCGAGGAGTACGCGCGCGTCGCCACCGAGGCCGCGCGCGCCATGCGCATGGAGGACCCGGACCTCGAGCTCATCGCCTGCGGCTCCTCCTCCTCGCAGATGCCCACCTTCGGGGCCTGGGAGAACACCGTTCTCACCGAGGCCTACGAGTTCGTGGACATGATCTCCGCCCACGCCTACTACTCGGAGAAGGACGACGACCAGGCCTCCTTCCTCGCCTCCGCCGACGACATGGACTACTTCATCGACTCGGTGGTCGCGACGGCAGACCACGTGCGCGCCAAGCTCAAGAGCGACAAGCGCATCATGATCAGCTTCGACGAGTGGAACGTCTGGTACCAGCACCGCGCCGAGTCCCGACCGCCCAGCGGCGACGACTGGCCCGTCGCCCCGGTGCTGCTCGAGGACATCTACTCCGCGCAGGACGCCGTGGTCTTCGGCAACCTGCTGATCTCGCTGCTGCGCCACAGCGACCGGGTGGCCTCGGCCTCCCTCGCCCAGCTGGTCAACGTGATCGCCCCGATCATGACCGAGCCCGGCGGCCGTGCCTGGAAGCAGACCACCTTCCATCCCTTCGCGCTCACCTCCCGTCACGCGAAGGGCGAGGTCCTGCAGGTGAACGTCGAGGCCCCGAGCTTCGAGAATCCGCGCTTCGGCACCAGCTCCTCGGCCGACTCCGTCGCCACCTGGGACGAGGAGTCCGGCAGCCTCTCCGTGTTCGTCGTCAACCGCGATGCCGCCGGTGCGCTCGACCTGGGGGTGGACCTCTCCGCCTTCGGTGATCTCGAGCTGGTCGAGGCCCTCACCCTGCACCACGAGGACCCCTATGCCGCGAACTCGGCCGACGCCCCGGACACCGTCTCGCCCCGCGAGAACACCACGGTGTCCCTCGAGGACGGCCGCCTGAGCGGCGAGCTGCCGGCCATCTCCTGGTCGATCATCCGCCTGGCCCGCGCCGCGGCCTGAGCCACCGGGGCCGGAGCGGGCGCCTCCCGTGCGCCCGCTCCGGCCGCCGTGCACCCCGACCCTCCGCACCACCGTCCCCGAGGAGAACTCGTGACCGAACCCGCCCCCACCCTCACCAGCTCGCTGGCCTCCACGCTCCGCGCGAGCTCCTCCGGCGCCACCGGCTACCGCGCCGGCCGCACCGCGGGCCCCGCCCGTGTGGTCGTCGACCTCGACCTGCCCGGCGCCACCATCAACCGTCACGTCTACGGCCACTTCGCCGAGCACCTGGGCCGCTGCATCTACGGCGGCTTCTACGTGGGCGAGGACTCCGAGCAGCCCAACACCCGTGGCATCCGGGACGACGTCGTGGCCGCCCTGCGCGCCCTGAACATCCCCAACCTCCGCTGGCCCGGCGGCTGCTTCGCCGACGAGTACCACTGGAAGGACGGCATCGGCCCGCGCGAGCAGCGCCCGCGGATGGTCAACTCCCACTGGGGCGACGTGGTGGAGGACAACTCCTTCGGCACCCACGAGTTCATGGACCTGGTGGAGCTGCTGGGTACCGAGGCGTACGTCAACGGCAACGTCGGCTCCGGCTCGGTGCAGGAGATGAGCGAGTGGATCGAGTACCTCACCCGCGCCGACGACTCCCCGATGGCCTCGCTGCGCCGCGAGAACGGCCGTGACGAGCCGTGGAAGGTGCCCTTCTTCGGCATCGGCAACGAGACCTGGGGCTGCGGCGGCAACATGCTCGCCGAGGAGTACGCGGCCCTGGCCCGCCAGTACTCGACCTACGTGCGCGACCACGCGGACAACACGGTGACCCGGATCGCCGCCGGCGCGAACGTCGACGACTACGGCTGGACCGAGGCGCTCATGCGCGGCGCCGGGAAGCCGAACTTCTCCTACCAGGCGATCTCGCTGCACTACTACACGATGTCCGGTCCCTGGGAGGACAAGGGCAGCGCCACCGCGTTCACCGAGGACGAGTGGTACCTGACTCTCTCGCGCGCCGTCCGCGCCGAGGAGCTCGTCGCCCGCCACGCCACGGTGATGGACAAGTACGACCCCGAGAAGAAGGTCGGCCTGGTCTTCGACGAGTGGGGCACCTGGTGGAACGTGGAGCCCGGCACCAACCCCGGCTTCCTGTACCAGCAGAACACCGTGCGCGACGCGCTCGTGGCCTCGGTGCACTTCGACGGCTTCCACCGTCACGCGGACCGGCTGCTCATGGCGAACATCGCCCAGACGGTGAACGTGCTGCAGGCGATGATCCTCACGGATCCGGAGTCCGGGGCGCTCGTCCTCACCCCGACCTACCACGTGTTCGAGATGAACAAGGGGCACCAGGACGCCGCGGCGCTGGACGCCCACGTGCTGCTGCCCGAGGAGCCCCGCACCGTCGACGGCCGCGAGCTGCCGGCGATCTCCGCCTCGGCCTCGACCACGGGGGAGACCGCCCTGGTGTCCCTGTCCAACCTCGACGCCTCCGAGGCCCGCACCCTGGTGCTGGACCTGCGCGGCCGCGAGGTCACCGGCTACAGCGCCCGCGTGCTGACCGGCGAGTCCACCGGCGCGCACAACTCGCCGGAGCACCCGGAGGCCGTCGCCCCCGTGGAGCTCACCGCGATCCGCGAGCACGAGCGCGGCCTCGAGGTCGACCTGCCGGCGCACTCCTTCGCCACCGTGGAGCTGCAGCTGGGCTGATCGACGTACTGGCGAGGAACGAGCCGGTAGGAGATCAGTCGATCGAGCTGGGCTGATCGGAGCACCACCACATCGAGCCTGTCATCCGGGGCGTTGAGCTGACGCTGAACACCCTGGATGACAGGCTCGATCTCTGGGGCCTGGGGCCTGGGGCCTGGGGCCTGGGGCCTGGGGCCTGGGGCCTGGGGCCTGGGTCCGGTGGGCCGGCGGGGCGCCCTCAGGCCGCGGCCGGCTCCCGCACCTCCTCGGGGGCCGGCGGCGCGGCCGACGGCCGGGAGCGCGGGATCGCGAGGGCGACGGCGGCGGCGCCGAGCCCGGCGAGGCCGCCGAGGAGGAAGCAGGCCCGGAACGCCGTCTCGGTGGGCAGCGAGGTCCCGGCCATCGAGGTGGTGAAGGTCGTCAGCACGATCGCCATCACCGCGCCCGCGACCGTGGTGCCCATCGAGCGCATCAGCGCGTTCACGCCCACGCCGGCGCCGCCCTCCTGCGCCGGGGAGTTCTCCAGGATGAGGGTGGGCATGGCGGCGTAGGCGATGCCGACCCCGGAGGAGGTCACGACGGAGGCGAGCATGAGCTGCCAGGGCGCCTCGGTGAGGAAGAAGGCGACGCCGTACCCGCAGGCCAGCACGGTCATGCCCACGGCGAGGGTGATGCGGCCGCCCAGGCGCGTGAGCATCCGGCTCGAGACCGGGGTGAAGGCGAGCATCATGAGGCCACCCGGCGCCATCCAGAGTCCCGCCTGCAGCATGGTCTGGCCCAGCCCGTAGCCGGTCTCGGCGGGTGCCTGCAGCAGCTGCGGCACCACGATGGACTGCGCCATCATGCCGAACCCGGCCATGAGGGCGGCGATGTTGGTGAGCAGGATCGGGCGGCGCACCGTGGTCCGCAGGTCCACCAGCGGGTCGCGGCGCCCCATCTCGTAGCGGCCCCACAGGGCCAGCACGACGGCGCCGCCGAGGATCGCGGCCAGGGTGCCCGGGGCGGTCCAGCCCCAGTCGTTGCCCTTGGACACGCCGACCAGCACCGCGACGACGCCGACCGCGAGCCCCAGTGCGCCGAGCACGTCCATGCGCGCGGTTCCCACCGGCGGACGGTGCGGCAGCACCAGGAGCGTGAGGAGCAGCATGACCACCGCGAAGGCGGAGGCGAGCCAGAACAGGGCGTGCCAGTCGAACTCCTGCGCGGTCCAGGCGGCGATCGGCAGGCCGATCGCACCGCCCACGCCGAGCGTCGCGCTGATCCCGGCGACGGCGGAGTTGCGCATGTGCGCCGGGGTCAGCTCGCGCACGAAGCTGATGGCCACGGGGATGTAGCCCATGGCGAGGCCCTGCAGGGTGCGGCCGATGAGCACCGGCAGCAGCGAATCACCGAGCGCGCAGATCAGCGATCCCAGCAGCAGCAGGATCGCCGAGCCCACGAGGACGGGCTTGCGGCCCTTGAGGTCCGCCAGGCGTCCGGAGACGGGCATGGCCACACCGCCGGCGAGGAGCGTGGCGGTCACGACCCACGAGGCGTTCGCCGCGGAGGTGTCGAGCATGGTGGGCAGCGCGGGCTGGATCGGGATCACCAGGGACTGCATGAGGGCCGCGGACATGCTCGAGAAGCCGAGCACGAGGACGATTAGGAGCGGGTGGCGGACCGGGGAGGGGTCGGCGGCCGGGGGAGAGGAGTTCACGATGACCTTCCGGACGGAGTAACGAAGTATGTGTAACTTACATATGCTTGATGTGTAGACTACACATGTCGGGTCGTGCTGCCAAGGGCGTCGGACCGTGCGGGCGGCAGTCCGTGCGCTTCGCCACGATCGAGGCGCCCGCTCGGCCACGAGCGCCGCGTCGCACACACAGGAGAGGGCTGATGGACAGGAGAAGGGGCGCCGATCGGGCGCCGGAGCTGGCACAGGGCCGACGGATCGCCGGCATGTTCTCGCGGCTGGAGCGATCCCAGCGCCATCACGAGGCGACGATGACCCTCGGCGTCGCGGATCTGAGGATCCTGTGGCTGTTCACCGACGGTCGGGCCCGCACCCTGCGGGAGATCGCCGCGGAGCTCCATCTCGAGCAGTCCACGGTCAACCGTCAGGTCAACGCCGCCGTGGACGAGGGCCTGCTGGAGCGCTCCGGGGAGAAGCGCGGCGCAGCCCGCCTGGTCACGAGCACTCCGGCGGGGCGAGAGGCCTTCGAGCGTGACGTCGCGATCTCGCTGGGTGCCTACGAAGCGGCGCTCACGACGATGGGGGCGGACCGCGCGGCCCTCCTCCTCGAGCTGATGGAGGAGTTCCTCGCGGCCTACGGGGGCCTGCTGGACGGGGCCCCTGATCGCTGAGGCCCCGTCCGTCCCCCGCCCAGGGGTGAGGCCGAGGGGGCGGACTACCGCGATCGTGGTACCCCGGTCGAGCATCGAGGGGGATGACCTCTCGGCCCGGGCGCGGGAGACTGCGGCATGCATGTCACCGCCGAGGGGGTCCCAGGATGAGGAGCCGACGATGAGCGTCCGCGCGTCGACCGACGAGGGCCCGCACCTGACCTGGTTCCTGCGGGTGGACCTGTTCGACCGCGTCGTGCTCCTGCTGAGCATCTCCGCGCTGATCGTGCAGGGCGTGCTCGCGATCCTCGCGGACCGGGACCCGTGGACGCTGGCGGCGACCGTCGCGGCCGCGGCAGGGGTGGGCCTGGCGCGCCGCCGGCGCGCGCTCGGCCTGCTACTCGTCGTCCTCGCCGCGGTCGGGGCGGCGCTGCTGGCGACGGAGTACATCGCGCCGTGGACGGTCGTGGTGATGACCCTCCTCTCGGTGACCCTGCGGGGCACGCCGGCGGTGCCCGCCGCCGTGCTCGCGACCCTCCCGGTGTACGGCGCGATCGTGCTGCGGGAGGGGGAGGGCTTCGGATCCGGCATGGCGCTGACGGCCGTGAGCCTGTGCGTCGCCGCGGCGGCCACCGGCACCGCTCTGCGCGCCCAGGCCCGGTTCCTCGAGGCGATGCGTCAGCGGGCGCTGGACGCGGTCGCCACCCGCGACCTCGCCGTCGAGCGGGGGATCGCCCGGGAGCGGCTGCGGATCGCCCAGGACCTCCACGACGCCGTCGGCCACGAGATCGCCGTGGTCGGCATGCAGCTGGGCGCGGCGCAGGTGCAGGTCACCGACGACACCGGGGCCGCCCGCGCCTCGATGCAGGGCGCCAGGGAGGGCGTGCAGCGGGTGCTGCGGGAGACTCAGCAGATCCTCGACATCCTCCGCCACGGCGCCGGAGAGGACACCGGTGCCGTGGCCGATGTCCGCCATCTCGGCGACCTGGTCGAGACCCTGCGTGCGGCCTCGGTGCCGGTCGAGGCCGACCTTCCCGCCGACTTCCCGAACGCGCTGCCTCCGATCGCGCCCCAGGTCAGCGCCGCCGCCTACCGCATCGCGCAGGAGGCATTGACCAACGCCCGGCGTCACGGCTCAGGGCGCATCGCGCTGACCGTGCGGGTGGAGGGCGAGCACCTGGTCGTGCAGGTGACGAACGACCGCCGTGCCGACCAGCGCACCGCCGCGGAGGGCTCCGGTTACGGTCTGGTCGGCATGCAGGAGAGGGCGACCTCGGTGGGCGGTCGCCTCGAGATCGACGACGACCCGCGGCGCTTCGCCGTCACCGCTGTTCTCCACCTCGAGGGAAAGGGATCGCCGTGATCCGCGTGTACATCGTCGACGACCAGGACATGATCCGGACCGGGATCCGCACGATCCTCGCCGCGGCGGAGGGGATCGAGGTGGTCGGCGACGCCCCCGACGGCCTCGCGGCCCTCGCCGCGATCGAGGACGAGTCGCCGGACGTGGTCCTGCTGGACATCCGCATGCCCGGCATCGACGGGGTCGAGGTGACCCGCCGGCTGCGCGCCCGCGAGGACGCCGCGCGGCTCAAGATCATCATCCTCACCACCTTCGAGCTGGACCAGCACGTGATGGACGCCCTGCAGGCCGGTGCCGACGGGTTCCTCGGCAAGGGGGTGGGGCCGGAGGAGCTCGCCCAGGGGATCCGCGACGTGGTGGCCGGCGGCGGCGCGCTCTCGGCCGTGGCCGCGCGCGCGGTGATCGCGCAGGTCTCGACCGAGCGCGCACGTCCGGTCGACGCCGCGCTCGCCGCGCGCTTCGAGGCCCTCACCCCGCGGGAGCTCGACGTGGTGCGTGCCGTCTGCACCGGCCGCACCAATGCGGACATCGCCGCCGAGCTGCATCTGTCGCCGCACACGGTCAAGACACACGTCAACCGGGCGATGACGAAGGTCGAGGCCCGCGACCGCGCGCAGCTGGTCGCCCTCGCCTTCGGCGCCGGCATCGCCGACTGAGCGCCAGGACGGGGCGTCTACTGCGGGCGGATGACCCGGAACGATCCTCCGGGGCGATGCGTCCCGCCGGGGATGCCGGAAGGATGGCAGCACCGAGGTCGACAGGCCCTCCGCGGACCGCCGCCGTCGATCCTCTCAGCAGAAGGAGCCGTCATGACCGAACAGCCCCCCGCCCTCAGCGGCAACAGCACCCTCGCCACCTGGCTGCAGCACCCCGCCGGCGAACCCATCGTCCGCGGCATCGCGGAGCAGGCCGGCATGGACGAGCGCGCGCTCGCCGGACTGCGCAACCTGTCCCTGCGCCACCTCGTGGAGGCCTCGCCGAACGCCCCGGAGGGGCTCGTCGACCAGCTCGTCGCCCAGGCGAACGGAGGCCGCGTCCCCTCCGACGACGAGGCCACCGGTCTCGCCTGGGCCGAGCAGATCACGCCCGGCCGCTTCGCGGGCCGCACCGTCATCGTGACCGGCGCCGCCTCCGGCATCGGCCGGGCCGTCGCCTCCCGCACCGCCCGCGAGGGAGGCCGCGTGATCGCCGTGGACCTCGCCGCCGAGCGGCTCGAGGAGCTCCGCGAGGAGCTCGCGGGCCACGAGATCGTCCCCGTCACCGCGGACATCACCTCCGCGGAGGGCGCGGAGGCCGTCGTCGCGGCGGCCGGGGAGCGGATCGACGCCCTCGCCAACGTGGCCGGGGTGATGGACGACTTCGCCCCGCTGCACGAGGTGCAGGACCCGATGCTCGAGAAGGTCTTCGCCGTCAACGTCTTCGGGATCGTCCGCCTGACCCGCGCCGTGCTGCCGCGGATGATGGACGCCGGGCGCGGCGCGATCGTCAACGTCGCCTCGGAGGCCGCCCTGCGCGGCTCCTCCTCCGGGGCCGCCTACACCGCCTCGAAGCACGCCGTCGTGGGCCTCACGAAGTCCAACGCCTTCATGTACGAGCCCTACGGGATCCGGACCAACTCCGTCGCCCCCGGAGGCACCCTCACGGGCATGCGGCCGACGAACACCAGCGAGTACGGGCAGCAGCGGATGGACGCGCAGCGGGCCGACCTCCCGATCGCCGTGCCCCAGGCGCTGGCCGCCTCGATCACCTTCCTGCTCAGTGACGACAGCGTCAACGTCAACGGCGCGATCCTGCCCTGCGACGGCGGCGAGTCCGTCTACTGACGCCCGCGGGCGGGCGGCTCCCCGTCGCCCGCCCTCAGAACCACCCCACCACACCCGATCACCCCTGGGACCGAGGCGAGGCCTCGGCGCAGCGCGCCCGACGCGCCCGTCCCCGGAGCAAGGAGCACCGAGCACCCCATGACCACCACGGCACCTGACGACATCGATCTGGACGCCCTGCGCGAGCGCTACGCCCGCGAGAGGGATCGTCGCCTCCGCCCCGACGGCACCCGCCAGTACCGCCGGACGGCGGAGGGATCCGGGGACGGCGTCACCGATCCGCACACCCCGCGCCGCGAGCGGGAGCCCGTCACCGGCTCCGTGCAGGCCCTCGTGATCGGCACCGGCTTCGGCGGCCTGCTGACCGCCTCCTTCCTGCGCTCTCGCGGCATCGAGGAGCTTCGCGTGATGGACGAGGCCGGGGACGTGGGCGGCACCTGGTACTGGAACCGCTACCCGGGCGTGCGCTGCGACATCGAGTCGTACGTGTACATGCCGCTGCTCGAGGAGACCGGGTACATGCCCTCCGAGCGGTACGCCCCCGGCGAGGAGATCCGCCGGCACGCGGTGCGCATCGCCGAGCAGCACGACCTCTACCGCGACGCCCTCTTCCACACCCGCGCCACCTCCCTGACCTGGGACGAGGACGAGGCCGAGTGGATCGTGGAGACCGATCGCGGGGATCGCTTCCGCGCCCGCTACGTGGTGACCTCCTCCGGCACCCTCAGCCAGCCCAAGCTGCCCGCCATCCCCGGGATCGAGGACTTCACCGGGCACATCTTCCACACCAGCCGGTGGGACTACGACTACACCGGCGGCACCGCCGAGGGCGGCATGACGGGCCTGGCCGGCAAGCGCGTGGGCGTGGTGGGCACCGGGGCCACCGGGCTGCAGGTGATCCCCCACCTCGCGGAGGACGCCGGCGAGCTGGTGGTGTTCCAGCGCACCCCCTCCACGGTCGACGTCCGCGACAACCGGCCCACCGACCCCGCGTGGGCCGGGGATCTCGAGCCCGGCTGGCAGCGGCGACGGATGGAGAACTTCCTGCGCGTGCTCGCCGGGGAGCAGGTCGATCAGTCCCTGGTCACCGACGGGTGGACGCGGACCACGAGCCTGCAGCGCAGCATGATCTCCGGGGCGGTCGACGAGACCCTCACCCCCGAGGAGCGCGCCCGCCGCGACGAGCTCGACGATGCCGTGACCATGGAGCGGCTGCGCGCCCGCGTGACCGAGGTCGTCGAGGATCCCGCGACGGCCGCCGCCCTCCAGCCCTGGTACCGCTACATGTGCAAGCGGCCCGGCTTCAGCGACTACTACCTGCAGGCCTTCAACCGCGAGAACGTCACCCTGGTGGACACCGCGGACCACGGCGGCATCACCGCGATGACCGAGACCGGCGTCGTGGTGGGCCAGGAGGAGTTCGCGCTCGACTGCCTCATCTTCGCCACCGGCTTCGAGGCCGGCGTCTCCGGAGTGGTCTCCGGGACCCTGCCCGTCATCGGCCGCGGCGGCCGGCCGCTGCTCGAGGCCTGGGCCCGCGGGCCGCGCACCCTGCACGGGTTCTCGAGCCACGGCTTCCCGAACCTGTTCCAGCTGGGCACGGTCCAGAATGCGAACTCGGTGAACTTCGTGCACATCCTCCAGGAGCAGGCGGAGCACATCGCGGCGATCGTCGGCCGCGCGGAAACGGCCGGCGCCCGGTGGGTCGAGCCGAGCCCGCGGGCCGAGGAGGACTGGGCGCGCACCATCGCCGAGACATCCCGCGACGAGTCCGCCTTCCTGGCCGCCTGCACCCCGGGGTACTACAACGGCGAGGGGACCCGCACCTCCTCCGCGGGCGGCTACGCGCCCGGCCCGGTCGCCTTCCACGAGCTGCTGCGCACCTGGCGCGCGGGCGGCATGTCCGAGGTGCTGGTGCTGAGCGAGGAGGACGTGCGCGAACGCACCGACCTCCCGTCGGCCGCGATGACCGGAGCCTCGGCATGAGGGGCCCGGACCGCGCCCCCGGACCGCTCCGTGCGGGACGCCCCGTGCGCGGCGCCGCCGCGGCGCTGCTCGCCCTGACCGCTCTGGCCGCCTGCACCGCGGGGGACGGCGCCTCCGAGGAGCCCTCCTCGAGCGCCTCGGACGGGACGGCGCAGGACGCCCCGGCGACCGCGGACCTGGGCACGGCCGGGGCTCCCGCCGCGATCATGGCCGACCGCGTCCAGCAGCTGACCTCCCCGCACGAGGCCACCGGCGGGACCCTGCTCGAAGGGCCGGTGTTCGCCGAGGACAGCTCGCTGTACCTCGTCGACGTCATGGCCCCGCCCGGTGAGCCCAAGGTGCTGCGCGTGGATCCCGAGAGCGGGGAGTCCGAGGCGGTCTACACCGACGACTCCTCCGCCTTCACCTCCGCGCAGTTCCACCCCGGCGACGGCCGTCTCTACCTCACCGACATCGCCTCCGGCTCCGTGGTGAGCATGACGGCCGAAGGGGAGGGCCTGCGCACGGAGTTCACGGGTGAGGTCGACGGGACGCCGATGATGCCCGACGACATCACCATCGCCGCCGACGGCACCCTCTACGTCTCGGACACCACCGGGATGCAGAGCCCCGGCTGGGAGACACCGGGACGGGTGGTGCGGATCGCCGCCGACGGCACGGCCACGGCGCTCGCCGAGAACCTGCCCTCGCCCAACGGGATCGTGCTCGACGAGAACGAGTCCGGCCTGTACCTCGCGCAGTACAACGCGAACCGGGTGGACTACATGGCGCTGGACGAGGCCGGGGAGGCCGTCACCGCCGCCTATCCGGCGCTGCACCTCGATGCCGGACGCGCCCGCGTGGACTCCACCGCCGTGGACGCGGAGGGGAACATCTACCAGGCCTTCCACGGCCGGCCCGAGATCGAGGTGCACAGCCCCAGCGGCGAGCACCTGGCCACGATCGCGGTGCCCGCCGAGGAGAGGGACGGACTCGACTCGGCGACGAACATCGCCATCCGTCCGGGCACCACGGAGGGCGTCATGACCGTCAGCGGGTCCGAGGGCGGCATGGTCTACCGCTTCGAGGCGCCCGGTGAGGGTGGAGCGCACTCGAACGGCTCCTGAGCGCTCCGCGGCCGACCGCCCGCCCTCGCCCCCGCGGTGACGGCGGGCGGTCGCGCGTCCGCCCTCGTGACCCTCCGGCCGGCCCGTCGAGCGCGGGACGGCGCCTCCGCCGATCGTTCTCCACCAGATGGTTGACGACGTCGCCGAGGAGGCGTAGCGTCGTCGTTATCAACCAAACAGTTGAGAAAGGGAGGGATGGACGACGACCACCTGTCGAGGGCCTTCGCGGCCCTCTCGGACCCGACGCGGCGAGACCTCGTCTCCCGCCTCACCCTCGGTGACGCCACCGTCGGCGAGCTCGCCGCCCCCTACGACATGTCCCTGCAGGCCGTGAGCAAGCACCTCGCGGTCCTCGAAGCCGCCGGCCTGGTCACCCGCCGGCGCGACGCGCAGCGCCGGCCCGTGCACCTCGAGGCCGACGCGCTCGCGGACCTGACCACCTGGATCGATCGACACCGCCTCGCCGTCGAGGCCCGCATGTCCCGGCTCGACGCCGTCCTGGACGAACTGAGCAGCACCGCATCCGAGGAGAGCACGTCATGACCACCACCGATCACCGCACCACCGCCACCATCGAGGCCGACCCGGACCTCCCGATCATCCGCATCACCCGGGACTTCCGGGCCGTCCCCGCGCAGCTGCTGCGCGCCCACACCGACCCCGAGCTGTACGCGCGATGGGTCGGGCCGGAGGAGCTGTCCACGCGCATCGACCACTGGGATGCCCGCACCGGCGGCTCCTGGGCCTTCACCAACCTCACCGCCGGCGAGGAGCCGGAGGAGTACTCCTTCCACGGCTGCTTCCACGAGGTCTCCGAGCAGCGCATCGTCCAGACCTTCACCTTCGACGGCTGGCCCGAGGCGGTCTCCCTGGAGACGCTGCGGATCGAGGACCTCGGTGACGGCTGGAGCCGCCTGCACGGTCAGTCGCTCTTCGACTCCTTCGAGGCCCGGAACGGCATGCTCGAGTCCGGGATGGAGGTCGGCGTGAACGAGGGCTACGCGGCGCTGGACGCGCTGATCGCCGACGGCGCGGCGTAGCTCCCGCGGCGTGCGCCTCGCCGACGGGGCGGACGGGCAGGAACGCCGCCCGCCCGCCCCGTCGGCGGAGGCGGCCCCGTCCGGGCGGCGGGTGGTGACGGCCCCGGCCCGGCCCCGTCACCCACCGTTCACCGAGCCTTCCGTTCTCGTATCGGCAGTCTCGTAATTCCCGGCCACCTGCGCGGTGTTCCCTCGGTGATGTCCCCAGCAGGGGAATCCCTCACCGGAAAGGCACCTCCCATGCGACACCGCGCTCCCAGGCCGTCGGCGCTCTCGCCGCGGGCCTCGCACTCCTCCTCACCGGCTGCTCCGCGACCTCGGCGGATGGCTCGTCGACCGACGACGTCATCCGCTTCGCGGCCATGCCCCTCAGCGACGACCCCTCGGTGGAGACGCCCGTCGAGGCCATGACCGAGCTCCTCGAGGAGGAGACGGGCATGAGCGTCGAGATCACCGAGGTCCCCAACTACTCCGCCGTCATCGAGGCCGTCCGCGCGGGCCACGAGGACATCGGCATCATGAGCGGCTTCCCCTCCGCGCTCGCGGTCAACACCGGCGAGGTCGACTCCCTGGTCGCGTGGCCCGGGGACGACTCGCCGGTCTCGACCTGCCTGGTGCTCGACGACTCGCCGCTGGAGTCGCTCGAGGACATCACCCCGGAGACGACGGTCGCCTTCGCCGATCCCGCCTCCAGCTCGGGCTACTTCATGCCGATCCACATGCT
The DNA here is from genome assembly GCF_003347015.1 of Brachybacterium sp. YJGR34. Classification (GTDB taxonomy): domain Bacteria; phylum Actinomycetota; class Actinomycetes; order Actinomycetales; family Dermabacteraceae; genus Brachybacterium. The sequence goes on from NZ_PNFB01000017.1 coordinate 73,808, forward strand.
CGACCAGGCCGGGCTCACCGCCGGCGAGGACTTCGAGGAGCTCTTCTCGGGCGGCCACGACCGCAGCTTCCTCGCGCTCACGGAGGGCCAGGCCGATGTCGCCTGCACCTCGACGATCTTCCCGCAGCTGGCCGGCCAGGACGACCCGATGTTCCCCTTCGAGGAGGGGGAGACCCGCTCGATCGGCGAGAGCATGTCGATGCCGATCTCGATGTCCTTCCTCGGCAGCCAGTCGATGGGTGACGAGAAGCGCGAGGCGCTGCTGGAGGCGATCCCCGCGGTGTTCTCGGAGGAGAACCGCGACGAGCTCGGTCTGTACATGGAGGCGATGCCCGAGGGCACCGAACCCATCGTCGAGCCCGGCGCCGAGGCCTTCCAGCCCTTCGTGGACGTCGCGGCGGTCGCCGACGTCGACATCTCGGACCTGTGATGACGACGGCAACGGTCCTCAGGGAGCCCGCCGTGGCCGCTCCGCGTCCCGCGCAGCCGCACGTCCACGTCCGCGACCTCACCGTGCGCTACGCCGCCCAGGACCCCCTCGTGCTCGACGGCGTCCACCTCGACCTGTTCCCGGGCGAGATGGTCGCCCTGCTCGGAGCCAGCGGCTCCGGCAAGTCGACGCTCATGAAGACGCTCACGGGCTTCGCCCCCGTCACCTCGGGCACCGTGCGGGTGGGCGACACCGATCTCACCGCCCTGCGCCGCGGCCAGCTGCGCACCCTGCGCTCCGACGTGGGCCAGGTCTTCCAGCAGTTCAACCTGATCGGTCGCCTCAGCGTGCTGACGAACGTGCTCACCGGATCCCTGCACCGCGCGGGCGCCGTCAACCTCCTGGGCACCTTCCGCGGCGCCGACCGCCGCCGGGCGCTCGCGCTGCTGGACCGGGTGGGCATCGCGCACAAGGCGGACGCGGAGGCGCGCACGCTCTCGGGCGGTCAGCAGCAGCGGGTCGCCATCGCGCGGGCGCTCATGCAGGAGCCCACGCTGATCCTGGCCGACGAGCCCGTCGCCTCGCTCGACCCGACGATGAGCCGCACCGTGCTCGAGCTGCTGCAGTCGATCGCCCGCGAAGAGAAGATCCCGGTGCTGGTCAGCCTGCACGTCCTGCCGCTCGCGCTGGACCACTCCGACCGCATCGTCGGACTCCGCCACGGCGAGATCGTCGTCTCCGGCCGCACGGACGAGCTCGACGCCGACCACCTCGCGCCCGTCTACGAGGTCGATGCGGCAGAGGGGGAGGAGGAGTGATGGCGACCCTCGAGGCGACCCGTCGCCGCTCCGTCCCGCCGCCGACGCTCGACCCCCGCGCCCGGGAGCGCATGGAGCGGGCCTTCCACGTCCCGCGCGCACGCTTCCTGGTCGGAGCCGCCGCCGCGATCGTCATCGTCCTGTGGTCCGCCCGGGGAGCGGAGTTCGACTTCCTGAAGCTCGGGGAGGGGGCGGGCTCGATGGCCGAGTTCGTCGTGCGCATGTTCCCGCCCGACTTCTCGAAGATGGACACCATCCTGCTGCTCCTCGTCGAGACGCTGCAGATGGCGATCGTCGGCACCGTGCTCGGCGCCGGGCTGTCGCTGTTCGTGGCCTTCGGCGCCGCGAGCACCATCGCCCCGGCCTGGCTCTACTACCCGTGCCGCTGGACGATGAACGTCATCCGTGCCCTGCCCGATCTCGTCATCGCCCTCATGTTCGTCTCCGCCGTCGGGCTCGGCCCGTTCGCGGGCATCCTCGCGATGACGATCGGCTCCATCGGGTCCATCGGCAAGATCTTCGCCGAGGCGATGGAGGCCGTGGACCGCGGCCCCCTCACCGCCATGGAGTCCGTCGGCGCCTCGCGCCGCCAGGTTATCCAGTACGGCATCCTGCCGCAGGCGCTGCCCATGCTCACGAGCTACACGCTGCTGCTCTTCGAGGGCAACGTGCGCGGCGCCACCATCCTCGGTCTCGTCGGCGCCGGGGGCATCGGCCTCGAGCTGACGACGGCCATGAACCGCTACGACTACGGCCACCTGCTCGCCATGGTGCTGTGCATCATCGTCCTCGTGACGATCATCGACCAGGCGAGCGCCATCATCAGGAAGAGGATCACATGACCACCCTGCTCACCGAGCTGCCGCTGAGCGCTCCCGTCAACCTGCGCGATCTCGCCGGCATCCCCGTCTCCGGCGGTGTGATGCGGGCCGGATTCGCGATCCGCACCGACGACCTCTCCACGGTCGACCCCGACACGGCGGCCGACCTCGTCGACGGCGGCCTCAGCGCGGTCATCGACCTGCGCTCCGCGGCCGAGGTGGGCCTCACGGGGCGCGGGCCGCTCGCCGCGCTCCCCGTGACGTACCACCACGTGCCGTTCCTGACCTCGATCGGGGAGGCGACGCAGGACGTCCTGGACCAGTCGACCTTCGAGCGGATGTACGTCGGCATGGTCGAGCGGGCCGCGCCCCGCATCGTCCAGGCCCTCGCGATCATGGCCACCGCTACCGGGGCCACCGCCTTCCACTGCGCGGCGGGCCAGGACCGCACCGGCGTGCTCGCGGCGCTGCTGCTGAAGGTCCTCGGCGCCGAGGACGAGGTGATCGTCGCGGACTACGCGCGCACCGGGGAGAACTCGACCGCGATCATGGAGCGGCTCCGGCCCGTCATGCAGCCGCTGCTGGCGGCCCACGGGGTCGACCTCGAGGCCGCGGCGCAGGTCGCCGGGCGCTCCCAGTTCTCGCCCGCCCCCATGGAGGGCCTGCTCGCGCACCTCGAGCGCACCTTCGCGGACCCGCTCGAGCCGCTGCGGGCGGCGGGGCTGACCCCGGGGCTGGTCGACGCGCTGCGCGAGCGCGCCGTCGCGTGAGCTCCGCAGCCGCACCCGCACAGGACCCGGTCGCGGAGGCGGCCGGGTCCGGGGCGGACGGGGAGCACCGCGGCCCGGGCCGGCCCCGGACCGCGGGTCATGACGAGCGGATCCTCGATGCCGCCATCGAGCTCGTGGACCGGGGGGAGCCCGTGACGGTCAGCGCCGTCGTCGCCAGGAGCGGCGTCTCCCGGGCGGCTCTGTACCGGCGCTGGCCGAGCATGACCGATCTGCTGGCCGCCGCCCTCGACCGCGGCCGCGCGCCGATCACGATCGACACCTCGGGCGACGTGCGCGAGGCGATCGAGTCCCTCATCTTCGGCGATCCCCGCACCCTGCGCGGAGCGTCGTACAGCGAGCGCCGCTTCCGCACCCGCATGACGCTGGTGATGGAGAATCCCGACCTGCAGCAGGCGTACTGGCGCTCGCACGTGCAGCGCCGCCGCGCCGGCATCCTCGAGGCGCTGCGCGAGGCCGTGCGGCGCGGAGACCTGCGGGAGGACCTCGATCTCGACGCGTGCATCGATCTCCTCAACGGGGTGTTCTACTACCAGCTCGTGGTGCGCGGTGCTCGTCTCGACGACCCCGCCACCCGGGCGCGCTGCCGCGAGGCGGTCGACGTGGCCTGGCGCGGCATGGCGCAATGAGCGGAGCACCGCGGGGTCGCGGGGTCCTGCCGGGCCCCGCGGTCCCACGGAGTGGACATCGTGGCGCCCGTCACCACGTGGGAACGAAACGCGCATAGGCTTCAGGGATGTTCTCGAACCTCTCGGCCGGTGCACTCGGCCTGTCCCTGGACCACACCACCTCGATCGACCTCGCCGTGACGCACGGCTTCGGCGGCGTCGACCCCGATCTCGGCTACTTCCGCTCGCTGGGCAGCACCGCCGCGATCGCCGAGCACGCCGCCTCCGTGCGCGAGAAGGGCCTGCAGTGGGGGATCGGCGGTCTGCCGGTGCCCCTGGACGGCACCGCCGCCGAGTTCCGCGAGGCCCTCGTGGACCTGCCCGACACCCTCGAGCTCCTCCGCGCCGCGGGCGTGGACCGCGTGGGCACCTGGCTGCGCCCCATGCACGACGAGCTGACCTACCGCGAGAACTGGCGGCGGTTCGCCGGTCGCCTCTCCCTGGTCTCCGACCTGCTGGGCGAGGCCGGGGTGCGGCTGGGCCTGGAGTACATCGGCCCCAAGACCTTCTGGTCCACCGAGCGGTACCCCTTCATCCATTCCCTGTCCGAGGCGCTCGAGCTGATCGCCGACGCCGACGCCGAGAACGTGGGCGTCATCCTGGACAGCTATCACTGGTACACGGCCGGCGAGAGCGCCGCGGACCTCGAGGGCCTCACCGACGCGGACATCGTCTCGGTGGACATCAACGACGCCCGCGATGACCGCGAGCGCGACGAGCAGATGGACCTCGACCGTCGCCTGCCCTTCGCCACCGGCGTCATCGACCTCGACGGCTTCCTGGGCGCGGTCCACGCCGCCGGCTACACCGGCCCGGTCAAGGTCGAGCCCTTCATGAAGGAGCTGGCGGAGCAGCCGGTGGACGAGGTCCTCGCGGACATCTCGAGCCGCCTCGACCGCGCCGTCGCCGCCCGCTGAGACGCGCGCGGCGAGGGCCCCTGGTCCCGGGTCCTCGCCGCGCGGTCACCCGCTGCCGGCACCCGCCGCCTGGCTCACCCCCGGGGCGCCGCCCCGGACAGCGCACCCGTGCCCTCGCCCCGCAGGGCCTCGCGGGCGATGGGCGCGAGCAGCTCGGCGACGATCTGGGCGACGGTGATCGCCCCGTCGACGGAGAAGTGGGTGTTGTCCTCGATGCCCTCGGGGTACAGCGGGCTGACCCCCGCGGGCAGCTGGGTGAACAGCCGGCGCGAGCCCTCCTCCCCGAGCTCCGCGTACAGCGCGCGGGTGCGGGTGTTGAGGTCCAGCAGCGGCACGTCGAGCTGCGCGGCGAGCGCGATCACCGCGGCCGGGTACTGCGCGTGGGTGTGCAGCAGCGTCCCGTCCTCGTAGTGCCGCCGCGCCACCGGGGTGCACAGCACCGGCCGGGCTCCGCGGTCCCGCACCTCCTCCACCATGCGCGTCAGGTTCGCGGTGTACCCGCCGAAGGGGTCGAGGTGCTCGCGCTTCTGGTCGTTGTGCCCGAACTGGATCACCACCAGATCGCCCGCGGCGCTCGCGTCGAGCACACCGGCCCAGAGCCCTTCGGCGCGGTGGGATTCGGTGCTCGCCCCGTTCTTGGCGAGGTCCACCACGTGGAGCGGGCCGGCGCCGAGGCGGGCGGTGAGGGCGGCCCCCAGGTGGGCGCCCCAGCCGCACATCGGATAGGCGGTCGCCACGTACGGCGCGGCGGTCGAGTCACCGGCCACGATGACGCGGGGAGGCCGTGCGGCGGCTGCTCTCATGCGCTCTGCTCCGCCCCGGGGCTGCTCGGCGGGGTGTCGGCGTCCCCGACGGGCGGCATCGCCGCGATGATCGCGGGGACCTCGTCGGCGATGACGGGATGGTCGAAGACGGCGGCGCGGACCACCACCTCGAGCTGCTCGCCGCGGGGGATCTCCCGCGGCGCCTCCCAGGCGAAGCTGGTGCCGATCCCGATGTAGTCCGAGGCGCGCACGAACCAGGGGTCGATGCGCCCCTGCCCCTGCTCGTCCTGGACCAGCACCAGGCTCGTCCAGTCGTTGCCGTGGCGGCGCTGGACCACGATGAACGGGCTGGTGGAGCCATGGGCGAAGGGCTCACCGCGCCCCTCCTCGACGAGGATGCGCGTCTCGTCGGCCCCCGGGAGCCGCCAGAACAGGCCGCCGTAGCCGGCGCCGAGCCGCCCGCGGGTGGCGGGGCTGGAGATCGTCAGCGCGGTGGCGTCCGCCCGCAGCCGGCTGCGCCAGGTCAGCCCCCAGCCCTGCTGCTCGGGCAGCAGGAAGGCTCCCGTCCGGCGGTCCTCGAGCAGCAGGTCGCTGCCGTCGTGGGCGCGCCAGCGAATGCTTGAGCGCAGGTCGCGGCCGGTGTCGCCGACGGTCTCCTCGAGCGTCTCCTGGACGCCGTGGTTCGCCAGCAGGGTCGAGCCGCGGTTCTCGACATAGGTCCGCCCGCCCCAGAAGGTGGTGCCGTTGACGTCGGGCACCGCGAGCGAGACGCCGAAGTGGTGGCGGTGGTCCACCGGATTGGTGGTGGTCATCGCCCGGCCCTTCAGCGACCGCACGGGATGCAGGTGCGGCCGCGGGCTGTGCACCGGCGCCATCGAGGCCCCGGTGACGGCGGCACCCAGCAGGGCCCCGCCGTGCAGCAGCGTCCAGTCCCGGCCCTCGCGGAGCCAGCCCAGGGGGCGCTGGGCGATGTCCTCGTCCGGGGCGTCGACGGACCAGCCCCCCTCCGCCAGGGGAGCGCGGGACGGCGGGACGCGGCCCGTGCTGTCCCCGAGCAGGATCTGCGGCTGGAGCAGGGCGCCGTCCGCGCCGTCCCCGGGCGCCGCGCCCTCCACCCCATCGGCGCTGACGAGCCGGCGATGCAGCAGGTCCCAGGCGACCGCCCCGGCGTCCAGCTGCTCCTGGCCGACGGTCGTCAGCCGCGGCACGGCGAAGCGCGAGAGCTCGATGCCGTCGAAGCCGGTCACCGAGAGGTCCCCGGGCACGTCCACGCCGAACTCGTTGAGCCGGGCCAGGATCCCGAAGGCCACCAGGTCGTTGAAGGCGAGCACCGCGGTGGCACCGGAGTCGAGCACCTGCTCGGCCACGCGGAAGCCGTCGGACATCGCGGACCCGCCCTGGAGCGAGCGGAGGCTCATGGCCGGTCGCGCGTCGAGGAGGTCGTTGAGCGCCGCCAGGCGCTCGCGGTTCGCCGCGCTGCGGGGCGGACCCGCGACGTACAGCAGCTCGCGGTGGCCGAGCTCTTCCAGGTGGTGGACCAGCTGGGTCATGCCCACGGCGTAGTCGATCCCGACGGAGGCGGTGCGGGGGCCGGGTGATCGGCGGTTGACGAGCACCGCCGGTGCGACCTGCTCGAGCAGGTCCTCGAGCACCACGTCGTCCATCCGGGGGGAGACCAGCACCACCGCGTCGCACTGGCGGCGGGCGTCCCGCGCGATGGCCGCCTCGCGCTCGGGGGAGGTGGCCTCGGCGACCAGCACGCTGTACCCGTCGGCCTCCGCGGCGCGCGAGAGTCCGCGCAGGATCACCTGGAACATCGGATTGCCGAGATCGGGCAGGACCAGGGCGATCGTCAGCGTGCGCCCGGTGGAGAGATTGCGGGCGGTGAGGTTCGGGCGGTAGTGGAGCTTCTCGGCGACCTCCTTGACACGGGCCCCGAGCAGCGGGTCCACGCTGGTGCGGCCGTTGAGCACGCGCGAGACCGTGGCGCGCGAGACGCCGGCCGCCTCGGCGACCTGGGTGATGGTGGGGCCGGTCCCGGCTCGGGGCATCAGATCTCACGTCCTTCGCGTCGTACGCGCACCGGCCCGAAACGGGCCCGCCGGTCATCCAGGTCATGGTGCACCATCGATCCGACCGTGGCGAACAGGCCCACCTCGGCCCCGATCCAGCGGCCCTTGGTGGCCTGCCAGCTCGCGAGCAGCACCTCGGGATCAGCCTCCTCGGCGCCGGCTCCCGGGGCGGGGTCGGAGCCGCTGCGCGGCACGGAGGCTCCGAGGGTGATGCGTCCGTGCTCGTCGACCTCGAGGTGCAGGCGCACGCGGACGTCGGCCCCCGGATCGCCGGTGAGGCGGCGGACGGTGCGCACGGTCTCGTCGGCGGCGTCCTCGGCCATGGTGCCCTGCACGAGGGCGACGCCCTCTTCGTCGCGGAGCAGGCCGGCCCAGGCGTAGCTCAGCCCGAGCACCACCAGTCCGGCCCGCTCGGTGCCGACCGGCGGCGCGCCGGCGGGGACGCCGGGCAGGTGCAGCTCGGTGGACCAGGTGCTGGGCTGCCCGGGCAGCTGCTGGCCCAGGATCGCTCCCAGGTCCCGCAGGTCTCCGCGGGGGCTGGGGGCCAGGGCCAGGTCCAGCGTGCCGTGCCCGGTGCGGAACCAGGCGGCCTGCGGGTTCGCCTGCCAGTGCCAGCGGGGGTGGAGGGCGGCGGCGGTGAAGTCGTCGGAGCGCTGCGGCTCGGTGTACGGCGCGTCGGACACCGGGGCGGCGACGCTCCCCGCGCGGTCCCCGAGCTCGGGGACGCGGGCCACCGGCTCGCCGCGCACCCCGTCCAGCGGGGCGCCCAGGTGGGGCCAGCCCTCGTCGTCGAAGCGCACCGGCTGGGCATGGGTGACGCGGCCGAACACGCCGCGGTCCTGGAAGTGGAGGAACCACCAGTCGCCGTGGGGATCGTCCACCAGGGCGCCCTGGTGGGGGCCGTTGACCGCGGTCGATCCCTGCTCGAGGACGATCCGGTGCTCCCAGGGGCCGCGCAGGGACTCGGCCCGGAAGACCACCTGGTACCCGTCGGCCACCCCGCCGGCCGGCGCCCAGATCCAGTAGTGCCCGCCGTGCCGGTAGACCTTGGGGCCCTCGAGGGTGAGCATGTCCGGGATCTCGGCCCCGTCGATGATCACCATGGAGGGGGACAGGGGCGCGGTGAGGTCCTCGGTGACCTCCAACAGGGAGAGACGGTTCTTCACGCCCGCCCGCGAGCGGGCCCAGCCGTGGACGAGGTGGGCCCGGCCGTCCTCGTCCCAGACCGGGCACGGGTCGATCAGCCCGCGACCCGGCAGCAGCGTCCAGGGCGGGCTCCAGGGGCCGGCGGGATGGGGCGCGCTGAGCACGAGGATGCCGTGGTCGGGGTCCGGGTAGACGATGTAGAAGGTGCCGTCGTGCTCGCGCAGGCTCGGCGCCCACACCCCGCTGCCGCGGCGGGGGAGGGCGTAGTGCTCCAGCGGCGGCACTGCGGGCAGCGCGTTGGTGACGTGCTCCCACTCCACGAGATCCCGCGAGCGCAGCACGGGCAGGCCCGGGGCGCGGTTGAAGCTCGAGGCGATCATCCAGAACTCCTCGCCCACGCGGATCGCGTCGGGATCGGGCCAGTCCGCATCGAGGACGGGATTCGAACGGTGCTCCATCGGGGTTCCTTCGGGGTCAGGGGGTGGGCCGGCCGCGGGCGAGTCGGTCGTCGGGGCCGGTGACACGCGGGTGAGTAACCGGTCTCTCGTCGGGTGGCGGCCCACACTAGCAGGGCGCTCCGACCGGGTCCCACTGCGCCGCTCGGCGGAGGCCCGTCGGCGATGAATGGCTGTCACCAAACCGTGACAACGGTGTGACCTGCCCTGATGGTGAGTTTCGACGAAGGGGGAGCGCGCCGCGGGCCGCCCGGCGCAGTGGTGTCGTTGACAGCCCCAGGGTCGACCCCCACACTGGGGCGACACAGGAGAACGGTTTCCCGTAGATCGGTTTCCCAGTCCGCACTCGACGTAGAGCAAGGATGGCCAATGGTGGCTGAACCCATGAGCGTCCCCGGGGCGAGCACCCCCGCGCTCGCCGCGCCCGGGGGGTCCCCGGCGCCGGCGAGAGAGCCGATCGTGCCGCGCAAGCGGAGCCTGGGGGCGACCCTGTGGCGCTACCGCACGCTGTACCTGATGGCGATCCCCGGGATGCTCTACTTCCTGGTCTTCAAGTACGTGCCGATGGGCGGGCTGATCATCTCGTTCCAGGACTACAAGCCGTTCCTGGGCATCATGAACAGCCCCTGGGTGGGCTTCGAGCACTTCGTGCGCCTGTTCACCGAGGACACGTTCACGATGCTGCTGCGCAACACGCTGATCCTCTCGATCCTGCTCATGGTGATCTCGTTCCCGGTCCCGATCGTGCTGGCGCTGCTGCTCAACGAGCTGCGCTCGAAGTGGTTCCAGCGCAGCGTGCAGACGATCATCTACATCCCCCACTTCATGTCCTGGGTGATCGTGGTGTCGATCTTCTACGTGATGCTCACGATCGACGGCGGCGCCATCAACAACGTCATCCAGCAGCTGGGCTTCGAGCCCGTCTCGTTCCTCACCGATCCCGAGTGGCTGCGGCCCATGTACGTGTTCCAGCACATCTGGCGCACCGCGGGCTGGGGGACCATCGTCTACCTCGCCGCGCTCACCGCGGTGGACATGCACCTCTACGAGGCGGCGGAGATCGACGGCGCCAACCGCTGGCGGCAGACCTGGCACATCACCCTGCCCGCCATCCGCGCCACGATCATCGTGCTGTTCATCCTGTCGATCGGCGACTTCCTCGAGCTGGGCTTCGAGCACATGTTCCTGCTGCTGAACTCGATGAACCGCGAGGTCGGGGAAATCTTCGACACCTTCGTCTACACCGCCGGCATCCAGAACGGCCAGCTGAGCTTCGCCACCGCGGTGGGCCTGTTCAAGGGCCTGGTCGGTCTGATCCTCGTGGTCTTCGCCAACTCACTCGCCAAGAGGTTCGGCGAAGAGGGCGTGTACTGAGCGGCCCGGCCGCTCAGGAGGTCGATCATGCTCTTCTCCTTCGAATCCTTCGCCACCCTGAACCACTGGCTGGGCGCCTTCTGGCGCCTCATCTGGCTGAACCTGCTGTGGACCGCCGTGACCGTGCTGGGCCTCGTGGTGGTCGGCATCGGGCCGGCCAGCTACGCCCTGGCCCGCTGCCTGGACGGATGGCTCCGCCGCGGCGAGCCGGCGCCGACGGCACGGAGCTTCTTCCGCCACGCCCGGGAACAGGGATTCCGCCCCGTGGTCATGGGGTGGCTGCTGCTCGGTGCGGGGACGGTCATCGGCGTGAACCTGGTGAGCCTGAGCGACTGGTACCTGCGGGCGGCGAACCTCGTGGCCCTCGCGGCGCTCCTGCTCATCACCGCCTACGTGTTCTTCGTGATGGCCGCGACCGAGGTGGTCGGCATCCGGCGCCAGGTCGTCACCGCCCTGCTGCTCGGCCTCGGCTCGCTGCACTGGAGCGTGCTCGGCGGAACCGCCGTGGCCCTCGTCTACCTCGCGATGTTCCGTTTCGCGATGCCCCTGCTGTTCCTCCTGGGGGCCGTCCTGCCGGCTCTCCTGGTGGCCCTGATCCTGCGCTCGGCGTGGCGGGGGGTCGCCGACCCGGCGACCGCCGCCGGCCGATCCGCCGACGGCGGCGCGTCCGCCGGACTCTCCCATGCGGTGCGCGCCGATGCGCTCCCGCCCGGGTGACGCGCCGAGGCGTCCGCCCCTCGCCCGACCTCGGTTCCCGAGCGGGCGCACCCCTGATGAAAGGTGTCTGACCATGATCCAGCGCAGAAGTCTCCTCAAGGCCCTCCCCGCCGCGGCGGCGGGCGGTCTCGCCCTCTCCGCCTGCGGCGGCTCCGGCGACGGCGGTGGCTCCGGCGGGTCCACCGGGTCGCTGACCTGGATGTCGATGCTGCACACGCCCACCACGCCGGCTCCCGACGGACCGATCATGGAGGCCCTGCGCGAGCACTCGGGCATCGACTTCGAGTTCCAGTGGGTGCCCGACGCCTCCAAGGAGGAGAAGATCAACTCGACGCTGGCCTCCGGGTCCGTCGCGGACATCAGCACCCTCAACCAGCTCGCGATGCCCTCGATCCGCGATGCCCTCACCTCGGGGCTGTTCTGGGAGGTCGAGGAGCTCCTCGCCGACTTCCCCAACCTCTCCGCGATCAACCCCGAGATCATCGAGGCCGCGAAGCTCGACGGCGTGCTCTACGGCGTGCCCTTCCAGAAGCCCATGGCGCGTTACGGCGTGCTGGTGCGCCAGGACTGGCTGGACCGCCTGGGGCTCGAGGTGCCCCACACCGTCGAGGATCTGGGCGAGGTCGCGAAGGCCTTCGCCGAGGACGACTCGACCGGCACCGGCGCGTCGGTCACCGGCTTCCTCGACCGCGAGGAGAGCTTCGGACTGGGCTTCCGCACCCTCGCCGGGTACTTCGGCGCCGGCGACAGGTTCGAGCTCGACGATTCCTCCGGCCAGATCGTGCCCTCCGCCACGACCGATGCGTGGAAGGAGGCGATGGAGTGGTACCGCGGCGTCTACGAGGCGGGCGGCGTGAACCAGGAGTTCATCACCATGCAGAAGCAGAACCAGCAGCAGGCCATCGCTCAGGACAAGGGCGGCATCGTGGTGACCGGCCTGTTCGAGGCGAAGAACTACATGGCCCTGGCCGCGGAGATCAACCCCGACTCCGAGGTCCAGTGGACCCTCATCAACGACATCACCCACGCGGACGTCCCCCGGCGCATCGTCTCGGACACGGGCGGCGGCATGGGCGGGCTGATGTCCTTCTCCACCCAGTCGCTCACCGGTGAGGAGGACGTGCGCCGCGGCCTCGAGCTGATCGACAAGCTGCTCGACGAGCCGGCCTTCCGCCTCATGACCAACGGCGTCGAGGGCACGCACTACGAGCTCGACGAGGAGGAGGTGGTGACCATCATCGACCAGGCGCTGTGGGAGCAGGAGGTGCAGCCCTACTCCAGCTCACGCCCCTCCGACCAGGTCGCGATCTACAAGTCCTCCGACGACTACGCGAACCTCGCCAACGAGCTCATGGCCGAGAACGACGAGTACGCGGTGACGAACCCGGCGCAGTCCCTGACCTCGGAGACCTTCGATCGCTCCTGGGCCACCATCGAACAGAGCCTGAACGACGCCTACAACACCTACATGGCCGGACAGACCTCGATGGACGACTACGAGGCGGCCGTCGAGACCCTGCGCGGCCAGGGTCTCGACGACATCATCGCCGAGTACACCGAGGCCTACGACGCGGTGAACTGACGCGCCCCGAGCCGACGGGCACCCCGTGCCCGTCGGTACCGCCCCTCTCCTGATCCCCCGCTCCTGCACGGTCCCCTCCCCGGCCGACGACGGCCACCACCGAAAGGAAATCCAGGATGATTCAGCGTAGAAGCCTCCTGACGTCCCTGCCCCTCGCCGCGGCCGGAGCCGCCGGCCTCGCCGCCTGCGGCTCCTCCGCAGGCAGCGGGGGATCCGGAGGATCCGGCGGGGACGCGAGCCCCCTGACCTGGATGTCGATCCTCCACACCCCCACCACGCCCTCGGCCGGCGGCACCGTCGAGGCGGGCCTGATCGAGAGCACCGGCACCTCCTTCGAGATGCAGTGGGTCCCTGCCTCCTCCTGGGAGGAGAAGATCAACGCGGTGATCGCCTCCGGCGACATCGCGGACATCACCACCAACGTCTCCTGGAACCAGTCCGCGGTGCGCCAGGCGCTCAGCTCGGGCATGTTCTGGAAGGTCGACGATCTGCTGGGCGACTACCCGAACCTGGCGGGCATCAACCCCGCCACCCTCGATGCGGGACGCATCGACGGCACGCTCTACGGCGTGCCGATGGTCAAGGAGGTGGCCCGCTACGGCGTGCTGGTGCGCCAGGACTGGCTGGACCGCCTGGGCCTCGAGGTCCCCCACACCATCGAGGAGCTCGAAGAGGTGGCGATCGCCTTTGCCGAGGGCGACCCCACCGGCACCGGCTCCGAGACCACCGGGTTCATCGACCGCCAGGAGTCCTTCGGCGTCGGCTTCCGCTCGCTGAGCGGCTACTTCGGCGCCGGGGATCGCTTCCAGCTCGACGAGGCCTCCGGGAAGATCATCCCCGCCTACATCACCGACGAGTTCAAGGAGGCGATGGAGTGGTATGCCGGCGTCTACGCCAAGGGCGGCATCAACACGGAGTTCATCACCACCCAGAAGCAGAACCAGCAGCAGGCGATCGCCCAGGACAAGGGCGGCATCGTGGTGACGGGCCTGTTCGAGGCGAAGAACTACATCGCGCTCGCGGAGTCCATCAACCCCGACACCGAGGTCGAGTGGACCCTCATCAACGACATCACCTACCAGGACGTCCCGCGACGGATCCTCTCGGACACCAACGGCGGCATGGGCGGGCTGTTCAGCTTCTCCACCCAGAGCCTGCCGGAGGAGGCCGACGTGCGCCGCGGTCTCGAGCTCATGAACGCCCTCCACGAGGAGCCGAACTTCCAGCTCATGACCAACGGCGTGGAGGGCACCCACTTCGAGTTCACCGACGAGGACGCCCTCGAGATCATCGACCAGGCGCTGTGGGAGCAGGAGGTCCAGCCGTACAACGGCTCGCGCCCCAACTACGTCGTGGAGACCTACACGTCCACCGACGAGTACGTGAACCTGGCCAACCAGATGATGGCGGAGAACGAGGAGTTCGCCGTCACCAATCCGGCCCAGCAGCTGACCTCGCCCACGTACGACAGCTCGGCGTCCACCATCGAGCAGGCGCTGTCCGACACCTACTCCAAGGTGATCATGGGCCAGGCGACGATGGCGGACTACGAGGCGACCATCGAGACCGTGCGCGGCCAGGGCCTCGACGACATCATCGCCGAGTACACCGAGGCCTACGACGCCCTCTGAGCCCGTCGCGACGGGGCGGGTCGCTCCGGCCACCGGCCATGATCCGCCCCGTCGGCCCTCCCGTCCCCTCGGCGCACCGCTGCGCCCACCGCCGCCCGGAAAGGCACCCCGTGACTCTCACCGACCAGACCTCCGGCCCGTCGGCCGCCCCCGCGGCGGCTGTCGATGACCTGGTCACCGCGCGCCTCCAGCAGGAGATCGACGAGGCCGCCGCGCGCGGCGGCGGCCTCGTGGCCGTCGGCCCCGGCGTCCACCGCACCGGCGCCCTGCGCCTGCGCTCCGGCATCGAGCTCCACCTCGAGGCGGGGGCCGTGCTGCAGTTCGTCCCCGATCCCGCCCTCTACCCGCCGGTCGCGGCGCGCTGGGAGGGCGTGGCCCGCCGCGTGCACTCGCCCTGCCTCTACGCCGAGGGCGAGGAGAACGTGGCGATCACGGGCCTGGGCACGATCGACGGCGGCGGGGCGTTCTGGTGGGAGCACCGCGACGAGCTGGAGCTTCCCCGCCCCACTCTGGTGGGCCTGCACGGATGCACCCGCGTGGTGCTGCGGGACGTCGTGCTGCGCAACTCGCCCGCCTGGACGGTGCACCCGGCGCTGTGCGAGGACGTCTCGATCTCCGGGCTGCGGATCCACAACCCCGCGGACTCCCCGAACACCGACGGCATCGACCCCGAGTCCTGCCGGGGCGTGCGCATCAGCGACTGCCACATCGACGTGGGCGATGACTGCATCGCGATCAAGGCGGGCACCGAGCGGACTGAGGAGCGTGTGCCCTGCGAGAACATCACCATCACGAACTGCACCATGGTCCACGGTCACGGCGGCGTGGTGCTGGGCAGCGAGATGGCCGGCGGGGTGCGCAACGTCGTGATCACGGCGTGCGTCTTCCGCGGCACGGACCGCGGCATCCGGGTCAAGACCCGCCGCGGCCGCGGCGGGCTGATCGAGAACGTCCGCGTCACCGGCATCGTCATGGAGGATGTGCTGAGCCCTTTCACCGTCAACTCCTTCTACCACTGCGGCCCCGAGGGGAAGCTGCCGCACGTCGGCGACCGCAGTGCGCGGGCCGTCGACGAGGGCACCCCGCGGATCCGCGGCCTCCACCTCTCCCACATCACGGCGACGGGCGTGCGCGCGAGCGCCGCGCACCTCTTCGGACTGCCCGAGGCGCCGCTGACGGACGTCTCCCTGCACGACGTTGCGGTGACCTTCGCCGAGGACCCCGTCCCCGGCGCCCCGGAGATGGCCGACGGCGTGGACCCCGTGGCCGGCGAGGGCCTGCGGCTCGGCTTCGTCCACGACGCGCGGCTGTCCGGGGTGCGCGTGCACGGTGCCCGCGGGGAGGACCTCCTGCTCGAGCAGTGCGAGCGGGTCTCCCGCGAGGTGGCGGGGCGATGAGCACGATGACTCAGCCCCCCGTCGCTCCCGGCGCCTCCCGCCCTGCGAAGCCCCCGCGCAGGAGGCGACGCGCGGAGCTGATCCTCGTGGCCCTGGGCCTGCTGCTGTCGATCCTCTCGATGGGCGGCTTCACCCTGGTCATGAACGAGATCGACACCGCCACCTTCGAGGAGGTGGTGATGCCGGCGCTGGTGGGCGGCAGCGCGGAGGTGTCCGTCGCCCAGGCCGAGGAGATGGCCCGGACCCTCGCGGCCTGGTTCGGCGTCTCCCTGGTGGTGATGCTGCTGCTGAGCGCGGCCGGCATCGCCACCGCTCGCAGCCGCCCGCACCGGCGCACCGCCGGCTGGTGGTTCCTCGCCGCGGGGCTGGTGTGCCTGCTGGGCAGCCAGCTGATCCTGTTCCCGATCGCCTTCCTGTTCTTCCTCGCCGCAGGGCTGTTCGTCCTGCGCCCGACCCCCGAGCGGAGCCCTCGATGACCCTCGCCAACACCCCCAAGTCGGTCCCGCCCGACCTCGCGGACGATCTCACCGAGCCCACGCTGGGCAGCACCATGAAGAAGCTGCAGGCGCGGAAGAAGGGACGGCCGCGCAGCACGGGCCAGAAGGTCTTCGCGGTGTTCAACGGGATCATCCTGACCGGCTTCGCGCTGATGTGCCTGATCCCCTTCATCCACATCATCGGCAGCTCCTTCGCCACCCCCGGGGAGCTCGCGACGCGGAACTTCGTCCTCATCCCGAGGGAGTGGACGACCGCGGCCTACCAGTACATCCTCTCCACCCCCACGATCTTCCGCGCCATGGGCATCTCGGTGTTCGTGACGGTGGTGGGCACCTTCGTCAGCCTCGTGCTGACCTCGATGATGGCCTATGCGCTCTCCAAGCCGCAGCTGCCCGGCCGTCGCTACATCAACTTCCTGGTCATCTTCACCATGCTGTTCAGCGGCGGCATGATCCCCACCTTCATCGTGGTCACGAAGCTGGGCCTGGTGGACTCGCTGTGGTCGCTGATCCTCCCGGTCGCGGTCAACGCCTTCAACCTCGTCATCATGCGCAACTTCTTCCAGGGCATCCCGGCCAGCCTCGAGGAGGCCTCGCGGATCGACGGCTGCTCCGAGGTGGGCGTGTTCGCCCGCGTCGTGCTGCCGCTGTCGCTGGCCTCGATCGCGACCATCGGGCTGTTCTACGCGGTGACCTACTGGAACACCTACATGCACGCCGTGCTGTACATCAACGACTCCTCGAAGTGGCCCATCCAGGTGCTGCTGCGCCAGGTGGTCATCGTCTCCAGCGGCATGAACGCGGACACCAGCGTGGTGGACGTGGTGCCGCCCGCGCAGTCGGTGAAGATGGCCGTGATCGCGGTGGCCACCCTGCCCATGCTCGCGATCTACCCCTTCGTCCAGCGCTTCTTCGTCAAGGGCGCCATGATCGGCTCGGTCAAGGGCTGATCGGACCCACCCCATCCCCCCCCAGGACCAACAGATCAAGGATGATCATGCGTTCGATCCCCCGTCGTCATGTCCTCTCCGGCGCCGTGGTGGGCGGTGCGGCCCTCGCGGCCGGATCCGCCGTGCCCGCGACGGCCGCACCGCCGGCCGATCCCTCCGACCTCGACGCGCAGGCGGAGGATCTGCTGCGCCGCCTGCGGGTGCCGAAGGGCCCGGCCACCGCCGACGGTCCGGTCTGGTCCCCGCTGGCCACCGGCTTCGCGGGTGTCCCGGACGAGGCGCTGCCGCACGGCGCCGTCGGCGGGCTGGGCGGCGAGATCGTCACCGTGAGCACCTCGGAGCAGCTGGCCGCCGCGATCGTCCGGCGCGAGCCGACGGTCGTGCTGGTGGACGGCAGCATCACGATCGAGCCCTTCGGCACCACGCTGCCCGTCTCCTCGCACACCACCATCGCCGGCATCGGCCGCACCGCGGAGATCGTCGGCGGCGGATTCCAGCTCGAGCAGGTCAGCAATGTCGTCTTCCGCAACCTCACGCTGCGCGACTCCTACCTGGCGGGGGACTGGGACGGTAAGGACAACGACGTCGACGGCATCCGCGTGGACACCTCCGATCACGTGTGGATCGACCACTGCGAGTTCGTGCGCCTGGGCGACGGGCAGGTGGATCTGCGCAAGAACTCCACGGCGCTGACCGTCTCCTGGTCGATCTTCCGCGACCACAACAAGTCCCTCGGCGTGGGCTGGACCGATGACGTGGTCACCACCCTGACCGTGCATCACACCGCCTTCTGGAACACCTACCAGCGCAACGGCAGCATCGACAACGTCGCCGCCGGTCACCTCTACAACAACCACCTGCACGGGCAGGCGCACTACGGCACCATGTCCCGCGGCGCGTCCCAGCTGCTGGTGGAGGCCAGCGTCTACGAGGAGGGCGAGGACGCGATCGTCGCCAAGGACGAGGCCTCGCGCGTCGACTCCCGCGGCAATCGCTTCCACGGCATCCGCGGTCGCAAGGACCACACCGGCGCCACCTTCGAGGCGAGCGACCACTACTCCTATGCCGCGGACCCCGTCGACGAGGTGCCGGCCCTGCTCGCCGAGCACGCCGGCCCGCACGCCCGCCGGGAGAAGGTGGGCCGGCGCGTGCGCGTCGCCCTCGACGGCAGCGGTGAGTTCGCGAGCGTCTCCGCGGCCGTCGGCGCCACCTCCCGCAGCTCGCACCCGGTGGAGATCGTCGTCGCCCCCGGCGAGTACCGCGAGATCGTGCGCGTGTGGTCCACGGTCCCGGCCGGATCCGTGCTGCGCGGCGAGACCGGGGACGCGGCGGACGTCACGATCACCTACGACCTCGCCAACGGCAGCGAGAAGTTCTACGGCGGCAGCTTCGGCCGCACCGGCGGCTGCACCCTCGCCGTGCTCGCCGACGCCTTCACGCTGGCGGACCTCACCCTGGTCAACGCCTACGACGAGCAGGAGCACGGCAACAGCCAGGCCCTCGCTCTGCGCACCGTCGCGGACCGCGTGGTGCTGGACGGTCTGCACCTGGTGGGCAACCAGGACACCTTCCTCGCCGAGACCCCGAACTGGGAGACGAGCTGCCGCGTGTACACCGTCGGCTCCGTCATCGAGGGCGACGTCGACTTCGTCTACGGCAACGCGACCATGGTGGTGGAGGACTCCGAGATCCGCTGCCTGGACCGCGGCTCGGACTCCAACAACGGCTACGTCTGCGCGCCCAGCACCGCGACCGGGAACCTCGGCTTCCTGTTCACCGGCTGCACCTTCACCGCCGAGCCCGGGATGGCGGAGGAGAGCTTCCACCTGGGACGGCCCTGGCACCCCAGCAGCCACCCGGACGTGTCGCCCTCGGCCGTCATCCGCGACTCCCACCTGGGCGCGCACGTGCGCACCCCCGCCTGGAGCGACATGGGCGGCTGGCCCTGGGAGGAGGACTTCCTGCGGGAGCGGGACAACACCGGCCCCGGTGCGGTCCCCGCGGGCGGCGACACCACCGGTCGCCCGCAGCTCACCGACGAGGAGGCCGCGCTCCACACCCGCGAGACGTACCTGACCGGCGCCGACGACTGGGCGCCCTGGGCGTGAGAGAGAGGACGGAGACCACCATGAGCACCGCACACCACCGCCCCGCCCCGCTGTCCCGCCGCCGCCTCGGCGCCCTGCTCGGCGCCGCCGCCGGCGGGGCCGCGCTCGCCGGGACCGCCGCCCCGGCCCTCGCCGCCCCCGCCGCCGGGGACGTCCCCGCGCAGGCGGAGGACCTGCTGCGCCGCCTGCGCGTGCCCACCGGTCCGTCCACGGCCGACGGTCCCGTCTGGGCACCGCTCGCGACCGGCTTCGCGGGCGTGCCCGGCGACGAACTGCCGCACGGCACCGTCGGCGGGCTCGGCGGCCGTGTCGTCACCGCCACCACGGCCGAGGAGTTCACGGCGGCCGTCGGCACCGAGGAACCGACGATCGTGCTGGTCCCCGGCACGCTCACCCTCCCGTTCGGCACCATGGTCGACGTCGCCTCGCACACCACGATCGCCGGTGCGGGCCGCGGCGCGGAGATCGTCGGCGGCGGGCTGCGCCTGCCCTCGGTGCGCAATGTCGTGATCCGCAACCTCACGATGCGCGACTCCTTCCTGCCCGGGGACTGGGACGGGAAGGACAACGATCACGACGGCATCCGCGTGGACACCTCGGACCACGTGTGGATCGACCACTGCGAGTTCCTCCGCCTGGGCGACGGGCAGGTGGACATCCGCAAGGACTCCACGCACGTCACCGTCTCCTGGTCGATCTTCCGCGACCACAACAAGACCCTCGGCGTGGGCTGGACCGACAACGCGGTCACGACGCTGACCGTCCATCACACCCGCTTCTCCAACACGCATCAGCGCAACGGCAGCATCGACCAGGTGGCCGCCGGGCACATGTACGACAACTGGCACGCGGGGCACTCCTCCTACGGGATGAGCGCGCGCGGCGCCGGGCAGGTGCTGGTGGAGAACTCCGTCTTCCAGCACGTGCGCAACCCGCTGATCCAGTCCGATCCGGAATCGGAGATCCACCAGACCGGCTGCGTGTTCGAGGGCACCTGGGGGAGCCATGACGACACCGGGGAGACCATCGATCCGGCGGACTTCTACGCCCATGCGGCGGATCCGACGGACCAGGTGATCCCCCTGCTCACGCGGCACGCCGGACCGCACGCGCGCACCGAGCGGGCGCCGCGGACGGTGCGTGTGGCCCAGGACGGCTCCGGCGACGTGGCCTCGATCCATGCCGCGATCGGCACCGCCTGGCGCAGCCCCCACCCGGTGGAGATCGTCGTCGCCCCCGGCACCTACCGTGAGGTGCCGACGATCTGGCCGGGTCTGGACGGCCTGGTGATCCGCGGCGAGAGCGGCGAGGCCGCGGAGGTCGTGCTCACCTACGACAAGCGCACCACCGACTGGGCGAGCCTCACCGTGCTCTCCTCCGAGGTGACCCTGCGGTCCCTCACCGTGGAGAACACCTACCCCGCCGATCCCGGCAGCGGGGAGGCCGCCGCGATCCGGCACCTCGACGACACCCTCGCCCTTGAGGACGTCGAGCTGCGCGGGGACCTCGTCCTCGGCGACCCCCGCCGCTGAGCGGCCGACGGGCCGGCGGGCCC
>NZ_PNFB01000018.1 GCF_003347015.1 Brachybacterium sp. YJGR34
GACGCCCCGGCCCCGGTCCCCGGTGAGGGGGGCGGGGCCGGGGCGTCGCGAGCCCGGCGGGGCGTCAGTCGCGGGTCAGGCGGCGGTACGTCACGCGGTGCGGCCGCGCGGCGTCCTCGCCCAGGCGGGCGACCTTGTTGGCCTGGTAGGACTCGAAGTTGCCCTCGAACCAGTACCAGTTCGCCGGGTTCTCCTCGGTGCCCTCGTAGGCCAGGATGTGCGTGGCCACCCGGTCCAGGAACCAGCGGTCGTGGGAGACGACCACGGCGCAGCCGGGGAACTCCAGCAGCGCGTTCTCGAGCGAGCCGAGGGTCTGCACGTCCAGGTCGTTGGTGGGCTCGTCCAGCAGCAGGACGTTGCCGCCCTGCTTGAGGGTCAGCGCCAGGTTCAGGCGGTTGCGCTCGCCGCCGGAGAGGATCCCGGCCTTCTTCTGCTGGTCCGGCCCCTTGAAGCCGAACTGGCTGACGTAGGCGCGGGAGGGGATCTCCACCTTGCCCACCTGGATGTAGTCCAGCCCCTCGGAGACGACCTCCCAGAGGTTCTTCTCCGGGTCGATGTTCTCGCGGTTCTGGTCGACGTAGCTGATCTGGACGGACTTGCCGATCTTCAGCTCGCCCTCGTCCAGCGGCTCGAGGCCCACGATGGTCTTGAACAGCGTGGTCTTGCCGACGCCGTTGGGGCCGATGACGCCGACGATGCCGTTGGGCGGCAGCGAGAAGGAGAGCCCGTCGATGAGCACCCGCTCGCCGAAGCCCTTCTTGAGGTCGGTGCCGTCGATCACCTGGTTGCCCAGCCGCGGCCCGGGCGGGATGGTGATCTCCTCGAAGTCGAGCTTGCGGGTGCGCTCGGCCTCCGCGGCCATCTCCTCGTAGCGGGCCAGTCGCGCCTTGGACTTCGCCTGGCGGCCCTTGGCGTTGGACCGCACCCACTCCAGCTCCTCCTTGAGGCGCTTGGCGAGCTTCTGGTCCTTCTTGCCCTGGACGGTGAGGCGCTCCTCCTTCTTCTCCAGATAGGTGGAGTAGTTGCCCTCGTAGGGGTAGAGGTGGCCGCGGTCGACCTCGGCGATCCACTGGGCCACGTGGTCCAGGAAGTACCGGTCGTGGGTGACGGCGATGACGGCACCCTCGTAGTTCTGCAGGTGCTGCTCGAGCCAGAGCACGCTCTCGGCGTCGAGGTGGTTGGTGGGCTCGTCCAGCAGCAGCAGGTCCGGCTTCTCCAGCAGCAGCTTGCACAGCGCCACGCGGCGGCGCTCGCCGCCGGAGAGGTGGGTGACCGGCTCCTCGCCGGGCGGGCAGCGCAGGGCGTCCATCGCCTGCTCGAGCTGGGAGTCGAGGTCCCAGCCGTTCGCGGCGTCGATGTCGGTCTGGAGCTTCCCCATCTCCTCCATCAGCGCGTCGAAGTCCGCGTCCGGCTCCGCCATCTCCTCGCCGATGGCGTTGAAGCGCTGCACCTTCTGGAACAGCTCGCCCATGCCCTCCTGGACGTTCTCCAGGACGGTCTTGGACTCGTCCAGCGGCGGCTCCTGCAGCAGGATGCCCACGCTGTAGCCCGGCGAGAGACGGGCCTCGCCGTTGCTGGGCTGGTCCAGCCCGGCCATGATCTTCAGGATCGTCGACTTGCCGGCACCGTTGGGGCCGACCATGCCGATCTTGGCACCCGGGTAGAAGCTCATGGAGACGTCATCGAGGATGACCTTGTCGCCCACGGCCTTGCGGGCCTTGTACATGGTGTAGATGAATTCAGCCAACTGGGATTCCTGTCGGGACGTGGTGGTCTCGGGATCGCCTCGGCGCGCCGAGGATCGGCGCCGCGCGGGGGATGTCGCGATGCCCGACTCTACCCGCTCCCCGCGGCCCGCTCGCGGAGTCAGTCCAGCGGGATCCCGCGCTCGGCGAGCACCCGGCGGGCGATGTCCGCGCCGTGCTCGGGGTGGTCCTCGCCGTTGCGGGGCCAGAGGTGCGCGTCGATGCCCAGCTGGCGGGCCGCCTCGACGTTGTCCTCGCGGTCGTCGAAGAAGACGACTGCGGAGGGGATGGAGACCCCACCGGTCTCATGGGCGAGCACGTCCAGCAGCACGTCGTAGATCGCGCGGTCCGGCTTGACGGCGCGCTCCTCGCCGGAGATCAGCGCGACGGTGAAGGCCTCGAACCAGTCGGCGCGGCGCACCGCCTCGCCGAAGGCCTCGGAGGCGTTCGAGAGCAGCGCGAGGCGCACCTGGTTGCGGGCGAGGTCGTGCAGGAGGGCCCGGGAGCGAGGGTCCAGGCGCAGGAAGTAGCGGTTGTCGGCCTCCTGCAGCTCGACGACCTCCTCCTCGGTGAGGGACTCGATCCCGGCGGCGGCCGCCACCGCGCCCCAGTACTCGGCGGCGCTCACGGTGCCCGCGTCGTAGGCGGGGCGCTCGCTCCACAGCGCCCGGCCGAGGGCCTCGAGGTCGCCTCCGAGCAGCTCGTGGACATCGGGCACCGGATCGTGGCCGGCGCTGAGGACCCCGCCGAAGTCGAGGACCACGGTGGGGCTGGGCGGGGTGCGTCGGCGGTTGCGCTTGCTCATTCGGTGCTCTCGTCCTCACAGGTGGGAAGTCCCTCGATGCCGCCGGTGGCGGCGATGGTCTCCGAGGCGGCCACGGCCTCCTCGAAGTCGGAGACCGCCACCACCTCGAGCCCCTCGGGCTCGTTGCCGACGACCTCCTCGCAGTTCGCGGCCGGGGCCAGGAAGAACTCCGCCTCCGACTCCTCGGCCCCGACCATCTTCTGGCGGATGCCGCCGATGGCGCCGACGGTGCCGTCGGCGGCGATCGTACCGGTGCCGGCGATCCGGTGCCCGCCGGTCAGGGCTCCCGGAGTGAGCTCGTCGTAGACGGACAGGGAGAAGACCATGCCGGCGCTGGGGCCGCCGATCTCGCCCACGCCGATCTCGATGTCCATGGGGAACTCGAACCCCTCGGAGAGCACCACCCCCATCCGCGGGGCGCCGTCGACCGTCTCGGCGGGCACCTCGAGGTCCATCTCCCGCCCCTCCCGCCGGATGGTCAGCGGGACGTCCTCCCCGGCGGGCGTGGCGCGGACCAGCTCCTGGTAGCCGGCGACGTCGGCGGCCGTCTCCCCGCCGACGGAGACGATCACGTCCCCGCCCTCGAGGGTCCCGTCGGCCGGGGCTCCCTGCTCGACGCCGGCGACCATCACGACGTCCTGGTACTCGATGGCGAGCTCGTCGAGCGCGACGGCGACCGCGGTCTGCTGCGAGGTGCTCATCGCCACCGAGTTGGTCAGGACGGTCTCCTCACGAGTCTGCCCCTCGGGGAAGACCAGCTCGCGCGGCATCACCATGGAGGTGGGATCGAACCAGGAGGCGATCACCTCCACCGGGGTGACCCGATATCCGGGGCCGCCGTCGACGGAGACCGTCGTCATCATCAGCTCGCCCTCGGTGGGGTAGGTCTCGGCGCCGTCGATGAGGAGGATCTGCTCCTCCTCGTACTCCCCCAGCACGTCGATCGCCGGCCCGGGGCGCTCGATGACGTACGGGACCGGGAGCAGCGACCCCACCAGCACCATCACGCAGATCAGGACCAGCGATACGAGCGCCAGCACGGGGCGGGAGAGCTCCGCCTCCCCGACCGACCGGGCGACCGCGGCGCGGGCGCGGCGGGCGCGCGAGGGCTGGGGCTGGTCGTCGATCACGCGGACATTGTGCCCCACGCCGCTCCACGCCCCCTCCCGCGGCCGCCGCACGGAGGGTTCCTCCCGCCCCCGCCCAGACGCGCTCGATAGGCTGGTCGTCCCACGGACTGCAGGAGGTGGCCATGAGCAATTCCCCGATCCCGGGCGAACCCGGTGACATGGACGAGGAGGCGCTGCGGCGCTTCCTGAAGGAGACCTTCGGGGACGCCCTCCCCGAGGGGGCGCTGGACGGGATGGATCTGTCCATGCTGGCCCGGCAGGCGCATCTGCCGCAGGACCCGGCCCAGCTGCGGGCCGCGGCGGCGCAGATGCAGAGCATGTTCGCCGCGCAGGGCGACAGCCCGGTGAACTGGCAGATGGCCGAGGACATCGCCCGGCGCACCGCCGCCGGATACGCCGGCCTGCCCGGCGCGGAGGCACCGGCCGGCAGCCCCGGCGACCCGTCCCCCGGCGAGTCCGAGATCGCGGAGCTGCGCCAGGCCGCGCAGGTCGCGCGCCTGTGGCTGGACCCGGTGATCGCGATCGACGTCCCCTCGACCGAGCTGGGCGTGTTCGGCCGCGGTACCTGGCTGCTGCGCACGCTCCCGCGCTGGAAGTCGATCGTCGAGCCGGTGGCGAAGTACATGGCGGGGGCCATCGGCGAGGCCATCGCCGCCCAGATGGGCCAGCTCGGCGAGGCCGGGATCCCCGGGATGCCGACGCCCGACGGCGACCCCGCCGGGATGATGGAGCGGATCGGCGGCACGATGTTCGGCGTGCAGTTCGGCCATGCGATCGGCGCCCTGGCCCGCGAGGTGTGCGGCACCACCGACCTCGCCCTGCCGCTGGGCCGGGACGGCGAGCCGGCCCTGGTCGCCGCCAATGTCGCGGATCTGATCTCCGAGAACTCCCTGGACGCCGGCGCCGCCCGGATCTTCCTGGCCGCGCGCGAGATCGCCCACACCGCCCTGTTCGCGGCCGCTCCGTGGCTGGGCCGGGCGCTGTTCTCGGCGATCGAGGACTACGCGCGGGGAATCACGTTGGATCTCGACGCGCTCGACGAGATGGTGCGCGGGCTCGACCTCTCCGATCCCGAGGCGCTGCAGGCGAAGCGGCCCGAGGAGATGTTCGTCTTCACCCGCCGGGCCTCGCAGGAGCGCGCGCTCGAGGAGCTCGCGACCACGCTGGCGCTCGTCGAGGCGTGGGTGGATCACGTCACCACCCAGGCGCTGGAGGGCAAGCTCCCGGACCTCGAGGCGATGCGGGAGGTGCTGCGGCGCCGGCGCGCCTCCGGTGGGCCGGCCGAGCAGATGCTCTCGAGCACCATCGGCATCGAGCTGCGCCCGCGCCGGGTGCGCGAGGCCCTCTCGTGGTGGGACAGCGTGCTGGCCACCGAGGGCGAGACGGGCCGCGAGGCGAAGTGGGAGCATCCTGATCTGCTGCCGACGGCGGAGGTTCTCTCCGGGCGCCCGCAGGCCCCGCGCACGGACGCCTCTGCGGAGGAGGTCGACGGCCTGGCGGACGTCACCCTGCCCGAGGACTTCGATGCGCAGCTGGAGCGTCTGCTCTCCGGCGACGACTCCTCCGAGGCGCCGCGGGAGGACGAGCAGGGCGGCCTCGAGGGACCGGACGACGAGCGGGATGCCGGGGATGGCCGCTGAGGCCTGCTCCGCGCCCGAGGTCACGACGGCCCTGCGGGAGCTGACCCTCGCCGACGGCGCGGTCTCCGGACCGGCGTTCGCCGCGGAGTACCGCGCACTGCTGTCCGAGAACCCGCGCGCCCTCCATCGCGACGGGGGTGCGCGCCATCTCACGGCCAGCGCCGTCGTCATCGACCGCCCCGGCGAGCACGTGGCCCTGATGTGGCACCGCAAGGGCCGCTTCTGGGTGCAGCCCGGCGGGCACCTCGAGGAGGGCGAGACCAGCCTGGAGCGGGCGGCCCGCCGCGAGGTCGCCGAGGAGATCGGGCTGGATGGCCTCGAGCGGATCGGCCCCGGCCCGGCCATGCTGCACCGTCACGGCCTCGATGCCGCCTTCGGCGCCTGCGCCGAGCACTGGGACGTGCAGTTCCTGCTGCGCGCGCCCGCCGCCGCGGAGGCGCTGCCGCTGCGGGTCAGCGAGGAGTCCCCCGAGGTGCGCTGGGTGCCCTGGCCGCTGTGCGGGGACGGACCCGAGCGCAGCGGCGCGCAACTGCCCGAGGGCACGGTCGAGGACCTCCCCGCGACCCTCGCGGCCCTCGCGCCCTATCTCGCGCGCTGCTCGGTCTGACCGTCTCCGTCGATCCCGTCCTCGGGCGCGATGGGCAGGTTCCGGGCGTAGGACACGCCGTCGAGGAAGCCCTGGGCCTTCTGCGCCTGCGGGTAGGTCTCCATGAGCGCGCGGAACTCGGGTCCGTGCCCGGGCACGAGCAGGTGGATGAGCTCGTGCATCATCACCGAGCGCACCACGTAGTCCGGCATGCCCTGCAGGTGGTGCGAGAGCCGGATGGTGCCGTCCGCCGGGGTGCAGGAGCCCCAGCGGGAATTCTGGCGTGTGGACCAGGTCACCGAGCGAGGGTGCGCGCGGCCACCGAGATACGTCTCACTGACCGCGCGCGCCATCGTCAGCAGCGCCTCGTCGCTGCGGCGGGTGGGCGCGGTGCGCGCCTCCTTGCGGACCAGCTGGTCGACCATCTTCCGCACCCACTGACGCTCCTCGCGCACGGAGAAGGAGGCGGGGATCGCGATGACGAGGTCGCCGTCCTTGCGCGCGATCGACACGGTCCGGCGCCGGCGGGCGCTGCGGCGGACGAGGACCCGTTCGCCGCGGGGTCCCAGGACGTGGTCGTGGAGGACGAGATCACCCATGGCAGAAGCCTGGCACGATCGCCGGGGAAAAAACTTCATCCACAGCTGTGCACAGCCGGGAGAGCGCTCGCAGGTCCGGGACCTGGGGTGACAACACTTCCTCCACAAGGGATGACCCTCCGGCGAGCATCTGTCCACAGCCCTGCGGGAGTTGTCCACAGCGGATCCCCCGCCGCCCTTTGACCCGCCGGGCCCGCAGAGGCTAGGTTTCCCTGCACGTGGGACCCCGGGATAACTAGCAGGACGCACACGGGGAAGGTGCGCGTGGTGCTGAGCGCCCCCGGGGCCCCACGGCCCTTCACGGCCTCAAGCTGCCTGTGGGGCCTCCGATGTCGGCTCGTCGCGCGCACTTCCTCGGCTCTTCGCGGAGCCCCACAGCACCCGAAGCGCGCGACGGGCCGCCCCGCTCGGACCACCGCCCTCCCGCGGACGCCGCGACGCATGCCCCGCCGCGGCCGATCCTGCCGGTTCCTGATTGGTGCACGTCATCGCCGCGCCGCTAGAGTGTCGGGGTCCCGGCCTCGCGGTGAGAACGGCGCGACCGGGGGATCACAACATCGACAATCACGAGGAGCGGACATGGCCGACGAGACCTATGCCGGAGAGTTCTACTGCGTCAAGTGCCGCGAGAAGCGGGAAGCCGAGGGCAACGTGGTCGTCTCCAACGGTCGCCGCATGGCCAAGGCGGTGTGCCCCGAGTGCGGCACCAAGCTCAACCGCATCCTGGGCAAGGCCTGATCGACGTACTGCGAGCTCGCGAGCGGTAGGAGACCAGGCAGCAGACACCGCCTGATCGACGTACTGCGAGCCCGCGAGCGGTAGGAGACCAGGCAGCAGACACCGCCTGATCGATGTACTGCGAGCTCGCGAGCGGTAGGAGACCAGGCAGCAGAGACCGCCTGATCGACGTACTGCGGCCGCTGCGGCGGCGCCACGAGGGGCGAGGCACCATCTGGGTGCCTCGCCCCTCGTGCGTCGCGGAGCGGTCGGGCGCGGCGCTCATGCCGCGTCCTGGTCCCGATTCTTGCGGGGCCGTCCCCGTCCGCGCTTGACCGCGATAATGCGGCCGGCGTCGAAGATCGCCCCGCCCCAGACGCCCCAGGGCTCCCGGCGGTCGAGAGCACCCTGGCGGCACTCGTCGATCAGAGGGCAGGCGGCGCACAGCGTCTTGGCCTGTTCGAGATCGGCCGGACGCTCGGAGAAGAAGAGGTCGGCGGCGTCCGTGTCATGGCACGGCAGCATCGTCGCGGACGCATCCGCGGGGTTCAGGAAGGTGGTGAGAAGTGAAGTCATCGTCTCGCTGCTTAGAAGATCGTCGGGAGGGACGAGCCCGGAGGGGCAGGGGGCGCGGCAGCGGTGCCGCGCCGGCAGCGAGGGGAGGCCTCGTCAGCTCAGGCTGGGCACCGCGGGGGTTGTACCCCGTTCGCGCTGCAGAAGGGAGGGCGCGCCGAAGGGGCGCAGGCCTGCTCCTGCGAGATTCCTGGTGATCATCACTGAGGCCACCCCCTTTCTTCTGCGCGCGTCCCGGTGTCCCGGACCACGACGTGGACGATTGACGTGGATGACTCTACACGCTGCTCGGATCCTGCGGAAGTATTTTTTGACCTGCAGTGTCACTGCTTCTCGGCGGCTGCGAGGAGCGCGAGCATCTCCTCGCCGAAGCTCGCGACCTTCCCGGGGCCGATCCCCGGGACGGCGAGCAGGTCCTGCTCGCTGCGCGGATCCCGCTCGGCGACCGCCTCGAGGGCGGCGTCGGTGAGGATCGCGTAGGCGGGCACCCCGCCGGCCGAGGCCTTCGCGCGACGCCAGCTGCGCAGCGCGGACAGCTGGTCCTCCCCCGCCGTGGACGGGCAGCCGTCGTGTCGTCCGCGACGCTGCTCCGCGGGCGTCACCAGGCCCTGTCCGCATACCCGGCACTCCGCGTACACGGTCGCGGAGCGGCGCCCGGTGCGGCGCGGGCCCGCCCCCGGGGAGGTCCTCGGCGCCTCGGGGTGCTCGCGGACGCCGTCGAGGAAGCGGGACGCCTTCCGGGAGCCGCGCGCGCCCGGTGTGCGAGCGGCCGCCCAGCTCACGGTCAGCAGGTCCTTCGCGCGGGTGAGGGCCACATAGAGCAGCCGACGCTCCTCCTCGATCTCGGCGGCGGTCCGCGCCATGGAGATCGGGAGCAGCCCGTCGCTCGCCCCGGCGACGAAGACCACGGGCCACTCCAGGCCCTTGGCGGCATGGACGGAGGCCAGGGTGACGCCGTCGACCACCGGCGCGGCCTGCGCCTCGGCCCGCTCCTCGAGCTCGCGGACCACATCGGCCATGGTGGTGCCGGGTCGCGAGGTGACGGTGTCGGTGAGGCCGACGAGGGCGTTCAGGGAGTCCCAGCGGTCGCGGACCGCGCCGGTGCCCTCGGGGGCCTTCTCGGACCAGCCCTGCTGGGAGAGCACGTCGCGCACGGCACGCGCCGGCTCGATCTGCTCGACACGGGTGGCGGCACGCAGCGAGACCATCGCGCGCCGTACCTCCTGGCGCTCGAAGAAACGGTCCCCGCCGCGCACCAGGTAGCCGATGCCGTGGAAGGTGAGGGACTGCTCGAAGGCCTCGGACTGGCTGTTGGTGCGGAACAGGATCGCGATCTCCGCCGCGGGTCGCCCCTGCGCGACCAGGTCCGCGATGCGCGCGGCGATGCCGTCGGCCTCCGCCGGATCGTCCGGGAAGGATTCGATGACCGGCGGCGGCCCGCTGGGCCGCTGGGACACGAGGGTCAGGCGGCTCTCACGGGTGCGGCCCTTCGCCCCGTCCAGGACCGAGTTGGCCATCCGCACGATCTCGGGCGTCGAGCGGTAGTTCCGCTCCAGCCGGATGGTGCGGGCGCGCTGGAACTCCTTGCGGAAGTCCAGCAGGTAGGAGGCGCGGGCCCCGGCGAAGGTGTAGATGGTCTGGGCGGCGTCGCCCACCACGCAGACGTCGTCGGAGCTGCCCAGCCACAGGCGCAGCAGGGCGTGCTGGAGGGTGGAGACATCCTGGTACTCGTCGACCACGAAGTGGCGGTACTGGCCGCGGACCTCGCGGGCGACATCGCTGCGCTCGGTGAGGAAGCCGACCAGGTGCAGCAGCACGTCCTCGAAGTCGATCACCCCGCGCTCCTTCTTGACCTCCTCGTACTGGGTGAGGATGCGGGAGATGGAGCGCGAGTCGAAGCCGGCCACCCCCGGCCGGCGCGTCCGCTGGGCCGCCTCCGGGTAGGACTCGGGCGTGAGCATCGAGACCCGCGACCACTCCACCTCGGCGACCAGGTCGCGCAGAGCGGCCCGGTCCACGCTCAGGTGCAGCCGCTGGCAGGCCTCTCCCACCCCGGCGAACTTGTTGGTCAGCAGCTCGGGCATCGCCCCGCCCACCACGCGGGGCCAGAAGTGGCGCAGCTGGCGCAGCGCGGCGGAGTGGAAGGTGCGTGCCTGCACGGCGGGCACCCCGAGGTCGCGCAGGCGGGAGCGCATCTCCGCGGCGGCCTTCGCGGTGAAGGTCACCGCGAGCACGTGGCGCGGGTTGAGCTGGCCGGTGGCGACCCCGTAGGCGATGCGGTGCGTGATCGCGCGGGTCTTGCCGGTGCCGGCACCGGCGAGCACACAGATCGGCGTGCCGAAGGTCCGCGCGACCTCGCGCTGCTCCGGATCGAGGGCGGCGAGGATCTCCTCCGCGTCGGTGGGGGCGGAGGCGGTGGAGGCGGAAGGGTCGATCATCACCGCTCATCCTGCCAGCGGGGGCCGACGCTCTGCGGGCGCTGTGGACGGCGGGTGGCTCACAGACATCGGCAGCGAGCCCCGACCCGGGGTGGCGCGGCGCTCAGCGCTGCGCCGAGCGCCCGTACCAGTCGTCGATGAGGGCCCGGCCCATGGAGGCGGCACCGGGCAGCTCGATCTCCTCGGCCTCGAGCGCCGCGGCGAGCTCGGCACGGCTGAACCAGCGTGCCTCGGCGATCTCGTCCTCCTGCAGGGTCAGCGCGGTGTCCCCGGGCACCCACGCCCGGTAGCCGAGCATCAGGGAGCGGGGGAAGGGCCACGGCTGGCTGCCCACGTACTCGACCTCCTCGACCAGGACGCCCACCTCCTCGGCGACCTCGCGGGCCACCGCGTTCTCGAGGCTCTCCCCCGGCTCGACGAATCCGGCCAGGACGGAGTGGAAGCGCCCGCGGAAGTGCGCGTTGCGGGCCAGCAGCAGGCGGTCCTCGCTGTCGCGGACCGCCATGATCACGGCGGCGTCGGTGCGCGGGAAGTGCTCCGTGCCGTCGGCCGTGCACCGCAGCACCCAGCCGCCCACCTCGGCCTCGAGCAGGGCCCCGCACTGCGGACAGTGGCGCATCGAGCGATGCCAGGCGCCCATCGCGACGGCCGTCACCGCGAGCTCGGCGTCCTCGACGTCCAGCTGCTCGGCGACGCGCCGGAGATCGCGCAGATCCCGTCCGGGATCGTCGATCTCGGCGCTGGGCTCACCGATCTCCACCGCCAGGATCCGCTGCCCGTCGCGCCGGCCCAGGTAGACCAGCACCTGGGCGCCGCCGTTGCGGGGGTCGGCGGTCTCGAGAGCGAGCCGCAGGGTGCCGCCCTCGGACTCGGCGCTCGCGGCGGCCTCCTCCATCGCGGCCTCGCCGGAGCGGGTCACGAGGTATCGCACGTCCTCGCCGGGGGCGATCGTCGCCGGGTCGAGGCGCCCGTGCGCGTCCCGGTCGGAGCTGGACAGGGTCAGAGGGGTGGCCAGATGAGGGCCGCGGAGCGTCACCATGTCTCGAGCCTACGCGGCGCGGGCAGGTCGGCCGGGTACGGTGGACGGGTGCATCGCAACACCTACTCCCTGGCTGCTCTCGCGGCGGCAGCGGTTCCCGGGCTGACGCCGGTGCGGACCGCGCCGATCGCCACCCCGGTCGAGGATCTCGACGTCGCCGGCATCGTCGGCGAGGACGGGACCCGGGTGATCGTCCTGTCCCCGGCCACCACCGCCGCCGGGGTCCGGCTCGAACAGGACCTGAAGGTCGCCGATGCGCTCTCCGGCACCCCGCTGCAGGGCGTCGTCCCCCCGGTGCTCGGCGTCGTCAAGCTCCCCGCAGGGGGGCGCTGCGCGGTCACCGAGGCGCCCGTCGGCCGGCCCCTGATGCTCGACGACCTGCAGGGAGACAGCGATCTCGCACGGTCCCTGGGCCGGGTCCTGGCGCGCATCCACACCGTGCCCCGCTACGCGGCGGAGGCCGCCGGGGTCGAGTCCTTCACCGCCGAGGTGCTCCATGCCCGGCACCGCACGCGCATCGAGTCCGTCACGCAGGCCGGTCATCTCCCGGCCGCCGTCGCGCAGCGCTGGGAGGCCCTGCTCGCGAACCGCGAGCTGTGGGACTTCACCCCGCAGTTCGTCCACGGCGACCTCTCCGAGGAGAGCCTGTTCGTCGCCGGATCCCGGATCAGCGCGATCCGGGACTGGTCCTCCTCGACGGTGGGCGATCCCGCAGCCGACCTCGCCTGGCTCGTCTCTTCGCTGGAGTCCGAGCGCTTCGACGAGCTGTACACGGCCTATCGCGAGGAGCTCCCCACCTCGACGCATCCCCACCTCATGGAGCGTGCCCAGGCGCTGGGCGAGTTCGCGGTGGCCGACTGGCTCGCCCACGGCCTCGAGCTCGGCGACGAGGACATCATCGCCGACGCGCGCGGCATGATCGCGGATCTCGACGCCGATCTCGCCCAGCTCGCGCGGGACGAGGCGGAGCGCGCCTATGTGGAGATGCGCTCCCACGAGGGCACCGCGACGCCGTCCACGGAGACGCGCGAGAGCTCCTGACCGGGCCCCCGGGTCAGCCCCTCGGGGCCTGCGCGTCCTCGCCGCCCGCCTCCGGCGCGAGCAGCTCGGCGATGCGCTCGCGCGAGGGGTGACGGCGCACCTCGTGAGTGAGGCCGTCGGCCACGAAGTGGAAGGCGGTGCGGATGCTCGACAGGGGCAGCCCCGTGCTCTCGTGCCAGGCCAGGCGGTAGAGCGACAGCTGCAGCGACCGTTCGCGCAGCTGGGCGGGGCGCGGCACCCGGCCGGTCTTCCAGTCCACGATCACCACCCCCTGCGAGCCGTCGGTGCCCTCGGGGTCGGCGAAGACCGCGTCGATGACGCCGCGCACCGCGATGTCGCCGACGCGCGTGTGCACGGGGTGCTCGACGGCCAGCGGGGTGCGCGCGGCCCAGTCGGAGGCGGCGAAGGCCTCCCGCAGGGTGCGGTCGCCGGCGCCGGTCCCCTCGTCGCCGTCGAGGTCCGCGATGTCCTCGAGATCGAGCAGCGCGGCGCTGTCGTAGCGGGACTCGAGCCAGGCATGGAAGGCGGTGCCCCGGGCGGCGGCCGGGGACGGCCTGCGCGGCAGCGGGCGCAGCAGGTCCAGCGCGGCGCCCCGGGGGTCCCGCGCCTGGTGGACCACCTGGGAGGCCGACAGCCGCGGCGGGGAATGGACCAGCGGCGGCGCGGACTGCTGTGCGAGGTCGCTGATCGTGCGGCGCACCAGCTCGGCCAGCTGTGGGTCCTCCGGCGCGGGATCCTCCGCGGACGCCGCCGCGGCGAGCCGGTCCGCGGCCCGCGCGCGCGCCTGCTCGGCCGGACCGGGTTCCGGGGGCCAGGCCGCCTCGGGCCGCTCGCTCTCCAGGGGGTTGGTCGCGGGCACCTCCTGGACCGTGCGGAACGCCTCGGGGACCAGGTCCGTCGCCTCGGTGAGATAGCGCGATCGGGGCCGGGGGGCGGACAGCCCGGACCGCCAGGCGGCGGAGGTCAGCAGCAGCCGCCGCCGGGCGCGGGTGACCGCGACGTACATCAGCCGGCGGTCCTCCCGCAGCGACTCCTCGCCCTGGGCGAGCTTGAACTCCTCGATCAGCCCCTCGGCATCGACCTGGGTGTCGGCCTCGGCCCAGGCCAGCTCGGGCAGGGTGTCGGCGTCGCCGCGCAGCGCGGTGGGCACGGAGGCGCCGGCGAGCTTGCCGAGCCAGCCGTCGCCGGGGACCCGCAGCCGCCCGGCCTCGTCGGTCTTGGCACGGCGCAGGTCGTAGGAGGGGACGGTGCCCTCGGTGAGACCGGCCACCGCGACCAGGTCCCATTCCAGTCCCTTGGCGGAATGCATGGTCACGATCGTGACGGCGGCGGGGTCGTGGGCGCCCTCTCCTGCGGCGGTGACGGCGAGGCCCGCCTCCTCGTCCTCGCTGATCTCGAGCAGGTCCAGGTAGGCCCCGAGATCCCCGCGGCGCGCGGTGCGCTCGAAACCGGCCGCGTGATCGCGGAAGGCCTCGAGGTCGGCGAGGGCGCGGGAGCTGGGGTCCTGCTCGAGCAGCGCCAGGTCCACGTCCAGCAGGCGGATCGCGGCGGTCACCAGGTCCGGCAGGGGAAGCGGGAGCAGGCGCCGCATCTCCCGCAGTATCCGCTGGATCTCGAGCAGGCGCGCTCGCCCCACGGGGGACAGCGCGCGGCCCGCGGGGTCCGTCCAGTCCTGCGGCGGGAGGTCGTCGACGGCGTCGACCAGGGAGACCGCCTCGGCCTCGTCCTCTCCTCCCGGAGCCTCGGCGTCCCGTCGCAGCCGCGAGCCCATCCGGTCCCGCCAGCGTCCCAGCACTGCGAGGTCCCGTGCGCCGAGGCGCAGGCGCGGCCCGGTGAGCAGCCGCATGAGGGCGTCGCCCCGCCCCGGGTCGTGGGCGCAGGCGAGCAGCGCACGGACATCGGCGACCTCGGGACGGTGCAGCAGCCCGCCCAATCCCACCACCTCGACCGCGAGCCCGCGCGCCTCGAGCCCCTCGGCCAGGGCCGGGATCTGCCGACGCGCGCGCACCAGCACGGCGGCCGAGGCCGGTCCGGTCCCCTGCTCGTCCCCGTGGTCCTCGGCGCGCCGCGCCAGGATCCAGTCGGCGATGGCCAGGGCCTCGGCGCGCTCGTCGGCCGCCTCGACCATCTCGCACGCCCCCTCCCCCGCACCGGGCCGGGGCCGCAGCTCGGGGATCGTCACGCCCGCCCCGGCGCCGCGCAGCGGGGCGGCCAGGCGGTTGGCGACGGCGAGGACGGCCTCGTCGTTGCGCCACGACGTCGAGAGCGTGCGCTGCAGGACGGGCTCCCCCTCGGTGGCGAACGCCTCCGCGAAGCCGGCCAGGGACGCGGCCGAGGCACCGCGCCAGCCGTAGATCGCCTGCTGCGGGTCCCCGACGGCGCAGGCCGCATGACCGGGACCGAAGAGGTCGGTGAGCATCCGCAGCTGGGCCACGGAGGTGTCCTGGAACTCGTCCAGCAGCACCACACGGTGCATACGGCGGGCGAGGGCGCGCGCGGCGGGCACCTCGCGGGCCACCCGGGCCGCGAGCGCCACCTGGTCCGCGAAGTCCAGGGCGGAGCTGTCGGTGCGGAGGGCGGCGAAGCGCTCGAGCAGCGGCAGCAGTGCGAGCCGGGACTCGAGCGCACCCAGCACGGCGGCGACGGGCTTCGGGGTGGTGCGGCGACGACCCTCGACCTGGAGGGGGATCTGGGAGAGATGGGTGTGGATCTCGGTGAGGTGGTCGCGCAGCTGCTCGGGGGTGACCAGGTGGTCGGCGAGCGAGGAGGTCAGGGAGAGCAGGGCCGCGGTGAGGGTGGCGGGCGAGGCCTCGAGGTCCAGGGAGTCGTCCCAGCCCTCGACGATCTCGTGCGCGAGCTGCCACGAGGCGGAGGTGGACATCATGGTCAGCTCCGGGTCGATGCCGACGGCGAGCGCGTGCTCGCGCACCAGGTCCAGGGCGAAGCCGTTGTAGGTGTGGACCACGGGCCGCTGCCCCACCAGGTCGTCGCCCCCGCGCTCGAGGCCGGGTGGCAGCGGCAGGTACTCGGCGTGCAGGGCCCCGGCCAGGGTGCCCAGACGCGCCGAGATCCGCTCGGCCAGCTCGTGGGCGGCCTTGCGCGTGAAGGTCAGCCCCAGCACCTGGCGGGGCTCGACGATCCCGTTGGCGATCAGCCACACCACGCGCGAGGCCATGGTCTCGGTCTTCCCGGAGCCGGCGCCGGCGACCACCAGCATCGGGGCCAGCGGCGCCTCGATGACGGCGGTCTGCTCCTCGGTGGGCGGGGGCTGCTCGAGCAGCGCGGCCAGCCTCGCGGCGGAGTACCTCATAGCTGATCTCCTTCGGGCTGCAGGGGGCAGCTGCTGCGCACGGCGCAGCGGGAGCAGTGGGTGTTCAGGCGGGCGGTGACCCGGTCGCCGGAGACCTCGGCCGAGACCTCCTCGACGAGGGCGTCGAACCAGCGGGGATCCTCGGCGCGCGGGAGGGCGCCCTGGGTGCGCACGGCGGCCTTCTTCCCGCCGGTGCCGACGTAGACCAGCTGGGCGCCGTTCAGCCGCTCCGAGGCGTCCTCGCCGAGCCGCTCGTCCAGGGCCCCGTCCCGGACCGCCGCCTGGTAGGCGGCCAGCTGGAGGTCCTCCTCGGCCTTCGCGGCGGTCTTCGCCGCCCGCCCCGTCTTGAGGTCCACGACCCGCAGCCCGGTCGCGTCGCCCTCGATGCGGTCGATGGTGCCGCGCAGCTCAACCCGGCCCAGGCGCACCTCGAAGGGCGCCTCGACGGCGAGGGGCTCGCCCGCGCTCGCGAGGTGGGCGGCGAGCAGGCGGGCGGCGTCCTCGGCGCGCCGCACCCGGCGGCGACCGGACCAGGTCTCGGTCCCGGGCACGGAGCGCAGGAGCGTGTGCAGCTCGGCGAGCAGGTCCTCCGCCGCCCTTCCGCGGGGGTGCTGCTCGGCCAGGTGATGCAGGGCCGTCCCGATGAGCTGGGCCGGACCGCCCGTGCGGGTGCCGCCGGCACGCTCCATGAGCCAGGACTGCGGGCAGTCCACGGCGCGCTCGAGCGCCGAGGGCGAGAGGCGGATCGGGGTGTCCTCGCCGTGCAGCGGCGCCTCCGAGCTCGGGTCCTGGTGGTACCAGCGCCCCGGGTCGGTGCCGGGGGCGCCCGCGCGGTCCAGCGCCTCCAGGGCGAGGGCCGCGTCGCGGGCGCGCTGCGGATCCTCCTCGCGCAGGCGAGCGCGCAGCGCGGCGACCAGACGCCGGGGGTCGGGCGAGGGACCCGGATCCCGCTGCAGCGTCTCGTGGTCGATCCAGGGGTGCTCGTCGGCCGCGGCGAGCGCCTCGAGCGCCTCGTACAGGGCCGAGGGGTCCAGCTGCTCGTCCTCGACGGCGGTGACCAGCACGCGCCGCCGCGCCCGGGCGAGGGCGCTCACCGCGAGCCGCAGCTCGTCGGCGATCACCTGCTCCCGCTGGAGCGCCCGCAGCG
The DNA here is from genome assembly GCF_003347015.1 of Brachybacterium sp. YJGR34. Lineage (GTDB taxonomy): Bacteria > Actinomycetota > Actinomycetes > Actinomycetales > Dermabacteraceae > Brachybacterium. The sequence goes on from NZ_PNFB01000018.1 coordinate 16,771, forward strand.
CCTCGGGGTCCGCGGGCAGCTCCGCGCCGTCGCGGGCCGCAGCGGTCAGCGAGAGCTCCGCGGCGCCGAACAGGGTCGAGCGCAGGCGGAGATCGGGCCAGGCGCCCTCCTGGAGCCGGGCGAGCACCACGGTGTCGCGGTGCTCCCCGGCCAGCTGGGCGGGGGTGAGCACCGCGATGCGGCCGCGGGCGGCGGCGGCCGGGGCCAGGGTGTCCTCGACGACGGCCTGCGCCCGGATCTGCTCGACGAGGTCGAGCGCTCCGGCGCCGGGTCGCCGCTCGGTGAGGCGCTCCGCGGCCGCGAACAGCTCGAGCAGGGCGTCCAGCCGACCGCCGGCGAGGCGGGCCCGCGCTCCGTCGACGTCCCCGGGGGCGCCGAGCGCGGCCCGGCGCCAGCCGCCCGCAAGACCGGAGGCGTCCCAGGCGTGCCACAGCACCTGCTCGGCCGGGTCCTCGCGGTGCGCGCGCACCGCAGCGATCATGTCCCGCACCCGGTGCACCGGGGCGGCGGCGCGGTCCCGCGCCCCGGGGGCGGGCAGGCCGGGCACCTCCTCGTCGATGAGGGCGCGGGCCAGCAGCTGCTCGCTGGGGATCTCGGAGTCCGGGTGCGCGGAGCGGTGGGCGCTCAGCAGCAGACGTCGGATGCGGCGCAGGCGCAGGGCGTCGGCGTCGCCGAAGGGGCCGCGCAGCAGCTCGGCGGCGACCTGCGGGTCCAGCGGCGCCTCCGGCGGGGCGAGACCGATCTCGAGGATCGTCAGCAGGTCGGCGATCGCGGAGACCTCGCGCAGGGGCTGCGGGCGGCGCGGCACGGTCACCGGCGCGCCGGTGCGGGAGAGCAGATCGGCGACATCGGCGACGGCGGCGCCGGAGCGGCAGAGCACCGCCATGTCGTCGTACTCGACGTCCTCGCGGTGATGGAGGTCGCGCAGGGCGGAGCCGATCATGCGGGCCTCGTCCAGCGGGTCCGCGGCACGCAGCGCCACCAGCCCGCGCACCGCCGCGGCGCGGGGCCGGCGGGCGGAGGCGGGCGCACCTGCCAGCGGGAGCCGGCCGCGGAGGGCGTCCACGGCCGCCGTGAGGCCCGGGGCCTGGGCGTGTGAGCCCTCGAGGGTGATCTCCTCGATGGGCCGCGGCAGGAGCGTGCGCAGACGCTGGGCGGCGTCGGGGAGCGCGCCGCGGAAGGTGTCCACCGCGCCGTCGGGACTGCTGCACAGCAGCACGGGGGCTCCCGCGGCGGCGAGCGCGGCGACCAGGTCAACGCCGGCGGCGGTGAGGTCCTGGGCGTCGTCGACCACCACCGCCCGGAAGGGCAGCGGGGTGCGCGGGTCCTCGAGCAGGCGGACGGCGCGGCGCACCAGGGCGCCGGAGTCCAGCCGGGGGCCGGCGTCGAGGGCCGCGGAGGACTCGAGGTCCAGCACGCCGAGGTAGTCGCGCAGGATCGCGGCCGCGTCCTGCCACGCCGGGCGGTCCCGCTCGCGCCCCAGGGCCTCCAGGTCCGCCGGCGTCAGCCCCAGCTCGGTGGCCCGGGTGACGAGATCGCGCAGCTCGGTGCGGAAGCCGGGCAGGGTGCGCGCTCCCGGGTCGACCTCGAGGTGCCAGTCGGTGCGCTCGGCGATCAGCTCGGCCAGCAGCGCGTCCTGCTCCGCGCCGGTCACCAGCGTCGGCTCGCCGAGGCCGCGCCGCAGCGCATCGGCCCGTGCGATCGCGTGGCCGAGCGCGGGCGGCGTCATCGCCCGCACGGATCCCGCGCCGCCGACGGCGAGGGCGTCGCGCAGGCGCCCGGCCGCGAGGCGCCGCGGGGCCAGCAGCAGCGTGCCCTCCCCGGCCCGGTCCGCCGCGCTCAGCGCGAGGGCGGTGCGGCCGCTGCCGGGGCCGCCGTGGACGAGCACGTCGCCCCCGGCGAGGAACCTCCGCAGGGCATGACGCTGGCCGGCGTCGAGCGCGCCGGCGGGACGGACCGCGGGGAGCGCCTCGAGATCCGGGCCCAGCAGCCGGGGAGGCCGGATCCCCTCGTCCGTGATCATCCCGGTGCGTCGCATGTCCCCTATTCCATCGCACCGGTGGGACATCCGAGGACGGCCGGGGGCGATGCACCACCGCGGGACGGCGGCGCATCGGCGGTAGGGTGGCTCGGATCACCCCGCCGCCCCCTGGAGGTCGACGCCCATGCCCCCGTCCCCCACGGCCAGGATGCCGCGCGCACGGCGCCGGGCGCAGCTGCTCGAGCTGGCCACCAGTGTGTTCACGCAGAAGGGCTTCCAGTCCACGTCGATGGACGACATCGCCGCCGCGGCCGGGGTCACCAAGCCGGTGCTCTACCAGCACTTCGACTCCAAGGAGACCCTCTACGTCGAGGTGCTGGACATCCTCGCCGAGGCCATGATCGCCGAGGTCACCGCCCTCGGCACCCGGGGCGGCGACACCGCGGACCTGGTGCGCGGTGGCCTTCGGCGCTTCTACGAGGTGGTCTCCCTGGACAACTCGCTGCGCCTGTTCACCGGCCACGAGATCATCTCGGAGACCGTCCAGCAGCGGGTGGTCGCCGTGCTGGACCGGATGGCGATCGAGCTCGCGCGGGTGCTCTCGGGGGCGCGCCGCCTGAGCACCGAGCAGTCGCGGGTGCTGGGCCGCGGCCTGATCGCCGTCACCCAGACCACCGCGGAGCTGCTCCATGACGCCGACGGCGAGGCCGAGCGGGAGGCGATCCTCGACGTCATGACCACCTCCCTCGTGCACGGTCTCACCGGGTTCGCCCCGCGGGAGAGGCCACGGATCGCCGGTGTTGTGCTGGGAGCGGACGGCGATGCCTCCTCCCCCGCGGACGGCTAGACTTCCCGGGTCACAGCAACGAGCATCCCCGCCCCTCGGGGCGGAGGGAAGGACAGGTCATGGAGATCCGCATCGGCATCCAGCACTCCCCCCGCGAGATCGTGATCGAGTCCGAGGAGAAGGCCGCGGCGCTGCTCGAGCGGCTCAGCGCCGCCGTCGCCGACGGCAGCCCCGTCACCCTCGTCGACGACAAGGGCCGCACCGTGCTCGTCCCGGGCGCGAAGCTCGCCTATGCCGAGGTCTCCACGGAGGAGCCCCGGCGGGTCGGCTTCCTCGGCTGATCCACCGTGACCTCCTCCGAGGACGCCCCGCGGGCCGACGACGTCCCTGCGGACGGGGCCGACGCGGCGGCCCCGACGGACGAGGGCACCGCGCCCCGGTGGACGCGCCGTCGGCGGGTGCGGCGCGCCCGCCTGCTCCAGATCACCACCACGACGGTGGTCGCCGTGCTCGGCGCGATCGTGGGGCTGATGCTCGTTCCCGCCACCGAGGTCGAGGTGGGCCCCCTCACCGCGAGCGTGCACGTGCGGCCCGCGGTCGCCTCGGAGACGGTGCTCCTGCTGCCCCCGGTGGGGCAGGTCTCCTTCGACACCCATACCGCTCCCGTGCGCATCGAGGCGCGTGTGCAGGGCGTCGACGTGGAGAAGGCCGAGGCCCTCTTCTACTCGGACACCGGATTCGCGGAGCTCCAGCAGTCCGCTCCGGAGACGATCACCGCGGCCGCCGCGCGGAACGCCGCCCTCAACGCGCTCTTCGGCGCCGCCGGGGCCTCGCTCGCCGTCGGCCTCACCTTCCGCCGGGTGCGGCGGTCCCTGATCGCCGGCGGCAGCGCCGTGGTCCTGGTCGGCGCCTCCGCGGCCGCCACCGCCGCGACCTTCTCCCCCGCCTCCCTCACCCAGCCCTCCTTCGAGGGGCTGCTGTCCCAGGCCGCGTACATCGCGGACCTCGGGGAGGCCACGGCCCAGGACTACCAGAACTACCGCAGCACCCTCGCCGAGTTCGTGGGGCAGGTCTCGGCGCTGTACATCGCGGCGGACTCGCTGCCCGTGGGCCTGGACCAGGAGAACCTGATCACCGTCCTGCACGTCTCGGACATCCATGACAACCCGCAGGCCTACGACGTCATCGCCGAGCTCGACACCCAGTTCGCGATCGACGTGGTCGTCGACACCGGCGACATCGTCTCCTGGGGCACCCCGCTCGAGCACGAGCTGCTCACCAGGATCGGCACGCTCGACGTTCCCTACGTGTACGTCGCCGGCAACCACGACGGCGCGGGCGCGGCCGCGACGATCGCCGCGCAGCCCAACGCCACCGTGCTCGAGAACGAGGTGACCGAGGTCGCCGGGCTGCGCATCGCCGGCATCGGCGACCCGCGCTTCGCGGCCGACGACGACTCCGACGCCGGCGGCTGGCGCGAGGGCGACCGGGCCGTGGACGCCGCCGCCTTCCAGCTGGGCGAGACCATCGAGACCCACGACGGCGACCATCCCGAGGCCCCCGTCGACCTCGCCCTCTTCCACGATCCGACCCAGCCCGAGGGCCTGCTCGGCCGCGTGCCGATGGTGCTCTCGGGCCATATGCACACGGCTGACGTGCAGATGGACCGCGAGGGCTCGGGCACGGACTGGCTCACCCTGGGCTCCACCGGTGGAGCCCTCGCCTCCGGCGGGGTGGCCCCGGTGCTGCAGGGCCAGGACCCCCTCGACCTCTCCGCCCGGATGCTCTACTTCGACGCGGACACCCGTCGCCTGGTCGCCTACGACGACATCACCATGGGCGGGCTGGGCCTGGTCTCCGTCTCGATCCAGCGCACCCAGGTGCCCGCGGAGACGCACCCCCTCGAGGTGCCCGAGGGCGCCGAGACCCCGGAGGAGCCCGTGCCCTCGGAGCAGTCGGTCGAGCCGGGCGAGGGACTGCCGGACGAGGAACGCGTCACCCCCACCGCGCCGAGCAGTCCCCTGCCCGAGGTCAGCGACGGCGGCGAGGGCTGATCCCGGCCCCTCGGCGGCCCGGGGGGCTACGATGGCAGGGCACATCCATGACCAGAGAGTTGAACGGTGCCTGAAACCATCCCGCACACCGATGAGGCCGTGTCGGCCTCCCCCGCCGTCGAGCAGAGCTCCGGCACTCCTGCACAGACCCAGACCTTCGCGGACTTCGACGTCCGTCCCGACATCGTCGAGGCGCTCGCCGCGAAGGGCATCACCACGCCCTTCCCGATCCAGTCGATGACCCTCCCGGTCGCACTGCGCGGCCGCGACATCATCGGCCAGGCCAAGACCGGCACGGGCAAGACCCTCGGCTTCGGCATCCCGCTGCTGCAGAACTCCGTCGCCCCGGGCGAGCCCAATCCCGACGACCGGCCGATCGGGAAGCCGCAGGCCCTCGTGGTGCTGCCCACCCGCGAGCTCGCCGTCCAGGTCGCCCACGATCTCGAGACGGCCTCGGCGAAGCGACCGATCCGCGTCCTGACCGTCTACGGCGGCCGCGCCTACGAGCCGCAGATCGAGGCGCTCGAGAAGGGCGTCGAGGTCGTCGTCGGCACCCCCGGCCGTCTCATCGACCTGATGCGCCAGAAGTACCTGGACCTGTCCCAGGTGCGCACCGCGGTGCTCGACGAGGCCGACGAGATGCTGGACCTGGGCTTCCTCGAGGACATCGAGAAGCTGCTCCAGGCCGTCCCCGGCAACCGCCAGACGATGCTGTTCTCCGCGACGATGCCGGGCCCGATCATGGCCCTGGCCCGTCGCTTCATGAAGCAGCCCACGCACATCCGAGCCCATGACCCGGGCGACGGCGCCCGCACCAAGGCGGACATCAAGCAGGTCGTCTACCGCGCCCACCAGCTCGACAAGATCGAGGTCATGGCCCGCATCCTGCAGGCCCGCGGCCGCGGCCTGTCGATCATCTTCATGCGCACCAAGCGCCAGGCCGACCGGGTCGCCGGCGACCTCGCCGATCGCGGCTTCGCGGCCGCCCCGCTGCACGGCGACCTCGGCCAGGGCGCCCGCGAGCAGGCGCTGCGCGCCTTCCGCAACGGCAAGATCGACGTGCTGGTCGCGACCGACGTCGCCGCCCGCGGCATCGACGTCACCGACGTCACCCATGTCGTGAACTGGAACTGCCCCGACGACGACAAGACCTACCTCCACCGCACCGGCCGCACCGGCCGCGCGGGCAAGAAGGGCACCGCGGTGACCTTCGTGGACTGGGAGGACGTGGCGCGCTGGGGGCTCATCGCCCGGCAGCTGGGCCTGGAGACCGCCGAGGCGACCGAGACCTACTCCACCTCGGACCACCTGTTCACCGATCTCGACATCCCGACCGACGCCAAGGGGACCCTGCCCCGGGACCGTCGCACCCGGGAGGGGCTCGAGGCCGAGGAGCTCGAGGACCTCGGCGGTCCCGACCGCTCGGCGCGCGGAGGGCGCGACGGCGGGCGCGAGCGCTCCCGGGGCGGCCGGGACGGCGGGAGCCGGGGCGGCCGCGACAGCGGCGGTCGCGGCGGCCGGTCCGGAGGGCGCGGCGGCGAGAGCCGCTCCGTCGAGCGGGACCGTGCGGAGAGCAGCGGCGAGAGCACGGGCGACCGTCCCCGCCGCAGCCGGTCCCGCACCCGCACCCGCCGGGTGGCCGGCGAGGCGAGCCCGACCGCACAGGACACCGCGAGCGGCCCTCAGGGCGGCGAGTCCCGCCCGCCGGCGGACACGCCGGCCGACGCCTCGGGCGATCGGCCCCGTCGTCGGCGGTCCCGCGGCGGCCGCGGCCGCTCCGGCGGCGGCGAGGGCTCCGCGCCGTCCGCACCGCAGGACTGACCCGGTCGGGAGCCCGCGTCCCCGCATCGAGTGCGGTCCCGTACCAGATCCGAACCGGATCCGGAACGGGACCGCACTCGTCGTCGTGGAGGGGTCGGCGAGCGCGGGAGCGCCCGCCCGGGCTCAGGGGCGCAGGATCTCCGTGCCGCTCGTGGCGCGCTCGCTGATCTGCGCGAGCACCGAGGCCGCGGTGAGCTCCTCCCCCAGCGCATTCGGCTTCCCGGTGCCGTGGTGGTCGCTCCCCCCGGTCATCAGCAGATCGTGGGTGCGCGCGAACCGGCGCAGCCGCTCCCGCTCCGCGCCGTCGTGCTCGCGGTGGTCGACCTCGATGCCGTCCAGGCCCGCCGCGACCATCTCCTCGAGCAGGTCCAGCGGCAGATCGGAGTCGCGGGTCACGGACCCCGGATGCGCGAGCACGGACACCCCGCCGGCCGCGCGGATCGCGGCGACGGTCGCCGCGGGCGAGGGAGCGTAGTAGGGGACGTAGTAGGGACCGGACGGGCTGAGGATCTCCCGGAACGCCTCGGAGCGGTCCGCGATCGCGCCGCGCGCGACGAGGGCATCGGCGATGTGCGGCCGGCCGATCACGGTCTGCTCCCCGGCGACCTGTCCGGTCACGTCCTCCCAGGTGATCGGGTGGTCGCGAGCGATCAGCTCCACCATCCGCCGGGCGCGGTCCGCGCGGGAGGCACGGGCCCGGGCCATCTCCTCGGCCAGCTCGCTGCGCTCCGAGGAGTCCGGGAGCAGCGCGAGCACGTGCACGCTCAGCGTCCCCGACTCGCTGGAGACCTCGATGCCGGGCACCGCGGCCACCCCGCTCGCGGCGACCGCCGCGGGCAGCTCCGCCCAGCCGGAGACGGTGTCGTGGTCGGTCAGGGCGAGCACGTCCAGCCCCGCCCTCGAGGCATCGTCGAACAGCGTCCCCACGGTGCTCGTGCCGTCGGAGCACGAGCTGTGCGCGTGCAGATCGATGCGCATGGCCGCGCCGGCGTCGGACCTCTCACTCATCTGCCCAGGGTAGACCGCGACGTGAGAACATCGTGGGGTGAGCACCGAGAACACCGCCAGCACCGACAGCAGCGACCGGATGAAGGACCTCGCCTCCCGCGGGGACTCCCGCTCGCAGCGCCCCAGCAACGAGGCGTTCCGCGAGTTCATCTCCTCCGGGTGGGACGAGACCGTCCCGGTCGCGGATCCGCTGCCCGCCGCGGAGGTCACCCCCGAGCGTCGCGATGCGCTGGTGCGGCGCCTGCCGGGGACCCGTCTGGTGCTGCCCGCCGGGGTGCTGAAGGTGCGCTCCAACGACACCGACTACCCCTTCCGCCCGGACACCGCCTTCGCGTACTACTCCGGCCTGGGCACCGATGAGGAGCCGGACAGCGTGCTGGTCGTCGAGCCGTCGGCCGAGGACCCCACGCTCTCGCGCGCCACCTACTTCTTCCGCCCCCGCGCCGGCTTCGACAGCAGCGAGTTCTACGCCGATGCGCGCTACGGCGAGATGTGGGTGGGGCGTCGCCCCACCCTCGCCGAGGCCGGCCGGCGCCTGGGCATCGAGGTGCGCCACATCGACGAGCTGCGCGACCACCTCGCCAAGGACGTCGGCGCCCATCTCTCCCTGTCCGTCATGCCCGCCGTGGACGCCGGCGTGGAGGCGATGGTCCAGGAGATCCGCGGCCAGAACGGACTGCCCGACGGCGAGGAGGCCACCGCCGAGTTCGCCGCCCTCAAGGAAGCCGCGAGCGAGCAGCGGCTGGTCAAGGACGACTACGAGATCACGCAGATGCGCGCCGCGGTGGACGCCACGATCCGCGGCTTCGAGGACGTCATCGCGCAGCTGCCCGCGGCCGTCGGCCATCCGCGCGGCGAGCGGGTCATCGAGGGCGCCTTCACCGCCTCCGCACGGGCCGCGGGCAACGGCGTCGGCTACGACACCATCGCCGCCGCCGGGGACCACGCCTGCACCCTGCACTGGACCCGCAACGACGGCGCCGTCCGCGAGGACGAGCTGGTGCTCATCGACGCGGGCGTCGAGATCGACTCGCTCTACACCGCGGACGTCACCCGCACCCTGCCGGTCTCCGGCACCTTCTCCCCCGTCCAGCGGAAGGTCTACGACGCCGTCCTCGAGGCCGCCGACGCCGCCTTCGCCGTGGCCCGGCCCGGGCTGCGCTTCCGCGAGCTGCACACCGCGGCGATGGAGGTCCTCGCCGACCGGCTCGAGGAATGGGGCCTGCTGCCCGGCACCGCCGCCCAGTCGCTCTCCGCCGAGGGCCAGTGGCACCGGCGCTGGATGCCCCACGGCACCAGCCATCACCTGGGGATGGACGTCCACGACTGCGCGCAGGCGCGGCGTGAGATGTACCTGGACGCGGAGCTCGAGCCCGGCATGGTCTTCACCATCGAGCCCGGCCTCTACTTCAAGGAGAACGACCTGCTGGTGCCCGAGGAGCTGCGCGGCATCGGGGTGCGGATCGAGGACGACGTGCTGGTCACGGCCGACGGGGTGGAGAACCTCTCGGCCGCCGCGCCGCGCACCGCCGCCGAGGTCGAGCGCTGGATCGCGGGACTGCGGCGGTGAGCAGCACCTCGCAGCCCCGCTTCTACGCGGCGCGGCTCGCCGGCACCAGCGTCTTCGATCCGATCGGGGACGCGGTGGCGACGGTCCGCGACGTGGTGGTGGTGCCGCAGAGCCGCGCCGGGGCCCGCGCGGTGGGCTTCGTCGTGGAGGTGGCCGGCAAGCGCCGCGTGTTCCTGCCCGCCACCCGGGTCACCTCGATCTCCCCGGGCCAGGTGATCTCCACCGGGGTGCTGAACGTGCGGCGCTTCGAGAAGCGCACCGGCGAGCTGCTCGTGATCGGCGATCTCCTGGACCGCGTGGTGACCTTCCTGGACGGCCGCGGCGAGGCGACGGTGCTGGACATCGCGCTGGACCAGAACCGGCACCGCGACTGGGAGGTCTCCCGCCTGCACCTGCGCCGGCACCGGCGCGGCGGCTCGCTGAGCAGGCTGGTCAGCCGCGGGGAGACCCTCACCGTCGAGGTCGGCGAGGTCAGCGGGCTGTACGGCTCCCAGGCCGAGCAGTCCGCCCATCTGCTGGCCGCCTCCTACCAGGACCTCAACCCCGCCGACCTCGCCGAGGTGATCCAGGAGCTCGAGCCCAAGCGTCGCATCGAGATGGCCGGCGAGCTGTCCGACGAGCGCCTCGCGGACGTCCTCGAGGAGCTGCCCGAGGACACCCGGGTCGAGGTGATGACCGGGCTGGACGCCACCCGCGCCGCGGACGTGCTCGACGAGATGGATCCCGACGACGCCGCGGACCTGGTCCAGGAGCTGCCGGAGGCGGTCGCCACGCACCTGCTGAGCCTCATGGAGCCCGAGGAGGCGGAGGACGTCCGCCGCCTCATGGCCTACGACGAGTACGCCGCCGGCGGCATGATGACCACGGAGCCGCTGATCGTCTCCCCCGAGACCTCGGTCGCGCACTGCCTGGCGATGATCAGCCGCGAGGTGGTCCATGCCGCGCTCGCCTCCACGGTGCACGTGTGCCGCTCGCCGCTGGAGACCCCGACGGGCAGGCTGCTGGGCATCGTCCACTTCCAGCAGCTGCTGCGCGAGCGCCCGGACCGTGCCGTCGGCGACCTGCTCGACCAGGACCGGGTGGCCGTCGGTCCCACCGCGCCCCTGTCCGCGGTGACGCGCGAGATGGCGACCTACAACCTCGTCTCGATCCCCGTCATCGACGACGACGGCCGCCTGCTGGGCGCCATCACCGTCGACGACGTGCTGGACCACGTGCTGCCCGAGGACTGGCGCGAGCAGGACGAACCGGCCCCCACCACGGGCCAGATCGATCTCTCGGAGATCGCCCGGGCCACCGCCCGCGAGGACGCGAGGGAGGACTGAGGATGGCCGAGCACGTCCCCGCCCCGCTCGACGACCCCTCGCCCCGGAGGGCCCGGCTGCGCAACCCCTTCGCCGGTGACGCCTTCGGCCGCGCCGCCGAGGGCTTCGCCCGGATGATGGGCACCCCGGCGTTCCTCGTCGGCATGACGCTGTTCTGCGCCGTCTGGCTGACCTGGAACTCGCTCGCCCCCGAGTCCGCCCAGTTCGATCCGCGGGCGCTGAACTTCACCCTGCTGACGCTGATCCTCTCGCTGCAGGCCTCCTACGCCGCGCCCCTGCTGCTGCTCGCGCAGAACCGCCAGGACGACCGCGACCGCGTGCAGGCCGAGCAGGATCGCCAGTCCAACGAGCGCAATCACGCCACCACCGACTTCATCACGCGGGAGATCGCCTCCCTGCGCCTGGCCCTGGGCGACGTCGCGACCCGCGACTTCGTCCGCGGCGAGATCCGCGATCTGCTCGAGGAGCTCGAGGATCACCCCGCCGCACCACCCGCCCCGGATGCCGACACGCTGCGCCGGATCCTCCGTGAGGAGGTCGAGGCCGCCCTCGCGGCCCGTGAGCGCACCGGCGACCCCACCCCATCGAAGGAGCAGGACTCCCCGTGACCAGCACCGCAGACACCACCGGCGACAACCGCGTCGCCCAGATCCACGAGGCGCTGACCGGGGTGATGGACCCCGAGATCCACCGTCCGATCACCGAGCTGGGCATGGTCGACGACGTCTCGATCGACGCCGACGGCACCGCGCGCGTGCAGGTCCTCGTGACCATCGAGGGCTGCCCGATGCGCGACAGGATCGAGCGCGAGACCGCGGAGGCCACCGCGACCGTGCCGGGCCTCAGCCGCGTCGAGGTCTCGACCTCCGCGATGAGCGAGGAGCAGCGCCGTGAGCTCACCGCGCGCCTGCGCCAGGGCCGCCGTCAGATCCCCTTCAACCAGGCCGGGTCGCTGACCCGCGTCTACGCGATCTCCTCCGGCAAGGGCGGGGTCGGCAAGTCCACCGTCACGGCGAACCTGGCCGCCGCGATGGCGGCCGACGGCCTGCGCGTGGGCGTGATCGACGCGGACATCCACGGCTTCTCGATGCCCGGCATGTTCGGCATCACCGACCAGCCCACCAAGGTCTCCGACCTGCTGATGCCGCCGGAGGCGCACGGTGTCGCCGTGATGAGCATCGGCATGTTCGTCCCCGAGGGGCAGGCCGTGGTCTGGCGCGGCCCGAAGATGCACCGCGCGATCGAGCAGTTCGCCTCCGACGTCTTCTGGGGCGATCTGGACGTGCTGCTGCTGGACCTCCCCCCGGGCACCGGGGACGTCGCGATCTCGGTGGCCCAGCTGCTTCCGGGCGCGAAGATGGTCGTGGTGACCACGCCGCAGCAGTCGGCGGCCGCGGTCGCCGAGCGGGTGGGCTCGCTCGCGAGCTCCACCGAGCAGGAGATCGCCGGGGTGGTCGAGAACATGGCCGGGCTGACGCTCCCGGACGGCTCGGTGATGGACGTCTTCGGCACCGGCGGCGGGGACCGGGTCGCCGCCACCCTCGCCGAGTCCGTGGGGCACGACGTCCCCGTGCTGGGCCGGGTGGGTCTGGACCCTGCGCTGCGCGAGGGGGCCGATCAGGGCGTGCCGCTGGTGGTCTCCGCGCCGGAGAGCCCCACCGCGACGTCGCTGCGGGGGATCGCCCGCTCCCTCGTGCACACCCCGCGCGGCCTGGGCGGGATGAAGCTGCCGCTGTCCGTGTCCCGGAGCTGAGCGGCCGGGGTCAGGTGGCCTCGTCGTCGAAGGGGGCGCGCTGGGGGCCCTTGTCCTTCGCCGAGGACTTCTTCCCGCCCGAGGAGCCCTTCTTCGCGGCGGCACCGGCCGCGGCGCCCCCGGCGGCGACGGACATCGCCTCCTTGCTGGGCAGGATCTCCTCGATGTCGGTATCGCCCCAGGCCTCGCGGATGATGCGGCGCGGGTCGTACTGGCGCGGATCGTACTTCCTCAGATCCTCCATCGCGATGCCCATCTCGTCCTCGACGGTCGAGCGGGAGTCGTCCACCCAGCGGCGCGCCATGCGCACCCAGGTGATCAGCTGGCGGGTGACGTCCGGGAGGCGCTGCGGGCCGACGACCACCAGGAAGACGATCAGGATGACGACGATCTCCCAGCCACCGAAGCCGAAGAAGCCGCTGCCGCCCATTGTCCACCTGTTGGTCTCGAGATCCGCTGATGCGGTGACATTATTGCATCGCGGAGCGATCGCGGGTTCTCAGACGCCCCGCGGACCGCAGCTGTCGTAGGATCGGCCCGATCATACGGGCGGAAGGAGAGGATGCACTGATGTCGTCGGGAAAGGTGGCCAGCTGGGCCCACGGGGAGGAGTTCGTCGACGAGGCGACGCTCTTCGCCGACGACGGCGTCCTCGCCCGCGCCCGGGAGCGCGGCAACGAGCTCGGGGCGACTCCGGTCCTGCCCGGCGCGGGGTCCCTGATGCGCGTGCTCGCGGCCGCCGTCCAGGCGCGCTCCGCGGTCGAGATCGGCACGGGCAGCGGGGTCGGCTCCCTCTACCTGCTCTCCGGCATGCATCCCGACGGGGTGCTCACCACGATCGATCCCGAGGTGGAGAACCAGCGCGCGGCGCGGGAGGCCTTCGCGGAGGCCGCGATCCGCTCTCCGCGGGTGCGCACCATCGCCGGCCGTCCGCGGGACGTCGTCGGCCGGCTCACCGACCACGCCTACGACCTGGTCAGCTTCCCGGCCCATGCCGCGCACGTGCTGGACCTGCTCGAGCATGCTCGCCGTCTGCTGCGCCCGGGCGGGGTGCTGGTGATCCCCCACGCGCTCTTCCACGACCGGGTCGCCGATCCCGCCGCGCGGGACGAGACCACCCGTTCGGTGCGCGCTCTGCTGCGGGCGGTGTCCGAGGCCGAGGACCTGGTGCCGGTGCTGACCGGCAGCGGCGACGGCGTCCTCGCCGCGGTGCTGCGACCCGGCCGCTGAGGCCCCGGCACCGACCGGCACGAGCACAGCCCCGCACCACGAGGGTGCGGGGCTGTGGGCCGGAACGCCGTAGGCCTACTCGACGACGCCCTCGAGAGCGTCACGAAGCTCGACCGCCTCGGATGCGGCGATCTCGACGACCAGGCGGCCGCCTCCCTCGAGCGGAACCCGCATGATGATGCTGCGGCCCTCCTCCACGACCTCGAGCGGACCGTCCCCGGTGCGCGGCTTCATTGCAGCCATGGCGTGCCTCCTTGATGGTGTCGCTGCTCCTGAGGGGCTCCCCCGGACGGGGCCTCGGACAGCGCGCGTACGGTGGCCATTATCTCAGGTCCCGCGACCTGATCGCACGCCGTGACCGCCGCGGGCGCTCCGGGAGCCCGATCCCGTCCCCGATCCGCCCCCTCGCGACGCCCACCATGAGCACGCCGACCACCACCGCGACGAGCAGCAGGAGCAGCACGATCGGGGTGACGGCGGTCATCGGCCGGTCGCTCCCGCGCCCGAGGCGTCGTGCCGCTGGGCCGCCTCGCGGAGCACCGCGAGGGCCTCCTCGGCGGTGTCGACCACGCGCAGCAGGTCGATGTCGGAGGGCTTGATCATGCCGCGGTCCACGACCGCGGAGCGGAGCCAGTCCAGCAGCCCCCTCCAGTAGTCCCCGCCGACCAGGACCACGGGGAACATCGCGATCTTGTGGGTCTGCATCAGGCACAGCGCCTCGAACAGCTCGTCGAAGGTGCCGAAGCCGCCGGGCATCACCACGAAGCCGCTGGAGTACTTCACGAACATCGTCTTGCGGGCGAAGAAGTAGCGGAAGTCGACCCCGAGGTCGACATAGGCGTTCATGCCCTGCTCGTGCGGCACCTCGATCCCCAGCCCCACCGAGATGCCGCCGCCCTCCTGGGCACCGCGGTTACCGGCCTCCATGATGCCGGGGCCCCCGCCGGTGATCACCGCGTAGCCCATCTCGACGATGCCGCGCGCGATCTCGCGGGCGCAGGCGTAGTCGGGATGGTCCTCGGGCAGGCGGGCGGAGCCGAAGATCGAGACCGCCGGGCCCAGCTCGGCGAGAGCGCCGAAGCCCTCGACGAACTCGGACTGGATGCGCATGACCCGCCACGGGTCCGAGTGCGTCCAGCTGCCGGCCGCCTCGTCCTCCAGCAGGCGCTGATCGGTGGTGCGGGCGGGACGCAGGGAGCCGCCCAGCGTGACGGGCCCCCGGCGGTGCTGTGCTCGTTCCTCTGGCGTCATGGATCGAGCGTAGCTCTCAGGCGGTGAGGAATCGGCGCAGGCCCTCGAGTGCGGCCTCGAGGTCCGCCAGCGGGACGTGCTCGTCGTCGGCATGGGCGAGCAGCGCGTCGCCCGGGCCGAAGTTCACCGCGGGCACTCCCAGCGCGGCGAACCGTGCCACGTCGGTCCAGCCCTGCTTCGCTGCGAGCGGCACGTCCTCCCCGAGGGCGGCCAGGAAGCCGCGGGCGGCCTCGGCCTCCAGCCCGGGCAGCGCGCCGCCGGCGGCATCGGTCACCACGATGTCCAGGTCCAGGCCCGCGAGGACCTCCCGGACGTGCGCCTCGGCCTGCTCCACGGAGGTGTCCGGGGCGAAGCGGTAGTTCACGGTCACCCGCGCCCGGTCCGGGATGACGTTGCCGGCGATGCCGCCCGAGATCGCGACCGCGTTGAGGCACTCCCGGTACTCGAGGCCGTCGATGACGGCCCGACGGGCACGGTAGGCGGAGAGTCGCTCGAGCACGGGGGCCAGGTGGTGGATCGCGTTGTCGCCCACCCAGTCGCGCGCGGAGTGCGCGGCGATGCCGCGGGCGCTGACCTCGAGCTTCATCGTGCCCTTGCAGCCGCCCTCGACCGCTGCGGAGGTGGGCTCCCCGAGGATCGCGAAGTCCGCGGCGAGGTACTCGGGGTGCTCGGCGGCGATCCGGGTCAGGGAGTTGTCCGCGGCGGCGACCTCCTCGTGGTCGTAGAAGATCCAGGTGAGGTCCACCCCGGCGGCGTCGGCCTCGACCGCGAGCTTGAGCAGCACCGCCACCCCGCCCTTCATGTCACAGGTGCCCCGCCCCACCAGCTCCTCGCGTCCGTCCCGGACCCGGCGGGAGGAGGGGAGGTTGTCCGCGACCGGCACGGTGTCGAGGTGGCCTGCCAGGAGGACGCGCTGCGCGAGGCCGCGATGGGTGCGGGCGATGACGGTGTCGCCGTCGCGGATCACCTCGAGATGGCGGGCATGGGTGCGCAGCGCGTCCTCGACGGCATCGGCGAGCACCCGCTCGTTCCCGGAGACCGACTCGATGTCGACGATCGCGGCGGTGAGGTCGACGATGTCGGAGAACGGGTCGAGGCGAGGGGTCATCTCAGGCATGGGGCCATGGTGCCACGGGCACGGCGATGGTCGTTCCTGGTCGTTCCGCCGCAGGGTCCCCGGTCACCGGTCCTCCGCGCCCAGCGCTCCCCCGGCCCGGGCCAGGCGCAGGGCGACCGCCTCGGCATGGCGCAGCAGCTGGGGGGAGGTGCCGGGCTCGGCGCTGATCGCGGATCCGGGCTGGGCCGTGCTCACCGGGACGCCCACCATCAGGCGGCGCTCGAAGACCCGGCCGTCGGTCCCGATCGGCGCGTAGAGGCCGTCCACGGCGATCGAGCCGGTGAGCATGTGCCGGCGGGTGCCGCGGGAGGCCCACTGGTCCTTCTGCACCTCCCCGCGCTCGCGCCACGCCCCGATCAGCGGGCTGGTGTAGGCCGGGAGGTCCACCCCCGGCAGGTGCGCCTCGAGCACCCCGTCGCAGAGGAGGGCGGGGCCCTCCGCGCCGCGCACCGCATAGCGCCCGGCCTGCTCGTCGATGTCGATGCGCATCCGCGGACCCGTGAACGTCATCAGACCGGCCTCCACGAGGGCGAGGACCTGACGGGCCCGCGGCACCGGCGGCCCCGAGGCCCAGGAGGCGAAGGCGTTGCGCCACTGCCCGTCGATGTCACGGCGCACGGACTCGGTGGTGTAGGCGCCGAGGTCGGTGAGCCGGTTGACCTGGACGCGCAGGGCGATGAGGACCCGGTAGACCAGCAGCCAGGCGGGATCGGGAGCGGTCGCCGCGTGCAGCGAGCGGCGGAGCACCTCGACGGTGCGCTCGTGGGCCGCGCGCGCCGTGGTCGGCTCGCCGCCGCCTCGCCCGAAGGGGAACAGCTCGCGCAGCAGCGCCTCGTCCGTGGCGAGCTCCGCGAAGCCCGCCTCGCGCAGGGCGCGGCGCAGCTCGGCGAGCATCAGCGGCAGCACGTCCCGCTCGTGGTCCACGCCCGCGGAGCGCACGGCCAGCTCGAGCACCCGCTCGCCGGTGAGGACCTGGGGTGTGTACGGCGAGGGCATCTCCGGTCGCAGATCGGGCTTGGGCCGGTAGACCATCCCGGAGCGGGAGCCGACCACGAGATGGGGCTCGGAGCCGCCGGCCAGGTACCGCAGCCCGGAGGGCGCGACGGAGTCCTCGACGAACCGGCCCCCGGCGAGGGTGGTGAGCATGCCGATGGCGTCGTAGAAGTTCAGCCCCATGCCCTGGACGGCGATCCGCTCGCGCCCCAGCAGGTCGGTGTAGTCGACCTCCAGGGGGTTGGCGGGTCCGAGGTGGACCAGGCCGTGGTGGACGGCGGCCTCGGCCAGCTGCTGGGAGCGCGGCCCGGGAGCCGTGGGCAGGTGGCCCAGCGCGAGCGCCACCGCATCGGCACGCAGCACGCGGGAGTCGGAGAGCCGCACCCGCTGGGGACCATCGGGCTCCCCGGTGACGTCCACCGCCTCGGCGGCGTGCTGGACGATCCGCAGGCGCGCCGGGTCCGCCTCCTCCTCGGCGCGCTCCAGGACGTGGGCGAGATAGCGGCCGTGGGCGGCGCGGGAGGCGACGTCGGCGGGCGCGAGACCCTCGCCGGCGAGGAAGTCCGCGAGGGTCCCCGCGTGGCGCGCGGGCAGCACGGCGTGGCAGGAGGAGTCGGGGTACATCGTGGTCTGGCAGGTGGCGGTGTTCATCAGCAGCGTCGACGGCTGGTCGTGGCGCCACACGGCACCGCCGCGGCCCACCAGGGGGTCGACGAGGTGCACCGTGAGCGGGCCGTGCCAGGTCGCATCCTGCGAGGCGGCGACGAGCCGCTCGACGATCGCGGTGCCCCGAGGGCCCGCGCCGACGACGACCACGGTGCGGACGGGATCGGTGGCGGCGGTCATCGCCCCAGTATGGCCCGAGCCGTCCAGAGTCCACCCCTCGGGCCCGAGCCGTCTGCCACCATGTGGGCATGTCGACTCCCGCCCCGCCGCCGAGACATCTCCCCCACGGGTCGCCCACCGGTCCCGGGGGTCTGAGCGGTGGTCGGCAGGCCGCGCGGATCCGCGCGATCGTCACGGCGGATCTGCTGCCCGAGGAGCGCGCCTCGGCCGATGCGCTGGTGCTGACGGCCTGGCTCACCGCGGGGCAGCGCGCGCGGTACGCGACCTCCCTGCGGGCGGGCCCCGACACCGAGGAGTTCGCCGAGCGCCTGGCCGACGAGCGGCGCGTGGTGCTCGAGGAGGGCGCCGACCCGGTGGCCGACGAGCTCGAGTCCGCGGCCGAGGCCGAGCGCGCCGCACGCCAGCTCCCGCTGCGCATCCTCGAGGGCACGCTGCTCGCCATGGCGGTGGGGAGCTTCGCGCTGTTCGTGCTGACCGATGTCCTCGACGGCGGTGCGGCGAGCAGCCTGGCCCGGGCCGCCGTGCCCTATGCGGCGGTAATGGCCCTCGCCGGTCTGCTGGCGGCGGTGGTCGGGGCGGTCGCGACCCATCGGCGCGACCGCCGCCTGCTGGACTGGGCAGTCTCCCGTCCGGGGCAGCTGGGGCGCGGCCTGCCGCTGCGTCGCCCCCTGCAGGGCGAGTCCGCCGGCCCCGCCGTCGCCGCCGCCCTGGGCCCGGCGGTGCTGGTGGCCGCGGGAGTCCTCGGGATCGTCGCCGGGGCGGCGATCCTGCTGATCACCCTGATGCTCGGCGACGAGCAGGGGTGGGCGGCCGCGGCACCGTGGCTGCTGGGCGGAGGCGCCCTCGCCCTGATCGTCGCGGTGACCACGGGCTATCTGCGCGGCCGCCGGCAGCTGCGGGCGGCGCGCCGTTCCCGCGCCGTGGAGTGGTTCGGAGCGTCGGCGCCGTAGCGCCGGGCCGCGGCCTCACTCTGCGGCGAGTCCCTCCTCCCGCGCGAAGCGCTCCCACTGCCCGGCGACGGGCACCCGGCGCAAATCCGGTCCGGCGAGTGCGACGACCGCTCCCGCCGCCGTGATCGCGGCGAGGAGGAGCATCGTCGGGAATGGGCCGGTGAGCTCGAGCCCCCAACCGGCCACCGCCGGCGCCAGTGGCATCAGCCCCATCGAGACCAGTCCCATGAGGGAGCCGATCCGCCCCTGCATCGCCACCGGGGTGATGTGCATGAAGAACCCCTGTACCGCCGCGTTCAGCGGCGCCAGGCCGATCCCCATGAGGACGTAGGCGGCACCGATCGAGAACAGCCCCGGGGCGAAGGGCAGAAGAGCCCCGACCACGGCGACGAGCACGATTGGGGCGATCGTGAGAACGCCCGTGGGGACGCGGTCCACCAGGCGTGGAGCGAGGATCGCCCCGAGCAGGATCGAGGCAGCCAGGACCGTGTTGAGCGCGCCGATGCGGGACGTGGGCACGCCGCCGTCGGCCAGGTGCAGCATCACGGCCAGCGTGAGGCCGTTCATGCCGAGATTGACCAGGATCGCCACGCCCATGATCTGGAGCCGGACCCGCTGGGAGAGCGTCCAGGCGAACGCCTCGCGCAGGTCGTCCCGGACCCGGGTGGGCCCCGCATCCTGCGCTCGGGGCTGGTACCTTCCACGCAGGGACAGCGTGGCCAGAACCGAGCCGAGATGACCCAGCAGTTACGCGAGCGGCGGGAAGAGCACGGAGATCCCCAGCAGAGCCCCGCCGAGGGGGCCGCCGGCCATCTCCACCGCAGCCCCGCGCCCCTCGTTGACCGCCACCGCCCGCGGCAGCAGCCTGGGCGGGACGATCTGCTTGAGCATCGCGTCTGACGCACTGCCCAGGAGCGTGCCGCGCAGGCGGTCGGCGAAGGCGAGGGAACCCAGGACCACGGCGCTCGCCACACCGCTCAGCAACACGGCCACCAGCACCGCCTGGGCCAGCATCCCGGTGAGCCCGGCGAGCAGGCGCAGGCGTCGACGCTCGACGCGATCGGCGAGCAGCCCGCCCGGGACCAGCCCCACCAGTGCGCCGAGCCCCTGGACCAGGCCCACCAGCCCCGTCGCGCCGAGGGAGTCGGTGACCATGAAGGTCACCAGCGGGAAGGCGAAGGTCCCGATGGAGGTGCCGAGATCGAGGCTGATGTCCCCGAGGAGCCAGCGGGCGTAGTCGGGGGTGCTCCGCAGCGTCGCCGGGGCGGTGGGCGGCGGATCGTCGGCAGCCCCGCCGGACCCTGTCGTCGTCATGACCCGAACAGTAATCCCGCAGCACTTGTTGCACAACTACTGTTGCGCACTGGATTGAGCGCACCGAGTGGTGCACATGGTGGAGCCCTTCGTACAGTGGAGCGATGAGCAGCGGAACCCGGGACGACGACAGCAACGGGACCGAGCCCGCGCCTCAACACGCCACTCGTGAGCAGCTGCGGGCCCTCGCCCATCCCCTGCGCCTGGAGATCATGGAACGCGTGATGCGCAGGGGCACAGCGCGCGCCGCCGACATCGCCGCAGATCTCGACCTGCCTGCGAACTCCGTGAGCTACCACCTCAGGATCCTCGCGCGGGGGGACGTCATCGAGGAGGCTCCGGATGCCGCGCGAGATCGGCGCGACCGGGTGTGGAGGATGGCGCAGATCTCCTTCCTCGCCGAGACGACCGAACGCCGTGCCTCCGCGACGTCGAGGACCGGGGAATATCTCGCTGCGAGCGGTGCCGCCTCCCTCGCCCTGATCGACTGGATGCGTGCCGGATGGAGTACCGAGCTGGCCCGTCGCACCGCCGATGGCGCCGCTCCGGCGCGAGGGCTTGGCGACATCTACGCCGGCACCCTGCGCCTCTCACCAGACCAGGCCGAGGAGCTCGACGCCCGAGTCCAGAGCATCCTCGCCGAGTTCAATCGGCTGAATCGCGCGGAGGACGGCACCAATCTCGCCGGCGACCCGGACTCGGGCGGGACGGCCCGCGATTATCGCGTTCTGTGGACTGCGATCGGCGACCCCGCCGTCGCGCGCGACGGGTCAGGTGACCCCGCGCACGGGAGGACGGACGTCGACGACTCCTCGGAGCCGGGCTCCGTAGACTTCTCCCCATGACGACCTCGACTTCGACGCCCTCCCCCGCCACCCACGCCTGGGGCATCGCCCTGGCCACCCTCGCGGCCGACGGCACGACCCTCGATGCCTGGTACCCGGCCCCGCAGCTCGGCACCGCGCCGGACGCGCCGGAGCAGCACCCGCTGCACGCCCAGCTGGCCTCCGCCGCCCGTGCCGACGAGGTGCGCGGCACCACCCAGGAGGTCGTGGTGCGCAGCATCTCCCTGGACGCCGCCCCGGCCGATGCCGCCGACGCCTACCTGCGCCTCCACCTGCTCTCCCACCGGCTCCTCGAGCCCAACGTCCAGAACCTCGACGGACTGTTCGGCCAGCTCACCAACGTGGTCTGGACCTCCGAGGGGCCCTGCGCGGTGCCCGGCTTCGAGGAGACCCGGCTGCGCCTGATCGCCGCCGGCCGCACGCCCACCGTGCTCAGCGTCGACAAGTTCCCCCGCATGGTCGACTACGTGCTGCCCGCCGGGGTCCGCATCGGCGACGCGGACCGGGTGCGCCTGGGCGCCCACCTCGCGGAGGGCACCACCGTCATGCACGAGGGCTTCGTGAACTTCAACGCCGGGACCCTGGGCACCTCGATGGTCGAGGGCCGCATCTCGCAGGGCGTGGTCGTGGGCGACGGCTCCGACGTCGGCGGCGGCGCCTCCACCATGGGCACGCTCTCCGGCGGCGGGACCGAGCGGGTCCGCATCGGCCGGCGCTCGCTGGTGGGCGCCGAGGCCGGCATCGGCATCGCGCTGGGCGACGACTGCGTGGTCGAGGCGGGCCTGTACCTCACCGCCGGCACCAAGGTCGAGCTGGTCGGCGAGCAGGGAGCCGAGGCGCACGTGGTCAAGGCCCGCGAGCTCTCCGGAGTCCCGAACCTGCTGTTCCGCCGCAACTCGCTGACCGGCGCGGTGCAGGCGGTGGCCCGGGCGGGCCAGACCGTCGAGCTCAACGCCGCCCTCCACGCGAACTGACGCCGGGACGGGGGACGAGGTGGCGCGCCGAGCGGCCCGGGGCGGCGCCGCGCGCCACCTCGTCATCCCCCTGGTGCTGGTGCTGCTGCTCGTGGGCATCGCCGGGGGCTCCTACGTGGCGCTGCAGCGCTACGGCTCTCCCGCCCATACCGGGACCTGCGTCGCCACCGGCCTCGGCACCAGCCACCGCTACTCCACGGAGCGGACGGCCAATGCCGCGCTGATCAGTGCGACCGCCGTGGATCGCGGCATGCCGCCGCGGGCGGCCTCGATCGCCCTGGCCACGGCCTACCAGGAGTCGCAGCTGCGCAACATCGACTACGGCGACCGCGATTCGCTGGGGCTGTTCCAGCAGCGGCCGTCCCAGGGCTGGGGCAGCGAGGAGCAGATCATGGATCCGATCTACTCCACCAATCGCTTCTACGACGCGCTGGTGCAGATCGACGACTATGCCACGGGGGACATCAACGACGTCGCCCAGGCGGTGCAGCGCTCCGGCCATCCGGAGGCGTACCGCGACCACGAGACCGAGGGCCGTCTCTACGCCTCGGCGCTGACGGGGCAGTCCGGGGCGAACCTGGTGTGCACCCTCGACGCCGTCGGCGCCACCCGCTCCCCCGAGGAGGTCCGCGCCGAGCTGGTGCGGCAGTTCCCGCGCGCCTCCGAGTCGGGGCGCCTCTCCTCCGCGCTCGATGCCGCCTCCTCCGCGGCGGCCGAGGTCCCCGAGGACGCCGGAGCCACCGCCCTGGTCATCTCGGTGGGCGAGGACGACGCCCTGGGCTGGGCGGTCGCCAACTGGGCCGTCGCCCGCGCGGCCGAGGACGGCATCGTGCAGGTCTCCTACGCGGGACGCGCCTGGGATCGTGCGCGCTCGGCCGAGGACGGGGCGTGGGCGTCGGTGGAGGACCGCTCCCCCGGTCGCGTCGTGGTGCTCGTCGGGGGCTGAGCGCACGCTGCCCGGTCCTGGACGACGCCACGGATCACCCCGACCCTCTTGCGCACACCAGCTCACCGGTGATGTGATCCCTGCAGCACCGCGCGGTTAAACGTTTAGGACGCCGATGTCATGAGCGCTCCGCGCATCACGCAGGAGGACACCGCCCCATGCACCGCGACCATCTCGCGTCCGCTCCGACCCCCACGACGACCGGCTCCGACGCCCTGCGCCGCCGCAGCGTGCTCGCCGGCGGCGCGCTGTCGGCCCTCGCCCTCACCGCACCCCTGGAAGCGGTGGCCCGCGCCGCCCCCGGGACCGAGGAGGCCGCGGACTCGTCCTCGGATGCCGCGGAGCTCGAGTCCCTGGAGGAGCTGAGGACGCGCTGGCGCGATCTCCTCACCGGCGGTGAGGTGCCTACCGAGGACGGCCGGGTGACCGCCGCGCTGCAGCGCCAGGACGAGGCGGCCGAGGCCGCCCTGGAGGGCTTCTCCCCCACGGCGCCGCTCTGGGAGGACATCCCCTTCGGCAGCGACGCCGCGAACGTCTCGATGGCCCTCAGCCGGCTCCGCACGATCGCCCTAGCCTGGGCGACCCCGGGATGCCGCCGGCACGCGGACCCCCGGACGGGCACCGACCTCGCTCGCGCGCTGCAGGTGGTGAGCGAGGACGGGTATCACCCCGGGCGCGCCCCCGCCGGCAACTGGTGGTTCTGGGAGATCGGCGTGCCGAACCACCTGACGGACCTCGGCGTCCTGCTCCACGACGTCCTGCCCGAGGAGCTCCTGCTCGACCTCATGGACGCCATCGCCCACTTCGCGCCGGACCCGAACTTCCGCGGCCGGGGGACGAGCCTCCGCGAGACCGGGGCGAACCGGGTGGACAAGTCGCTGCGCTGCGCGCTGCGGGGCATCCTGCGCCTCGATCCCGCCGACGTCGCCCTGGCGCGGGACGCCCTGAGCGACGTCGACGGAGGCGGGAGCCGGAGCGTGTTCGGCTACGTCACCTCCGGCGACGGCTTCTACGAGGACGGCTCGTTCATCCAGCACGGGCGGCTGCCCTACGTCGGCACCTACGGCACCGTGGCCCTCTCCGGCATCTCCCGGGTGCTCCCCCTGCTGGCCGGATCGCCCTGGGAGGTCACCGACCCTGCGCAGAGCGTCATCCACGACGCCATCGAACGCAGCGTCGCCCCCTTCGTCTGGCAGGGCGTCATGATGGACACGGTGCGCGGGCGCGCCGTCTCGCGCCAGTCCGACAGCGGCTCGCGGAACGCCCTCAGCGCCGCACATTCGGCCCTCCTGCTCGCCCAGGGCGCCACCGGCGCGCTGCGCGAGCAGCTGCTGGGCAGGGCGATCGGCTGGATCACGACGATGCCCCTGGACATCGCAGAGGTCGCGAGCGTCGCGGAGATCTCCCGCTTCATCGCCGCGGAGAACACCGGGGCCGATCTGCTCCACGACGAGCCGGGGCTGGCCGTCTTCGCCGACCAGGAGCGCTTCGTGCACCGTCGGGAGGACTGGGCGTTCACCGTCTCGACCTCGTCCTCCCGGATCGGCCGCTACGAGTGGGGCAATCGCGAGAACGCGACCGGCTGGTACCAGGGCGACGGGGCGAGCTTCCTCCAGCTCGCCTCCGATCCCCAGCAGACGGACCTCCACTACTGGCCCACCGTCGATCCGTACCGCCTGCCGGGCACCACCGTGGAGATGTCCCCGCGCGAGAGCGGGCTGGCGGACGGCACCGGCATCCCGCGGGCGAGCGCCGACTGGGCCGGCGGCACGAGCGTGCTGGACTCCTACGGGGCCTGGAGCATGGACCATGTCGATCACGACGGGGCCCTCACCGGGCGCCTGTCCTGGTTCCTGCTCGAGGACATGGTGGTCACCCTGGGCGCCGGGATCACGTCCACGACCGCGGCCGAGGTCGAGACCAGCGTCGAGAACCGTGCCCTGCGCCACGGCACCCCCGTCCTGCGCGCCGACGGGGAGACGGTCGCAGCCGGGACCGACGAGGACGGGACCGTGCTCGAGGACCCCTCGTGGGTGCACCTGGAGGGCGTGGGCGGGTACGTCATGCTCGCCCCGCAGCGGGTGCGGGTCCGGCGCCGTGTGCGTCACGGCGCCTGGGAGGACATCAACCAGGGCTCCGACACGGGCGGTGATTCCGAGGTGCACGCCGTGACCTACGGGGAGGTCGCCGTGCTGCACGGCACCGCCCCCTCCAACTCCTCCTACGCCGTCGCCCTCGCCCCCACCGCCTCGGTGCGGACCACCCGGCGCATGGCGGAGCAGGCGGCGGAGGGCAGCGGCGTGCAGGTGGTGGCCAACGAGCGGGATGTCCAGTCCGTCAGCGTGCGCCTGCGCCCGGGGACCCTTCGCCTGGGGAACGCCTTCACCGCGGCGAGCATCCCCTGGCTGCGGACGGACGGGCCCGCGAGCGTGGCGCTCGTGGAGCGGCCCCGCTCCCTGGACCTGTCCGTGAGCGAACCCAGTCGCAGCGTCTCGGAGGTGACGGTGACCCTGCCGGGCCTGTCCGCCGCCGCCGTGGAGTCCTCGGACGACGCGGTCACGACCCTCTCGCTGGACCCGGTGACCCTTCGGATCGCGACCGGAGGCAGTCGCGGCGCCTCGCACCGGATCACCCTCGCCCGCTGAGCAGACGACGGCGCGGGCTCCCGATCCCGGTCGGGAGCCCGCGCCGTTCCTCGCCCTCAGTGGTCCAGGCGGCGCTCCTTGGCGAGCTGCTCCTGGTGCGCGCGGCGCTCCTCCTCCAGCTCGGAGGCGAGCTGCTCGAGGCGCAGCTCGGTGGTGCCGGTGCGGTCCTCCATGGGCACGTACTGGCGCTCGGTCTGACCCGTGTAGATCTGGCGCGGGCGGCCGATCTTGGTCTCCGGGTCGTGGACCATCTCCTGCCACTGCGCGATCCATCCGGGCAGACGCCCGATCGCGAAGAGCACGGTGAACATGTGCGTCGGGAAGCCGATCGCCTTGTAGATGATGCCGGTGTAGAAGTCGACGTTCGGGTAGAGCTTGCGCTCGACGAAGTAGTCGTCCTTCAGCGCGATCTCCTCGAGCTTCATCGCGAGCTCGAGGCGCTCGTCGTGGACGCCGAGGCGCTCGAGGAGGTCATCGGCGATCTTCTTGACGAAGGTCGCGCGGGGGTCGTAGTTCTTGTAGACCCGGTGGCCGAAGCCCATGAGGCGGATGCCGTCCTCCTTGCGCTTCACCTTCTCCATGAACTGGTGCGGGTCCAGGCCGTCGTCGCGGATGGCGTTGAGCATCTCCATGACGGCGGCGTTCGCGCCGCCGTGGGCGGGGCCGGAGAGCGCGCCGATGCCCGCGGAGATCGAGGTGAAGAGGTTCGCCTGCGCGGAGCCCACGAGGCGCACGGCGGAGGTCGAGCAGTTCTGCTCGTGATCGGCGTGCAGGATCAGCAGCTGCTCGAGCGCGCGCACCACGACCGGGTCCGCGATGTACTCCTCGACCGGGAACCCGAAGGTCAGGCGCAGGAAGTTCTCGATGAGCGAGAGGCGGTTGTCCGGGTACAGCAGCGCATGGCCCTGGGCGATGCGGTGCGCGTAGGCGGCCATCGTGGGCACCTTCGCGAGCAGGCGCACGGTGGAGAGCCGGGTCTGCTCCTCGTCGAAGGGGTCCAGGGAGTCCTGGTAGAAGGTCGACAGGCCCGAGACGCCGGACTGCAGCACGGCCATCGGATGTGCGTCGCGGGGGTAGCCGTCGAACATGCGCTTGAAGCGCTCGTCGAGCAGCGTGCGCCGCTCCACCTGGGCCTCGAAGCTCTCGAGCTGGCCCTTGGTGGGCAGCTCGCCGTTGATCAGCAGGTAGGAGACCTCGAGGAAGGAGGACTTCTCGGCCAGCTGCTCGATCGGGTACCCGCGGTAGCGGAGGATGCCCTCGTCACCGTCGATATAGGTGATCGCGGACTTCGTGTTCGCGGTGTTCATGAAGCCGGGGTCGTAGGTGACCTGTCCGGTCTCCGTGCGCAGCGGCCCCACGGCGATGCCGGAGTTGCCCTCCGCGGCCCGGACGATCGGGAGGTCGAGGGACTGCTCCCCCAGGGTGAGCTGAGCTGAGGTGGTCGCGGGATCCATGGGCTCTCCGTTGTGCGTTGTCGGATCGGTGGCGGCGCCGAGCACCGCGGGTCGTGACGCGCGAGGCGTCGGAGGTCAGGGGCGCTCGAGGCGCCGGGCGGCGGCGGCGATCCGCTCGTCGCTCGCGGTGAGGGCGACACGGACGAACCGTGCGCCCCCTTCACCATAGAACATCCCCGGGGCGACCAGGACACCACGGCCGGCGAGGTGGTCGACGGTCTCCATCGCCTCCTCGCCGAAGGTGGTCCAGAGGTACAGCCCGGCCTGGGAGCCGTGGATCTCACCGCCGGCGGCCCGCAGGGCGGGCTCCAGCACGGCCCGCCGGGCGCGATAGATCTCACGCTGCGCGGCCGGGGCCTCCTCGTCGCCGAGGGCCGCGGTCATCGCCGCCTGGATCGGCCCCGGGAGCATCATCCCGGCCTGCTTGCGCACGGCGAGCAGCTCGCCCACGAGCCCCGGATCGCCGGCGACGAAGGCCGCGCGGTATCCGGCGAGGTTCGACTGCTTCGACAGCGAGTACACGCACAGCACCCCGTCGAGGGAGCCGCCGTTCACCCGGGGGTCCAGGATCGAGGGGGACTCGTCGACGGTCCAGGGCAGCAGGGCGTAGCACTCGTCGGAGGCGACGACGATCCCGCGCTCGCGCGCCCAGCGCACGATGGCGGCGAGCTGGTCGACGTCCAGCACCTCGCCGGTGGGGTTGGAGGGGGAGTTCAGCCAGAGCAGCCGGATCCGCCCCGCGGCCGCGGCTCCGCCGAGCGCGGCATCGCCCTCGGCCGCGAGCGCCGCCATGTCCACGGCGAGCGGCTCGGCGCCCACGAAGCGGGCTCCCATGTCATAGGTGGGGTAGGCGATGTGCGGGAAGGCGACCGTCTCCCCCGGGCCGATGCCCAGCTGGAAGGGCAGATGGGCGACGAGCTCCTTGGAGCCGACGGTCGGCAGCACGCCGTCCACCCCCAGCTCGGCGGGGGCGCCGCGATAGCGGCGGACGAAGGCGACCAGCGCCTCGCGCAGCGCCGGGGTGCCGACGGTGGTCGGGTACCCGGCGCTGTCGGCGGCCTCGACGAGAGCGGTGCGGACCGAGGGCGGCGTCGGGTCGACGGGCGTGCCCACGGAGAGGTCCACGAGCCCCTCGGGGTGCGCGGCGGCACGCTGCTTCGCGGCGGCCAGGGCGTCCCAGGGGAAGGCGGGCAGGCGGGCGGCGAGACCCTGACGGGCCGCAGAGCCGCCGGCGGAGGGAGCGAGGGCGGCCACGGCTCAGTCCAGGGGGTTGGGCTGCGGGGGCAGGGCGGCGATGAGCGGGTGGTCCTTCTCGATCACGCCCATCTTCGCGGCGCCGCCCGGGGCGCCGAGGTCGTCGAAGAACTCGACGTTGGCCTTGTAGTAGTCCGCCCACTGGTCCGGGGTGTCGTCCTCGTAGAAGATCGCCTCGACCGGGCACACCGGCTCGCAGGCGCCGCAGTCCACGCACTCGTCCGGCTGGATGTACAGCGACCGGTTGCCCTCGTAGATGCAGTCCACGGGGCATTCGTCGACGCAGGCGCGGTCCTTCACGTCGACGCAGGGCAGAGCGATGACGTACGTCATGAGCGGCAACCTTCCGTCGGGATCGCCCTCCATCCTCTCATCCCGGATCGGGGTCGGACCGCTCCGGACACCCTCGTGACCAGGAGGTGATGCGATGCACAGGCACGCCGCGCCGCGGTCACCCTCGCGGGAGGGGCGCGGGCGGGGATAGCCTCGACCGATGACGAGGCACGAGGGCCATCGGGTCCGCGCCGGCTGGGCGCCCTTCCTCGAGGGCGGACGCCGCGTGGTCCTGCGCTATGCGATCGACCGGGAGTCCTCCCCGCACGGAGAGTCCATGACGGACGCGCTGGGGACGATCCTCGAGGCGGACGAGGCCGCCGTGCTGATGATGACGCGGCGCGGCCAGGTGCGGGTGCCGCGCGCCCTGGTCATCGCCGCGAAGGAGGTCCCTCCTCCGCCGGTGCGGCGGAGCGGGCCCGCCGCGCGCTGAGGACGTAGTCCGCCCCGGAGACGACGTGCAGAGCGACCGCGGCCCACAGGAGCGCCTGCCCGACCGGGACCCACGCCGGCGCCCAGGCCGCGAGCGCGACGAGCAGGAACACCGATCCCATCAGCGCGAAGGTGCGGACCTTGCCCAGGCGGGTGACCGGGACCCTCCCGCCCAGGGCCGAGCCGGAGACCAGCACCACGGTCGCCAGATCCACGACCACGATGATCGCCAGCGCCGTCCAGGGGATCAGGTCCATCACGGCCAGGGTCAGCACGATGCCCACCAGGCCCAGCCGGTCCGCGATCGGATCGAGGATCGCCCCGGTGCGGCTGGTCTGGTCCAGCACGCGGGCCAGCAGGCCGTCGACCCAGTCGGTGCCAGCCCAGACCAGCAGCAGCACCACCGCGAGCGTGCCCGGTCCCGCGTTCAGCAGCAGGCACAGCGGCACCAGGAGCAGCAGGCGGACCACGGTGACGAGGTTCGGGACCGTCGCCCAGTCGGGACGGCCCTCGCGCGCGGCCGGGATGTAGCCCACGGGGTCAGCGATTCCGGGCGCGGAGCCGGCGCGCCACGGTGATCGCCGCGGCGACGAGGAAGGGGATCCCCACCCCGAGGACCTGCACGATCCATCCGGCGTACTGCACCTGCTCGTCGATGACGGCGGGCAGCATCACGCCGCCGCCCGCCCCGCGCCCCAGGAAGGGCGAGGCCACCAGGCCCCAGAGCGCGCCGAGCACCACCAGCGGGAGCCGCGAGCCCGTCGCCGCGTACAGGAAGACGCACACGAGCACCTGGAACAGGGCACCGAACAGGAGCCCGGCGGGCAGGTCGAGGCCGAGCACCTCGATCCGGAGGCGATGCGTGGTGAGCATCAGCGGCGCGGAGATCAGCGTGAGCACGACCGCCATCGCCACCTGGGTCAGCCGGGTCCCGAGAGGGACCGCGGCGGCCGGCGGCGACGACGGCGGCGCGCTGGTCACGAGGTCACTTCCCGGACTTGGCCTTCGAGTGGGCGCGGCGCCGCTCGTTGGCATCGAGGATCACCTTGCGGATCCGCACGATCTCGGGGGTGACCTCGACGCACTCGTCCTCGTTGGTGAACTCGAGGGACTCCTCGAGGGTCAGGCGGCGCGGCGGCACGAGGTTCTCGAAGGAGTCGGCCGACGCGGCGCGCATGTTCGTCAGCTTCTTCTCCTTCGTGATGTTGACGTCCATGTCCTCGTTGCGCGAGTTCTCGCCCACCACCTGGCCGGCGTAGACCTCGGAGGTCGGCTCGACGAAGAAGGTGCCGCGCTCCTGCAGGTTGATCATCGCGAACGGGGTCACGGTCCCGGCCCGGTCGGCGACCAGCGACCCGCTGGCGCGGAACTCGATCTCCCCCATCCACGGCTCGTGCCCGTCGGCATAGGAGGAGGCGATGCCGTTGCCGCGGGTCTCGGTGAGGAAGCGGGTGCGGAAGCCGATCAGCCCGCGCGAGGGCACCACGAACTCCATGCGCACCCAGCCGGAGCCGTGGTTGCTCATGGTCTCCATGCGCCCCTTGCGGGAGGCCATCAGCTGCGTGATGGTGCCCAGGTACTCCTCGGGGACGTCGATGGTCATGCGCTCGACGGGCTCGTGCACCTTGCCGTCGATCTCGCGGGTGAGCACCTTCGGCTTGCCGACGGTCAGCTCGAAGCCCTCGCGGCGCATCTGCTCGACGAGGATCGACAGGGCCAGCTCGCCGCGGCCCTGGACCTCCCAGGCGTCGGGGCGCTCGGTGGGCAGCACCTTCAGGGACACGTTGCCCACCAGCTCGGCGTCCAGGCGGTCCTTGACCTGGCGGGCGGTGAGCTTATGGCCCTTGCCGTTCTTGCCGGCCAGCGGGGAGGTGTTGATGCCGATGGTCATCGAGATCGCGGGATCGTCGATCGTGATCAGCGGCAGCGGGCGGGGGTCGGCGAGGTCGGCGAGGGTCTCGCCGATCATGATCTCCGGGATGCCGGCGACGGCGACGATGTCGCCGGGCAGCGCCGCGCGGGTCATCGGCTCCCGGGCGAGCCCCTTGGTCTCCAGCAGCTCGGTGATCTTCACCTGCTTGGTGGTGCCGTCCTGGGTGCACCAGGCGACCTGCTGACCCTTGCTGAGCTCGCCGTTCTTGACCCTCAGCAGCGCGAGGCGGCCGAGGAACGGGGAGGCGTCGAGGTTCGTGACATGGGCCTGCAGCGGCATCTCGTCGTCGTACTCCGGGGCGGGGATCGACTCGAGGATGGTCTTGAACAGCGGCTCGACGGTCTCGTCGTCGGGCAGCTCGCCGTCCAGGGGCTGGGTCACGGAGGCGCGGCCGGCCTTGCCGGAGGCGTAGACCACCGGGACGTCGAGCACGGCGTCGAGGTCGATGTCGTCGACCTCCTCGGAGAGGTCCGAGGCCAGACCCAGCAGCAGGTCGGTCGACTCGCCGACGACCTCCTCGATGCGCGCGTCGGGGCGATCGACCTTGTTGACCACGAGGATCACGGGCAGCTTCGCGGCGAGCGCCTTGCGCAGCACGAAGCGGGTCTGGGGCAGCGGACCCTCGGAGGCGTCCACCAGCAGCACCACACCGTCGACCATCGAGAGCCCGCGCTCGACCTCGCCGCCGAAGTCGGCGTGGCCGGGGGTGTCGATGACGTTGATGGTGATGCCGCCGGGCTCGCCGGCCGCGGCCGCCGAGGGGCCGACGTACCGGATCGCGGTGTTCTTCGCGAGGATCGTGATGCCCTTCTCGCGCTCGAGCTCCCCGGAGTCCATCGCCCGCTCGTCGTGCTTGTCCCGCTCGCCGAAGGCGCCGCCCTGGGTGAGCATGGCGTCGACGAGGGTGGTCTTGCCGTGGTCGACGTGGGCGACGATGGCGACGTTTCGCAGGTCGGTGCGGCGGCGGAGAGTCATACGCAGGTGCTCGTTTCAGGTTGCGCGAGAGGGCGAGGGACCGAGCAGCGCCCGGCCGCGCCCCGGGGACACGGCCCGCTCCAGGGCCCTGGCGAGTCTATCCGCCGAGAGGCCCGCGCCACAGAGGCCCGGATGAGACCTTCGACGCCCTCGGCAGCCGGCGCGGGCCCGTCGTGACCGGATGGTGACCTCGGGGCCCGGGACCCGGCGACCGGGCGCGTCGCAGGCCGATGCGGTGTTCAATGGACACATGAACCCTGCCACCTCGCCGTCCGCCGCACCCGTCGACCCCACCGCCACCGCCGCCTGGGGCGAGCTCGAGGCGCACAACATCGAGCTCACCGGCTCCCTGCGCGAGTGGTTCGATGCCGATCCCCGCCGCGCCGAGACCTTCACGCACGACGCCGCGGACCTCCGCGTCGACCTCTCCAAGAACCTCGTCACGCCCCGGACCCGCGAGCTGCTGCTGCAGCTCGCGCAGGAGGTGGGGGTCGAGGCGCGCCGCGACGCGATGTTCGCCGGCGCCCACGTCAACACCACCGAGGACCGAGCCGTCCTCCACACGGCCCTGCGCCGACCCTCCGGCGCCTCCCCCGCCCTCGAGGTCGACGGGCAGCAGATCGACGCGGACGTCCAGGAGACCCTGCAGCGGGTCTACGACTTCGCCCGCTCGGTCCGCTCGGGCGAGTGGACGGGCGTGACCGGCAAGCGCATCGAGACCGTGGTGAACATCGGGATCGGGGGCAGCGACCTGGGGCCGGTGATGGTCTACGAGGCGCTCAAGCCTCTGGCGCAAGACGGCCTGAGCGCCCGCTTCCTGTCCAACATCGACCCGACCGACGCCTACGAGACGACGAGGGACCTCGACCCCGAGACCACCCTGGTCATCGTCGCCTCCAAGACCTTCACGACCCTCGAGACGCTGACCAACGCGCGCCTGGTGCGCCAGTGGCTGCTGACGGGGCTGCGGGAGCAGGCGGGCCTGACCGCGGAGCAGGAGGAGGAGGCCGTCGCCAAGCACTTCGTCGCCGTCTCCACCGCCCTGGACGAGGTCGAGGCCTTCGGCATCGATCCGCGCAACGCCTTCGGGTTCTGGAACTGGGTGGGCGGCCGCTACAGCGTCGACTCCGCGATCGGGACGGTGCTCGCGACGGTGCTGGGCCCCGAGGTCTTCGAGGAGCTGCTGGCCGGGTTCCACGCGATGGACGAGCACTTCGCCGCCGCGCCGGCCGCGCAGAACGTGCCGCTGCTGATGGGGCTGCTGAACGTGTGGAACGTGAACTTCCTCGAGGCGGAGACCCACGCGGTGCTGCCCTACTCGCAGTACCTGCACCGCTTCCCCGCCTACCTCCAGCAGCTCACCATGGAGTCCAACGGGAAGTCCGTGCGCTGGGACGGCTCGCTGGCCACCACCGAGACCGGCGAGGTGTTCTGGGGCGAGCCCGGCACGAACGGCCAGCACGCCTTCTACCAGCTGATCCACCAGGGCACGCGCATCGTCCCGGCGGACTTCATCGCCTTCGCGAGCCCGAACCACGCCCTCGCCGACGGCGAGCAGGACGTCCACGAGCTGTTCCTCGCGAACTTCTTCGCCCAGACCAAGGCGCTCGCCTTCGGCAAGACCGCCGAGGAGGTGCGCGCCGAGGGCACCGAGGGCCCGCTGGTCGCGGCCCGCGAGTTCTCCGGGGACCGGCCCACCACCTCGATCATGGCCCCGGCCCTGACCCCCTCGGTGCTGGGTCAGCTGATCGCGCTGTACGAGCACATCACCTTCGTCCAGGGCGTGGTGTGGGGCATCAACTCCTTCGACCAGTGGGGCGTGGAGCTCGGCAAGCAGCTGGCCAAGGGCCTGGCCGGCGCAGTCGCCGGCGACGAGGAGGCCATCGCCGCCGAGGACGCCTCCACCGCGGGCCTGATCCGCTACTACCGCGAGCACCGCCGGGACTGAGCGGCCGGCGGCGGTCCCTCTCGCCGCGGCGCGGGGCGGCCGCCCCGCGCCGCGGCCCTGGCGCGTCGATCAGGCGAGGTAGTCGACCTCGCGGGTCTCCGGGGCGATCAGCAGGGCGATGACGGTGACGACGGCGGCGAGCACGAGGTAGCCGCCGACCAGCCACAGCGACCCGCCGTCCAGCTGCCACAGCGCGATCATCGCGTAGGGAGCGGGGGCGGCGCCGATCACCGAGGCCAGGTTGTAGCTGACCGCGCTGCCCGTGTAGCGGACGTCCGCGTGGAACATCTCCGGCAGGAACGCGGCCATCGGCCCGAAGGTCAGCCCCATCAGGGTGAAGCCGAGGATCAGGGCGGCCATCACACCGACGGTGCCGGCGTGCATCAGCGGCTCGATCAGCAGACCGAAGACGGCGATGCCGGCGGTCACCGCGAGCAGCAGGCGCCGACGCCCCAGGCGATCGGCGAGCGGACCGGAGACCAGCGTGAAGATGCCGAAGAACACGACGCCGATGATCAGCATGGTGAGGAACTGCGGGCGCGCGTAGCCGAGGCCCGGGACGAAGGCGGCGGGGTCGAAGGCCTGGCCGGCGGCCTCGGCGGCGGACCGCGCCGACTCCTCGTCGGCCGCCGTGGTGCCCACGACCATGAGGAACGCGGTCATCAGGTAGAAGAGCACGTAGGTCGCCACCATCGCGAGGGTGGCGAGGATCAGCGGCTTCCACGCGGTGGCGGCGACGCGCTTGATCGGGACGGCCGCGACGCGCTCCTCGTCGAGGACCCGCTGGAAGGCGGGGCTCTCCATGAGCCGCAGACGCACCCACAGGCCCAGGACCACCATGACGGCGGAGAGCAGGAAGGGGACGCGCCAGCCCCAGGCCAGGAACTGCTCATCGGTCAGCTGCAGGCTGAGCACCACGAAGAGCACGTTGGACAGGATGAAGCCCAGCGGGGCGCCGAGCTGCGGGAAGGTGCCGTACAGCGCCCGCTTGCCCGGCGGGGCGTTCTCCGTCGCGAGCAGGGCCGCCCCGGACCACTCCCCGCCCAGGCCCACGCCCTGGCAGAAGCGCAGGAGCACCAGGATGCTCGGGGCGAGGACCGCGAAGCCGGGCGTCGAGGCGGTGGGGAGGACCCCGATGAGGAAGGTCGCGATGCCCATCACCAGCAGGCTCGCCACCAGCGTGGCCTTGCGCCCCACCCGGTCTCCGAAGTGGCCGAAGATCAGAGAGCCCAGCGGGCGTGCCACGAAGGCCACGCCGAAGACCGCGAAGGAGCTCAGCAGCTGGTTCGTCGGCGTCTGGGTGGGGAAGAACAGGGCCGGGAAGACGAGTGAGGCCGCGGTCGCATAGGCGTAGAAGTCGAAGAACTCGATGGTCGTCCCGACCATCGAGGCGGTGATGACCCGACCGCGGGTGTTGGCGGGGGCGGCGGCGGGCGCGGAGCCTGGGGGATGCTGGGTAGTGGTCACGGGGAGGGACCCTAGGGACAGTGGTCCATCATACGGACCCTCGTTCCACAGTGCGAGACTGACGGGCTGTGGTCTCACCTCCGCGATCCGCAGGGCGGTCGAGCGGCCCCGGTGGAAGAATGGGCGGCGCGTGCCAGCGCTCATCGAGGGGGAACCATGGAACTGCTCCTGACCATCATCGGCGTGATCGTCGCGGTGGCGATCATCGTGCTCATCGGGATGCTCATCCTGATGCGCAGCTATCGCATCGCGGCGCCCAACGAGGCGCTGATCATCACCGGCCGCAACGCCAGATCGAGCCCCACCGGGGACATCGACCTGGAGTCCGGCAGCGCCCGGGTCGTCATCGGCGGGCGCGCGATCGTGCGCCCGATCCTCGACCGCGCCTTCGTGCTCTCGCTGAGCTCGCGCCAGATCCCGGTCGAGGTGGAGGGCTACTCGATGAACGGCATCTTCCTGCGGCTGCGCGGCGTGGCGCAGGTGAAGGTGGGCGGGAACATCGAGGACGTGCGCAAGGCCTCCCAGCGGTTCCTCGACCAGCAGCAGCAGATCGATCAGTACACCCAGGAGATCCTCTCGGGCACGCTGCGCGCCGTGGTCGGCACCCTGACGGTCGAGCAGATCATCCGCGACCGGGCCTCCTTCGCCAACCAGGTGCAGGCCGAGGCCGAGCACTCGATGAACAACCAGGGCCTGGTCATCGACACCTTCCAGATCTCCGCAGTCGAGGACGACGGGTCCTACCTGCGGGACTGGGGCCGCCCCGAGGCGGCGCTGGTGGCCAAGCGCGCCGCCATCGCGGAGTCGGACGCGAACCGGGAGTCCACCCAGGCCAAGAACCTCAACCTCCAGCAGGAGGCGGAGTCGAAGCAGGCCTTCGACATCCGCAATGCGGAGATCAAGGAGCAGACCGACGCCCGCCAGGCCGCGGCCGACGCCGCCGGCCCGCTGGCCCGAGCGGCGCAGCAGCAGAAGATCATCGAGCAGGAGGAGCTCATCGCGGTCCGCAACAACGATCTGCGGGAGAAGCAGCTGATCGCCGAGGTCCACAAGCCGGCCGAGGCGAAGCGCTACGCCGAGCAGCAGGATGCGGACTCCAAGAAGTACGCGCACATCGCCGAATCGGAGGCCCAGCTGCAGGACGAGCGCAACCGCGCCGACGCCCGCAAGGTCTCCGCGGATGCCGAGGCCCACTCCATCGAGGCCCGCGGCCGCGCCGAGGCCGAGGTCGAGCTCCAGCGCCGCTCCAAGGATGCCGAGGCGGTCCGTCTCGAGGG
Organism: Brachybacterium sp. YJGR34; assembly: GCF_003347015.1. Taxonomy (GTDB): domain Bacteria; phylum Actinomycetota; class Actinomycetes; order Actinomycetales; family Dermabacteraceae; genus Brachybacterium. Next base: position 53,254 of record NZ_PNFB01000018.1, read on the forward strand.
CGAGGCCCAGGCCGATTCGCTGCGCGCCCAGGGCGAGGCCGAGGGCGCCTCCATCCGCGCCCGCGGCGATGCGGAGGCGGAGACCACGCGGGCCCGCGCCGAGGCCTACAAGCAGTTCAACGACGCCGCGGTGCTCGCCCAGGTGCTCGAGGTGCTGCCGCAGGTCGCGAACGAGCTGGCCGCCCCGTACTCGAACATCTCGAACCTCTCGGTGTACTCCACCGACGGCGAGTCGAAGATCGGCCAGAACATCTCCGTGGGTCTCGCCCAGGTGCTGGACATGGTCCGCTCCACCACCGGCGTGGACTTCCAGGACACCCTGCGGCGCGCCGCGGAGGGCGGCCGCGTGGTGCGCGAGCAGGACGAGCAGGCGGGCACCACGGAGCCCTCTCCCTCGCCGACCGCCCTCGACGCCCCCGGTGACGCCGACGACGCGGTGGAGACCGGGAGCGCCTGAGCTCCGCGCGGCGCCGCGGGACCCTCCCGGACCGCCGCTGATCGCCCCGGTGGCTCCGCAGGGAGCCGCCGGGGCGCTCCTGCGTCCGGGCCCGCGCCCGGACGCCGTCCGCCGCCGAGCCGGCTTATAGGGTGGGGGCGTCGACCGCGGCCCCGTGCACGTCGAGCGAGAGAAGGGCATCCCCGCATGAAGATCGGAATCCTCACCTCGGGCGGAGACTGTCCCGGACTGAACGCCGTGATCCGCGCCGCGGTGATCACCGGAGACAAGCTGTTCGAGGACGAGTTCATCGGGTACCGGGACGGCTGGCGCGGCGTCATCGAGGACGACTGGATGACGCTCCCCCGGCGCCGCGTGCGGGGCATCGGGCGGATCGGCGGCACCATCCTGGGCACCTCACGCTCCAACCCCTTCGCCGACGGCGAGGACGGCGCCGAGATCGTGCGCCGCCACATGGACGAGCAGGACGTGGACGCGCTGCTCGCGATCGGCGGCGACGGCACGCTGTCCACGGCCCACCGGCTCTCGGAGGCGGGGATCCCCGTGGTGGGCGTCCCGAAGACGGTCGACAACGACCTCGACGCCACCGACTACACCTTCGGGTTCAACACCGCCGTCGAGATCGCGACCGAGGCGCTGGACCGACTGCGCATGACGGGCGACTCCCACCACCGGTGCATGGTCGCCGAGGTGATGGGCCGCTCGGTGGGATGGATCGCGCTGCACTCGGGGATGGCGGCCGGTGCCCACGTGATCTGCCTGCCCGAGTTCCCGCTGTCGCTGGACGAGCTCTGCGGCCACGTGCAGTCCGCCTACGACCGCGGCCGCGCGCCGCTGGTCGTGGTCGCCGAGGGGTACGTGCCCCGCGATGCTCCCGAGGGCTTCATGGACTACGACCTCGACGAGTTCGGCCGACCCCGCTTCGGCGGCATCGCCGAGGTGCTCGCCCCGCTCATCGAGGAGCGTCTGGGCATCGAGTCGCGGGCCACCGTCCTGGGGCACATCCAGCGCGGCGGGGAGCCGACGGGCTACGACCGGGTGCTCTCGACACGCCTGGGCACCAGCGCCGTCGATCTCGTGCACTCCGGCGGGTTCGGTCGCATGGTCGCGCTGCGCGGCACCGAGATCGTCGACGTCCCGCTCAGCGAGGCGATCGACAGCGTCAAGCGCGTGCCGGAGCCCCGCTGGCGCGAGGCGAGGACGCTCTTCGGCTGACGCGAGCGCCCTCAGCGCGGGAGGACCGGCCGATCGGCCCCGATCTCGCCCAGCAGCGCCTTCGCGTAGGAGGCGTGCACGGACTCCTCGTCGGAGGGGTGGTACATGCCGGCGCGCACGTCGCGGGAGAGCCTCTCCAGCTCGCTGCGGCGGAAGTACTGGGCGCCGCCGCTGGCGCGCAGCACCTGGTCGACCGCCCGGATCGCGGTCTCGGTGGAGCGCGACTTGACCCCCGACAGGTGCAGGAACCAGCGTGCGCCGTGGTCGGTGATCCCGACGCCGCCCTCCCCGAGCCCCAGGGCGTCGAGGTCCGCCAGGAGCTTCTCGGTCTGCAGGATCGCGCCGTCCACCCCGATCGCCGCGTCCGCCAGGCGCCATCGGGTGTCCGGATCGTCCGCGTGCATGATCCCCGTGGTGAGGCTGCGCCGAGTGGTCGCGATCCGGGCCCCGACGGTGACCGCGCGCTCCGCGATGCCCGTGTAGGCCGAGGCGATGAGCAGCTCGAAGGCTCCGAACACGCCCATCACGAAGGGGTCCGCGTTGGGGCCGACGGGCGTGCGGGTCAGCACCCGCTCGGACGGGATCCTCGCGCCGTGCAGGCGGGTGGTCCGGGACTGCGAGGCGCGCATGCCGTGCGTGTCCCAGTCGTCGAGCACCTCGATGCCGTCGCCGCGCTCGAGCACCCCGATCACGAGGCTCGGATCGACCTGGGTGGGCTCGGCGACGCGTCCGTGGACCACCAGGCGATCCCAGGCCGGGGCCAGGGAGGTGAAGATCTTGGTGCCGGTGAGACGGTAGCCGCCGTCGGGCGCGGCCTCGGCGGTGGTCGAGGAGTCGAAGAGCATCGCGTCGTTGCCGGCCTCGGAGATGCCGAAGGCATGCAGGTGCCCCGCCGCGGCGTCCTCGAGCACGCTGCGCGCCGAGTCCTGGCCGCGACGGTGGGCGTGCAGCGCCGCACCGGTGACGACCAGGTGCATGCCCATCGCCAGGGCGGTCGCGGGCGCGGCCCGGGCCAGACGGCGCTGCACGCGGCCGGCTTCCAGCAGGCTCGCGCCCGTCCCTCCGAGCTCCGCGGGCACCAGCAGGCGCAGGTATCCGCGCTCGCGCAGATCCTCCAGGTCCTCTCCCGGGAAGGTGTTCTCGCGGTCGTGGACCTCCGCGCGCTCGCGGAAGGTGTCCAGCAGGTCGTCGGGCAGCAGGTCCTCGGCGAAGGGGCTCATGGGGTCACGCTAGTCCAGCGCGCCCCGTCGGCCCCTGCACCAGCGCCATGATCACGCGGCGGCGGGCAGGGGACGGTCCTCGGCCAGGGCGTCGAAGACCGCCTGGGCGTCCTCGGCGGGCACCACCCGGTTCGGGTCGCTGGGCGCCGCTCCCCAGGGCATGGTGGTCACGGTGATCTCCGCGGGATCCACGGCGCCCAGGCGTGCGCCGAGCGCCGCCATCTCCCGCATCGAGCCCAGGTGCTCGTCCACGGTGACGGCGCTCGTCACCGCCTCGAGGAGGGAGTACAGCATGTCCGGGCGGGTGAGCAGGTGCCGCTCCTCCACCCGGGCGGCCAGGGCGTCCAGGAGCATCTGCTGGTGCTCCAGGCGGGCGATGTCGCTGCCGTCGCCCACGGCGTGACGGGTGCGGAAGAGCGCCAGGGCGTCGCGGCCGTCGACGGTCTGCGCTCCGGCCGGCAGATCGAGATCGGCCCGGGGGTCCGTCATCGGCTCCGGCAGATCCACCGGCAGTCCGTCCAGGGCATCGACGATCTCGGCGAAGCCGTCGAAGTCCATCTCCACGAAGTGGTCGATGCGCACCCCGCTGAGCTCCTCGACCGCGACGACGGAGCAGGCGGGGCCGTGCGCGAGCGCCGCGTTGATCATGCCGCGGCCGCCCGAGCTCGCCCCGTAGCCGGTGTCACGGCACGCCGGCAGGTCCATGAGCGTGTCCCGGGGGATCTGCACGGCGTCGACCCGGGAGTCGTCCTCGGCGAGGTGGACGAGGATCAGCGCATCGCTGCGGCCGCGATCCCCGGTGTCCCGTCCACCCAGGTCCCGGGTGTCGGAGCCGATCACCAGGACGTTCAGCGCTCCCGTGGCCGCGGCGGTCTCCTGCCCGCGATCCACGGTGCCGGCCCGCAGGGGTTCCACCGAGAGATTGTCGCGCAGGCCGGAGACGGCGAGAACCAGGAGCACGGCGAGGCACAGGAGCACGGCGAGCCCTCCGACCAGCAGGACGCGCCGCCGGCGGACGAGGGAGGGCGCGTGCCGATACCGGACGCCGCCGGCGTGGTGGCTCGGACCGTTCGTCCCAGGGTGCATCGTTCCGTCTCCTCGCCTCACGGTGGTCTGGCCGAGGACGAGCCAAACATGGGGCCCCAGGTCCGTCCAATAGCCCTCCCGCCAGGATCGATGCACTGAGGCTATACGTCGAGCGGGGAGCTCCTCCCCTGCCGCAGCAGGGTCAGGAAGGTCTCCACCGCCGGGGGACCCGCCCCGTCGCGTCGGTGGAGGACGCCGATCGATCGCTGCATCCCCATCGGCAGCGAGGCGACCCGTGCCCCTGCGCCGCGGGCGGCGAGCGCGAGGTCGTCGGGGACGATGGTGGCGCCGTCGCAGGCCAGCGCGAGCGGCACCAGGGCGTCGCGCACCGAGGTGGTCACCGTGCGCGGCGGGCGGAGGTCGTAGGCGCTGTAGGCCGCCTCGGCCACCGCACGGATCGAGGTGCCGCGCGGGAGCGTCACCAGGGAACGCTCCCGCAGCTCCTCCCGGGTGAGGATCTGACGCTCGTCAGCCGGCTCCTCGGGCAGGACGGCCACGAAGGTCTGCACCGCCACGGGCGCCACCAGCAGGTCGCCGGGCACGCCGTCGTCGATCCCGAACCCCAGGTCCGCACGTCCCGCGCGGAGGGCGTCGATCAGCTGGGCGGAGTCGTCGACGGCGAGCACGTCGATCCGCACGCCCGGATGCGCGCGGTGGAAGGCGCCGATGTGCTGCGGCGCCCGGGTGGCCAGCAGCGAGGGCAGCCCGACGATCCGCAGGGTGCCGCCGGCGAGCGCCCGCTCGGCGGCCATCGACGCGATCAGCTCCTCGCGCTCGCGGAGGATCCGGCGGGCGGCGACGAGCGCGCCGCGACCCGCATCGCTGAGCTCCATGCGCCGGCCGACGGGCACGAAGAGGGCGGCTCCCAGGACCTGCTCGAGCCCGCGGATGCGCCGGGACAGGGAGGGCTGGGCGACCCCCAGCGCTCCGGCGGCCTCGGTGAAGGACCCCTCGTCGGCCACGGCCACGAGCGCCTCGAGCTGCGGGATGCTCATGCGCGGGACCGTCGCGGCACGGGCGCCGTCACTGCAGGCAGCTCGGCCCCAGCAGCGTCTTCAGCGAGGCGTACAGCGCGGCCGAGGGGGTGACCGAGAGGCGCTTGTCCAGCTGCATCAGGGTGGTGCGGCCGGGCTCCTGCAGGCGCAGACGGACCTCGCTCGAGCCCGGATTGTCCTCGAGCACGCCGCGCAGCTGCTGGACCACGCCCTCGCTGGCCCGCATCGCCGGCAGCGCGATGACCACGGGGCCGTCGGCCCCTCCCCCGGTCTCCGGGATCGTCATCTCCATGACCCGCAGCTCGGGCATGCCCTTGGAGGTGTCCACGCGCCCCTTCATCGAGACGATGAGGTCCTCGGCGAGCTCGGTCGCGACGGTCTGGTAGGTCGAGGGGAACAGCAGGCAGTCGATCGAGCCCTCGAGGTCCTCGACGGTGGCGATCGCCCACATGTCCCCCTTCTTGGTGGTCTTGCGCTGCAGGGTGGTGATCAGCCCCGCGATCGTCACCATGGCGCCGTCCTCGACCGCGCCGTCGTCCGCGAGCGCGCTGATCGAGGTCGAGGAGTTCTGCGCGATGACGTGCTCGAGCCCGTACAGGGGGTGATCGGAGACGTACAGACCGAGCATGTTGCGCTCGAAGGCCAGCTTCTCCTTGCGGTCCCACTCGGGCAGGTCCGGGATCACGATGGTCGCGGCGGACCCGCTGGCCATCTCCTCCTGCCCGTCGCCCCCGCCGCCGAAGACATCGGCGAAGAGGTCGTACTGGCCCTGGGCCTCCTTGCGCTTGACGTCGACCACGGAGTCGACGGCGTCCTCGTGGATCAGGACCAGGGAGCGGCGGTTGTGGCCGAGGGAGTCGAAGGCGCCGCCCTTGATGAGGGACTCGATGGTGCGCTTGTTGCACACGGTCAGCGGGACCTTGTCCAGGAAGTCCGTGAAGGAGGTGAAGGCGCCCTTCTCCTCCCGGGTCCGGATGATCTCCTCGACCACCTGGGCGCCGACGTTGCGGATCGCCGAGAGGCCGAAGCGGATGTCCTCGCCGACGGCGGAGAAGTACAGGTCCGACTCGTTGACGTCCGGGGGCAGCACCGTGATGCCGCGGTGCCGGCAGTCGCCGAGGTACAGGCCCAGGCGGTCGCGGTTCTCCTGGGTGGAGGTCAGCAGCGCGGCCATGTACTCGGTGGGGTGGTTCGCCTTGAGGTACGCGGTCCAGTAGGAGACCACGCCGTAGGCGGCCGAGTGCGACTTGTTGAAGGCGTAGTCCGCGAAGGGCAGCAGCGTCTCCCACAGCGCCTGGACCGCGGCCGCGGAATAGCCGTTCTGGGTCATGCCCGCCTCGAAGGAGACGTACTGCTTGTCCAGCTCCGCCTTCTTCTTCTTGCCCATGGCGCGGCGGAGGATGTCCGCCTGGCCCAGGGAGTAGCCGGCGACCTTCTGCGCCGTCTGCATGACCTGCTCCTGGTAGACCAGCACGCCGTAGGTCTCGCCGAGGATCTCCGCGAGCGGCTCCTCGAGCTCGGGGTGGATCGGGGTGATCTCCTGCAGGCCGTTCTTGCGCAGCGCATAGTTGGTGTGGGAGTTCATGCCCATCGGTCCCGGGCGGTACAGCGCCGAGACCGCGGTGATGTCCCCGAACTGGTCCGGCTTCATCTGGCGCAGCAGGGTGCGCATGCCGGAGCCGTCGAGCTGGAAGACGCCGAGGGTGTCGCCCTTCTGGAGCAGGGTGTAGGTCGCCGGGTCGTCGAAGGGCAGGGTCTCCAGGTCCGGAGGGGTCTTCCCGTTGCGCTCCATGTTCTGGACCGCGTCGGAGAGCACCGTGAGGTTGCGCAGCCCCAGGAAGTCCATCTTCAGCAGGCCCAGCGTCTCGCAGGTGGGGTACTCGAACTGGGTGATGATCTGCCCGTCGGAGGGGCGGCGCATCATCGGGATGATGTCCGTCAGCGGTTCGCTGGACATGATGACCGCGCAGGCGTGGACGCCCCAGCCGCGGGTCAGGCCCTCCACGCCGGTGGCGATCTCGACGACCTTCTTCACGTCCGGGTCCTCGTCGTGGATCCGGCGGAACTCCCCCGCCTCCGCGTAGCGCTTGTGCTCGGGGTCGAAGATCCCCTTGAGGGGGATGTCCTTGCCCATCACGGCCGGCGGCAGCGCCTTGGTGAGCTTGTCGCCCATCGCGAAGGGGTAGTCGAGCACCCGCGCGGCGTCCTTGAGGGAGTTCTTCGTCTTCATGACGCCGTAGGTGATGACCTGGGAGATGCGGTCGTCGCCGTACTTCCGCTCGACGTACTCGATGACCTCGCCGCGGCGGCGATCGTCGAAGTCGACGTCGAAGTCCGGCATGGAGACGCGGTCGGGGTTCAGGAACCGCTCGAACAGCAGGCCGTGCTCGAGCGGGTCCAGATCGGTGATGCGCATGGCGTAGGCGACCATCGAGCCGGCGCCGGAGCCACGGCCGGGACCCACCCGGATGTCCTGCTCCTTGGCCCACTTGATGTAGTCGGAGACCACCAGGAAGTAGCCCGGGAAGCCCATCTGCAGGATGACGCCCACCTCGTAGTCGGCGCGCTTCTGGACGTCGTCGGGGATCCCGGCGGGATAGCGGTACTCGAGCCCGCGCTGGACCTCCTTGACGAACCAGGACTCCTCGTCCTCACCGGGAGGGGTGGGGAAGTGGGGCATGTAGTTCGCGCCCTCGTCGGTGGTGCGGAACTCCACCTCGCACATCTCGGCGATGCGCAGGGTGTTGTCGCAGGCCTCGGGGAACTCGCGGAACAGCTCGCGCATCTGCCGCGCGGACTTCAGGAAGTATCCGGAGCCGCCGAACTTGAACCGATCGGGGTCGTTCAGCCGGGAGCCGGAGTTGATGCACAGCAGGACGTCCTGGATCGTCGCGTCCTGCTCGGTGACGTAGTGGAGGTCGTTGGTGGCCACCAGCGGCGCGCCGACGGCCTTCGCGACCTCGAGCAGGTCCTTCGTCACCCGCTTCTCGATGTCGAGCCCGTGGTCCATGAGCTCGATGAAGTAGTTCTCCTTCCCGAACATGTCCTGGAAGTCGCCGGCGGCCTTGACGGCCTCGTCGAACTGCCCCAGGCGCAGCCGGGTCTGGACCTCGCCGGAGGGGCATCCGCTGGTGGCGATGAGCCCGTCCGAGTACTTCGCGAGGATCTCGCGGTCCATCCGCGGCCACTTGCCCATCTGACCGTCCAGCGAGGCGGCGGAGGCGAGGCGGAAGAGGTTGTGCATGCCCGGCGTGGACTTCGACAGCAGGGTCATGTGGGTGTAGGCGCCGCGGGCCGAGACGTCGTCCCCGGCGGCCTGCTGCTCCTTGGTGCCCCACTGCACGCGGGTGCGGTCGTGGCGGCTGGTCCCCGGGGTCACGTAGGCCTCGACGCCGACGATCGGCTTGACGCCCGCGTCCGTCGCCGCCTTGTAGAACTCGTAGGCGCCGAACAGGTAGCCGTGGTCCGTGATCGCCACCGCGCTCTGGCCCTGGTTCACGGTCTCGGCGACCAGTTTGTCGATCTTCGCGGCCCCGTCCAGCAGGGAGTAGTCGGTGTGGACATGGAGGTGCACGAAGTCGTCGGACATGCCCTCCAGGGTAGCCCTCGGCGGCGTCGGGAGAGGCGCCGTGAAGGGGTCGGCGAGGTCACCTCGGCGCGTCCGGCGGGTCGGGAATACTCACCCGCCCGCTCCCCGGGGCGACGCCCCGTCGGCCTAGAGCGCGCCGCCCTCGGCCTGCTCCTCGCGGCGCATGTCCGCGAGCAGCGAGTCCAGATAGTCGTGCACGTCCTCGTAGCTCAGGGAGCGCTCGTCGCGACGGGGCGGGATCCCGCCCACGAAGGCACCGCCGTGCCAGGCCAGGGAGTCGTCCGGGAGCGAGGGGTCGTCCTCGCGCCAGAGGTCCAGCGGGATGTCGTGGGCGGCCAGGTCGCGAGCGATCGCCTCGGCCTGCGCGGGGTCGCCGGAGCGCTGCAGCACCGCGACCAGCAGCGACTGGGCGGCCCAGGCGAGGGCGTCGGCATCAGGGTCCTCGCCGGGCTCGACGGACTCCTGGACCAGGGCGAGGTAGCTCGCGGCGAGCTCGTCCCGTCCGTCCTCGTAGTGGTCCGTCGCCACCCGCAGCGCGAGGCGCGGCACCAGGTCATGGGCCTCCCACAGCACCGCCGCACCCACCAGGCCCATGCCCACCCCGGTCGGGAAGTCGGGGTCCTGGGCGACGGGCGCGGTCGGGGTGCGGCCGGCGCGGAGGGCGTCGTCGGCGTCGAGGAACTCCTGCACCGCGACGGCGATCGCGGCCCGGGCCCGGGCCCCGTCGCGCAGCACGAGCTCGGCCTCGGCGCGATCGAGGCCCAGCCTCCGCGCCACCCGGGCGACGGGGAAGTCGGGACGGGCCAGCGCCGCCTCGCGCGAGGGGGTCAGCGTTCCGGGCGTGTGCGCGTCGTTCATGGTCCGACGGTATCGCGGACCCCGCGGAGCGTTCCCGCGGGAGCGCTCCGGGGCGTCAGGCGCCGCGCAGGGCGTCCAGGGCGCGCTGCAGGTCCGCGGGGTACTGCGAGGTGAAGGTGACCGGCTCCCCCGTGGCGGGATGGACGATGCTGAGCTCCATCGCGTGCAGCCACTGCCGGATCAGCCCCACACGCTCGGCGAGGGTGGGGTCCGCGCCGTACAGGGGGTCGCCCACCAGCGGATGGTGCAGGGCGGCCATGTGCACCCGGATCTGATGGGTGCGGCCCGTCTCGAGCCGGACGCGCAGCAGGGTCGCGCCGTGCAGCGCCTCGAGCGTGGAGTAGTGGGTCACCGAGTGCTTGCCGTCCCGGCGCACCGCGAACTTGTAGTCGTGCGCCGGCGAACGGCCGATGGGCGCCTCGACGGTGCCCTCGCTCTGGTCCGGGGTCCCCTGGCACACGGCGTGGTACACCTTGCCCACCTCGCGGGCGCGGAAGGCATCCTTCAGGGTGGTGTAGGCGCGCTCGGTGCGGGCGACGACCATCAGCCCGCTGGTGCCGACGTCCAGCCGGCTCACGATGCCCTGCCGGTCCGGGTCCCCGGAGGTGCGGATGCCCACGCCGGCGGCCGCGAGATGGCCCAGCACCGTGGGACCGGACCAGCCGGGGCTGGGATGGGCGGCCACACCCACCGGCTTGTCGATCACCACGATGTCGTCGTCCTGGTGGACCAGGCTCATGCCCTCGGCGATCTGGGGCCGGACCGCGGCGGCGGGCTTCTCGTCGGGGAGCTCGACGAGGAGCATCGCCCCGGGCTCCAGCCGGGTCGAGCGCGCCGGCGTCCGGCCGTCGACCAGCACGTGGCCGGCCTGGACCAGGTCCGCGGCGCGGGTGCGGGACAGGCCCAGCATGCGGGAGAGGCCGACGTCGACCCGCTCCCCGGCGAGCCCGTCCGGCACCATCAGGGTGCGGGAGGCGCTCATCGCACGTCCTCGTCCTCGGCCGCCTCGGCCGACTCGGCGTCGTCGAGCGCCGGGTCGGCGGCCACACCGAGCAGGCCCAGCACGACGATGAGGATCGCGCCGCCGACGACCGCCATGTCCGCCACGTTGAAGACGGGCCAGCGCGGCAGCTCGAGGAAGTCCACGACGGCGCCGTGGAACGGGCCGGGGGCGCGCAGCAGCCGGTCGTGGATGTTGCCCAGCGCTCCGCCGAGGATCAGCCCCGCCGCCACCGTGTACCAGGGGGACCGGATCGCCGTCACCGCGAAGACGATCACGCCGATCACGATCGCGATCTGGAGGCAGGTGACCACGGGCGTGATCTCCGCCCCCATCCCCCAGGCGGCGCCCGTGTTGTACAGCAGGGTCAGCTGGAGCACCTCACCGAGGAAGGGCTGCGGGACCAGCTCCTCGAGGTTGGCGACCGCCCAGTTCTTGCTGACCTGGTCGATGACGACCAGGACCGCGGCCAGCAGTGCGGTGCCGCCGAGGACGGTGCCCCGGCTCAGACGGCGGCGAGCGCCGGACCGCTCGGGGCCGGCGCTCGTCGACGGGGTGGAGGTGTCGTTCACAGACCGACGTTCGCCTGCTTGTCCTGCGTCTCGCTGGTGTCGAGGTCGCGGAGCTGGTTCTCGAGGTAGTTGCGCAGACGGTTGCGGTAGTCGCGCTCGAAGTTCCGCAGGCCCTCGATGGTCTTGTCGAGGTCCGCCTTCTGCTCCTCGAGGTTCGCGAGGGTGGTGCGCGCCTTCTCCTCGGCCTCGCCCACGATGCGCTGGTGCTCGTCGTTGGCCTCGGTGATGAGGCGGTCGCGCTCGTCCTCGCCGTTCTTGACGTACTCGTCGTGCAGACGGTTCGCGAGGGCGATGATGCCGGCGGCGGACTGGTCCGGGGTCTCGGCTCCGGGCGCGGAGTCGGTGGTCGCGGAGTCCGCGGTCGTGGGCTCCGCGGACGGGGCCTCGGCCACGTCCTCGACGACGGGCTGCGAGCCGGTGGCCGCGACGTCGTCCTCGGCGCTCACCGGCGTGGTATCGATGACCGCGTCGCTCTGCTCCTCGGCGGAGGTCTCCGTGGCGGCGACGGTCGGGCCGGCCGTCTCGAGCTCGGCGATGCGGTTGTGCGCCTCCTCGAGCTCCTTCTTCAGCCGCTCGTTCTCGGAGATGAGCTCCTTCAGGCGCGGTTCGACGTCATTGTCGAGGAAGTTGTCCACCTCGTCCATGTCGTAACCCTCGGAGAACCGGACCGGGGTGAACCGCTGATTCATCAGGTCTTCGGGCATCAGAGCCATGGGTCACCTTTTCATCGTTCTAGAGTCGAGAATGCGCCGACGGGCGCGGTGACGACAGCCTAGCGGATGCCGGGGGCGCTCCTGAACCGCGGCGACCTCACATCGAGAGGCCGCCGAGGATCCTCAGCAGCATCCATCCCAGGACGAGCAGGATCATGAGGCTGAGGTCGAGCGAGACGGCCCCGAGGCGCACCGGGGGGATGAGTCGCCGCAGTCCCTTCACCGGAGGGTCGGTCAGCGTGTAGACCACCTCGAAGAGCACCAGGACGAGACCGCTGGGGCGGTACTCCCGGGCGTAGGACTGGATCCATTCGAGCACCAGACGGGCCACGAGGACCAGCAGGTACAGAAGGACTGCGAGGTACAGGACTCCGGCGATCAAGGACACTCGGCCACTCAGCTCTGGTTGTAGAAGCTGCCCTCGTCGCCCGAGGCGTCCCCGTCGACCTGGACGAACTCCGGGGAGAGCAGGAACACCTTGGAGGTGACGCGCTCGATGGTGCCGCGCAGCCCGAAGACCAGCCCGGCCGAGAAGTCGACCATGCGCTTGGCATCGCCGTCCTGCATGTCGGAGAGGTTCATGATGACGGGGACCCCGTCGCGGAACGACTCGCCGATCGCCTTGGCGTCGTTGTAGGACCGCGGATGGATCGTGGTGATGCGGTGCATCGACTCCTCCACTGCCGGGGCCATGGCCACCACGCTCGAACGCTGTCGGATCGGGGTCACCTGGGCCTCCCGTTCGGGTGCGGGCTCGGAGCCCCGCTCGGTGCGGCGAGCCGGTGCGACGACCTCGTCGTGGCGCGCGCGCTCGTCCTCGTAGTATTCGTCGTCGACCTCGTTGGCGAGGCCGAGTGCGACCATGGCGTTGCGCCAGGTTCCCATCGCAGATCTCCCAGTCTGTTGCTCACGCTGACCTGGGCCCCGGGGAAGCACGGGGAGTGCGCGGGAGCCCTGCCCCGAAAGTACCGCAGGCCTCAGGAGGACATCGGGAGGCGGTCGGCGTGTCGTCGGCGTGTCGGATCGCCGGAGAAGGCACCGCTCCCCGCCTGTTCAGCGGCGACGCAGCACCCCGGCGAAGCGCCCCGTGACGGCGCTGCGCCGATAGGAGAAGAAGCGCTCGTCCTCGAGGGTGCAGGGATGGTCGGCGTCGAGGGAGGCCGCGGGGATCCCCGCGTGCTCCAGCACCGCGAGGGCACCGGCGCGCAGATCCAGGGCCGGCGTTCCCCAGGAGGTGGTAGCCCGCACAGCGGGGAGCTGCTGCGCGGCCTCCTCGCGCATCGTCTCCGGCACCTCGTAGCAGGCTCCGCAGATCGACGGGCCGATGCTCGCGGCCAGGTCCTCGGAGCGGGCCCCGAGCTCCTCCATCGCAGCGATCGTGGACTGCAGCACCCCGTCGAGCAGCCCGCGGCGCCCGGCGTGGGCGACCGCGACGACCCCCGCGCGGGGGTCCGAGAGCAGGACCGGCAGGCAGTCGGCGACCATGATCCCCAGGGCGACGTCGCGCCGATCGGTGACGATCGCATCGGCCATGACCACCGGCGGCGCGCCGGTCGCAGGCAGCACGTGCACCCGCGTGGAGTGGACCTGGTCGACGAAGACCAGCGGGGCGCCGATCTCCGCGGCGACCAGCGACCGGTTGTGCTCGACCGCCTGTTCCCGGTCGCCGACGTGGCGCGCGAGATTCAGCGTGGCGTGCTCGCCGGTGCTCACACCGCCATCGCGCCCCGTGAACAGGGCGCGGGCCCCGCGCAGCCGCGGAGCCCGTGCCCGGAGCGGGGACGCGTCGGTCACTTCAGGAACGACGGGAGATCGAGATCGTCGTCGTCCGAGGAGGACTCCTCGATGTGCGGGGGCCGTGCGGGCTCGCGCTCGGGCGCCCGGGGAGCGGGCTGCGGCGGGACCTGCGCCTGCTGGACGTCCTGCCCCTCCTCGGTCTCCGCCGCGTCGAGGGCCTCGGTCTCCGGCTCCGCGGTGCTGGGGCGCGACGGGGAGAAGGACTGCTGGGGAAGACCCCAGGCGCCGGGCGCACCGGTCGCGGCCTGGGTGGCCGGACGCTGCTGGACCGGAGGCTGCTCCGGGGCGGGGCGGGCCTGGACCGCGGGCCGGGCCTGGACCGCGGGGCGCGCGGCCTGCTCGGTGCGGGCCGCGGGGCGCTGCTGCAGCGAGGCGTCCTGCCGCGGGGCGGGACCGCCGCCCTCGAAGCCGGCCGCGATGACCGTCACGCGGACCTCGTCGCCCAGGGCGTCGTCGATCACGGAGCCGAAGATGATGTTCGCGTCCGGGTGCGCAGCCTCCTGGACCAGGCGCGCCGCCTCGGAGACCTCGTACAGACCCAGGTCGCTGCCGCCCTGGATGGACAGCAGGACGCCGTAGGCGCCGTCGATGGAGGCCTCCAGCAGCGGGCTGGAGACGGCGAGCTCGGCGGCCTGCAGGGCGCGGTCGTCCCCCCGGGCCGAGCCGATGCCCATGAGGGCGCTGCCCGCGCCCTGCATGACGGATTTGACGTCCGCGAAGTCGAGGTTGATCAGTCCCGGTGTGGTGATCAGGTCCGTGATCCCCTGGACGCCGGAGAGCAGCACCTGGTCCGCGGACTTGAAGGCGTCGAGCATCGAGACCTGCTTGTCCGCGATGGAGAGCAGGCGGTCGTTCGGGATCACGATAAGGGTGTCGACCTCGGCCTGCAGCGCGGCGATGCCGGACTCGGCCTGGGTGGCGCGACGGCGTCCCTCGAAGGTGAAGGGGCGGGTGACCACACCGATGGTGAGCGCACCGAGGCTGCGCGCGATCTTCGCGACCACGGGGGCACCGCCGGTGCCCGTGCCGCCGCCCTCGCCGGCGGTGACGAAGACCATGTCGGCCCCGCGCAGGACCTCCTCGATCTCCTCGGCGTGGTCCTCGGCGGCCTTCTTGCCGACCTCGGGATCGGCGCCGGCGCCGAGACCACGGGTGATCTCCTTGCCGACATCGAGCTTGACGTCCGCATCGGACATCAGCAGGGCCTGGGCGTCGGTGTTGATCGCGATGAACTCGACGCCCTTCAGGCCGGACTCGATCATGCGGTTGACAGCATTGACACCTCCGCCGCCGACACCGACGACCTTGATGACTGCGAGGGAGATCTGGGTTCCGGCCACGTTTGGGTCCTTGCTCTTGTCGTTCATCCGGGGAGAGGGGCCTGCGTCGCACCTGGTCGCGACCTTCCGAACTCTCGACCTCTACTTGAGGTTGGGACTTCGGGGCGCCTCTCCTTTCCCTCGACGCTAAGGACGTGGGCACCTGGGCGCAAACACCGAGGGCGCGTGTCGGACGCGAAGGGGGGCCGTATCACCTCGGTGACCGCTCCACGGCGCGGGAGCGACCGCCTCAGCGGGTGACGGGGGCGACCGGCGAGGAGACGTCGATGACCGCGCCGGGCTGGCCCAGCAGCGCCAGGGTCACCTCGCCCTTCAGCTCGGCGTCCGCCGCATCGCCCCACACCACCGTCTTGGAGGTCCCGTCCTCGAGGGCGAGCTCGAGGGTCACGTCGCTCGTGCTCGAGGCGGTGACCTCCTGGACCGCACCGCGCAGCGGATCGGGCAGCTCGGCGAGGACCTCGCTCATCGCGGCGGAGGCCCCCACGGGGTCCGCGGATCCGCCCTCGACGACCAGGGGCACCAGCGTCTCGCCCTCCCCCGCCGCAGCGGGGAGCTCCCGACCCGCGGCGTCGACCACGGCGCGGGTGCCGTCGAGCCGGGTCAGCATCCCCACCGGCTCCGCCTCGGTGACTCTCACGGTCATCCCGTCCGGCCAGCTGCGCTCGACCTGCACGGACTCCACACCGGGCACCGCGGAGGCCTCCTCGCCGATGGTCCCCACCGGCAGCAGCAGCACGCTGTCCCCCGTGTGCTCCGCGACCGCCGCGCGGACGTCCTCCTCGGCGACGTAGTCTGTGCCCTCGACGGCGATCCGCGAGACCTGCAGCTGCGGCAGGAGGACCCCGGCGGCGAGGACGCCGACGAGCAGGAGCAGCGTCGCGGCCAGGCCCGCGAGGATCGCACGACGGCGCCGCCGCCAGGGCCGACCGGCCACCATCTCGCGGATCCGCCGGGCGATCCGGCGGGGGCGCCCCTCACGGATCTGCTCGGCGCCGTCGGACGGTGCGGCCGGGGTGCGGGGACGGCCGACCGAGGCCGAACGACCGCGGGGCGGCGTCGACGGGGACGCGGCGGATTCGGAGCCCGCCGACCGACCGGTCCGCGCCGACGAGGAGGCGGACGGCGCCGAGCGGGCCGAGGGCGCCGGGTCGGCGGAGGACGGCGTCGACCGCGAGGAGGGCGCGGCCGCCGGTCGCCGCGCGCTCCCGCGCGGGCTCGGCGCGATGGGGCGACGCGCCATCACCCGTGCTCCGGGGGCACGCCGAGGGCGGCCATCACATCCGGTGTGGTCTCGACGATGTCGCCGGCGCCCAGCATCAGCAGCAGGTCGCCCGGCCGGGCCACCCCACCCACCTGTGCCGCGAGGTCGTCGCCCGCGGCGAGCGGCTCGACGGTCGCGGCGGCGTGGGCGGTGACGGTGCGGGCGTCCACCGCGGGGTCCGGATCCTCGCGGGCGCCGTACACCGGCATCACCCAGGCACGGTCCGCGCTCGAGAGCGCCGCGGCGAACTCGGCGGCGAAGGCGCGGGTGCGGGAGTACAGATGGGGCTGGAACACGACCAGCACGCGCCCGCCGCGCCCCTGATCGCGCACGATGCCCTGCGCGGCGGCGATGGTCGCGGCGACCTCGCGAGGGTGGTGGGCGTAGTCGTCGACGACCGTCACCCCGCCGGCGGTGCCGGCCACGTCGAAGCGGCGCGAGGCGCCCGTGAAGGTCGCCAGTCCCGCGCCGAGCTCCGCCAGCGGGGCCGCGGGTGCGGCCGAGGCCGAGGCCGCCAGGGCACCGAGCGCGTTGAGCACGTTGTGGTGCCCGGCGACGGAGAGCTCCACGTCGATGCGGCCGCGCGGGGTGTCGACCTCGATCCGGGTCCCGCGGGGTCCCGCCTGTTCGGCGCGCAGGCGCCAGTGCGCGTCCTCGGCGGTGCCGTAGCGCAGCACCGCGGTGCCGCGGGCCGCGGCCCGTCGGCCCAGGGCCTCGGCTCCCTCGTCGTCGGCGCACACCACGAGCGTTCCGCCGGGCTCGATGCGGGTGGTGAGCGCGTCGAAGGCCGCGGTGAGCGTGGCGGCGTCGCCGTGGAAGTCGAGGTGGTCCGGCTCGAGATTGGTGACCACCGCGGTGCGCGGGGCGAAGGCGAGGAAGGAGCCGTCGGACTCGTCGGCCTCGACCAGGGCGAGGTCCCCCGCGGCGCCGGGCTCCGCTCCGAAGCCGGCATTGCGGCCCAGGTCCGGGACGGCGGCGCCGAGCGCCCAGGCCGGATCGCGGGCGGCGCCGCGCAGCGCCGTCACCGCCATGCCGGTGGTGGTGGTCTTCCCGTGGGTGCCTGCGATCGCGATCACCTCCCGGCCCCGCAGCAGTCCGGCCAGCGCCGCGGCGCGGTGGATGACGGGGATCCCGCGCTCGCGGGCGGCGATCACCTCGGGGTTGTCGGCGCGCACGGCGGTCGAGACCACCACCAGGTCCACGTCCTCGGCCAGCAGACCGGCGTCGAAGCCGATGCCGATGCGGGCACCGGCCGCGCGCAGCGGAGCGATGAACTGGCCGTCCTGGGAGTCGGAGCCGCTCACCCGCAGCCCGGCCTCGAGCGCGAGGCGGGCCACGGCGGACATCCCCGCGCCGCCGATGCGGATCACGTGCACCGAGCGGACGCCGCCCGCGACGGGCCAGGCGGCGTCGGTGATGACGTCCCCGGGCCGCAGGATCGTGCGCGGTGACGGCGTGGCGTCGGCTCCGGGGACGGCGGCGGAAGTCATGGCATCACCGTAGCCGGAGCAGGGGGGAAGGACGGTCAGGCGCGGCGTGCGACGCCGGTCACCAGATCGGCCATCACCTCGGCGGCATCCGTGATGCCGAAGGCGCGGGCGGAGGCGGCCATGGCGGCCCGTCGCTCCGGGTCGCCGAGCAGGGGGATCACCAGCTGCTGCAGGCGGGCGGCGTCGAGCTCGGCGTCGTCGACCATCAGCGCACCGCCGGCGGCCACGACCTCCTGACCGTTGAGGGCCTGTTCCCCGTTCCCGATCGGCAGCGGGACCAGCACCGCGGGCAGACCCACGGCGGTGAGCTCGCTGACCGTGCCCGCCCCGGAGCGGGTCAGCGCGAGGTCCGCGGCGGCATAGGCATCCTCCATCGCGGAGACGTACTCCACCACGCGATAGCCGGGCCGCTCGGTGAGGCCCTCGGCCTTGCCGCGTCCCGTGACATGCAGGATCTGGGCGCCGGAGGCGACGATCTGCTCCGCCGCCGCGGAGACCGCGGCGTTCAGACGCTGCGCGCCCAGGGAGCCGCCGGTGGCCAGCAGCACGGGGCGGTCCGGATCGAGTCCGAATCCGGTCACGGCCGCTTCGCGGTGCGCGGCCCGATCGAGGTGGGCGATGCCCTCCCGCATGGGCATGCCGATGCGGCGGGCACCGCGCAGGCTCGATCCCTCGAAGGCCGTCAGGACGGCCGCTGCGCGGCGCGATCCCAGCCGGTTGGCCAGGCCGGGCCGCCGGTTCGCCTCGTGCACCACCAGCGGGGTGCGCTGCGCGGCGGCGGCCAGATAGGCGGGCGGGCACACATAGCCGCCGAACCCGGCGACCACGTCGATCTCCCGCTCGCGCAGCAGGGAGCGCACCTCCCGCAGCGTGGCCGCGAAACGGCGCGGGAAGCGCAGGGCCGCCGCGTCGGGGCGCCGGGGGAAGGGCACCTTCTCGATGGTCGCGAGCTCATAGCCGGCCGCGGGGACGAGGTCCGCCTCGAGCCCCTCGCGGGTGCCGAGCACGAGGACCTCGGCACCGGGCGTGCGACGGGAGATCTGGGCGGCGGTGGCCAGCAGCGGCGAGACGTGCCCGGCGCTGCCGCCCCCGGCCAGGAGGATGCGGGGTGTCGAGGGGGTCATCGGGTCCTTCGTGAGGTGGAGGTGCGTCCGGAGCGGGAGCCGGTGCGGCGTGCGCCGCGTCCGGCCGAGGCCCGGGAGGACCCCGAGCGGGCGGTCCCGCGCCGCCGTGATCGGGCGCGCGTCGTGGCGGGCTCCGCGGCCGCGGCACGCTCCGTCGGCGCGGGCAGCACGCTGATGGAGCGGCGCACCGATCCCATCTTGGCGCTGATGGCCTCCGCCGCACCGGGCTCGCGGCGGGCGAAGGAGATCAGCAGCCCCAGCGCGGTCATCGAGGCGAGCAGCGCGGAGCCGCCGGAGGAGATGAAGGGCAGCGGGACGCCGATCACCGGCAGCAGGCCGGTGACCACCATCATGTTCACGAAGGCCTGGCCCAGCAGCCACGCGCTGATCCCGGCGACGGTGATCTGCATGAAGTGGTCGTCCAGGCGGGCGATCATGCGGAACATGATCAGCGCCAGGACGGTGAACAGGGCGACCACGCCGAGGGTGCCGATGAGGCCGAGCTCCTCACCGATGATCGCGAAGATGTAGTCGTCCTCGGCGGCGGGCAGTCGGCCCCACTTCTGCCGTGACTCCCCGAGGCCGACGCCCCACCAGCCGCCCTCGGCCAGGCCCATGAGGCTCTGCTCCGCCTGCAGGCAGGAGTCCCCCGCGCAGGTGCCGTGGAGCCAGTTGTTGATGCGCGCCATGCGGTTGCCGCTGGTGATGGTCATCGCCACGATGCCCACCACGCCCAGCGCTCCGGCGGCGACGAACCAGCGGCGCGGCACCCCGGCCACCCAGACCGCGCCGGCCACCAGCATCGCCATCACGAGCATGGTGCCCAGGTCGTGCCCCAGGACCACCAGGCCCAGCGCGGCGGCGACCCCGGGCAGGAGCGGGACGGCGAGGTGGAAGGGACGGTGCAGCAGCGGACGCTTCGCCGCCAGCAGGGCGCCGATCCACACGGCGAGGGAGAGCTTGAGGAACTCCGAGGGCTGCAGGCGCTGTGAGCCGATCTGGATCCAGTTGCGGTTGCCGTACACCTCGACGCCGAGACCGGGGACATGGACCAGGCACTGCAGGAGGAGGCCGAGTCCGAACAGGACCCAGGCCGCCCGGCGGTAGAAGCCGGGCGGCAGCAGCGCGGCCGTCACCAGCGCCACCAGGCCCATCGCGGCGAAGGTGCCCTGGCGGACCAGGCCCGCGAAGCCGGACCCTCCCTGGGAGATGTTCTGGACGGAGCTGGAGGACAGCACCATCACCAGGCCCAGGCCGATCAGCAGCGTGCCCACGATGATCAGGCCGTAGAAGTCGAGCGCCGGCGACTTCAGCCAGCTGCCCACACCGTTGCGCACGCGATCGCCGATGTTGCCCAGCGGCTGGTCCTCGTCGGGACGCAGCACGTCGGTGGAGCGTCCGTCCTCCCGGCGGGATCCCCGACGGATGTCCTCCATCGTCATGCGCCCTCTCCTGGCAGTCGGGTCACGGCCGCCGCGAACAGGTCCCCCCGTTCCGCGTAGTCACGGAACTGGTCGATGGAGGCGGCGGCCGGCGCCAGCAGCACCACGTCCCCGTCGGCGGCGAGCGAGCGGGCCGCCCGCACCGCGTCCTCCATCAGCCGGGAGCGTCCGGCGACGTCGTCAGTGTCGCCCGGATCGATGCGGCGGACGGGGACCTCGGGGGCGTGTCGTGCCAGGGCCGTGGTGAAGGGGCTCGCGTCGCGGCCCAGCAGCACCACGCCGACCAGTCGGTCGCGCGCGGCGTGGACGAGCTCGTCGAGGTCCGCGCCCTTGGTGTCCCCGCCGGCGATCCAGACGATCCGCTCCGCGGCGCGGAGCGAGGCCGCGGCCGCGGCCGGGTTGGTGGCCTTGGTGTCGTCCACGTAGCCGACGCCGTCCAGCGTGGCGACATGCTGGGCGCGATGGGCGCCCATGCGGTAGGCGCGCAGCCCGTCCCGCACGGCGCGGGCGCTCACCCCGTGCGCCCGGGCGAGCGCGGCGGCGGCCAGGGCGTCGAGGATCACGTGCGGCCCGGCGCCGTGGGCGCCCAGGTGCGAGAGGTCCTCGAGGGTGGCGAGCTCGGCGGCGGCGGTGCGGCGCTCGGCGAGGAAGGCCCGGTCCACGAGCAGCCCGTCGACGACACCGAGCTCGGAGAGCCCCGGGGAGGCGAGGGAGAGGCCGACGGCACGGGCCCCCTCGGCCACGTCCGCCTCCTCCACCAGGCTCCGCGTGGTCGCGTCCGCCACGGTGTAGATGCAGGCGATCTCGGCGCCTTCGTAGATGCGGCCCTTGGCCGCGGCATACGCCGCGGCGCCCCCGTGCCAGTCGAGATGGTCATCGCTCACGTTGAGCACCGCCGCGGCCTCGCAGGCCAGGTGCTGCGTCCAGTGCAGCTGGAAGCTGGACAGCTCGATGGCGAGCACGTCGAAACCCTCGGGGTCCAGGGCGGCCTCGATGACCGGAAGACCCACGTTGCCGCAGGCCACTGCCCTCTCCCCCGCGTTCAGGAGGATGGACTCGAGCATCGTGACGGTGGTGGTCTTGCCATTGGTGCCGGTCACGCCCAGCCAGGCGGGCCCGTCCGGGGCCTGCATCCGGCGGGCGAGCTCGATCTCGCTCCACACCGGTATCCCAGCCTCCGCGGCGGCGGCCAGGAGCGGCTGGTCGGGCCGCCAGCCCGGGGAGGTCACCACGAGGTCCGGGACCCGGTCCGTGGGCAGCGCGAGGGTGTGCTCGGCGCCCAGGCGCACCTCGACGCCGAGCACCTCGAGGATCTGCGCCCGCTCGCGCAGCTCGGGGGTGTCGGAGCCGTCGACCACGAGCACCTGTGCGCCGCGCTGCATGGTCTGGTCCGCCACGGCGTAGCCCGAGACGCCGAAGCCGGTCACCAGGATCCGCAGTCCGGAGACGTCCAGTCCCGGCCACGGCCGCTGCTCGACGGGGAGCTCGCGCACCGCGGTGCTCACGGCGTGAGCCTCGGCAGGGCGTCGAGATAGAAGATGCCCAGCCCCACCCCGGCGAGGATGCCGGCGACGATCCAGAACCGCACCACGATGGTGACCTCGTTCCATCCCTTGAGCTCGAAGTGATGCTGCAGGGGCGCCATCCGGAACACCCGCCGGCCGGTCAGCTTGAAGCTGGTGACCTGGATGATGACCGACAGCGAGATGATCACGAACAGGCCGCCGATGATGGCGCCGAGGATCTCCGTGCGCGAGACGATGGTCAGTCCCGCGATGGCGCCGCCGAGGGCGAGGGAGCCGGTGTCGCCCATGAAGATCTTCGCGGGCGAGGTGTTCCACCACAGGAAGCCGACGCAGCCGCCGATCATCGCCGCGCAGAGCACGGCGACGTCCAGCGGATCGCGGGCGTCGTAGCACTGCACCAGGCCGCTGGCCTCGAGATCGATGCTGCACTCCTGACGCCACTGCCAGAAGCTGATGATCAGGTAGGCCGCCGTGAACAGGATGGTCGCACCGCTGGCGAGGCCGTCGAGGCCGTCGGTGAGGTTCACGCCGTTGGACCAGGCCGCGACGAGGAAGTTCGCCCAGATCGCGAAGAGCACGAAGCCGACGACCGTGCCCAGGAAGGCGAGATCCAGCCAGGGGATGTCCCGGACGAAGGAGACGTTCATGCTCGCGGGCGTGTGCCCCTCCCCGTCGGGGAAGAGCAGGGCGAGCACCGCGAAGGCGGTGGCGACCAGGAACTGCCCCACGAGCTTGTAGCGCGGGCGCAGCCCGGTGCTGTCCTGCTGGGAGATCTTCAGGTAGTCGTCGAGGAAGCCGACCACCCCGAGCCCGACCATGAGGAAGAGCACCAGCAGCACGGTGATGCTGGGAGAGGTCCAGAGCACCAGGTGGGTGAGGAAGTAGGCGAGCAGCACCGAGCCGATGATCGCCACGCCGCCCATGGTGGGGGTGCCGCGCTTGGTGGCGTGGGAGGTGGGGCCGTCGTCGCGGACGAACTGCCCGTAGCCGCGGCGCTCGAGGACCTTGATGAAGGCGGGCGTGCCGAGGATCGACAGCAGCAGCGAGACGGCTCCCGCGATGATGATCGCGATCATGCGTCGTCTCCGTTCTCCGTCGGCCCGCCGAGCGGGCCACGTTCCTCGAGGCGTGCCACGAGCGGGCCGGCGATGCGTCGCAGACCGGCATCGCGCGAGGACTTCAGCAGCACCACGTCGCCGGGCGCCAGCGTCCGTTCTAGCACAGCCTGGGCCTCCTCCACCGAGCCCAGCCAGACGGACTCACCGCCGAAGCTGCCCTCGAGGCTGGCCCCGTGGTGGATCGGGGCGGCGCCGTCGCCGATCACGTACAGCGTGCCGATGTTCAGGCGCACCACGAGCCGGCCGATCCCGTCGTGGAGCACGGCCGAGTCCTCTCCCAGCTCGAGCATCTCGCC
This sequence comes from Brachybacterium sp. YJGR34, assembly GCF_003347015.1. Taxonomy (GTDB): domain Bacteria; phylum Actinomycetota; class Actinomycetes; order Actinomycetales; family Dermabacteraceae; genus Brachybacterium. The sequence goes on from NZ_PNFB01000018.1 coordinate 76,353, forward strand.
GAGCACGGCGATCGTCCGGTGGGAACGGCCCAGGTGCGCGAGGGTCTTCAGCGCCTGCCGCATCGAGTCCGGGTTCGCGTTGTAGGCGTCGTCGATGATCGTCACGCCGCCGGCGCGGAGGACCTCCATGCGCTGGCCGGTGGCCAGGCTCGCGCCCTCCAGCGCGGCGGTCGCGGTCGCGGGGTCGGCACCGGCCACCAGGGCGGCGGTCAGCGCCGCGAGCACATTGGCGGCCTGCTGCTCGCCCAGCAGGTCCGGACGCACCGGGAATCGGCCGGCGGGGATCGCCGTGCCGTCCAGCGCCGTGAGCCCCTCGGGGACCGCCAGCGTGAAGCTCAGGCGGGCCTCGTCATCCAGGGAGAGGTCCTCGCCGCGGAGGTCGCCCTCGGTGAAGCCCCAGCGGAGGGCGGGAGCCGCGGACCGTTCTGCCATCGCCGAGACGAGCCGGTCCTCGGCGTTCAGGACGGCGCGCCCGGTGGGGACGAGAGCCTCGACCAGCTCGCCCTTGGCGCGGGCGATCGCCTCGACGCCGCCGAACTCGCCGAGGTGAGCGGAGCCGACGTTGAGCACGATCGCCACGTCCGGGCGTGCGATCGCGGTGAGCTGCGCGATGTGGCCGACCCCGCGGGCGCCCATCTCGAGCACCAGGAAGCGGGTGTCAGCCCCGAGGCGCAGCACGGTCAGCGGCAGACCGAGCTCGTTGTTGTGGTTCCCCGCCGGGGCGATCGTCGGGCCCTCGGCCCGCAGGATCGTGCCCAGCAGATCCTTGGTGCCGGTCTTCCCGGCGCTGCCGGTCACCGCGAGGACCACCAGCTGCTCGTTCTCCCGGCGCGCCTGCTCGAGCTGGGCGACGGCCAGCTGGGACAGCGCCTCGCGGACGTCCCCCACCTGCACGGCGGGCGCCCCGCGATCCACGGTGACCAGGCTGAGGGCGGCCCCCGCGGCGTGTGCGGCCCCGAGGTGCTCGTGGCCGTCGGTGCGCTCGCCCGCGAAGGCGGCGAAGAGGTCCCCGGGCTCGACCTCCCGGGAGTCGATCCGGGCGATGCCGGTGACGGTCTCGTCCCCGGTCGCACCGCCCACGAGGGTCCCGCCCGTGAGGGCGGCGATCTCCCGTGCCGTGGTCTGCAGCATCTCTCAGTGTCCTTCGTCCGTGTCGTCGCACTCGGCGCCGCCGCGCGCGGTCAGCGCTTCTCGCAGTCGGAGGCGGTCGTCGAACGGATGGACGATACCGCCGATCTGCTGTCCGGTCTCCGCGCCCTTGCCGGCCACCAGGATGGTGTCGGACACGTCGGCCAGGGAGGCGGCGAGCTCGATCGCGTCACCACGGCCGCCCACCTCTCGGACCTGGGCTTCCGCCCCCTCCGGGACCCCGCTGAGCACCTCGCGGCGGATGGCTGCGGGGTCCTCGGTGCGCGGGTTGTCGTCTGTGACGATGACCACGTCGGCGAGGCGGGCGGCGACCTCCCCCATGTGCGGCCGCTTGCGGCGGTCCCGGTCTCCCCCGGCTCCCATCACCACGATCAGCCGCCGGGTGGAGGGCACGGCGCGCAGCGTCGTCAGCGCCTGCTCCAGGGCGTCCGCGGTGTGCGAGTAGTCGACGACGCCGAGCACCGGGGTGCGCGCCACCGGCTCCATGCGCCCGGGCACGGTGCCGGCCTCGCCGAGGGCACGGGCGACCTCGGGACCGGTGTGCCCGATCGCGGCGAGCATCAGCTCCGCGGCGAGGGTGTTGGCGACGTAGTGCCGCCCGGGCAGGGCGGCACGGAGGGTCCGGGCGCCGTCCGGGCCGTCGACGGTGAAGGTGCTGCCGTAGCCCTCGGCGCGCAGGTCCCGGGCGACGTGGTCGGCCGCCGTCCCCGGACGGGTCGCGTAGGTGGTCACCGGGATCTGCGCCTCGCGCGCCAGTCGCGCGCCCCAGGCGTCGTCCACGCAGACGATGCCGCGCCGCGCGTGGCGCGGGGTGAACAGGCTGCGCTTGGCCTCGTAGTAGGCCTCCATCGTGCCGTGGAAGTCGAGGTGGTCCTGAGTGAGGTTCGTGAAGCAGGCGACGTCGAGGACGACCTCGTCGGCGCGGTGCAGGACCAGGGCGTGGCTGGAGACCTCCATCGCGGCGACCTCGACCCGGTCCTCGAGCATCCGGGCGAGGATGCCGTGGAGCTCGGGCGATTCCGGGGTGGTGCGGACGGTCGCGATGGCGTGGTCGGCGCCGTCGGCGTCCCGATAGCGGGTGCCGCCGGTGCCGATCGCGCCGGCGGGCACGCCGAGCGCCTGGAGGGTCCCGGTCAGGGCGGTGGTGATCGAGGTCTTGCCGTTGGTGCCGGTCACGCCGAGGGTGCGCAGCCGCTCGGCGGGCCGTCCCAGGACCAGGGCCGCGGCCGCGGCGGTCGCCGCCCGCGGATCGTCCACCACGATCACGGGCAGGCCGGCGGCGAGGCAGCGGTCGCGGCCGGCGGGATCGGTCAGCGCCATCGCGGCGCCGCGCTCGGCGGCCTGGGCGGCGAACTCGGCGCCGTGCGCGGAGGCACCGGGCAGCGCGCTCCACAGGTCGCCGGGCTCCACCGAGCGCGAGTCGAGGGTGACGCCGCGCAGGGTCGCGTCGACGGAGGGGACCTCGGCGCCGAGGGCGCGCGCGAGGTCCGCCGCGCCCGCGCCGAGGGGGCGACGCGGACGGGCGGCTTCGGGGGTGGGGGCGGTCTCTGAGGTCACCGTGCGCTCACCATTCGTTCTCGAGCTCGCGACCGGGGACTCCGGTCGGGGCGATGCCCTGGTTCTGCAGCGTGAAGGTGGTCAGCTCGGAGAAGGCGGGGGCCGCGGCCTTCGACCCCGAGATGAAGGTGTCCAGGCCGAAGACGAACACGCCCACGACGATCTCGGGATCGTCCGCCGGGGCGAAGCCGATGAAGGAGGCGGTGTAGCCGGTCTCGCCCACCTGGGCGGTGCCGCTCTTGCCCGCCGTGGCATAGCCCTCCACGGCCGCGACCGAGGTCTCCTCGTCGACGTTGTTGTCCATCAGCTCCTGCATCGTCGCCGCGGTGTCCGAGGAGACCACGCGGGTGCTCTCCGGCTCGCCGAGAGGGGTCACGGTGCCGTCGTCCGCACGGGTGCCCGCGATCAGGGAGGGCTCGACGCGCACGCCGTCGTTGGCGAAGGTGCCCACGGCGGAGACCATCTGCAGGGCGTTGACGCTGTACCCCTGGCCGAAGGAGGTCGTGTAGCGGGTGCGACCGGTCCAGTCCTCCGCCGGGTGGACGATGCCCGCGGACTCCCCGGGCAGCTCGACGCCGGTGGGCTGCCCGAGGCCGAAGGCCGTGAGGTAGTCGTGACGGATCTGCGGGGTGAGGGTCTCGGAGATCTGCACGGTGCCGACGTTCGAGCTGTTCTTGAGCACCCCGGCCGTGGTCAGCTGCTGATCGGGATGGACGTGGGAGTCCTTGATCCGGTGTCCCTCGAAGTAGCGCTCGTAGGGGATCTCGTACTCCGTCTCCGGGGTGACCGTGCCCTCCTCGAGCGCCGCCGCGATCGTGAAGAGCTTGCCGGTCGAGCCGGGCTCGAAGACGTTGGAGATCGACCGGTTGCCCAGGTCCTCCTCCTCCGCGGCGCCGGGATCGTTCGGGTCGTAGGTCGGGTACTCGGCCAGGGCCAGCACCTCGCCGGTGCGGGAGTTGTACACGACGGCGCTGCCGCCGGTGCCGCCGACCTGCTCGACGGCGCCCGCGACGATCTGCTGCGCCTTCCACTGCAGGTCCCGGTCGATGGTGAGGAGCACGTCGCTGCCGTCCACGGCCGGGGTGGTCTCCTGGGAGCCCGTGGGGATGATCTGGCCGCCGGCGCCGCGCTCGTAGCTGGTCTCGCCGTCGGTGCCGCGGAGCTCCTCGTCGAAGGACAGCTCGGTCCCGGCCAGGGCCGCGCCGTCGGACCCGACGAAGCCCAGGATGTTCCCGCCCACCGATCCGGCCGGGTAGATGCGCTCGGCCACGCGATCGGCGCCGATGCCCGGGATCTTCAGGGCGATCACGGCGTCACGGACCTCGGGCTCGACGTTCTTGAGCAGGTACGAGAAGCCCGCATCACCGGTGAGGGCGTCGCGGGTCTCGGACTCCGACCACCCCAGGACCGGCGCGAGCTCCTTCGCGGCGGCCTCGATGCCGGTGACCTCGGCGGTGGTGGAGTTCTCGAGGTACTCGTCCACCTGGAGCTGGTTCACCCACAGGTCGTAGCGCTCGACGGAGCTGGCCAGCGTGGTGCCGTCACGGTCCAGGATGTCCCCGCGCAGGGCCGGGATGGTGCGGGTGACGGTGCGCTGCTCGATCGCCTCCTGGGCGCGGGCGCTCGCGTCCAGCCCCTGCACCCAGACCAGGCGTCCGGACAGGGCCAGGACGGCGACCATGATCAGGCAGATCAGCAGACGGTGCCGCGTGGCGGGCTCGCCCAAGCGGCCGCCTGTCATCACGCCGCCGCGCCGCGGCGCACGGGTGCCCGCCGCAGGACGGGTGGTGCGTCGCGAACCGTTCCTGCGCGTCGGCGCCATCTGTCAGTCCCCCTCGTTGCCCATGCCGTGGTAGGCGGTGGGCTCGTCATAGATCTGAGCCGGCGGCACGGCGACCTGTGCGGGCACCTCCGCGAGCTCGGGCGTGCCCTCAGTCTGCGCCGCCGGAGCCGTCTCGCCGATGATCTCGCCCGTGTCGAGGTCGATGTAGGCGGGATCGGACACCGGGACCATGCCGATCTCGCGCGCCTGGCGCTCCAGCTCCTGCGGCGTGCCGAGCCGCTCGTTCGTCTCGGCGAGCGCCTGGCGCTCCTCGGTGAGGCGCTGCGACTGCCCCTGGAGGCGGGTGATCTCGTAGCTGGCCCCGGACATCTGGATGTTCATGTACAGCAGCGCCGTGAGCGTGGCCATGACGATGAGCGTGCACAGCAGGGTGAACGGCAGCGAGCTGCGTGTGGCCTGCGGCGCGGCGACGACGGTCAGCCGCGGTGCGGAGGTCGACTGCGCGCCTCGCTTCGGGGAGCGGACAGGGCGGACCGCGGGGGCGTGAACGGCGGTGGTGCTGGCCATCTCAGTGTGCTCTCTGGGCGGATCGGGTTCGGGTGAGCGCGCGCAGCCGGACGGAGGCGGCGCGCGGATTGGTGCCGCGCTCGGAGTCGTCGGCCTGGAGGGCTCCGCGCACGAGCGGGGCGAAGGTGGGGCGGTGCTCCTCCAGCTCGACCGGCAGACCCGGCGGTGCGGAGGACCGCGTGCGTCGCGTGAAGGCGGTCTTCACCAGGCGGTCCTCACCGGAGTGGTAGGACTCCACGACGATGCGGCCGCCGACCTCGAGGCAGTCCAGCGCGGACTCGATCGCCGCGGCGAGGATCTCGAGCTCCTCGTTCACGGCGATCCGCAGCGCCTGGAAGGTGCGCTTGGCCGGGTGGCCGCCGCTGGCCTTGGAGGCCGCGGGGATCGCACGGTCCAGCAGCTCGACGAGCTCGCCGCTGCGGGTCAGGGGGGCGCTCTCGCGCTGCTCGACGATGCGGCGCGCGATCCGGCGGGAGAAGCGCTCGTCTCCGAGCTCGTGGAGGATGCGCGCGATCTCCGCCTCGGGCAGGTCGCGCAGCAGATCCGCGGCGGTGGGGCCGCTGGACGAGGTGTCCATCCGCATGTCCAGCGGGGCGTCCACCGCGTAGGAGAAGCCACGGTCCGTGGTGTCGATCTGGAAGCTCGACAGGCCCAGGTCCATCATCACGCCACGGGCACCGGGGAGTCCGAGGTCCTCGAGCACCGCGGGGATCTCGTCGTAGGTGGCGTGGACGAGCGTGGCCCGGTCCAGGACTCCCTCGCGCTCCAGTCGCTGCCGGGCGAGCTCGAGCGCCTGCGGATCGCGGTCGATCCCGACCACGTGCGCCCGGGGGGCGGCCTGCAGGACGGCGGCGGCGTGGCCGCCCATGCCGAGAGTGGCGTCGACGTGGACCGACCCGGGCTCCTGCAGGGCCGGGGCGAGGAGCTCCACGGAGGTGGCGAGCAGGACCGGGACGTGGCGGTCCTCGGCCGGCCGGTCCTGCGGCGTGGTGTCCATGTCACCCCTCCCCTGGGTCATGCGGTGCTGATGTGCGTTGCGGCGATGCGGATCCTGCGGTCCCGCCCGACTCCGCGCCCTGTGCGCGGTGCCGTCCTGCCAGATTCCCCGTCGTTCCCGACCCGCCACCGGGGAAGTTGCGTCGGGGCGGGAACGACGAGAGGTCTCACAGGACGGAGATCCCTCGGGTCGGACTCAGAACAGGCCGGGGATCACCTCCTCGGAGGTCTCGGCGAAGCCGTCCTCCTTCTGCTCGAGGTAGGACTCCCAGGCCGGGAGCGACCAGATCTCGAGCCGATCGAGCGCGCCGATGACGGCGCATTCCCGGTCCAGGTCCGCGTAGGTGCGCAGATGACCCGGGATGGTGATGCGGCCCTGCTTGTCCGGGATGACGTCCTCCGCGCCGGAGAGCAGCACGCGCAGGTAGTCGCGTGTGCGCCGATCGGTGGTGGGCGCCCGACGGGCCTCCTCGAGCTTCTGGCGGAACTCCATGAGCGGGTACACCGCGATGCAGTGCTCCTGCCCACGAGTCATGACCAGTCCCGAGGCGAGCTCGTCGCGGAACTTCGCCGGGAAGATCAGGCGCCCCTTCTCGTCGAGCTTGGGCGTGAAGGTGCCGAGGAACATCCAGGCCCTCCTTCACTCGCCGAGACTCGCGATCTGACACCCAACTCCTCCCAACGTCCTCCACTTTACCCCACTACTCCCCACCGCTGGCCATGGTTTCGGCGAACTTCTCCCTCATGTCGTGGATCACCCCAGGTCAGTGCCGGGGAGCACGGTGGAGGGAGGATCGCGTCCTGCGCCCTCGCGCGGCGTGGCGTATGACGGACCTCGGGACCGCGGCGCGGAGCTCCACGGCCACCCCGAGATCACCCCTGCAGGTCAGGAGGCCGTGGCGCTGTGGTCAGCGGAGCGGGGCGGCTCGGTGGAGCGCGGTGGAGGGCTCGGGTGGAGCGATGTGGGGGACGGCGGGGAGGACGGCGGCGCGAGGCACAGGGCGAGGCGGCGAGGTCCGGACACGACGATGCCCCGGCTCCGAGGAGCCGGGGCATCGTCGTG
>NZ_PNFB01000019.1 GCF_003347015.1 Brachybacterium sp. YJGR34
GGCCCCCGGCCGTCCGCGGCCGGGGGCCGGCGCTCAGCCGACCTCGAGGACGGTCACCCGCCATCCGGTGTGCCGCAGCTCCCAGCGCATGGCGAGGAAGCGGGCCCGTTCGGGCTCCCGCAGCACGCAGCTCGCCTCGACGGTGCGCTCGTTGACCACGCAGGTGCGCACGCCGGAGACCTGGAGCTGGCGCGACGGGGCGTAGCCGGTGCTCGCCCGCAGGCGCCGGGTCAGCGCCGCGCGGCGCGAGAGCATGCGCGCCACCTCGGGGGTGACCACTCGTGACAGCGCGTTCACCGGGCGCATGTCGCGGATGATCTCGACCGCATGGCGGGCGACGGGCGCCACCATCCGCTCGACGAGGCGGGGATCGTGGGGCGAGAGGACCTCCGCAGAGGTGCCCGAGGGTGCTGGACGCTGGTCGGTGGAGGTCATGGCGCTTCCTGTGGGGTGAGGGAGGTGGGAACTGTCAGCACCTGCCCGGGGACGAGCAGGTCGGGGTCGTCTCCGATCGCCTCACGATTGGCGTCGTGGAGCAGAGGCCAGCCGGCCGCGATCGTCGAGGGGGAGTCCGGGGCGGGCGCGAGGAGATCGTCCGTGATGCTCCAGAGAGTGTCTCCGGGCTGCACGACGACCGTGGGCGGGGACGCCGGGGCGTCGTCCGGAGCGGCGGATGTGCCGTCCGACGGCGTAGGACCGGAGGACCCGGCCGGGGCGGAGGCACCCGAGGCGGCGGAGGGGTCCCCGCTCCAGCCCAGCGGGGGCAGGGAGCCGGAGGGATCCTGCTCCGAGCCAGGAGGCTCGCTCGTCTCGAGCTCCGCCGAGTGCGCGACGGGCCCGGGTCCCGGATCCGCCGCCGGTGACGGGGCGATCTCACCGGCCACTGCCGGAGCCAGCACGAGCCCCGTGGTCGTCGTCGCGAGCGCGGCGCCGAGGCTGAGGCGTCGTGCGATCCGGGGCGCGAGGAGCCGAAGCGCCGCGAGCGCCGCCGTGCCGCCGCGTGTCGCGGGACCTGCCAGCAGCACCATGGAGGCCAGCGACCAGATCAGGGCGAGGTAAGCGCACAGCGCTGCGCCCAGGACCGCGGCCACCACCAGCACCCAGGCGATCAGGACGTCTGACCCGTGACCGGCCGCCGCGGCCGGTGTCAGGGTGCGGGCCGCCGCGGCCATGCCGAGGGCGCCGACGGCGGCGCCGAGCGCCCCCAGCGCCGCCGGCGCCGGCCGCGCCGCCGGCTGGTTCCCGCTGTGCTCGTCCATGCGTCCCCCGTCGAACGAGCATCGTCCCGCAGAACCCGCAGGCGATGCCGTTTGATGTCGTTTGGTCGTGTTCGGTCGTGAGTACAGAAGTTAGTGGTCTGTGACGCAGGACGCAATTCGGCGAGGTCGCGCTGTGGATGCGCAGGGTCGGGGGAGGGCATGTCGGGTGCGCCGCCCTACAGTGTCCCCATGCGATTCGAGCGGATCTTCGACGACCTCGAGGGGCGGTTCGCCCATCACGAGCAGGAGGAGATGCGGGCGGTCTCCGAGGACCTCACCCGGGCCGAGCGCGCTCAGCTCACCCTCGCCGATCGACTGCGGGGAGCCGGCGGACGGCCCCTGATCCTCCACGTCGGGGCCTCGCTGCGCCTCAGCGGTGCGGTCGCGGACGTCGGTGAGCACTGGGTCGCGCTGACCGACCGGGCCGACGGCCGGCGTGCTGTGGTCCCGCTCGCGGGGATCGGGTTCATCGAGGGGCTCCCCACGCGGGCCCGGCCGGCCGAGGAGACCCTGCGCTCAGCTCTCGGGCTGGGGTCGATCCTGCGGGAGATCGCCCGGGATCGCAGCGTGGTGCGGGTGGAGACGACCGCCGGGGGCATCGTGGGGCGGATCGCCGCGGTGGGCGCGGACGCCGTCGACGTCCACTCCCTGCCCACCGGGGAGGCGACCGCGATGCCGGGGTCGCAGCGGCTCACCGTCGCGATGTCCGCGCTGCTGGCCGTCCTCCCGCGCTGAGCGCCGTTCCCGGCGACGGGGCGGGTGGTGCGGCCCGCTCCGGGAGCGGGGAGCGCCCGCCAGGGGTCAGCGGTCCCGGGACGCCTTCTGGCGCTCCTGCTCGCGCTCCTCCTCGAGGATGTGCGCGGTCGCCTCGTAGCTGCGCTGGATGTACGACTCGAGCTCGGTGACCTCCACGCGCCACTGGCCGCGACCGCCGATCTTGATGGCCCGCAGCTCACCGGAGCGCACCAGTGCGTAGGCCTGCGAGGCAGAGATCGAGAGCATCTCCGCGACATCGGACAGCGGGACGAAGCGTGGCGTCATCGACGATCCTTCCAGTCGGACACACCGGGTCGACAGGGATACTCTCACACTTGCGACCAGGGGCGTCGCGAGCGGTGGACGGCGACGTCTGGCGCGAGGGAGCGGTGGTCCGGGACGGACGGTCGTCCACATTCGGACCTCCGGGGCACGGCGAGGGGCCCGGTTGTCGTAGCCTCCCCCTCAGATCCCGACGGGCGGGATCGACGTGAGGGCAGGAGGGACCCCGTGGGGGCGGATGCACCGGTGATGAGGCTGCGCAGACCGCGATGGAAGGATCCACGGCTGATCGTCGGCATCGTGCTGGTCGTGGCCAGCGTCCTGATGGGGGCGCTGCTGGTCTCGCGCCTGTCCGCGACCACCCCGATGCTGGTGGCGAAGGCCCCCATCGTTCCGGGGGACGAGATCGACGCGGCGGACCTGACGACCGTCGAGATGCGCCTGGGGGACCAGGCCGATCTGTACCTCGGCACCGCGGAGGCGATCCCCGAGGGCGCCGTCGCCACCAGGACCATCCAGTCCGGGGAGCTGCTGCCGCTGACCGCCGTCGGGCAGCCGGCCGACGTCCCGCTGCGGCCGGTGGTGATCCCGGTGGACGAGACCGTGGCGGAGTCCGTCGCCCCGGGGGCGGCCGTGGAGCTGTGGCACACGGCGCCGGCGGTCGACGACGGCGGGACCGGGACGGCCGAGCTGCTGGTCCCCGACGCCGTGGTGCGGCGCATCGACGAGGGCAGCTCGCTGGGCATGCAGTCCATGTCCGTCGAGGTGCTCGTCCCGGCCGACAGCCTGGCGGAGGTGCTCGAGGTGCTGGCGCAGGACGAGCGCCTCGACGTGATCGGCGTTCCCGGCGCGCACGGGCTCGCCCCATGATCGACATCGTCCTGTGCGCCTCGGGCAGCGACGAGGTGCGGATCGTCCATGATCTCGCGGTGGACCGCAGCCAGCGCGCCCGGGTGGTGCGGCGGTGCGCGGACCTCGCCGAGACGCTGGCGGTGACCGCCGCGGGCATCGGCGACGTCGTCGTCATCGACGTGTCCGTGCGGGGAATGGGACGTGACGCGATCGCGACGATGCTCCGCGACGCCTCGGTGGTGGGGCTGCGCTCGGAGCAGGTGCCCGCCGCGACGCGGCTCGGGCTGCGCCACGTGCTCCCCAGCAGCGCGCCCCTCGAGGAGATCCTCGAGGCGGTGCACGCCGCGGCCACAGGTGCCGAGGAGGGCGAGACCGGGCAGGAGCCGGAGGTCGAGCCCTCCACCGGCGCCGCCGCACCGGGACGGATGGTCGCGGTCTGGGGGCCGACGGGCGCGCCGGGCCGCTCCACCGTTGCCGTGAACCTGGCGGCCGAGGCCGCGCTCTCCGGTCGGTCGACGGTGCTCGTGGACGCCGACACCTACGGCCCGTCCCAGAGCCAGATCCTCGGGGTGCTCGACGAGACCCCGGGGCTGATCGCGGCATGCCGCGCGCACGACCGCGACACCCTCGATGCCGAGACCCTCGACGCGCTGCTGCCGCTGGTGCAGCCGGATCTGCGCCTGCTCAGCGGCATCGGTGTGCCGGGACGGTGGGCGGAGCTGCGTCGTGCGGCGCTGGACGGCGTGTGGTCCGCGCTGGCCGGACGTGGCGGGCTGGTCGTGGCGGACGTCGGGCCGGTCCTCGAGGAGGACGAGGAGCTCAGCTACGACACCGTCGCCCCGCAGCGCAACGCCGCCGCGCTGAGCGTGCTCGAGGCGGCGGACGCCGTGATCGCCGTCGTCGCCGCGGATCCCGTGAGCATCACGCGGCTGCTCCGGGACCAGAGCCGGCTCCAGGACCTCGGCGTCCAGGAGCTCCACGTGATCGTCAACCGCCTCGGAGCCCCGGTGCCGGGGGAGCGGGTGAGGGAGCTGATCGCCTCCCGGATCGACACCGCGACACTCCACCTCCTCCCGGACGACCCGGTCTCCTGCCGCACCGCGGCCTGGGACGGCGCGCTGCTGGCCGAGACCGCTCCGCGCTCCGCGCTGCGCCGGGCGCTCCAGGAGATCGCCGCCTCACAGGTCCTGCAGGGACAGGGGCAGGAGGCGCCGCGCGCGCCGGGGCCGGCGGTGAGAGGATGACGGCCATGAGGATCTACCTGCCGTTGACCGACCTCGACCGGCCCGTGCTGGAGCACGCCGGACGCACCCTCTCCCTGGAGGCCGGACGCCCCGCCTGGGGCGTCACGTCCTCGGCACGCACCGACCGTCCCGGTCAGGACGAGGAGGACCTCGAGTACGACGCCCTCCAGGATGCCGTCCATGTCGCCTGGAGCGCATCGGACCCTGCGGCCCGGGCCCTCGTGATCGCCGCGGACGCGCCGGAGAGCGGCTTCGTGGACTCCTCCGAGGACGGCGGCGCCTTCGGCGTGCGCGCCCGCGAGGCGGTCGAGGCGAGGATCGCGAGCTTCCACGTCACCGAGCTGGGCGCCGCGGACGCCGCGGCGGACGACACCGACCCCGCGCTGCTGTGGTTCGACCTCAGCGAGAGCGCCGCGGCGCTCGCCTACGTCGGCGGGCACGCCCCGAGCTGACCGGCGACGATCCGCGCCGCCCGTCGCCGGCCCGGACGGCCGCCTCGGTCACCGGTCGGTCGCGGACCAGGTCGCGGCCGACTTCTCCTCGGCACGCAGCACCTTCGAGACGTAGGGGACGGCGGCCTTCTCGAGCCGCGGTCCCAGCAGCGGGACCTTCGCGACCAGGTCGCCGGCGATCTCCACGCTGCTGGCTCCGTCGCCGCCGGGCACCAGACGCAGCGAGGCGGTCATCCCCGCCGGGGTCCCGGCGACGTCGAGACGCATGGTCCCCGTGCGCCCGCCCTCCGCATCGGGCGCGGACCAGGACTGCTCCTCCTTGATCGTCACCGCGGAGCCGACGAACGGACGCACGATGTCCGGCACCCGGTCCGTGGGCATCGAGAGCTCCGTGGTCACGGTGAACGACCCGGCAGGATCGCCCGTCACGGACGACTCGGCGCTCGAGGCCGCGAGCGTGCTCCGCCGGATCGCGGTGTACTCGGGATCGGCGTACATCACGGCGGCGGAGCGGGCGGACAGCGGGAGGTTCAACGTCTCGCGGAGCTTCATCCTCATCCTTCCTCGAAGTATCGACGGGCACAGCCTAGAGCAGGTGCCTGACCCGCCCAGCCGTCCTCCGCCCCCGTCCCGGGCGGCGTGCGCCCGTTCCCCACGCACCCCATATCCTGGTCCCATGCCGAGCATGTCCAAGTTCCTCGCCGATAGCCGCGGTCTCACCGACAAGGAGGCCGACTGGCTCCAGCACCTGGTCGGGGACTGGAACCTCCTGTCCGATCTCCTCCGGGCCGACCTCGTGCTCTGGATCCGGGGCGAGGAGGGCGCGATCGCCGTCGCCCACTGCCGTCCCGCGACCGGTCCCACCGTGTACTACGAGGACCCCGTCGGGAGCAGCGGCCCCCACGGTCAGGAGGGCGAGGAGATCTCGCGCCTGCTCGAGGGCGGGGAGTCGGAGCACCGCCCCCTGCCCGTCGAGCGCGAGGGACGGACGGCCTCCATCGTCCTGGTGCCGGTGCGCAAGGGCGGTCGCACGCTGGCCGCGCTCGCGGCGGAGACCCCCGACGGCGAGGGCCAGCCCTCGGACAACGAGACCCACCAGCGGGCGCTCGGCGACCGTGTGCTGCGCATGCTCGAGAGCGGCGCCTTCCCCATCGAAGGTGCTCCGATCCCCCCGCGCCGCGGTGCTCCGCGCGTCGGGGACGGGGTGGTCGAGCTCGACGAGGCCGGGGTGGTGCGGTGGATGTCGCCCAACGCCCGCTCGGCCTTCCACCGCTTCGGCATCGAGGGCGACATGGAGGGCACCACGCTCGCCGAGGTGTCCACCGAGGTGCTGCAGTCCCGCAGCCCGGTCGACGAGTCGCTCCCGCTGGTACTGATGGGGCGCGCCGCCTGGCGCTCGGACATGCAGGCCCGGGGCGGCACGCTCTCGCTGCGGGCGGTGCCGCTGACGGCGCTCGGCCAGCGCACCGGTGCCGTGATCCTGGTGCGCGACGTGACGGAGCTGCGGCGGCGCGAGCGCGAGCTGATCACCAAGGACGCGACCATCCGGGAGGTCCATCACCGGGTGAAGAACAACCTGCAGACCGTCGCGGCGCTGCTGCGCATGCAGTCGCGGCGGATGAAGACCGACGAGGCGCGGGACGCGCTGGCCGAGGCCATGCGCCGGGTCTCGACCATCGCCCTGGTCCACGAGTCCCTCCTGCAGGGGTCGCAGGAGGCGGTGCACTTCGACGAGGTGATCGACCGCTGCCTGCGACTCGCCGTCGACGCGGCGAGCGCGACCGTGCATCGGGCGGGCACCCCGCAGCTGGCGGACGCCCAGGTGGAGGTGCGCACCGAGAAGGTGGGCAAGGTGGGGACCATCCGCGCCGAGGAGGCGACCCCGCTCGCGCTGGTGGTCACCGAGCTCGCGACCAACGCCGTCGAGCACGGGCTCTCGGAGACCGGCGGCACCCTCACGATCCGCAGCGAGCGCAGGGGGTCCCACCTGGTCGTCGACATCGAGGACGACGGCATGGGGATGGGCGCCGCGAAGCCGACGGGGCTGGGCACCAATATCGCGCTCACCCTGGTGCAGGGGCAGCTGGGCGGCACGCTCGCCTGGGAGGAGCGCCCCGGCGGCGGGACCCGTGCGCGGGTCGACGTCCATCTGGATCCGCTCACGCTCTGAGCGGCGCCGGGAGGCGGCGGGGCCGAGCCCGGCGGCCCCGCCGTGCTCGGCCCCCTGCTGGTGGGGAGCGTCGGCGGGTGGGGCCGCGGGGGCACCCGCCGGGATCGCGGCACGGGGCCGGGATCCCGGGGAGTGCCCGGGGCCCGCGGTATGTCGGCGGGCCGGTGGGGTGTCAGCCGGCGCGGCGGGCGCGCGCGTTGCGGCGCTTGAGGGAGCGGCGCTCATCCTCGGAGAGGCCGCCCCAGACGCCGGAGTCCTGGCCGGTCTCGAGCGCGAACTTCAGGCACGCCGTCATGACGTCGCACCGCTGGCACACCGCCTTCGCCTCCTGGATCTGGGTGATCGCCGGTCCGGTGTTCCCGATCGGGAAGAACAGCTCGGGATCGTTCTTGAGGCACTCGGCACGGTGGCGCCAGTCCATCGTCACTCTCTCTTTCCAGGACGCCACGTCCCGCCCCGTGGGGCGTGACGCGGCGAGGTTCGCTCCCAGCGGGGCGTTCTCGGGTGTCATGCTCTCCTCGACGTGGGGCCGGCGACGGACGAGCCGCTGCAGTCCCCTCGGCGGGTCGAGCCGTCATCCATTCTCTGGGCCGCTCGCGGGCTCGACAAGGGCCTGGCTGCGCGGGCCTGGTGGCACTTCCCACACAGAACCTCCTTGCCTTCTCCTCGTGCGGATCCGGCCGTGATGCCGCGCACGAAGCCGTTGCATCGCGGATCGCGGCATGCTCATCAGCGGCACCTCAGCGCCCCGTCGATGGACCGTCGGACCGCTCGCCGACCGCGTCCACCCGCGGCCGTTACAGTGCCACCATGCCCAGCGAACCCCCCTCCACCGCACCCTCGGCCTCCGCCTCCGGAGGCTCGCGACGGACCAGCGGCGACCCGTCCGGCGAGGTCGCGGATCCCAGCCCGCGCAGTCGGCCGATCGTCGCGACGCTGCTCGGTGCCGAGGCGCTGCTCCTGGCCGCCGCCGCCACCTACTGCGCGCTCGCGGCCTCCCGGGGGATCCTCGACGCCCGTTTCGGGACCGGGATGGCGATCTTCCTGGTGCTGTTCGCCCTGGCCGCGGCCATGGCCGCACGGTCGATCCTGGTCAAGGGGCGGTTCGGCCTGGGGTACGGCGTCACCTGGCAGTTCTTCCAGGCCCTCGTCGGGGCCAGTCTGCTGCGCGGGGGGATGTACTGGCAGGGCGGGCTCGCCCTGCTCCTGGCGCTGGCGGCCTTCGTGCTGCTGACCCGCCTGGTCCGCTCCACGCCGCTGCCGCAGGGCTCCGACTGAGTCCCTTCGCCCCGGACCAGGACGGGCCCCGCTCCGGATCGCTCCGGAGCGGGGCCCGTCCTCGAGGACCGGGACCTCAGTCGGCGTCGGCCAGCGCCGCGGCCGGTGCGGTGCGGGCGGCGGACCGGCCCGGGAGCACCGAGGCGAGCAGGCCCGCCATCACCGAGAGCACCAGCACCACGGCCAGCTGCGCCCACGGGATCGTGATCGTCACGGGATAGATCCCGCCCAGCAGGGTGGTGATTCCCAGGATCCCGTAGGCCGTGCCCAGGGCGAGCCCGAGGATCGCGCCCACCAGGGCCAGCAGCACGCCCTCCCAGGCCAGCATCGCGCGCATCTGGCGCCGCGTGGTGCCCAGCGCCCTCAGGAGGGCGTTCTCGCCGCGGCGCTCGATCACCCCGAGGCTCAGCGTGTTCGCGACACCCACCAGGGCGACCACCACCGCGACCGCGAGCAGTCCGACGGTGATGCCCAGCAGGATGGTGAGCACCTGGCCGTACATCTCCCGCTCGGCACCGCCGGCCTGCACCGAGGCCTCCTCGAAGCCCTCGCCCTGGACCAGGGTGCTGACCTCGTCGATCAGCTCGTACACATCGGTCCCGGCGCGTTCGGGGGTGCCGGGATCGGCGAAGTCGCCGAGCACCACCGGAGTCGTCCCCTGCCCGAGCAGCTGCTCGAGAGTGGCGGGCGTGACCAGGGACATCTGCAGATTCGCATCGACGTGCACCTCCAGGGCGACCGCGGTGCCGTCGGCCGCATCGATCCGGAGCACCTGCCCGTCCTCGACCCCGAAGCTCTCGGCGCGCTCCTGACCCAGCAGGACCACGCCGTCGGCGAGCTCCTCGGCCATCTCCGGCCGGTGCGAGACCTCGCGGACGGTCTCGGGGGTGGCGGAGTACAGGGTCATGGGCTCCTCGGCGCCCACCTCGATGTCGCCGCGCTGCCCGGCGATCGCCCGGTCGATCCCGTCGATCGCCGCGATCTGCTCGGCGGCGTCCCCGGGCATCTGCGGAGCGGAAACGACCAGGTCGATCGGGCGGCGCGAGTCGAGCTCCGAGGTGAGGGTCGACTCCGCGGTGCGGGCGCCGACGGCCATCATCGTCATCAGCGTGGTCCCGATCAGCAGGGCCGCGATGGTCGCGGCGCTGCGGCGCGGGTTGCGGGAGACGTTCGCGCTCGCCACCCGGGCGGGCATCCGGCCGATCCGTCCGATCAGCCGCCCCCCGAGCGTCGACAGGGGACGGGTGAGGAGGACCAGCGTGGCCAGCACGCCCAGGAAGCTGAGCACGCCGCCGAGCAGGGCCAGCGCGGTCCCCAGCGCGGTCGATCCGCTCAGCGCGAGGGCGGAGCCGCCGGCGAGCGCCGCGACGCCGAGGACCAGGCCGATCAGCCCCAGCACGCCGCGGACGCCGAGTCCGCGACGCTGCTGCGGCGGCGCCGGGCGCAGAGCCTGCAGCGGGGCGACGCGGGTGGCGGCCCGCATCGGGGCCAGGCTGGCGCCCAGGGTGATCGCCACGCCGGCGAGCACCGGCAGCAGCACGGACAGCACGGAGACGGGGACGACCATCACGCCCTGCAGCCAGCCCAGGGCGGCGGCCGCCGCGAGGGCGGCCTGGACCAGCACGTGCCCGGCGGCCATGCCGACCACCGCGCCGAGCACGCCCACGAGGGCGGACTCGCGCAGCACCACCCCGCGCACCTGGGAGCGGGTCGCGCCCAGGGTGCGCAGCAGGGCCAGGCTGCGGGTGCGCTGGGCGATGGTCACCGCGAAGGTGTTCGCGATGACCACCGCGCTGGTGAACAGGGCGATGACCACGAACACCGCGAGCAGCATCCCGAGGGCCGCGGTGCCGTTCATGGCCTTCGCCGCCTGCTCGTCGATGGCCTCCTGGGCGGTCAGGACTGTCTGGTCGTCGTCGGAGGCGGCCTCGGCGACCGCGCCGGCATCGGTGCCCTCGGGGACGGTGGCCAGCCACTGATCGGTCAGGGTGCCGGCCGTCGGACCGAGCAGGGCCTCGACGTTCGCCTCGTCGACCAGCACGCGGGGGGTGCCGCCGAAGACGGCGCCCTCCGGCGCCGGGGCGATGCCGACCACCTCGAGCGCGGTCTCCGAGCTGCTGGGAGCCATCCGACCCGGCAGGGCGACGGTGTCGCCGAGGCCGACGCCGAGCGCCTCGGCGGCGCTCTCGTCCAGGACGATCTCACTCGAGGAGGCGGCCGGGGCGCCCTCCAGGAGCTGCTCGGCACCGGCATCGCCCGGAGGAAGCATCGTGACCTGGAAGAATCCGCTCTCCTGGCCGGCGGTGAGCTCGGTGAAGCTCTGGACCATGGGCCAGACCTGCTCGGCACCCTCGATCTCGGGCGCGGCGAGAGGCTCCTCCGAGGTCCAGTCCGCGTCGCTCAGCGGCACCTCGATCGCGAGGTCGGCCCCGTCATAGGTCTGCGCGGCCTGCGACTGCAGCGAGGCCAGCATGAGGTTCCCGGCGAGCACCATGATCGCGACGAAGGCGCAGGACAGGGCGATGGTCACGACGGCGGCGAGATGCCGCCGCATCGGGGTGAGCTGCACAGCGGAGCGGCGCGACATCAGCGGTCCCCCCGCAGGTCCTCGTCGCGGGCGATGCGGCCGTCGGCCAGGGTGAGGATGCGGTCGGCGCGCTCGGCGGCGTCGCGCTCGTGCGTGACCATGACGACCGTCTGTCCGAACTCGTCGACCGAGAGCCGCAGGAAGTCCAGCACCTCGTCGGTGGAGTGCGAGTCCAGGTTGCCGGTGGGCTCGTCGGCGAAGACGACGGCCGGGGAGGTGATCAGGGCGCGGGCGATCGCGACGCGCTGGATCTGGCCGCCCGAGAGCTGTGAGGGCAGGTGGGAGAGGCGGTCGCTGATCCCGAAGGCGGAGGTGAGGGTCTGCATCCAGGCGCGGTCCGCGCGCTTGCCCGCGAGCTCGAGCGGCAGCAGGATGTTCTGCTCGGCGCTCAGCATCGGCAGCAGGTTGAAGGACTGGAAGATGAAGCCGATCCGCTCCCGGCGCAGTCGCGTCAGGGCGTCGTCGCCGAGGCCCGTGATCTCCGTGCCGTCCAGGCGGATCGAGCCCTGGTCGACGACGTCGAGACCGGCCAGGACGTGCAGCAGGGTGGACTTGCCGGATCCGGAGGGGCCCATGATCGCGGTGAACTGCCCGCGGGCGATGTCGACGTCCACGGCGTCGAGCGCGGTGACGGTACCCGCGCCGGTCCCGTAGGTGCGCGTCACCCCGCGGGCGACGAGGGCGGGAGCGGCATCGGCGGGGGACGGGGGAGCGGCCTGGGGCTGGGCGGTCATCGTGGTCCTTCTCGAGGAGTCTGTGCGGTCGTCCACGATGCTTCCGCACCCCGCGATCCCGTGCCATCCGCCCGGGGTCTCGTCCCAGCTCAGAGCGTGCGACCGTGGGCGCAGGGCCGGTCATACCCCGGGATGACAGGACCCGCCCGCCGACGGTCCGGCCTCACTCGGAGCCCGGGGCCACCAGTCCCGTCTCGAAGGCGATGATCACGGCCTGGACCCGGTCACGGGCCCCGAGCTTGGTGAGCACGCGTCCCACGTGGGTCTTCACGGTGGCCTCGGCGACGAACAGCTCCGCCCCGATCTCGCGGTTGGAGAAGCCCCGCCCCATCAGGGTGAGGACCTCGAGCTCGCGCTCGGTGAGCGCCTCGAGCACCGAGGTGTCCTTCTCCTGGGGCTCGGGCGCGGCGACCACGCGCTCCAGCAGGCGCTTGGTGGCCGAGGGGGCGATCACCGCGTCCCCGCGGTGCACGGTGCGGATCGCGCCCAGCAGCTCCTCGGGCTGGGCGTCCTTGAGCAGGAAGCCGCTGGCCCCGGCGCGGATCGCGGCGACCACGTACTCGTCGAGGTCGAAGGTGGTCAGCACGATGATCCGCGGTGCCCGGTCCGGGGGAGTGGCCTCGAGGACCGCGGCAGTCGCCTCGATCCCGTCCATGCGCGGCATGCGCACGTCCATGAGGATCACGTCGACGGAGCGGGCGCGCAGCTCCTCGAGCGCCGCGAGGCCGTCGGCCGCCTGGGCGACGACCTCCATGTCGTCCTGGGAGTCGATCACCATCGCGAAGCCGGCGCGCACGAGCGGCTGGTCGTCGACCAGAGCGACGCGCAGGGGAGGGGCGGGCGAGGCGGTCATCGGGTCTCTCCTCGGAGATCGGGGGCGGGGGCGGGCTGGGCGGCAGGGCCGCCGTCGAGCGGGACCACCGCCCGGACCCGGTAGCCGCGTCCGGGCAGAGGGCCCGCCTGGAGCGACCCGCCCAGCACGGACATCCTCTCCTGCATCCCGGTCAGGCCGTGCCCCTGCCCGTCGGAGGCGGGATCCACGCCCTGGCCGTCGTCGAGGATCTCGACGCTCAGCTGCGCAGGGGTGCGCGTGATCCGCACCGCGGCGCCGGCGCCGGGCCCGGCGTGCTTGAGGACGTTGGTCAACGACTCCTGGACCAGGCGGAACAGCGACATGCCCGTGGCCGGAGGGAGGTCCTCGAGCGAGCCGTCGACCTCGAGGGTGACCTCGAGACCCGCGCTCTGCACGCGCTCGACGAGCTCGGGCAGCATCGCCGTTCCGGGCTGGGGGCCGTAGCTGGTCTCGTCCTCCTGACGCAGCACCCCCAGCAGGGAGCGCATGTCCGCGAGGGCCGCGCGGCCCGTCTCTCCGATGGTCCCGAGCACCTCGGAGGCCTTCTCCGGCTTCTTCTCGGCGATGAAGCGGCCGCCGTCAGCCTGCGCGATGATCACCGAGAGGGAATGGGCGACCACGTCGTGCATCTCCCGGGCGATGCGGGCGCGCTCGTCGGCGACGGCGAGGGCCGTGCGCTGCTCGCGCTCGCGCAGGGCCTGCTCGGCCCGGTCCCGGGTCAGGGACAGCTGGCGCACGCGTGCCCGTTGGAGGTTCGCGAGCGCCCAGAGCGCGATGATGCTGATGCTGCCCACGACGCTCAGGCCCGCGAAGGTGGCGATGGCCTCGTAGGGGCCGCCGTACTCGCCGCGCAGCGCGTTCAGCGACCACCACGAGGCCTGGGCGAACACGCCGAGGAAGCCCGCGCCCACGCCGACGGCGTGCACGACCGGGGTGCCATAGGCGACCGCGCAGTAGAGCGCGTAGAAGGTCATCACGTCGCCGCCGACCACGGGGAGGCCCAGCAGCAGGTGCAGCACGGCGAGGACGCCGATGACGATCACGCCCAGCAGGGGGCGCACGCGGCACAGCGCCCCGGCGGCGAACATCGGCACCGTGAACAGCACCCACCAGTCCATGCTGCCGGTGACCACCGAGAAGGCGAGGCTGATCAGCGAGAGCGCGCCGAAGACGATGAGATCGACGGTGCCGGGATTCTCGATGACCCAGCGGAAGGGGTCGCTCAGCCGCACGCGCCGTCCCGGCGCGCCGGTGCTGTGCTCGGGCCCGTTCGTCATGGCCTCGAGGGTACGGGGAGCTCGGCGCGCCGCGCGTCAGACCGGGGGCGGATCCCGCGCCACGGCGCCGCGCCCGCGGGCGGGCGCGGCGCCGATCCCTCAGAGCAGTCGCTGCGGAGGCTCGAGCAGCTCCGGGCCGTCGTTGCCGACCTTCCCGACCGCCGGGGAGACCTCCCGCACCGCGAGGGTCGCGTCGTCCAGCAGATGCCCGTCCTCCAGGATCCAGTCCTGCGCGGCGTGCCGGTCGTCCATCCCGGGGTCCAGCCAGGCATCGACCTCGTCGCGGGGGAGCATGACGGGGGTGCGGTCGTGGATCCGCGCGAGATCGCCCGTGGCGGCGCGGGTGATGATCGTGGCCGAGAGCAGGAAGCGGCCGTCCTCGCTCGCCGCGGGTCCCTCGTGGTCACCGGACCCCTTCCACCACGAGACCAGGGCCGCCATGAACAGCGGTGAGCCGTCGGCCGGGGCGATGAACATCGGCTGCTTGCGCTTCCCCGCCTCGTCGCGCACCCATTCGTAGTAGCCGTCCATGGGGACCACGGCGCGGTAGCGGGCGAGGCTCCCGCGGAAGCTGGCCTTCTCGCCGAGGGTCTCGCGGCGGGCGTTGAAGGTGCGCGAGGAGAAGGCGGCGTCCTTGGCGAAGGGCGGCAGCAGCCCCCAGCGCGCCACCCGCAGCGCGCGCAGCACCTCCCCGGAGTCGCGATCGAGGGACTCGGTGACCACGTGGATCGGAGCCGTGGGCGGGATGTTCCAGCGTCGGCGCAGTGCCGGATCGGCGAGGTCGACGGCGTCGAGGTCGTCGATCAGCGGCTCGATCTCCTGGAAGAAGGCGAAGCGTCCGCACATCTCAGGACCTCCGGGACCGGCGGCGGAACCGGCCCGTCGCCGTCTCGGCGCGCTCGGGGCTGCCGGGGCTCTCGGCGCTGCCGGTGCTCTGCTCGGCCTCGGCCTCGGCCTCGCCGTCGTCGGGGACGACGGGCACCCCGTGGCGCGGGGTGAGCCGGGCGCCCTCGGCGGTGTAGGCGCTCCCGTCATGGTGCAGGTTGCGCAGCCGGATGTCGCGGCCCCGGTCGACGAGCGCCTGATGCTTCGCCTCGGCCTTCTCGACCCCGGAGGAGTCCCGCAGCGGCAGGGCCAGGGACTCCTCGGCGGGCTTGCCGGACTCGAGCTCGCGGGCCCGCTCGAACTCCGCATCGACCTCGGCGCCCAGGACGATCACGAGGTTGACCACCCACAGCGCGAAGAGCACCGCCATGAGACCGCCGATGGCGCCGTAGCTGGAGTAGCCGGCGATCGTGCTCATGTACACCGAGAGGCCGACGGCGGCCAGCGCGATGCCGAGGATGGCGAAGACGCCGCCGGGGGAGATGAAGCGGTAGGGCCGCTCGAGGTTCGGCGCGCCCCAGTACAGCAGCGAGATCAGGGCGAAGGCGAACACGAGGATCACCGGCCACTTCAGCCACGCCCACAGCGGCAGGAAGCTCTCGGTGAGGAAGGTCAGCGTGTCCTGCGTGCCGAGCGTGGCGGCGATCGGGCCCAGCAGCCCCTCCACGATCGACTGGTTCAGCAGGATCGAGATCAGCACCACCAGGATCCCGACGATGAGGGCCACGGTCAGCGCGAGCATGGTGCCGGTCATCCGCAGCGCCCCGCGCCCCTCGGGCACCTCGTAGATCGTGTTGGCCGCGCGCCCGAAGGCCTTGATGTAGGCGGAGGCCGACCACAGGGCTGTTGCGATACCGATGATCAGGGCGATGGTGCCGCCGGTGGTGGAGCCCATCACCGCATCGAGGGTCGAGTCCACGGCGCTGCCCATGTTCGTCCCGCTGCCCTCCGCGCCGGAGGAGACCGCCTCCTCGATGAGTGCGGCGATCTCGTCCTTGATGCCCTGCAGCAGCAGGGTCACCAGGGAGAACAGGGCCAGCAGGGTGGGCGCGATCGACAGCACCATGTAGTAGGTGAGCTTCGCGGCCTGGTCCATGCCGCCGTCGCGGAGGAACTCCGCGAGGGTGCGCTTGAGCATGTACTTCGTCGTCGCGGCGGAAAGGCGCGGCCGGGACGGGGAGGTCGCGGAGGAGGAGTCGGCCATGGGGAGCTCCTGGGTCGGGACGAACTCGAGGACGGGTGCCCCGCTCATCCTGTCATGGGAGGGGGCCGGGAGAGTTGTCCACAATCTCTGAACGTCGCGGACGGTCGTCTCGGAATCCGCTTACAGTGACCTCCGTGATGCGAGCTGCATCACCGACAGGACGACGAGGTGACCGGTCGGTCAGGGGCCGGGAAGAGGGGACGGATGGACGCCGCCACCATCATCGAGAGCGAATCGCGGGAGCTGATCCGGCGGCGGGGGCTCGACGTGCACGCCGACCAGCTCGAGCCGCTGATCCGCGAGGTGGTGGCCGACTACGACCGACGCTCCGCCTCCGGGGAGGTGCCCGCCCTGCGCGAGGACGACGACGCGATGGTCGCCGAGGTCGGCGCGCGGATCGGCGGCTTCGGCCCGCTCCAGGAGATGCTCGACGATCCGAGCATCGAGGAGATCTGGCTGAACTCGCCCTCACAGGTCTTCTGCGCCCGCAACGGACGCAGCGAGCTGACCACCATCGTGCTCACCGATGACGAGGTCCGCGGGATCGTCGAGCGGATGCTGGTCAGCAGCGGGCGTCGCCTCGACATGAGCACGCCCTTCGTCGACGCCCTGCTCCCGGAGGGGTCGCGGCTGCACGTGGTGAT
The DNA here is from genome assembly GCF_003347015.1 of Brachybacterium sp. YJGR34. Lineage (GTDB taxonomy): Bacteria > Actinomycetota > Actinomycetes > Actinomycetales > Dermabacteraceae > Brachybacterium. The sequence continues at coordinate 16,478 of NZ_PNFB01000019.1, forward strand.
CCCCAGCGTGACCCGTGCGCACTGGGCCGTGAACATCCGCAAGTTCGTCGCCACCGCCCATGACCTCCGCGGGCTGGTCGCGCTGGGATCGCTCACGCAGCAGGCGGCGGACTTCCTCGATGCCGCGGTCGACGCCGGCCTCAACGTGGTCTGCAGCGGGGCGACCGGCGCGGGGAAGACCACCTTCCTGCGCTGCCTCGCGCAGTCGGTCGGGCCCCGCGAGCGGGTGGTCACCATCGAGGAGGTCTTCGAGCTCAACCTCGCCCTGCGCGACGTGGTCGCCATGCAGACCAGACAGGCGAACCTCGAGGGCACCGGCGAGATCACGATGCGCCGCCTGGTGAAGGAGGCGCTGCGGATGCGCCCCAGCCGGGTGATCGTCGGGGAGGTCCGCGAGGCGGAGAGCCTCGACATGCTCATCGCGCTCAACAGCGGCCTGCCCGGCATGGCCTCGATCCATGCCAACTCCGCGCGCGACGCCGTGACGAAGCTGTGCACCCTGCCGCTGCTGGCCGGGGAGAACGTGAGCAGCCGCTTCGTGGTCCCCACGGTCGCCGGTGCGATCGACCTCGTGGTCCATCTGGACATGCTGGCCGACGGTCGGCGCCGGGTGCGGGAGATCGCGGGTCTGAGCGGTCGCGTGGAGGACGAGGTCATCGAGATCTCGGAGATCTTCGCCCTGCAGGGCGACCGGCTGGTGCGCGGCGACGGACACCCGCCGCATCCCGAGCGCTTCGCGCGGGCGGGGCACGACCTGGTGGGCCTGCTCGGTCAGGCCGTGGCGGCATGAGCGACGGCGCGTTCCTGGGGCTCGTCGCGGGCCTCGGCCTGCTCTCGATCTGGTGGTCGATGTGGGAGCAGGACGGCACCGCTCCGCGGCGCGGCCCGATCGGGCGGATCCGGGAGCAGCTGCGGGACGACCTCATCACCGTGGGCCTGGGCACCGTGCCCCCGGCCGCCGTCCCGGCCCTCAGCGCCGGGATGGGGCTGGTGATCGCCGCGGCGCTGTGGGCCGCCTCGAGCGCCGTGGTCCCTTCGCTGACCATCGGAGCCGTCGCCTCGGTGCTGCCGGTCCTCGTGCTCCGCTCCGCGGCGCGACGGCGCGCCACCGCCCTGCGCGAGGTCTGGCCGGAGGCGGTGGACCACGTCAACTCCGCGATCCGCGCGGGGCTGTCCCTGCCCGAGGCCCTCGTGCAGCTCAGCCGCAAGGGGCCGGAGGAGCTCCGCCCGGCCTTCACGGAGTTCGCCCTCGACTACCAGGCCAGCGGCGACTTCGCCCGATGCCTGGACCGCCTGAAGGTGCGGCTGGCCGATCCGGTCGGCGACCGCATCGTGGAGGCGCTGCGGATCACCCGCGACGTGGGCGGCACCGATCTGGGCGGGCTGCTGCGCACACTGGCCGCCTTCCTCCGCGAGGACGCCCGGACCCGGTCGGAGCTGGAGGCGCGCCAGTCGTGGACCGTCAACGCGGCGCGCCTGGCCCTGGCTGCGCCCTGGATCGTGCTGGCATTGATGGCCACCAGGCCGGAGGCGGCGCAGGCCTACGATTCCGCGACCGGCCTGCTGCTGATCGTCGTCGGCGCGGCCGTCTCTCTGATCGCCTACCGCGTGATGCTTCTGATCGCACGGCTGCCGCAGGACGAGCGGGTGCTGCGATGACCGGGTCCTCGGCGGTGCTGGCGGGAGCGGTGATCGGCCTCCTGCTGGGAACCGGTCTCGCCCTGCTCGCGGGCCGACTGCCCTGGCTCCGCGCACGGGACCTGGCCGGACGGGTGGACCCGTACCTGCGGCGCTCGCCGAGCGACTCCCTCTTCGCCGCTCCCCGGTCCACCAGCCGTGCCCGGATCGTGCTCGAGAACCTCATGGGCCCGGTCGCGCACCGGATCCTCGGGCTGCTCGAGCGGCTCACCGGCGGGCAGGACCAGCTCGAGCGACGTCTCCGCCTGGCCGGCCGGCGCACCTCCACCGACTCCTTCCGCATCGAACAGGTCATCCTCGGGGCGGCCGGCACGGTCGTCGGCATCGCCGTCGCCCTGGCCGTGATCGGGACCCGAGGGGCCAGCCCGCTCCTCGGCCTGCTGATCGTGGTGCTCGGCGCCCTGCTCGGGGTGCTGCTGCGCGACTACCTGCTGGGAGTGGAGATCACCCGTCGGGCCGCGCGCATGGCGCGGGAGTTCCCCACCGTGGCCGATCTGCTCGCCCTCGCCGTCGCCGCCGGCGAGAGCCCGATCGCCGCGATGGAGCGCGTGGCCCGCACATCCCACGGCGCGCTGCCCGAGGAGTTCGCCGCGACGGTCGCGGACATCCGGTCGGGCACCAGCATCTCCCAGGCGCTGATCTCCCTGGGGGCCCGCACGCCGCTGGATTCCCTGGGGCGCTTCTCCGAGGGGGTCGCGATCGCCATCGAGCGCGGCACCCCGCTGGCCGACGTGCTCCGCGCCCAGGCGCAGGACGCGCGCGAGACCTCCAAACGCGAGCTCATGGAGATCGCCGGACAGCGGGAGATCCTCATGCTCGTCCCCGTCGTGTTCTTCGTCCTGCCACTGGTCATCGTGTTCGCGATCTTCCCCGGCCTCGCCGTCCTGGAGATCTCCCTCTGACCGCCGTACCTCATTCCCGTTCCACCGACACCGTGCCCACCATCCCCGGGAACGACCCGGGATCATCTGCCGAGGAGGCCGACATGACCGTCCACCGACACCGACTCCACCGCCGTCCGCTCCGCTCCCGTCCCGGGGCTCCTCCCCGGACCGCCCGGGAGGCGCGGCGCACGCTCACCGCGCGCCTCCTCGAGCGCATGGGTTCCGATCAGGGGGACGTGCCGGGATGGGTGCTCATCACCTTGATGACGGCAGGAATCGTCGTCGCACTGTGGGCCGTCGCCTCGGAGCAGATCGTGCAGATCTTCCAGAACGCGATGGCGCCCTTCCTCGGCGGCAGCCTCTGAGCCGCCCGCCGTCCCGAACTGGCGCACCATGAGCACGCCCGAGCGCTCCCACTTCGGCGCCGCAGTCCGCGGCGACGGGGCGCAGCGTGCCCGATCATGGCGGAGTTGGGCGCGGCGCCTGCGCTCGGAGCGCGGCTCCGCCGTCGCCGAGTTCCCGATGGTCGCGGTGCTGATCGTCATGATCGGACTGATGGTGGTGCAGGCGGCGCTCATCGTCCATACCCGCAACACCCTGGTCGACGCCGCGGTGCAGGGTGCCCATCACGCCGCGCTGGTCGGCTCGTCCCCGCAGGACGGCGCCTCGCGCGCCGAGCAGCTCATCGGCGAGCGCTTCGGGGACGGCCTGGCGGCGGACGCCACCGCCGTCGAGGACGAGGACGGCACGATCCGCGTCCGCGTCACCGCGACCCTCCCCCTGGTGGGCCTGCTGGGGCCCTCCGGGGTGATGAGCGTCGAGGGCCGGGCTCTCGACGAGGAGTCGTGGTGAAGCGCGTGCACCGCCGGGAGGCGGTGCCTCTCCGCCTCGCGCCGCGCCATCTGCGCGGCGCCCCGTGGTCCGCCGCTGAGACGGCGCGCGGACCGGGTTCCCTGGCTGCGGAGGACGGCAATGCCCTCGTGGAGTTCGTGGTGCTGTCCGCGGCGCTGCTCATCCCGTCCCTGTATCTCGTGCTCACCCTGGGGAACGTGCAGGCAGCGGTCTTCGCCGCCGACACCATCTCGCGGGACGTGGCGAGGATCCACGCGACCGAGCCGGACCCGGGGCGCGCCGCCGAACGCGCCGCGCGGCACTCGGCCATGGTGCTCGAGGACCACGGGCTCCCCGCCCAGGACGTGGCGCAGGTCAGCTGCAGCGACGATCCCTGCGCCACCTCCGGCGGGACGGTCACCGCGCAGGTGGAGGTCGCCGTGCCCGTGCCGGGCCTCGGCCCGATCCTCGGAGGGGCCGGGCCGGTGGCCGTCGGCGCCTCCCACGCGGTCCCCGTCGACCTCTACCGGGAGGATCTATGACTCCCGCGACGCGGACCGGCGGGCCGGCCGGGGCGACGCTGCGTGCGCGCCTCGCCGAGGCCCGCGGCTCGATGACGATCCTGACCACGGGGGTGCTCGTGGTGATCCTCATGGTGGTCGGCGTGGGGACCGCGATCACGGGCGTCCACCTCGAACGCACCGCTCTCCAGCACGCCGCGGACAGCGCCGCGCTGGCCGCCTCGCAGGCCGTGGACCCGGCTCGGGTGTACACGGAGGGCGGCGCGGCGATCCACGCAGACTCCGCGCGTGAGGCCGCCGAGGAGCACCTGCGTCGCTACCCCCTGGACTCCACCAGCACGGAGGATCTCGGGCTCGGCGAGGTGCGGGTGGACCCCGACGGCACCGTCCACGTGGTCCTCACCGCCACCACCCACCCGCCCCTGGCAGGGTGGTTCACCCGGGGGACGGGGCTGTCCGTCCCCCTGACCGTCCATGGAGAGGCTCGTTCCCGATGACGCCGACGACCCCGTCACCCGCTGCGGACCCGCAGCCCCCGCCCCGCACCGTGCTGCTCGCCCCCGACAAGTTCAAGGGCACGCTCCGTGCCGCCGAGGTGGTCGAGGCGCTGCGGCAGGGGATCGCCGAGACCTCCCCGCGCACGCGCGTGCTCGCCTGCCCGATCGCCGATGGCGGCGACGGCACCGTCGACGCGGCGATCGCCGCCGGCTCCCGGGAGATGGTCACGCTGATCACCGGGCCGACGGGGCAGCCGCGCAGCGCCCGCTGGGCCCTCGGCGAGGGCACCGCCGTGCTCGAGCTCGCCGAGGCCGTGGGGCTCCACGCCCTGCCCGGCGGGGCCCTCCACCCGCGCACCGCCTCCACCCGCGGGCTAGGTGAGCTGATCGCCGCCGCGGCCGGGGGCGGCGCCCGCACCGTCGTGGTGGGCCTCGGCGGCAGCTCCTCGACCGATGCCGGCACGGGCCTGCTGCAGGGCCTCGGTGCCCGTCTGCTGGACGGCAGGGGAGGGGAGATCGGCCCCGGGCTGGAGGGCCTGGAGGAGCTGGCCTCCGTGGACCTGGCCCCCGCGCTCGCCGCGCTCGAGGGCGTCACCCTCGTCGCCGCGAACGACGTCACGAACCCGCTGCTCGGCACCGAGGGCGCCGCCGCCGTCTACGGCCCGCAGAAGGGCATCGCCCCCGAGGACGTCCCCGCGGCCGATGCGGTCCTCGCCCGCGCCGCCGAGCTCCTGGATCCCTCCGGGCGCCACCGCGACCGGCCCGGGGCCGGGGCGGCGGGCGGCACCGGCTTCGCCCTGTCCCTGCTGGGCGCCGCCGAGCGCTCGGGCGCCGATGCGGTCTTCGAGATCGTCGGCGTCGACGCCCTGCTCGAGCAGGCGGACCTGGTCGTCACCGGGGAGGGGAAGCTCGATGCGCAGACCCTCCACGGCAAGGGCCCGGCGGAGGTCGCCCGCCGCGCCCAGCAGCGCGGCCTGAGCGTCGCGGCCGTCGCCGGCGCGGTCACCCTCAGCGAGGCGCAGCTCGCCGCGGCGGGGATCGCCCGGGCGTGGGATCTCACCTCCCGGGCCGGCTCCTCACAGAGAGCGCTCGCCGAGGGGCGGGAACTGCTGGTCGAGGTGGGACGCGAGCTGGGGCGGTGGGCCGACGCCGAGGGCGAGGACCCGCCCACACGGCCGCGGTGAGCGGCTCCGACCCCGCCGCCGCCGTGACCGCCCCGGCATGCACAGCGGCACTGCCGTAGACTCTTCCCTCGTGGCTTCCATCGACTTCTCCGAAGAGATCCCCCGGCTCCGCTCGACCCTGAACTCCATCGAGCAGGTGACGGACATCGACGCGCTCGACGCGAAGATCGCGGACCTCGAGAAGCAGGCCTCCGCGCAGGACCTCTGGGACGACGTCGACAATGCGCAGAAGGTCTCCTCGGCCCTGTCCCATGCGCAGTCCGAGCGGCGCCGCATCAGCGAGCTCAGCCAGCGCATCGAGGACATCGAGGTGATGGTCGAGCTCGCCGCCGAGGAGAACGACGCCGACACCCTCACCGAGGCGGAGAACGAGCTGGTCTCCATCCACCGCACCCTCGACGAGCTCGAGGTGCGCACCCTGCTGGCCGGTGAGTACGACGAGCGCGACGCCGTGGTGACCATCCGCGCCGGAGCCGGCGGCGTGGACGCCGCGGACTTCTCCGAGATGCTGCTGCGGATGTACCTGCGCTGGGCCGAGCGCCACGGCTACGCCACCAAGGTCATGGACACCTCCTACGCGGAGGAGGCGGGGCTGAAGTCCGTCACCTTCGAGGTCTCCGCCCCCTTCGCCTACGGCACCCTGTCCGTCGAGGGCGGCACCCACCGCCTGGTGCGGATCAGCCCCTTCGACAACCAGGGCCGCCGCCAGACGTCCTTCGCGGCGGTCGAGGTGATCCCGCTCATCGAGTCCACCGACCACGTCGAGATCCCCGAGAACGAGCTGAAGATCGACGTCTTCCGCTCCTCCGGCCCGGGCGGCCAGTCCGTGAACACCACGGACTCCGCCGTGCGCATGACCCACCTGCCCACCGGCACCGTCGTGTCCATGCAGGACGAGAAGTCGCAGATCCAGAACCGTGCCGCGGCGCTGCGCGTCATGCAGTCGCGCCTGCTGCTGCTGAAGAAGGCCGAGGAGGCCGCCGAGCGCAAGGAGCTCGCCGGCGACGTCAAGGCCAGCTGGGGCGACCAGATGCGCTCCTACGTCCTGAACCCGTACCAGATGGTCAAGGACCTGCGCACCGACCACCAGGAGGGCAACCCCTCCACCGTCTTCGACGGCGAGATCGACGGCTTCATCGACGCCGGCATCCGCTGGCGCGCCGAGCAGGGCAAGCTCACCGACTGACCACGTCCGGCGCCGCGACCGGCGCCGCCCCTGATCGGTCGTCGCTCCGGTCGCCCGTCCGGCCGTCCCGCGACGGTCGCCCGGGCGTGCCCAGCACGATCCGCACCGACCCTTGACCAGGTTTTGACCCAGATGGTGACCTGCGCGGCGGCGGAGAGCGACCCCTCACCCCTACCCTGGAACGGCACGCGTTCCCCCACAGGCGACAGGCACCGACAGGCACCAGTGATCCGTTTCGACAACGTCACCAAGACGTACATGCGCGGCCAGCACCCCGCCGTGGAGAATCTCGACATCGAATTCTCCCGCGGGGAGTTCGTGTTCCTGGTGGGAGCCTCCGGCTCGGGGAAGTCCACCATGATGCGGATGGTCCTCAAGGAGGTCACGCCCACGCGGGGCACCGTCTACGTGGCGGGCAAGGACCTCTCCCGCATCCCCTCGTGGAAGGTTCCCTCGCTGCGCCGCGACATCGGCATGGTGTTCCAGGACTTCCGCCTGCTGCCCTCGAAGACCGCCTACCAGAACATCGAGTTCGCCCTCGCGGTCATCGGCACCCCGGGCAAGGTGGTCCGTCGGCTGGTCCCCGAGATGCTCGAGATGGTGGGCCTGGAGGACAAGGGCAAGCGGCTCCCGCACGAGCTCTCCGGCGGTGAGCAACAGCGTGTCGCGATCGCCCGCGCCTACGTCAACCGCCCCTCGATCCTGCTGGCCGACGAGCCCACCGGCAACCTCGACCCCTCGACCGCCTCGGGGATCCTGGACCTGCTGGCCGAGATCAACGAGCGCGGCACCACCGTCGTCATGGCCACCCACGACCGGGCGGCCGTGGACCGGATGCGCCGGCGCGTTGTCGAGATGGTCGCCGGCCACGTGGTCCGCGACGAGGAGGCCGGCAACTATGAGACCCCGACCCCGGTGAGCGTCATCTCCGGCCATCTGCCCGACGACTCCCGCCACCGTGAGGACGGCCCCTTCGAGGACGGCGCCCCGGCGTCCGGTTCCGCGACGGAGGACCGCTTCGAGACCGCGGCCACCGACCTGCACGACGCCGAGGGCGACCCTGCGGCCGGCTCCTCCGCGACCCCGCGTCCGGGCGAGGTGCCCGTCGACGACGTGCTCGAGGAGGACCTCATCGACGAGCGGGAGGCGCTGCGCGAGCAGGACGAGGATCCCTTCGCCGAGGACCCCGAGGAGGAGCGGCGATGAGGGCGCGGTACATCCTCGGTGAGATCTTCACCGGGCTGTGGCGGAACATCGCCATGGTCATCTCGGTCATCATCGTCACGGCGGTCTCGCTGACCTTCGTCGGCACCGGTCTGGTGATGCAGAAGCAGATCATGGACATGAAGGCGACCCTGGTCGAGCAGTCCCAGGTGACGATCTTCCTGTGCTCCCCGCACTCCACCGCCGCGTCCTGCGCAGGCGGGGCGGCGACCGACGCGCAGATCGAGTCCGTGCGCGAGGCCCTCGAGGGGGACGTGCTCTCCCCGTACATCGCCGACTACTCCGAGCGCTCCCAGGAGGAGGCGCTGGGGATCTACCAGGAGCAGTTCGCCGGGGAGGGGTTCGTCTCGAACTTCACCGCCGAGGACATGCCCGTCTCCTTCCACATCACGCTCGAGAACGCGGACGACTCCGCCGCGGTGGTCGAGTTCTTCCAGGGCCGTGACGGCGTGGACGAGGTGACGGACCTGCTCAGTGCCTTCGCGCCCTTCATCGACATCCTCAACCAGTCGACCCTGTTCGCGCTCGGACTCGCGGTGCTGATGCTGGTCGCCGCCCTGCTGCTGGTGGCCACGACGATCCGCATGTCCGTCGCCAACCGTCGGCGCGAGATCGCGATCATGCGCCTGGTGGGCGCCTCGAACCTGTTCATCCGCCTGCCCTTCCTGCTCGAGGGGGCGGTCGCCGCGATCATCGGCGGCCTCATCGCCTCGGGCATGCTCTGGGTGGGGCTGCACTACATCGTCCAGGGCTGGTTGGCACCGACCCTCGGCCAGCAGCTCATCACGGTCGGCACCCATGACCTGATCTGGGCCGCGCCGATTCTCATCGCCCTGGGAGCCGTCCTCTCGATCGCCTCCTCGGTGGTCTCCCTCAACCGCTACCTGAAGGTCTGAGCATGTCCTGGAACACTCTGCGCCGTCCCCTCAGCCTGCTCGCCGCCTCCCTCCTGGCCCTGCCCCTGCTGGCCGGCCCGGCCGTCGCCGAGGGCTCCAAGGAGGACAAGATCGCCGAGCGGAACGAGGTCGATCAGCAGCTCGAGGACCTGCGGATCGAGCTCGACGACGTCAACGAGGAGCTGGCCGACACCTACCTCGCCCTCGCCGAGACCGAGCTGCAGATCCCCGAGGCCCAGGAGGACCTCGAGGAGGCGCAGGAGGCGCTCGAGGAAGCCCAGGAGGAGGACCGGATCATCGGCGAGCGTCTCGAGGAGGCGCAGGAGGAGGAGGAGCGCCTCTCCGGCGAGGTCGAGGAGGGCCAGGAGGAGGTGGACCGCAGCGACGGCGAGCTCGCCGAGGTCGCTCTGGCCGCCTACAAGGGCGGGGCGCTGCCCAACCCCTCCACCGTGTACGTCGGCGGGGAGAGCCCGCAGGACGCCGTGGACCGGTCGATGAACTACCAGCTGACCATGTCCTCCCAGGGGACGCGGCTGGACACGCTGCGCACGGACCAGGTCGTCACCGAGAACTCCGCCGAGCGCCTCAGCGCGGTCCGCGAGGAGATCAAGGACCTCAAGGTCGAGTCCGAGGAGGCCGTCGAGCGCACCCAGGAGGCCGAGGAGGAGGCCGCCACGGCGAAGGAGGAGCTCGACGAGCTCTACGAGACGCAGCAGATCCAGCGCGACGATCTCGAGGAGCAGAAGGAGAAGCACGAGCAGGACACCTCGGATCTCGAGACCCGCAGCTCGACGCTGGACGGCGAGATCGAGGAGCTCGCCCGCCAGGAGCGCGAGCGCGAGGAGGCCGCCCGCCAGAAGGAGCAGGAGAACTCCTCCGGCGGCAGCAGCAGCAACGGCGGCAGCGGTGGCGGCGAGGCGGCGGAGGCCCCGGTCAGCTCCGCCGGCGGCTGGGTCGCCCCGGTCAGCGGGCGGCTGAACTCGAACTTCGGCTGGCGCGTCCACCCGATCTACGGGACCCGGAAGCTGCACGCGGGCGTGGACTACCCGGTGGCCTGCGGGGTGCCGGTGGGGTCCACCCATGCCGGCCGCGTGATCTCCGCCCAGTACGGCGGGCGGTCCGGCAACAAGGTGATCGTCAGCCACGGCATCCAGAACGGCAAGCTGATGACCAGCTCGTACCATCACCTCCAGAGCTACAGCGTCTCCGTGGGCGATCAGGTCTCCGCCGGCGGCACGGTGGGCACGGTGGGCACCACGGGGTCCTCCACCGGCTGCCATCTCCACTTCGAGATCCACGAGGACGGCAACGCCGTCAACCCCGCCTCGTACATCTGAGGGCGGGCGCGGCCCGCCGCGCCGTCCCGGCGGCGTGATCCGGGGACTATTCGGTCGCCTCCGACGGTGACCTCGTCGTACGCTGTGATGTCCGGTCGCACGTGGCGACCGGGACGCACCAGCATCAGCGACGCACGACAGGAGGGACCCGATGGCCGCGAAGGGGAAGAAGGCCGCCACGAAGAAGTCCGCGGCGGACGAGGGTCCCGAGAAGCGGCTCATCGCCTCGAACAAGCGGGCCCGGCACGACTACTACGTCGACCAGACCTGGGAGGCGGGCATCGTGCTGTCCGGGACCGAGGTGAAGTCCCTGCGCGACCGCGGTGCCTCCCTCGTGGACGGCTACTGCTTCATCGAGGGGGGAGAGGTGTGGATGGACGCCGTGCACATCGCCCCGTACGTCAAGGGCACGTGGACCAACCACGCCGCCCGCCGCAAGCGCAAGCTCCTCCTGCACAAGCAGGAGATCGTGAAGCTCGCCAGCAAGTCCCGCGAGAAGGGCTACACGATCGTCCCGCTGGAGATGTACTTCCTGGGCTCCCACGCGAAGGTCGTCATCGGACTGGCCCGCGGCAAGAAGGAGTGGGACAAGCGCCAGACCCTCCGCGAGAAGCAGGATCTGCGCGAGGCCCAGCGCGCCATGCGCCGGCGCGAGCTCGCCTGACCGGGCCTCGGACCGGATCCGCCGGGCGGTCGCTGCCGGCCCCGAGGCCGCAGGCTTCGCCGTGAGCTGACAGATAATCGCTTCCGTGGGTGGTCCGGCCGCGGTAGAGTAGGACGACGACGAGGGGGAGACCGCTCGTCGGTGGGTGATTGACAACAGAAGAGTGAGTGCACGGACGGCCCTGCGGGGTCGTCGATATCTGTGCTGCTTGACCCACGCTCGGGGACGATCGGTTTCGACGGTAGTTGTCCAGCGAGGGGAAGCGGGCCGAGAATCCAGAGTCATCTCGTTAATGTCCTCTGGAAACCAATAAGTGCCGAACCCAAGCGCACTGACTTCGCTCTCGCTGCCTGATCAGCGTTAGCAGTCTGGAACCCCGGGATTGCTCCTGACCCGGATCGTTCCATCATCTAAGGAGCCACTGCTGCCGACCCTCGTCATCGGGGAAGGATGAACACCTCAGAGTGACTGAGTCCGTCGACGACGTGTCTGCACGAGCGTCGGGACTGAGAACACGTCATTGCAGACTGCGCCCGGAGAAGCCCTGGCTCCGCACTATCGGACGCGGGTTCGATTCCCGCCGTCTCCACCACTGCACTCACCACGAGAGGCCCCCTTCCCTGCGCCGCGGCGCGGGGGAGGGGGCCTCTCGCTGTTCCGGGGCGCTCCCCGCCTCAGGCCGCGGTGATGAGGCTCTCGTAGCCGAGCGAGACCAGGTGCGCCCGGCTCATCGCCAGCGACTCCCAGATGTCCCGGCCGTAGGTCTGGTCCTGCTCGATGAGCAGGTGCTGCGCGCCGGAGGCGATGCCCTGCTCGATCACGGGCTTCCAGTCCAGCGTCCCGGAGCCGACCTCGGCGAACTGCACGATGTCCGCGGTCCAGTACTGCGCCCAGGCGCCCGGGGTGCCCTCGCTCATGGCGGTGAAGGTCTCGGCGGAGGGCAGGGTGATCCGGAAGTCCTTGAGATGGACCAGGTCGAGCACCCCGTCGAAGGCCGCGAGCGTGCGCTCGGGGTCACGCCCGCCGCGCTGCACCCAGTGGCAGTCGATCTCGAACCGCAGGTGCGGCGCCTTCTCCCGCAGCCTCTCCAGCAGCGTGGTCTCCTCGATCCGCGCGAACTCCACGTGGTGGTTGTGATAGCTCAGCGCGATGCCCTCCTCGGCGAGGCGCACGGCATAGCCGTCGGCCTCCGCGGCGAAGGCGTCGAAGGCCTCGGTGGAGGCGAGCGCGCCCAGCGGCATCATCCCGATCCGGATCATCGAGGTGCCCAGGCGCCGAGCGTGCTCGACGTGGAGGTCGAAGTCCTTCTCCAGCGTGATGCCCTCGCCGCCCGCGGGGGCGGAGGTCCGTGCCGAGATCGCGGCGTACTGGATGCCGAGGCTCTCGCGGGCGGCCTCCATGCCGGCCACGTTCTCCTCGGTCATCGGGATCTGCGAGACCTCCACGACCTCGAAGCCGGTCTCCTTCACCCGCTGCAGCACGGGGGTGATCCCCTGCTCCGCGACGTGGTCCTTGAGCATCATGAGCTGGATGCCGATACGTGCCATCTGCGCCTCCTGTGTCGATGCGGGCCGCGTCGCCCGAGGACGGCGGCCGCCGTCCAGTCATCCGCCGATCAGCGTATCGAGTGATGAGCGCCACCTGCGGCGATTGCCTCGGATTGCCCTCGCCGCCGTGAGGATGGTCGGCTCGTGCCCAGGGCCGGCCTGTCCAGGACAGCCGATAGTGCGTTGCCCGCGGTCCCCGGGTCGCCTACCGTGGCCGGATGACCGAGGCCCCGCCCGTCGCCCCTGCTCCGCCGCCCTCCGACCTCACCGTGAACCTCTCGCGCGTCGAACTGCTGTGCGCGCGACTGCGCCCCGAGCGGGAGGCGGAGCTCGAGAGGGTCGAGTGGAAGATCGCGAAGACGCCGCGCGGAGCGGGCTGGGACAACGTGCTGTGGCCGGTGGGCCGGCTCGCGGGGCGAGCCCTCGTGCTGCGGGTTGTGCGCCGCGAGGCCGCCCGTCCGCTGCTGCACCGGGAGACGGCGGTGCTGCGCCGGCTGCGCAGCGCCGGGGCGTCCCTGCCGATGCGGGTCCCCGAGCTGCTGGCCTCGGCGGAGGACGCCGTGCTGGTGCCCTGGTACGACGGGGTCACCGCCGCGGAGGTCCCGGCGGAGGTGCGATCGGCCACCGCGCAGGCTCTCGCCCGCATGCTCGCCGTGGTGCACTCCGGACCGGCCCCGGAGATCGCGGCCAATCCGGTGCGCGGGGTGCCTCTGGCCACCCGGGAGGACGCGTTCCGGATCGACCTCGAGCGCGCCGGCCTGCCGATCGAGCAGGACCGGCGGGCACGGGAGCGCTGGGAGCAGGGCCTCGACGCGGAGGTCTGGGAGGGCAGGCCCCTGCTGCTGCACGGTGACCCGCACCCCGGCAACGTCGTGGTCCCGCCGCGGACCGTGGGCGGAGCCCCGGTGCTCATCGACTGGGGGGACACCACCCGCGGCGACCCCGCGAGCGACCTCGGCGCCCTGCTGCTGCACGGCCCGGCGCAGCCGCTGCTGGCGACCTACCGGGAGGCCGCGTCCTGGACCGGCATCGAGGAGGACACGGTGTGGGAGGCGCTGGTGGCACGGGCCCGTGCCTGGGCCGTGCGCATGGGCCTGATGCTGGTCACGGCGTATCCGGCCGATGATCCGCTGGGCGCCGTCGGCCACCGGGCTCTGCGCGCCTGAGCCGCGGCCCGGCGCCGGGCGCCCGGCGCCGGGCACCCGGCGCCGCAGCGAGGCTCAGGACGCCGGAGCGGACTGCTCCCGCTCCGCGTGCGCGGGGAAGGCGATGATCCCGTACCAGAGGGTGAGGATCTCGAGCCACGCCGCCTCCTCCTGGTCCAGGGGAGCGACCGTCTCGTAGCCCGCCCGCAGCGCGCCGCGGGCGGCGGCGGGAGTGGGCCCCCAGTCCCGGAAGAGGGTGGCCAGATAGGTCGAGGCGCGCGCCAGGTCGTCCACCCGCACGGCCGGCTCCACCTCGTCCAGGTCCAGCACGGCCACCACCCGGGAATCCCTGATCAGGATGTTGGCGGCGCGGATGTCGTGGTGGACCAGCTGCGCGGGCGCTCGGAGCCTCGGCGCCTCCGCCAGCAGCGCGGACAGGCGGCGCGAGGCCGCGGGTGCGCGGCCCGGGTCGGACTCCGCGAGCCAGCGGCCCAGGACGGCGGACAGGTGGGCCGACGGGTCCTCCGCCGCGGGTCGCCGTGCCGCGGGCGCCGGGGCCGACGTCGGCCCCGGTGGTGCCGTCGGCCCCGGTGCCGACGGGGTCAGCGCCGCCCGGAGCTCCGGAGGCGCGCCGGCGAGCGCGGCGTGGAGGCGGGCGAGCACCGCCCCGGTGTCGTGCACCGCAGCGAGATCGGCGACATCGAGCCAGTCGCCGGAGACCTCGGGCAGTACGGCCACGGACAGCGGGCCCCGCGGTCCGTCGAGCACGGTGCGGACCTCGCCGGACCGCGACGGCAGCGGCGCGGCGACGGGGATGCCCTGGGCGGCCAGGTGCGCGAGCAGGCGCGTCGACGCCTCGAGCGTCGGGAACGATGGCACCGCCCGCGACCACTTCACGACAAGCTCTCCCGCGGGGCCCGTGACCCAGGCCAGGGCGTTGTGATCGCTGATCACCACTCGCCGCAGGGACGCGACGCGCAGATCCCAGGTCTCGGCGAGCACGGTGCGCACGAAGCGCTCGGCCTCGGCGAGATCCGCGAGGCCGAAGCGATCGCGCAGCGCGAGCTCCGGATCGTCGGACTCCCACAGCATGGACAGACCCTCGGGCAGCATCGGACTACCGTAGCCACCGCCGTGTGCAGGTGAACGCTCCACGCCGGAATCCACGAGCCCCGAGTGCGAGGGGGACGTAGAGTGGGTCCGCCATGACCACGCCCTCCACGACCCCCGGCCCGCGCATCACCTACCCCGGTGACCTCCCCGTCTCCCAGCGCCGCGAGGACATCCAGAAGGCGATCGAGGAGCACCAGGTGGTCGTGATCGCCGGCGCCACCGGCTCCGGCAAGACCACCCAGATCCCCAAGATGCTCCTCGAGCTGGGGTACGGGCAGGGCGGGTCGCTCATCGGCCACACCCAGCCGCGCCGCATCGCCGCCCGCTCCGTCGCCCAGCGCATCGCCTCCGAGCTCGGCGAGAAGCTGGGGGAGGGGACCGTCGGCTTCCAGGTCCGTTTCACCAAGGAGACCAGCCGCGGCACGCGGCTGAAGCTCATGACCGACGGCATCCTGCTGGCGGAGATCGGCCGGGACCGCCTCCTGCGGCGCTACGACGCGATCATCATCGACGAGGCCCACGAGCGCTCGCTGAACATCGACGTCATCCTCGGCTACCTGCGCCAGATCCTGCCCCAGCGCCCGGACCTGAAGATCATCATCACCTCGGCGACCATCGACCCCGAGCGCTTCGCCGAGCACTTCGCGCACGTCCTCCCCTCCGGGGAGACGGAGCCCGCGCCCATCATCGAGGTCTCCGGGCGCACCTATCCCGTGGAGATCCGCTACCGCCCGCTGGTGCTCGAGGCGGAGGTCGACGACGAGGACGAGCTCGAGGACATCCACTCCATCGAGCGCGATCTCACCCAGGCCATCACCGACGCGGTCGACGAGCTCGCCGCCGAGGGCCCCGGCGACATGCTCGTCTTCCTGCCCGGCGAGCGCGAGATCCGGGAGATCTCCGAGGCGCTCACCACCCATCTCCAGCGCGGCACGCGGGGGAGGGCCGCGCTGCCCGTGGAGGTGCTGCCGCTGTTCGGGCGGCTCTCCGCCCAGGACCAGCAGAAGATCTTCTCCCCGCCGCCGGCGGGGACGTACCGCCGCATCATCCTGTCCACGAACGTCGCCGAGACCTCCCTGACCGTTCCCGGCATCACCTACGTCATCGATGCGGGACTGGCCCGCATCTCCCGCTACTCCCAGCGCACCAAGGTCCAGCGCCTGCCGATCGAGCCGATCTCCCAGGCCAGTGCGAACCAGCGAGCGGGCCGCTCGGGCCGCACGGCACCCGGCATCGCGATCCGCCTGTTCTCCGAGGAGGACTTCGAGGGACGGCCGGAGTTCACCGAGCCGGAGATCCTGCGCACCTCGCTCGCCTCCGTGGTCCTGCTGATGACCTCGCTGGGCCTGGGGGATGTGGAGTCCTTCCCCTTCGTCGAGACTCCCGCCTCCCGCGCTATCACCGACGGGGTGCGCCTGCTCGACGAGCTCGGCGCGATCGAGGACGCCCCGCGCGAGCCGGGCGGGCGGCGGCTGACCCGCGTGGGCCGCACCCTGGCCCGCTTCCCGCTGGATCCGCGGATGGCGCGCATGCTCATCGAGGCGGATCGCCTGGGCGCTCTGCGCGAGGTGCTCGTCATCGTCGCCGCCCTCTCGATCCAGGATCCGCGCGAGCGGCCGCTGGGTCAGGAGCAGCAGGCCAAGGAGAAGCACAAGCGCTTCGAGGACGAGACCAGCGACTTCCTGGCCTTCCTGAACCTCTGGAACCACCTCCAGGACCGGCGCAAGGCCCTCTCCTCGAGCGCCTTCCGCCGCGAGGTCCGCGCCGAGCACCTCCACTACCTGCGCATCCGCGAATGGTGGGACCTCCACACGCAGCTGCGCGACATGGCCAAGGACGTCGGCCTGTCCACCAACGACAACGAGGCCTCCCCGCAGGCGATCCACCAGTCCCTGCTGGCCGGGCTGCTCAGCCACGTGGGCCTGCTCGACGACCGCACCCGCGAGTACTCCGGGGCCCGCGGTGCCCGCTTCGCGCTGTGGCCCGGCAGCGCGCTGGCCAAGAAGCGCCCGGACTTCGTGATGGTCGCCGAGCTGGTGGAGACCTCCCGGCTGTGGGGACGCACCGCCGCTCGGATCGACCCTGCCTGGGCGGAGGAGACCGGTGCGCACGTCGTCAAGCGCAGCCACTCCGAGCCCCACTGGTCCTCCAAGCGCTCCTCGGCGATGGCGCACGAGAAGGTCACCCTCTACGGGGTGCCGCTGGTCGCGGACCGCGTGGTCGGCTACGGCCGCATCGACCCCGAGGCCGCGCGGGAGATCTTCGTGCAGAACGCGCTCATCGAGGGGGACTGGCGCACCCGCCACCACTTCTTCCGCGACAACCGCGCCCTGATGGCCCAGCTCGAGGAGCTCGAGGCCAAGACCCGCCGGCGGGACCTCCTGGTCTCCGACGAGCAGCTGTTCCGCTTCTACGACCAGCGCGTCCCGGCCGAGGTCGTCTCCGGCCGCCACTTCGACACCTGGTGGAAGAAGCAGCGCCACGAGACCCCCGACCTGCTCACTCTCACCGAGCAGGACCTGCTGGTCGCCGACGACGGCACCCGCGAGGCCATCCAGGCCGACTTCCCCGACACCTGGGTGCAGGGCGACATCACCCTGCCGCTGAGCTACTCCTTCGGCGAGGTGGGGGCGAAGGGCGCCGACGGCGTCACCGCCACCATCCCCCTGGCGGTGCTGAACCGCCTAGCCGATCGCGGCTTCGACTGGCTGGTGCCCGGGATGCGGGAGGAGCTGGTCACCGAGCTGATCCGCTCCCTGCCCAAGCCGATCCGCCGTCACCTGGTCCCCGCTCCCGAGCGCGCCAAGGCGGTCGCGGCGACGCTCCACGACGACGACCCGGATGCCGGGGAGGTCTTCCTCGAGGCGGTCGCCGACGAGCTCGTGGCCCTGCCCGGCGTGCCCGAGGACCTGCCGCTGTACGGACCCGAGTTCGACCTCGGCAAGCTGCCCGCCCATCTGCGCATGCACTTCCGGGTGGTCGACGACGCGGGCCGTGAGGTCGGGGCCGGGGACGATCTCCTCGCGCTCCGGCAGCGACTGAAGAAGCGGGTCGACGCCTCGGTCTCCGCACAGTCCGACGACCTCGCCCGCCGGGACCTGCCCGGCTTCCCCGCGCAGGGGGTGCCCGCGGTGCACGAGTCCACCGTCGGCGGGCTGAAGGTCACCGGCTACCCGGCGCTCCTCGCTCGGCGCGGGGCCGACGGACGCCTGGACCGCGTGGACCTCGCCGTCCTCGCCACCGCCGACGAGCAGCACCTCGCGCACCGCGAGGGAGTCATCGCGCTGCTGGACCGTGACCTCGGCGCGGATCTCGGCGGCGTGCTGAACGCCCTGCCCAATCCCACCAAGCTCGCCGTCTCCGGCTCCTCCTACGCCTCCACCTCCGCGCTGCTGGCCGACGCCTCCCTCGCCGCCACGCTGCACCTCGCGGGCGCCGCGCAGGTGCGCAGCCGCACCGAGTACGAGGCGCTGCTGGAGCGGGTCCGCGCCGAGCACGACGCCCTGGCCGCGCAGGCGGTGAAGGACGCCGCCGCGGCCCTGGCGATGAACGCGAGGCTCCAGCGGGAGCTGAGCCGCGCCACCTCGCTGGCGGTGCTGTCCCACCTCACGCAGATCCGCGAGCACGCCGCCGGCCTGCTGGCCGAGGGATTCATCGGCCGCACGGGCACGGAGCGCCTGCCGGACCTGCGCCGCTACCTCGAGGCGGATCTGCTGCGCCTGGAGAAGCTGCCGGAGAACCCGCGACGTGACGAGCAGCTGGCCTGGCAGATCGGCGACCTCGAGCAGTACTGGGCCACGCGCCGCGCCGCGCTCTCCGCACGGCGACGCACCGACCCGGACGTGCAGGAGATCGACTGGATGCTCGAGGAGCTGCGGGTGAGCCTGTTCGCGCAGACCCTCGGCACGCGGCAGACCGTCTCCGACAAGCGGGTGCGCAAGGCCATCGCCGACCTCGCCTCCTGAGCGCGGCTCCTGTGGCGCGGGCCACCGAGCAGGGTGCCGCGGCGTGACGCAGGTCCCGTGCGGGGCGTGCGGGCGCTCACGAGCACACTTTTTACCCGCCGGGTCGCTGCGCGCCCCGCGACGGGGCTCGCCCGGGCGCCCCGGACGCCCCGACCGCGCCGCGACCGGTGAGGACACCCCTGCCGGTCCGGGTCAGCTCCGGCCCCTGCTGCGGTCATGGACGGTTCAAGCACCCCGCCGGAGGCCGCTCGGGCCCCGCGAGGTGGCTGTTCCCTGCGACCGGGGTCGGCCCCTACGGTGGCACGGCCCGACCGACCGGGGGCTTCCGCCCCCGCCTCACCTGACAAGGATGGCCCGCATGACCTCCACCTCCACCTCGCCGCTGACGCGGCGCTCCCTCGTCGCCGCCGGTGTGCTCGGTGCCGCCTCGCTCGCGACCCTCGGGAGCCTCGCCCCCGCCCGCGCGGCGGACGAGACCTGGACCGAGGAGTTCATGACCCGCGCCGAGACGCGCGAGGGCTTCCTGATCGACGGCATGGATCGCTGGCAGATCCAGAACGCCCGGTTCATCATCGCGGTGGTCCGCGGGCACGAGCTGGGGAAGGAAGCGGCCTGCATCGCCCTGAGCACCGCGATCGTCGAGTCCTGGCTGTACAACTACGAGCCCGCCGTCGACCTCGACTCCGGCGGCCTCTTCCAGCAGCGTCCCTCGATGGGCTGGGGCTCGGCCGCCGAGGTGCGGCACAAGAAGAAGGCGATCGACGCCTTCCTGGGCCTGGGCGACCACTCCGAGGCGCCCGGACTGCTCCAGGCGGTGCCGAACTATCGTCACGCCGATCCCGGGGCGGCCGCGCAGACGGTCCAGGCCTCCGCCCACCCCGAGCGCTACGCGCAGCAGGTCTCCGCCGCGCTGCGGCTGTGGGAGCGCTACGCCGACGACGTCGAGCCGTACACGGACTGACGCCGGACGGAGCCCTCGCGTCCTCGCGGGGGCCCGTCCTGGTGCGGGCCCGCGCGCGTCCTCCCGCGGGCAGGCCGGGCGCATCGGTAGGGTGTGGTGCATGTCACCGATGCCCACCGTGAGCTACTCCATCACGATCCGACTCGAGTTCGCCGCCCGCTCCGCCGCCGTCAGCGACATCACCGCGAGCATCGAGAGCCGCGGGGCCACGGTCACCGCTCTCGACGTCTCCGCCTCGGGGCCCGAGCGGATGCGCGCGGACATCACCGTGCTGACCGCCGGGCACGATCACGCGATGGAGGTCGTCGAGGAGCTGCAGGGGCTCGAGGGGGTCGAGCTGGGCAAGGTCTCCGACCGCACCTTCCTCGCCCACCTCGGCGGCAAGCTCACGGTGGAGTCGAAGCTCCCGATCCGCCACCGCGACGACCTCTCGATGATCTACACCCCGGGCGTGGCCCGGGTGGTGAAGGCCATCGCCGAGAATCCCGAGGACGCCCGCCGGCTGACCATCAAGCGCAACACCGTCGCGGTGGTCTCCGACGGCTCCGCCATCCTCGGCCTGGGCGACCTGGGGCCGCTCGCCGCGATGCCCGTCATGGAGGGCAAGGCCGCGCTGTTCAAGCGCTTCGCCGGCATCGATGCCTTCCCCATCTGCCTGGACGCCCATTCGGTGGACGACATCGTCGCCCACGTCAAGGCGATCGCCCCGGTCTTCGCGGGCATCAACCTCGAGGACATCTCCGCCCCGCGCTGCTTCGAGATCGAGGACCGGCTGCGCGCGGAGCTGGACATCCCCGTCTTCCACGACGACCAGCACGGCACCGCGATCGTCGTGGTGGCCGCGCTGCGCAACGCCCTGCGCGTGGTCGACAAGGACGTCGCCTCCGCCCGGATCGTGCTCTCCGGCGCCGGCGCGGCGGGCACCGCGATCCTGCGCCTGCTGCGCGCGGCCGGGGCCCGCGACGTGGTGGTCACCGACATCGACGGGATCGTCCACGAGGGGCGGACCGAGCTCACCGGCCGCCTTCCCTGGATCGCGGAGGTGACGAATCCGCGCGGCCTCACCGGCACCCTCCGTGACGCGGTCGCAGGGGCCGACGTCTTCATCGGCGTCAGCGCCGGCAACATCCTCACCGCCGCGGACGTGGCGACCATGGCCGATCGTTCGATCGTCTTCGCGATGGCCAACCCCACCCCGGAGATCGACCCCTCGGAGGCCGTCAAGCACGCCGAGGTGGTCGCCACCGGGCGCAGCGACTTCGCCAATCAGATCAACAACGTCCTCGCCTTCCCGGGCGTGTTCCGCGGGCTGCTGGACGCCCACGCCACCCGCGTCAGCGACCGCATGCTCCTCGCCGCGGCGCGGGCCCTGGCCGATGTGGTCACCGCGGAGGAGCTCAACCCCACCTACATCGTGCCCAGCGTCTTCCACGACGGGGTCACCAAGGCGGTCGCGAGCGCGGTGGAGCAGGTGGCGCGCGAGGAGGCGGGCACCGTGGACACCATCACGGGCACGATGACCGCCGTCTACGCGGACGAGATCACGCTCGAGGGCTGAGCCCGCGGACCACCAGGGGTCGGATGTCCGTGCTGCGCGACGGGGCGCCCCCCTCCCGCTCGGAGGAGCCCTGCGTCACGGATCGCCGGCACCTGCTGTTCCCTGCAGGGTGCACAACGGACATTTCGTCGACGGTTGTCAGGTGGCGCCCGGACCTTGGGTGAGACGTCGGAGCACTTCTTTGTGCAACCGGGTTACGTAATTGCCTGAACCTGTGTAGGTTGCAGGCATGTTGTTCGCGTCACACGATCGCCCGAGGCCTGATCACGGCCATCTCCGGACCGGAGGACCGCGCCCCTGCGCGCACCCTGCACGGAGCGATCGGCGGGCAGCGAGCTCGGCGAGGAGCCTCCTCCCCGGCGCGAGCGCACACCCGCACGGACGCTGCTGAGCGTTCGACGCACACGGGCGCACATCAGGGGTCGCGCGAGGACCCGGGTCCCGGCTCCTGCTCCTCTCCCTGCCCTGCGCCCCGGCCACCTGCGCCCCGCAGGCCCCGACCGCGGACGACGACGCCGCGGTCACGACTCAGGAGAAGGACCCATGCCATGACCCCAGAAGTCAGTCGCCGTGCCCTGCTGCTCGGCTCCGCCGGCGTCGCCGGAGGCACCGCACTGGTGGGCTGCTCGGCACCGGAGACCTCGACGGAGGACCTCCCGGTGCGGATCCACGCCAACGATGCGACGACCTTCCAGCCCAGCTTCAATCCGTATGCGGCAGGGTCCCTGCAGGGGCCGCACGGACTGATCTACGAGACGCTGCAGCTGTCCTCGCCGATGGACGCCGAGAATCCCGTGCCCTGGCTCGCCACCGAGGTCGCCTGGAACGAGGACGGGACCGTCCTGACGGTCCACCTGCGCGATGACGTCCGCTGGACCGACGGCGAGGTGCTCGACGCGGAGGACGTCGTCTTCACCTACGAGATGATCCGCGACAATCCGGCGACCAACGGCCTGGCCCTCGCCGTGGCAGGGGCCACCGCCCTCGACGCGACGACGGTCGAGATCTCCTTCTCGACGCCGACCTTCGTGCAGCAGGCCGACGTCTGCAGCCGGCCGATCGTCCCCGAGCACGTGTTCTCCACCTTCGACCCCGGGGCCGAGCAGATCGCCGAGCCCATGGGCAGCGGCCCCTACCGGCTCGAACGGTTCTCGGACCAGCTCTACACCTTCGTGCGCAACGACGAGCACTGGGCGGCCGAGGAGTTCGAGCCCCGCCGTCTGGCCTTCCCGTCCTTCACCACGCAGACGATGAACACCGCGCTCCAGGCCGGCGAGCTGGACTGGTCCGGCGGCTTCATCTCGAACATCGACAAGGTCTTCGTCGGCCACGATCCCGAGCACCGCGGCTACTGGTACCCGGGCGCCGGGGTCGTGAACCTCACCCTCAATCTCGAGCGCGAGCTGTGGCAGGACCTGGACCTGCGGCGCGCCATCAGCCTCGCGGTGGATCGCCTCGAGATCGCGGAGGTCGCCTACATGAACTACTTCGGGCCGCCGCATCCGACGGGCCTTCCCCGACCCACCTTCGAGGAGTACATCGCCGAGGAGTTCCAGGATCTCGAGTTCGCGGTCGACCTCGACGAGGCGAACCGACTCCTCGACGCGGCGGGATACGAGGCGGGGGAGGACGGGATCCGGGTCGCGCCCGACGGGACGCCGCTGTCGTTCCCGCTGCAGATCCCCTCGACCTACAACGACTGGGTCACCGTCGCCCAGATCCTGGGCACCCAGCTGCGCCGGATCGGGGTCGAGCTGACCCCGCGCGGGATCTCCTTCGAGAACTGGGTGGAGGCCCACCGGAGCGGGAACTACGACGTCACGATCACCACCGCCGCTGCCGGGCAGAACCCGTGGTACCTGTACCGCGCGCTGCTCTCCTCCGAGTACCGCAGCGACGACGGCGAGCCCGTCACCGCGAACTTCCAGCGCTGGTACGACGAGGAGAGCGACGAGCTGCTGAGCGAGTACTCGACGACCGAGGACCCGGAGGTCCAGCGCGAGGCGCTGGCCGGCCTCCAGCACCTCATGGTCGAGCGGCTCCCCGTGCTGCCGATCGTCATCGCGCCGAACTGGTTCAACTACAACACCGCGGACTGGACCGGCTTCCCCAGCGCGGAGGATCCGTACGCGCTGGGCTCCCCGGTCGAGGCGGGATCGCGCGTCATGATCCTGCACCGCCTGACCCGGACCGGCAGCTGAGGGAGAGAGACCATGAGATTCCTGCTGAAGAAGCTCGCCCTGTACGCCTTCATCGCCTGGGCCGCGCTGACCCTGAACTTCCTGATCCCCCGCCTGATGCCGGGTGATCCCGTCCAGGTCCTCATCGCGGCCTCCGAAGGGCAGCTCACCCCGGAGGCCGCGGAGGCGATCAAGGCGCAGTTCGGCATCACCGACGACCCGCTGCTCGTCCAGTACCTCGCCTATCTCGGCGACCTCGCGCGCCTCGACCTGGGGGTGTCGCTGAGCCACTTCCCGGTGCCGGTCAGCGACATCATCTCCGGGGCCATGCCCTGGACCCTGGGCCTGGTGGGGGTCGCCACCGTGATCAGCTTCCTGCTGGGCACGGGGCTGGGCGTGCTCCTCGCCTGGCGGCGCGGCACCTGGTCCGACCATGTGCTCCCGGCCCTCACCTTCCTCAACGCGATCCCGTACTTCTGGATGGCGCTGATCCTGGTGCTGCTCCTCGCGGTCACGCTGGGGTGGTTCCCCTATGCGGGCGGCTACGACCGCACGATGTTCCCCGAGCTGGCGCTGCCCTTCATCGGATCGGTGCTGTACCACGCGGCGCTGCCGGCGCTGACGATCGTGATCGGCTCCTTCGCGGGCTGGGTGCTGCAGATGCGCAACATGACCGTGACCGTCCTCGGCGAGGACTACGTGTCGATGGCCGAGGCGAAGGGACTGCCGCGCCGCACGGTGCTGTTCGGCTATGCCGCCCGCAACGCCATCCTCCCCAGCATCACCGGCTTCGCCCTCGCGCTCGGCGCCGTCGTCGGCGGATCGATGCTCACCGAGGTGATCTTCAACTATCCGGGCCTCGGCTACACGCTGTTCCAGGCGGTCTCCGCCCAGGACTTCCCGCTCATGCAGGGGCTGTTCCTCATCATCTCGCTGGCCGTCATCGCGGCGAACCTCATCGCCGAT
This sequence comes from Brachybacterium sp. YJGR34, assembly GCF_003347015.1. Classification (GTDB taxonomy): domain Bacteria; phylum Actinomycetota; class Actinomycetes; order Actinomycetales; family Dermabacteraceae; genus Brachybacterium. Next base: position 40,835 of record NZ_PNFB01000019.1, read on the forward strand.
GCGGCCTACGTCGTCCTCGATCCTCGTACCCGGCAGGGGGCCTGAGCCATGTCCATCTCCACCCTGATCCCGCGCAGCGGGAAGGTCCGCGCCGGACTCGCCATCGTGGTCGCCTTCGTCGTGATCGCCGTGGTCGGTCCGTTCATCGCGCGGTACGACCCGAACCAGACCTCCTTCGACATGCTGGAGCCGCCGTCGGGACGGCACTGGCTGGGCACCACGCAGACCGGCCAGGACGTCTTCTCCCAGTTCATGACCGGCGCGCGGACCTCGCTGCTGGTGGGTCTGGTCGCGGGGGTCGTCTCGCAGGTGGTGTCCGTGGCCGTGGGCCTGCTGGGCGGATACCTCCGCGGCGTCGCCGACGACCTGCTGTACATCCTCACCGCGGTGTTCCTGGTGATCCCCGGCATGCCGCTGCTCATCGTGCTCACGGGCTATCTGCCCTCGCGCGGGCTGTTGTCGATCGCGGTGGTCATCGCGATCACCTCCTGGGCGGGATCGGCACGGGTCATCCGGGCCCAGACCCTCTCGCTGCGCAACCGGGAGTTCGTCGAGGCGGCCCGGGGGACGGGCGAGAGCCGCGCCCGCATCATGTTCTTCGAGGTGCTGCCCAACATGCTGCCGCTGGTCGCCTCGGGCTTCCTGTTCTCGGTCATCGGGGGCATCCTCGCCGAGGCCGGGCTCGCCTTCCTGGGCCTCGGCTCGCTGACCACCACGAGCTGGGGCTCGATGCTCTACTTCGCGCAGAACTCGCAGGCGCTGCTGTCCGGTGCCTGGTGGTGGTACGTGCCGCCGGGCCTCGCGATCGCGGTGGTCGGTGCGGGGCTCGCGCTGATCAACTTCGCGATCGACGAGTACTCCAACCCCCGGCTCCGCACCGGCTCCGCGACCCGACCCGGTCGCTCCGGCCGGCGCGCCGCGGCGGCCGTGGCCGCCGGAGCGGAGGCCGAGCTCTCCGGGGTCGCGGAGACGCTCGCCGAGAACGACAGTCCGGCGGGGCCCGGGAATGACGAGACGGCGGAGCGGACCGCCGCCCACCCGGAGTTTGATCGAGCGGACGAACCCGAACTCGCCCCGTGCCTGCGGACCTCCCCGATGCCGGGATCACCGATCATCGAGGTCGACTCCCTGCGGGTCGACTACCCCACGGCCTTCGGCACGGTGCACGCCGTGCAGGACGTCTCGCTCACCCTCCGCCGCGGGGAGATCCTGGGTCTGGCCGGGGAGTCGGGGTCCGGGAAGTCCACGCTCACCAACGCGATCACGCGGCTGCTGCGGCCCCCGGCGGAGGTCGCCGGCGGCTCGATCGTCTATCGCGCGGACGACGGCACCCCCACGGACCTGCTCCGGCTCGAGGACCAGGGGCTCCGGGCGCTGCGATGGAACGAGATCGCGGTGGTGTTCCAGAGCGCGATGAACGCCCTCAACCCCGTGACCTCCATCCGTGCCCAGTTCGACGACGTGATCCGTGTGCACCGACCGGGGCTTCCGCCCGCTCGGCGCACCGAGATCGCGGGGGAGCACCTCGAGCGCGTCGGGATCCCGGCGGATCGCATCGACGCCTACCCGCACGAGCTCTCCGGCGGCATGAAGCAGCGCGTCGCGATCGCCATCGCCCTGGTGCTGGAGCCGGACGTGATCTTCATGGACGAGCCCACCACGGCCCTGGACCTGCTGGTGCAGCGCGACGTCCTGGACCAGATCGTGCGGCTGCGCGAGGAGTACGGCTTCGCGATCGTGTTCACCACCCATGACCTGGCGCTGCTGCTGGAGATCTCCGATTCCGTCGCGGTCATGCGCCGCGGCCACCTGGTCGAGTACGGCCCGGCCCGCGACCTCTACCGGGAGCCCGGGCATCAGTACACGAAGAACCTGCTGTCCTCGCTCGAAGAACTGGGGAGCCTCGCATGACCACCACCGACACGACCACCGCTCCCGGCGCGGCCGCCGGGCCCGCCGTCGTCCTCGAGGGGCGGAACCTCGTCAAGGAGTACCCGGTCGGCGCGCGCAGCGGCCTGCTGCGGCGCCAGCAGCGGATGCGCGCGGTCGACGACGTCTCGATCGTGCTCGCCGCGGGACGGGTCACCGCCCTGGTGGGTCAGAGCGGGTCGGGGAAGTCCACGCTGGGGCGGATGCTCGCCCGTCTCATCCCCGTCACCGCGGGAGAGATCCTGCTCGAGGGCACCGAGGTGCTCTCCGCGGGGCGCATGAGCCACCGGGAGTACGTGGGGGATGTGCAGCTGACCCTCCAGGACCCCTTCGCCTCGCTGAACCCGCTGCGTCGGATCGAGTACACGCTGGGGCGGGCGGTGCGGATCCACCAGGACGTGCGCACCGCGGAGGCGGTCCACGAACGATGCCTGGCGCTGCTCGAGAGAGTCGGGCTGACCCCGGCCGAGCGGTACCTCGACCGCTTCCCGCACGAGCTCTCCGGCGGGGAGCGTCAGCGGGTCTCCTTCGCCCGGGCGCTCGCCGCCTCCCCGAAGGTCCTCATCGCCGACGAGCCGGTCTCGATGCTCGACGTGACGATCCGCAAGGAGATGCTGGACCTCATCGACGCCCTGCGACGGGACGAGGATCTCGCCGTCCTCTACATCACCCACGATCTGGGCAGCGCACGGCGCTATTCCGACGAGGTGATGGTCATGCACCACGGAAAGGTGGTCGAGGCCGGCGAGAGCCGCTCGGTCATCGACGATCCGCAGGACGAGTACACACGGCGCCTGCTGGCCGCGGCGCCGAACCCGGGAGCACGTCTGCGCTGAGCCGGCGGGGCCGTGCCGCCGACGTCCGCTCAGCGCGGAGGGCCGGCCGCGTCCTCCGGGACGTGCTCCGCCTCCATCTCGTCGTCCTCGAGCGGGTACGGATCCTCGCGCAGCGAGCGTCGGCGCTCGAGCATCCACGCTCCCACGCCCAGCGCGATGCCGATCGCATCGACCACGAGGTCGGCGCCCTCGGCCCCGCGCTGGGGCAGCAGCACCAGCTGGAACAGCTCGATGAACAGGGCATGGGCGAGGGCGACGATCACCACCCAGCCCATCGGGAAGCGCCGGAGCGGGGCCAGCAGGCGCCCGGCGGCCCAGACCGTGAGGGCGAAGACGAGCAGGTGCACGAGCTTGTCGAGCCCGGGGAGTCCGAGCCCCGGCGTCCCGTCCGGGATGGAGGGGAGGTAGAAGCCGAGGTTCGCCGCGAGGGCGAGGACCACCAGGCCCAGGCGGCCGGGCAGCGAGCCGCCCGCCTCGCGGATCTCGTCGGGGAGGCGGCGGAGGAAGTCCATGGCAGCGTCCATCGGCCGATTGTCCCAGCGGGCGCGCCTGACTCCTCGGAGGCAGGGCCGCTAGGCTCTGGGGAGCCCGACATCGATTCAGGGAGTGTGCCATGTCCTCCACGTCCGACCCGTCCCGGATGGACCCCTACGCCGACGACCCCGGCGCCGCCCCGGGCAGCACCGCGGTGCTGGACCGTCAGCTCCAGGAGAAGGAGCAGACCACCGACGACGGTGATCACGACCGGTACGCCCACTACGTGCGCAAGGACAAGATCACGCAGGCCGCTCTGGGCGGCACTCCCGTGATCGCGCTGTGCGGGAAGGTCTGGGTGCCCGGGCGCGATCCCGAGAAGTACCCGGTCTGCCCCGAGTGCAAGGAGATCTACGAGGGCATGCGCGCCCCGCGGGACGGCGGCGACGGCGACTCCGGCGGGTCGGGCGGATCCGGCCGCGGCGGCTTCCGCGGCTTCTTCGGGGGCCGTCGCTGAGGTCGGCGTCGGGGCGCGACTTCCTCACATCGGTCGCTCCGGCGGGTCGTCGGACCGCGGCGGTACGGTGGTCCACGCCGTGAATACCACTCCTTCCCTGTTCTCCGCGAGCGATCCCCGCCAGCCCTCCGAGGCGGCCGCGCGATCGCTGCCCGTGGCCTACCCGGAACGGGCGGCCTGGGGCACCGTCCCGAAGCTCCGAGCCTGGCAGTCCGAGGCGCTCGAGCTCTACCGCAGCACCGCGCCGAAGGACTTCCTCGCGGTCGCGACCCCCGGCGCCGGCAAGACCACCTTCGCCCTCCAGGTCGCTGCGGGTCTGCTCTCCGAGGGCACCGTCCGCCGGGTGACCGTGGTGGCTCCCACCGAGCACCTGAAGACCCAGTGGGCCGATGCCGCTGCGCGCGTGGGCATCTCGCTGGACCCGAACTTCTCCAACGCCCAGGGTGCCCACGGCTCCCATTACCAGGGCGTCGCGGTGACCTACGCGCAGATCGGCATGCACCCGGCGCTGCACCGCGCCCGCACCGAGGCCGAGCGCACCCTGGTGATCCTCGACGAGATCCACCACGCCGGGGACTCGCGCACCTGGGGCGACGGCGTGCGCGAGGCCTTCGATCCCGCCACGCGCCGCCTGGCCCTGACCGGCACGCCCTTCCGCTCCGACGACTCCGAGATCCCCTTCGTGACCTACGAGGAGGACGGCGAGGGCTTCGCCCGTTCGAAGGCCGACTACACCTACGGCTATGGCGAGGCGCTGCGCGACCACGTGGTGCGCCCCGTGCTGTTCATGACCTACTCGGGCCGCATGCACTGGCGCACCAAGACCGGGGACGAGGTCTCCGCGCAGCTGGGCGCGCTCGAGACGAAGGACATCACCCAGCAGGCCTGGCGCACCGCGCTGGACCCGGCGGGGGAGTGGATCCAATCGGTGCTCTCGGCCGCGGACCGCCGCCTGACCGAGGTGCGCCGCCACGTCCCCGACGCCGGCGGACTGGTCATCGCCACCGATCAGAAGGCCGCGCGCGCCTATGCCGCGACGCTGCGGGAGATCTGCGGCGAGGACCCCACCGTGGTGCTCTCCGACGACGCCGGCGCCGGCGCGCGCATCGAGGAGTTCTCCGCCTCGACGGACCGCTGGATGGTGGCCGTCCGCATGGTCTCCGAGGGCGTGGACGTGCCCCGCCTGGCCGTGGGCGTCTACGCCACCTCGACCTCCACACCGATGTTCTTCGCGCAGGCCGTGGGGCGCTTCGTGCGCTCGCGGACCCGCGGCGAGACCGCGAGCGTCTTCCTGCCCACGGTCCCGATCCTCATGGCCCACGCGGCGGAGCTCGAGGCGGAGCGGGACCACGTGCTGGACCGCCGCCCCAAGACCGGCGACCCGGAGACGGGGCTCGACGAGAGCCTCATCGAGCAGGCCAACCGCCCCGAGCAGACCAGCGATCAGCTGGAGATGTCCTTCGAGGCGCTGGAGTCCGAGGCCTCCTTCGACCGGGTGCTCTTCGACGGCGGCGAGTACGGCGCCGGCGGCATGATCGGCAGCGAGGACGAGCAGGAGTTCCTGGGGATCCCGGGCCTGCTGGACGCCGATCAGATGCGCACCGTCCTCCAGCAGCAGCAGGCCCAGCAGCAGGAGCGGCGTCAGAAGAGCGGGCCCGCGCCGGCGCAGACGCCCGGCGTGGTGGACCACCGCCGGCTCATGGAGCTGCGCAAGGAGCTCAGCACCCTGGTCTCCGCCTGGTCGAAGAAGTCGGGCTCCCCGCACGGCTCGGTGCACAACACGCTGCGCTCGCGCAGCGGGGGACCGGCCGTGGCGCAGGCCAGCGCCGAGCAGATCCAGGCCCGCATCGACATCGTCCGCGGGTGGTTCGTGGGCCGGCGCTGACGCGCGGCGAGGCCGCCGCACGGCGCGTCGACGGAGGCCTCAGCCCAGCACCCGCGCGGCCTCCACGCCGTCGGTGACGGTCTCGATCGCGACCGGGCCGTCGGGCCCGTCGGCGGCCTCGAGGCCCAGCTCCGCGAGCGAGGCCGCATGGCGGGCCCGGGCGGCCTCCACACGCGCGGGCGGGCGCAGGTCCTCGACGATCTCCCCACCGAGGATCAGCGGCCGCTGCAGCGGGCGCAGGCTGGTGCGCTGCCAGTCCGGGTTCGCCGCGCCGCTGGTCAGCTCCGCCACCAGCTCGCGCTCGAACTCGGCGATCTGCGCCTCGCCCGGCAGCACCAGCTCCGCGTGGGCGCGCTCGCCCACGCGCAGGCGGAAGGCGCGCTTGCCTGCGCCGAGGGTGGCCTTGTCCCGGGACTGCTTGCCCACGGGGTGCATCTGCCCGTCGGACCCCTCCCGCTCCACGAGCTTGTAGACGAAGCCGGGGGCGGGGCTGCCGCCGCCGGTGACCAGGCGGGTGCCGATCCCGTAGCCGTCCAGCGGGGCGCCGGCGAGCTCCTCGAGCCGGTACTCGTCCAGGTCACCGGTGGCGGTGACGCGGGTGTCCGTCGCCCCCAGGGAGTCCAGCAGCTCCCGCACCCGTCGAGACTGCTCGCCGAGGTCCCCGGAGTCCAGGCGCACGGCGCCGAGCTCGGGACCGGCGAGCTCCACCGCGGTGCGCACCGCGGTCTCCACGTCATAGGTGTCCACCAGCACGGTGGTGCCCGTCCCCTGGGCGGCCAGCTGGGCGCGGAACGCCTCCTCCTCGGTGTCGAAGAGCAGGGTGAAGGCATGCGCGGAGGTGCCCCGGACGGGGATCCGGTAGTGCGCTGCGGCGGCGAGGTTGGAGGTGGAGTCGAAGCCCACCACGTAGGCGGCGCGGGCGGCGGCGATCGCGGCGTCCTCGTGCACCCGGCGGCCGCCCATCTCGATGCAGGGACGCCCCCGTGCGGCGGTGACCATCCGCGACCCGGCCGAGGCGACGCCGCTGTCGTGGTTGAGGATCGAGAGCACCACGGTCTCCAGCAGCACAGCGTTCTCGAAGGTGCCCTCGATGCGCAGCACGGGGGAGCCGGGGAAGAACAGCTCGCCCTCCTCGTAGCCGTGCACGTCCCCCGTGAAGCGGTACTCGGCGAGGTGCTCGAGGGTGGCCTCGGAGAGCGCGCCCGTGCGGCGCAGGGCACGCAGATCGGCGTCGTCGAAGCGGAAGTCGGCGATCGCGTCGAGGACGCGGCCGGTGCCGGCGAGCGCGCCGTAGCGGCGACCCTCCGGGAGGGAGCGGGTGAACACCTCGAAGACGCAGCGCCGCGAGGCGGTGCCGGCCTCACGGGCGGCCTCCAGCATGGTCAGCTCGTAGAGGTCGGTGAGCAGGGCAGAAGTCACAGAGTCCACCGTAATGCGTGCCGGGAGGGGCGGTGGACGCGGCACGCCCCGTAGACTCGGGTGCCACCGCGTCGCGACAGCGGCCGATGCCGCGTCAGCAGCGCGGGACGAAGACGCAGCGCAGGACACAGGAGGAGCACGCATGGCGGTCGAGGTGCCGCGGGTGGATCCCGCCACGGGCTCTCGCACCGACCCCTCCGCCGCGGCGGGGACCGACCTGCAGGCCGACGGACCCTGGTGCACCGTGGTCTGGAACGATCCCGTGAACCTCATGAGCTACGTCGTGTTCGTCTTTCGCCGCTACTTCGGCTACTCCCGCGTGGTCGCCGAGCAGCTCATGATGCAGGTCCACGAGGAGGGGCGCGCGATCGTCTCGCGCGGGAGCCGGGAGCGGGTCGAGACCGACGTGCAGGCCATGCACTCCTTCGGGCTGCGGGCCACGCTGGAGAGGGCAGGGCAGGACTGATGGCGCATGCGTTCCGCCGCCGCGAGGACGGCAGCCTCGCCTGCCGGCTCGACGGCGAGGAGAAGGCGATCATCGCCCAGGTCGCCCAGGAGACCGCGGACCTGATCCGCGCGGACCTGGGCATCGAGGCGGATGCCGGGGTGCTGCGCCGCGCGGCCGACAGCGAGGATCCGCTGCGCCGGCTCGAGGCGGAGTTCGCCGGCCGGGACGCCCGCGAGCCCTCCGATTCCGCCGTGAAGCGCCTGTTCCCCGCCGCCTCCGAGGACACCGAGCTCGCGGCCGAGTACCGCCGGCTGGGGCAGCAGCACCTCGCCGAGGGCAAGCTCGCCGATCTGCGGCGGGTGATGGCCGTCCTCGATGCCGCCGGGCCCGATCACAGCGAGGTCGTCCTGGACGAGGAGGACGCCCTGGTGGTGCTCCGGGCGCTGAACGACGTGCGGATCGTGCTCGCGGACCGGCTGGACCTCCAGCGCGACGGCGACTTCGACACCGTGCGGATGCTGCAGCAGATCGGCGAACGGGTCGAGGGCGCCGCCGTCGAGGACGACGAGCACGTCAGCGCGGACATCGTCATCGCCGTGTACGAGCTGCTGTCCTGGCTGCAGGAGAGCCTGCTGCGCGCGCTCGATTGAGCGGGGCGCGACCAGCGCATGAGCAGGTGGTCTGTGACACGGCCCGCACTGAGCGTGCCGTCACTGCCCCGAGGGCCCGCGAACATTAGCCTTGCCCGGATGAACAACGCGCCGATCGGGATCTTCGACTCCGGGGTGGGCGGGCTCACCGTCGCCCGCGCCGTCCTCGACCAGCTGCCGCAGGAGGAGCTGGTCTACCTCGGCGACACCGAGCACGGCCCCTACGGCCCCCGCTCCATCGCCGAGGTGCGCTCCCTCGCGCTGGAGATCATGGACGAGCTCGTCGGGCACGGCGTGAAGATGCTGGTCATCGCCTGCAATACGGCGTCGGCGGCGGTGCTGCGCGATGCCCGCGAGCGGTACGACGTCCCGGTCGTCGAGGTCATCCAGCCGGCCGTGCGCCGTGCGGTGGCCGCGACCCGCAACCATCGCGTGGGCGTGATCGCCACCGCCGGCACCGTCACCTCCCGCGCCTACGAGGATGCCTTCGCCGCCGCGCCGAACCTCTCGCTGGTCACCCAGGCCTGCCCGCGCTTCGTCGAGTTCGTCGAGAACGGCGTGGTCAGCGGCGAGGAGGTGATGTCCATCGCCGAGGAGTACCTGGCGCCGGTCCGCGACCAGGGGGTGGACACCCTGGTGCTGGGCTGCACCCACTACCCGATGCTCGCCGGCCCCATCAGCTACCTCATGGGCCCGGACGTCACCCTGGTCTCCTCCGCGGAGGAGACGGCGCTGGACGTGTATCGCCTGCTGCGGGCGAGCGACCAGCTGCGCGAGTCCGAGCGGCCCCCGCGCCACGTGTTCGCGCAGACCGCGATCGGGACCGGCGGCGAGAGCTTCGCGCGCCTCTCCCGCCGCTTCCTGGGCCCCACCCTCGAGATGACCGGGTCGCTGCCCGTGGTGTCGACATGAGGATCCACGTCATCGGCTGCAGCGGCAGCTTCGCGGGCCCCGACGGCGCCGCCTCGAGCTACCTGCTCGAGCACGAGGACGCGGCCGGCCGGATCTGGCGGGTCCTGATGGATCTGGGCTCCGGCGCCTTCGGCCCGCTGCAGCGCCTCATCGACCCGGTCGATCTGGACGCGGTGATCGTCTCCCACCTGCACCCGGACCACTATCTCGACCTCACCGGGCTCGAGGTGTTCCGCGCATACCACTCGCGCGTCGACCTCCCGCTGCTGCCGCTGCACGCCCCCGCTCCGCTCGCGGACCGGCTGGCCGCCGTGGTGGGGCGCGAGGGCCACATCCCGGCCGGAGTGGACCGCTCGCCCTTCGAGTACCACGTGCTCGCCGATCGGCAGCGCCTGGTCATCGGCCCCTTCGAGATCGAGACCCGTGCGGTGGTCCATCCGGTCGAGGCCTACGGCTTCCGGATCACGGCCGCGGGGCAGACCGTCGCCTACTCCGGGGACACCGACTCCTGCGCGGCGCTCGAGGAGCTGGCCCGGGACGCGGACCTGTTCCTCTGCGAGGCCGGGTACATCGAGGGGCGCGACGACCGCTTCACCGGGGTGCACCTGACCGGGCGCCGAGCCGGGCAGGCCGCGGCCCGCGCCGGGGTGCGGGACCTCGCGCTGACCCACATCCCCGCCTGGACGGACCCGGCGGTTCCCCTGGCCGAGGCCCGCGAGGTGTACACGGGCCGTCTGCGGAGGGTCCGCCCCATGGATATCCTCGAGGTCGTCCCGTCCCACACTCCCGAGGAAGGAGCTCCGTGAGCTCTTCGACCCCGACCCCTGCCGGCGACCGCGTCGACGGCCGCACCCCCGTCCAGCTGCGCGAGGTGCGCATCACCCGGAACTGGCTCGACCACGCCGAGGGCAGCGCGCTCATCGAGTTCGGCCGCACCCGCGTGCTGTGCGCCGCCTCCTTCACCGAGGGCGTGCCGCGCTGGAAGAAGGGCTCCGGCTCCGGCTGGGTCACCGCCGAGTACGCGATGCTCCCGCGCGCGACGAACTCCCGCTCCCCGCGCGAGTCGGTCAAGGGGAAGATCGGCGGGCGCACCCACGAGATCTCCCGGCTGATCGGCCGCTCGCTGCGCGCGGTCATCGATCTCGACGCGCTGGGTGAGAACACCATCCAGCTGGACTGCGACGTGCTGCAGGCCGACGGCGGCACCCGCACCGCCGCGATCACCGGCGCCTACGTCGCGCTGGCCGATGCGATCACCTGGGGCAAGCAGCACACCGCCCTGCCTGCCGCGCGTGACGTCCTCACCGACTCCGTGAGCGCGATCAGCGTCGGGATCGTCGAGGGGCGTCCGCTGCTGGACCTCGAGTACCGCGAGGACGTGGAGGCCGAGACCGACATGAACGTCGTGGTCACCGGCTCCGGCTCCTTCGTCGAGGTCCAGGGCACGGCCGAGGGCGCGCCCTTCGACCGCGCCGAGCTGGGCAGCCTGCTGGACCTCGCGACCGACGGCTGCGCGCGCCTGGCGCAGGTCCAGCGGGACGTGCTGGCGACCTCCCGATGAGCGGCGCCGACGTTCCCGCGGGAACGCCCGCCGGTGCGCGGGTGATCCTCGCCTCCCACAATCCGGGGAAGCTGCGGGAGCTGCAACGCATCCTCGTCGGGGCGGTGCCGGGCCTGGCGGCGGAGCAGATCATCTCCTCCGCGGGGATCGCGCTGCCGGACGTGGTCGAGGACGAGGTGAGCTTCGAGGGCAACGCCCTGCTCAAGGCCCGCTCGGCCGCGGCGGCCACCGGCCTGCTCGCGATCGCCGACGACTCCGGGCTCGCCGTCGACGTCCTCGGCGGATCCCCGGGGATCTTCTCCGCCCGCTGGTCCGGGCGCCACGGCGACGACGCGGCGAACAACGCCCTGCTGCTCGCCCAGCTCTCCGACGTCCCCGAGGAGCATCGCGGGGCACGCTTCGTGTGCGCGGCGGCACTCGTGGGCCCCGACGGCCGCGAGGTGGTCGAGCGCGGCGAGATGCCCGGGGTGCTGCTGCGCGAGCCCCACGGCGACGGTGGCTTCGGCTACGACCCGCTGTTCCGGCCCGACGGCGAGACGCGCTCCGCGGCGCAGCTCAGCCCGGAGGAGAAGGACGCGATCTCCCATCGTGGCACGGCCTTCCGCGCGCTCGCCGCGCAGGTGGCCCCGCTGCTGGCCTGAGCCTCCGGGGCGGTGCGGCGCGTGACCCCGCGCCGCACCGTGGGCCGGCGTCCACCCGTCGGAGCGGGACCGATCAGGCGGCGCCGACGTGCGCGAGCGCACGGCGCACCAGCAGGTCGCGCCCGCCGGTCATCTCGTCGAGCGGGGAGCTGTCCGCGAGCAGCTCGTCGACCCCGAACCAGGACAGCTCCAGCGCATCCTCCTGCGGGGCGGTCTCGCCGTCGATCGGCACCACATAGGCCAGGGAGATCGCATGCTGGCGCGGATCGTGGAACGGGGAGACCTCCGGCGTCGGGAAGTACTCCGCCACGGTGAACGGCACCGGGGAGACCGGCACCCGCGGCAGCGCCATCGGCCCCAGGTCCTTCTCGACGTGCCGCGCGATGGCCTCGCGGAGGCTCTCGTGGATCAGGACGCGCCCGGAGACGATCGCCCGCACGATCTGCCCGTCGCCGGAGGCGCGCAGCAGCATGCCCACCTCCGCCACGGAGCCGTCGGTGTCGGCGCGCACGGGCACCACGTCGACGTAGGTGATCGGCAGGTGCCGGCGCAGCTCGGAGATCCGCTCCGGCTCGAACCAGGAGCCCTCGGAGTCCACGGCGGTGCGGTTGCTCATCGGGGCCCTCCCTCGGCGGTGGCGGGTGCGTCGTCGGCCCCGGGGGCCTCCGCCGACGCGGCGGGGAGCGGGGCCAGCTGGCCCTTCTCGACGAAGAACCGCGGGTTCTGCTCCCGGGAGGCGACCTTGACCGTGTGGTCGACGTCGCGACCGGCGATCATCCGCACCCGCCAGGAGGTGCCCTCGAGCTCGACCTGCGAGAGCGTGCCGTTGGGGATCGACGGCAGCGGGCGCTCGATGATGCCGGAGAGGACGAAGCGGATCAGCGTGCCGTGGGCGACGAGCAGCACCTTCTTCCCGGGGAAGCGCTCCTCGAGCGCCTCCAGGCCGTCATAGCCGCGATCGGCGACCGCCTGGTGGTCCTCACGCCCGGGGAAGGAGCGCTCCGGATAGCGCTCCTCCATCTCCTCGACGGGCTCTCCCTCGGCGACGCCCCAGTGGATCTCCACCAGGCGCTCCTCGGTGCCGCCGAAGGGGATGCCGTGGTCCTCGGCGATGATCCGCGCGGTCTGCTCGGCCCGCTGCAGCGGCGAGGACAGGATCACGTCCCACTCGACGTCGGGCAGGCCGTCCAGGGCATGGTGCGCCTGCTCGATCCCGGTGGCGTTCAGCGGGATGTCCGAGGAGCCCTGGAAGCGGTTCTGCAGGTTGTAGTCCGTCTGCCCATGGCGGACGAGGCCGAACAGGGTCATGAAGCGTCTCCTCGGGTTGTGGTCCAGCGATGCGCGAGGAGGGCTCGAGACCGTCCTCCGTGCTACCGGGACCAGGGTAGACGCTGGCGGGGCCGCAGTCCTACGCGTTCGCAGCAGGGGTGATCAGGCCGCGGCGAGCAGTGCCGCGACGACCCCGGAGGCGAGCGCTCCGACGACCGCGACGACGAGGTGGCTGACGCCGAGGGTGGTGCCGATGAGGGCGAGGACACGGGGCCGGTCGCGGAGCAGCAGCCCGATGATGCCGAGGACGGCCGCGATGATGGCGAGGAGCACCTGTGGACCCGTGATCAGGAGCGGAACCACTCGGTACGACATGCCGGCCTGGTCGAGGAGGAGCGGAAGCGCGGGCGCGAGCGCGTGGGCGGCGATGCTCGCCAGGAGCAGCAGGATCGCGACGGCGAGCGAGGCGATGCCGGCGGGGTTCCCGCGGCGAGGTGTCGAGGTGTCGGTCATGGACCGACCCTAGCCGCGCAGGCATCGCCGATACACGCTGGACGACCGCATCGGAACGGGAACGTCCGGTCTCGTCGCGGAGACGGCTAGGCGGCACACTCCGCCGTGAGGCCCGAGACGCGGATGCCGTCGGAGGCCGTCTCCTCGGTGCCGGACTCGAAGGTGAACAGCAGCGACACGGTCTTCTCCCCGGTGCTCGTCGCCGTGTACAGAGCCTCCACGCTGCCGGTGCCCGGGGCATCGGCGGTGTCGAGATGACTTCCCGGCACCACCTCGCCGTCGACCAGGAGGTCGAAGGTCATCGACCTCGGTCCCTCCTCGAACAGCTCGTAGTCGAAGGTGAAGAGGTACTCGAAGCCGGCCTGGAAGGAGATCGGAGGGCTCGTCACCTCGACCGTGATGGCGCCGTCGTACGCCTGGTTCGGATCCCGGGTGACGATGTAGCCCCCGTTGGTGAACTGCCAACTGCCTGAGGTTCCCGAGAGGATGTTCCCTGGCGTGGTCTGCGGACTCCACCCGTTCCCGCTGCTGGGCGGGGGAAAGCTCATCTCGCAGGCGACCGAGGCGGCGAGGGCGGGAGCGGCGGTCGCCACGACAGCCATCGGTGCGGTCCAGGCGGCGGTCGTCAGCAGGGCGCGTCGCAACGTTGTCCCTGCCCGCGCGGACCGTGTGGGCTCGTCCATGGGAACCCTCCCTCATTGCCGTTCCTCACCCTCAGAATACCGCGGTGAACGCAATGTCTCGTGACACAAACCTAAAGCGGAGTCCGTCAGGGCTCCAGGGCATGCGTCGCGCTCCCGCCTCGTACCGGGTGGCCGCACCTCGCGTCGCAACCTGTCCGTCGATCTCGGGTCTGCGGGGGCGCGGGAGTGCGCCGAGCCCGACCTGCGGTGCCTCGTTCACGGTGCCACGTCCGGGGGAAGGCTTGATGGGAAGGCCTCGGGCCTTGATCTGATCGATCCATGCCCGCCGTGGCCCAGCGACCCGTCCCGATGCCGAGTACCTGCTGTTCAGAGAAGAAAGCCGTCGTGTGAGAGAGGGGCCTCGGAACCGGCCCTCGTACCGCGACGTCCGGTGGCGATGGCAGGGCATGCACCCCATGTACCATCATCGATTCGGACCGCACGGGCGAGGAGGGTGGATGGATTGGAAGAAACTCTTTCTGGGAATAGTCGGGATCCTGGTGTCAGTGATTATCGTCTGGTTCGGGATCGCCTGGGCCACCTCCGGCGTCTCTCTGTCGCAGAGCGTCCTGCTCGGTGGAATTGTGGCGGTGCTGGGGATCATCCGGCTCGCGGATGCTGCACGGCAGTTCTTCGCCGCCACGGACACCCGAGAAGTCAGCAATCGTTGATCCGCCGGGCACGACATCAATCGACGATGACATGACGTCGCCCTCCTCCTGGCTTCACGATCGAGGCGAGGTCCATCGCTCGTCACGGCGGGTTCAAGGCACTCCAGGCGATGCTTGCATTCCGTCAGGTAGTCGATGACCTGCAGGGCTCGCTCCAGAGCGCCCCACATGTAAGGTGGCCAGGGTGACGCTGAGAAACGTGGTCTCTGTGCTCGTGATGACGGCTGTCATCGGAATGGTCATTCAGTACTCCGCGGACGGGCACCTCGTCGGATGGTGGAATCTCGCACCTTTGCCTTTCGCGGTAGTAGGCGAGTACGTGCGAACCGCACACCGGCCCCGAAAGGGTTGCTGAGAGTACCTGGTGGATGACGAAGGAGTGCCCGCCCTCCCTGGTCTCCTGGCTGAGATGCGGGCGCTCAGTCATTGTTTCCACGGAGTCGCTCAGCACGGGCGCGCTCCGGCTCGGCCGTGCTGGGCGCGGAGCTCATCACGCTTCGTCACCGCGAACGGTGGTCATTCCTTCCGTCCCGAGCTCCGTCGTGGCCGGAGGAGCTGAATCCAGCTTTCCCCCACGCTGAGAACCTCGGTCAGGATCGTGAGCCCCCATGGAATGTCAGAGCGGCGCAGGCGATGAGTACAAGCACGAGGACGGCTGCAAGTGCTGTGGGGCCGCCCTCGAATCCGCCGCGGACCGCGTCCAGGAGCCAGCTGAATACGACGCCAGTGCTGGCGGAGATGAGCAGGAATCGCACAGTGTTCCGTGATCCCATGTCAGAGAACGTTGCTCGTGAGTTCGTCGTGTCTTGCCGGTCCGGCGAGTCTACGGAATAGGGTTCGACGCTCCAAGGCGGTCTCCTGCGAGGGGGTTTCAGATGGGATCCACGCTGTCATTGTCGCAGTTTCTTGTCGGGTGTCAAAAATCGCGAGCTATCGAGAGACACGTCCAGCTCTGTCGAGGTGAAGGCGCCCGCAGGAGGTCCACCCACTCACCGTGGGGAGCACGGGCGCGTGGTCACTCCCGGCCGTCGTAGCCGCTCGTCTACCAGGGCGCTGCCGGCACACCTCTTAGCTCACCACCGGGTTCGCCTCGCGCCACGCCCGCATCCACACCTCGTCGTACCGACGTGACCCGGGTCGTGATCGTGCAGCGTGGAGGTCGATGTGCTCCAGCAGCCACGCGAGCACGTACTCGTCGAGCTCGCCCCAGCGGTCGATCCACTCCGTCGAGACGACGACGAGCTCGCTCTCGCCGGCCGTGAGCCGCACCGAATGCAAAGGCAGAGTCTCGTCGATGTCCGAGTGCGTCACCGTCACTGTCGGGCCGATGAGTGTGAGCTGGTAGTGGATCGTCACGTCCTGGATCGTCTGCACCGCCTTCTGGTGGGCGAAATGCTGCTCGACGTCGCTCCCGCCCGCTCCGTCCGTGCCGGGTCCTGGGAGGTCTGACCGAGCAGGTCCCACGACACGGGGTTGAACCGGTGTCGGTCGAGCACCACGTGCCGGCCTGTGGTCTGGGGGCGGGAGTGCGCCGAGCTCGAGCTGTCGTGCGTCGTACATGGCGCCCAGCCTGGGGGAGGGGTCTGACGAACGGACCCTTGGGGTCGATGTCTTCATTTCGTGTTCGGATCAACTCCGACGCCCGCTCCGTCGCTTCGTCATTGCAGGTCAGGAGCTAAAGCCTGCGTGCGCGAGAAGGGACTCGAACCCTCACGCCCTCGGGCACTGGAACCTAAATCCAGCGCGTCTGCCAGTTCCGCCACTCGCGCGCCCGCCCAGCCTAACGGCCCGCGGGTCGTGCTCCGGTAGGCTCGTGTCCCTGGTGGCGCGCCGCTCCGGCCCGGATCCCGACCCGTGCGGCTGCGACGCCCCTCGACCACGTCACGAGACCCCCGAGTTCACAGGAGTTCCCCATGAGCGCCCTCGCAGGCAAGACCGCCGTCGTCACCGGATCCTCGCGTGGAGTCGGTGCCGCCACCGCGACGCTGCTCGCCGAGCAGGGCGCGAACGTCGTCATCAACTACCGCCAGAAGGCGCCGCGCGCGAACAAGGTCGTCGCGGAGATCGAGGCGGCCGGTGGTCAGGCGATCGCCGTCGGCGCGGACATCACCGAGGCCGAGGGCATCGCCTCCCTGCTCCAGGCCGCAGTGGACACCTACGGCGGTCTGGACCTGCTGGTCCTCAACGCCTCCGGGGGCATGGAGACGAACCTCGGCGAGGACTACGCGATGCGGCTGAACCGTGACGCGCAGGTCGCCGCGCTCGAGGCCGGCCTGGAGCGCCTCGCGCCCGGCGGCCGCGTGGTCTTCGTGACCAGCCACCAGGCGCACTTCATCGACGAGGTCGAGACCATGCCCGAGTACGAGCAGGTCGCTCGCTCCAAGCGCGCCGGCGAGACCGCGCTGACCGCCCGGATCGACGAGATGAGCGCCAAGGGCGTCTCCTTCGTGGTGGTCTCCGGCGACATGATCGAGGGCACGGTCACCGCCACCCTCCTGAACCGTGCACGTCCCGGTGCGCTCGAGGAGCGGCGCGAGGCCGCCGGCAAGCTCTACTCGGTCGAGGAGTTCGCCGCCGAGGTCGCCGCGATGGCGACGGCCGACGTCGAGACCGGACACATCGAGCTCGTCGGCGGGGCCGAGGACTTCCTCGCCCGCACCCGCGGCTGAGTCCCGCGCCGGCGGGGCCGCCTGCCGACAGGCCGGGCACGGATCCGGCGTCGGGGCGCCCCGTGTTCGACGGGGATTCCGTCACAGCGACCCGACCGCGATAGCATCGGATCGATCGAGACCAGAGAACACCGGAGGCAGTGGTGGCCACGAAGAAGAGCCTGGATGACATGCGCGATGAGGCCTATCGCCGGCAGGACAACCTCGCGTCCGACATCGACGAGCTGGTCGATCGCGTGAACCCGAAGAACGCCGCGCGGCGGTGGAAGAACGAGGTGCTCGGCTCGGTGAAGGGTTTTTCCGACGCCGGTGACGGGAAGACCTCTGCGACGCTCCCGGCGATCGCAGGCGGCGTCATCGGCGTGGTCCTCCTCGGAGCGGGGGTCGCCGCGGCGATCGTCCTGTCCGGCGGGGACGAGGACTCCGAGAAGAAGACCGAGGCCCGGAAGGCCCGCGCGGCGAAGGAACGAGCCCGGGCCGCGAAGTCCTGAGCCTCCCCGGGGCACATCGCTCCCCGGACCGCGACCTGGAAAGGTGCGGGCCCGCACCACATCCGCCCCGATCAAGGGTAGGGACCGGCCCGGGTGGGCGCCCTCCCCCTCCCCGCCCGGATCATGGTTCGGGACCGCACCTTTCTGCGTGCTCGCTGCGGATGTGCGCTGGGCCGCGGCGAGTGATCGCGAGTGTCCGCGGATCGCTCAGAGGTCCCCGTCGACGTAGAGCCAGTGCCCGTCCTCGCGGACGAAGCGCGAGATCTCGTGCTGCTCCTGCCGGCCCCGCGGGCCCTTGGAGATCGCCCGGAACTCGACGGTGCCGTCGGCGTCGAACGGGCCGCCCGCCCTCGTCCCCAGGATGTCCAGACGCAGCCAGCGCACCTCGTCGGCCAGCGACGCGGCCAGCTCCCCGCGCTCCGGCCGGGTGTCCGGGTGCCAGCTGCGCAGCAGATGCTCGAGGTCGCCGAGGGCGAAGGCCGTGTAGCGCGAGCGCATCAGCGCCTGCGCGGTGGCGGCCCGGCGGTCGCCGCGCAGCACCGGCCCGCAGCAGGCGCCGAGGGTGTCGCCGCTGCCGCAGGGGCAGCGGCCATGATCAGAGGGGAACGGCGATTCCGGGTCCATGCATCGAGTATGACGACTGTGCAGAGGGCAGCATCGCGGCATGCAGGAGACCGGCGACCTGTCCGGTCCCACGGCATCGACGCCCGGGCCCGCGGACTGCACGCTGCGGCGCTGGGCCCCGCAGCACGGGCCCGTTCCGCCGGCACCGACCGATGCCGGCGGCGAGGCTCGAGGTCAGCGGCGGGACCAGCCGGGGGTGGACGGGCCCACCGTGGGCCGCCAGCCGGTCTCGTTCATGAACCGCACCGAGGAGACGCGCAGCGAGCGGCGCTGGACCTCGAGGCGGGTGCCGACGATCGCCTGCGTGATCTCGGGGTAGAACTTCGCGCTGTGGCGCGCACCGGCCTCGGTGGCGAGGTCCTTCGCCCAGCGGCTGCGGGTGATCGGCTCGCCGCCGACGTTGTAGAAGCCGCTGCCCGCCCGCAGCGCCGCCACGAAGGCGCGCCCGGCATCCGAGTGGTGCAGCAGGGTCACGTAGCTCTCCGGCTTGCCCAGCAGGATCGGGTCGCCCTCGCGGACCGCCTTGAGGGCATGGGTGGTCTGCGGGTCGCGGCCGAACAGCTGGCCCAGACGCAGGATCACCGCGCTGCGGCCCGCGGTCGCGAAGTCCACCGCGGCGCGCATCTCCTTGACGCGGGGGCGGAAGGCCTGATTGCGCACGCTCAGCGGCTGGTCCTCGGTGATCCAGTCCGCGCCGTTGTCCGGGTACAGGTACACCGACGACTCCTGGATCAGGCGGTGAACACCCGCCTCGGCAGCGGCCTTCGCGATGGCCACGGAGGCCTCCGCATGGAGCCGATCGTCCTCGCGCCACGCCAGGGGGCGCATCCCGGCGCCGCCCACCGGCACGTGGGCGAGCGTGTTCAGGACGACCTCGTGCCCGCGGAAAGCGCGGGTCAGATCGTCAGTGGAGAAGACGTCGGCCACGATCGCGGAGGCGCCGCGCCCCTCGACGATCGGGATGCCGGAGTCGCGGCGCGTGATGCCGGTGACCTCGTGCCCGGCAGAGACCAGCGCCTGGACGGCTTCCTGGCCGAGCACACCTGTGGCACCGGTGACCGCGATCCTCACCCTGACCTCCTCTGCCGAGCAGCCTGGGGAGACTCTCGTGCGCCGACGTTCCTGGGAGATCCGAGTCTAGAGGATCGCCGGTGCCCGCCGCGGCGGCTTCCGTCCCGGCCGACGGGCGGAAACGCCTCGGGGGAAGGGTGCGGGACTCGCGGGGACGCCGCCGCTGTTCGCTCGCTCACAGAGAGCCCTCTCGGCTTGGACGCGCGGCCGGATGGGGGTAAAGTTCTTTCCTGTTCGCGCCATTAGCTCAGTTGGTTAGAGCAGCTGACTCTTAATCAGCGGGTCCGGGGTTCGAGTCCCTGATGGCGCACCGGTGAGATAAGCCCCCGTCGCAGTCGCGGCGGGGGCTTTCTCGTGCCCGCCGATGATCTGGCCGGCCCGCACCGCGGGCCGCTACGGTGGATCGATGACTGCGCTGGAGGAGTACATGCGGGCCCGGGCGGCCGGCTCTGCCGATGCCATGATGACCGAGCTGCGCGAGTGTGCGACGAGCGTCCCGTGCGGGGAGGGGGAGTGGCCATGGCGCTGAGCGCGGCCTCGCCCCGCCCCGGCGAGCAGGAGCCGGCGGACCATCGCCGCTGCGTCTTCCACCTCCGCTCCGCCGCGCACGCCGGCCTCGAGGAGCTGCACCCTCTCAGCGCGCTGCAGCACGCGGATCCCGAGGCCTATGCCACTGCGATCGCGAAGTACGACGACACTCCGCAGCGGCGCCGGCTCCCGGAGACGTGGATCCCCGTGATCGACGCGCGGTGGACGGAGGTCATCTTCCTGACCCCGATCCACCCGCACGCCATCTGGAGCGCCTGGCGCGACATCGCGGCGGTGGAGCTGCCTGCGCAGGAGTTCTGGGCCATCGGTGTCGAGGAGATCGGGCCGGCCGTGGTGCTGGATCGCCGGCTCACCCGCAGCGGCGAGCCGATCGACCCGCGGGAGGTCAGCACGCTGCGGACCGACGAGTACTGCGCGGAGAAGGAGACCACCGCGCGCAACGCCGAGTGGATCGCGCAGCTCGCCCGGGAGCACCGTCGCGGTGCCTGGTTCCACGGCACCCCGCACGTCCTCACCCGGGGACCCGTGGCACTGGGCTCGGCCGAGGTCGTCGACTGGCGGGATCCGTGGCCCGGGCAGTGACCTGTCCGGACGCAGATGACAGGGGCACCCACCAGCTGGTGGGTGCCCCCGTCATGCAGCTCCCGGAGGTCGGCGCCGGCGCCGCCGGGTCGTGGATCAGGAGCGATGCTCCGTCGGCCCCGCGGCCGGGCCGGCGGCGGATGCCGGTGATTGCGCGGCAGCCGCTCCGGACGGCTCCTCGGCGAGCTCCGAGCGAGCGTTCCGCGGTCCGGCGACCAGCTGGACGAGCAACAGGGCCACCACAGCGACCACCAGGATGATCAGGGCGTCGGCGCCGGTGGGGTGCGGCAGCAGGACGTACCAGAGCACCGCGATCCCGGCCACCACCGCACGCAGCAGGTTCACGTGCTCATAGGCGAACCGGGACACCGGTCCACGGGAGATCCCCGAGGTCTCGCTCAGCCGGCCCAGGCCCGCGCCGATCCCTCGGCGCACCGTCGCACCGGCCCCGGACCGCGCGAGCAGGAAGGCGATGACCACGAGCGCCACCGCGACCACCAGCACCGCCCGCAGCGCCGTGGTGAGGAACAGGGTGACCTGGTCGTAGACGGCCGCCGCCGCGTCGTGGGGGAGGACGCCCTCCGGTACGGCACCGAGGTAGAGCGGGCGGACGATGTTCAGCGCGAGGCCGAGCAGCGCCATGGTCGCCGCCACGGCGATCCCCGCCGCCAGCAGGCCCTTGCGTCGATCCGGCATGAGGAGCACCCCGCCCACCAGGGCGGCGAGGGCGAGGAACGGGAGAATGCGCGCGACCGTGCTGAGCCAGCTGACGGCGGTCTGCGCGGCGGACAGCTGCTCGGAGTGGAAGATGACGATCGTCTTGTCGATCTCCGGGATGCGCTCGGCCAGACCGAATCCGCGCTCGGCGAGCCGCTCCTTGGCCGCCGCGACGAAGGGGGCGATGTTCAGCGCCACGGTGCCATCGGCGACGTGGACGGTCTCGGAGCCCTCGCCCGTCAGCACCGCGACCGCCTGGGCGTGGGCCTCCCGGTTGGCGGTCTCCCAGGCCTGCTCGAATCGCTCGGAGTTCACGAACTGATCGGTCGTGTCGTGGACGAATCCCTCCACAGCATCGCTGAGGGGAGTGGCCAGCCCGGGCACCATCGGTGCCACCTGGGGCGGCACGAAATCCTGCTCGGACATGGCCTGCAGAGCCTGGGCGGTGAGCTCGTCGACGTTCAGCGCCTCCATGATCGCCTGCGTGACCGCCTCGGAGACCGCGGCCTTGACCGCGGGGTCCTCGGCCAGGGGAGCGACCGTTTCCACGTAGCGGTCCGTGTCGGTGACCAGGTCATGCGCCCAGTTGGCGATCACGGTGACCGGCGCCAGCAGGGCGGCGAGGACGATGAGAGCACTGGCCAGCAGCGGACGGAACCATCCGGTGCCGGACCGGGGCGCCGCGGGAGCTGGGGCGGGGGTCGCCGCCTCCTTCGTGGCCAGTTCGGCCTGCAGCGCCGCCACCTCGGCTCGCAGGCGCTGCACCTCGGTCTCGTCGCTCATCGTCGTTCTCCTTTCGGTCGTCGCCGTCGAGAAGGGGGCGTTCGGCCGCCGAGCGGGAGGTCGCCGTCGGGGAGGCGGCGGGCGCGCAGGCGGCGAGGTCCTCGCGAGGCGGTGTGCTCGCACCGGGATTCAGGATGATCTCAGCGTGGTCCAAAGTACTGCCCAGGTCCCGGATCGCCGGGTGACGGTGCCGGGTGTGAACCGGTGCAGAGCGGGGGCAAG
The DNA here is from genome assembly GCF_003347015.1 of Brachybacterium sp. YJGR34. GTDB lineage: Bacteria > Actinomycetota > Actinomycetes > Actinomycetales > Dermabacteraceae > Brachybacterium. The sequence goes on from NZ_PNFB01000019.1 coordinate 62,951, forward strand.
GGCCACCACCGGCCGGGGTGCCGGGTCAGCTCCCGCGACCGACGACGTCGGCCAGGCGGGCCAGGGCGTCCTTCCAGAACGCCTTCGTCTCCGGGATCTGCTCCTGGGAGGCCAGACGGCGGTGCTGCAGGCTCAGGGAGCTGCGGGCCTCGCCCTTCGCCGTGAAGGTCGCGCTGACCCGCGAGTCGTCGGCGTTCCACCGCGCGTTGAAGGTCCGATCCTCCTTCGCGCTCGACGCCGTGAGCAGGCCGGGATCGAGCCAGAGCGCGCGCAGCTCGTCCTCGGCGACATGGCGCCACAGCACGTGCACTGGGAGGTCGAAGGTCTTGCTCGCATTGGCCGCGAAGCCGTCGCTGGTCATCCCGCGCGGGCGCATGCCCTTGACATCCTCGTACCCGATGGCGACGGCCTGCGACCACCACGTGCTCAGCGCGTAGGTGTCACGGATGTGCCGGGCGATGGCGGTGTGGTCCATCGAGGTGGCGCCGATCCCGTCGAGGATCTCCACCCACTGGGGCCATTCCTTCCCGGTGCCGTTGCGGAGCGCCTCGGAGGACATGCCGGGAGGCTGATCGGACATCGCGGGTCCTTTCACCGGGGGAGGGCTGATGACAGGAGCCTAGCGCCGCCGTCGCCGCCGGACCATGGACCTCGATCAGGCGAACCGCCGCACGGCCTCGGCGGCGTTGTCCGCGAGCTCGGCGATCTCCTCGTGCTCGGTGTGGGCGAGGACCTCCTCGAGGGTCCCGGTGGCGAGGATCCGGCCCTCGCCGAGGAAGGCGATCTGCGGGCACAGGCGCTGCAGCAGCTCGACGTCGTGGGAGGCGATCAGTGTGCCGATGCCCAGGCGCGCGATGACATCGGCCAGGCGGGCGGCGATCTCGCCGCGCATGGTCGGGTCCACCGCGGTCAGCGGCTCGTCCAGGACCAGGATCTCCGGCCGGGTGGCCAGTGCGGTCGCGAGCGCCACCCGCTGCGTCTCCCCGCCGGAGAGGGTGCGCATCGTGCGAGGGAGGAAATTCTCGGGCAGGCCCACGCTCTCGAGCATCTCGGCAGAGGAGACGGCGTGGGTGCGTCCGCCCTTGCGCGCCTCCTTCGCGGCCAGCTCGAGCCGCGAGGTCACGGTCTCGCGCGGGTCGGCGATGGTCATCGCGTACTGGGAGACGAAGCGGACCGCCGCGCGGAAGGCGCGGCGCTCCTTCCCGCGCAGCCGGTGCACGCTGCGCCCGTTCCAGGTGACCTGACCCGACGTCGGCTTCAGCGCCCCGGAGAGCGTCTCGATCAGCGTGGTCTTGCCCGAGCCCGATGCGCCGAGCAGTCCTACCGGCGCCTCCCCGGCGCGGAGGGTGAGGTCGACTCCCGCGAGCACGCTCTGACCGGGATGGCCGGCATGCAGGGACGTGGCGGTCAGGGTGCTGGCAGCAGGCATCGTGGACTTTCCTCGCAGGGGGTGGACCCCCGCACTCTACTGCCGGCTCCTGGAGCGGGACTGCACCCGTCCGGCACCGGCCGGGACCGAGCGGTCGGTCGCACTCCTTCCCCTGCCGCGGGGATCGAGGTTACGTTGACGACGTCCCGGGCCGGGGGCGTCGGACCACGCCGTGCGCCGCTCCGCCGGCCCTCCGCGACATGGTGAGAGGAACGATCATGACGACCGACCAGCTGACCTTTCAGGATCCTGTACATCGCTTCCCCGACATCACGCCGCCGAAGCAGCACCAGAGCGAGCCCGGCCTCGATGCCGAGCTCATCCCGCAGACCGATCGCGGGGAAGACTCCTATCGCGGCACGGGCCGTCTGGAGGGCCGACGGGCCCTGATCACCGGCGCGGACTCCGGCATCGGGGCGGCGGTCGCGATCGCCTTCGCCCGGGAGGGCGCCGACGTCGCCCTCTCCTACCTCCCCGAGGAGGAGGAGGACGCCCAGCACATCGCCGGTCTCATCGAGGACGCGGGGCGCACCGCGCTGCGACTGCCCGGGGACCTCGCGGACCTCGAGTTCTGCACCCGTGTCGTCGAGGAGGCGGCCTCCGGGCTGGGCGGGCTCGACGCCGTCGTCAACAACGCGGGCCGGCAGATCGCGATCGAGCGCCTCGAGGATCTCGAGGAGGAGCAGTGGGACGCGACCTTCGACGTCAACATCCGCGCGATCTACCGGGTCTCCAAGGCGGCCCTGCGCCACCTGCAGCCCGGCTCGACCATCGTCAACTCGACGTCGATCCAGGCCTACAACCCCTCCGCGCATCTGCTGGACTACGCCTCGACCAAGGCCGCGATCAACAACTTCACCAAGGGGCTCGGGCAGCAGCTGGCTCCCCGCGGCATCCGGGTGAACGCGGTGGCGCCGGGGCCGATCTGGACCCCGCTGCAGGTCTCCGACGGCCAGCCCAAGGATGCCCTGCCGGAGTTCGGCAAGAACACCCCGCTGGGCCGGGCCGGACAGCCCACCGAGCTGGCCCCGGCCTATGTCTTCCTCACCTCCACGGAGTCCAGCTACGTGATCGGCGAGACCCTGAACGTCAACGGCGGCACGCCGAGCCCGTGACGCCGGCCCCGCCCCCGCCTACGGTGGAGCGGTCGGGGAGCGGCCCCGAGGGAAGGGCGGAACCATGGGACCATCCACCGGACAGGGGCCGGCACGCGCCGGGGCCGACGGCAGCGCCCTGCTGCTGATCGACCTGCAGGAGGCGTTCTTCGACCATCCGGCGCTGGAGGCGTCCCGCGCCGAGGTGGTCGCCGCGGCGCAGCGCCTGGCGGACCAGGCGCGGCGCCGCGACGTGCCGATCTTCCTGATCACCACCGAGCACAGCCGCGACGGCTCCACCTGGACCCTGGGCATGCTCGAGGCGGGGCAGGGCTTCCTCTTCCACGGCGATCCCGGCACGGCGACCGTGGCCGAGCTGGACACCACGGGCATGACCCGGATCGAGAAGACCCGCGACAGCGCCTGGTTCGGCACCGATCTGCTGCTGCGCGTGCGCAACCTGGAGGTGTCCCGGGTGCTGATTGCCGGCGTCTCGACCCACGCCTGCATCGCCCAGACCGCACGGGACGCCTACGCGAACAACGTGCGTGCCGCCGTGATCACCGACGCGGTGGCCGACGAGCAGGTCGAGCACAAGGAGCACGTCCTGGAGCTGCTGTCCGCCGACCGGCAGGCCGAGCTCCTCACCACCGACGAGGTGCTCGCCCGCTGGCGCGGCAAGGGGCGCTGATCGGCGAGGCGACCGGTCCCGGAGTCCCCGACGGAGCTCAGGACCGCACGAGCCGGGCGATCGCCGCGGAGGCCTCCTTGAGCTTCTCCTCGCCCTCGTCGCCGCCCGCGCGGGCGGCATCCAGGACGCAGTGGCCCAGGTGGTCGTCCAGCAGCGCCATCGCCACGCCGTCCAGGGCGCTCTTGAGCGCGCTGATCTGGGTGAGGATGTCGATGCAGTACTTCTCCTCGTCGACCATGCGGTGCAGTCCGCGGGCCTGGCCCTCGATGCGCTTCAGGCGTGCGAGGTAGCGGTCCTTGTCGGACATGTAGCCGTGCCCGGCGTGGTCGTGCGCGTGCTCGGTGGAGGCGGCGGTCGGGTCGACAGTGGTCATCGGTCTGTCCCTCTCGGGTGGGTGTGCGGGTGGAGCGGGGCGTGCAGGGCGATCAGAGCCTCGCCCGGGACCGGTCCGCGCTCTCCTCCGACGCGACGGTCGCGTCCGCGGAGGCCAGCGGCTCGTGCGCGCGGCTGCGGAAGGAGCGCAGCCGCAGGCTGTTGCCGACCACGAACACGCTGGAGAACGCCATGGCGGCTCCGGCGAGCATCGGGTTCAGCAGCCCCAGCGCCGCCAGCGGGATCGCGGCGACGTTGTAGGCGAAGGCCCAGAAGAGGTTGCCCTTGATGGTTCCGAGGGTACGCCGCGCGAGGCGGATCGCGTCGGCCGCGCTGCGCAGGTCGCCGCGCACCAGGGTGATGTCCGAGGCCTCGATCGCCGCATCGGTGCCGGTGCCCATCGCCATCCCGAGGTCGGCCTGGGCCAGTGCGGCGGCGTCGTTCACGCCGTCGCCGACCATCGCGACCACCTTGCCCTCGTCCTGCAGGCGGCGCACCACGTCGATCTTGTCCTGCGGCATGACCTCGGCGATCACGGTCTCGATGCCGACCTCGGCGCCGATCTGCTCCGCGGCGGCGCGGTTGTCGCCGGTGAGCAGGATCGGGGTGAGCCCCAGGCCCTTGAGCTGCGCGACGGCCGCCGCGCTCGAGGGCTTGAGGGCATCGGCCACCACGAGCAGGCCGCGCGCGGCGCCGTCCCAGCCGACCACCACGGCGGTGCGGCCGCGGGACTCGGCATCGGCCTTCGCCGCGGCGAGCTCCGGCGCCAGCTCCTGGCCCAGGAGGCTCTCGCGCCCCACCAGGATCTCCCGGCCCTCGACGAGGCCGCGCACTCCCAGCCCCTCGCGATTCGTGAAGCCGGTGACCGCCGGCAGCGCTCCGGTCTCCTCGCGCGCGCCCTGGGCGATCGCGCGGGCGATCGGGTGCTCGGAGGCGTCCTCGACGGCGCCCGCGCGGCGCAGCAGCTCCTCGCGCTCCACCCCCGGGGTCGGGAGCGCCTCGATCAGCGTCATCACCCCGGTGGTCACCGTCCCGGTCTTGTCCAGCACCACGGTGTCGACCTGGCGCGTGGACTCCAGCACCTCGGGCCCCTTGAGCAGGATGCCCAGCTGGGCGCCGCGCCCGGTGCCCACCAGCAGGGCCGTCGGCGTGGCCAGTCCCAGTGCGCACGGGCAGGCGATGATGAGCACCGCGACCGCGGCGGTGAAGGCGGCCTCGAGCGGGAAGCCGGCCCCGATCCACGCCCCGAGCACCATCACGGCGACCGCGATGACGACCGGGACGAACACGCCGGAGATCCGATCGGCCAGGCGCTGGATCTCCGCCTTGCCCGACTGCGCGTCCTCGACCATCCGCGCCATCTGCGCGAGCTGGGTGTCGGAGCCGACGCGGGTGGCGCGCACCAGCAGCTGACCGCCCGCGTTGACGGTCGCCCCGGTGACGGAGGAGCCCTCGCCCACCTCGACCGGCACCGACTCGCCGGTGAGCATCGAGGCGTCCACCGCGGAGCTGCCGGCCAGGACCACGCCGTCGGTGGCGATCTTCTCGCCCGGGCGCACCACGAACTCGTCGTCCACCGCGAGCTCGGAGACCGGGACCCGCACCTCCGTGCCGCCGCGGCGCACCGCCACGTCCTTCGCACCCATGTCCAGCAGGGCGCGCAGCGCCGCACCGGCCCGGCGCTTCGAGCGCTTCTCGACATAGCGTCCCAGCAGCAGGAACAGCGTGACCCCGGCCGCGACCTCGAGATAGATGTTCGCCGAGCCGTCGCTGGGTCCGATCCGCAGCGTGAACTCGTGGGTCATGCCGGGCATGCCCGCCTCGCCCAGGAACAGCGCGTACAGCGACCACAGGAAGGCGGAGACGGTGCCCACCGAGATCAGCGTGTCCATGGTCGCCGTGCCGTGGCGGAGGTTGACCAGGGTGGCGCGGTGGAAGGGCCACGCCGCCCAGACCACCACCGGGGCGGTGAGGGCCAGGACCAGCCACTGCCAGAAGGCGAACTGCAGGCCAGGGACCATCGACAGCACCACCGCCGGGATCCCCAGCACGGCCGCGCCGATCAGTCGCTGGCGCAGCGAGCGCAGCTCGGGATCCTCCGTCTCCTCGCCCTCGGCTCCGGAGGACTCCGCCTCGGGTGGTGCGGGCAGAGCGGCGGTGTACCCCGTCTGCTCCACCACGGCCACCAGCTCCTGGGCGTCGTAGCCCTTCGGCACCGTCACCCGCGCCTTCTCGGTGGCGTAGTTCACCGAGGCGGCGACGCCCTCGAGCTTGTTGAGCTTGCGCTCGACCCGATTCGCGCAGGACGCGCAGGTCATCCCGCCGATCTCGAGCTCGATCGACGAGCTCGCGGGCAGCGGGGGTGGGGTGATGGTCATGGCGGGGGAACCTCTTCCTCGGGAGGGCGGGCGGGATGCGGCGGGGTCAGTGGCCCGCGGTGCCGGACCAGGTCTCCGCCCACTGGGTGGGGACCAGGAGGTCGGCCAGCAGGTAGGACGCTGCGAAGAGCACCACGAGCAGCAGGCCGTAGAGCGCGAGTCGGGCAGGTGCTCGCATCAGGCGCGCATCGCGGCGTATCCGGCCTCGGCGACGGCGGCGAGCACCGCGGCCTCGTCGACCGGCTGCTCCGTGGTCACCGAGAGACGGCCGCTGGCATGGCTGACGGCCACCTCCTGCACGCCGGGGATCTCGGAGACCTCCTCGCGCACGGACATCTCGCAGTGTCCGCAGGTCATGCCGGTCACCTGGAAGTCGGTGATGGTCTCGCTCATGGTGCGCTCCTTCTGACGGTGCCGTCGTGACGGCGGTGGCATACCCTGGAGGGGTACTTCGTGCCTCCATTTATACCCCTCGGGGGTATGTGGGGCAAGGGGGTGGCGCACCGGGAGACGCCCGCGGGGGTGTCACTCGTCACGCCGACATGCTTCGATGGGCGGCATGAGCTTCGATGCCGCCGCGATCATCCAGCAGGAAGCGGACCGCTTCGCCGCGGCGCTCGTCGCTGCGGACCCCGAGCAGAGGGTCCCCACCTGTCCCGACTGGAACGCCGCCGATCTGCTGTGGCACCTCACCGAGGTGCACGAGTTCTGGTCCGCGGTCCTCGCCACCGGCGCCACCACCGACGAGGAGGTGCAGCCCCTCGAAGAGGGGGTGGCGCCGCGTCCGAAGGACCCCGATGCCCTTCCCGAGCGCCGCGCCGCGGCCACCGCCGCCCTCCTCGAGCAGCTCGCGGCCCGGGCCGATGAGGAGCCCGCCTGGTTCTGGTACGCGGCGGAGCGGACCGTGGGGGCGGTGCGGCGGATGCAGACCCACGAGGCGACCATCCATCGCGTCGACGCCGAGCTCACCGCCGGCCATCCGGTGACCCCGATCGACGCCGAGGTCGCCGCCGCCGGACTGCAGCACGTGCTGCGCGTGATGTGGCCGGCGAGCATCGAGTGGATCCCGGACTGGGCGACCCTGCGTCCCGTCGCGGCCGTGGAGGTCCGCCCGCAGGGCGGCGGCGACCGGCTGCTGGGGATCAGCCGCTGGTCCGGCACGCGGCCCCGGGACGGGAAGGAGTTCGACGCCCCCGTCGGCCGGCTCGTCGAGGACCCGGCGGAGGCCGAGGGGCTCCCGCGCGCGACCGTCTCCGGCTCGGCGCTCGCGCTGGATCTCTGGGCCTGGGGGCGGGAGGCCGCCCTCGATCACCTCGGCGGAAGGAGCGAGAAGGTCGCGATCCACGGCGACCCCGCCGCGATCGACCAGCTGTCCGCCCTGGTCGCCGAGGGGCACGACTGATCGACGTGCCGGAACGTGCGGACGGCAGGAGGTCAGCCCGGCCGCACCGACCGAGCCGCTCTCACGACCCCCGGGGCCAGGTGTCGCGCACCGGGGCGCCGCCCTCGACGACGTGCTCGACGGCGCCGGGCAGCTGGGTCCAGGAGTCCTGCGGGCGGTACCCCAGCTCGAGGGTGGTGTTGGTGGTGGACCAGCGTCGGTTCGGATTGTCGGAGATGGCGTAGTACAGACCGAAGCCCACCGTCGCCTCGATCGCGCAGCGCACCACCTGCGTGCAGTCCGCCGGGCTCAGCCACATGGCGCGCAGGAGGTCGTCCGTCGCCGCGAGCGGGTCCTCGGCGAACCAGCCGATGCGCAGGCAGATCACCTCGAGCCCGAACTCGTCGTGGTAGTAGCGGCCGATCGCCTCGTCGAACGCCTTCGAGACCCCGTAGAGCGAATCGGGTCGGGGAAGCTGCTGCGGGTACACCGGCCACTGCTCGTGCCGGTCGTACATGCCGTTGACATGGTTGGAGGATGCGAGCACCACCCTCCGCACGCCCGCCTCCCGGGCCGCCTCGAGGACGTTGCGGACCCCGATGATGTTGGCCTGGAGCACCAGTTCCCAGCTCGACTCGGGGGAGGAGGCGCCGGCCATGTGGACCACGGTGTCGATGCCGTCCATGAGGGCGAGCACCTCCTCGTAGACATCCAGCTGGGCGATCGCGAGGCTCTGCCCCGCCCGTGCCTTGTCCGGATCCCGGCCGTGCAGCACCAGCTCGTAGTCCTCCTCCAGGGCCGCCGCGAGATGGGAGCCCACGCCCCCGGTCGCCCCGGTGATCAGCACACGCCGCCTCGAGTCGCTCATGCGCCCATTATGAGGCTCAGCGCGCCTCTCCAGAAGGCCTCTGCGGCATCGGACGGATCTCGTCGCGCATCCGCTCCATGCGCGCGTCGAGGTCCGCGGCCACCCGCGCGGCGTCGTCGAGCTCCTCCCGCAGCGCCGTCGGCAGGTTCCGGGCGTACTTGTAGGAGAGCTTGTGCTCGGTGCTCGCCCAGAAGTCCATGGCGATGGTGCGCAGCTGGAGCTCGACGGGCACCAGCTCGGTGTGCTCCGAGAGGTACACGGGCACCCGCACGATCACGTGCAGGGATCGATAGCCGTTGGGCTTGGGCGCGGCGATGTAGTCCTTGACCGCGAGCACCTCGAGGTCCTGCTGGCGGCTGAGCATGTCCGCGATCCAGTAGACGTCCGAGACGAAGCTGCAGGTGATGCGCACCCCGGCGATGTCCAGCACGCGCTCGCGGATGGCGGGGATCGTCATCTCGCCGCCGGTGCGGACGGCCTTCTCGAGCAGTGACTCGGTGGACTTCAGCCGCGTGCGCACGTGCTCGATGGGGCTGTAGTCGTGGATCAGCTCGAACTCCTGGCGCAGGATGTTCACCTTCGTCTGCACCTCGTCGATGCCGAACTGGTAGTGCATCCGCAGCGCGGTGAACTCCGCATGGATCTGACGCATCTGGGCTGCCAGCTGATCCTGATCGGTCTCGGGACTGGTCAGCTGCTCCTGTCGCCTCCGGATCAGCTCGCCGACGAGCTGGACGTCCTCCTCCGTCGACGGCGCGGCGCCCGTCGGGGGTTCCGGGGGCTCCGGAGCAAGCGGTGAGTCCATGGGGCTGCCCTTCGACGGGAACTGCGGCGCGCCGACTGTGCCAGATCACGCTGGACGTCCGGTGGACGCTCCGCCCCGCTCCCGCCACCAGGTGCCCGTCGCCTCGAGCGCGTTGAAGGTGTACACGTGCGCGCCGGCGAGTCCGAGCTGGGGATCCTCGTAGCCGGGGGCGAGCTGCTCGAGCAGCGGGTCCGGCGACCAGCTGCTGCGGCCCAGCAGGTGCCGCATCCCGGCGCCCTGGGCGGCGAGCAGCTTCAGGGACGGCCCCACGCCCACGCGCGCCCCGATCCGCAGCAGCCGGCCGCGGTCCACCGGGCCGGCGATCCCCGGGCGCAGCGGCAGCCCGATCCCCGCCCGGCGCAGCTCCCGGGTCCAGTCCAGCAGCAGCGTGGCGTCGAAGCACAGCTGGCTGACCAGCACCGAGGCGTGCTCCGCCTTCCTGAGCAGAAGATCGGTCGCCGCGAAGGGCGAGCGCACGTAGGGATGCCCCTCGGGGTGCACGCCCACGCCGATCTCGACGCGGTGCCCGGTGCGCGCGATCTCCTCGAGCAGGGCGAGCGTGCCCTCGTAGGGGCCGGCGGGCGTCGTGGCGTCCCCGGCGATGACGAACACCTCCCGGACGCCGGCGGCGGTGAGCTCCGCGAGCTGGCGCTCCAGGGTCCGGCGCGAGTCCACCTGCCGTGCGGCCAGGTGGGGGATCGCCGCGAAGCCCGCCCGGGCGAGGCCGGCGGCGGTGTCGATCGTGGCCTGGAGGCCCTGGCGCGGGGAGGAGGTGACGGTGACTCGCGCCCCGGGAGGGAGGTGTTCGTGCACGGCCCCCACGATGCCGGGCAGCGGGATGACCTCGAACTGCGCGGCGGCCAGGGAGGAGGCCGAATCCCGGGGGAGGGGAGCGGCCGGGGCGCGGGCGGTGACGTCCGGGGGAAGGCCGCGCCCCGGCTCGCTGTCAGCCACGGCCGGGGGCGGCGGCGGTGACATCGGCCTTGGGCTGCTCCTTGGTGGGGTCGATGAAGGGCTTGGGCACCACCACGGCCTCGACCGGGGTCTGGCCGGACGGCTCCGCGACGCCGGGGCGCTCGCCGACGTCCACCTGCAGCTCGGTGCCCACCGCGGAGAGCGCGGCGGGGACCATGGCCAGTCCGATGTTCTTCTCCAGCCGCGGGGAGCGGCAGGCGGAGGTGACCTGCCCGACGCGCTCGCCCTCGTGCAGGACGGGGAAGGCGTCGATCATCGATCCGTCGTTGTAGGTGCCCAGATCCGCCCCGCCGATCTCGAGGCCCACCAGGCGCCGCCGCGGCCCCTCGGCCTTGATCCGGGTGAGCGCCTGCTTGCCGAGGAAGTCCGCCTCCTGCTCGAGATCCACCATCCAGTCGTAGCCCATCCCGATCTCGAAGGGATTGGTGTCCACGGTGATGTCCGCGCCGTGGGCGAGCATCCCGCCCTCGATGCGGCGCATGTGGCAGGGGCCGATCACCCGCAGGCCGTGCGGGCGCCCGGCCTCCCACACCAGGTCCCAGAGGCGCTCGGCGTTCCGGGAGGCCTCGTGGACGTAGATCTCGTAGCCGATCTCCCCGGTGTAGCCGGTGCGCGAGACGGTCACGTCGATCCCCTCGACGTGGAAGTCGTGGAGGTAGTAGTAGGGGATGTCCGCGACGGCATCGCCCAGCAGGTCGCGCATCACGGCGAAGGAGGCCGGGCCCTGCACCTGGACGGGTGCGGCATCGGCCTCGACGATCCGGACGTCCATCCCGGCGTAGGCGGCGACCCCGCGCGCCCACAGCAGGATGTCGCTGTCCGCGAGGGAGAGCCAGAAGCGGTTCTCCTCGAGCCGGAGCAGCACGGGATCGTTGAGGATCCCGCCGTGCTGGTCGGTGAGGAAGACGTACTTGCACTGCCCCACGGCGCACTTCGAGAGATCGCGGGTCACCAGCAGGTTCGTGAAGTCGAAGGCGTCGGGACCGGAGATCTCGATCTGGCGCTCGACGCCGACGTCCCAGAGGGTCGCGCCCTCGAGCAGCGCCCAGTACTCCGCGACCGGGTCGCCGTAGTGGCGGGGGTGGTACGTGTGGTTGTAGACGCTGTACATCGCGACCCCGTGGCGACGCGATGCGTAGAAGAAGGGGGACTTGCGGATCCGGGGGTAGAGCAGCACCTGTGGGTTCGGGTTCACGGTCATCGTGGCCTCCAAGAGATGTGTCCGTAGCCAACTGTGGCACTTCACTGCGCGATGCGCAATCATGTGCGTATGGCGCAACGACAGGGATCGCAGAGCCGAGGCGACGGAGGCGGGGCCGATGCCGGGGTGCGCAGTGCCTCGAGCCCGGTGCAGTCGGTGGAGCGGGCCGCGACGGTGCTCGAGATCCTCGCCCGTGAGGGCGGCGCGGGCGTCGGGGAGATCGCCCGTGAGCTGGGGGTCCATGCCTCCACCGCCTCGCGTCTGATCGGGGCTCTGGCCGCGCACGAGCTGGTCGAACGGCACTCCTCCAGCGGGCAGGTCCGCCTCGGGGTGGGGATCCTGCGCCTGGCCTCGGCCACTCGCTCCGGGCTGGACCTCGTGACGCAGGCGGGCCCGGTCTGCGATGCGCTCGCCGAGGTGCTCGAGGAGACCGTGAACCTCGCCGTCTACCGCTCGGGCGCGGCGGTGAACCTGTACCAGGCGCAGGGGACCAGGACCGTCGCCATGCACAACTGGGTGGGGGACAGGACCGTCCTGCACGCCACCTCGAGCGGGAAGATGCTGATGGCGCATCTGCCGCCCGAGGAGTGCGAGGAGCTGCTGTCCACCACGCTGGAGGCGTTCACGCAGAGCACCCTCACCGACCGCGACGCCCTGCGCGAGGAGCTGCGCCATGCCCGGGAGCGCGGCTGGGCGCAGTCGATCGAGGAGTTCGAGGAGGGGCTGAACGCGGTGGCCGCGCCGCTGCGCGGACCCGAGGGCACGGTCGTGGCCGCTCTCTCCGTCGCCGGCCCCGCCTATCGGCTCTCCCCGGAGGCGCTGCCCGGTGCGGCGGAGGCCGTGCGCCGGGCCGCCGGTCAGATCTCCCGCGCGCTCGGGCACCGTGCGGAGGTCACAGGCTGATCAGCCGTGTTCGATGCGCTGTTCTCCTGCCGTTCGCAGGCTCACAGCACGTCGATCAGCCCCTGCTGGATGCGCTGATCTCCTGCCGTTCGCAGGCTCACAGCACGTCGATCAGCCTTTCATCCGCGCGTCGTCGGGGTCGAAGGGCGGAGTGCGGCCGACGGTCAGCACCGTCACCGCGTGGCGGCCGCCCAGGTACTGCACCTGCAGGCTCTCGCCCTCCCGCGCCCTCTCGGCGGGCAGGTACGCCATGAGCAGGTATCGGCCGAGCGACGGGGCCGGCCCGGCGGAGGTGACGAACGAGCGTCGGCCCCGAGCGTCGACGAGCACGTCGCCGTCGGGCGCGAGCACCGGCTCTCCGCCGGTCGGGAAGCGGGGCGGGGTGCCGCCCGCCGGCGGCTCCATGGCCAGAGTGCACAGCAGCGCCGCGGGCGTTCCCTCGCGGGCAGCGAGGTAGGCCTGCTTGCCCACGAAATCCGCGCGCTTGACCTTCGGCAGCGCCAGACCCGCCTCGACGGGGTCGAACTCCGCCGTGAGCTCGGCGCCCATCAGTCGGTAGCCCTTCTCCAGCCGTCCCGTCGTGCCGTAGACGCCGATCCCCGCCGGGCGGACGCCGTGCTCCTGGCCCGCCTCCCACAGCTGGTCCCAGAGTGCGAGCGCGTGCTCGCTCGCCACATGGATCTCCCAGCCCAGCTCGCCCACATAGGAGATCCGCAGCAGCGAGGCCGGGATGCTGCCCAGCTCCGCGTCCTGCGCAGTGCCGAAGCCGAAGGTGGCATCGGACAGATCGTGCGTCGTCACCGCGGAGAGAAGGGCGCGGGCCCGCGGCCCCCAGACGCCGATCGTGGAGATCGCCGAGGTGCGGTCCGTCAGCTGCACCGAGCCGTCCGCGGGCAGATGGTCCCGCAGCCAGAGCAGGTCGCGGCCGCCCTCGGCGCCGCCGGTGATGATCCGGAAGTCCTCGGAGCCGCGGCGCACGATCGTGAGATCGGAGCGGAAGGTGCCCGCGGGGGTCAGCATCGGCGTGTAGACCACGCGACCGATCGGCACGTCGATGCGCGCCATCGCCAGGTGCTCGAGCAGTCCGAGGGCACCCGGACCGGTGACGTCGAGGATCGCGAACGAGGCGAGGTCCACCATCGCCACGCCCTCGCGCAGGGCGAGGTGCTCGGCCTCGATGATCGGCGAGAACCAGCGTGCGTCCCATTCGTGCTCGCGGACGGGGATCTGCTGCGCGTACCGGTCCAGGAGGTCCTCGTTGGAGGTGTACCACTGCGGCCGCTCCCAGCCCGCCGCCTCGAAGTACTCCGCGCCGAGCGCCTCGGTGCGCGCGTGGACGGGGCCGGTGCGCTGGGGGCGGTCGCTGAGCCATTGCTCGCGGGGGTGGGAGATCCCGTAGATCTTCGGGAACCCCTCCGCGGCCCGGGCCCGGACATGGGCCTCGGTGCGGGCACCGGGGTGGAAGCGGGCGGGGTCCGCGCCGTGCGCATCGATCTCGCTGACGCCGTCGGTGAGCAGCTCGGCGAGCATCCGGCCCGCACCGGCGGCCTCCTTGATCCACACCGCCGCCGCCGACCACAGGCCCCGGACCTCGGGCAGCTCACCGATGAGGGCGCCGCCGTCGGGCGTGACGGAGAGCAGTCCGTTGATCGCCGCCCGTCGCGGAGGTTCCGGATCGCTCAGCAGCTCGGGGAACAGTCCGCGGGCGTGGGCGAGCTGCTCGGCGAAGTCCTCCTCGGTGAAGGGGAAGCTGGTGGGGGAGGCCTGCCCTCGCAGGTCGCCGACGGGCGGGATCTCCTCGCTGCGATGCAGCAGCGGCCGGTGCGCGTAGGAGCCGATCTCGAGATCCGCGCCGCGCTGGCGCTCGTACATCTTGTGGTCCATGTCCCGCAGCAGCGGGACGCTGATCCACTCCTGGGTGGCCTCGAGCTGCGGGATCGGGCCGACGTCGAGCATCTGGTGCACGGCCGGGGTGAGCGGGATCGAGGCGCCGGCCAGGGCGGCCACCTGCGGGCTCCACACGCCGCAGGCGATGACCACGGTCTCGGTCTCGATCGCACCGCGATCGGTGACCACCTTCTGCACCCGCCCGCCGGTGACCTCGAGCTCGAGCACCTCGGTCTCGGGATGGGTGCTGAGGGCGCCGAGCGCCCGGGCGCGCTCGCGCCACAGCTCGCCGGCACGCAGCGGGTCGACGATCGCGCCGGTGGGAGTGTGGAAGCCGCCGATCAGAGCGGAGGCGTCGCAGAAGGGGACCAGCTGCTGGATCTCGGCAGGGGAGATCATGTGGGCCTCCACGCCCCAGGACATCGCCGAGGTCATGCGCCGCGTGAGCTCCTGCATCCGCTCGGCGCTGCGCGCGGCCTCGATGCCCCCGCACACGGTGAGGACGCCGAGCTCGCCGTACTGCCGCAGCGAGTCGACGGTGAGGTCGGTGACCTCCTTGGAATGATCGACGGGGAAGACGAAGTTCGAGGCGTGGCTTGTGGAACCGCCGGGATCGGGCAGCGGGCCCTTGTCGACCTGCACGATGTCGCGCCATCCCAGCTCGGCCAGATGGGCGACGGCGGCATTGCCCACCACCCCTGCGCCGATGACGACGATGTCTGCGCGATCCGGAACCTCAGCCATGGCATCCTCCCGAGCTCGGTGTGAGCGTCCTCACGGTAGCCCAGGGAGGAGAGCGGGCGCCATGGGTGGCGGCACTCAGTCCTCCTCGGTGCTCCCCGTCCGGTCCGGGTGCTGGGTGCCGAGGTGGCTGTAGAGCGTCTCGAGCAGCTCGCGGAAGCGCCCGGCGACGGCGTGGCCGCCCTCGGTCAGCGTGTAGGCGGGACGAGCGCCGTCCATCGTGCGCTGCACGAAGCCGTCCTCCTCGAGGGTGCGGAGGGTCTGGGAGATCATCCGTTCGCTCGATCCGCCGACGCGACGATGGATCTCCCCGAAGCGGGTCGCGCCGTCGTCGAGGGCGACCATGACCAGGGGAACCCAGCGTCCGGTGAGATCGCGCAGCGCGGACTGCGAGGGGCACTGCGCGCTGAAGGCATCGAACGACGGAGTCGCCGGTGGTGTCACAGCAGTCTCCTTCCTCTCCTCGACAACCATCCTAGCGTGTGCTTACGATACGTAAGGACTTACGATCAGTAAGTAATCGAGAGGGAGACCACCACCATGACCATCGCCATCACCGCAGCCACCGGCCAGCTGGGCCGCCTCGTCGTCGACGAGCTGCTCGCCCGCACCAGCGCCGAGCAGATCGTCGCCCTCGCGCGGGACACCTCCAAGGCTGCCGATCTCGCCGCACGCGGCATCGAGGTGCGACCGTTCGACTACGACCGGCCGGAGGCTCTCGCCCCGGCGCTCGAGGGGGTCGACCGCCTGCTGCTGATCTCCGGCGACGCCGTCGGTCAGCGAGTGGCGCAGCATGCCGCGGTGATCGAGGCGGCGACGGCCTCCCGCGTGCCCTTCGTCGCCTACACCAGCGTGCTGCACGCGGATACCGCCCAGCACCTCGCCGTCGCGCCCGACCATGTCGAGACCGAGCAGCTCCTGGCGGACGCGCCCTTCGCCGTGGCGCTGCTGCGCAACGGCTGGTACTCGGAGAACCTCGTCGACGCCGCGGCGCAGGCCGCGGGCAGCGGATACGTGCTCACCAGTGCCGGGGACGGCCGACAGTTCACCGCCGCGCGCCGTGACTACGCCGCAGCCGCCGCCGCGGTGCTCACGGCGGAGACCGCCGAGGCTGCCACCTACGAGCTCGCCGGGGACACCGGCTTCACGCAGGACGAGTTCGCACAGCTCGTCGGCGAGCTCGCGGGAGCCACGGTCACTGCGCAGCACGTCAGCACCGAGGGGCATCGTGCGGCGCTGGCGGAGGCTGGCCTGCCCGACGGCCTCGTCGACTTCCTGGTCAGCACCGAGCAGGCGGTCGCGCACGGCGAGCTGGCCGACCCTGCGTCGGGTACCCTCTCGGGGCTCATCGGTCGTCCCACCACGCCGCTGCGCGAGACGCTCGCGGGAGCTCTCACCCGCTGATCCGTCGGCGGGGCGGGGTGCGCGCCGGACCGTCAGGCCGTTCCGGACAAGACCGACATGTCAGACATCCACGATAGATTCTGGGCATGAGTGATGAAAATCTGGTCCGGGCACGAGCCCGGCATCGCGAGCTCTACGGTCCGCCCATAGAGGCGCGCGCCTACGCCGAGGATCTCGGTGCTGTTCACTGCGAGGAGTGCGGGGCGGTGTACTTCGCGCAGCCGGGGCTGCCGCGCGACGGGCACGATTGTCCTGACTGAGGAGTCGCGGCGTGGGTATGTGGATGCGGATGCCCCGCCCGTTCCGGGGTCAGCCCTCGGACAGCCGACGGCGGATCCTCCGCCGGCGGAGACGTGCGACGCGGCTGGCGCGTGGCCCGCGGGTCGCGTCGGCGAGCGTGAGCTGGTACGGGGACACCGTGATGAGGAGTCCTTGCCGGCGGCGCCGGAGGATGTGCCGTACCACCCGTCGCAGGCCTTCCTCGGTCAGTCGACCCGGACGATCCAGCTCTGCGGGGTGCAGCATCAACTGCAGCCCTCGCCGCTCGAGCACCGCGCGGTCGATCATGCGGAGGGTCTCGGGGACGGGCCGGGAGTCGATCTGCCAGCGGGCGAGGCCGATGCGCACAGTTCCGTCCAGCACCTGCAGATGCGTGCCGTGCAGCATTCCGGACGCCACCGCATGGTGTCGCAGGATCAGCCGCCCGGCTGGGGTCGCCCAGCTCGCGGCGGTGCGCCCACCATCGAATCCGCCGTAGTTGCCCGGTGCGAGTCCGGGCGGGTTCCATCCCCATACCTGGCCACGAGCGGCGGGGAGCTGGTCCTCGATCTCGCGGAGACCACCGAAGATCTCGTCGAGCAGCTCGACCTTCCGTGATGCCGGCCCGTGGGTCGCGGAGTGGTTCCAGACCTCCACGTCCCCGGAGGCGACCCACGTGTTCAGATCCGCCGGCGTGACACCGTGATTCTCCGCGTAGTGCCAGTTCCGGGGGTTGTAGGCCTGGGAGATGCGCCATCGCGCAGCGCGAGCGAGGGGCAGCACCTTGTCGCGGAACGGTGCGAGCCCGTGATCGCATCGCAGGGCGACCGCGGCACGTCCACCGGTGTCGACCGGTCCGCCCATGGCGTCGACGAAACGGTCGACCAGCTCGGAGTGGACGGACTTGGAATCAGGCTAACCGGACTTTCCGACAGGTGACCGGAATCGTGCGGGGATCTCGTCTCGGCAGCGATCTGCTGCTCCTTCGATCGCGAGCTGACCCACGGGTGCGTCGGCCGCGCCGGAGGGTGGATCGAACACAACGGGCGGGTGTGACTCGGGTCACACCAGTATATGGAAACTGCTTGCACACTGAACTCCCGAGAACGTGAGGGGATCATCGGTGTGGACGGCATCACGCCCACGCCACGAACCGGGACGGCCACGCGGCGTGCGCTTCTCTCCACCGCCGCATGGACAGCTCCCGTGGCGGCCGTCGCGACGGCCGCCCCCGCCCTCGCCGTGTCGAGCCGCGCTCCGGCCAACTACGGGCTCAACGCGAACACGGGCATCCACCCCACCGAGATCGAGTCCAATCCCCGCGCCTGGTCCTATCCCGAGGTGTTCGCCGAGGACACCTACTGGATCGAGATCACGATCTCCTACATCGGGGACGACCCCGACTTCTCCCTCATCGACCGGGCCGACGACCAGCCGGAGCTGAATGACTGGGTGCCCCTCGAGCTGACCCGCACTCGCGTCGTGCTGCGGGCGCCGGTCGCGATCGCCAGCACCGGCGGCAACACCCCGAGCACCCACTGGTACTGGAACGGCTCCGCGGAGCCGGGCACGATCACGGTCGACGGCCGGATCGACGGCACCGACTGCGAGCAGTTCGACGAGGGCCAGCAGGTCGGCCCCTGACCCGGAAGGGCTCCACGGTGCCGCGGGCCATCGCGGAATCACCAGGGCGAGCGCTTCCGGAGGCACGCCTCGGGCCTGGTGTCGGGAGCGGGCTCTCGGGTGCGCCGGTCCCGCGGAGGGACTCCTGCGGTGGGTATATGGCCCGCAGGTCCGACGGGCATGAAAAAACGCCCTGTCACCAGGGCGTTTCTTGGGGTGATCGACGGGATTTGAACCCGCGACCGCCTGGACCACAACCAGGAGCTCTACCAACTGAGCTACGACCACCATGTGCGCGCCGTAAGCCCGCAACGAGAGATAAGCATACCGTCTCCGCGGAGCGATCCACGCCCTTCAGGGCCCTGCAGGACTGTGAGACGCATTGCATCGCTGCGGCGGCCCGGCGCAGACTGGCGCCATGATCGTCGCCTTCTCCGTCCAGCCCACCGGCGAGCCCTCGGATCCCGCCCTCGTCCGCGAACTCCAGGAGGGGGCCGACGGCGCGAGCGTGCACGACGCGGTCGCCGCCGCGGTGCGGATCGTGCGCGCCTCGGGCCTGCCCACGCGCACCTCGGCGATGTTCACCGAGATCGAGGGGGAGTGGGACGAGGTGATGGACGTGGTCCGCCGTGCCACCGCCGAGGCGGGCCGTTACGGCTCCCGCGTCTCGCTCGTGCTCAAGGCCGATATCCGGCCCGGCCGCACCGGGGAGCTCGACGGGAAGATCGAGCGGATGGAAGCGGCCGCGGACCGCCTCGAGCAGCGCTG
>NZ_PNFB01000001.1 GCF_003347015.1 Brachybacterium sp. YJGR34
AGCAGCCCGGGTCCCGAGCGCTGCGGCGTCGGGGCCGGCCGACGGTCCGCGGCCCGCCCCGTCCTCTGGAGGACCTCGTGGAAGAACTCGTCCTGGCGGACCGGCCGGTATGGCTGCTCCTCACGATCGCCGTGGTGGCGATCGCCCTCCTGCTCGTTCTCATCATCAAAGTGCGTCTGCACGCCTTCTTCTCGCTGCTGATCATCGCGGTGGCCACCGGCCTCGCCGCGGGGATCGGGGTCGCCGACGTCATCGACGTGGTGATAGACGGCTTCAGCTCGACCGTCGGCACCGTCGCGCTGCTCGTCGGATTCGGCGCCGTCCTGGGCCGATTGATCGAGGTCACCGGCGGCGCGCAGGTGCTCGCCGACAAGATGCTCGACACCTTCGGCGAATCGCGGGCCCCGCTCGCGCTCGCCGTGGCCTCGCTGTTCTACGGCTTCCCGATCTTCCTCGACGCCGGCTTCATCGTCATGCTGCCGGTCATCTACACGGTGGCGCGCCGTCTCGGCGGCTCCTTCATGCTCTACGTGCTGCCCTCGATCGCGTCGTTCATGATGATGCACGCGCTCCTGCCCCCGCACCCCGGACCGACGGCCGCGGCGACCGTGATGGGCGCGGACATCGGCCTGGTGGTCATGGTGGGTCTGCTCATCGGCCTGCCCACCTGGTACTTCGGCGGCTACCTGGTGGCGCGCGCGATCGCCAAGCGCTTCCCGGACACCCCCGTCCCTGCCCTGCTGGGCACCCCGCGCGAAGTCCCCGCCGAGGAGCGCCCCTCCTTCGGCGCGATCCTGCTGGTGCTGCTGCTGCCGCTGGTGCTGATCTTCTTCAACACCGGGCTGTCCACTCTGGAGCAGACCGGCACGGTCACCGACGAGAACGTCTTCTTCCAGCTCTCGCGCCTGATCGGTGCCACGCCGGTCGCGCTCGCGATCTCCGCGCTGACCGCGATGCTGCTGCTCTACGTGCTCCCCCGGCGCCGGCGCGGCGAGAAGATCGGCGGCCTGCTCGAGGACCTCGTGGACGACGCCCTCGCGCCCGTCTGCTCGATCATCCTGATCACCGGTGCGGGCGGCGCCTTCGGTCGCGTGCTCACCGAGACCGGCATCGGCGGCGAGGTGGCCGAGGGACTGGACGCCCTGGGCCTGCCGCTCATCGTCGCCGCGTACGTCGTCACGATGGCCATGCGCATCGCGCAGGGCTCGGCGACCGTGGCCGCCACCACCGGCGCCTCGATCATGGCCCCGGCGGTCCTCGCCGGCGACTTCGGCTCCGTGGCCGTCGCCGCGATCGTGATCGCGATCGGCGCCGCCTCCATCGGCTGGTCGCACGTCAACGACTCCGGCTTCTGGCTGATCGGCCGGTTCTGCGGCTTCGACACCGTGACCACGTTCAAGACCTGGTCCGTCGTCGGCACCACGATCTCGCTGCTGGCCTTCGCGCTGTCGGCGGTGGTGTTCACCATCGCCGCCTGAGCGGGCGCGCGGGGACGGGTCGGAGCGCCGCGGCGCACCGGCCCGTCCCGTCGATCCTCGAGGAACGATGACGGGAGATACTGGATCCATGGCTCACCACCCCGCCCGCCGCCTGCTCGTCCTCGACGACGACCCGACCGGCTCGCAGTGCGTCGCCCACGTCGACGTCGCCCTCGACCTGGACCCCGCGATCCCCCGCGGCGTCCTCGCGGAGCCGGGCTCGACCTGCTTCGTGCTCACCAACACCCGCGCCCTCGACGAGGCCGAGGCCGTGGCCCTGAACCGCCGCGTCCTCGCCGGTGTGCTCGCCGATCCCGCGGTGCGGGACGGGCTGCACGTCGTCTCCCGCTCCGACTCCACCCTGCGCGGCCATGTCGTCGCCGAGCCCACCGCGATCGCCGACGAGCTGGCCGCCCACGGGATCGACGTCGACGCGATCCTCCTGGCCCCCGCCATGCTCGAGGCGGGTCGGTACACCCGGGAGGACGTCCACTACGCCGTGGTCGACGGCGAGGCCCGCCGCGTCGAGGACACCGACTTCGCGCGCGACGCCACCTTCGGCTACACCCATTCCGACCTGCGCGCGTTCCTCGCCGAGCGCAGCGACGGGGCGATCGCCGCGGCCGACGTCCTGAGCATCGGGCTCGAGGACATCCGCGCCGGCGGCGTCGAGCGGGTCCATCAGATCCTCTCCACGGCCCGTGATCGCCGCTGGGTGGTCGTCAACGCCACCGAGTACTCCGACATGGAGGTCGTCGCCGAGGCGGTGGCGCGCCGCGAGGCCGAGGGCCGCACGCTCATCACCCGCTGCGGCCCCTCCTTCGTGCGCCCCCTGGCCGGGCAGCGCGGCGCCGAGGTGGTCGATGCCGCTGCCGTGTCCATCCCGGAGGGGCGCCTGCCCCACGGGCTCGTGGTGGTGGGCTCGCACGTGGGTCTGACCACCCGCCAGCTGCGGGCCGTGCAGGAGCGCGGAACCCTCGTGGAGGTCGAGATCGACGTGCCCTCGCTGCTGGACGAGCGCCGGGCCGCGCACCTCCGCGAGGTCGCCGACCGCGTCCGCGAGGCCCTCCGCGAGGACGACTGCGTCGTCTACACCAGCCGCGACCTGGTGCGGACCGAGGACCCAGCCGAGTCGCTGGCCATCGCACGCAGCGTCTCCGACGCGGTGGTCGAGGTGGTCCAGCGCGTGCGCACCGCCCGCCCCGCCTGGGTGGTGGCCAAGGGCGGCATCACCTCCCACGAGGTCGCCGCGAACGGGCTCGGGATCCGCCGCGCCCGCGTCGAGGGACAGTTCTGGCCCGGTCAGGTCTCCCTGTTCTCCGCCCAGGAGGCGCCGGAGGAGGTCATGGGCATGCCCTACGTCGTCTTCCCCGGGAACGTGGGCGGCGAGCAGGCTCTGGCCGAGGTCACCGGCCGCCTCGCCGCCGCCGTCGCCTCCCGCTGAACGGTGCCCGCAGGAGGGCGACCACAGGTGGGCGACCGGCGCCGGCCCGCGGGCCCGCCGGCCGGATGCGCCGTCGGCCCGCGGGCTTTGGTGGGGAAAAGCGCCAGTGGACTGGAACTTCTCCCCACCGAATCCCGGCCGACCGTCGGGCGGTGCCGCGTGATGGCGCAGGAGATCGGTGACGCCCCGGATGATCGCCTCCGCCGTCTTCCTCCCGCGGCCCCGCCGCCGTCGTCCCGCTCCTGCTGCTTCGCCTCTGCCGTCCCAGCTTCCCGCGCACAGCGGTCCCGCCGTCCCGCTCCCGCTGCTTCGCCTCTGCCGTCCCAGCATCCCGCGCACAGCGGTCCCGCCGTCCCTTCGCGGCGTTCGCGCATTTGCGTATCCGCACATTGCTGAACACCCGCCACCCGACCTCCGAGAGAGAACACGATGAGCACTGATTCGACCGTCCCCGCCGGCCCCACGAGCACTCCCGCCCCCGTGGACCCGGCCGGCACCACCGGCAGCACCGACTCCACCGGCGCGCCGCTCACCATCGGCTGGATCGGCCTGGGCGCGATGGGAGCCCCCATGGTCCGTACGGCGGGCCGGGCCGGATTCGCCGTGCGCGCCTTCGACCTGGACCCTGCCGCCCGGGACGCCGTCGCGGCCGACGCGACTCCCGTGCCCGATGCCGTCGAGGCCGCGACCGGTGCCGAGGTGGTGGTGGTCATGGTCGCCACGCCCGCGCAGCTGGAGTCCGTGCTCTTCGGCCAGGACGGTCGGGGCGGCATCGCCCCGGTGCTCACGCCAGAGACGATCCTGCTGGTCATGTCGACCGTGGGCCCGGCCGCCCTGGAGCGCACGCTCGCCGCCCTCGAGGGTGTCACCGCCCGTGTGGTCGACGCCCCTGTCTCCGGCGGGGTGGCCCGCGCGGGCACCGGCGAGCTGCTGATCATGGTGGGCGGTGCCGCGGCGGACGTCTCCGCGGTGCGCCCGCTGCTGGACGCCCTCGCCTCCCACGCCCCCGTGGTGGGCGAGCGGGCAGGGGACGGTCAGCGCCTCAAGATCGTCAACCAGCTGCTGTGCGGCGTGCACATCGCCGCCGCCGGAGAGGCCCTCGCGCTCGCCGACTCCATGGGTCTGGACGTGCAGCAGGTCCACGAGGTCCTCACCGCCGGCGCGGCGACCTCCTTCATGTTCGAGGACCGCGGTGCCCGCATGGTCGCCGGCGCCCATGACGACGTCCGCTCCGCGCTGGGCATCTTCGTCAAGGACATGGGCCTGGTGGCCGAGGCCGCGCAGGAGGTGGGGCAGGAGGTCCCCCTGGCTACCTCCGCCCAGGAGATCTACGCCCGGGGCGAGGAGCAGGGCCTGACCCGGAAGGACGACTCGATCGTGTACCGGGTGCTGCGCGATCAGTGACGTGCGGGAGGGCGATGCATCGTCCTGACCTCCCATGACTGCCGTGGAGCCGATGTCGGACTGTGACATGCGGGGAGCGCATCGGGGGCGGGGGCGTGACATACTTTCATACGCTCAGCTTTGCCCATGTGAAAGTACAGAGAATGACGACCAGCGATGCCCGCCCGGCGGAGGCGTCGGTGTCACGGGATGAACGACCCTCCCGCGTGCCCGTATGGCGCGCCTTCCTGCGCCCCGTGCCGGCGACCGCTGCCCTCATCGTGGCGGTCAGCCTGCTCGCTGCCGTCTTCGCTCCACAGCTGAGCGCGCTCTCGGGGAACGATCCGTTCACCTATCACGCGGACACCCTCGGCCCGGACACCGCCCCCCTCGGCGTCCTCGGCGGCGTCAGCGGCGAGCACTGGTTCGGCGTCGAGCCGGGCACGGGCCGTGACCTCTTCTCCCTCGTGGTGTACGGGGCGCGGGTCTCGCTGCTGGTGGGCATCGCCTCCACCGTGCTGGCCACGATCATCGGCGTGCTGCTCGGCATCATCGCCGGGGCGGTCGGGGGCGCCGTGGAGAAGCTGGTCGACTTCGCCACGGACGTCACCCTCGGCTTCCCCTTCCTCATCTTCGCGATCGCGCTCAGCGCGCTGTTCCCTCTCGAGATGCCGCGGGCGCTCCTGCTCACGGCGGTGATCGGCATGTTCGGCTGGCCCGGCATCGCTCGGGTGGTGGCCGCGGAGACCCGCGTCATCGTGCGCCAGCCCTATGTGGTCGCCTCCCGGGTGATGGGGGCCCGCTTCCCCCACGTCTTCCGCCACCAGGTGCTGCCCAACGTCGCCTCGACGGTGATCGTCTACTCCTGCATCTCGCTGCCGGGCCGGATCAGCGCGGAGGCGACGCTGTCCTTCCTCGGCGTGGGGGTGCTGCCGCCCACCCCGTCCTGGGGCCGCTCGATCGGTGACGCCATCAGCTGGCTGCTGGTGGATCCGGCCTTCCTGCTGTTCCCCGCCGCGGCCCTGTTCCTGGTGACCTTCTCCTTCAACATCCTCGGCGACACCCTGCGCGACGCCCTCGACCCGCGAGGAGCGCGCTGATGACCTCCGCCCTGACCCGCGTGGGCCGCAGCCTCGCCGTGCTGCTCACGGTCCTGATCCTCACCTTCGCGATCTTCTACGTCGCCCCGATCGACCCCGCGCTGCGGATGTGCGGCAAGCCCTGCTCCCCGGAGGACCTCGAGGCCGCTCGCGGCTTCATGGGCTTCGACCAGCCCTGGTTCGTCCAGCTGGGGACCTTCCTCGCCGCAATCGTCACCGGGCGCACCTTCGGCTCGTCGGACGTCGTCGTGGAGTGCGCGGCCCCGTGCCTGGGCTACTCCTTCCAGCTCCACCAGCCGGTCACCGCGCTGCTCGGGGACCGCTTCCCGATCTCGTTCTCGATCGCGATCGGCGCGGTCGCCCTGCAGGCGGTGCTCGGCATCGCCGCGGGGGCTCTCGCCGCCCGCCGTCAGGGCGGGATCCTGGACCGCATCGTCACCGGGGTGTCGGTCATCGCGGCCTCCGCCCCCTCCTTCGTGGTGGGCCTGCTGGCCGTGGTGATCTTCGCCCTGGGCCTGGGCCTGCTGCCCAGCGGCGGCTACGTGCCCTTCACCGAGAGCCCGGTGGACTGGGCGCGGCACCTCGTGCTGCCCTGGGCGACGCTCGCCTTCCTCAACGGTGCCGTGTATGCGCGGCTCGTGCGCTCCTCGATGATCGAGCAGCTGGGACTGGACTACGTGCGCACCGCCCGGGCCTCCGGACTCTCCGAGCGCCGCATCGACCGGTACGCGCTGCGGAACCTTGCGCTGCCGCTGACCACCCTCATCGCCCTGGACATCGGAGCACTGCTGGGCGGCACCGTGATCACCGAGCGGATCTTCGGCCTGCCGGGACTGGGAGCGCTGCTGCTGGACGCCACCACCACCGCGGATCTGCCGGTCATCGTGGGCACCACCCTCGTCGGCTCGCTGATCATCGTGCTCGCGAACCTCGGCGCCGACCTCGCCCGCCCGCTGCTCGACCGGCGCCTCGCCGTCGGCGGACGTCCGCCCGCCACCACCACCCGATCCGACTCGACCACCCAGGAGACCACCTCATGACCTCGACCTCCCTCACGCGACGCGGCCTCCTGGCCGCCACCCCGCTCGCGCTCGGCACGGGTGTCCTCGCCGCCTGCTCGAGCGACGGCTCCGGCGGCGGGGCCTCCGACGCCGGCGGTGAGAGCGGCGGCACCCTGACCATCTACACGACCGGCGAGGAGATGAGCTTCGATCCGGCGACCAGCCAGAACCTCGCCATCACGACGCTGGGTCTGACCGCACGCCGGCTCACTGCCTGGAAGACCTCGGCCGACGGTCCCACCGAGCTGATCCCGGACCTCGCCACCGACACCGGTACCGCCTCCGATGACGGACTGACCTGGACCTTCACCCTCCAGGAGGGGCTGCTGTTCGAGGACGGCACCCCGATCACCGCCGCCACCGTCAAGTACGGCCTCGAGCGCTCCTTCGCGGACGAGCTCACCGGCGGCCTGACCTATCACAAGGTGCTGCTCGAGGGCGGCGAGGACTACTCCGGGCCGTTCTCCGGCGAGCACCTCGACGCGATCGAGGCGGTCGACGACCTCACCCTCGTCCTCCACCTCAACCGCCCCTACGGCGACTTCGGCTGGGTCGCCTCGACGCCCGCCTTCGCCCCGGTCCCCGAGGAGTCCGGCGAGCCGGAGACCTACGCGACCCAGCCCGTCACCAGCGGCCCCTACCGTCTCGAGTCCTACTCCCCGGGCAGCCGGGCGGTGCTGGTCCGCAACGAGAACTGGGACCCCGCCACGGACCAGGCCCGCCTGGGCGGACCGGACAGCATCGAGTTCTCCCTCGCCCAGGACGCGAGCGTCGTCGCGCAGTCGCTCATCGCCGACCGCTCCGACGTCCAGGACGCCTTCCTCGCGAGCTTCGTGCCGACGGCGCAGCTGGTCCAGGCGCAGAACGACCCCGGCGTGGGCGAGCGCCTGGTCACCTCCGGACCGGGTGCGCTCGAGTACCTCGCGATGAACACGGAGTCCGAGGCGCTGCAGGACGTGGACGTCCGCACGGCCATCCAGTACGCCGTGGACAAGGAGGCCTACCGCACCACCAAGGGCGGCGAGATCTCCGGCGACTTCGCCACCACCCTGATCACCCCGGGCATCGCCGGTCGCGAGGAGTACTCCCTGTTCGCCGACGACCCCACCGGGGACGCCGACGAGGCGACGGCGCTGCTGGAGGCCGCCGGCGCCACCGACCTCACCCTGCGCCTGGTCGTCACCGACGACCAGACCGGTGCCGCCGAGGCGATCCAGCAGGGCCTCGCCCGCGCCGGGATCACGGTGCAGATCCAGCCCCTGGACGAGAACGCCTACTCCTCCGTGGTCACCGCCGGGGACGGCACCGGGTACGACCTGGTGCTCAGCTCCTGGCAGCCCGATGTGCCCTCCCCGAACGCGAACCTCACCCCGCTGTTCGACTCGAGCCAGATCGGGAACGGCAACTACAACCTGGCCCGGTACGCGAACCCGGAGGTCGACGCCGCGATCCTCGAGGCCTCCTCGACGATCGACCCGGACGAGGCCCACGCGAAGTGGGCGGCGGTGGACCAGCAGATCCTCGCGGACTCGCCGGTGGTGCCCCTGATCTACTCGAAGAACTCCTTCCTGCACGGCTCCGGGGTGACGAGCTTCGTGATCGGCGAGTTCCCCGCCTACCCGAACTACCTCACGGTGACGCTCGGCTGATGAGCACCGACGACGAGCTCCTCGCCCTCCGCGACCTGCGCGTGACGATCGCCGACCGGACCATCGTGTCCGGTCTGGACCTCAGCGTGCGCGCGGGCCGGGTCACCGCCCTGGTGGGCGAGTCCGGGTCGGGGAAGAGCATGACCGCTCTGTCCACGATCGGGCTCCAGCCCCGCGGCGCGCAGGTTTACGGCAGCGCCACGCTGGACGGTGCGGAGCTGGTGGGGCGCTCGGCGCAGGAGATGCGCCGCCTGCGCTCCGGGAGGATCGGCATGATCTTCCAGGAGCCGGCGCAGTCCCTGTCCCCGGTGATGAAGGTGTCCAGGGTGTTCCGGGACGTCCTCGGCGTGCGCGAGGGACTCCGGGGCCGGGCACCGGTCGAGGTGCGCACCCGCGAGCTGCTGACCTCCGTGGGTCTGCCGGACTCGGCCCGGACCGCGGCGTCCTTCCCGCACGAGCTCTCCGGCGGGGAGCTGCAGCGGGTCGTCATCGCGCTCGCCCTCAGCGGTGATCCTTCGCTGCTCATCGCCGACGAGCCCACCACCGCTCTCGACGTCACCGTGCAGCGCGGCATCCTCGACCTGCTCACCCGCATCGTCGAGGAGCGGGAGCTCGGCGTCCTGCTCATCACGCACGACATGGGCGTGGTGGGGGAGATCGCCGATGACGTGGTGGTGCTCCGGGACGGCGAGGTGGTCGAGTCCGGGACGGCCAAGCAGGTGCTCGCCGCCCCGGAGGCGCCGTACACGCAGGCTCTGCTGTCGGCGGTTCCGCGCCTGTCCGAGAGCCTCGAGCGGACCGATGGTCCCCGTGCGGAGGACCCCGGCGGCACGGAGTCCGACTCCGCGCCGCCCGTGGTGCGGGTCGAGGGACTGTCCGTCGAGTACTACCGCCGCGGGGGCTCCCACCGGGCGCTGGACGACGTCGGCATGGAGATCCGTCGCGGGGAGATCCACGGCCTGGTGGGGGAGTCCGGCTCCGGGAAGTCGACCTGGGGCAAGGCGCTGGCCGGATTGGTCCCGGCGCACGCACGGACCTTCGAGCTCGAGGGCGTGGATCCGCGCGGTCTCCGGGCCGCGGAGCGCCGTGCCGTCTTCGAGCGGGTGGGGCTGGTGTTCCAGGATCCGGCGTCCTCGCTGAACCCGCGCCGGAGCGTCGGGTGGAGCATCGGTGAGCCGCTGCAGCTGGCCGGTGGCCTCTCCCGCACCGAGATCGCGCGGCGGACGCGGGACGCCCTGGAGCTGGTGCGCCTGCCGGCGTCCTTCGTGAGCCGGTTGCCGCACGAGCTCTCCGGCGGGCAGCGTCAGCGGGTGTCCATCGCCCGCGCCCTCGTCCACGAGCCGGCTCTGCTGATCGCCGATGAGCCCACCAGCGCCCTGGACGTCACCATCCAGGCGCGGGTGATCGAGGTGCTCCGCGAGGCGATCGAGCAGACCCGCTTCGCCTGTGTGTTCATCAGCCACGACCTCGCCGTGGTCGGCTCGCTGGTCGATCAGGTGACGGTGCTCCGCCAGGGCCGGGCCGTCGAGCAGGGGGCCGCGCGCGAGGTGCTGGGGAGCCCGCAGCACGAGTACACCCGCGCCCTGCTCGAGAGCGTGCCCGATCCGGAGCGGCGGCTGCGTGGCGGAGACGGCGGCGCGGCGGCCTGAGCGGCCCTCCGCCCGTAGACTCGGGGGCGACGACGACGGCGACGGCAGGGACCGCGGCGGCCGGACGTCGCGGGCGGTCCGCCGCGCCGGGCGCGTGCGACGATCCACCCGGGAAGGGGACCCCATGCACATCGAGCCGGCCACCGAGGCGACCGCACGTGGCGCCGCCGACGTCCTGACCGAGGCCTTCGTCGACGATCCCGTCTACGGGTACCTGCTGGAGGGCGCGGATCGTCGGCGCCGGCTGGACCGGTTCTTCCTCGGTGTGGTCCGCACGGCCCTGGGGCCCGGCGGCGTCGTGGACCTCGCGCTCGACGAGGACCGCACCGTCCTGGGCGCCGCCGTCTGGAGCCGTCACCCCGCTCCGCCCGCCGCACGCCTGCGGAACCTCCGCGAGGGGTGGCGCATGCCGCTCGCGCTGCGCCCGCGCGGCGTCGTCCACCTGCGCACCTACCTGCGACGGACCGCCCCGTACCGGACTCCGGGCCCGCACTGGAGCCTCGACGACATCGGGGTCAGCGCCGCCGGGCGCGGCCGGGGCGTGGGCGGGGCGCTGATCCGCCACCGCCTCGCGCTGATCGACGAGCAGCGCGCGATCGTGGACCTGGACTCGACCACCCGTGGCAGCCGCCGGCTCTACGCGCGCTACGGCTTCCGGGTCGCCGGTCCCGCCGGCACCGAGGCGGCCCCCGAGGCCACCATCATGGTCAGGACCCCGCCGGAGGGCTGACCGGGCCGGACCTACGCCGGCGCCACGGCTTCCCAGGCCCTGCCGGCGGCGGAGCGGACGATCGCCTCGCCCACCTCGGCCGCCTGCAGGCCGT
Source organism: Brachybacterium sp. YJGR34 (assembly GCF_003347015.1). Classification (GTDB taxonomy): domain Bacteria; phylum Actinomycetota; class Actinomycetes; order Actinomycetales; family Dermabacteraceae; genus Brachybacterium. The sequence goes on from NZ_PNFB01000001.1 coordinate 10,589, forward strand.
CGGTGGCGCTCGGCGCCCGGTGCGTGCCGTGCGCGACGTCGGAGAGGAAGGCCGCGGCCTCGATGGTCTTGAGGTCGTCGAAGCTCATGGGGATGCCCGGACCGGGCTGGAAGCGGGCGAAGTCGCCGTGGCCGGGGCCGGCCAGCACCGTGGTGTAGCCGTGCTCGAGGCCGCCCTCCCCGAGCTGCACCTCGAACTCGTTCATCCGCGTGAAGGACCAGCGCGCGGAGCCCTCGGTCCCGAAGATCTCCAGGGCGTAGTCGCTGCGATGGCCGCGGGCCACGCGGGAGGCCTCGAGGGTCGCGTGCGCTCCGCCGTCGAGGTGGGCGAGGGCCGCGGCCCAGTCCTCGTTCTCCACCGGCCCACGCTCCTCGCCGACCTTGATCCCGCTGTGTCCCACACCCGCGGACAGCGGCAGGGGGCGCTCGGGGAGGAACACGTCGGTGCTCGCCACGACCTCTGCGACGCGCTGCCCGGTGACGTGGGCGACGAGGTCGGCGCCGTGGGAGAGCAGGTCCCCGATCACGCCGTTGCCGGCCTGCTCCCGGCTGTATCGCCAGGTCAGCGGTCCGTCGGGGGAGGAGGCGTAGTCGGCCACGAGCCAGCAGCGCACGTTCGTGATCCGCCCCAGCCGCCCCTCGGCCACGAGCGAGCGCAGATGCGCGACCGCCGGGGCGTGGCGGTAGTTGAAGCCCACAGCGGTGGCGACCCCGGCCGAGGCCGCGGCGTCCCGGATCTCGCGGGACTGCGCGGCGGAGACCCCCATCGGCTTCTCGATCCAGAAGGGCTTCCCGGCGTGCGCGGCGGTGAGGGCCAGGTCCCGGTGCAGCGCGTTGGGGGAGCAGATCGAGACCACGTCGACCCGAGGATCGGCGAGGAGCTTCTCGATGTCCTCCACCGCCTCCTCGATGCCGAACTGCTCGCGGGCCGCCTGCCGGTTCGCAGGGACCGGATCCGCCGCCGCGATCAGGCGGGGACGGAGCCCCAGCTCCGGGAAGCGGGAGGGGACCCGCTGATAGGAGGTGGCGTGCAGCCGTCCCATCCAGCCCAGGCCCACCACGCCGACGCCGATCTCCTGCATGCTCGTGCTCCTTCGCGATAGGGGCGCACCGTGCGGTGCGCGGTGCGGGGCCTCAGGCGCCGCCGAACTCCTGCTCGAGCCGTTCGCGCATGCGCACGTTGATCGCGTCCGCCTGCTCCTCCCAGCCGAACACGCACACGCTCATCGTCCCGTCGTACTCGCGCTCGCGCAGCCAGGTAAAGGCCGCGTCCCAGTCGATCTCGCCGTGGCCGATCTCGTTGTGCTGGTGGACGCGGGCGTCCACCCCGGGCGGATTCACGATGTAGCGGTTGCCGACGTTCGCGGTGTGGTCGAAGACGTCGGCGATGTGCAGGTGCCGCAGCCGATCCCCGGCGTAGTCCATCATCTCCCGCACGTCCCGCGCGCCCTGCCCCAGGTGGAAGGCGTGAGGGAAGCAGAACTCGTAGTTCAGCCAGTCGCGGTCCACGCCGCGGATGATCTGGACGGCCCGGTCGTTCTCCTCGACGAAGTCATAGGGGTGCGCCTCGATCGTGCACTCCAGGCCGTACGTCTCGAAGGTGGGGATGAGCTCCTCGATGGAGCGGTAGAACTGGTGCTCGCTCTGCCGGGGCCGCTGCGGGTCCCCGGAGAACTCGGTGGCGATCAGCGGCACCTCGAGGGCGTCGGCGATCTCGAGCAGGCGCCGCCAGTTGCGCACCTGCGCCTGGCGCTCCTGCTCGTCCGGGCAGGCCCAGTCGAAGACGGGGTTGAGCGACCAGATCCGCACCCCGGTGTCCTTCATCGCTCGGCGGATCTCGGCGATCATGTGCCGGTCCACCTTGGGGTGGTGATGCCACTCGTGGACGTCCGCGCGCGGCGACAGCTCCAGGTAGTCGTAGCCCAGCTCCCGGGCCTTGTGCAGCTCTTCGGCGACCGAGAGCTGCGGGTGGTACATGCTGGGATCGAGCAGGATCTTCACCATCGCGCGCTCCTCCTCACCGCAGTCCGAGGCCGCACTCGGCGAGGAACTCGCGGGTGGCGATCGCATTGGGCAGCGGCAGGGCGGGGTCGCAGGGGTACAGGTCCTGCTCGCAGATCACGTACAGCTCCTTGTCGAGCGCGGCGAGCTTCCGGGTCAGGTCCTTCATGTCCGGCAGCCCGGCGGGCGGGCGCACCGAGGCGCCCTTGGCGACCGCCTCGCCGAAGGGCCAGTCCTTCTCGTGCGCCTCGCGGGTGAGATCCGGGTCGAAGGCCTTGATGTGGACGTAGCCGATCCGCTCCGGATACTCGTCGATCATCAGGAGCGGGTCCCCGCCCCCGTAGACGACGTGCCCGGTGTCCAGGCAGAAGCTCACCAGCTCCGGATCGGTCGCCTCGAAGATCCGGGCGATCTCCTCCGGGGTCTCGATGTGGCTGTCCCCGTGGGGGTGCAGCACCATCGTCAGGCCGTAGTCCTCCTTGAGCAGCTTCCCGAGCCGGTTCGCGTTCTCCACGTACAGCCGCCAGGACTCGCCGGTGAGCTCGCGCTGATCGGTGAACTCCCAGGTCTTGTCGTCGCGGTAGAGCGGCGGCAGGTGCACCATGTACTCCGCGCCCACGGCCGCGTGGGTCTCGGCGATCGCCCGGAAGGTCCGCTCCGTCTCCGCCCACGCCTCCTCCTTGTGCAGGATCCCCCAGCCGGTGCCGGCGACCACCTGGAAGCCGTGCTCGTCCATCACGGACTGCAGCTGCTTCGCGTCCTGGGGGAAGTACCCCCAGGGCCCGGTCTCCATCACGGAGAAGCCGGCCTGCGCCATCTCGCCGAGGGCGGTGCGCCAGGGGATCTGCTGCTCGTCCTCGGGGAACCACACGCCCCACTGGTCCGGGCAGACCCCGATGGTGAGCTTGTCGAACGGCGGCTCGGGGTTGCGGGCCTTCGCCGCGCGGTCCTGGACGCCGGTGGGGGTCGCGGGGTCAGCGGTCACGGGGGATCAGTCCTTCGGTGGAGAGGCGGTGCGTAGGGCCGGCGGCGGTCAGTCGTGGGTCGGGAAGCTCATGGAGCTCTCGACGGTCTCGTTCTGGGCGGGCCAGCGGGTGGTGATCGCCTTCTGCCGCGTGTAGAAGCCGACGCCCTCGGGGCCGTGGGCGTGGTGCTCGCCGAACAGCGAGTCCTTCCAGCCGCCGAAGGAGTAGTAGCCCACCGGGGTGGGGATCGGGACGTTCACGCCCACCATGCCCACCTGGATCTCCTCCTGGTAGCGCCGCGCGTAGTGCCCGGAGTCGGTGAAGATCGCGGTGCCGTTGCCGAAGGGGGAGGAGTTCACCAGCTCCACGGCCTCGTCGAAGTTGTTCACGTGCATGACCACCAGCAGCGGCCCGAACACCTCGTCGGTGTACGTCGGGTGGGTGCGGTCGAGGTCGGTGACCACGATCGGGCCCACGAAGTTCCCGTTCTCGTGCCCCTCGACGACCAGGCCGCGGCCGTCGACGACCAGGCGCCCTCCGGCCTGCTCGGCCTCGTCGGCCATGCGGAGGACGCGCTCGCGGGCCGCGGCGGTGATGACCGGCGGCATGTCGGTGGTCGGGTCGTCGCCGGGGCCCACCACGAGCTTGTTCGCCTCGGCCGCGATGGCCTCGAGGAAGGGCTCGTGGGCGTCGCCCACGGTCACCGCGACCGGGACGGCCATGCAGCGCTCGCCGGCGGAGCCGAAGGCGCCCGAGGCGATCTGGCCTGCGGCGAACTCGATGTTCGCATCCGGCATCACCACGGCGTGGTTGTTGGCGCCGCCGAGGGCCTGGACGCGCTTGCCGGCCGCGGAGGCGGTGGCGTGGACGTGCTGCGCGATCGGGGTGGAGCCCACGAAGGACACCGCGGCGATGCCCGGGTGGGTGCACAGCGCGTCGACGGTCTCCTTGCCGCCGTGGACCACCTGGAAGACGCCGTCGGGCACCCCGGCCTCCTGGTAGAGGCGGGCGACGATGTTCGAGGCGGAGGGGTCGCGCTCGGAGGGCTTGAGGATGAAGGCGTTGCCGGTGGCCAGCGCGATCGGGTGCATCCAGAAGGGCACCATGGCCGGGAAGTTGAAGGGGGTGATGCCGGCGACCACGCCGAGGGGCTGGCGCATCGTGTGCGCGTCCACGCCGGTGGAGACGTTCTCCGAGAAGCCGCCCTTGAGCTCCTGGGTGATGGAGGTGGCGAACTCCAGGGTCTCCAGGCCGCGCGCGATCTCGCCCGTCGCATCGGCGACGGTCTTGCCGTGCTCGCGGGTGATGGCGCGGGCGATCTCCTCGGTGTGCTCGATCATCAGCTGCCGCATGCGGTACATGATCTGGGTGCGCTTGGCCAGCGACACCGTCGCCCACTCGCGCTGCGCGGCGGTCGCGACCTCGACGGCGCGGTCGACGGTGCCGGCGTCGCCCAGGTGCAGGGTGCCCACCTCCTGGCCGGTCGCGGGGTTGAGGATCGGCTGGGTGGAGCCGGTGCCGGCGGTCTCGGTGCCGCCGATCCAGTGCTGGACGTCGTATCCCATGGGGTGTCTCCTCGGTGTGCTGTCAGTCGTCGGGGGCGCCTCGGCCGCGGAGGGTGCGGAACGGGCCGACGCGCGGGCGCGCGGGGTGGTGTCGGGTCAGAGGTAGTGGCGCTGCGGGGCCCGGGCGGCCTCGTACTGCGCGGAGGCCTGCTGGGTGGACTCCAGGCGGGAGACCTGCGAGACGGGCACGTCCCACCAGCCCTCGCCCGGCGGGTGCGGGCCGTAGAGGTTCGTGTTCACGACGATCGCCGTGGCCTCGGTCGAGGCCTCGGCGCGGCGGTAGGCCGCGCGGAAGTCGGCCGCGGAGGACACCTCCTGCACCTCGAGGCCGTAGGAGCGGATGTTGGCGGGGATGTCGAAGGGCAGCTTCTCGCCGTCCAGCAGGCCGGACTCCTCCGAGCGCAGTCGGTACTTGGTGCCGAAGCGCTGGCTGCCGTGGGACTCCGAGAGGGCGCCGATGGAGGCCCAGCCGTGGTTCTGCAGGATCACGAGGATGACCTTGACGCGCTCGGCGACGATGGTGGCGATCTCCTGCGGGGCCATCTGGAAGGTGCCGTCGCCGATGATGGCGACCACCTCGGCGTCCGGGGCGGCCATCTTCGCGCCCAGCGAGGCCGGCAGCTCGTAGCCCATGCACGAGTAGCCGTACTCGAGGTGGTACTGCCGCGGGGAGCGGGCCTTCCACAGGGCCTGCAGGTCGCCGGGCATGGAGCCGGCGGCGTTGATGACGATGTCCTCGTCGCCCATCATCTCGTTCAGGGCGCCGAAGATCTCGGTCTGCGCCGGCAGCTCCTGATCGTGCGGGGCGAAGCAGGGGGCGACGCGCTCGTCCCACGCCGCTCGCAGGCGCACGGCCCGCTCGCGGTGCGCGGCCGGGGCGCGCCAGCCGTCGAGGGCGCCGGTGAGGGCCTCGAGGCCGGTGCGGGCATCGGCCACCACCATCTCCGCGGCGTGCTTCGCCGCGTCGAAGGACTTCACGTTGAGGTTCACGAAGCGCACGTCGGGGTTCCGGAAGGCGGTGTGCGAGGCGGTGGTGAAGTCGGTGTAGCGGGTGCCCACGCCGATCACCACGTCGGCCTCGGCGGCGAGCTCGTTGGCGGCGTCGTTGCCGGTCGCGCCCACGCCGCCGATGCACAGCTCGTGGTCGTCGCGCAGGGCGCCCTTGCCGGCCTGGGTGTCGAGCACGGGGATGTCGGTGGACTCGGCGAAGGCCTGCAGGGCGGAGCTCGCCGCGGAGTAGATCGTGCCGCCGCCGGCGATGAGCACGGGGCGCCGAGCGCCGCGGATGACCTCCACGGCCCGCTCCAGGGCGGCGGGCTCCGGCACGGGGCGGGCCACGTGCCAGGTGCGCTCGCGGAAGAAGTCGACGGGCCAGTCGTGCGCCTCGGCCTGCACGTCCTGCGGCAGGCAGAGGGTGACGGCGCCGGTCTCGGCCGGATCGGTGAGCACCCGCATGGCGGCCAGCGCCGAGGGGATGAGCTGCTCGGGCCGCCAGATGCGGTCGAAGAAGCGGGAGACGGGGCGGAAGGCGTCGTTGACGGAGACGTCCAGGGCGCGCTCGTCCTCGAGCTGCTGCAGCACCGGGTCCACGGCCCGGTTCGCGAAGACATCGCTGGGCAGGATCAGCACGGGGATGCGGTCGATGGTCGCGAGCGCCGCGCCGGTGACCATGTTGGTGGAGCCGGGGCCGATGGACGCGGCGCAGGCGAGGGTCTGCAACCGGTTCCTGGTCCGGGCGTAGGCGACGGCCGTGTGGACCATGCTCTGCTCGTTGCGCGCCTGGTAGTAGGGCAGCGGCGCCTCCGGCTCGGCCGCGTCGTCCCGGGCCGGGTCGACGGCGTTCTGCAGCAGCGCCTGCCCCAGACCGGCCACGTTCCCGTGGCCGAAGATGCCGAAGGCCCCGGGGAAGAGGCGCTGCCGCTCGCCGTCGCGCTCGGAGTGCTGCGCGGCGAGGAAGCGGACCAGGGCCTGGGCGACGGTGAGACGGACGGTGTCGCGGGGGCCCGTGCCGCCGACGGGGGCCGGGGGGTTCTCGCTCATGCTGCCTCCGTTGTGCAGGCCCGCCGGGCGAGGGCGGGAGAGTGGTGGCACCGTCGGACGCAGTCCACTCGACGGTGAGATCATCGGGCACCAGCATGGACCGGCCGTGCCACCATGTCAAGACATTGTCAGGACAAGGGGGTGGCGGGAGAGTGCCCAGGTCGCGGGCAAGTCGCCAGGCCTGCACGGCGATCGGAGGTCCACCGGGTGCCTGGATTGCATGCTAACGTGCCGCCACGTTCGCTTGCGGTGATCGGTTAGATAGAACAAATGCTGAGCGTTTCGGGCTGTCGGCCTGACAAAGAGGTCGATCCCCGCCACCGGTCGCCCCGATTTCCGACCACCCGTCGCGCGAGTGCCGCCACGGCGCCGCGCACCGACGCCCTCGCGTCGGACTCACGTTCCAAGGAGGGGACATGAGCTCCACCCCCGCAGCGGAGAGCGCCCGGGTCCGTGACCTGGTCCGCTCGACGCCGGCCTCCGGACCCAGGCGCTCGATCGGCCTGCTCGCGGTGGTCGCCTGCCTCGGCGGCTTCCTCTTCGGCTACGACACCGGTGTCATCTCCGGGGCCCTGCCCTACATGCTGATGCCCGAGGCCGCCGGCGGCCTCGGGCTGAGCGCTCTCGAGGAAGGGCTGATCGGCGGCATCCTGCTCCTGGGGTGCGCCGTCGGCGCCGTCGTCGGCGGTCGTCTCTCCGACCGCTACGGCCGTCGCCACAATCTCCTGGTGCTCGCCGTGGTGTTCCTCGTCGGCGCCCTGGGCTGCGCCCTGGCCCCGAACCTCACCACGGTGTATCTCGCCCGCTTCGTGCTGGGCCTGGCCGTCGGCGGTGCCTCCACCACGGTCCCCGTCTACCTCTCCGAGTCCGCTCCCAAGGAGCAGCGCGGGATGCTGGTGGCCGTCGACCAGCTCATGATCGTCACGGGGCAGTTCGCAGCCTTCGTGGTCAACGCGATCATCGCCTCGATCCAGGGCGGGCCCTCCGCCCAGGTCGCGAACGACCCCTCGGGCACGTACCAGGCCGGCGAGACCGTCAGCTGGGACGCCCTCGCCGCGCTCGGCGGTGTCGCGGTCTCCGACGGCAACGGGCACGCCTGGCGCTGGATGCTGGCGATCTGCTCCCTGCCCGCGGTCGCGCTGTGGATCGGGATCCGGATGATGCCGGAGTCCGCCCGCTGGCACGTGCGCCGCGGGGAGCTCGCCGCGGCGATCGGCTGCCTGAAGCGGATCCGGGTCGAGGGGCGGCACGACGTCGCCGTCGAGGTCGCCGAGATGGCGGACAACCACCGGCAGGAGGAGGCGCGGGAGAAGCTCAGCCTGGCCCGCGCGTTCTCGGTCCCCTGGCTGCGCTCGATCATCGTCTTCGGCGGCATCTTCGCCGTCCTGCAGCAGCTCACCGGGGTGAACACGATGATGTACTACGCCCCGCGGGTCCTGATGGCGGCGGGCTTCGACGCCCAGGCCTCGATCATCCTCAACGTCTTCACGGGCCTCGCCTCGGTCGTCGGTGCGATCCTGGGACTGCTCGCGCTGCGCCGCTTCGGCCGGCGCCAGGTGCTGCTGGTCGGCCAGACGGTCCTCACCCTCTCGCTGATCGCCATGACCGCGATCTTCCTGCTCGGGATCAATCCTCACCTCGAGGCCTCGGGCGCCGTCTCGCCGGACATCCCCGGCTTCGTGCCCTATCTGGTCGTGGTCGTGATCGTGCTGTTCATGCTCGGCATGCAGGCCGGACCCGGCCCGGTGATGTGGGTGATGCTCTCGGAGATCTTCCCCAGCGCCGTCCGCGGGGCCGCCACCGGCTTCGTCGTGATGATCCTGTGGATCGCGAACATGATCGTCACCTTCACCTTCCCGCTGATGATGTCCGGGCTCGGCCCGGTGGTCACCTACGGGCTGTTCGCCGTGATCAACATCGGTGCCGTGACCTGGTACTACCTGCGGATCCCGGAGACGCGGAAGTTCACCCTCGAGCGCATCGAATGGGAGTTCCGCGAAGCCGGCGGCGTGATCCGCCTGCGCTGAGCGCGCTCCGCCCGCTGCAGGGCGGAGGACGTCCTCATTTGTCTGGACAAAGAGATGTGCCCATGGGAGCATGGATGCATCGCCGGACCGTCGGGCGCCGTCGCCCACGGCGCGACGCGCTCGCGGCAGCGCACGGCACCGACGCAGGTTTTCGACGCAGGGAGGCATGGAGACCCATGGCAGCAGACCTCGACATCATCACCTTCGGACGCAGCGGGGTCGACCTCTACCCCTTGGAGATCGACAAGGGCCTCGAGGACATCCACAGCTTCGGCAAGTTCCTCGGCGGCAGCCCGATGAACGTCGCCGTCGCCGCGGCCCGCCTCGGCCACCGTCCCGCGGTGATCACGGGCGTGGGCGACGACCCCTTCGGTCGCTATGTGGTGAAGGAGATGGAGCGTCTGGGCGTCTCGAGCCGGTTCGTGGTGACGAACGACGAGCTGAGCACCCCGATCACCCTGTGCGAGATCTTCCCGCCGGACGACTTCCCGCTCTACTTCTACCGCCGGCCCAGCGCGCCCGACCTGCAGGTCGCTCCCGAGCACCTGGATCTCGGGGCCGTCGCCGCGGCGCCCCTGTTCTGGTTCTCCGGGACCGGCCTGTCCGAGGAGCCCAGCCGCTCCGCGCACTTCGCGGCGCTCGAGGCCCGCGGCCGCACCGCGCACACCGTCTTCGACCTCGACTACCGGCCCATGTTCTGGTCCGGCATCGAGGAGGCCCGCGAGCAGTACCGCGAGGCGCTGCGGTACGCCACCGTCGCGGTGGGCAACCGGGAGGAGTGCGAGGTCGCCGTCGGGGAGACGGAGCCCGAGCGCGCCGCCGACGCCCTGCTCGAGGCCGGGGTCCAGGTCGCGATCGTCAAGCAGGGCCCCAAGGGCGTGCTCGGCAAGACTCGCGACGAGAGGGTCGAGGTCGCCCCGAACCTCATCCAGGTGATCAACGGCCTCGGCGCCGGCGACAGCTTCGGCGGATCGCTCTGCCACGGCCTGCTCGCCGGCCAGGACCTCGAGACCATCCTGACCCGCTGCAATGCCGCGGGGGCCATCGTCACCAGCCGCCTGGAGTGCTCGACCGCCATGCCCACGGGCGAGGAGATCGATCTGCTCCTCGCGGGCGGCGACCCCAACGACGGGCAGACCGTCGGGGAGATGCTCGGCGCCCTGCGCGACCGCGGGATCACCGCGCCGGTCGGAGAGCGCGCATGAGCGCCGTCCCCGCTCCCGCCGGTGTCGACGCGCCGTCGCCGGAGTTCGTCTCCACCTACGCGGAGGTCACCCGGGTGCGGCTCGAGGATCCGAGCCGGATCGCCCGGCTCGCCGCTGCGCGTCGGCGCCGCACCGTCGACGACACCGACGGCTCCATGATGATCATCGCCGCCGACCACCCGGCCCGCGGCGCGCTCGCGGTCGGCTCCCGCCCCCAGGCGATGGCCAGCCGCACCGAGCTGCTGGACCGCCTGCGCGAGGCGCTCGCGGTGCCCGGGGTCGACGGCGTGCTCGGCACCGCCGACATTCTCGAGGACCTGCTGCTGATGGGCGCGCTCGAGGACAAGATCGTGTTCGCCTCGATGAATCGCGGCGGGCTCCAGGGCAGCTCCTGGGAGATCGACGACCGCTTCACCGCCTACGACGCCGCCTCGATCGCGGCGTCCCGCTTCGACGGCGGCAAGATGCTCACGCGCATCGACCTCGCGGACGATCGCACCGCGGACATCCTCGAGGAGAGCGCCCGGGCCGTCACCGACCTCGCCCGGCACGAGCTGATCGCGATGGTCGAGCCGTTCCTGTCCTCCCGCCCCGGGGGCCCGGGCACGACGATCGTGAACGACCTCTCCCCGGATGCGGTCATCCGGTCCATCCACATCGCCCAGGGCCTCGGCGCCACCAGCGCCTACACCTGGCTGAAGCTGCCCGCGGTCCAGGACATGGAGCGCGTCATGGACGCCACCACCATGCCCGCCCTGATCCTCGGAGGAGACCCCGTCGACGACGACCCCGCGACCCTGCGGGCCTCGTGGAAGCGGGCCCTGGACCGCCCCAACGTGCGCGGCCTCGTCGTCGGCCGCACGCTGCTGTACCCGGCCGGCGACGACGTCACCGCGGCCGTGCGCGCCTCGGTCGACATGATCCGCTGACCTCCCCCTTCGACAGGAGACTCCCCCATGGCCACCGAGTCCGAGTTCCATCTGCCCGCCGGCTCCACCGGCCGCGGCCCCTACGAGACGATCATCGATCCCGGCGCGCGCGAGGGCTGGGAGCACACCGGGCTGCGGGTGCTCGCCCTCGAGGCCGGCGGCAGCGAGGTCGTCACCGCCAACGGGGTCGAGGCGATGGTCGTGCCCCTGAACGGGGGCTGCGAGGTCTCCGTCGGCGGTGAGATGCACACGCTCCGCGGCCGCGAGGACGTGTTCGCCTCCGCGACCGACGTCCTCTACGTGCCCGTCGGATCCCAGCTGACGATCACCTCCGCGGAGGGAGGGCGCTTCGCGCTCGCCACCGCCGTGGCCACCGGCAGCCACCCGGTCGCGCTGATCCGCGCCGAGGACGTGCCGGTCGAGATCCGCGGCGGCGGGCAGATGACCCGGACGGTCCGCAACTTCGGGGCCGTCGGCGCCTTCGACGCGATGGACAGCCTCATCGCCTGCGAGGTCGTCACCCCCGGCGGCAACTGGTCCAGCTATCCGGCGCACAAGCACGACGAGACGATCGACGACGGGGAGCATCGCGAGTCGGAGCTCGAGGAGATCTACTACTACGAGATCCAGGACGGCCCCACCGGACCCGGCTTCGGCTTCCACCAGACCACGGCCAGCAGGGACGATGCGCCCATCGACGTGCTCACGGAGGTGCGCGGCGGCGACACCGTCCTGGTCCCGCACGGCTGGCACGGCCCCTGCGCCGCGGCGCCCGGGCACGACATGTACTACCTCAACGTCATGGCCGGCCCGGAGACCGGTCGCGCCTGGAACATCACCGACCATCCCGAGCAGACCTGGGTGCGCGGCACCTGGGAGCAGGCAGGGATCGACCCCCGACTCGAAGGAGAGGCCCGATGACCGCGACGCAGAGCGCCGACCGGCAGACCACCGTCCCGCAGGACATCCGCGTCGGCGTCATCGGCGTGGGCCGGATGGGCGCGGACCACGTCGAACGCATCTCCCGCCGCATCAAGGGCGCCCGGGTGAGCGTGATCAGCGACTACCTGCGCGAGACCGCCGAGAAGGTCTCCGCCGCCGCGCCGGGCTCGCGCGTCGTGGACACCCCGGAGGAGGTCATCTCCGCCGAGGACGTCGACGCCGTGCTGATCGCGAGCCCCGGCCAGTTCCACCGCGATCAGGTGCTCGCCGCGATCGCGGCCGGGAAGCCGGTGCTGTGCGAGAAGCCGCTGGCCATGAACCCGTCCGACGCGTACGACGTGGTCCTCGCCGAGCACGGGACGGGCCGCGCCTACGTCTCGCTCGGCTTCATGCGCCGCTTCGATGCAGGCTACGGCCAGCTCAAGGACGCTCTTGACGCCGGCGAGCTCGGCGCCCCGCTGATCCTGAACTGCAAGCACCGCAATGCCGACGTCCTGCCGGGATTCACGAACGTGCACATGGTCTACGACTCCGCCGTGCACGAGATCGACGCGATCTCGTTCTTCCTCGAGGAGCCGGTGGTCTCCGTGCAGACCCTCACCCCCCGCAGCACCGAGAACGCCCCCGAGGGGCTGAGCGACCCGATGCTGCTGCTGTTCCGCACCGCCTCCGGCACCCTGGTCACCGACGAGCTGTACGTGAACACCCGCTCCGGCTACGAGGTGCGCACGGAGCTGGTGGGATCGCAGGGCAGCGCGACCATCGGCCAGGAGTCCGGTCTGGTGTCCACCCAGCTGCCCGGCGGGCGCTGGGGCGGGGCGGTCCCCGCCGACTTCCGGCCCCGCTTCCTCGACGCCTACGATGCCGAGGTCCAGGCCTGGATCGCGGCCGTGGCCGACGGGACGAACGTGGCCGTGCGCTCGGCCACGGCGTGGGACGGCTACGCGGCCGCCGCCGTCTGCGAGGCCGCCGAGCAGTCGCTGTCCGCCGACGGAGCGGTCGAGATCACGCTGCGCGAGCGCCCCTCCTGAGCCCTCGACCGCAGCCCACCCCGACCCTCGACCCGAAGGAGGCAGCTGTGGACAGCGCCCCCCTGCCCGAGAGCGGCCCGATCACGCTCGATCTCTCCGTCGACCGTGCCAGCCAGACCCCGCTGTACCTGCAGCTGGCCGGCGGCATCGAGGACGCGATCCGCACCGGAGTGCTCGCCCCCGGCAGCCGGCTCGAGAACGAGCTGGCGCTGTCGAAGCGGCTGCAGCTCTCGCGGCCGACGGTCCGCCAGGGCATCCAGGAGCTCGTCGACAAGGGCCTGGTGGTGCGCAAGCGCGGCGTCGGGACCCAGGTGGTGCAGGCGCCCGTGAACCGGCAGGTGGCGCTGACCTCCCTGTACGACGACCTGCGCACCGCCGGGAAGGCGCCGCGCACCGAGGTGATCGAGTACCGCGTGGGCCGGCCCTCCCCGGAGGCCGCCGACCGCCTGCAGCTCGCACCGGGAGAGCAGGTCCTCGACCTGATCCGGGTGCGCTTCGCGGACGACGCGCCGCTCGCGGTCATGCGCAACACCATCCCCGAGCGGATCGCCCCCACCCGCGAGGCGCTCGCGGCCTCGGGCCTGTACGCCTGCCTGCGCGAGAAGGGCATCTCCACGGTGCTCGCCCATGAGCGCATCGGAGCGACGGTCGCCGACGAGGAGCACGCCGAGCTGCTCGACGAGGAGGTGGGCGCGGCGCTGCTGACCATGGAGCGCACTTCCTTCGCGAACGACGGCAGCGTGGTCGAGTACGGCGTCCACGTCTATCGCGCCTCGCGCTACTCCTTCGAGGTCACCCTCGTCGACTCCTGAGCGGGACGCGCGGCCCGCGGTTCTCCGCCCGCGCCGCCACGCGCCCGCGCCGACCCGCGCTCGCGGCCGACGCCCGACGCCCTGCGCCCGGGCTCGAGGACCGGGGCCCGAAGCCCGAGCTGGGGCCCGGGCGCCGACTCCCGGCGGCGCTGCTCCGCCGCCGCCGGCAGGCCTCAGCCCTTCGTGGCGCCCGCGGTGAGGCCGCCGACGATGTACTTCTGCAGCAGCATGTAGAGCACCAGGATCGGGACCACCGCGATGAGGATGCCCGCCGCCAGACCGGTGTAGTTGGTGGCGAACTGCCCTTGGAAGTTCAGCAGCCCCAGCGGGATCGTCTGGTTCTCCTCCGAGCTCAGCAGCGACAGCGCCAGGAACAGCTCGTTCCATGTCGCCACCCCGTCCAGGATCGCGACGGTGACCAGCGCCGGCACCGAGAGCGGCAGGACCATGCGGAAGAAGATCCGCACGTCGCCCGCGCCGTCGATGCGGGCCGCCTCGAGGAGCTCGTCGGGCACCCGTCGGAAGAAGGCCTGCAGGATCAGCACCTGGAGAGGCAGCCCGAAGGCGACGTACGGCGGGATGATGCCCAGGATGCTGTCGGTCATCCCCACCCCGCGCAGCATCGTGAACAGGGGGACGATCGCGATGTAGATCGGGATGGTCATGCCCAGCACGACGGTGAAGAGGATGGCGTTGCGGAAGGGCATCTCGAGCTTCGAGAGCGCGTAGGCGAGCAGGGAGGCGACGAAGACCCCGAGGGGCACCTTCACCAGCAGCAGGAACGCGCTGTTGAGATATGCGGTGCCGAACCGGCCGGCCTCCCAGGCCTCCGGGAAGTTGGCGAGCGTGAGCTCCTGCGGCCAGGAGACCGGGCCGTTGCTCAGGAAGTCCGAGAGCGGGCGCACGGCGGAGATCACCAGCAGGATCAGGGGCGAGATCCAGATCAGCGCCCCGATCGAGGCGCCGAGGGTGGTGCCGATCCGGGCGAGGGATCGCCGCGAGTCGCGGGCGGGGCGTGCTCTCCCCTCGCCGGGCGCGCGCGACGGGACGGGGGCGGCAGGAACGGGGGAACCGGCGGTCTGGGCGGTCATGAGCTCTTCACCTGCGATCGGACGTAGGGGATGCCGGCGGCGATGGCGACGATCGTGATCACGACGGCGATCGCCGTGCCGTACCCGGCCTCGAAGTACTGGAAGACGTTCGCGTACATCCAGGTGCCCATGACCTGCGTCGAGTAGCCGGGCCCGCCGTAGGTCATGGCGTAGACCAGGTCGAACACCTTGAAGGACTCGATGAGGGACAGGGCCAGCACGATGTAGTGGGTGTCCCGGAGGCTGGGGAAGGTGATGCGGGTGAACTGCTGCCAGCGCGTGGCGCCGTCCACGGACGCGGCCTCGTACAGCTCGTCCGGGATGGACTGCAGGGCGGCCAGGTACAGGAGCATCGGGAAGCCGGTGCGCACCCACACCGCGGGGACCATGACCGACCACAGCGCGGTCGAGTCCTGCCCCAGCCAGCTCTGCTCGAACCCGGACAGGCCGACGGCGCCGAGGACGGTGTTGATCGCCCCGTCGCTGGGGTCGTACATCCACGCCCAGATCGACGCGATCGACACCAGCGGGAGCACCGCCGGAGCGTAGAAGATCGTGCGGAGGATCGGCGAGGTGCGGCTCTTCCGGTTCAGCACCACGGCGAACAGCAGTCCCAGGGCCATCGGCAGCGCGATCGTCACGAGCGACCACAGCACGTTGTTCCACGCCGCGATCCCGACCACCGGGTCGTCGAGCATCGCCCGGTAGTTGGCCAGGCCCACGAAACTCTGCGTGTCCGACAGCCCGTCCCAGTCCGTGAGGCTGATCCAGAGCGCCTGGAGCGCGGGCCAGACCAGGAAGCCCAGGTACAGCAGCAGCGCGGGGGCGGCGAAGGCCAGCGGCAGGAGGGAGGGCCGGAGGCGTCCCGGCGGTCGCAGGGTGCTCGTGGTCATCGCTGATCCGTCCAATCCTTGACGATCTGCTGCATGTCGCGGGCGGCCTCCGCGCTGGACAGGTTGCCCTGGAGCACCTTGCTCTGGACCGCGAAATAGCTGTCCGCCACCGCCTTGGGGAAGGCCTGATCCTGGATCGTGTAGATCTCGCTCTCCTCGCGGATCTGCGTCCACTGCGCGCTGAGGGGGAACTCGTCCGGGTCCGGTGGGGCGGCGAGCACGGCGGACTGGGAGTTCTGCAGCTCCCGTTGGACCTCGGGCTGCAGGATGTGGTCGATGACGGCGGCCGCGTCGTCCGGGGCCCCGGAGGTCGAGGAGATCATCAGGCCCTCGACGAAGCCCGAGTGCCGCACGGCCTCGTGCCCCGTCGGCAGCAGGAACGTCCCGAACTCCTCGCGGGGCTTCCCCGAGGGGACGATGTACTGCGACTCGATCCACGGGCCGCTGATCGTGAAGGCGCTGGTGCCCTGGACGAAGCTCTGCTCCGCATCGGGCGGGGCGACGCCGAGGGCGCCAGGGGTGATCCAGCCGCGGGCGTTCCAGGCCTGGAACAGGTCGAAGGACTCCATCACGGCCTGTTGGTCCCAGGACTCCTCGCCCACCAGGAGCGCATCGTGCAGCTCCGGACCCGCCGTGACCTCGAGCAGGTACTCGTACAGGCGCATGATGTGCCAGCCGTACTTCCCGCCGAATCCTCCCGGGGTGATCCCGGAGGCGAGGATCAGCTCGTTGGCCTCCTCGAGCTCGTCGTACGTGGTCGGCACCGCGGCGCCGGCCTCCTCGAAGATCCGGGCGTTGCACCAGGCCCCGAGGGAGGCGACGTTGAGCGGTGCGCCGTGCCGGGCACCGTGGAAGGTCATCCCGTCGATGCCGGCGGCGCCGAGGCGCTCCTCCCAGACGTAGCTCTCGTAGTACGGCGCGAGGTCCATCGTGAGTCCCGCGTCGACGAAGGGCTGCCCGATCTGGCCGCCCCAGATCTGCCAGAGGTCGGGGGCGTTGCCGCCCAGGATGCGGGTGCGGAGCTTGTCGGGGAACTGGGCGGCGCCGGAGCCGGGCACGGTGTCGAGGGTGGTGCGGACCCCGGTGTCGGTCTCGAGCTCGGCCAGCTGCTCCCGCAGCAGCGTCGCACTGTCGATGTCGTCGTAGTTCAGCAGGGTCAGGCCGTCGGTCGCGGCCGAGCTGGTCCCGATGCCCGAGGCGCAGGAGCTGAGCGCGGCAGCGCCGGGCAGCGCGAGGGCACCGGTCAGGAAGCGCCGACGCGAGCCGTGTCCGCTGAGGTCGGGGTGCCTCGTCGCGTCCATGGCCGTCAGCTCCGCACGCCGGCGAAGCGGCGCAGCTTCGCGAACATGTCCTCGAGCAGATAGCGGCCGTCGTACATCTCGCAGACCCGCACGGTGTGACGGCCGCCGGGCAGCAGCCCGCCCTCGGCGCCGAAGGTCGGTGCCGCAACGGTGCGGAAGAGGCCTCCCAGCGGGTTCAGCATGAGTCCGATCGCGGGGGAATCGCCGAGAGCGCGGTGCTCGATGGGCTCTGCGTGCCAGGTCTCGTTCCAGTCCGTGAGCTGGCGCACGAGGTACTCGCCCAGCTCGCCGCAGGGGGCGACCTTCTCCTCGAGCTCGGCGTAGCCCACGGAGGTCATGACGTAGGCGGTGCGGGGGACCTGCCAGAGACGGATCCCTGAGCGGAAGACGACGTTCGCGGCCGCGATGTCGTTGCGCAGGTTGAACTCGGCGCGCTCCTCCGGCTCGCGGTCGCCGTATCCGGGGCCGCCGATCCAGATCACCGTGGTGTCGGTCTGCGCGATGCTCGGGTCCAGCAGGAGCGCGGAGGCCATGTCCGTCAGCGGGCCGAGGAAGGCGATCTGCAGCGGGCCCGCGTCGGTCCTGTGCGCCTCCTCGATGATCAGCCGCGCTCCCGGGGAGTCCGCGGGCGAGGCCTCGTCCGCGAGCGCGGAGGCGGCGCCGTTCTCGACGCGCACCTCGGGCATCGCGAGATGCTCCAGCAGCAGGTCGATCTCCGCGCGGCTGTCGAGCATGCTCGTGCTCGAGCGGGAGGTGCCGAAGTGCGCCGCGATCAGGCCGCGCACGTCGAGCGTCTCGGAGAGCAGGGCGTGGACGATGGCGAACTGGTCGTCCGCCTCGTTCTTCGTGTCGGTGTTGATGAGGACCCGTCGGGTCCGGGGGGTGGGGATCGTCATCGATCAGTCCTCCGGGGTCGAGGAGCTCGACGAGGGGACGCCGGCATCGCCTCGGGGGCGAGGGTCGGCTCGTCGTCGAGCGCGGATGGGGTGGCAGGGACCTGCCGGTCGTGGGTGGGCGAGGGCCGATCGCGACGTCGTCGCGGTCGGCCGACAGGGTCAGGGGCTCGTCAGCCAGGTGTCGAGCTCCTCGAGCTTGAGGAAGAGGTCCTCGAGCATCAGGCGGGTGTCCACCTGGGTGTAGACCCGCATCGGGCGGGCGTCGGGGCGGGCGGTGTAGCTGCCGTCGGCCTCGAGCGCCGGGGTGGGCATCAGACGGTGGCGGCTCGAGGAGGAGTCGGGCTCGAAGAAGGAGCGCAGCGCGGTGAGCAGCACCAGCGGCGAGTCGCCGAGGGCGTAGGTCTCCGGCATGCCGCTGCTGTCCGCCCCGAGGGCGCTGAGGGCGACGGTCTCTTCGAAGAGGTAGCGGCCCACCGGCCCGGTGGCGGCGACGCGTCGACGCAGCTCGGCGGCGGAGACCAGGCACTGCCGGTAGACGTCGCGCGGGACCTGCCAGAGCGGGAGCTCGGAGTCGGTGAAGACCACCTGGGCGGCGAGCACGTCGATGAGCAGGTTGTACTCGATGGGCATGGCGCCCGGCGGCGGTGCGGCGAGCCCCTCGTGCTCGTTCCCGCCGATCCACACCACGGTCAGCCGCTCGGCGATGCGGGGCTCGGTAAGGACGGCGGAGGCGAGGTCGGTGAGACCGCCGCCGGCGACATAGAAGAGCGGGCTGTCGACGTCCTCGCGCAGGGCCTCCGCGATGATCACGTCCACGGCGGGGGACGGCTGCGGTGCGGTGCGGGAGGAGAGCGGCCGGTTCGAGCCCTCGTGGATGATCTCGGTGGAGTCGAGGCCGATGCGCGCGAAGACGTCGCGGATGATGGCGGTCGCCTGGGTCGCCGAGTCGGGTCCGGGGTAGAACCCGTCGCCCTCGCGCAGGTGCGAGCCGATCACCGCGCGGATCTCGACGCTCGGCGAGAGCAGGTGGTGGATCAGCTGGTAGAGGTCGTCGGGGTCTCCGGCGAAGTCGTTGTCGATGATCACGCGCGCGGCCGGTGCGGTCGCGGGCGTCAGCGTCTGCCAGGGTGTCTCGCCCAGTGACCAGTGCTTCCTGGCCCGAACGGTGGCGCTGTCGGTGGGGATCCGGGTCATCGTCGACCTCCTTCTGTCCGTGGCGACGCCTGAGTCGTCAACCGGTTGACCGCATTGGGTTAACGATCACAGACCGTAGCATGTGATCGGTAACCGAAAAAGGGGTGAGACGAACTCCGTCCCGATCCAGGAAGCGAGGACAGGTGGCGCAGTCCCGAGTCGGCGGCAGGCCGAGCATGGCGGACGTCGGACGAGCGGCCGGGGTCTCCGCGCAGACCGTCTCCCGATACTTCTCGGGACGGGGGTACGTGGGGGAGCGCACGCGTGTGCGGATCGCCGCGGCGGTCGAGGAGCTCGGATACCTCCCGAACCGGGCGGCCGGCAGCCTGCGCTCCCCGTACACGGGAACGATCGGCGTGCTGCTGGTGGGCGAGATGGTCCATGGCAGCGCCCAGATCCTGACCGGCCTCAGTCGCGCCTCCCGCGAGCTCGCCCAGATGCTGATGGTCGCCCAGGTCGAGGTCGGATTCGCCGCGGAGGGATGGCAGAGCGAGGTGCGCCGCGCGGTCGATCACTTCCTCTCCGCTCCCGTGGACGGGATCATCGTCTCCACCTCGATCCCCGGTGTGGACGAGTCGCTCGATCTGGCGCGGAAGCACGTCCCCGTCGTGAACCTCTCCGAGCGCCCGCGCCACGAGGTCGACTCGATCGGCACGCACTCCTTCACCGCGGGGCTCGAGGGCACGCGCCACCTCCTCGAGCAGGGTCACACGGAGATCCTCCATCTCGCCGGACCGCACACCCGCCACGAGGCCGTCGAGCGGGAGCGGGGATATCGCGAGGCCATGGCGCAGGCCGGGCTCGAGCCCGTCGTCATCAGCGGAGCACGCGACTGGTCCTCGGCGAGCGGCTTCGAGGCCACGCAGAGAATCGGGCCGAGCAGCTTCACCGCGGTCTTCGCCGCGAACGACGAGATCGCCCTGGGGTTCCTGAGCGCCATGGAGGGCCGAGGACGGAAGGCGCCGGCGGACTTCTCGATCGTCGGCGTCGACGACATGCCGGCCGCCGCCTACTTCTCGCCACCCCTGACCACGATGCGCCTCGACTTCCAGGGCGTCGGGCGCACGACGCTCCACACGCTCGTCGAGCGGATCCGCTCCGGGGAGAGCACCCCGCGGCAGATCATCGAGCCCGAGCTGGTGGTGCGCGCGTCGGTGGCTCCCCACGGGGGCACTGCCGACGACTGAGCGGTCGCCGGGCACGTCGCGGCGCTCCGGGTCCCGGTGCTCGGTGCCGCCGCGACGGGGTCCTCAGGCCCGGTGACCCGGTGAGCTCTCCGCGGCGAGGTCCGGCCGGTGCCAGCTCCAGGGGGCGACCTCGGCGCGGCGGATCGGGACGCCCGGGAGCTGGAGGTCCACCGTGCGGTGGCGGTCCGAGAGGTTCGCGAGCAGCACCGACGCCCCGTCCGCGGCGTCCTGCGCCCCGAGGGCCCACAGCAGGCCGTCGGGGCTCGCGCCGCTCAGCAGCGCGCGGCCGGGAAGGGCGGCCAGGGCCGCGAGGGCGGCGCGCACCGGCCGGTCCGTGCCGTCGGCCCGCCGCAGCCCGCGCGGCCCCCAGTCCTCGAACCAGGTCAGCGAGGCGATGCCCGGCACGGCCAGCGCCGCGGCGCTCGCGATCGTCCAGGCGGCCAGCTCGGGGCTGTCCTGGCGGGGGTCCGCCGCGCCGGTGCGGTGCGCGCCGTAGCCCTCGGCGAGGTCGGTGCGGCGAGGCGGCCGGACGGGCCGGGTCGCGACGTTGTTGAAGCGCGGGCGCAGGGTCACGGGACCGATGTGGACCGGTGTGCCGGGGGCACGGGCAGCCGCCTCGGTGGCGAGGAGGCGCTGCATCGCCACGGACTCCACCAGCTGCTCCGTCTCCAGGGTGTGGAACAGCGGGGTGGTGGGGAAGACCAGCGCGTCGAGCTCCCCGTGCGGCACACGGTCCCACTCGCGGTTCAGCTCGGTGTAGTGGGAGCGGGAGCCGCCGACGACAGGCACCGCCTCCGTCCGCACCGCGCCGAGCGCGGCACGCAGGGCCCGGGCCGATCCCGGCTCGGTGACGTGCGAGGTGGCATCGACGATCGCCGCCCAGCGCAGCGGGACGTCCCGGAGGGCGCCGGCCACCTCCGCGAGCACTGCCGGGTCCGGGGGAGTGGCGCTGACCAGCAGGACCGCGAGATCCTCCGCCCCACGACGCGCCCGCCCGAGGGCGGCGGGCCACGCGGGATCGCGCAGGTCGAGCTCGACGTGGGCGTGCGCGGCCACGGGGTCCGGGGTGGCCGGTGCAGGATCCGGGGCGGACGAGGCGCCGACGGCGATCAGCGGGACGGTGCCGGCCGCGGTGAGGGTGAGGACGTCGGGCTGCGGGGCGGGCTCTTCCGCCCGCCCGTCGCCACGGGGTGCGTCGGCGCCGCCGGCCGGGCCGTCCCCCGCCGTGAGCACCACCCGCTGGTGGGCCCGTTCCCCGGCGGCGAGGGTGTACGGGAAGGGCTCCGCGAGCGGACGGCTGTAGGTCTTGTACGAGGCGTCCGACCAGTTGCGCTGATCCTCCATCTCGAACACCTCCCCCTCGAGCTCCACACGCAGCGGGATCCCGTGGTCGCTCCAGGACAGCGCCGTGATGTCGCGGGCCGGCTGATGCGGGGAGAGGGCCACGGGGAAGGTCAGCGCCTCCTCGGAGCCGTCGCAGTGGCCCACGCCCATCACCTGCCCGGCCAGGCGCGGGGGATGCAGCACCACCAGTCCCGTGCGATTGGTGCGGGTCTCCGCGCGGGCGACGGCCTCCAGCGTCACGGCGAGGCGGTCGCCGTCGGCCTCGACGTGCAGGCGTTCGGACAGGGTGAGGCCCGGTGCGTCGACCTCCAGCTCGAGGACCAGCGTGTCGCCCTCGGCGCGATGCGCGGCGACGGTCGGCCAGGCGGTGCTCCAGTCCTCGTCGCGGGCGACCGCGCGGATCGCGCGCAGCACGATCTGACCGTCGCAGCGCACATCGGCCAGCTCGTCGCCGCGCACGTCGAGCGACCAGCGCCCCGCGCTCCAGCGCTCGCCGGAGGGGACGGCGCCCCAGGCGTCGCGTGCGCCGGGCGTGCTCACAGCGCGGTCATGCCGCCGTCGACGGCGAACAGCGAGCCGGTGGCGAAGGCGCTGTCGTCGCTCGCGAGGAACACCATGATCCCCTCGACGTCCTGCGGCGTGCCGGCCCGGCCCAGCGGGATCCGGCTCACGATCGCCGAGCGCTCCTCGGGATCGTCGGAGATGGTCGTGACCAGCGGGGTCTCGGTGTAGGCGGGGATCACGGCGTTGACCCGGATGCCGTCGGCCGCATAGGCGGCGGCCACCGTGCGCGTCAGGCCGTGCAGCCCCGCCTTGGTCGTGGCGTAGGCGGTGAAGTCGTTCCCCTCGCCGCTCAGACCCGTGGGGCTGCCGGTGATGACGATCGAGCCGCCGCCGGTGGCCAGCATCGAGCGCACGGCGTGCTTGACGGTGAGGAAGGTGCCGGTGAGGTTGACGTCGACGGTGCGCTGCCAGACCTCCAGATCCACCTCGGCGATCTTCGCGTCCTGGCCGAACAGCTGCACGCCGGCGTTGGCGATCACGACGTCCGGCGTCCAGTCCGCCGCGGCGAGCTCAGCGAAGGCGGACTCGACCGCGGCCTCGTCGGCGATGTCCACGGTCACGGCCCGCGCGGTGCCCGGGCCGGACTCGGCGGTGATGCTCTCGGCCGCGGTGCGGGCGGCCCCGGAATCGCGGTCGGCGATCACGACCCGTGCCCCCTCGCGGGCGAAGCGGGAGGCGACGGCGAGGCCGATGCCGGAGGCGGCGCCGGTGATCAGGGCGGTGCGGGAGGTCAGACGAGACATCGTTGGATCATCCGTTCGGTGGGGGTGAGGTGCGGCGGTGCACGGCCAGGCGGCGGCGGGGCAGCTCCCGGCCGGCGACCCGCCCAGTCTGCCCAACCGGTTGACCAGTGGCAAGGAGGGCGGTGCGCCCGGCCGACTGCGGCGACCGCCTCCTCGGGCCCCGGAGCGGGCGCCCTCGTCGTGTCCGAGGAGCGCCCCGCAGCGCCCCTTCCGGCCCGGCGACCGGGCCGCGGCGAGAAAGGCGCGGTTCCGTGGCAGATCAGGGCCGGATCTGGCACGGGATCGCACTCAACTGCTCGACGGCGCGGGCGGCGCAGGCGGCGCCGGTTGCACCGCGCCGCACGGGCCCGCGCCCGCAGCTGGACGGCTCCGGTCCGCGCCCGCCCGGCCGCTCGCCGCTGCGCGGCTCAGCGGTCCTCGATCTCCAGGAGGTCGGCGGCGTTGTCGAGCTGGGCCTCGACCTCGGTGGGGGTCTCCTTCTGCATGCGGTCCATGTACGGCTGGGCGCGCTGGACCTGGTGCTCGAGGTTCTCGACCGTCGTGAGGAAGTTCTTGTTCGCCTGGGCGCGGAAGCTGTCGATCCCGTCCATGGTGGTGAACAGGTTGTCGAAGGCCTTCTGCAGGGTCTCGGGGGAGACGCCGGAGGTCGCGGCCTGCTCCTGGATCTTGACCGAGTTGTCCGCGAGCATCTTCGAGGTGCGGGAGATGAGGTTGTCGGTGGTGCGGTTGACCGCGTCGATCTGGTCCAGCACGATCTTCTGGTTCTCGAGCGCCTGGGCGGTGATCACGGCGGTGCGCAGGGCGGTGACGGTGGTGGTCCGCGCCCGCTCCACGCCCTGCTGGAGCTTGGTGTTGTTGTCCTCGATGAGGCCCATCGACATGTAGGCCTGGACGGTCACGGCGATCTGCGTGGCCACGTCCTGGCGGCGCTGGCGCACGGCGAAGAGCACGTCCCGCTCGAGGGCATCGGCCTCCGCGGCCTTGCCCTCGGCGCGGGCCTGCTCGGCGCGGCGCACCGCCCGCTCGTCCAGCAGCGTCAGCAGCGAGGCGGCCTTCTGCAGGGCGCCGAGGTCCTCCCAGAGGCCGCGGCGCTCCACGGCGAGCTCGGCGTTGTCCTTCTGGAGCATCTCCTGGCCGCGGCCCAGTGCGCCGAGGACCTGGTCGAGCTGGTCCTGGTTCGACTCGAAGCCGCGGAAGTAGCGCTTGGCGGCGTTGCGGCCGGGCAGGAAGGACAGCGCCTTCTGCGCGAAGGTCTCGTCCTTGGGCGCCAGATCCTCCATGGTGGTGCGCAGCTCGGAGAGGCTCTTGGCGACGGATTCCTGGGCATTGCCCTTGTCCTTGGACTCCTTCAGCGTCTGCTCCATGAAGCGGGAGGAGGTGCTGGAGGTGCGCTCGAAGGTGCGCCGCGCGACCGCGCCGAGGGCGTTGACCTGGGCGGTGAACTCCTGGGAGTGGGGGTTCAGGCCGGCGACCTGGTCCACCCACGCGTCGGCCTTCTGCGCGAGCTCCTGCTGCTGCTCCTCGGGGAGGTCGGGCAGCACCGAGACGGCCTGGTCATCGCTGATCTCCTCGACCGGCTCGGCGGGTGCGATCTCTTCGGCGGGGGTGGGCGGCTGGAGCTTGTCCATCGGGGCCTCCTGGGGTGGGTTGCGGTGGCGGGGAACGGCGGGCGGACCAGCTGGTCAGACGTCGATCATCGGGTCCACGTGATGGTCGGCGAAGCGGGCGCGCAGGAACTCGGAGTGCACGTCGAGGGAGCGGGAGACGCCGCCGACGATGTCGGTCTCGATCTGCTCGACCCCCTCGGCGAGCACCGCGATCTGCTCGATGACGCGGTCGAGGTTCTCGAGCGCCTCCTCGCGGGCGGTGCCCGCGAAGGTCTGCAGGAAGCCGAGGATGTCCTCGGCGGCGTCGAGGAGCTCGGGCAGGTAGCGGCTGGCCATGCCCTCGAGCATCATGATCTCGCCGGAGGAGGAGCGCATCGACTGCAGCTGCTCGGAGCCGACGAGGGCATCGATCCTGGTCACGAGTGCTGTCGCCTCGTCCAGGACGCGGGTGGCGGAGGCGTTGCTCGCGCGCGGCCGCAGCTCGGCCACACGCTGCCGGGTGACCTCGTCGGCGCGGAGGATCCGTTCGAGCGTCTCGCGGGTGCTGCCGGTGACCTCACCGGCCAGGACAGGGGCCTGTGCCGGCGCCCTGCGCAGGACGCGGAGCGCCGCGCCGCTGCCACCGGCGGCCACCACGCCCACCCCGGCGGCCGCCATCAGGGCCAGCAGCGGCCCGGCGAGGCCGGTGCCGAGGACGAGCAGGAGGGTCGCGGCCCCGGCCAGGCCGCCCAGCAGCAGCGGGACGCCGAGCAGCACGGCGAGGCCGCGCCCCGAGGTGCCCGAGCGGGTGACGTCCAGACCCGCGGGACGGTGCACCGCCCCCTCGAGCGGCGTCTCGCGCGGACCCCAGAGGTCCCGGCGCTCGGCGGTCGCCTTCCAGGGCAGGTCCTGGTCCCCGGGGGAGGCCGGCGGAGGAGCCTGTCCGGCGACGGGAGCGTCCGTCGGCCCGGCGGCGGTCGCGCCGGGTGGGGAGTCGCCGGGGGAGGGGGGCTCGGGCGCGAAGGGATCGGGGAACCTGCTGTTCCCGCTGGTCGGCCGGTCGGCCGACGGGTCGTGTCCGTCGCTCACTGGTCCCCGCAGTCCTGTGGAGGCGGCGACGAGACCTCGGCGGCGGAGGGGACCGGCCGTGCGGCCCGATCCGCTCCCGAGAGCGCCTCGTCCTGTGCGTGCGGCCAGGCTATCGCGGACCACTGGACGTCGGCCGAGGATCCGCTGCGAGCGCAGGGACGGTCGTCGCTGCACGCTCCGCGCGGCCCGGCGCCGCGCCGGTCAGCGGCGAGACCCGCCGCCCCGGTGCAGGTCGGCGGCCGTGGGCGCCGGGATCTCGGCGTCGAAGGGGATCATGGGCCGGCGGATCCTCTCGTGCCCCAGTCGCAGCAGGTCCTGGTCCACGCCGCCCGGGGTGAGGGCCAGCAGCCAGTCTGCGGCGGCGGCGTACTGGTCCGGCTCGAGGTAGCCCATCTTCACGGTGACCACGTCGAAGCCGGTCATCGACAGCCCCAGCCGCGCGAACATCTCGTGCCGCGCCCACTGGGAGCGGCGCGCGGTGACCACCACGACCAGGCCCGTCTCCTGCTCCCCGTCGAGCACGCGCAGCGCCGCCGCGCGGCCCGTCGGCCCCGACGCATCCAGCGCCTGGACCTGCACCCGCAGCGGCACCGGACCGGGCTCGCGGGTGTCGATCCGCGCCCCGATCGCCACCTCGCCGCGCCCGCCCACGCCCAGGGCATGGGCCGCCTCGGTGGTCTCCGGATCGACCAGCGAGACCATGAGGGCGCTGACCTCGCCGCGGCGGATCTCCTCGCGCGCGGCGAGGCGCGCGAGGCAGTAGGTGGTGTCGTCGGCTCCGCCCGCGCCGGGGTTGTCCCCGGAGTCGGAGATCCAGAAGGGCCGGGCGTCGGAGGCGATCGCGCGGTCCAGGCACTCCTCGAACTCCCCGGTGGGGGCCACGAACTCGAAGTCGTGGCGGACCTCCCAGAGGGCGGTGGCGAGCTCGAGGGCGGCGGCGTCGACCGCCGCGGCCTCCGGGCCGTGGGCGACGATCGCGGCCTGGCAGCGATCCTGATCGGCCCAGGCGAAGCCGATCCAGCAGGAGATGTCGGTGACGCCGGCGCGCTCGGTGAGCGCCGGGATCCGCTCGTACAGCGACTTCGCGGGCTCGATCCGGGTGGAGGTCTTCTCCCCGGGCAGCAGGATCGGGACGTGCACCAGAGCCTTGTGCGGCAGGGGGGCACCCTCCCGCACCGCGGCCGCGGACTCGACCAGGTCGCGCAGCCCCCGCTCGCGGGTCTCCCAGGCGTCGATGTGCGGGGCATGGCGGTAGCAGGTCAGCAGGTCGCAGCAGGAGAAGAGGGTCTCGGAGACATTGCCGTGCAGGTCCATCGCGGTGCCCACCACGACGTCGTCGCCGAGGACGGAGCGGATCGCGGTGATCAGATCGCCCTCGGCGTCCTCGAGCCCCACCACGCTCATCGCCCCGTGGATGTCGAAGAAGAAGCCGTCCAGCGGAGCCTCGGCCGCCGCCGCGTCGAGGCCGTCGAGGATCTCCTGCTTCCAGCCCTCGTAGACCTCGCGCACCAGCTGACCGCCCGGCAGGGCCCGGGCATGGAGCACGCCCACGTAGTCCGCGGCCTCCCGCAGCGCCTGCCCGGAGGCCGAGCCGTCCGTGAAGAACGGGAAGCGGTCCAGGATCTCGGCGGTGCCGCGGCGCACCTCGAAGTCCTCGGCGGAGGAGACGTAGGGGGTGAAGGTCGAGGACTCGATGGCGATCCCCGCGAGCGCGATACGGGGTGGGGCGGACGGGGATGTCGTCTCTGACATGCGTGTCTCCAGGGGCTGAGCGGCGGGATCCTGCCATCCTTGCATCCGGCACCGCCCACCGCCACGGGACCGCTCCGACGAAGGACCACCGATGATCAGCTTCGACGACCGCCACGGCCCCGCGCACGCCGCCCCCGCCTCCGCGTATCCCGATCTCTCCGTGCCGGACTGGTACCGCGACGCGAAGCTGGGGATCTTCGTGCACTGGGGGCTGTACTCGGTGCCCGCCTGGGCGGACGTGCTGGACCGCAGCGACGTCACCGCCGAGACCGCCTATGCCCGCCACCAGTACGCCGAGTGGTACGCGAACACCGTGCGCCTGGAGGGCCCCACGAAGCGCCGCCACGAGGAGCTCTACGGCCTGGGCCGCACCTACGAGGACTTCGCCCAGGACTGGCGCCCCGCCCCGGGCGCCGCCGCGGGGATCGTGGACCTAGCCGTCCGCGCCGGCGCCCGCTACCTGGTCCCCACCACGAAGCACCACGACGGCTTCTGCCTCTGGGACAGCGCCACCACCACCTTCACCGCTCCCCGGCGCGGACCCGGCCGGGACCTGATCGCCGAGCTCGCCGCCGCGGTGCGCGCGGCGGGGCTGCGGCTGGGGCTCTACTTCTCCGGCGCCCATGACTGGCACGTCAGCGACTTCCCTCCGCTGACCTCGAACGAGGACCTCTTCGCGCTGCGCCGCAACGATCCGGCCTTCGCGGCCCACGCCGCCGCGCAGCTGCGCGAGCTCGTCGATGCCTTCGCGCCGGACCTGCTGTGGAACGACATCGACTGGCCGGATGCCGGCAAGCTCGACGGCCCCGACTCCCTCCAGCAGCTGTTCGCGGAGTACCTCGAGGCCGTCCCCGCCGGGATGGTCAACGACCGCTGGGGGATCCCCGTCCATGGGGTGCTCACCCGCGAGTACCAGGACATCGCCGCGGTGCAGGACGAGGTCTTCGAATCGACCCGTGGGCTGGGACTGTCCTTCGGGTACAACGCCGAGGAGTCCCAGGAGCACGCCCTGGACGGGGCGGCGCTGATCCGTCTGCTGGTGGACGTGGTCTCGAAGAACGGGAACCTGCTGCTGAACGTCGGCCCGCGGGCCGACGGGACGGTCCCCGACCTCCAATCCGCGGCACTGGAGCAGATGGGCGCGTGGCTGGACGACCACGGCGCGGCGATCCACGGCACCCGCCCCTGGTTCCACGAAGCGGTCCGGACCCCGCCGGAGGGCGTGCGCTTCACGTTCGGCCGCACGGCCGACGGGCAGGAGGTTCTCCACGCCCTGCTGCTCGACCCGGCAGCGGGGCCTGTGACCCTGGACCCGCAGGTCAGCGCCGCGGTGTGCGAGGTTGCGCGGGTGCCCGGCGAGGACGGGGCCCGGGCCGAGGGCGGCCTCACGCTGCGGCCGGAGGCCGCTCACGGTGCCGTGTCGGTGGTGACCCTCCCGCGGCGTTGACCGCGACGCTCCGCCTCATCCCAGCAGCAGCCGCATCCCCGTGCTCAGGGACAGCGCCGCGCCGAGGAAGCCCAGCACGATGACCAGGCGCTGGATGCCGTTCTCGGGCAGGCGCCGCTGGACCTTCTCGCCGAGCCCCACGGAGACCACCACCGCGGTGAGCATCGCCAGCCACACCCACCAGGGCAGGTGGGGCAGCTGGCCGTCGTCCCACGCCCACTTGGTCCCGAAGGACCCCAGGGAGACGAGGATCCACAGCGGCTGGAGGGTGGCGACCATGGGCAGCGCCGGCCACCGGGAGAGCACCGCGTAGACCGTCACGGCCGGCCCGCCCACGCCGCCCAGGACGGTGCCGAGCCCGGTCCCGATCCCGGTGACCACCTGTGCGGTGCGGCCGTCCACGGTCCGGTCCACGCGGGCCAGCAGGAGCGAGATCAGCAGGCTCAGCAGCACCAGCGATGCGACCACGAGGTACAGCGGGGCCGGGGGGGGGGAGATCGAGGAGAGCCAGGCGGCGCCCGGCATCACCGCGACCGCGGGCAGTCCCAGCCAGAGCACCGTCTTCCAGTCGATCCGGGACCAGACGCGGGGGAGGATCGCCAGCGGCACCAGCCCGCCCAGGAGGTTGGCGAGCATGATCCCCTCGTGGGCGCCGATCAAGACCACCGCGTAGGGCGCGAAGACGATGCCCAGGCCCATGCCCGCCACGCGCTGGATGATCGCGCAGGCCAGCACCAGACCGATCAGGGCCAGCTCGACGGTCAGGCTCATCGCGGGAACCGGCGGGGCGCGGCGGATCGGGGGAGGTCGTGCACGGGGTGTCGCTCGTTCCTGAGTTCGGGGCATCCCGACAGGCGGGACGGGGGAGAGGCCGTGGACGCTCTCCGATTCGTCCCACCGTAGGCTGGTGGGACAGGACTATCGAGGAGGATCTCGCATGACTGCTGTTCCCGCACTCTCCTTCCATGACGGCCGGACCGTCCCCCAGCTCGGCTACGGCGTGTGGCAGGTCGAGGACGAGGTCGCCGCGGACGTCGTCGTCCAGGCGCTCGAGGCCGGCTACCGGCACATCGACACCGCCGCCGGCTACCAGAACGAGGGCGGCGTGGGCCGCGCCGTGGCGTCCTCGGGCGTCCCGCGCGAAGAGGTCTTCGTGACCACCAAGCTCGCCAACGGCGACCAGGGCTTCGACTCCGCGAAGGCGGCGCTGCAGACCTCGCTGGACAAGCTCGGCCTGGACAGCGTCGACCTCTACCTCATCCACTGGGCGAGCCCGCAGCGCGGGACGTACCTGGAGTCGTGGAAGGCCCTCATCGAGCTGCAGAAGGAGGGGAAGGCGACGAGCATCGGCGTCTCGAACTTCCCGATCCCGCAGCTCGAGGAGATCATCGAGGCCACCGGCGTGGTGCCGGTGATGCACCAGATCGAGCTGCACCCCGAGTTCCAGCAGCACGAGCTGCGCGAGTTCCACGCCCGCCACGGCATCCTCACCGAGGCGTGGTCCCCGCTGGGCCAGGGCGGCGACATCCTGGAGCACCCGGTGATCACCGAGATCGCCGCCGCGCACGGGGTCGACGCCGGCCAGGTGATCATCGCCTGGCACCTGGCGATCGGCAACGTCGTCATCCCCAAGACCGTCACTCCCGCGCGGATCGTCTCGAACCTCGCCGCGGCGGAGCTCGAGCTGACCTCCGAGCAGGTCGAAGCGATCAACGGCCTGGACCGGGCCGACGGCCGGATCGGCGCGGATCCCGCCAACCCCGGGTTCTGACCACGGGGACGTGATCGCGATGGGCGCGGTCCGTCGATGATCGAGGGGGCAGGTGTCGGGGCGTTCGTGTAATTGCGCATACGCAATTACGTGAACGCCCCGACACCGGTCCCGGCACGCCCGCGGGATCTCGCTCGCGGGACCTCGCCCGTGGGACCTCGCCCACCGGACCTCGCCCGTGGGACGTCGCCCGCCGTCCCCCTCAGCCCGCGCCGAGCAGCGCGGCGATCCGGGGGTGGCCGGCGGTGTACCCCTCGAGCAGGGCGCGGCCCAGCTCCGGCGAGCTGACCAGCGGGTGTGTCGAGAATCCCTGCCAGGCGGCCTCGCGCGAGCCGGTCCGCGCGGCCTCGAGGATCGCCCGCTCGGAGGCGCGCAGACTGCTCATGAGCCCCAGCCGCCCCAGCTCCACCGGGGCCACCGGCAGGGGGTGCACGCCCGCACCGTCCACCCGGCACAGCACCTCGATCACGGCATCGGACGGCAGCTCGGGGACGATGCGACCGGCGGGCGGGGTCTCGCCGCCTGCGGGCGCATTGCCGACGTCGAGGATCATCCGCTCCTCGCGGCCGGTGGCGATCGCGGTCATCAGCCGCAGCGCCACCTCCTGGTAGCCGCCGCCGGCGATGTCCTCCTCGCGCCGCTCCTCGTCCCGCGACTCGGCCATGTAGGTCGCCTCGCGCTCGTGCAGCGTGGAGCGCCAGAGGTCCAGCGGCGAGGTGCAGCATCCGTCGGCCGATGCCCCGGCGGTGCCCGCTGCGAGGTAGAAGTCGCCCTGCTGCTTGGCGAGGAACTCCCCCCGGGTGGTGGCCGCGCCGGTGATGCGCTCGATCGCGGCGGTGGTGTGCAGGTAATAGAAGAGGTACTCGTTGGGCAGCGCGCCGTCGGCCCGCACCCAGTCCTTCCCGATCAGCCGCGCCTCCTCGATCTGCTCGAGGGCGGCGTCGTCGGCCAGCAGCCCGGGCAGGCGCTCGACCCCGTCGATCCGCACCGAGCGCAGCCAGCCCAGGTGGTTCAGGCCCACGTAGTCCACCTCCGCACCGCGCTCGCCGGCCACGAGGTCGACCCCCAGCAGGCGGCCCACGCGGCGCACCAGCCCGATCGGGGTGTCGCAGATGCCCACCACGCGATCGCCGAGCACGCCGCGCATCGCCTCGGTGACGATCCCGGCGGGGTTGGTGAAGTTGATGACCCAGGCGCGCGGGGCGAGCTCGGCGACGGCCGCGGCGATCTCGAGCGCGACGGGCAGGGTGCGCAGCGCGTAGGCGAGCCCGCCGGGGCCGATGGTCTCCTGCCCCAGCAGCCCCAGCCCGAGCGCCACCCGCTCGTCGACGGTGCGGGCCTCGGCGCCGCCCACCCGCACGGCGGAGAAGACGAAGTCCGCCCCGGTCACCGCCTCGCGCAGCGCGGTGGTGGACCGCACCCGCGGCAGGGAGGACGCGCGCCCCTCGGCCAGCAGCCGCTCGCCCAGCCCCTCGATGACGGCGGAGATGGTCCCGAGGCGTCCGGGATCGACGTCGTGCAGGGCGATCTCGTCGACCGTGAGGCCGGTGGCGGCGGTCGCGACCGCCTCGTACACGAGGGGGACGCGGAAGCCTCCGCCTCCCAGGATGGCGAGCTTCATGGCAGCAGG
Source organism: Brachybacterium sp. YJGR34 (assembly GCF_003347015.1). Classification (GTDB taxonomy): domain Bacteria; phylum Actinomycetota; class Actinomycetes; order Actinomycetales; family Dermabacteraceae; genus Brachybacterium. The sequence goes on from NZ_PNFB01000001.1 coordinate 42,593, forward strand.
ACCTCCACGTCCTCCCCGTCGGGGAGGGTGATCTCGAAGGGGTGGGGTGAGCGGTCGGTGATCAGGGCGGTGAACCGGCCCAGCGGGGCGATCTCGAGGAAACCCGTGCCGGGGAGCTTCTCGTGGTCGGCGAGCAGGTAGGAGGAGGTGGCGATGTCCAGCAGGCCGCGCTTGACGGGCACCTCGCTGGGGGTCGAGTCGAGCACCGCGCCGTCCGCCCGCACCCCCGAGCTGCCCAGGAAGGCCCGGTCCACGCGGAGCTGTGCGAGCGCGGACTCGGTGAGGGTGCCGACCATGGAGTCGTAGCTGGGGCGCAGCAGGCCGCCGAGGATCACGATGTCGACGGCGGGAGCGGCCGCCAGCGCACGCACCACGGCGAGGGAGGCGGTGACCACGGTGAGGGAGCGCTCCAGCAGCAGCGGGCACATCGCCGCGACAGTCGTGCCGATGTCGAGGGCGACCACCTCGCCGTCCTCGACCAGCGAGCAGGCGCGCGCGGCGATCGCCTGCTTCTCGGCGGTGGCGGTGCGGGCGACGTCGGCGAAAGAGCGCGGATCGGCCTCGGGGCGCACCGAGCCGTGCAGCGACGCGGCGCCGCCGCGCACGCGGCGCAGCGCGCCGGCCTCGGCGAGGATCTCGAGGTCGCGCCGGATCGTCGCCGTGGAGACGCCCAGGTCGGAGCTGAGCGCGGCGACCGTGACGGTGCCCCGTCGTCGGAGCGCCGTCGCGATCGCTCGATGGCGCTCCTCGCTCAGCATGGCGTCACCGTAGCACCGAGTGAGCATTTTCGCGCAGGACTGCGCAAAGCTGTGCAGGCCCGAACAACTCGTGCCATCATGGTGTGCCGGACCACATGGCCGGCATCGGAGGGCGCGACCGCGACGAGGCGGTGCCGCCGACCACCCCCAGGAGGACATCATGCGACGACGGAACTTCCTCGGCAGCACCGCTGCGCTCGGCGGTCTCGGCCTCCTGGCCGCCTGCGCCCCCGGCTCCGACGGCGGGGGCGGCGGGGACGAGGGCGCCGGCCCGTCGGCCGAGGAGGTCGACACCGACATCGCCGCCCTGGGCGAGATCACCCTGGTGGTCTGGGACCAGGAGGTGCGCGGCGCACAGAACGACGCCATCGAGGCGCTCATCGAGGCGTTCCGGGCCGAGTACCCCAATGTCACGATCGAGCGGAACTCGCAGTCCTTCGACGACCTCCAGCAGCAGACCGGCCTGGCCCTGTCCGGCAACGACGTCCCCGACGTCCTGCAGGTCAACAACGCCCGCGGCGACATGGGCGCCTTCGTGGCCGACGGCCTGCTCACCGACCTCACCGGCTACGCCGAGGCCTACGGCTGGACCGAGCGCTACGCCCCCAGCGTGCTGGGCAAGATGAGCTACTCCGCGGACGGCGTCACCTTCGGTGAGGGCTCCCTCTACGGCCTCGCCCAGACCGGCGAGGTCTGCGGCATCTACTACTCCCAGGCCAAGCTCGACGAGCTGGGCCTGGAGGCGCCGGCCACCTGGGACGACGTCTTCGCCCTGGTCGAGGCGGCGGCGACGGCCGGCGAGCAGCCGATCATGCTGGGCAACCTCGACCAGTGGCCCGCCCTGCACGTCTTCGGCCCCCTGCAGGCGCACTACGTGGACGCCGAGACCATCGTGACCCTGGGCATGGGCAACGCGGGCGCGGACTGGACCAGCGAGGAGAACGTCGCGGCGCTCACCCAGCTCGCCGAGTGGGGCAGCGGCGGGGCGCTGGGCGACTCCCCGAACGGCCTCGCCTACGACGACGCCTGGCCGCAGTTCACCGAGGGCACCGGCGTGCTGCTCATCGGCGGCTCCTGGCTGGGCCCGGACATGGAGGCCGTGATGGGTGAGGACCTGCGCTTCATGGCACCCCCGCCCGGGGCCGACGGGGCCGTCGCCACCACCGGCGGCACCGGCATCCCCTTCGCGATCCCCTCCGCCGCCGCGAACCCCGCCGCGGCCGCCGCCTTCATCGACTTCATCACCAGCGACGACGCGATGGCCATGATCGCCGAGAACGGTGGCATGCCGGTGAACCGCACCGCCGAGCTCGCCCCGGCCGGCGGCGTCAACAAGGACATCTACGAAGCCTTCGACGCCGTCTCCACCGAGGGCACCCTGCTGCCCTATCTCGACTACGCCACCCCGTCCTTCGCCGACACCGCCGGGGCCACCCTCCAGGAGGTCATCGGCGGCCAGGCCACGCCGGAGGAGGCCGCGCAGGCCCTGCAGGAGGACTACGGCGCGTTCACCGAGGGATCCTGAGGCGCATGGCTCCACGTCCCGCGACCCGCCGGAGGGGCCGCCCCTCCGCGGTGGCCCGCTCCGCCCTCACCCCGTACCTGTTCCTCCTCCCGGCCCTGCTGGTCTACGGCGCGTTCTCGCTGTACCCGCTGGTGCGGGCCGCCCAGTTCTCCCTCTTCGAGTGGAAGGGCTTCGGCTCCTCGACCTTCGTGGGGCTGCGCAACTATCTCGACCTGGTCGCGGACGAGGACTTCCGGGCGGCGATCGGCAACGCCCTGGTGCTGATCGCCTTCTACGCGGTGATCCCGCTGGCGATCGGGCTGGTGCTGGCGGCGATCCTGCGGCGCGGGCAGGTGCGGGGGATGGGCTTCTTCCGCACCGTGGTCTTCCTGCCGCAGGTCATCGCGCTGGTGGTGGTCGCGGTGGCGTGGCGGCAGATCTATGCGCCCACCGGTCTGCTCAACGACCTGCTGCGGGTGGTCGGTCTCGAGTCCCTCACGCGCGGCTGGCTGGGCGATCCGGGCACGGCCCTGGCGGCCGTCGGCTTCATCGGCACCTGGGTGGAGATGGGGCTGGTGATGCTGCTGATGCTCTCGGGCATGAGCCGTATCCCCGCGGAGCTGTTCGAGGCCGCGCGCCTGGACGGGGCCGGAGCGGTCCGCGAGTTCTTCGCGATCACTCTGCCCGCGGTCCGCGGCGAGATCAGCGTGGCCCTGGTGCTGACGATCATCGCGGCGCTGAAGACCTTCGACCTGGTCTACATGACCACCTCCGGCGGGCCCGGCAACACCACCACGGTGCCCAGCTTCGAGGTGTACTTCCGCGCCTTCGAGCTGCGCGAGGTGGGCAGCGCCTCCGCGGTCGCGATCGTGCTCACGCTGCTGATCTTCGCGATCAACGTGGGCGTGACCCGCATCGGGGAGCGTGAGGCATGAGGGTCTCCCGCGCCGAGACGACGATGAACTACGTCCTGCTGCTGGGCTTCGCCGCCTTCGCCCTCGCGCCCGTGATCACCATCCTGGTCACCGCCGTCTCCGCCCCGCTCGGGGAGAGCGGCGGGATCCACCTGGGCAACTTCGCGCGGGCCTGGACCATCGGCGGTTTCGGTCGGACGCTGGGGAACTCCGCGGTGGTCGCCGTGATCGTGGTGACGACGGCGACCGCGCTCTCGATCCTCGCCGGATACGCCTTCGGGACCATGCACTTCCGCGGCGCGACCGTGCTGTTCTACCTCTTCCTGCTGGGCATGATGATCCCCGCCGAGGCCACGATCATCCCGCTGTTCTTCGACCTGCGGACCCTGGGCCTGACCGACACCTATCTCGCGATCGCACTGCCGCAGGTGGCGCAGTCCATCGCCTTCGGCACCTTCTGGCTGCGGGCGCAGTTCCGCGCCCTGCCGGTGAGCCTGATCGAGGCCGCCGCCCTCGACGGCGCCGGTCCGCTGCGGGCCCTGGTGCAGATCCTCGTGCCCGCCTCCCGGCCCGCGATCGTGACGATGGTGGTGCTGGTGTTCATGTGGACCTGGAACGAGTTCCTCATCGCGCTGATCATGGCGCCCGGCGGCCGGCTGCGCACCGCCCCGTTGGGTCTGGCGAACTTCCAGGGCCAGTACACCGCGGAGACGGCGCTGCTCGCCGCGGGAGCGGTCATCGTCGCCCTGCCCACCGTGATCCTCTTCCTCCTGCTCCAACGCCACTTCATCCGCGGAATGCTCGAAGGAGTCGCCAAGTGATGACCGACCGACCCGACGCCCCCGTCTCCGCCGCCGACCCGCTCCCGCCGCCGGCCGTCCCGCCGCCGGCCGTCCCGCCGGCCGGCCGGGCCGGGGGAGGCTCCACCCCGGCCCCGCCGGAGGCCGCCGGGCGCCAGGACTGGGACCCCCTGGCCGCGCAGCGCACCCCCGAGGACCCGCCGCTGGACGTGCTGCTGTCCGGCACCGTCTTCTTCGACATCGTCTTCACCGGCATGGAGCGTCTGCCGCGGCCCGGCGAGGAGCTGTGGAGCAAGGGCATGGGCTCGAGCCCCGGCGGCATCGCGAACCTCGCCACAGCGGCCGCCCGCCTCGGGCTGCGCACTGGGCTCGTCGCCGGCTTCGGGGACGACGCCTACGGGGACTGGATGTGGCACACCATGGCGCACGAGGAGGGCATCGACCTGTCCGCCTCCCGCCGCTTCAGCGACTTCCACTCCGCGCTGACGGTCTCCATCGCCGCCGAGGGCGACCGGGCCATGGCCACCCACGGCCACGACCTGCCCGAGCCGCTGAGCGCCCTCATCGCCGCCGCCCCCGACGCACGCGCGGCCGTGGTGGACCTGGCGGGGGAGACCTCCTGGTGGGCGGAGCTCTCGCGCCGCGGCTCGCTGGTCTTCGCGGACATCGGCTTCGACGAGACCGGCCGCTGGGACACCGCGGACCTCGCCCCGCTCGCGCACTGCCACGCCTTCACCCCCAACGCCCTCGAGGCGATGGCCTACACCCGCACCGACAGCCCCGACCGGGCGGTGCGGGCGCTGGCCGAGAGGGTGCCGCTCGCCGTGGTCACCGACGGCGTCCACGGCTCCTACGCGGTGGACGGCTCGACCGGTGAGGAGGCGTACTGCCCGGCGGTGCCGGTCACCGCGATCGACACCACCGGCGCCGGGGACGTGTTCGCGGCCGCGATGGTGCTGGGCACCCTCGCGTCCTGGCCGCTCGAGGAGCGGCTGCGCTTCGCCTCGCTGTGCTCGGCGCTGGCCGTCCAGCAGTTCGGCGGCTCCCTCGCCGCTCCCGGCTGGGGCGACCTGGCCGACTGGTGGCGGTCCATGAGCGAGGCCGCCGACGGCGGTGACCTCCGCGCCGCCTACACCCGCCGCGGGTACCGCTTCCTCGACGACGTCGTCCCCGACCATCCCGTCCAGGGCCGCCGCCGCGCCCAGGGCACCTTCGCGCTGCGCTCCGACGCGGGAGTGCACTGAACCCGTCCCCACCGCACCGACGCCTGTCCACGACGCACCGCCGCGTCACCTCTCGAGAGAAGTCAGGAATCATGTCGCATCCCCATCCCCCCGCCCCTTCCCTCACTCGCCGCCGCCTGCTGCAGGGCTCCGCGGTGCTCGGCCTCGCCGCCGGTGCGACCGCCCTGGACCTGCCGGGCCTGCCGCCGATGGAGCGGGCGCTCGCCGACGGCACCGTCGATCTCGACATCCTCTACATCGGCGCGCACCCCGATGACGAGGCCTGGACCCTCGCGGCGCTGGGCCAGTGGAACGAGTTCGAGGGGCAGCGCGCCGGCGTCGTCACCCTCACCCGCGGGGAGGGCGGCGGCAACGCCGTCGGCCTCGAGGAGGGCCCGGCGCTGGGCCTGATCCGCGAGACCGAGGAGCGCACCGCCGTGGGTCTCGCCGGCATCGAGCACGTCTTCAACCTCGACGCGGTCGACTTCTTCTACACCCTCTCCGCCCCGCTGACCGACGAGGTGTGGGGTGGCCGGGCGGCCCTGAGCCGGGTGATCCGGGTGGTCCGCGCGACCCGGCCCGACGTCATCGTCACCATGAACCCCTCCGCCGTCGAGGGCAACCACGGCAACCATCAGCAGGCCGCGATGTACGCGGTCGAGGCCTACCTGCTGGCCGGACGGGAGGACGTCTTCCCCGAGCACTTCGAGGAGGGGCTGCGTCCCTTCGCCCCGCGACGGATCCTCCGCTCCGGTTCCACCGGCAGCGCCGGCACCGGGCCGGACGCCGTCGGTGCGGGCTACGAGCCCGAGGTGCCCAGCGACGTCGTCTTCGGCGCGTGGAACGGCACCGAGTCCGTGCGGCACGGCAAGCGCTGGAGCGCCGTGCGCGACGACTCCGTGCACGCGTACCGCACCCAGGGTTGGTTCGCGATCCCGCCCTCGCCCACCGAGCCGGAGCAGATCCCCGCCACCTGGTTCACGCTGATCGACTCCCGCACCCCGCTGGCCGACCCCACCAGCTCCGACACCGCGGCGCTCCAGGGCGCGACCCTGCCGATCGACGGAGGACTGCCGCTGGGGACCACCCTCGAGCTGCGCTCGGAGCGCTTCACCGCCCTGCCGGGAGAGGCGCTCGAGGTCACCGTCACGCTCGGCGCGCCCGGCCGCGCCCTGCCCGGCGCCGCGGTCGAGCTCGAGGTTCCCGAGGGATGGTCCGTCGGCGACGCGCAGGAGCTGGGCACCGTCCCGGCGCACCAGGAGCGCGAGGCGACCTTCTCGGTCACGCCCCCGGCGGAGACCGCCCCGGGCGAGCACCTGCTGCTGCGCGCCCGCGCCACCTCGAAGGGTGCGAACGGGGAGAACGTGCTCCCTGTGCGCACGGCCGGGCCGGTCGAGGCCGGGCTGGAGGACCGCCCCGAGATCGCGGCCTTCCTCGACTGGACCGCGGAGCTGGGCATGCAGCGACTCGACGCGCTGGTCCCCACCCGGTACACCCTCGGCTCCGGCCGCGCCGACACCGTGGAGCTCGTGGTGCGGAACCACTCCGCGGCCGTGCAGGACGCCGAGGTGGTGCTCGAGCTGCCCGAGGGCTTCACCGCCGAGCCGGCCGAGTTGCTGGTCGAGGGCGTCCCGGCGCAGGGCGAGAGGCGGGTGGAGGTGCGCCTGGAGAACACGGATTCCTCGCTGCCCACCGCCAACCGGGCGCCGGACGGCGGGGTGTACCCCGTGACGGTCGCCGCCACCGCCTCCGGCGTCACCGCGCCGGTCGAGCAGGGGATGCACCTGGTGCCGCGCCTGGTCGCCGCGCCCACCGAGGGCGTCGAGGTGGATGCCGTGCGCGGCAGCGGCGAGTTCCCCGGGGACGGGATCGACATCGGCACCCTGTGGGAGGGCGAGGCGGTCGAGCCGGCGGACGCCTCCGGTCGCACCTGGGTCACCTACGACGAGGAGAACCTCTACGTGTTCGTGCAGGTCGTCGACGACGTGCTGGGCGCGCTGCTGCCGCCGGAGGACAACAAGCAGCGGTTCCGCACGGATTCGATCGAGATCATGATCGATCCGCGCGGCACCTCGGACAACACCTCGACCACCTTCATCCTCGGCATCCTGCCGGGCACCGCGGTGGACGGCGGGATCGGCGGCCCGGCCGCCGGGCGCGACCACGACAACCGCCAGGGTACGATCGCGGACACCGCCCCCGGCGTGCAGGTCGCCGCGAAGGTCTCCGACCCGTACGAGGGCTACCTGGTCGAGACCCGCATCCCCATCGCGGAGCTGCCCGACGGCATCGACCCCACCTCGATGGGTTTCAACGTGGTCGTCTACGACTCCGACACCCAGGACCGGACCGGCCAGTCCCGGATCGGCTGGTCCACCTTCGGCGGCATCCAGGCGGACCCCTCCCGCTGGGGCGTGCTCGAGCTGCCGGACCTGACGCCCGCCGACCCCGCCCCGGTGGAGCCGCGGATCCCGGACACCGCCGCCCGCTCGGTGGAGTCCCCGGCCTCGATCCTGCAGGCGGACCAGGACGGCACCGGGCTCGGTGGCGCCGCCGTGCTCCCGGCCGGGGCGCTGCGCGTCGACCAGGTCACCGCCACCGACGGCGGCGTCTCCGCCCGGGTGCGCACCGACCGGACCGGCACCCTGCGGGCCTACCTCTGGGACGGGGCCGCGATCCTCGGCGCGCTCGACGCCCGGGAGACGGGCACCGGGAAGGACGAGGTGGAGGTGCCGATGACCGGCACCCCGGCCGACGGCGCGACCGTGCACCTGGTGCTCTCCGTCGAGAGCGAGGAGGGCACCGCGGCGGCGAGCGCCGTCGTGGCCTGAGGCGGTCGCGGCGGGCTCCGCGGGGCCGCCGTGCTCCACGCCGCGTGCGGGGGCGCGGGGACGGCGCCCCCGCCCCGCCCCTGCCTCACAGGCCCCGCGCGTGCCTCACGAAGGCATCGGCCACCGGATTGCGCCGGCGGAGGAGGCCGGAGTCGGACTCGACCAGGTCGAACAGGCCCATCGGCAGCTGGGACTCGGCGCGCGGACCGGTCGCGTGGCGGTAGGTCCACTCGTACATGTCGAACAGCGGCCACCAGGTGTAGGCGACGATCTGATGACCGGCCTCGCGCAGGGCATGGATCGCGGCGAGCGAGGCGTCCATCCAGGCGATGCGCTCCTCGACGGTGCCTTCGACGCAGGTCTCGGTGAGCGCGACGGGCGCGCCGTAGCGCTCCTCGTAGGTGACCAGGAGGTCCTCGAGGCCGGCGACGCCGTCGTTCTGCGTGGGGGCCGGATCGTGGAAGCCGCCCGTGTGGTGCTCGCCGTCGCGGAACAGTCGGGTGGAGTGCTGCGGGTAGTAGTTCACGCCCATCACGTCGGGCAGGGCGGGCTTCTCGACCAGCTCGGACAGCAGAGAGTCGGGCATGCCGTGACGCTGCAGGAACTCCAGCAGCGGGTGCCCGTCGCCGACCCGACCGGTGACCAGGTCCTCCACGATGTAGCGACGGTCCCGCAGATGGTCGACGAGCTCGCGATGCTCCCCCTCGAGGTCACCGGCGAGGCGGAGGCTGGCCTCGACGTGCACGAAGGTGGCGCGGCTCCCCAGGACCTCGGCGATGCCGTGCTGGGCACCCACGAACCCGGCGGTCAGCGCGGTGATCATCCGCACCAGCCCGTCGTCGCCGCTGAGGTAGGGCGGCCAGTAGGCGATCTCGCCGGAGAACTGGGCATGGATCATCGGCTCGTTGACGGGCGTGTAGTCGGTGACGCGGTCGGCGTAGCGCTCGGCGAAGGTCGTCGCGAACTCGGAGAAGCGGGAGGCGAAGTCCGGGTGGGCGAACTCCCCGTCCATCCACTGCGGCGTCCCGTAGTGGAGGAGGTCGATCACCGGCCGCACCCCGACCTCACCGAAACGGTCGATCGCCCGGTCGGTCCACTCCCAGTCCCATCGGCCGGGCTCCGGGCTGACGCGGTACCACGGCACTCCCCAGCGCAGCATGTCCGCCCCGACCTCCGCGACCTTGGCAAGGTCCTCGTCGACGTGGGTGTAGTGCTCGGTGAGCTCGTACTCGTCCAGCGCACGCTCCCCCGGGCGGGTCTGCGGGACGAAGGTGTCCTCGATGCCCAGGGCGTAGTGGAGAGTGCCGTCCTGATACCAGGTCATGGTGTCCTGTTCCGGCTCGCGAGACGAGCCTGTCGGGGTCTCGGGGCAGGGGCCGCCGATGGGATGGTGCGTGCGGGGGTGCACAGAGGGTGTGGCGAGTGGTGCGCGAGGCTCCCCGCGGTGCTCACTTCAAGCCGGACATCGCGACGCCCTCGATGAAGCGACGCTGGACCAGCAGGTACATGACCACCAGCGGGACGATCGCGAGCAGGGATCCGGCCATCACCACGCCGTAGGGCGCGGCGCCCGTCGCCGAGCCGGTCAACAGCGTGAGGCCGGCGGTGAGAGGCCGGTGCGCCGAATCGTTGGTCATGATCAGCGGCCACAGCAGGTCGTTCCAGTTGTTCACGAAGTGGAACAGCGCCATGGTCAGCAGGGCGGGTTTCGCGTTCGGCAGGATGATCGACCAGAACACCCGCAGCTCCCCGGCCCCGTCGATGCGGGCGGCAGAGTCCAGGTCCCGCGGCAGCGTGACGAAGAACTGGCGCAGCAGGAAGATCCCGGCGACATCGGCCGCGCGCGGCACCACCAGACCCCACAGGGTGTTGACCCAGCCCAGCGACGCCACCATCTGGTAGATCGGGATCAGCAGGGCCTGGAACGGGATCATCATGGTCGCGATGAGCACCGTCAGCACGAGGCCGTTGCCGCGGAAATCGATCCGGGCCAGGGCGTAGGCGGCCAGCGAGTTGAAGATCAGGGCGAGCACGGTGACCGCGGCGGCGAAGACGAAGGAGTTCCACATCTGCCGCCCGATGGGCAGGCGCTGCGCGAGGTCGGTGAAGTTCGCGAGGGTGAAGGAGTCGGGAAGCAGCCGCGGAGGCCAGTCATTGATCTGGGCCTCCGGCGTGAAGGCGGCGATCGCGACGACCAGCACCGGGAAAGCGGTCAGCGCGGAGATCGCCATCAGTCCCGCCAGGAGCAGCGCCTTGCGGGCGATCTGTGAGGGGGTGGTGGGTCGTCGGCGCGGAGTGAGAGCCGGAGAAGGGGCGACAGAGGCGGTGGGAGCAGTCATCAGATCAGGTCCTTCTCCTGGGCGGCGTTGATGCGCAGCTGCACGAGACCCAGGACGAGGGTGATCGCGAGCAGCACGTAGGAGAACGCGGAGGCGTAGCCCATCTCGAAGTCGCGGAAGCCGTCGGTGTAGATGCGGTAGACGATCGTCTCGGTGGCATGATCGGGGCCGCCCTGGGTGAGGATGTAGATCTGATCGAACGCCTGGAACGACCCGACCAGGGCGAAGATGATCACGAAGGTCATGGTGCTGCGCAGCCCGGGCAGGGTGACCGCGAAGAGCTTCCGCCAGGGGCCGGCGCCGTCGAGCGTGGCCGCCTCGTAGAGATGGCCCGGGATGCCCTGCAGCCCGGCCAGGAAGATCACCATGAAGTAGCCGAAGTTCTTCCACACGGCGATGCCGGTGACCACGGGCAGCGCCCAGCTCGAGGCGAAGAGATCGCCGCCGTGGATCCCGATCTTGCTCAGCCAGTAGGACACCAGCCCCAGATTCGGGTCCAGCAGGAAGTTCCAGGCGATCGAGGCGACGGCCATGGAGATCACGAACGGGAGGAAGATGATGGTCCGGAAGAATGACCGGAAGGGGATGTCCTGTCGGTTCAGCAGCAGCGCGCAGGCCAGACCGAAGATGATCACCCCCGGCCCGTACATCGCCGCGTAGGCGAGGGTGTTCAGGATCGCGCGGCGCGAGGAGCTGCTGGAGAACACCTCCACGTAGTTGTCCAGGCCCACCCAGGAGGACTGGCCGAAGCCGCTCGCGTCGGTGAAGGACAACCTCAGCGCCTCGAGGGCGGGGAAGAGGACGAAGACGACGATGACCAGCAGCGCCGGGGCCAGGAAGGCGAGGGCGCGCAGGGATCGTGCCCGTTCGTGGCGGGCGACGACGCCGCCGATCCGGCGGGGAGCCCGCGAACCGGGGCGAGCGGTGAGGGACATGCTCATGACTGGTGCCTTCTCTCGGAGAGGGGACGGTCGCGGAACGAGTCAGTCGTCCTCGTCGATCGCGTCCTCGAGCTGGAGCGCGGCATCGGACAGCAGGCCGGCGACGTCGCCCCCGCTGTCCTCCGTGATGTGCACGCTCAGGGTGGTCAGGACGGATTCGGCATCTGCGCCGCCGCGGGGCAGGCCGTCCAGCCGCACGGTCGCGTCCTTCGTGTACGAGGTCATGGCGGCGACATAGGGGTTCTCGGCCAGCTCGTCCTCGGTGATATCGGTGCGGTTCGGCGGGTAGTACGAGCCCAGCGCCCATCGGACCTGCGCGTCGTGGCTGTTGACGTGGCGCAGGAAGGCGAAGGCTCCCGCGCGGACCTCGTCGTCGGCCTGCGCGGTGAGCCACCAGTAGTTCGCGGCCGCCTGGGTCACGCTGCGCTGAGGGCCCGCGGGGACCTCGAAGACGCCGATCTCCAGGCCGACCGACTCGGCGACGGTGATCATCCACGGACCGAGGACGGTCATCGCCGCCTTGCCGTTCTTGAACAGGTCGACGGACTTGGGCAGGGTGATGTTGGTGGGACCCCAGCCGCGGCGGTACGCCTCGCGCCACCACTCCAGCGTCTCGACGTTCTGCGGGGAGTCGAGCACGACCGCGCCGTCGGCGTAGGCGTCGCCGCCGTTGGCCTCGAGCATGGTCGGAACGATCTGGGAGGTGTCGCGATCGGCCAGGCTCAATCCGTAGCGCTCGGGCCGTGCGGCGCCGGGGATCGTGAGCTCCTCGGCGAGAGCGATCCATTCCTCCCAGGTCCTCGGCGGCTCGGTGATGCCGGCCTCGTCGAAGGCGGCCACGGAGTACCAGCACGCGAAGGGGCCATAACCCATCGGGACGCCGTACTGCTGCCCGTCGATCCGCGTGTACGCGGTGACGTTCTCGAGATACGTGTCCGTCTCGTTGGCGGGATCGTCGTAGAAGTCCTGGACGGGGACGAAGGCCCCTTGGCGGGCGTAGCGCTCGCCGTCCGAGGGAGTCTGCACCACGAGATCCGGTCCGTTGCCGGCGGAGACGGCGGGCAGGATCTTGTCCGTGATGACGTTCCACGGACTCACTTCGACGGCGATGCGATAGGTGCTCTGGGAGGCATTGAACTCCTCGGCCAGCTCGCCGACGATCTGGCCATCGGCCTCGGTGAATCCGTGCCAGACGGTGACGGTGACAGGGCCGTCCTCGCGGGTGCAGCCGGCCAGTGGGGCGGCGGCCAGCGGTGCCAGGAGCGCTGCGGCGCCGAGAGTGCGCCGCGGGACGCGGGGACGGGCAGGCGGTGCGTTCACCACGGGTCCTCCTCGGGAACGGGGTAATACATCGATGTACTACTGCAGGTGGGGGTGAGGGCGGTGGGGGATGGGGTGGGGTGGATGCCTCGCGGAGCCGGTCAGCGGGGGAGCGGCGCGCCCTCCGGTGCGCAGTCCTCCTGCGCGCGGCGTGCCTGAGCCCGCAGGATCCGGTCGCGGTCGATGACGCCGACGCGCCGCGCCCACTGCTCGGAGACGGCGGCCAGGGCGGCCACGAGGTCCGGGTTCTCGGCGGCGAGATCGTGCAGTTCGGTGCGGTCCGCCTCGAGGTCGTACAGCTCCCAGGGGTGGGCGTGCTTGCGCACGAGCTTCCATCGTCCGGAGCGGACCGCTCTGTTGCCCTCGTGCTCCCACAGCAGCGGACCGTGCTCGGTGCTCTCCCCGCGCAGGAGGGGGAGCAGGCTGGTTCCCTCCGGCGGGGGCACGGCGTGCTCCTCGCGCTGGGCGGGGTACTCTGCGCCGGAGGCCTCCAGCAGCGTGGGAACGATGTCGACGAGCTGGGCCGGGACCCGGCACAGGTCTCCGGGCCGGCCCAGGCCGGCGGGCCAGTGCGCGATCAGCGGCGTCGAGATCCCGCCCTCGTGGACCCAGTGCTTGTACTCGCGGAACGGCGCGGCGGAGACGTTCGCCCATTCGCGGCCGTAGCTGGTGTAGGTGTCCTCGCCCCCGGGTTCGATCGCCGGGTTGTTGCCGAGCTGGATCTCCCGGCCGTCGCGGGTCGCGTTCGGCACGATGGGCTCGTTGCGGAAGCGCTCGTCCCCGCCGGGCGGCATCTCCTCCTCGCAGGCGCCGTTGTCGGAGAGGAACAGCAGCAGGGTGTTCTCGAGCCGGCCGGTGCGCTCCAGCTCCTCGACGATGCGCCCGATCGCGCGGTCCATCGCCTCGACCTGGGCGGCGTAGACCTCCATCCGCCGGGACTGCCAGCCGTGCTCGGCGGCGTCCTCCCAGGCCGGGACCGAGTCGTCCCGATCGCTGAGGTCCCAGCGGGGGTCGATGATCCCCTCGCGCCGGAGGTTCTCGTAGCGCCGCCGCCGGGTCGCGTCCCAGCCCTCGTCGTAGCGCCCCCGGCATCGCTCGATATCGGCCTCGGGGGCGTGCAGCGGCCAGTGCGGGGCGGTGAACGGGACGTAGAGGAACAGGGGGTCGTCCGGGCGCTGCCGGGCGTGCTCGGTGACGTACTCGGCGCCCGCCTCGCCGATCGCATCGGTGTAGTAGAAGTCGTCCGCGGCCGTCTCGGCCGCGGCGTCCTCCCCTTCGCGGTGGAGTGTGGCGGGCGTGAAGTAGGAGCCGGCACCGTCGATCGTCCCGTAGGCGCGTTCGAAGCCGCGCTCCAGGGGCCAGGAACCGGTGGGCGTCGTCATGCTGGCGCTGAGGTGCCATTTCCCGGCGAGGTATGTGCCGTAGCCGGTGTCCCGCAGCAGCTCGGCGATGGTGTGGCACTGCTCGGAGAGATCCCCGGCGTACCCGTCGGGGCGCTCGTCACCTGTCAGGATGCCGACGCCCACCTGGTGGGGGTGCAGGCCCGTGAGCAGGCTCGCCCGGGTCGGCGAACAGCGCGGCGAGTTGTAGAACTGGGTGCATCGCGTGCCGTCGCGCCCGAGCGCGTCGAGCACGGGCGTCCGCATCTCGCCTCCGTAGCAGCCGATGTCCGAGAAACCCATGTCATCGGCCAGGAGGATCACGATGTCCGGGCGGGACGGACGGGTTCCCTGCGTCATGGCGGCGCCTCCACTCCGGTAGTACATCGATGTATTACGGGACTGTAGAGGGGTGGTGCGCCAGCGTCAACCCCGGGGTCAGGACGGTCCCCGACCAGAGTGCTCACGGGGATCCGACCTCGACGAACCGGTACGATCCGAGCACCAGGAGGTGCAGATGGCAGTGACGATGGCCGATGTCGCCCGGCGCGCCGGCGTCTCGCCGAAGACGGTCTCGAACGTGCTGAACGACCGCTATCCGTACATCCGCCCTGCGACGCGCACGCGCGTCCTCGAGGCGGTGGAGGAGCTCGGCTACCGGCTCAACACCTCGGCGCGCGCGCTGCGCACCAACCGCACCGGAGTCATCGGGCTCGCCCTGCCCGAGCTGCGTGCGCCGTACTTCGCCGAGCTCGCGGACGAGGTGTTCCGCGCCGCGCGCGATGCCGGTCTGCGGGTCGTCGTCGAGCACGTGGAGCCTGCGCCCCATGTCGCCGTCGACCACATGGCCGGCGCGGGGGCGCAGGGCCTGGACGGCGCCCTGATCGCCCCGGCGAGCCGTGCGGACGTCGCGCTGGAGACGGCGCCGCCCGGCTTCCCGATCGTCGTCCTCGGTGACCGACGGCTCGAGGGGGACGTGGACCAGGTCTTCCTCGCGAATGCGCAGGGCGCACGGCTCGCCATGGAGCATCTGCTGGGGATCGGTCGTACCCGCATCGCCCTGCTCGGAGCCGATGTGCACGGCACGATCGGCAATGCGGCCGAGCGCACCGCGGCCTACCGTGCAGTGCTGGCTGAGCACGGCGTGCCGGTCGCGGATGACCTGCTCCTGTCCACGCAAGGCTGGACCGCGGCCGATGGGGCGGCGGCGCTGGAGGACGCGCTCGCGGAGGGGACGCGCTTCGACGGGCTCCTCGCTCTCAGCGATTCGCTCGCCCTCGGCGCGCTCTCGACGCTGCATCGTCGGCGCGTGGCCGTGCCCGATGAGGTGGCCGTGGTCGGCTTCGACGGGATCGACGACTCCCGGTTCGCGGTCCCGCCCCTGACCACCGTCGGCGTCGATCGACGCCGCACGGCGCGCGCCGCGGTCGAGCTGCTGCTGCGACGCCTCGACACGGGCGGCGCCGATGCTCCCCCGGCCGCGGTGGAGATCGAGACCGAGCTGATCGTCCGCGGCTCCACGTGTCCGGCGAGCTGACTCGCCGGCCGGTCCGCGGCCTCGATCACCTGCTCTGCGCCTCCGGCGCGGTCACCGCCTTCTCGAGCGCCGCGAGGGACTCCTCGATGAAGCTGGGCGGGAAGGGCGGCAGCCCGAACTCCTCCCGCAGCGGGACCGGCACCGCGCTCCAGTCGTAGGTGATGGTGACGCGGGTGCCCTCGCCGGCGGGGGCGAGGTCGTAGCGCCAGGTCCAGCCGCCGGTGCCGAGCTCGCCGTCGGGGCCGTACTGCCCGGGCTCCCAGGCGATCACGCGCTCGGGCTCGAAGGCGATGACCCGGTTGTGCATGTCGTAGCGGCCGCCGGCGTTCTCGTGGAACATCTCGATGCCGAACACCTGCCCCACGGCCGTCACGCGCGCCGGCTCGGCGTCCAGGGGGCCGCGCACCCAGTCCGTCGGCTCCGTCTCGTGGTGCCGTGACGGGTCCGTGAGCAGCGCGAACACGGCGTCCGGCGGGGCGGCGACGGTGCGGGTGACGACGTAGCGGGTCTCCTCGGTCCCGGCGCTCATGCCCGTGCCTCCGTCCCGTACAGTGCCGCGACCTCCTCGGAGCCCAGCCACTTCTCGTAGGTCGGCGACTGCGGCCAGCCTGCGGGGGAGTCCTGCCAGACCTCCTGGCGACCGTAGGGGAGGATGTCGACGAAGGGGAAGGTGTGGCTGAGCTGCTCGGTGCCGCGGCCGTTCGTGTGCCAGGTGCGGTAGGCCGTCTCTCCGTCGCGCAGGAAGACGTTCAGGGCGAAGCCGCCTCCGGGCGGGGCGCCGACGTCGGCCCCGAAGGCGGAGTCCGCGGTCGAGTACCAGTCCAGCTGGTTGCCGACCTTCTCGCGATAGGCGAGCGCCTCGTCGATCGGTCCCTGGGTGACGATCACGAAGCGGGCGTCGTACTTGCGCAGGAAGTCGGTGCGGGTGAATTGGGCGGTGTAGCCGGTGCAGCCGCCGCACTGCCATTCGGCGCCCGGGTGCCACATGTGGTGGTAGGTGATCAGCTGCGAGGCGCCGTCGAAGACGTCGATCAGGCGCACGGGGCCGTCCGCGCCCTGCAGCATGTAGTCGGGCAGCTCGACCATGGGCAGTCGCCGGCGCTGGGCGGCGATCGCGTCGAGCTCACGGGTGGCGGCCTTCTCCCGCACGCGCAGCGCGTCGAGCTCGCGCTGCCAGGTCTCGGGATCGGCGACGAGTGGGAGGGTGGAGGTGGTCATGACGTTCCTTCCGGGGGTGAGGCGGGTGCGGGGGCCCAGCGGGTGTAGGTGACGCCCGAGCTGAAGGCGCGCTGCTCGAGCAGGTGCAGCGGGGTGCGGTGGCCCTCCGGGAAGAGCCGGCGACCGCGCCCCTGGACGTACGGGTAGGTCCAGATCCGGTACTCGTCCACGAGGCCGGCGGCGATGAGGGTGTGGCACAGCGTGATGCTGCCGGTCAGGGAGATCTCCCGGCCCTCGGTGCCGGTCAGGGCGCGCACCGCCTCGACGGGATCGCCGGTCAGGATCGTGGAGTGCTGCCAGGCGGGGTCGGTCATGGTCGAGCTGACGACGTACTTCTCGAGCCGGTCCAGCTCCTCGCTGATGCCGGTGCGGTCGTCCTCCTGCAGCGGCCAGTAGCCGCGGAAGTCCTCGAAGGTCTGCCGCCCCACCAGCAGCGCGTCGCAGGCGGCGCTGTCGCGCTGGAGGATCTCGTGCTGGTCGGGCGGGGAGGCGGTGGGGTCGAACCAGTCGTCGAGCATCTCGATCGAGCCGTCCACCGTCATGTTCTGCGTGACCACCAGCGGTCGCATCGGCACTCCTCGAGCAGCTGGGCTATCGTGGATGTGAACACCGTCAACTTCGTCTCCACAACGTAGACCTCACCGCCCGGAGGGTCAAGAGTGCCGACCGCGTCCCGCCCCTACCATCACGGCGACCTGCGCTCCGCGCTCGTCGCCGCGGCCCTGGAGCTGGCGCGCACCGAGGGTCCCGGCGGCGTGTCCCTGCGCGAGGCGACGCGGCGGGCCGGTGTCTCCCCGTCGGCCGCCTACCGGCATTTCCGGGACCGCTCGCATCTCCTGGACGCCGTCGCCCGCGACATCCAGGAGCGCATGGCGCAGCGGATGCGGTCGGCGATGGAGGAGCTCGGGGCCGAGACCACCGCGATGATGCGGGACGGAGGCGCGGAGCTCAGCGAACCGGGTCGTCGCGTCGCGGACGCCGAGCGGGCCCTGCAGCGACTGCGTGGGGTGGGGCTGGGATACATCGGCTTCGCCCTCGACGAGCCCGGATGGTTCGAGACGGCCTTCTTCGGCCGGATCCCGGACGATCCGCCGAGGGCCGACGGGGCCGACGGGGCCGACGGGGCCGACGGAGTGGATCCCGGGGTCACGGACGGGCCGTCCACCCCGCCGCCCTTCGCCCTGCTGGCCGAGGCCCTGGACGACTGCCGGCGCACGGGCGTGCTCAGCCCCGCCCGTCGCGCGGGTGCGGAGTTCGTGTGCTGGTCCGCGGTGCACGGCTGCGCCGAGCTGGTGCTCCACGGCCCGCTCCGCGGCGCCGAGCGCGCCTTCGTCCAGCAGCTCGCCGCGCGCGTGGTCGAGGACATCGTCGCTGGGATCCGCTGACGTTGTGCCGTGGGGTAGTCACCGCGGACAAGGGGCATGGGGAGTTGTCCCCGGGCAGTCCGCCCCATCGCGTTTCTGGGCAGATGTTCGTAGATTCTCTGCCGAGGGTGCGGGCCCGCGAAGGGATGCGGGGCCGCGGCGCGGACTCCACGCGCCGCGGGAGCCGGCCGGGGCGGTGGGGGCCGCCCGGCCGGCGTCGGGGGAGCGAGGCTCCCGGCGCCGCCGCGGACCGATCGGCCCGGACCGCCCTCAGACCGTCCGGCGCAGCAGGCCCAGCACGGCGCTGGTCGCGGCCTCGGCGGCGATGGTCAGCGTGGGCTGGAGGTCCGGGGCGAAGCGGGGGCTGTGGTTGGGGAAGACCTCGCGCCCCTCGGCGAAACCGCCCACGCCCCAGTAGCAGTACGGGGCGCCGAAGGCGTCGGGCACGAGCGAGAAGTCCTCGGAACCGGTCGCGCGACCGAACTCCTCGACGTGCTCGGCGCCCAGCTGCTCGGTCAGCGCACGGCGTACCGCGGCGGTGACCTCCGGATCGTTGTCCGTCAGCGGGAAGCGGTCGCGGACCTCGATCTCCGGGGGCTGCGGGGAGCGGGAGGCCTCGCACTCGGCGCGCACGATCCGCTCCACCCCGCTGATCAGCTGCTCCATCACGCCCGAGTCGTAGGCGCGGAGGTTCAGCAGCAGCGTGGCGCGGTCCGGGATGATGTTCGCGGCGGATCCCGCCTGCAGTGAGCCGACGGTCACCACCGCCAGCTCGTCCGGAGAGGTCTCCCGGGCCACCAGGGTCTGGAGCCGGAGGACGATCGACGCGGCGAGCACCACGGGATCCACGCTCAGCTGGGGCATCGAGCCGTGGGAGCCGATCCCGTGCACCACCACCCGCATCGACGCGGCGGTGCTCATCACCGGCCCGGCGCTGACGGCGACCTTCCCCGCCGCGGGGGCGGGGAGCACGTGCTGGCCCAGGCACACGTCCGGGGCGGGGATCTTGTCCGTGAGCCCGTCCTCGACCATGGCGCGGGCCCCGGCGGCCTTCTCCTCCCCGGGCTGGAACAGCGCGACGTAGGTCCCGGACCAGTCCGCGCGGTGCTCGGCGAGCAGCCGTGCGGCGGTGAGTCCGGCGGTGATGTGGACGTCGTGACCGCAGGCGTGCATCGTCGGCTGCTCGGTGCCCTCGGCGTCGACCTGGGTGTGTGTCGAGGCATAGGGCAGTCCCGTGGCCTCCTGGACCGGGAGGCCGTCGATGTCGGCGCGGAAGAGGACCGTCGGCCCCGGACCGGCCTCGAGCACGCCCACCACCCCGCCGCCGATCTCCTGGACCGCGTAGCCGAAGCTCGTGAGCTGCTCGGCGATCCGGGTTCGGGTGCGCTGCTCCTGCATCGACAGCTCGGGATGGCGGTGGAGGTCGAGGTACAGCTCCTCCGCCCAGGCCCGGTGCTCCGCCAGGGACGCGGTCATCGCCTCGCTGAGAATCGTCATCGCACTCCTTCCCTCGGGGCTGCTGCGGGTCAGCGCCTGCTGCTCAACCTACTCCCGGAGGAGCGGCTCGCACCGGGGCTGACGACCTTCGGGCCGGGGCCGTGGCGAGGTCCGGATCCGCCGGTGTGATTCGCAGGGCACCGGGCCGGCGGCTCTTCCCCGCGGGGTCTCGGCGACCCTAGTCTGATCCCGAGCACGCCGGACGCGAGAGAACGACGTCTGATCAGGCGGTACATGCCCTGAGCGAGGTGCTCCCACCACGGCATGAAGGAGGGACACGGGATGGAGTCGCGCCCTGAGACGACCATCGGCCACGAGCTGCGAGACACGGCCGGAACAGAGACCGCCGGCACCACCCCGGAGGTCCCTCGCGGCCCCGAGCGCGGCGGGCAGGACGGCACCTGGCGCAGCAGCCTGGGAGTGGCCGCGGCCCTCCTCGCCGCTTTCGCGCTGGTCACGATCGCGAGCCTCTGAACCGGTCGGTTCAGCACGCGAGCCTGTCGGATGAGGCGATCAGCCCGGGCTCACCGAGTCATCCGACAGGCTCGCCTCGAGGGTGAGGTCACCGCCGCGCCGTGCGCGCGCTGAGCACCCACGCCAGCACCAGCGCCACCACGATCCCGTTCAGCGGCGCGATGCCGATCCCGAGCGCGTTCGAGCCCCATGCGGTCAGCGAGCCCAGCGCGTAGGGCACCAGCGCCTGCCACCGCACCTTCTCGGTGAGCGTCTCGAGCGGCGGCTGCCCGGCGCGCCAGCGGGCGATCCAGTCGCCGATCAGCACGCCGCCCAGCGGCGGGATGAAGATGCCCAGCAGGCTCAGGTAGCCCACGATGTGCTGCTCCACCCCGGCCAGCGCCAGCACGGTGCCGATCGCGACGCCGCCGATGATGAAGGGGGCCTTGCGGGTGGAGTTGGCGATCTCCGCCCCGGCCACGCCGAAGGCGTAGGCGGCGTCGGCGTTGGACTTCCACAGGTTGCCGAAGAGGAAGAACAGCCCCCAGCCGATCATCCCCATGCTCAGCAGCAGGGTGGTGAAGTCTCCCTCCCCGAAGGCCAGCGCCGCGACCGCGCCGAAGAACACCATCAGGCCGTTGCCGATCACGAAGCCCATGGCGCAGGCGATGACGGCGTCGCGACCGGTCCGCGCGAAGCGGGTCCAGTTCGCCGCCTGCGTGCCGGCGGAGGCGAAGGTGCCCACCACGGTGGTCACTGCGGCGGCCCAGCTCATGGTGGCCGTCGGCGCGATGTCGAACAGGCCGCTCACCCCGCCCACCTCGGTGAGGGCCTTCCCGGTGATCCAGAAGGCGAGGATCAGGATCAGCGGCGTGGAGATCAGGGAGACCCAGTACATGCCCTCGTAGCCGTACAGGGCCGTGAGCATCATGAGCACGGAGACGCCGATCATCACCAGCCCCGGCGCCCAGGCGCTCTCCCAGCCGAAGGCGAGGGCCGTCATCTGTCCGATGGAGCCGACGGCCACCCCGTACCAGCCCACCTGCGTGCCGCCCAGCAGCAGGGAGACCACCTTCGAGCCGGCGGTGCCGAAGCTGTAGCGGGACATGACCACGGTGGTCAGGCCCGTGCGGGCACCGAGGAATCCGATCGCGGCGACGTACGCGCCCAGCACCACGGAGCCCACCAGCAGCACCGCGAGGAACTCGGAGAAGGGGAAGGCCGCGCCGATGCTGGCGCCCGCCATGAGCGTGGGCGCGAAGACGGTGAAGCCCACGAGGACCACGCTGATGGAGACCACGCCGCGCCGCGCGGAGCGGGGGACCGGCGTGACCGGGTAGTCGGGGTCGACGGGGGCCTCGGCGACGTCGACGCTCGGGTCGGCGGCGGTCACCGCGCCCCGTCCTCGGTGCCCAGCTCCGCGGTCTCCACGCCGATGTCCTCGCTCCAGATCTCCGGGCGCTCGGCGATCATGCGCTCCATGAGGGCGATGCACTCGGGGTCGTCGAGCACGTCGAGCTTCACACCGCGGTCCAGCAGCAGGGCCTCGGCCATCTCGAAGGTGCGGTTCTCGCCGATCACGATCCGCGGGATCTCGTAGAGCAGGGCGGTGCCGGTGCACATGATGCAGGGGGAGAGGGTCGTGTAGAGCACGGACTCGCGGTAGACGCGTGCGGGCAGCCGGCCGGCGTTCTGGATCGCATCGGTCTCGCCGTGGAGGATCGGGGACCCGCTCTGGACGCGCCGGTTGTGGCCGGCGGCGAGCACCTTCCCGTCGTGGACGAGCACCGCGCCGATCGGCACGCCGCCCTCGTCCCAGCTCAGGCGCGCCTGCTCGATGGCGAGGTCGAGGAACCGGCGATCGTCCTCGGGGGTGGGTGTCCAGGTCATGGTGGCGCTCCTGCGATCGGCGGTGGGGTCGGAGGCATCGTAGGAGGAAACTCGCCACCAGCAGGCCCCGGTGCCGGCGGAGAGACCCTCATGTGACCAACCTTCCGCGGAGCGTGCGCCGATCGTCCGGGCCCAACGGTCAACCCCGGGTATCGATAGGGTCCTCATCCGGGAAAAGCGCTTGAGCTCACCTGCGAGAACAGGTTCCCTCGAGTCCATGACCCACATCACACGACGACATGTCCTCGGCGCCCTGACCGCCCTCCCGATCGTCATGGCACCCGCCGCCGCCCAGGCGGTGGGCAACGGCCCGGAGTGGGACGGGAACGGGAACATCACCACCGCCCACCTCTCCACCTACGAGGACGTCGCGGCGTTCCTGCAGAAGCAGGCGGAGAAGCAGCCGGCGATGGAGCTGAGCGTGATCGGTCAGTCCGTCAAGGGCAGGGACCTCTACCTCGCCTCCTGGATCAGCGACCCCGAGAACCCCACGATCCTGTTCCTCACCCAGCAGCACGGCAACGAGCAGCTCACCACCGAGGGGGCGCTCGAGTTCATCAAGCATCTCGGCACCGGCCGCAACAGCGGCGTGCTGGACGGCGTGAACGTGCTGGTGGTCCCGATGCTCAACCCCGACGGCGCGATGGGTGACGTCGACTTCTCCCTCGAGGGGTACATCGCCCACGGCGACCGCCACCTCACCCGCTACAACGCGGTCGAGGTGGACCTCAACCGCGACCACGTGGACCGCCTCCAGCCCGAGACGCAGGCCCTGCACGACAACGTGCTGGGCGCCTACGACATCGACTACATGATCGACCTCCACCATCAGGGCGCCTACAGCGCGATCGGCGACGAGTGGGTCTCCGGGTCGATCCTGCACCCCACCACGCCCAATGCCGATCCCGAGCTGGTCGAGCGCTCCAAGCGGCTGGGCGCGGTCGTCCACGACGCGGTCGACTCCACCGGCTGGGGGCTGATCGGGAAGTACGCGGGCGGCTCCGCGGAGACGATCAGCCGCAACGGGCTCGCGGTCGAGTACGGCATCGCCACGCTGCTGTTCGAGATGCGCGGGATGGCCGATCACTCCAACGAGGACTACGTGCTCGGGGCCCGCAGCAGCGGTTACCTGATCCGCCAGACGGTGATCACTCTCGAGGAGACGACCCGGGCCCTCGCCGACGGCTCGATCGACGCGGCGGACACCTCCCTGTGGGACACCCTCCCCACGCAGGAGTGGAATCCCGGCGAGTGACGCGAGCGGGCCCGCCCGCGCCGGTGGCGGCGGGCGGGCCCGGCGGCCTCGCCCCGGTCTGGGAGACTCGGTCCTGATGCCGCCCGCCCCGGGGCGGCCGGAGGAACAAGAGGTCGATGATGTCCATGCAGTACCGCACCCCGCAGCGCCTGGGCCGTCCGCTGTCCGTGATCGGTCAGGGCTGCTGGCAGATCGGCGCGGACTGGGGCGAGGTGAGCGATGACTCCGCCCGCGCCGTGCTCGACGCCGCCCTCGAAGCGGGGGTCACCTTCTTCGACACGGCCGACGTCTACGGCGACGGCCGCAGCGAGAACCTCGTGGGCGCGATGCGCGAACGCGTCGCGGCCGACGGGCCCCGGCCGCTCTTCCTGGCCACCAAGGCCTCCCGCCGCGCCGACCCCTTCGCCCCGGAGTCCTTCACGGAGGAGAACCTGCGCGCCTGGGTGGAGCGCTCCCGGGCGAACCTCGGGATGGACACCCTGGACCTGGTGCAGCTGCACTGCCCGCCGCCGGCGATCTACCGCGACGACCGCGTCTTCGACGTGCTCGACGCCCTGGTGGAGGAGAAGAAGCTCGCCGCCTGGGGCGTGAGCGTGGAGACCTGCGAGGAGGCCCTGATCAGCCTCGAGCGCGAGCACCTCGCCTCGATCCAGATCATCCTCAACCCCTTCCGGCTCAAGCCCCTGGACGAGGTGCTGCCGACGGCGCAGGAGCAGGGTGTCGCGATCATCGCGCGCGTCCCCCTCGCCTCCGGGCTGCTGACCGGCAAGTTCTCCCCGGACACCCGCTTCGCGGAGAACGACCACCGCCGCTTCAACCGCCACGGCGAGGCCTTCGACCAGGGCGAGACCTTCTCCGGCGTCGACTTCGCGACGGGCCTGAGCGCCGTGGCCCGGCTCGAGCAGGCGCTCGACGGCGCCATGACCCTGCCCGAGGCGAGCCTGCGCTGGATCCTCGGCCGGCCCGGCGTCACGGCCGCGATCCCCGGCGCGAGCTCGGGCGATCAGGCGCGGTCCAACGCCGCTGCGGGCAGCGCCCCCACGCCGGAGCAGGCCGCGATCCTGGAGCGCTTCGACCGCGCCGTCCACGAGACCTACGAGGAGCTGCTGCGCGCGGAGATCCACCCGCGCTGGTGACGCCGGGTCCGCCGGGCCAGGGGCGCCGCCGCCCCCGGCCCGGTCGTCACTGCGGCTGGTACCAGAACCCCTCGAAGCTGTCCTTGTAGACCCGGTAGGCCATCGACGGGGCGTCGTAGCGGTAGGTGCCCAGCACCGTGCCGTCGGCGGCATGCTCGGTGAACACGGCGGACATGCCCGCATTGGCCACGAAGGGGTCGGCGATGGTGCCCTCGCCCAGGCGCTGCACGTTCGAGACCACCGAGGAGTAGGCGAGGTCGACGCGGTCCGCCTCCGTGAAGGTGCCGGCGTTCTCGTCGACCAGGTAGCGCAGCGCATGGCTGACGCCGTTCTTCTCGGACATCGAGGTGCCCTCCGGCTGCAGCCCCTCCCAGTCCTCCGTGTCCCGGGTGGACAGGTGCCAGTAGTTGTTGTTGAACATCTCCAGGTAGTACTGCCCCTCGGGCAGCGCCTCGTCATCGATCCGGATGGCGCTGTGCTGACCGGCGTTGACGGTCGGGCTGCCCTCCGGGGCCAGGAACTGCTCCTCGTGGCCGGTGCCCTCCCACAGGCCCTCGACCCCGATCATCCAGCGCACCGTGGTCTCCTCGTCGGCCGAGAGCGCGCCGTCCAGGGCGATGACGGTGGAGGTCTCGCGCGCGGAGACGTACATGACCCCGTCCGTCACGTCCACCGAGTTCAGGTGGATCCAATCCTTGCCCTCGGCGGTGCTGCCGCCGCCCACCTCCTCCTGCTCGTGCGTGAGCTCGTGGTAGGCGGACAGGAGCTCGGTGAGGTTCACCGTCTCCTCCACCGCCCCAGAGGCCAGGTCCACGCGCGCCACCCGGTCCATCACCTGGTCCTCGCCGTCGCGGGAGGTGAGCACGTAGACGGCGTCGCCGTCGACCTCCAGGTCGTGATGGGCCAGGTGCTCGCCCAGGTCGATGATCGTCCCCGCATGGCCGAAGTGGTCGATCACGCTGATCTGACGGGCGCCCGTGGTGGTGACGATGCGCCCGTCCTCGACGACGAGATGATGGCTGGGGTGGTCGGTGGAGGCGATCTCCCCGCGCATCGCCCCGTGCTCGTCGTAGAGGAAGGTGTTGTTGGTGTGGGAGCTGACGCCGCTCAGGGCGAACAGGCCGGGGGAGATGGCGCCGGGATCGGGCACCTCGGCCGCCAGCTGCGAGCTGTAGTCGGCGGCGGTGACGGGGCTCCTGAGCGCCGAGGTGATCTCGCGCGGCGCGGCGCCGTCCGCGGTCCACTGCAGGACCAGCTCGTTGTGCGCCGCGGGGATCAGGGCCACGACCAGGGCCTCGAACGCGCCGTCCTCCCCGTGGTCGACGATCGCGCGGGTGAAGTCGGGAGTCGCGGCGGCGGTGGCCGTGGCGGTGAGGGTCCCGCCCTCCTCGGCCCCGGTGAAGTGGACGTACAGCCCGGTGCGGGTGGTGCCGTAGGGATCCAGCACCAGCAGCGGGTCCTCGAGGGTCCACTCCTGCTCGGCCTTCTTCGCCTGCAGCGCCTCGTGACGGGCGGCCTGTGTCGCGGCGCTGTACAGCGGAGGTGCCTCGGCGTCCTCGGGCAGGTCGTAGCGCACCGCCCAGACCGTCGGGCCCCGGGAGGTGCCGGAGTACTCGACGAGCTCGACGACCGGCGCGCCCTCGTCCTCGGTCGCGCCCCCGTCCTCGGGGGCGTCCTCCTCCGGTGGGGACTGGATGCCCTCCGGCGGGTCCTCGGTGCAGGCGGCGAGGCTCAGCGCCCCGAGGCCGGCGCCGGCCAGCAGGCTGCGCCGGGCGAGAGCGGGTCCGCGGGCGGTGCGGCGTGACGTCATGGGGTGGGTCCTTCTGATCGGCGGCGTCGTGAGTCTAGGCGACCGGACCATGGCGGGCACGGCAGGGCGCGGGCTACGCTCGAGCCACCCCACCGCCCAGGAGGAGCGTTCATGCGCCGCAGCATCGTCAACGACCCCGGTGATCTGGTCCCCGAGGCCCTCGAGGGGCTCGTGCTCAGCCATCCCCGATTGCTCGCGCTGCAGGAGACGCATCGCCTCGTCACGCGTCGGGAGCGGGCCCGGGACAAGGTGGGCCTGGTCTCCGGCGGCGGCTCCGGCCACGAACCGCTGCACGCCGGTTTCGTGGGTCGCGGGATGCTGGACGTCGCCGTGAGCGGTGCGGTGTTCGCGAGTCCCACGGCGCTGCAGGTCCTCGAGGGCACGAAGGCGGCCGATGCGGGCCGCGGCGTGGTCCAGATCGTCAAGAACTACACCGGCGACGTGCTGAACTTCCGCATCGCCGGCGAGATCAGCGGCGACGACGCGATCGAGACCGAGATCGTGCTGGTGGACGACGACCTCGCCACGGACACCGGGGACGAGCGCGGGCCCGGCCGGCGCGGCACCGCCGCCACCGTGGTCGTCGAGAAGGTCTGCGGCGCCGCCGCCGAGGAGGGGGCGGACCTGCAGCAGGTCGCCGCCGTCGGCCGACGGGTCGCCTCCGCCGCGCGCACCATGAGCCTCGCGCTCGAGGCCGGCACCCACCCCGGGGACTCCGCGCCGCAGTTCACCCTCGGCGAGGACGAGGTGGAGCTGGGGGTCGGCATCCACGGGGAGCGCGCGGCCCGCCGGGTGCCCTTCCGCGACGCCGACGCTCTCACCGACCTGCTGCTGGACCCGCTGTTGGCCGAGCTGGGACTCGCCCGCGGCGACCAGGTGCTCGCGATCGTCAACGGCCTCGGCTCCGCCTATCCGCTCGAGCTGCAGCTGGTGGCGCGGCGCCTCCACCATCGCCTCGCCGACGCCGGGATCGCGATCGACCGCTCGCTGGTGGGCAGCTACGTCACCAGCCTCGACATGCACGGTGTCTCCCTGACCCTCGTGCCGCTGGACGACGAGCTGCGCCGGCTCTGGGACGCCCCTGTCCGCACCCCTGCCCTGACCTGGTGAGGAGCACCGACATGACGGCCACCACCCCCTCCGCCCCGCTCGGCGACGACGTCGGGCGCGACCTCGTCCGCGGCGTGTGCGAGACCCTCGGCGCCGCCGCCGACACCCTCGGCGACCTCGACCGTCGCGCCGGGGACGGCGACTTCGGCACCAACATCCGCACCGCCCTCGCCCTCGTCGACGAGAACATCGCCGCCGACGACCCGCAGACCTACCGCCAGTGGCTCACGGCCCTGTTCATGGGCTGGCTCGGGGTGGGCGGGACCAGCGGCCCGCTGTTCGGCATGTTCTTCCGCGATCTCGCCCGCGCCGCCGACGACGCGCCGCCCACGGCGGCACAGCTCGCCGAGGCTCTCGCCGCCGGCCAGGCCACCGTGCAGAGGTACGGGGAGGCGGAGGTGGGGGACAAGACCATGATCGACGCCCTCGAGCCCGCCGTGACCGCACTCCGCGGCGCCCTCGAGGACGGACGGGAGGCGGCGGACGCGCTGCGGGCCGCGGAGGAGGCCGCTGTCCAGGGGGCGCGGTCCACCGCGCGGATCACCGCCCGGCGAGGGCGGGCGAGCTACGTCGGCGACGCCTCCCAGGGCGTCATCGACCCCGGTGCCGCGGCGGTCGCCCTCGTGATCGGCGCCGCGCGCGCGGCAGTCGCCGGAGGCGGGTCGCCGGACACCTCCTGGATCGCCTGACCGGCGCTCCCGCCCCGACCGGGCGGCGCTCCCGTCCGCCCCGGACCGGATCCCGTGCGCTCCGCGGCGCTGATAGGTTCCCGTCCATGCCCCAGGTCCTCGCGCAGCTCCCTGATCTGGGTCTCGTCCCCTGGCTGTTGGTGTGCGCGGGTGCGCTGGTCGTCGGCCTGTCCAAGACAGCCCTGCCCGGCGGCGGCACCATCGCCGTGGGCCTGTTCGCCCTGGCGCTGCCGGCGAAGGAGTCCACTGCCGCACTGCTGCTCCTGCTGATGGTGGGCGATGCGACCGCGCTGTGGGTCTACCGGCGCGAACCCGATGTGCGCACCCTGGTGCGGCTGATCCCCAGCGTGCTGGT
This sequence comes from Brachybacterium sp. YJGR34, assembly GCF_003347015.1. GTDB lineage: Bacteria > Actinomycetota > Actinomycetes > Actinomycetales > Dermabacteraceae > Brachybacterium. Next base: position 70,916 of record NZ_PNFB01000001.1, read on the forward strand.
CGGCGTGGTGCTGGGCACGATCTTCTTCGCCACGGCCGGCGGGGATGCCGTGCGCGGCACGATCGGCGTGATCCTGCTGGCGCTGGTCGGTGTGACCGTCTGGCGCCGTCGCGCGGCCCGCAGCGGCGCGGCGCGCAGCGCGGGCGCCGACGGGGACCTCGACGGCCCGCCCTCGGGGGTCGGCGCCCAGCTGGGACGTACCGGCTACGGCCTGCTGGGCGGATTCACCACCATGGTCGCCAACGCCGGCGGACCGGTGATGAGCATGTACTTCTACGCCATGCGGATGCCGGTGCTGACCTTCCTGGGCACCTCCGCCTGGTTCTTCGCCGTCGTCAACGTGCTCAAGCTGCCGTTCTCCGCGGGCCTGGGCCTGATCACGCGGGACACCCTGGTCATGGACGCGGTGCTGGTGCCGCTGGTGCTGATCGGCGCCGCCCTCGGGGCGCGGGTCGCGCGGCGGCTCCCGCAGGGCGTCTTCGAGAACGCGGTGCTCGTGCTCACGGTGGTCTCGGCGCTGGCCCTGCTGGTGCTGTGACGGCCCGCGGTGCCGCGGAGGCCCTGCGAGTCAGGGGCCGACCTGCTGGCCCTCGTCGAACTGCTCGAGGTCGGTGCCGTCGATCCTGCCGTCGACCGTGATCGTGCCCGGCTCCGCGGCGACGTTCCAGTACCAGGCGGTGCTCGGGGTGTTGCCGCCGGTGCTGGCGATCGCGACCGGCGCCCGCAGCACGACGCGGGTGGGCGTCTCCTCGAGGGGCACCCAGTCGTTGAGCCCCGGCTGGTCGTCGGCCCGGTCGATGAGGGAGAAGGCGGGGTCGTCCCCGATGTAGGAGATCGTGATCTCGATCCAGTAGGTGTCGTCGGTGAATATCTCCGGATAGGACCAGGCGCGGGGATTGGCCTCGACGTCGTTGGGGTGGATGCCGGTGTTCGCGTTGAGCCCGTAGTTCGTCGGGGTGCCGTTCGAGGCGGCGACAGCGGGGGCCGAGGTCGCGACGACGGCGACCGGTGCAGCCCAGGCGGCGGTCAGGAGGGTCCTGCGGGTCGATCGGGACGACGGGGAAGACATCCTTCGACCGTACAAAGGCGAGCTGATCGCGTCCTACAAGGATGTGAGGTGGGCTACCCGTGATCGGGGGATGTCACACCCCGGGCCGCGCCTCCTGCGCCCAGGCGCCGATCGCCCGGATCTCCTCGAGCAGCTGCGGCGGGTCGATCACCTCGATCGGCGCTCCCAGCAGGGCCAGGTGCACCGCGAGCCAGCGCAGGTTCTCGGCGCCGGCGTGCAGGAGGCAGGCGTCCTCGCCGTCCGGTTCGATGCGCGCCGTGCGGCTGGACAGCTGGCCGGCGACCTCCTGGGCGGGGCGCAGGACGCGCACCGTCGCCGCGATCGGATACCCGGCCACCGTGATCGACTCGCGCACGGCCCGCTCGATGTCCGGGGTGGGCCGGGGCGTGATCGGGAAGGTGCTGGGGTGCACCGCGTGCATGCGGTCCAGGCGGAAGGTGCGCCAGTCCTCGCGGCCCAGGTCCCAGGCGAACAGGTACCAGTGCCCCTCGACGCTCAGCACTCGGCGCGGTTCGAGGCGACGCTCGGAGCGCTCGCCGTCGCGCCGCTCGTAGTCGACCCGGATCCGCAGCCCGTCCCGCACCGCCGTGGCCAGGGCCAGCAGCACCTCGGAGCGGGCACCGGGAACGGGCCGGGCCACCACCCCCATCGCCTCGCTCACGGCCGAGACCTCGGAGCGCACCGACGGGGGCAGGATCCGGTCCAGGGCCGCGAGAGCACGCAGCGCCTCGGCGTCCAGGCCCTCGATGCCCGAGCCCGCGGTCAGGCGCAGGCCCACGGCGACCGCGACGGCCTCGTGCGGGCCCAGCAGCAGGGGCGGCAGCTCCCGTCCCGCGCCGAGCTGGTAGCCGCCGCCGTGTCCTGCCGAGGTGAGCACGGGGTAGCCCATCTGCCGCAGCCGATCGACATCCCGGCGCACCGTCCGCACCGTGACCTCCAGCTCCTCCGCCAGCTCCGGTCCCGTCCACACGGTGCGCGACTGCAGCAGCGCCAGCAGTCGCAGGGCCCTCGTGGTCACGTCGCTCATGGTCACAGTCTGCCGGAGTTCGAGGACAGGAACTGTCCTCGTAGGGCGGAAGAGTGTGGTCCGAGCGCAGAGCTCGCCCCCACCACCGCCAGGAGAGTCCGATGCCGTTCCTGACCGCCGAGACCACCGACGAGCGCGATGCGCTGGCCACCTTCGCGTCCCAGCAGATCCGCCAGACCGCGACCGCCCTGCACGGGCTCACGCCCGAGCAGATCCGTGAGGTGCCCAGCGCCTCGGCCATGAGCCTGGGCATGCTCGCCCGCCACGTGCTCCTCATGGCCGAGGGCGGGGCGCTGACGATCGCCGCGGCTCCGGAGGCCGCGCCGCCCGCGCAGCGCACGCCGGAGCAGCTCCAGGCCGAGGGCGCCATCACCCCCGAGGCGGTCCGCGCGGAGGACACGGCGGAGTCCCTCGTCGCCGCGCTGCACGCCGCCGCCGACGCCCTCGAGGCCGCGATCCGCGCCGCGGACCCGGACGAGCGGGGGCCGGTCCCGGACGCGCCCTGGTTCGAGGGCAGGTCCACCTGGACGATGCGCTGGTACGCGATGCACCAGGCCGAGGAGCACGCCCGCCACGCCGGTCACGCGGACATCCTCCGCGAGAGCATCGACGGCAAGGGCACCTACGAGCTGAACGTCCTGGCCGAGGGCGGCACCTGGCCGCCGGAGGGCTGGTGAGCGATCACGCCCCCGTGAGGTGCCCCCGCAGGGTGGAGGCCGTGTACTCCCGGCGGAACCGGCCGCGCTCCTGCAGGATCGGCACCACCTGGTCGATGACGTCCTCGAGGCTCTCCGGGAGGGCCGGCGGCATGAGGTTGAAGCCGTCGGCCGCTCCGGCGTCCACCCAGGCGATCATCTGCTCGGCGACCTGCTCGGCGGTGCCGATCATCGTGGCGTGCCCGCCGCCGGCGGCGAGCAGTCCCAGTAGCTCGCGGACCGTCGGCCGCACGGACTGGGACTCCAGGATCCGCAGCACCGTCGCGTACCGCCCCTGCGGGCCCGTGAACTCCGCGAGCGGGGGCAGCGGCGGGACGGGGGCGTCCAGCGCCCAGGCGCCCGCGTCCTGCCCGGTGAAGAAGGACAGCATGCCCAGCGCCTGCTCGGTGTCCAGCAGCGCGTCCAGCGCCGCCTTCTTCTCCCGCGCCTCCTCCTCCGTGCGGCCCACGTAGGTCACCAGCCCCGGCATCACCACGATCCCGTCGGGATCCCGGCCGGCCCGCGCGGCGCGTGCCCGCACATCGGTCCGGAACTCGCGGGCCATCTCCCGGTCCCAGGCCACGGCGTAGATCCCCTCGGCGTGCCGGGCGGCCAGCTCGCGCCCGGGCCCGGAGCTGCCGGCCTGGAAGATCACGGGTCGGCCCTGCGGCGGGGAGGGGATGTTCAGCGGCCCCGCGACCTCGAAGTCGGCGCCGCGGTGGTCGATCGGGAGGATCCGGGAGACGTCCGCGTACTCGCCCGTGCCGGGCAGGAGCGCGTCCGCGGGGAAGGAGTCCCACAGGGCGGTGAGCACCTCGGTGAACTCCTCGGCCCGCGCGTAGCGCTCGGCGTGGGCGGGCAGGGCGGGCAGCGAGTGGTTGCGCGCCTCCTCGTCGGTCATGGAGGTGACGACGTTGATCCCCGCGCGACCGCCGCTGATGTGGTCGAGGCTCGCCAGCATCCTCGCCGCGTGGAAGGGATCCCAGAAGGTGCTCGAGATCGTGGTGACCAGGCCCAGGTGCGCCGTCGCCCGGGCCATCGCGGTCAATGCCGTGACCGGCTCGAGGAACCAGCGGGGGGAGCCGGCGATCCCGGGCACCCCGGCGGACTGGCCGTCGGCGAGGAAGAGCGCGTCGAGCCGTCCGCGCTCGGCGAGGCGGGCGAGCTCCTCCCAGCGGGTGATGTCGCCCAGGCGCTCGACATCGGAGCCGGGCCGCCGCCACGCGGCGGAGTGATGCCCGCAGGCGTGGGCGAAGAGGTTCAGGTGGATCGGGCGTCCGGTGCCGGTCATCAGTCCTTCACCAGCCCGCCGTCGACCACCAGGTTCTGCCCGGTGATGGCGCGCGCCCAGGGCGAGGCGAGCAGCAGCACGGCGTCGGCGAACTCCTCCGGGGTGGTCACGCTGCCCAGCGGGGTGCCCGCGGCGATCGCGTCGAAGACGGCCTCCGGGGTGGCGGCGCTCGCGTCCGTGGTGCGCAGCAACCCGCCGCTGAGCATGTTCACACGCACCCCCAGCGGCCCCAGATCGACGGAGAACGTCCTGGTCAGGGAGAGGAGGGCGGCCTTCGCGGCGGTGTAGTCGTGGTAGGGGACCACGGGGTTCTGGAAGAGGTTGGTGCCGATGGTGAGCACCTGACCGCCGCCGGCGTCCCGGAAGTGGGGGAGCGCGGCCTGCACCAGGTTGAGGGTGCCCTGCACGGAGCCGGCGAACTGGGCGGTGAAGTCCTCGTAGCCGATGTCCGGGGCGGCGGCGCGGCCGTCGCCGTCGAAGGAGAAGTCCGCCAGGGCGTTGGAGACCACGGTGGTCACCGGCGCGCCGAAATGCCGACGGGCCTGCTCGAGGAGCGCGTCGAGGGCGGCGCGGTCGCGGACGTCGGCCTCGATCGCCAGGGCCCGCTCGCCCAGCTGCTCGGACAGGGTGCGGGCGGCCTCGGTGCTGCGGTGGTAGTCGATGACCACGCGAGCACCCTCGCGGTGGAACGCCTCGGTGATCGCACGGCCGAGCCCGCGGGCTCCGCCGGTGACGACGACGACCTGCTCGGACAGGGAGGGTGTGGTGTGCATCAGTGCCTCTCGAGCGGTGGCGCGAGGGCAGGGCGGCACGCGGCCGCGGTGACATTCCCTCCGCCAGCATGAACTGGATCAGGTGCGACGGGTGTTCTCTCAGCCGCGTGAGGCGGCACCCCGTGTCACGGCGCACCCTACCCGACCGGCGCCGCTCCGTCCGTCGTCATCCACCGGCCTTCGCGGACAGGATCTGTCCTCACCGGGCGGAAGAGTGAGGGTCGAGCACGGAGCTCGACACCGAGCAGAGCACGCCGACCGACGAAGGAGAGCGCCATGCCGTTCCTGACCCCCGACATCACCGACGAGCGCGACGGCCTGGCCGTCTTCGCCCAGCAGCAGATCCGCCAGGTCGCCACCACCCTGCAGGACCTGAGCCCAGAGCAGCTCGCCGGGAGACCCACCGTCTCCGCGTTCTGCCTGGGGGATCTCTCCCGTCACGTCATCGCCGTGGCGGGCGGGATCGCGGGGGAGATCCGCGGGGCCACCGCGGTCGCCGGCGGCGGCGCGGCGGTCGCCGAGGAGGCGGCGGAGGTGCTGCGCGGCGAGGGGGCGGAGGTCCTGCAGCCCGAGGACACCGCCGAGTCCCTGATCGCCGAGCTCGAGGCCGCCGGCGCCGAGCTCGCCGCCGCGATCCGCACCGGTGCGCTCGAAGCCCCCGTGCCCGTCCCGGAGGCTCCGTGGTTCAGCGGCGAGGAGCGCTGGACCGTGCGGTGGATCGCGCTGCATGCCGTCGAGGAGGTGGCCCGGCACGCCGGGCACGCGGACCTCCTGCGCGAGAGCATCGACGGCCAGTTCGCCTACGCCCTCAACGCCCGCGCCGACGGCGAGACCTGGCCCCCGCCGGGCTGGTGAGGTCCAGCCGTCCGCTCCGACCCCGCGGGCCCCGATCTCCCTGACGCTCCTGTGACCCTGACGTTCCGATCGAACCCTGGAGGACTGCGATGACCAGCAACGACACCACTCCCGCTCCCGCCCTGGACGGACAGGGCGGCGATCTGTCCGCCGTCCTGCACGAGCAGATCGACTACCACGTGCGCGAGTTCCTGCGCCCGCGCCTCGAGGGCCTCACCGACGAGGAGTACGTCTTCGACCCTGGCGCCACCGGCCGGGCCTGGACCGTCCACCCCCGGGTGCCCGAGGGGACGGAGCCGCCCACGGCGATGCAGGGCGGCTCCGGGGAGATGGTCATCGACTTCGCGTACCCCGAGCCCGATCCCGCGCCGCTGACCACGATCGCCTGGCGGCTGGGCCACCTCGTCGTCGGGGTGCTCGCGGTGCGCAGCCACTCGCACTTCGGTGGACCGCCTGCGGACTACATGACCTGGAACTACGCCGCCACGGCGCAGGGGGCCCTGGAGCAGTTCGACCGGGAGTACGCGCGCTGGATGCGCGGCGTGGAGCAGTGGTCGGCGGAGGACCTCCAGGTCGCCGTGGGCGAGGCCGAGGGGCCGTGGGCGCAGCACTCCCGCGCCACCCTCGTCGCCCACATCAATCGCGAGCTGATCCACCACCTCGCCGAGATCGCCCTGCTGCGCGACCTCTGGGCGCACCGGGGCTGACGCAGCCGTGCGGCGCACCGGGTCGCCCCTGCGTCCCCCTCGCGCCCACGCCGACCGCCCCGTCGGCACGGAGGCCGGAGCGGTCGCGCGGTGCTGAGGTCGCGTATCGCGGTTGGGGCGTTCGCGAATGTGCGTATCCGCAAATACGCGAACGCCCCGACACCACACCGTCGCCCGCGTGCAGGTGCACGACATCGGTGACCTGACCGCTGCCGGGTCGGGCGGTCGGGCAGCCAAGAGCGCTGTCGTTCCTCGCCGCCGCACGGGAGCGCGGACGGGATCGCGGTGCTCCCCGGTCGCGCCGTGTCACCCGGCGGCGGGCTCCGTCGGCCGACGGTCCGTCCAGCGCGCCACGACCAGGTGCAGCGGAATGGTCAGCGCCAGCACGGCGGCCGCGAGCAGCGGCAGCCGCTCCGGCATCGCGCCCGTGGACAGCACCAGTCCGCCCAGCGCCCCACCGAGCGCGCTGCCCAGGGAGATCGCGCTCGCGTTCAGCGCCATCACCACGGACACGGACCCCGGCGCCAGCAGCGCGAGACGGGCCTGCTGGGGCACGGCGTGGCCGCCGTTGCCGACCCCCGCCACCAGGAACCACACCAGACTCAGCACCACGAGCGCCGCGGGAGCGGCCACGGCGAGGGCCAGGGCCCCGAACAGGGCGTCGACCAGCAGCACCGCGAGGACCACGGTGAGCACCCGCACCGGGGAGAAGCGGTCCACGAGCCGTCCCGTCACCGCATTGCCCGCCATGCTCGCCAGGCCGTAGGCGCACATGATCGCGATGATCATCCACGGGGCCTCGTGGATCGGGGCGAGGATGAGCACTGCGTAGGTGAAGCAGGCGTAGCTCGCGCACAGCACCCCGGTGGAGACCAGCAGGCCGGCCACCAGCTGCGGCCGGGCGAGTGGGCGCAGGCGCTCGCGCAGGGTCTGGGTGGGGAAGCGCAGCGGGGGCAGGCTCCGCCAGATCCCCAGCAGCGCGATCGTCCCCACCACCGCGACCATGATCAGCGGCACGCGCCAGCTGGACTGGCCCAGGATCAGGCCCACGGGGACTCCCAGCGCCGTCGCGGTCATCCACCCGCCCAGCACGAAGGACAGCGCCCGCCCGCGGTGCCGCGGGGAGACCAGGTGGACCGTGTAGCCGGTGACCGCCGCTCCGAGCAGGCACGCGCCGAGGGCGGCGACCACTCGTCCGCCCAGGGCCAGCGCGTAGCTCGGGGCGAGCGCGGTGAGCAGGTTGCCCACCACGAAGGTGCCCAGCGCGGCGACGATGGTGCGCCGCTGCTCGCCGCCGCTGGTCGCCGCGCCCAGCAGCGGCCCGGCCAGTGCCGAGGTGAGCGCGAAGACCGTCACCAGCTGGCCCGCCAGCGCCGCGGTGACGTCGAGGTCCGCGGCGATGTCCGGCAGCAGCCCCGCCAGCACGTATCCGTCGATGCCGGTGGTGAAGGTGGCGACCGCCAGCCAGATCAGCGTGCGATAGGGGACACCGCTGGTCATGGAGGCTCCTCGGGGATCGGGGACGGAGCGCGAGGGGCTCGGGATCCGGCCGGACCGCGTCGGTGCGGTCGGGGCGGAGGGAGTCCTCGCGATCCAGGGCGGCGAGCGACGGGCGCGCAGGGCGGACGGCCGCAGATCGACTGCCGGCCAGCCTATCGAGGATCGGCGCCGACGGGTCAGCCTGCTGCGGCGGAGCCGGTGTCCATGAGCCGGCGCAGGGCGAGCACGGCGGCGCCGACGGACCCGGGGTGCGGCTGGATCTGCGAGATGAGCACGGAGAGATCGGGGCCGGCCCCGGTCGCGCGCGCGGTCAGCTGCTCCTCGAGGGTGGTCCGCGCGAGGCCGGGCGCGGCCTGGAGGAAGGCCCCGGAGAAGACGACCGTCCCGATGCCGAGCCCGGCGATCACCGTCCCGCTGACCTGGGCGAGCGCCCGCAGAGCGGTGTCGAGGATCGCCTGGGCCCCGTCGTCGCCGCGGGCCGCGGCCAGGGCCACCACCACGGCGTCGGCGCCCTCCGAGCGCGCCGCGGGGTCCAGGCCCAGCCGGTCGGCGAGATCGCCGGCGTCGTGGGCGGCGCGGACGATCGCCCGTGGTGAGGCGTAGAGCTGCAGGCAGCCCCGGGCGCCGCAGGGGCAGGGCGGACCGGCGGGGTCCACGCAGGCGTGGTCGAGGGTGGCGCGGGGGGAGGTGGGCAGCGGCTCGCCGTCCGCGAGCAGGGCGATCCCGGCGCCGGTGTCGAGGTGCACGGTGGCGGTCAGCCCGCGCTCCGGCTGCTCACCGCTCCAGAAGCTGCCCAGCGCCGCGCAGACGGTGGACCCGGCGCTGACCGTCGGGAACGGCAGGGCGGCGCGCACCTCCTCGAGCAGGTCGGTGGTGGCGGCGTCGGCCCCTTGCGGGATCGCCATGCCCACCTCGGTGGCGCTGTGGCGGTTCCGGTCCGGCTCCATCCGCGCCAGCGCCTCGCCGATCGTCGCGGTGATCGCCGCGGCGTCCGCCCCGGGAGCGAGCGGGAGCACGGCGCGCGAGCGCAGGGCGCCGGTCATGTCGACGCCCACCAGGGAGATCCGGTCCGCGTCGACGGTGCAGCCGATCGCCCAGCGGGCCTCGTCGACCAGCCGCAGCAGCGAGGCCCGCTTGCCGCCCGTGGAACGGGCGAAGCCGTTCTCGGCCAGCAGGCCGGCCGCCATCAGACGCTTGACGGAATAGGTGACGGTCGCGGCGGTGACCCCCAGCTCGCGGGCGAGGTCCACGCGGGTGGTCTCGCCCCGCCGGCGCACGGTCTCCAGGACGGCGGCGTCGGTCGCGGAGGCGCGTCGGGGCCCGGTGCCGGCCATGGTCCACCTCCCGTCCCGTTCTCGCTCGCGGTGCCGACTGTGCCCGGAGACGCCGGCCGGCGCGAGCGTTCGTGATCGTTTCGTCATCCGCGGGAGCTCGGCGCGCTCTTGACGGGCCGTCCCCGGATCAGGAGACTACTCCTACTTCATTAATGCAATGAAGTAAGTTCGCCGAGGGAGGCGAACCCACTGCGCGATGACGCGTGACCAAGGAGAGCAACGATGCACCTCAGCCGCCGTGACCTGTACAAGCTGTCCGCCCTCGGAGCTGCCCCGCTGGCTCTCGCCGCCTGCAGCCGGGCCTCCAACCTCGACACCGGATCGGGGGAGGGCGGCGACGAGCGTCCGATCGCCACCACCTTCACCGGCTCCGGGGAGTTCACCGCGAACTTCAACCCGCACTCGCCCTCGGTGGTGTCCCTGGTCCAGGGCGTGCTCTTCGAGCCGCTGTTCTACTTCAACCCGCTCGAGGCGATCGACCAGGAGCCCAAGCCCCTGCTCGGCGAGACCTTCGCGTGGAACGAGGACGGCACCGTCCTCACCGTCACCGTCCGCGGCGGCGTCACCTGGCACGACGGCGAGCCGTTCACGGCGAAGGACGTCGCCTTCACCTTCATGAAGATCCGCGACACCGAGGCACTGAACCCCGCCGGGACCGCCCCGTCGGCCGAGGCCCCCGACGACACGTCGGTCGTGATCACCTACGACAAGCCCTCCTACACCGAGGGTCCCAACGCCCTGGGGCGCACCTGGATCATCCCCGAGCACCTCTTCACCGACGTCGAGGATCTCTCGACGTACGCCAACGAGGAGCCGATCGGCACCGGCCCCTTCCGCTTCGACTCCTACTCGACCGAGTCCTATCTCAGCGTCGCCAATGACGACTACTGGGAGGAGGGCGTGCCCGCCATCGGCGGTGTCCGCGCGATCGCGCTGACCGGCAATCAAGCCGCGACCGACAAGTGGCTCGCCGACGAGATCGACTACATGTCCGTCGCGATCCCCGACCTCGAGACCCACGTCGAGGCGAACGAGCACCTCAGCTTCACGAACACCGGCATCTCCCAGGCCGCACTGATGGCCGCGAGCAATCCGGATCTCGGCTGCGAGGGGCCCCAGACCGATCCCGCCGTGCGCAAGGCGCTCTACTACGGCATGGATCGCGAGCAGCTCTCCACGCTCGCCTTCTTCGGTCTGGGCACGGACATCTCGCCGTCCTTCGCGCTGCCCGAGCGCGACGCCGACTTCATCGACCCCTCCATCGAGAACGCCCCGTGGAATGCCGATCCCGACATGGCGCGGACGGTGCTCGAGGACGCCGGCTACGCCGAGGGTGAGGACGGCATCTATGCCAAGGGCGACGTCAAGGTCTCGATGACCGTCAGCTGCCCCACCGGCTGGTCGGACTTCGTCACCGCGCTGGACACCCTCGCCGAGCAGTACCGCGGGATCGGCATCGAGCTGATCCCCCAGCAGGTCTCCGTCAACGAGTGGAACGACGCGAAGGCCAAGGGCACCTACCAGCTGGTGATCGACTCCATCGGCCAGGGCCCGGCGCCGGACCCCTACTACGCCTATTCCAACCACTTCTCGACCGACACCACCGTTCCGGTGGGGGAGAACGGCAACCCGTACCAGAACGTCACCCGCTTCTCCGATCCCGACGTCGATGCGGCGCTGCTGGCCGCCGCAGCGACCGATGATCCCGAGGAGAAGAAGGAGCAGTACTTCATCATCCAGCAGCGTCTGGTCGAGGTGATGCCCGCGATCCCGCTGCTCATCGGTTCGAGCCTCACCGAGTACAGCGACACGAGGATCACCGGTTGGCCCTCCCAGGAGGACCTCTACGTCTACCCGATGTCGTGGTCCGCCCCGGACAACGCCGAGGTGCTCAAGACCGTGGTCCCTGCGGACTCCTGAGACCTGACGTCCCCGCGCCCCCGGGCGCGGGGGCGCCCGAGCCTCCGTCCCGTCCCCGGAAGGATCCATCGCTGTGCACCTGGTGCGAAAACTCGGCTTCTACCTCGTCGCCCTCTGGGCCGCCGTCACCCTGAACTTCTTCATCCCCCGGGCCCTGCCCGGCTCCCCGGTGGATGCCGTGCTCGCCAAGCTCGCCCTGCGCGGACCGGTCCCGCCGGAGACACGCGACGCCATCGCGATCATGTTGGGCGCCGACACCGACCAGCCCCTTCTCCAGCAGTACGTCGCGTACCTCCAGGGGCTCTTCGCCGGTGACCTGGGCATCTCGGTCACCTACTTCCCGCAGCCGGTGACCGAGGTGATCGCCCAGTCGCTGCCCTGGACGCTGGTCCTGGTGGGGATGTCCACGGCGTTCACCTTCCTGCTGGGCGTCTCGCTGGGCATGGTCGCCGGGTGGCGGCGCGGGACCTGGCTGGACTCTCTGATCCCCTCCACCACGATCCTGCAGGCGGTGCCGTACTTCTGGCTCGCCCTGCTGTTCATCTACGTGTTCTCGGTGAACCTGGGCTGGTTCCCCGTCTCCGGGGGCTACGACGTGACCCTGGTGCGGCCCGCCCTCGACTACGCCTTCCTCTCCGATGCGCTCTACCACGCCTTCCTGCCGGCGCTCACGATCGTGCTGAGCTCCCTGGGCGGCTGGCTGCTGGGGATGCGCAACATGATGGTCTCGACCCTCAGCGAGGACTACATCCTCACCGCCGAGGCGAAGGGGCTCTCCCCGCGGCGCGTCATGCTCATGTACGCCGCGCGCAACGCGGTGTTGCCCAGCGTCTCCGGCTTCGCCATCTCGCTCGGCTTCGTGGTCTCCGGCTCGATCGTCGTCGAGACGGTGTTCTCCTATCCCGGGATGGGCTTCACGATGCTGCAGGCCGTCAACAACAACGACTACGCCCTCATGCAGGGTCTGTTCCTCATCATCACGGTGTCCGTCCTCGCGGCGAACCTCGTGGTGGATCTCCTGTACGGCGTGATCGATCCGCGGACCAGGGTCCGGGGCTGAGGAGGCGACATGTCCACCATCGAACCCACCGCAGAGCGGGTCGCTCCCGAGCGCGCCGTCCCGGCGGCCCGCCCGCGCCCGTCCCGCCGACCCGCCGTGCTGACCCCCTCGCTGCTCGTCGGCGGCGGCCTGGTCCTCGTCATCACGCTGTTCGGCCTGATCGCCCCCTTCTTCGTCCAGGATCCGCTCGCGATCTCGGACATCGGCATGGCTCCGCCCAGCGCCGAGCACCTGCTGGGCACCACGCAGACCGGCCAGGACGTGCTCGCCCAGCTGGCCTACGCCACGCGCGGCTCCCTGCTGGTCGGCATCATCGTCGCCTCCCTCGCCCTGTTCCTCTCCGCCTTCTTCGGCATCCTCGGCGGATACCTGGGCGGCTGGCTCGACGAGGTGTTCTCGCTGTTCACGAACGTGGTGCTGATCCTCCCGGGGCTGCCGCTGATGATCGTCATCGGCTCCTACGTCCAGCAGCGCGGCCTGCTGCTGATCTCCTTCATCCTCGCGATCACCTCGTGGGCGGCCGCGGCGCGGGTGCTGCGCTCGCAGACCCTCTCGATCCGCACCCGCGACTACGTCCACGCCGCTCGCATCGCGGGGGAGAAGGCGCATCGGATCATCGCCGTGGAGATCCTGCCCAACCTGCTGCCGGTGATGTCCAGCGGCTTCGTCTTCGCGCTGATCACCGCGATCCTCGGCGAGGCGGGGCTGAGCTTCATCGGCCTCGGCGTGGTGGGCACCCAGACCTGGGGCTCGATGCTCTTCTACGCGCAGAACGCACAGGCCCTGACCCTCGGGGCCTGGTGGTGGTTCGTCCCGCCGGGGCTGCTGATCGCCCTGCTGGGCGGCGGTCTCTCGCTCATCAACTTCTCGATCGACGGCATCATCAACCCTCGCCTGCGCTCCGCCCCCAAGGCCGCGCGGCAGGTGCGACGGGCCGAGGCCGCCCACGCCCACGACGCCCCCGAGAGCTCCGAGAGCGCGGAGGGCACCGATGGCCCCGACGGCACCGACCCCGAGACCGCAGCGACCCGTCAGGAGCAGTCCGCATGAGCGACCCCACGACGAACAGGGACCCCGAGGATCTGCAGGAGATCCTGCACGACACGCTCGAGGCGGACCGCACCGGCGGCGGCTCCCCGGTCCGCGACGAGCCGGTGCTCACCGTGGAGGGGCTGAACGTCGTCTACGAGGTCGAGCAGCCCGTCCACGCCGTCAAGGACGCCTCCTTCGAGCTGCGGCGCGGAGAGGTCCTGGGCCTGGCCGGGGAATCCGGCTGCGGGAAGACCACGCTGGCCTACGGTCTGAACCAGCTGCACCGCCCGCCGGCCCGCATCTCCTCCGGCACGGTCACCTTCCACGACCACGTGACCGGCGAGCACGTGGACGTGCTCGCCCTCGAGGGGGACCGGCTGCGCAGCTTCCGCTGGTCGAAGGTCGCGATGGTGTTCCAGGGGGCGATGAACTCCCTGAACCCGGTGCTGAACGTGCGCACCCAGCTCGGGGACGTGTTCACCACCCATCTGCCGCACCTCGGTCGCGAGGAGCGCGCGCGGCGCGGCGCCGAGCTGCTCGAGCTGGTGGGCGTGGACCCCTCCCGGCTGGACGCCTTCCCGCACGAGCTCTCCGGCGGCATGCGTCAGCGCGTCATGATCGCCATGGCGCTCTCCCTCGACCCGCAGCTGATGATCATGGACGAGCCGACCACGGCCCTGGACGTCGTGGTCCAGCGGGAGATCCTCCAGGAGGTGCTCCGGCTGCGCCGCGAGCTCGGCTTCGCGGTCGTGTTCATCACCCACGACCTGCCGATGCTGCTGGAGATCGCCGACCGCATCGCCGTCATGAAGGCAGGGAGGATCGTGGAGCTCGAGACCGCGGAGGACCTCTACTTCGCGCCACGGCACGCCTACACCCGCACGCTCCTGGGCTCCTTCCCGTCGCTGACCGGTGAGGCCGGGGACTTCGTGCGGGCGGGCTTCGACCAGGATCCGACGAGGAGCTGACCCGATGACCGCACTCTCCGTCCGCGAGCTGACCAAGACCTACACCCTCCGCAGCGGCCTGAAGTTCTCGACGCTGCAGGCCGTCAAGGGGGTCGACTTCGACCTCACCCCCGGCCGGACCGTCGCCCTGGTGGGGCAGTCCGGCTCCGGCAAGTCCACCATCGCCAAGCTCATCGCGCAGCTCGAGCGGCCCACCTCGGGGACGATCACCCTCGACGGCGCGCCGATCGGTCGCCGCGGTGCCGCGCTCGCCCGCTACCGGGACGAGGTGCAGATGGTCTTCCAGGACCCCTTCGCCTCGCTGAATCCGTACCACAGCATCGGCCACCACATCGAGCGACCGCTGCTGCTGCACGGGAAGGCGACGCGCTCGACCGTGCGCGAGAAGGTCCTCGAGCTGCTCTCGCGCGTCAATCTCACCCCCGCCGAGGACTACGTCGACCGCAAGCCCCACGAGCTCTCCGGCGGCCAGCGCCAGCGGGTCGCGATCGCCCGGGCGCTGGCCCCGGGGCCCAGCATCCTCATCGCCGACGAACCGGTCTCGATGCTCGACGTCTCGGTGCGCCTGGGCGTGCTGAACCTCCTGGCCCGCTTGCAGCGCGAGGAGAACCTGGCGATGCTCTACATCACGCACGACCTCGCCACCGCCCGGCACTTCTCCGACGAGATCCTCGTGATGTACCGCGGGGACGTGGTCGAGCAGGGACCGGCCGACGACGTCATCCTCCGCCCCCAGGCGGAGTTCACCCGGCAGCTCCTCGTGGCCGCCCCCGAACCCGGCACCAACCCCCGTTTCCTCGCCGAGGCGAAGCGGCGGGGCGTGCCGATGCCCGACCACCTCGCCCCCTCGGAGGACACCCCGTGACACCTTCCCCCGCCGCCCCCGGCCCGCTCCGCCGCGACCTCCACGAGGACTGGACGCTGAGCATCGTCGACGGCCCCGCGCCGCTGAGCGCCCAGGACATCCCCGCCGAGGTGCCCGGCACGCTGATCACGGATCTGCTGGCCGCGGGCCTCATCGAGGATCCGTACCTCGACCGGAACGAGCACGATCTGGCCTGGACGGGGGAGTGCGACGTCGTCTATCGCACCCGCTTCACCGCCGAGGACCCCGGCGGGGACCGGGTGGACCTGGTGGCCGCGAGCCTGGACACCGCGGCGACCGTGGTGCTCAACGGGCAGAGGGTCGCCACGGTCCAGAACCAGCACCGCTCCTGGCGCTTCGACGTCACGGACCTGGTGCGCGCGGGCACGAACGACCTCGAGATCCGCTTCGCCTCCCCGCTGCGCACCGCGCGGGAGAACCAGGCGGTGCTGGGCGATCTGCCGGTGGTCGGCAATGACCTGCCGTACAACGCGATCCGCAAGATGGCCTGCAACTTCGGCTGGGACTGGGGGCCGGTACTGGTCACCAGCGGGATCGCCGGCCCGATCGGGCTCGAGCAGTGGTCCGTGGCGCGGATCGAGCAGCTGCGCCCCCGGGTCACCGTCGACGACGGCCGGGGCGCTGTGGCGCTCCACGCCCGGATCGAGCGCGCGGAGGCATCGGCCGAGGTCCCGCTCGAGCTCGCGGCCCGCGTGCTGGACCCCGCCGGGACCGAGGTCGCCGCCGCCCGCGTCACCGATGCGCGCGATGCCCTCGACCTCGCCCTCGCGGTCGAGGATCCGCAGCGGTGGTGGCCGCGCGGCTACGGGGAGCAGCCGCTCTACACCGTCGAGGTCACGCTGCGCGAGGCCGACGGCACGGTGCGCGACCGCCGCGAGCACCGGATCGCGTTCCGCACCGCGGGCGTGGTCGAGGAGGCCGACGAGATCGGCACCTCCTTCACCGTCGTCGTCAACGACCGCCCGATCCTCGCCAAGGGCGCCAACTGGATCCCCGACGACTGCTTCCCCACCCGCCTCGGCGCCGCGGACTACGCCGCGAGCGTCGCCGATGCGGTCGACGCCGGGATGAACATGCTGCGCATCTGGGGCGGCGGGCTGTACGAGTCCGATCTCCTCTACGACCTGTGCGACGAGCTGGGTCTGCTGGTCTGGCAGGACTTCACCACCGCCTGCGCCGCCTACTCCGAGCTCGAGCCGCTGAGGAGCGAGTTCGAGGCCGAGGCACGGGAGAACATCGTCCGCCTGGCCTGGCATCCCTCCCTCGTCCACTGGAACGGCAGCAACGAGAACGTCGAGGGCTACTACCACTGGGGCTGGAAGGAGACGATCGAGGAGGGCACCGGCTGGGGGCTCGGCTACTACACCGAGCTGTTCCCCGCCCTGCTGGCCGAGCTCGATCCCACCCGCAGCTACACGCCCACCAGCCCCTACTCCCGGCCGCTGCCCGAGGACCCCCGCAACCCCGATCACGGCACCGTGCACAACTGGGTGGCCTGGGCCTCGGAGGGGGACAACGACTACGAGCGCTATCGCGACACCGTCCCGCGCTTCTCCGCCGAGTTCGGCTACCAGGGCCCCGCGAACCACGCGACCCTCGCCCGCGCCGTCACCGAGCGGCCCCTGGACCCGGACTCGCCCACGATGCTCTCGCACCAGAAGGCGGTGGGCGGTCAGGACAAGCTGCGCCGGGGTTTCGCCCGCCACCTCCCGGCGCCGGAGGGCTTCGACGACTTCCACGCCACCACCCAGCTCAACCAGGCCCGGGCCCTGATCTGCGGGATCGGCCACTACCGCTCCCACTGGCCGGTCTGCGGCGGCACCATCGTGTGGCAGCTCAACGACTGCTGGCCCGTGGTCTCCTGGGCCGCGGTGGACGGCGACGGTCGCCGCAAGCTGCTCTGGTACGCGCTGCGCGACCTCTACGCCCCCGTGCTGCTGACCGTCCAGCCCCGTCCGGACGGCCCCGCCATCAGCCTCGGCAACGACACCGACGAGGAGATCACGGGCCGGGCGCTGCTGCGCCGCCAGGACCACGCCGGGACGGTGCTGGCCGAGACGGCGCTGGAGGTGCACGCGGCCCCGCGCACCGCGGTGACGATCCCCGTGCCCGCCGCGCTCGCCGAGCCGGCCGATCCCGCGGACGAGGTGCTCGTCGTCGCGCTCGAGGGACGGCCGGAGCGGACCGTGCACTTCTTCGCCGAGGACGTCGACTCGCACCTCCCGGACGGCGCGCTCACCGCCACTGCGCGGGCGTGCGAGGACGGCGTCGAGCTCGGACTCGCCGCGAGCGCGACGGTGCGCGACCTGTGCGTGCACGCCGACCGGGTCGCGCCCGACGCCGTCAGCGATCGGCAGCTGGTGACCCTGCTGCCGGGGGAGCGGACCACCGTGCGGGTGCGCACCGCCGCCGCCGTCGACCCGGCCGCCTTCCTCGACCCCACCGTCCTGGTCAGCGCCAACGACCTGCTCGCGCGGGCGCAGGCGCGGGCCGGCTGACCGGGAGCGGTGGGCATGGGCACGATCGGCGTCGCGATCCCGGAGTCGGTGTGGTCGGCGCGCTCGGAGCAGTTCTACACCCAGGTGCTCCACGGCCTCGAGGACACCGTGGTCCCGCGCGGGCACGGCGTGCTCAGCCACGTCGCCCGGGGCGTCCAGGAGGAGGTCGAGGTGCTGCACCGCTGGGCCGAGCGGGGTGCGGCGGACATCGTCATCCTCAAGGACCTGCGCGAGGGGGACCCGCGGCCCCTCGCCGTGCGCGAGCTGGGCCTGAGCTGCCTGGTGATCGGGGACGTGCGGCAGCCCAGGATCGGCTCCAGCGTGAGCATCGACAACGCCGGCACCATGCGCAGCGTCCTGGAGGACCTGCACCGCCGCGGGCACGAGCGGATCGCGCACGTCGGCGGGCCCGTCGAGCTGCTGCACAGCACCTGGCGCCGCCGCGCCTACGAGGAGTTCCAGCGCGAGCACGGGTTCCCGGTGCTGGTCGCGGAGGGGGACTACGGCGCCCCGAGCGGGGCCGAGGCCACCCGGCGGCTGCTCGCGGCCCCGGTGCGGCCCACCGTCGCGGTCTACGACAACGACGCGATGGCGATCGCGGGCTACGGGGCCGCCGTCGAGGCCGGACTGGACATGCCCGCCGAGCTCTCGATCCTCGCCTGGGACGACTCCCCGGCCTGCCAGATGCATGCCCCGCCGCTGGCCGTGATCGATCGTCAGCCCCATCAGCTGGGGGTGGATCTGGGCCGGGCGGCGCTGACGATGCTCGCGGACGCCGGCTGCGAGGTCAGCGTCGCCCAGGCGCTGCCCCGCCTGCTGCCCCGCGGGACGCTCATCTCCCCGCCGACCGGTGCGCGCGGGACCGCAGGTCCCGCATCGGTCCCGATCCGCTGAACTCCTCGCCGGGGAGCCTCGGTTCGGGTGACCATGGAGCATGTCCTTCGATCTCGAGCCCGTCGAACTCCTCGCCTGTGCGCTCACGGCCGTGATGCTGGCGATCCCGGTCGCCTTCCCGCTCGCCGCGGGCGTGATCGCCGCCCCGCGCCGGTCATGGAGCGCTCCGGGGCTGGCCACCGGCCTGGGACTGCTGCTGGGCGTCGTGCTCGCCGCGGCCGGCTATCTCGCCGTGGGTCCCGGCACGGTGGCGACCTTCTCCGCCGTGGCGATGCTGCTGGGGCTGCTCGGGGCGCTCGGTGCCGCGGTGCTGGTCATCGTGCAGTCCGAGGGCAGCACCCTGAGCACCGCCGTCGGCGTCGTGTCCTGTGCGCTGATCGGGCTCGCCGAGCCCGGTCTGACGCTGCCGGCGATGCTGGGTCTCAGCCGATCCGTGCTCGTGGTGCTCTCCGCCGTGGTGATCGAGGCCGTCACGATCGCCGTGCTCGTGGCCTTCCTCGTCGCCGCCGGCGGCCGGGTGCGGGCGCTGCAGATCGGCGTGGCCGTGGCCGGGTTCGTCACAGCCGTGCTGCTCGGCGTCGGGGTGCTCGCCCGCGCCGCGGCGAGCGCCGACCCGCCCTCGGCGTCCCAGCCCGCCCTGCTCATCACGGTGCTGGTGGCCCTGGCGCTCGGGAGCATCGTGGGCGGCGTGCTCGAGGTGATGCGCGAGCGCCGGCGGGCCCGGGGCGGGAGCCCCACCACGAGGCGCTGAGGGGCGGGGCGCCGAGGGCCGGCGCCGCAGGTCTCAGGGCAGGGGAGCGAGCGAGAAGCCCGCGGGCGCCAGGTGGCCGAGCTCGGCGCGCAGCAGCTCGCCGACCTCCGCGCGGCGGTCCTCGTCCATCCGCTCGATCGGTCCGGTGACGCTCACCGCGACCGAGCGGCCGCCGGGGCGGGTCAGCGCGATGCCCACGCAGGCGATGCCGGCCTCGTTCTCCTCGACCTCCGTGGACCAGCCGCGCCGCGCGGTCTCCTCGACCACCCGCTCGAGCCGATCCGCCGTGACCACCGCGCCGGGCTCGACGACCTCCCCGACGGTGGCCCGGGCGTACGCCGCGAGCGCGGCGCCGCGCACCCCGTCGGCGGCGAGGAGCGCCCGGCCCATCGCCGTGCGCGCGGCCGGTGCCCGCTTGCCCACCCGGGACCAGACCCGCACGGTGCGCTCGGGCTCCACCTTGTCCAGGTAGAGCACGCCGGTGCCGTCGAGGCGGCCCAGATGCACCAGCTCCTGGGTCCGCTGCGAGACCGCCGCGAGCGCCGGGGCGAAGAGCAGGGCGAGGTTCTCGGTCCCCTCGAGGCGCCGCGCCAGCTCCGGCACCGCCCCGCCCAGCCGGTAGCGCTGGTCGTCGGGCAGCTGCTCCGCGAAGCGGCGATGCATGAGGGCACGCAGCAACCGGTGCACCGAGGCCTTGTTCAGCCCGCTGGCCTCGGCGATCTCCCGCAGAGCGAGCCCCTCGGGGCCGGCCTCGGCGAGCACCTCCAGCAGCGCCAGCGCCTTGTCGACGCTGCCGACGGGGGAGGCGGCGGGTTCCGGATGCGGCGGGCTCGTGGTCATGGCGTCCATTCTCTCCGAGGCGTGCGTGCCGGGGCTGCGTTGCCCCGCGGACCGATCGGGTCTACTCTAATCGCGCATTGCGAAACATGCGTTTCGACAGGCAAAACTTCAGACCGTCGGGCCGACCACCCGACACCGCTTGCAGTCCGCCCCCGCGGTCCGCGACGTCGCGCGAAGGAGCACGATGACCACGCACACGACGACCGACGCCCGGGACGAGGGATCCCCGGGCACCGCCTCGGCCCAGCCCACGCGCAGCGTGGGGGACCTGGTCCGCGCCTCCGTCTCCGGCTGGCTCGGCACCGCGCTGGAGTTCATGGACTTCCAGCTGTACTCGCTCGCCGCGGCGCTCGTCTTCAGCGAGATCTTCTTCGCCTCGGAGGACGCCGGCATGGCCGTCATCGGGGCGATGGCGACCTATGGCGTCGGGTACGTCGCCCGGCCCGTCGGCGCCTGGTACTTCGGACGCATGGGCGACCGCATCGGGCGCAAGAAGGTCCTCTTCTACACGATCGTCCTCATGGGCCTGGCCACGACGCTCATCGGCGTGCTGCCCACCTACGAGCAGGTCGGGCTCCTCGCCCCGGCCCTGCTGGTCGCTCTGCGGATGGCCCAGGGATTCGGCGCGGGCGCGGAGATCTCCGGCGCCGGCGTCATGCTCGCCGAGTACGCCCCCGTGTCCCGCCGCGGCCTGGTCGCCTCCCTGGTGGCGCTGGGCACCAACTGCGGCACCCTCTTCGCCTCGGCGATCTGGGCCGTCCTGCTGGTCGCGGTCACGGAGCAGCAGCTGTACGACTGGGCATGGCGCATCCCCTTCATCGCCAGCGCGCTGGTCATGGTCTTCGCGGTGTGGGTGCGGCTGAACCTCAAGGAGAGCCCCGTCTTCGAGGCCCGCCAGGACGTCGTCGACGGCCAGGTCGTCGACGCCGAGGAGCTCACGGACGGCGCCGCGCCCGCCGCGACCGAGGAGTTCCAGGAGGCGCCCTCGTGGACCGTGAAGTCGGTCGCGGTCGCCTTCCTGCTCCGTTTCGGCCAGGCGGGCAACTCCGGAATGATCCAGACCTACCTGATCACCTTCATGACGGTCTTCCTGATGCTCGACAAGCAGCTGTCCACCGAGGTCGTCATCATCTCCTCGCTGGTCGCCTTCCTGACCGTCCCCGTGGTGGGTCTGCTGGGCGACCGCTTCGGACGCAGGACGATGTACGCCGTGATGAGCACGGCCGGCCTCGTCGTCGCCCTGCCCTGCATCCTCCTGATCGTCTCGGGCGGCACCGCGCAGGTCATCCTCGGCTACGTGGTGCTGCACAACATCGGCGTGATGTCCCTGGCCTCGATGGAGAACCTGACGCTGCCCGAGATCTTCGGGGCGAAGAACCGCTACCAGGCCACGGGCGTGGTCCGCGAGGTCGCCGCCATCGTCGCCACCGGTGCGACCCCGGTGATCGCCGCCGCCCTGGTCGCCGCCACCGGGTCCTGGATCCCGGTGGCCGTGATCATCATGTTCTTCAGCGGCTGTGCGCTCTTCGCCGCCCTGTGGATGAAGGAGGTCGCCGGGCGCGATCTCACCGATCCGAACCCGGCGATGTGACCTCCGGGCCTGTGCCACGCTCAGCGGTACGGGCCCGAGCAGCGCTCGTCGTCCTCTCCTGCGACACCCCGACCCGCTCCTACTCCCCTGGAGGACCTCCCCATGGCCATCGACCGCGTCGACGTGAACGTCACCAGCCCGGGCCGCAACTTCGTCACCGTCAAGATCACCACCTCCGACGGGGCCGTGGGATGGGGCGACGGCACGCTCAACGGCCGCGAGCTCGCCGTCGTCTCCTACCTGCGCGACCATGTCGCCCCCACCCTCATCGGCCGGGACGAGTCCGCGATCGAGGCGACCTGGCAGTACCTCTACCGCAGCCCCTACTGGCGCCGCGGGCCGGTGACCATGGCCGCGGTCGCCGCGATCGACATGGCGCTGTGGGACATCGCCGCGAAGAAGGCCGGAGTCCCCCTCTACCAGCTGCTCGGCGGCGCCTCGCGCACCGGCCTGCTCGCCTACGTCCACGCCTCCGGCACCACGATCGAGCGGCTCAACGAGGCGGTCCACGGATACGTCGAGCAGGGCTTCCAGGCGGTGCGCGTCCAGGCCGGCGTCCCGGGGCTCGACCATATCTACGGCGTGCACGACGCCGCCCCGGGCGGGAAGTACGAGTACGAGCCCGCCGGCCGCCCGGCCGCGGGGGCGCCGCTGCGGCCGACGGAGGAGACCTGGGACACCCGCGCCTACCTCCGCCACCTGCCCGCCGTCTTCGAGGGCGTGCGCGAGGAGTTCGGCCCCGAGCTGCGCCTCCTCCACGACGGCCACCACCGCATGACCCCCATCGAGGCGGCACGGCTGGCACGGTCGCTCGAGCCCTACGACCCGTTCTGGCTCGAGGACTGCACGCCCGGCGAGGACCAGTCCGTGCTGCGCCTGGTGCGCCAGCACTCGGTGACCCCGCTGGCCATCGGGGAGGTCTTCAACTCGGTGCACGACTACCAGACGCTGATCACCGAGCGGCTGATCGACTACGTGCGCTCCTCCGCCACCCACGCCGGGGGCATCACCGGGCTGCGCCAGATCATGACCTTCGCGGGGATCTACGGGATCCGCTCCGGCTTCCACGGCCCCACCGACGTCTCGCCGGTGGGCATGGCCGCGCATCTCCACCTGGGCCTGGCGATCCACAACTTCGGCATCCAGGAGTACATGCCGCACTCGGAGCAGGCGCTGCAGGTGTTCCGCACCGGCTACCGTGTCGAGGACGGCCTCCTCCACCCGGGCGAGGCCCCGGGCCTCGGCGTCGAGCTCGACGAGGAGGCCGCCGCCGCCCACGAGTACGCTCCCGCCTACCTGCCCGTGAACCGCCTCCGCGACGGCACCGTGCACGACTGGTGAGAGCGGGGGCCCGCGCCCCGCCCCGTGCCCTCGAAGGAGATCACCGATGACCGCCTCCGCGCCCGCCGGCCCGTCGTTCCTCGTCCCGCCCGGACCGACGACGCGACCCACCCTCGAGGGCACCTTCGGGATGTCCGCCTCCACCCATTGGATCGCGACCGCCACCATGCAGAGCGTGCTCGAGCGCGGCGGGAACGCCTTCGACGCCGCCGCGGCGGGAGCCTTCGTCCTGCACGTGGTCGAGCCGCATCTCAACGGCCCCGGCGGCGACGTGACCGCGGTGCTCGCGACCGGCGAGGACCCCACGCCCCGGGTGCTGATGGGGCAGGGGCCCGCGCCGGCCGGCGCCACCATCGAGCACTACCGGTCCGAGGGGCTGGACCGGGTGCCGGGCACCGGGGCGCTCGCCGCCGCCGTCCCGTTCGCGGTGGACGCCTGGCTGCTCCTGCTGGCGGAGCACGGCACCTGGGAGCTCGCCGACGTCCTGGAGCACGCGATCGACGGCGCCGAGAACGGTCACCCCGTCCTCGAGCGGGTGTGCGCGCAGATCGCGACGGTCTCGGAGACCTTCACCGAGCACTGGCCCAGCTCCGCCACCCTGTGGATGCCGGACGGCCGCCCGCCGACTCCCGGCGCGTTGCTGCGCAATCCCGAGTACGCGGCCGTGCTGCGGGACCTCGTCGCGGCCGGCGAGGGCATCGGGGCCGACGGGCAGGAGGGCCGCGTGGCCCGCATCGAGGTGGCCCGCACCCGGTGGCGCACCGGCCCGGTCGCGCAGGCGATCGCCGACTTCCTCCGCACCCCGCATCGCCATTCCGACGGCGCGGACCATGCGGGGGTGATGACCCTCGAGGACCTCGCCGCGGCCTCCGCCTGCTTCGAGCCCGCCGCCACCGCCTCCTTCCGCGGCGTCACGGTCGCGAAGACCGGGCCCTGGGGGCAGGGCGCCGCCCTGCTGCAGGCCCTGCGCCACCTCGACGGCCTCGAGGACGACCGGCTGGACCCGTCCACCGAGCGCGGGGCGCACACGATCCTCGAGACCCTGAAGCTGGTGCTCGCCGACCGCGACACCCATTTCGGGGACGGGTCCGTCGCCCTCGACGACCTGCTCTCCGAGGAGTACCTCGCCGCGCGCCGGGCGCTGGTCACGGACACGGCCTCCCGGGAGTTCCGGCCCGGCCTCCTCGGGGACGCGTCGCCGGTGCATCCCCCGCTGCGCACCGACGACGATCACGCGGCCTCCTCCGGCGGCGCGGCCGCCACCGCGCACGGCTCCGGGGAGCCGACGGTCCGCGCCACCGGCGAGGCGCGCGGGGACACCTGCCACCTCGACGTCGTGGACCGGTGGGGGAACATCATCAGCGCCACCCCCTCGGGCGGCTGGCTGCAGTCCTCGCCCGCGATCCCCGGGCTCGGCTTCTGCCTGGGGACCCGGCTGCAGATGATGTGGCTGGACGAGGCGCTGCCCTCCGCCCTGCGGCCCGGGGCGCGACCCCGCACCACCCTCACCCCGACGCTCGTGCTGCGCGCGGGCGAGCCGGTGCTCGCCTGCGGCTCCCCGGGCGGGGACCAGCAGGACCAGTGGCAGCTGCTGTTCCTGCTGCGGGTGCTGGTGGGCGGGCTCTCGCTCCAGGAGGCGATCGACGCGCCCGCCCTGCACACCCTGTCCGCGCCCAGCTCGTTCTGGCCGCGCACGTGGTCCCCGGGGTCGGCGGTGCTCGAGGATCGGATCGGAGAGGACGTGATCGCCGGTCTTGAGGCGCGGGGCCACCGGGTGACCCGCGCCGGCGACTGGTCCCTCGGGAGACTCTCCGCCGTGATGCGGGATCCCGACACCGGGGTCCTCCGCGCGGCCGCGAACTCCCGCGGGGCACAGGGGTACGCCGCGGGGCGCTGATCGCCCGGGGGGAGGAGAATCCCAGGCCGCTGCGGAGACAATGGTCCCGTGGATGATTCCTCCGTGACCGTCGATTCCGTCCTCGCTCTGCTGCGCACGTCGCCGCTGGACGAGGCGCAGCTCGAGCAGCTCTCCCGCGAGGCCCATCAGCTGCCGAGGGCGGAGCTGGTGTACCTGGTCGGGACCCGGCCGGCGACCGAGGCCGCGCTGCTGTTCCGCGTGCTCGAGAAGGACGCCGCCCTGGCGGTCTTCGAGGCGCTGCCCGCGCACCACCAGGCCGAGCTGATCTCCGCGCTGCGCACGCAGCAGGTCGCCGACTTCATCGGGGATCTCGACCCCGACGACCGGGCTCTGCTGTTCGACGAGCTCCCGGCGACGGTCGCCGAGCGGCTCATGAGCGGCCTGGGCGCCGCGGAGCGCGCCATGACCACCGCCGTGCTGGGCTATCCGCGCCACGCGATCGGCCGCTACATGTCCCCGGAGGTGCTCGCCCTGCGCCCGGGATGGACGGCCGGCGAGGCCCTCGCGCACGTGCGCGCCCACGCCGACGAGCCCGAGACCATCTACCTGCTGCCGGTGGTCGACGGATCCCGGCGGCTGCTCGGAGTGGTGGGGCTGCGCCGCCTCCTGGTCGCCGACGCCGGTGACCGGGTCGAGGACCTCGCCCACGAGGCTGTCCGGGCCACGGCGACCGAGGACCGGGAGGAAGCGGTGCGCCGCTTCTTCGAGGCGAAGCTGCTGGCGATGCCGATCGTGGACCACGAGGGCCGCCTGGTCGGGATCCTCACGGTGGATGACGCCGTGGCCATCATGGAGAAGGAGAACGCGGAGGACTCCGCCCGCACCAGCGGCTCCGAGCCGCTGCCGCGCGCCTACCTCTCCACCCCGATCCTGGGGGTGGTGCGCAGCCGCATCGTCTGGCTGCTGGTGCTCGCGGTCTCCGCGGTCCTCACCGTGCACGTGCTCGAGATCTTCGAGGACCGGCTCGACCAGGTGGTGATCCTGGCTCTGTTCATCCCGCTGCTGACGGGGACCGGCGGCAACACCGGCAACCAGGCGGCGACCACCGTCACCAGAGCGCTCGCCGTGGGGGAGGTGAGGTTCCGGGACCTCCCGCGGGTGCTCTGGCGGGAGCTGCGGGTGGGGGCGACTCTCGGGGTGGTGCTCGGCGCGCTGGGCCTCGTCGTCGCCGGTCTCGTCTACGGCCTGGCGATCGGAGCGGTCATCGGGCTCACGCTGCTGTCGATCTGCACCATGGCCGCGATGGTGGGCGGCCTGATGCCGCTGCTCGCCAAGAAGCTCGGGGCGGACCCGGCGGTGTTCTCCAACCCCTTCATCTCGACTTTCTGCGACGCCACCGGCCTCATCATCTACTTCACGATCGCCACCGCCGTGCTGGGGCTGTGAGCGGCGGGCCGGGATGCCGCCCGGCCAGCTCCTGCGGGGCTCAGCCCTCGTCGCCGACGGTGATCGCCTGGGCCTCCTGCGCCGCGGAGAGGTGGTGCTGCCCGACCGCGGAGAGGTGGCGCCGGCCGGACACCAGCACCACCATGCCCACGACGATCGAGGCGGCCGCCAGCAGGTACGGCGCCCCGGCGGAGGTGGCCGCGGCCAGCGGACCGGCGACGGCCGGGGCGATGGCGCCGCCCAGGAAGCGCACGCCGGAGTACGCGGAGCTGGCCACGCCCCGGGGCAGGTCGGTGGCCTCCATGACGGTCTCGGTGAGCGCGGTGTTCATGATGCCCAGCAGCAGCCCGCCGATCACGATCAGGACGATCAGGGCGGTCATCGAGGAGTGGACGGCGGCCAGGGCCAGCATCAGCACCGTGAGCAGACCCAGCGTCCCCAGCAGGGTGGGGATCAGGCCCAGGCGCCGCGTGAGGACCGGGGCGACGAGCACCGAGGTGATCGCCAGGCCGATGCCCCAGCCGAAGAACACCCCGCCGATGCCCAGTGCGCCGAACTCCAGGCCGTGCGCGGCGGCGGCCGCCTCGAGCGGGAACGGGGAGTAGGCCAGCAGGATGAAGAAGGCGACGTTGTAGAAGACCGCGGTGAGCGCGAGGGTGCGCAGCGCCGGATGGGCCAGCGCGCGCAGCGCGGCCGTCGGCGCGACGGGCGCGGGGCGCGGCTCCTTCTGCAGCAGCACCGCGATCGCGAGGAAGCCGATGCCCATCAGCACCGCCGTGCCCGCGAAGGGAGCGCGCCAGGAGACCGAGCCCAGCAGCCCGCCCAGCAGCGGGCCCAGCGCCATGCCGATCCCGAGCGCCGTCTCGTAGAGGATGATCGCGCCGCCGCTGGGGCCCGCGGTGGCGCCGACGATCGCGGCCAGCGCGGTGGAGATGAACAGGGCGTTGCCCAGCCCCCACCCGGCGCGCAGTCCGATGATCTCGGTGACCGAGCCGGCCGTGGCGGCGAGCGCCGCGAACAGGACCACGAGCGCGAGCCCCACCAGCAGGGTGCGCTTGACGCCCACGCGCGCGGCGAGCCAGCTGGTGAAGAACATGGCGATCGCCGTGACGACGAGGTAGCTGGTGAACAGGAGCATCGCCTGGGAGGGCGTGGCCTCCAGCTGCGTGCTGATCGCGGGGAGGATCGGGTCCACCAGGCCGATGCCCATGAAGGACACGGTCGCGGCGAAGGCGATCGCCCACACCGCCTTCGGCTGGTGGAAGGCCTCGCGGAGCGTGGGCGCTGCGGGGGCCGACGGGGCGGCGAGCTCGGTGGCAGGAGCGGTCATGCGGAGGGGACCTCGGATCATGCAGGGGGTGGGATGGTGGTGGGCGGGGGCGGGTCACCCGTCGTGGGCGTCGACGATCCCGGCGAGGATCTGCGCGGCGGCCTCGAGGGTCTCGAGGTCGCGGGCGGGGAGCTGCTCGAGGAGTCCGCCCACGCCCACGGCCAGCTGTTCGCGCCAGAGCGCGAGCTGCGCGGAGCCCTCCGGCGTGGTGCTCACCAGGGCGGAGCGCGCATCGCTCGGATCGGGAGCGCGGCGCACCAGGCCCTCGTCCTCGAGCCGGGTGATCACCGTGGTGGCCGTGGGGCGGGAGACCCGCTCGCGGTCGGCGATCTCGCTGAGGCGCAGCGGGCCCAGCCGGTCGATGGTGGCGACCACCCGCCAGGACACCGAGCCGACGCCCACCTCGGAGCGCCGTGCGGCGAGCCGCGAGAACTGGCTGCACACGAGGGCGAGCTGCTGCGGGAGCTCGCTGGGGGAGGGGTCGGTGGGCGTCATGCCGGCCCACAGTAGTGAGCAATGCGAACTATTTCAAGCGAGGGTGGCCCGGGCCGCGGGGCCGCACCGCTCACGGGAGCGGGAAGCGCACCCCCGTGAGCTCCTCCGAGACGTCCCAGAGCCGCCGCGCCGTCTCGACGTCGCGGGCCCGGCGGGAGCGGCTCACGAGCGCCGGCGCACCGCGCATCTCGAGCAGCCCGCCGGGGCCCACATAGCTGTCGCCGGGCAGGTCCGCGGCGGCCGCGGCCAGCGTGGGCTGGGCGCCGACCTCCGCGGGCTGCGCGATGAGGGGCGCGAACCGCGCCGAGAGCGTCGGGCGCTGTCCGCGGTGGAACAGCGCCGTCGAGGAGACGCCGGGATGGGCGGCGAGGGCGCGCACCGGGGACCCGGCTGCGCCGAGGCGCCGCTGCAGCTCGGCGGTGAACAGGAGGTTGGCGAGCTTGGACTGCGCGTAGGCGGGCATCGCGCGGTACGGGCGCCGCCGCCAGTTCAGGTCCTCGAGGTCGATCCGGCCCATCCGATGGCCGATGGAGGAGAGCGTGACCACCCGATCCCGGAGGCGGGGCAGCAGGAGGCCCGTCAGGGCGAAGTGCCCCAGGTGGTTGGTGCCCATCTGCAGCTCGAAGCCGTCGGCCGTGCGGCCCAGCGGCGGCACCATGAGGCCCGCGTTGTTGACGAGCACGTCGACCGGGCCCTCGAGCTCCTCGGCGAAGGCGCGGACCGAGGTGAGGTCCGCGAGGTCGAGCCGGCGCACCTCCACCGTGCCGGGCATGCTCGCCGCGGCCTGCTCGCCCGTGGCCGGGGTGCGGACGGCGAGGACCACGTGCGCGCCGGCGTCGGCCAGGGCGCGCGCGGTCACCAGGCCGAGGCCGCTGTTGGCGCCGGTGACGACGACGGTGCGTCCGGCGAGGCGGGAGAGGTCGATGTGCAGCGGGGTGCTCATGACGCCCAACGTAGTCGGCGGCGCCCGGAGAGGGCGGGTCAGCGGCTGACGGGGTCCCCGCCCTCGCCGGCCAGGAGAGTCGCGATCTCCGCGAGGCGCGGCGCGCCCTCCCAGTCCCCGGGCGTGGTGCAGGCCAGGGCGCCGCAGGCGTTCGCCCGCGCCAGGCGCTCTCGCACCTCGCGGCCCTCGAGGAGCGCGCTGAGGTAGCCGGCCACGAAGGCGTCGCCCGCGCCCACGGTGTCCACCACGTCGACGCGGTGCCCCGGCGCGGTGACGACCTCGTCCCCGGACAGGGCGGCGGCACCCTCGGCGCCGAGCTTGACGACCACCTCGCGGCGGCCGCCGTCCGCGAGCGCCCGCAGCAGCGCCTCGGGATCGTCCTCGGCGACGCCGGGGGCCAGGATCGAGAGCTCCTCCGGCCCGCCGAAGAGCACGTCGACGTGCTCGAGGATCTCGCCGAGGCGCTCGGCCAGCAGCTCCCGCGAGCCCAGGCGGGAGCGGTAGTTCACGTCCAGGCTGATCCGCACCCCGGCCCCGGCCGCGCGCCGGGCCGCGGCGACGTTGGTGGCGTGGGCGGACTCCGAGAGCAGCGGGGTGATGCCGCTGAGGTGCAGGATCTCCGCCTGCTCGATGAGGTCCTCGGGGAGGTCCTGCGGGGTGATCGCGGCGGCCGCGGAGCCGGCGCGGTAGTAGTCCACGCGGGTGGTGGTGCCGCTGGGGCGGGACTTGATCATCAGGCCCGTGGGCCGCTCCGGATCGACGTCGCAGCGCACCTCGACGCCCTCGGCGCGGATCTCCCGCGTCACGCGCACGCCCAGCGGGTCGTCGCCCACCCGGCTCACCCAGGCCACCGGCACGCCCAGCCGGCGCAGCCCGATCGCGAGGTTCGACTCCGCCCCGCCCAGGGAGATGTCCACGCTCGGCAGGTGCGCGAGGGAGCCGATCGCGCCGCTGCGCAGCATCGCCATGGTCTCGCCCACGGCGACCACACGGGGGCGGGCGGTGCTCGTGGAGCTCATGCCCCCGCCTCGCGCGCGGCGACGCCCACGAACGCCCGGGCCCGCTCGGCGAGCTGCTCGAGGCTGCCGCCGCGCAGGGCGTCGCCCAACAGCGGACCGCCCACGGAGACCGCCTCGGCGCCGGCGCGCAGCCACGCCTCGGCGGCCTCGAGGTCGACTCCGCCGGAAGGGATCACGCGGATCCCCGGGAAGGGCCCGCGCAGGTCCTTGACGTAGCCGGGGCCCACCACGCTCGCGGGGAACACCTTCACCGCGGCGGCGCCCGCCGCCCAGCCGGCGTGCAGCTCGCTGGGGGTGAGGCCCCCGGGGACGATCGCGACGCCGGTGGTGGTGGCGGTCGCGAGCAGGTCGGCGCGGGTGATCGGGGTGACGATGTAGTGCGCGCCGCGCTCGGCGGCGGTGCGCAGGTCCGCGGGGTCGGTGACGGTGCCGACCCCGATGTCGAGCCGGTCCTCGAAGCGCTCGCGCAGCGCGGGCAGCTCCTCGAGGGTGCCGGGGGTGGACAGCGTCAGCTCGACCGAGCGGATGCCGGCGCCGGCGAGGGTCTCGAGCACGGGAGCGTACTGATCGGCGCGCTCGCCGCGGATGACGACGATGAGGCGCGAGGCGGCGGTGCGCTCGGGCAGCGCGGGGCGGTCGATGGCGGTCATGGGGGCCTCCTGGGTGAGGGGACGGGATGGGGGTGTCGACGGCGCCTCAGAGCGCGAGCAGCACCTTCGCGGAGCGGGAGGCGGCCTTCGCGGTCGCGAAGGCCTCCGTCGCCTCGGAGGCGTCGATGACCTGGGTGATCACGCTGTCGAAGCGTTCGTCCTGAGCGAGCAGCTCGATCGCCTCGTCGATCTCGCCGTCGAAGCGCTGGGTGCCGCGCAGCTGGACCTCCTTGGCCACGAGCGCCGCGAGGTTCACCGGGATCTCGGTGTCCGGCAGGATCGCCACCTGCACGATGATCCCCGCCGGACGCACCGCGCGCACGGCGGAGGACAGGGAGACGGGCGCGGAGGAGCACTCGAGCACCACGTCGTAGGCGCTGTCGTCGAGGTCCTGCTCGGTCACCAGCACCGTCCGGTCCGCGCCCAGCGCGCGGGCGCGCTCGAGGGGCTCGGGCCGCACGTCGGTGACGTCCACGCTCGCCGCGCCGCGGTGCAGCAGCGCCGCGACGGCCAGCAGGCCGATCGGGCCCGCGCCCAGCACCAGGCAGCGCTTCCCGGCCACGTCCCCGGCGATGGTCACCGCGTGCAGGGACACCGCGAGCGGCTCGGCGAGGGCGCCGCGGCGCAGCGGCAGCGAGGCGGGCAGCACGCGGACGCTCTCGCGCGGGACCACCAGCTGCTCGGCCGCGGCGCCCTGGCGGTGCGGTATGACGCTCGCGCTGCCCAGGTAGTCGCCACCGGGCCACAGGTGCGGACGGTCCTCGAGGCCGGGGGTGCTGCGGCCGTAGCGGGCCGGGTGCACGGTGACCGGGGTACCGGGGGCGAGCTCGCCGCGAGGGTCGAGGTCGATCACGGCGGAGAGCTCGTGGCCGGGGACCAGCGGCTCGCGGATCACGAAGGCACCGTTCGCGCCGTGGAAGTAGTAGTGCAGGTCGGAGCCGCAGATGCCGACGTAGGCGATGCGCAGGCGCACCTCGTCCGCGGCGGGCTCGACCGCGGGGACGTCCTCGTAGCGGATGTCGCCTGCGGCATGGATGGTCAGGGCCTTCATCAGTGGTTCTCCTTCAGGGACGCGGCGACGGCATCGGCGGCCGCGGCGCGCGGACCCGAGCGGACGATGGTGGTCAGCAGCTGCCCGACGGCCTCGATGAACTCCGCGCGCTCGGCCAGCGGCGCGGAGAGGCAGCCGCTCTCGAGCAGCGCCCGGGCGTGCTCGGCGGGCGTCGTGGCACCGGAGGTGGCCCGGACCAGCTGCTCCTGCGCAGGGTCGGTCATGGCGCGGGCCTGCTCGCCGGGCTCGAATCCGCGCGGCGGCACCACGCAGGCGAACCAGGCCGCGACGGTCAGCGCCAGCAGGGCCGGCATCCGTCCCCGGTCGAGGTGGTGCAGCGCCGGGGCGGGGATCCGCTGGGGCAGGCGCATCGACCCGTCGGATCCCACCTGGCGGGTGCGGTGGCCGAGGTCGTGGTTGCGCCAGCGGTGGGTGAGGTCCTCGAGGTAGCCCTCGACGTCGAATCCCTCGGGCAGGTCGATGGTGGGCAGGTTCTCCTGCCGGATCAGCGTGAGCGTCGCCTCCGCGATCCAGTCCCGGGAGAAGGACTCGGGGATGGTGACGGCGCCGTCGAGGGCGCCGAGGTAGGCGATCAGCGAGTGCGGGCCGTTGAGGATCCGCAGCTTGACCTGCTCGTACTTCTCGACCTCGGCGGCATCGGCGGGCATGATCGCCCCGCCGCGGTCCCAGGCGGGGCGGCCGGCGGGGAAGTCGTCCTCGATCACCCACATGGAGAAGCGCTCGGTGCGGACCGGGGCGCGGTCGGTCACGCCCAGCAGCTCGGCGACCTGCGCGGAGGTCGCGGGAGTGGTCGCCGGGACGATCCGATCCACCATCGCGTCCGGGAAGGAGACCTGCTCGCGGAGGTAGGAGAGGACGTCGTCCTCGGCGCCGGAGAGCTCGAGGAACTCCGTGACCATGGCGCGTGCGGTCCGTCCTGCGGCGGAGACGTTGTCGCAGGGCAGCACGGTGAACGGCTCGCCGTCGCGAGAGCGCTCGGTGAGGCCGCGGGCCAGCAGTCCGATGACGCTGCGGGCCGCGGCGGGATGGTCGAGGTCCCCGCGGATCGCCGCGGAGTCGACGTCGAGCCGGCCCGTGCGCGGCGAGACCGCGTAGCCGCCCTCGGAGACCGTCAGGGTGAGGATCCGGCGTCGCGGGTCGGCGATCTCGCGGACCACGCGCTCCGGCTCCTCGGCCATGACGCCCATCCCGCGGTGGACGTCGACGACGTCGGCCCGGGAGCCCTCGTCGGAGAGCTCGAGCACGCTGTACAGGCCGTCCTGTGCGGCGAGGGGGTCCACCACGGCCCGGGAGCGGTGGGCGAAGCCGATGATCCCCCAGTCGCCCTCCTCGGCCGCGAGCGCGCGGGCCGTGTGGACGGCGGTATGGGCCCGATGGAAGGCGCCGAGGCCCAGGTGGATGATCCCGGCGCGGGCGGGGTCCGCGGGAGCGGGAGCCCCCAGTCGCGGCAGGGATCCGGCAGTGCCCCGCGCGAGGTCGGGATGAGGGGACGACGGCACCGGGGCCTCCTGACGAGACGGGCGTTTCGGGTTGCGGAACGGCAGTTCCGCTTTCCGGTACAGCCTAGCAAGGCCCTGTCGCGTCGCAGGGCTGTGTCCGAGAGGTCACGCGCTAGAGGTCCGACCATAGGGGCGTGTGGCGCACGGGAGGTACGCGGCATTTCCACAGTGGCACGGCAGCTGCCCGCCGCTCCGGCCACGCACCCCCTTGACTCATCGGATGTCTCGGCGGCACAGTGGCATCCACCGCCCCCGGAGGAGGAACTCCGGCGGCCGACGGAACGGCATGGCCCACCCTCGCGATCCGCTCGCGCAAGGAGACGATATGACGGCCTGGACGGCGAAGTCCCCGCACCCCCGACGCAGATCCGTCCTCGGCGCCGGTGTCGTGCTCCCGCTGGCGTCGCTCACCGCCTGCGGGACGCCCGCCAGCCCTCCCGAGACGACCCTTTACACCTGGATCTCCAACGAGAACGACCGGGCCCAGTGGGAGGCTTTCATCGCCGCGGCGCAGGAAGCCGATCCCGACTTCGAGCTCACTCTCGAGGGGCCCAGCTTCGAGGACTACTGGACCAAGGTGAAGACCCGGATGTCCTCCCGCGGCACGCCCGCCCTCCTCACCACGCAGGCCGCCCGCGCGCAGGAGCTCTCGGCGCTGCTGCTCCCGCTGGACGAGCTGGCCGCCGAGGCCGGCGTCTACCTCGGGGCCTTCAACGCCCCGATGATCGCCGGCATGACCGTGGAGGGGACCGTGCGCGGGATCCCGTACGACGCGGAGCCCATGGCCCTGTTCTACAACCGGGCCCACTTCCGGGACGCCGGCCGCGAGGTGCCCGGGCCGACGTACACGCTGGACCGGTTCCTGGACGACGCGCAGGCACTCACCACCGCCGAGCGCTACGGCGTGGCGCTGACCTCCGGGCTCGTCGGCCTCGGGATGGCGATCGGTGTGGCCGAGGGCGGGGCCGCCGTTCGGGACGAGGAGCTCACGCTCACCGATCCGGCACTGGTGGACGCCATCCAGTTCACCTTCGACCTCTCGGCCGAGCACCAGGTGGCGGCGCCGCCTCCGGCCGTCGACGCCGACCCCGCTGCCCAGCAGGCCCTGATGAACGGGCAGGTCGCCATGCATCTGGACGGCCCGTGGATGTACCAGGCCTACGCCGATGCCCTCGGCGAGGACCTGGGGGTGGCGATCGTCCCCTCGACCGGCGGCGAGGCACGCGGGATGCTCCAGGGCTCCGGCTTCGGGATCGCCTCGAACGCCGAGGACCCGTCGGCGGCATTCGCGACGCTCTCGGCGATCATCACCCCCGAGGTGATCGGGGAGGTCGCACGGACCCGAGGCACCTTCCCCTCGCTCGCGGGCCAGGAGGAGCGGTGGACGGAGGGCAAGAACCCGGACAACGCGAGGGCCATCACGGCTCTCGCCCACGACGGGGACCCGCTGATCACGACGCCCAGCTGGAACGAGGTGCTCGCCCAGTTCGGACAGTACGCCCCCGAGGGCTTCCGCGGTCATCGCACGGCGCAGGACATCCTCGCGCAGGTGCAGAAGGTGGGTGCCTGATGGCCACCGTCGCACCCACCGGCAGCGGCTCCACGATCGCCTCCCCGACCACCGCGCGCACGGCTCCCGGCGCCGCCCGGCGCCGGCGCCCCCGCTGGCCCCTTGCCCTGTATCTGGGGCCGGGGATGCTCGGATTCTCCGTCTTCATCGTCCTGCCGCTGCTGTTCTCCCTGGTGATGAGTCTGTACGACTGGCCCTTGTTCGGACAGGCCGAGTTCGTCGGTCTCGAGAACTACCGACGGATGCTCACCGGCGACCCGGCGTTCTGGGCCAGCCTCTTCACCACGGTCCTCTTCGCGATCGTGTACACCGCCGCGAACCTCGCGGTGTGCCTGGGACTGAGCTACTGGCTGATGTCCCTGGGCAGGCGCTGGGCCTCGTCCTTCCGGGTCCTCTTCTTCATCCCCGTGGTCACCCCCATGATCGGCAATGCGCTGATCTTCCGGCTGATGCTCAACGACGACGGGGTCGTCAACCAGATGCTCGCCCGCCTCGGCATCTCCGGTCCCTCGTGGCTCAGCACCCCGGGCTGGGCGATGGTCTCGCTCGTGCTGATGTCGCTGTGGCAGGGCATCGGCTACAACATCATCGTGCTCGGCGCCGGTATCGCCGGGATCAGC
Source organism: Brachybacterium sp. YJGR34 (assembly GCF_003347015.1). Lineage (GTDB taxonomy): Bacteria > Actinomycetota > Actinomycetes > Actinomycetales > Dermabacteraceae > Brachybacterium. The sequence goes on from NZ_PNFB01000001.1 coordinate 106,450, forward strand.
CCGAGCGTCCTGGAGGCCTCGCGCATCGACGGTGCGGGACCGATCCTCCGCTTCACCCGGGTCATCTTCCCGATGCTCTCGCCCACCGTCTTCTTCTGCACGGTGATGACCGTCATCGGGGCCTTCAAGGTGTTCGCCCAGCCCTACGCCCTCACCGAGGGCGGGCCGGCGAACTCCACCACCACGCTCGTGCTGCTGCTGTACCGCAACGGCTTCTCCTACGACCGCCTGGGCTATGCCTCAGCCCTCGCCTGGGCGCTGTTCGTGGTGGTCATGCTGATCACCGCCTTCCAGTTCAGCCAGCAGAAGAGGTGGGTCTCCTATGACAGCTGACACGCTCCCCCGCACCACCGCGCGCCGCGCCTCCGGTGGAGGCCAGCTGCTCTCCAAGGTGCTGCTGGTCGTGGTCGGCGTGGTCTTCGCCTTCCCGTTCCTGTGGATGCTGGCGACCTCGCTGAAGCCCACCGACGAGGTCTTCGCGACCGGCACCAGCCTGATCGGGTCCCGGATCGCCTGGGACAACTACCAGATCGCCTGGACGGCCGTGCCCTTCGGTCGGATCCTCCTCAACAGCCTTCTGGTCGCGCTGCTGGGTGCGGGCCTGACGGTGACGGTCTCGGTGCTCAGCGCCTACGCCTTCACCCGCTTCACGTTCCGGGGCCGGGCCGCCCTGTTCGGCGGCTTCCTCGCCACCATGGTGCTGCCCCAGGAGATCCTGGTGATCCCGCTGTTCTTCATGATGCAGCAGCTGCAGCTGGTGAACTCCTTCCCGGCGCTGATCCTCCCCTTCGCCTTCGGCGCCTTCGGCACCTTCCTCATCCGGCAGTTCCTGCTCAGCCTGCCTCCGGACTACGAGGAGGCCGCCACGATCGACGGCGCCGGCCGGCTGCGAACCCTGGTCAGCGTGATCGTGCCCCTGCTGCGCGCCCCGATCGCCGTGGTCTTCGTGTTCTCCTTCATCGAGTACTGGGGCAGCTTCCTGTGGCCGCTGATCATCGTCAACGACGCGTCCATGGCCACCGTGCCGATCGGGCTCCAGATGTTCTCCGGCGAGCGGGGCACCGACTGGGGGCCGATGATGGCCGCCGTGACACTGGTGGTGATCCCCAGCCTGGTGATCGTCGTGCTGCTGCAGAAGCAGCTGCGGCAGGGCGTCGCCATGAGCGGCTTCGGGGGCCGATGAGCACCGATCCCACGCACCGTCCCGTCGACCGACCCCGATCCCCGATCCCCGATCCACCCACCACCTGAGGAGCACCACCGACGATGACCGAGCCCGCACAGGCCACCGCCCCCACGCGCTTCGACGAGCTGCCGCAGCGGTTGCCCGACTGGTACCGACACGCACCGCTGGGGATCTTCATCCACTGGGGCGCCTACTCCGTGCCCGCGTGGGCCGAGCCCACCGCCGAGCTCGGAGCCATCGACAACGACCTCGGCTGGTTCGCGCACAATCCGTATGCCGAGTGGTACTTCAACACCATCCGCATCGACGGCTCTCCCGCACAGCGTCACCACCGGGAGGCGCACGGCGACGCCCCCTACGACGACTTCCTGGACCGATGGGACGCCTCCGCCTTCGACCCCGACGCCTGGGCGGCGCTCTTCGCCCGCGCCGGCGCCGACTACGTCATCCCGACCACCAAGCACCACGACGGCATCGCGCTCTGGGACGCCCCCGGCACCGGGGACCGCAACACGGTCCGCCGCGGCCCCAGGCGCGACCTCGTCGGCGACATCGCCCGCGCCACCACCGCGGCCGGCCTGCGGTTCGGCGTCTACTACTCCGGCGGCATCGACTGGCACGTGCGTCCCACCGACCCCATCACCTCCGGCGAGGCGATGCATCTGCCGCACGACGAGGAGTACGGCCAGTACTGCTCCGCGCACATGCGCGACCTCATCGACCGCTATGCCCCCGACGTCTTCTGGAACGACATCGCCTGGCCCGAGGAGAACCACCACTTCGGCCCCGGCGGGCTCGGCGACCTCCTGGACCACTTCTACACGCAGCGCCCCGAGGGCCTGATCAACGACCGCTTCAGCGGCGCACACCGGGACTACACGACGCTCGAGTACCAGGCCGGCGAGATCCCCGAGCACGGCGCCTGGGAGCACAACCGCGGCATCGGCCTCTCCTTCGGGTACAACCGCGTCGAGGGTCCCAAGCAGTACCTCAGCGGTGGACAGCTCGCCCGGCTCGTCGTGGCCGCAGTGAGCCGCGGCGGGCGGGCCCTGATCAACGTGGGGCCCGCGGCCGACGGCACGATCCCAGCGATGCAGGTCGCCGCGCTCGAGGAGCTCGGCACCTTCATGGCCGCGCACAAGGCGCACCTCGCGGGTGCCGAGGGGCTCGGCGAGCTCGAGATCCCCGGCGTGTCGTGGGCGCGGGCCGTGGCCCAGGGTGACGAGTGCCGGGTGTACCTCGCGGGCGAGGGCTCCGGGGACGAGGTCGAGGTGGCGGCGGAGCATCTGCCGTCCGGCTTCGCCTGGCCGGAGCGGACGACCGTGCGCCTGCCGGGGGAGCGGGAGGCGCCGATCGCCGTCGGCGCACCGCGCGCCTGAACGCGCCCCGGCCCCGGGGCGCGCGTCCCCGGGGCCGGCGCGGACTACTTGCTGAAGCCCGCGGTCAGCCCGCTGATCAGCTGGCGGCGACCCAGGATGTAGAGCGCGAGGATCGGCAGCGCGGAGAGCATCACCGCGGCGAGCACGGCCGGGATGTTGGTCGTGAACTCGCCCTGGTACGCCCACAGCGACAGCGGCAGCACGCGCTTCTCCGAGCTCTGGGTGAGCACCAGCGGGAACAGGAAGCCGTTCCACACCTGGAGGGCGTCGTAGATGCCGACCGTGACCACTGCGGGCTTGGCCAGCGGGAGCACCAGCGAGCGGAACATCTGCCAGTCGCTCGCGCCGTCCACGGTCATCGACTCGTACAGCTCACCGGGCACGTCCCGCAGGAAGTTCGTCAGGATCAGCACCGTGATCGGGATGGCGAAGGCGACCGAGGGCAGGATCAGCGCCCACAGGGTGTCGTACAGGCCCATCTGCACGATGAGGTAGTAGATCGGGATGATCGTGGCCTGCAGCGGGATCGCGATGCCCAGCAGGAACAGCTTCTGGCTGAAGCGCGCCAGGCGGGTCCGGCTGCGGACGATCACGTAGCTGGCCAGCAGCGAGGAGGTCACGACGGCGATGACGGTCACCACCGTCACGACGGTGCTGTTGGCGAAGTAGCGCAGGAAGTCGTTCTCCAGCACGTAGCGGAACGGCTCGAGGGTGAGCTCCGAGGGCAGCGACAGCGGGTTGGAGCTGAAGTAGTCCTCGCGGGGGCGCACGCTGGTGATCACGATGTAGTAGATCGGCACCAGGATGACGAGCAGCCACAGCGTGCCCAGGACGCCGCCGAGGAGGTTGGGATTGCGGTGTCTCATCTCAGGCGCCCTCCATCTGGCTGTCCATCGTGTCCGAGCCCGAGATCTTGTTCAGCCCGAGGGACAGCAGCAGTCCCACCGCGATGAGGAGCACCGCGATCACGCTGGCCGGTCCCATCTGATAAGAGCGGAATCCGGTGAGGTACATGTCCAGCGGCAGCACGCGGGTGGCGTTGCCGGGTCCTCCTCCGGTGAGGATGAAGATCAGGTCGAAATAGGTCAGCGATCCCACCAGCATCAGCGTGGAGCTGGTGACGATCGTGTACTTCAGCTGGGGCAGGGTCACGGTGAAGAACTGCCGCACCCTCCCGGCGCCGTCGAGCATGGCCGCCTCGTACATCGAGCGCGGGATCTGCCGCACCCCGGCCTGGTAGAGCAGGGAGTGGAAGGGCACGAAGGACCAGGAGATCACCATGATCAGCGTGTAGAACGCCAGGTTCGGCGAGCCCAGCCAGTCCAGCCGCAGCCAGTCGACGCCCACGGCGCGGGAGATGCCGAAGTTCGGGTCCAGCAGCGCCTTGAAGGCGATGCCGGTGGCGGCGGCGGAGAACAGCAGCGGCAGGAAGTACAGCACCGAGTACGCCTCGCGGTAGCGCTGGTGGCCCGCCATGAAGGTGCCCAGCAGCAGGCTGAGCGGGAACTGCACGGCGAAGCTCAGCGCCGTCATCGCCAGGGTCAGCCACATCGCGTGGAGCGTGACGGGGTTCTGGAACACCGAGATCCAGGCGTCGATCCCGGCGAACCGGGGCGTGCCCAGGCCGTCCCAGGCGAAGAAGGTCAGGACCACCACGCCGCCCAGGGGCAGGAGGGCGAAGACGCCGAAGAAGGACAGCGCGGGGGCCAGCAGCCAGTTGCTCGGGGCGGTGCGCAGGCGGGAGTGTCGAGCAGTCGTCATGAGGCGAGCGTGGCGTTCATGGCCGCGACGAAGTCCGCGGGCGTCGTCTCGCCGAGGAAGATCTGCGAGAGGTTCGTCAGCAGCTCCTGCGCGGGTGCCGCGGGCAGCGCCTGGTCCCAGGAGAGCTGGAAGTGCGGCGCGGCCAGCACCATGTCATAGGCGAAGGAGAGGAACTCGCCGTCGTCGAGCGCGGCCAGCTGGTCCTCGAGGCCGGTGACGGCGGGGATCGCGCCCATGGCCAGGAAGTCGCCGACCATCTCCTCGTTGAGGTTGAACTCGTTGAGATAGCGGATCGCCAGCTCCTGGACCTCCTCCTCGGCGTCCGCGGAGACGGACCAGAAGTTCGCGGGGTTGCCGACGACGTTGGCGGGGTCTCCCGTGCCGCCGTCGACCGCCGGGAAGTTCAGGAACCCCAGCGAGCCCTCGGCCACGAAGTCCGGGGCGTCCTGCTTGAACGTCCCGTAGACCCAGCTGCCCTGCAGGATCATGGCGGCCTGGCCGGTGTGCACGAGGGCGACGTCGGCCCCGGCGTCCGCGGAGACGGAGCCGAAGGCGTCGCCGAAGGCGCCGGCGTCCACGAGCTCGACGATCCGCTCGAGCGCCGTGGTGAAGGCCGGGTCCGACCAGGCGTCGGCCTCGCCGTCGAGCACCTTCTGGAAGGCGCCCTCGCCGCCGATGCGGTCGGTGAGGTACTGGATGTACATCAGCTCCGGCCAGACGCTCTGCCCGGCCAGGGACAGCGGGGTGATGCCCGCGGCCGAGAAGGTCTCCACCGCGGTCATCAGCTCGTCCCAGGTGGTGGGCGGGGTGACGCCGTGCTCCTCGAAGAGGCCGGTGTGGTAGTAGAGGATCACCGGCTGGGTGTCGTTGTTGGGGACGGCGTACTGCGCCCCGTCGACCTGGCCGACGGAGTTGATCGACTCGATGGAGCGCGACAGCGTGTCGTCGACCCTGCCGCTGAGGTCCACCACGGAGTCGTTGTCGACGTAGTCCGCCAGGGTGCCGCCGGCCCAGCTGAAGATCAGCGTGGGGGCGCTGCCGGAGCCGATCGCGGTGCGGATCTTCTCCTTGTAGGAGTCGTTGGCGAAGAACTCGACGGCGAAGGGGTCCTCCGGGTTGGCCTCCTCCCAGGCGTCGAAGGAGGCCTGGTAGGTGTCCTGCTTGGCGCCCGTGAGCGCCCAGACGGAGAGGCTCGAGGGGGAGCCGCCGCCCCCGGTGGGCTGGGTGCCGCCGCCGCAGGCGCTGAGGGTGCCGAGCGCGGGGGCGGAGAGTCCGAGGGCGGCGAGCGTGGCACGGCGGGTGACGGGCTTCATGGCGGGGCTCCAATGCACGCGGTCGGCTACTTTGCCGAAACTTTTCTGAAAGACCAGAGGGTGATGCCACGGTAGATCTCGTCAGCCGGATCGTCAAGCCCAGGTGGGCGCGCGTCAACGTGGTCGAAACCAGCGGGAGAGGTTCCGACGAGCGGTGGGGGAGCGGTGACGCGGCGGGCGGCGTCGCGTCAGCGGTCCGCGGGCCCGCCGCCCCGCGCTGTCGCGGCGAGGTCCGAGGACGGAGCGGGCACGGGCACAAGGGCGTTCTGCACGCCGGCGATCAGGCCCTCGAGCGGACCGCGGGACCAGGCGGCGGTCGCGGGCCGGGCGGCGACCGGGGGCCGACGGCGCGGGAGGAGGCCGGCCAGCGCCCGCCAGGCCAGGGGCACCACGAGGCCGAGCGCCAGCAGGAGCGCGAGCATCCACCAGTGGTCGTCGCGGGTGAAGGGGTGGCGCACCTGGTACCCGTGCAGCACCAGGACCTGCAGCGAGTACAGCGTCAGGGCCATCGCGCCGGGCGCCGCGAGCGCCTCCACGAGGCCCGTCGGCAGCGCGCGTCCCGGCGGGGAGGACAGCAGGGCCCACAGCGCCAGCAGCACGCCGAGCGCCCCGAGCGCCACCCCGAGCTGCTCCGAGGGGGTGCCGTCGTAGGCGTGGACCCCGTACAGCCCCAGCAGGTTCGGGGCGACGAGCAGGGCGAGCATCCCCGCCAGGGACAGCCCTGCGCACGCCGCGACCCGCGGCCATCGCCGTGGCGGGGCTCCGCGCAGCGCCCGGATCGCGAGCATCCCCAGCAGTGCGCACAGCAGGAATCCGGTCAGGCGGTAGCTGCCGGTGCCGCCCACCAGGCCGAGCACCCGCAGCCCGAGCTCCTCGTCGCCGGGCGCGGTGCGGCCGGCCAGCTGGGCGTGGGCCGCCGGGACCAGCACGGCGAGGCCCGCCGCGAGGGCGGCGGCCAGGGCGAGGTGCCGGGTGCGCAGGCGCGCCAGCGGCAGGCACAGGACCATCAGCACCGCCAGAGGCACCAGGACGATCAGCACCTGGGCCTGGGAGCGGGCCAGCAGCAGCCCGAGGCCGAGGACCAGGACCGCCCGGATCAGCTCGCGCAGCACGAAGCGCCGGCCCGTCTCCCGTGCGCGGTCCCGGGCCAGCTGCGCCCCCGCCCCGACCAGCAGGGCGAACAGCGGCGCGGTGAGGAACTCGCTGACCAGCAGGATCCGTGCCGGGCCGTCGCTCGGAGCGACGTGGGCGATCACCATCAGCACGTAGGCGGCGCCGCGCGCCCAGTCCACGAACGGCAGACGCGCCGCACCGTCCCCGGAGCGGTCCGGGACGGGGCGGCGCATCGGGGGCTCCTCCGCGATCAGGCCGGCGGGGCGGCGGCGAGCACCCGTGCCTGCTCCTGGGCGCGCACCGCGAGCTCGGCCGCCTTGAAGGCGTGCGCCTGGGTCATCGCGTTCTCGGTCCGGTGCAGCACGTCGAGGATGAGGTCGCCGAAGAAGGGATAGCCCACCTGCCCGGAGGCGTTGATGCGGTGCTCGCCCTCCCCGTCCACGAGCAGCACCTGGCCGCCGCCGTTGTCGGTGGTGACGTCGATGTACTTGCGCAGCTCGATGTAGCCCTCGGTGCCGAGGATGAAGGTGCGGCCGTCGCCCCAGGTGCGCAGCCCCGGGGGCGTGAACCAGTCCACCCGCACGTAGCCGGAGGCGCCCGAGCTCAGCGCGATGTGGGCGTCACCGAAGTCGTCGAGCTCGGGATAGGCGGGGTGGCCGAAGTTGCCGATCGCGCTGGAGAGGATCTCCGCATCGGTGGAGCCGGTGAAGGCGAGCATCTGCTCGAAGTTGTGGCTGCCGATGTCGGTGAGGATGCCGCCGTAGCGGCTGCGCTCGTAGAACCAGTCCGGACGGGTGGTGGGGTCGCCGATGCGATGCGGGCCCATGCCCATCACCTGGATGACCTCGCCGATCGCGCCGCGGTCGATGAACTGGCCGGCGAGCACCGCGGCCTCGACGTGGATCCGCTCGGAGTAGTACACGGCGTACTTCTTCCCCGTGCGCTCGACGGCGTCCTTCGCCGCGGCCAGCTGGTCCAGGGTGGTCAGCGGGGTCTTGTCGGTGAAGTAGTCCTTGCCGGCCTCCATCACGCGGATGCCGAGCGCCGCGCGGTCGGCGGGGACCGCGGCGGCGGCGACCAGGTGCACTGCAGGATCGGCGAGCACCTCCTCCTCGCTCGCGGCGACCTTCACCTGCGGGAACTTCTCGGCGAAGGCCGCGGCGCGCTCGGGCTGCGGGTCGTAGACCCACTTCAGCGTGCCGCCGGCGCCCAGCAGGCCCTGGGTCATCCCGCCGATGTGCCCGTGGTCCAGGTGCATCGCGGCGAAGACGAACTCGCCGGGTTCGACCACGGGCTGCGGCATCGGGGCGGGGGCGTAGTCGGCGCCTTCGGAGACGGCCATGGGGTGTCCTTTCGACAGAGGGGAGGGGAACGCGGGGGTGTCTCAGGCGCCGGCGGCGCCGCCGACGGTGATCGGGCCCTCGAGCCCGCCCACCGACGCGGTCTTCTCGAAGAAGTGCGGGGCGCGTTCGACGAGGGTCCCGGTGCGGTAGTACGGGTCCTCGGGCGTGAGCGGGAGGTCGACGGTGCGGCGCTCGATCGCGGCCTGGTAGATCGCCGTGACCAGCTCGACGGCGGCCCGGCCGTCCTCGCCGGCGATCAGGGGCCGGGCGCCGGTGCGGACCGCGGTGATCACGTCGCGCAGCTGGGCGGCGTGGCCGGTGTGCTCGAGGGAGGGCAGGGTCGAGACGAAGTCCTCGAGGTCCTGGCGCACCGCGGCCTCGCCCTCCGCGGTGGGGAAGCCGTTGGGGCGCGAGGACTCGGCGAGCACCTCCCAGGGCTGGGAGACACGGGCGTGCTGGCCCTGCACCTCGATCTGCTGGCGCTGGCCGTGGTGGACCACGGAGCTGGTCAGCTCGGCGAGGCCGCGCTCGTACTGCAGGATCGCCACCGAGAGGTCCTCCACCTCGGCGTTGTCGTGCTGGGCGTTTGTCATCATCGCGACCACGGCCTGCGGGGAGCCGAGCAGCCACAGCAGCAGGTCGATGTGGTGGATGGCGTGGTTGAGGGTGCAGCCGCCGCCCTCCGAGGCCCAGGTGCCGCGCCACCACAGGTCGTAGTAGGACAGTCCGCGCCACCACTCCGAGGCGATGCGCGTGTGGGAGATGGTGCCGAGCTTCCCGGAGTCCAGCACCGCCTTGAGGCGCATCATCTCGTCGCGGAAGCGGTTCTGCGCGATGACCGAGAGGATCTTCCCGCTGCGGCGCTGCGCGTCGATCATCGCGTCGCAGTCCTCGAGCGAGGGTGCCATGGGCTTCTCGACGATGACGTGCACGCCCGCGTCGAGCACCTGGACGGCGTTCGGGCGGTGGGCCGACGGGGGCGTCGTGATCGAGACCAGGTCCAGGTCCTCGGCCTCGAGCATCCGGGTCACGTCGTCGTACACGCGCACGCCGTCCAGGCCGAAGGCCTCCCGCTTCGCCTCCGCCGTCTCGAGGTCGAGGTCGGCGAGCGCGACCAGCCGCACCTCCTCCCCGGCGTCGAGATATGCGGACAGATGCTGGTCGGAGATGGCGCCGGTGCCGATCACCGCGACGTTGAGCATGGGTGCCTTTCGAGCTGGAGGAGGGACGGAGGGGTGGGATGCATCGACGACGACGGACCGCGTCCTCGCGGGTCGGGCGCTCCGGGCCCGGGCGGGGCCACGTGGCCCCCGGTGCCGGGTCCAGGGGGATGCCCTGGAGCCCTAGAAGTGTCCTGCACCACGCTCATGGTGGCAGGGGAGTGCCGCCTGTTGCCAGGCTGCCCAGCAGATGGGCGGTCCCGGGCGCGGGACGCGGGTTGCTAGCGTGAGCGCGTGGACCTGTTCGCGCTGACCTGGTCGGCCCTGCGCTCCGCGGTGGCCGCGTTGCCCGACTCCGCCTTCGCCGAGCCCTCCGGATGCCGGGGCTGGCTGGTGCGGGACCTCGTCGCGCACCTGGTCATCGACGCCCAGGACGTGCTGATCACGCTGGCCACACCCGCGGAGACCGCCCCCACGGACGACGCCCTCAGCTACTGGCGACCGACGCCCGAGCCCCCGGACGGCCAGGATCCGCACGATGCGCTGACCGTGCGCCTCGCCGCGGCCTACGAGGACCCCGGCCTCCTGCGCGACCACCTCGAGGACCTGGGAGCGGCCGCCGAGCGCGCCGCCCGCCTCGCCCACCCGGACCTGCCCGTGACCACCCGCGGCATGACCCTCACGGTCCGCGACTACCTGGGCGCCTATGTGCTCGAGTGGACGTTGCACCACCTCGACCTCGTCGCGCACCTCCCGGCGGGGCTCCGCGCCGAGGCCCCCGAGCCGCCCGCCGAGGGGCTCGCCGCCGCCCGGGACCTGGTCGAGCGGCGCCTGCGGGTGCGCCTGCCCGCCGCCTGGGCCGACGCCGACGCGCTGCGCGTGGCGACCGGCCGCCGCGCCGCCACGGCGGCCGAGCGTGCCGAGCTCGATGCCCTGGGCGTCCGGGGCCGGATGCTCCCCCTGTCCTTCGGCTGAGCGCCGCGGCCCCGGCGCCCGCCTCGAGGTCGGATGTGCCGGGATGCGTGCAGAGAGCGGCACATCCGACATCGGTGCCCCTCGCCCCATCGCCGGGAGCGCCTGCCGCCGTGACCTCGGACAACTCCGCGACCGCACCGCCGGTCCCGGGACTATCGTGGAGCCACGTTCCACACCGCGGTGCCCGCGCTCGATGCGCGCCAGCACGGTGCGAGGTCGCGGGCCCGGGAAAGGCTGAGAGTGATCGACGTCCTCGAGGGGAGCCCTCTGCTCACGCTGTTCCTGGTGGTGGCCACCGGGGCGGTGCTGGGAGCGATCCCCTTCGGCCGGGTCCGCTTCGGTGCCGCCGGGGCGCTGTTCACCGGTCTCGCGCTCTCGGCCCTCGCGCCCGGTCTCGGCGCCGGCATGGACTTCGTGCAGACGCTGGGTCTGGCCCTGTTCGTCTACACCGTCGGCGTCTCCGCCGGAGCGGCGTTCTTCGGCTCCCTGAACCGCCACCTGCCGCTGCTGCTCGCCGCCACGGCGGGGACGGTGGTCGCGGCGATCACCTCCATCATGCTGGGCCACGCGCTGGGTCTGGCCGAGGACCTCACGCTGGGTCTATTCACCGGCGCGCTCACCGCGGCACCGGCCCTGGACGCCGCGGGCCGCCTGACCGGCACCTCCGCCCCCTCGGTGGGCTACGCCTTCGCCTACCCGATCGGCGTGATCATCGGGATCGTGCTGGTCTCCGCCGTGGTGAACCGCCGCTGGCCGGGGCGCCGCGACACCCCCGCGCTCGCCGGGCGGAGCCTGTCCTCGCGCACCGTGCACGTGCTGGATGCCGTGAACCTGCGGGACGTGCCGCCCTGGCACGAGCAGAGGGTGCGCTTCTCCTATCTCCGCCGCGACGGCCGGGTGCGGGTGATCGTGCCCGGAGAGGACCTCCTGGCCGGGGACGAGGTGGTCGCCGTCGGGATGCCGGAGGACGTCGACGCCGTGACCGAGGAGCTCGGCGAGCGCAGCGAGCACCACATCGCCCATGACCGCTCACTGGTGGAGTTCACCCGGCTCACGGTCTCCAACCCGGATCTCGCCTCCCGGTCGATCGCCGAGCTGAACCTCCCGGTGCGCTTCGGCGCGGTCGCCACCCGCGTGCGGCGCGGCGACCTCGAGCTGCTGGCCCGCGACGACCTCGTGCTCGAGCCGGGCGACCGGCTCGCGGTGGTGGTGGACCGGGCGCAGCTCGATGCCGTCCACGACTTCCTCGGCGACTCCGACCGCAAGGCGAGCGAGCTCGACGTCCTCTCCCTGGGCCTCGGGCTGGTGCTGGGTCTGGCCCTGGGCCTGGTCACCGTGCCCATGCCGGGCGGCGGCAGCTTCTCCCTGGGCCCGGCGGCCGGACCGCTGCTGATGGGCATGATGCTGGGCGCGCTGCGCCGCACGGGGCCGGTGGTGTGGGCGCTGCCGGGCACCGCCACCGTGACGCTGCGCCAGCTGGGCCTGCTGCTCTTCCTCGCCGGGCTGGGCCTCACCGCGGGCCCGGATGTCGCCTCCGTGCTCGCCTCTCCGGTTGCGTGGCGCGCGGCGGTGCTCTCCGCGACGGTCGCGGTGCTGGGCTGCGTGACGGTGCTGCTGGCCGCGCGCTGGGCGCTGAACCTCTCCGCCCCGCGCGCGGCCGGCGCCGTCGCCGGCTTCCTCGGGCAGCCCGCCGTCCTCGACGCCGCGAACTCCAAGCGCGCCGACGAGCGCATCGAGGCCGCCTACGCGACCCTCTTCGCCTTCTCCATCGTCGTCAAGATCGTGCTGGTCCCGGTCATCTGGACCCTGTGACGGGCTCGCCCTCGTGGGCCCCGCCACCAGCACGAGGAACGCGACCACCGGCTAGGACTTCTCGCTCGTCGGGCACGGCCGAAGCGAAACAGAGCCAATATTTGAGCCGATGAGGCTTCTCCGAGGTCCACCTGCACGAATATTGGCTCTGAACACCCTGAGCCCGCGCCCCACCGCGGTGAGAACGGTCGTCGCTGTCCCCTGGAGGAGTGCCGTTGCACGGCCGCGGAGGACGACACCACCGCGGGAGGGCCGACAAGACGCCGCGCCGGCGCGAACGCCCCGGCGCGGCCCCCGGAGAGGTCGCTCAGCCCTGCGCGGGCACGCCCTCGGCGGCGACGGCCTCGGGCCGCTCCACCGTGCTCGCGATCTCCACGCGGTGGCCGCTGCGGGCGGAGTCGAGCACCGCATTCATCACCTCGAGCACGTGCTGGCCCAGCTCGCCGCTGGCCCGCAGGCCCTCTCCGCGCGTGGCCATGTCCTGCAGGCCGATGCCGCGTCCGGCCTCGCGGTAGCCGCCGGTCACCGGCAGCGTCTCCCAGTCGGCGCCGCTCAGGCGCCGCACCGCGACGTCGCCGTCGAAGCGGTTGGGGTCCGGGACCGCGAGGGTGCCCTCGGTGCCGTGGACCTCGATCGGGTGCGCCGAGGAGGCGACCGCGTCGAAGCTCATGACGAGGGTGGAGAGGGCACCGCTCTCGTGCACCAGCACCCCGGTGACGTGGGTGTCGGTGGTGACCGGGATGGTCTCGCCCTCGCGGGGACCGGAGCCGATGGTGCGCTCGGAGCGCAGGCGGCTGCCCGCGCCGATCACGGCGGAGACCGGGCCCAGGAGCGTGACCAGGGCGTGGATGTAGTACGGGCCCATGTCCAGCAGGGGCCCGCCGCCGGGCACGTAGTAGAAGTCCGGCTGCGGGTGCCAGCGCTCGTGGCCGGGCGTGACCATGGTGGCCATGGCGGCGACGGGGGCGCCGATGACGCCCTGGTCGATCGCGGTGCGGGCGGTCTGGGTGCCGGTGCCGAGCACGGTGTCCGGGGCGCTGCCGACGAGCACCCCCGCCTCCCGCGCAGCGGCGAGCACCTGCGCGCCCTCCTCGGTGGTCACGGCGAAGGGCTTCTCCGAGTACACGTTCTTGCCCGCCGCGATGGCCTTCAGGTCCACCTCGGCGTGCGCGGCGGGGATGGTGAGGTTCAGGACGGTGTCCACCTCGGGATCCACCAGCAGCTCCTCGACGCTCAGCACCCGCACGCCCTCCCGCCCCTCGACCGCGGCCTCGGCGCGGGAGCGGTCCAGGTCCGCGACCGCGACGAGCTGCACGTCCGGCAGCACGTCGAAGCTGGCCAGGTACTGCTTCGAGATGACGCCGCATCCGATCATGCCGATCCTCATCGGGTCACCCCCTGCGCGGTCGCGGCGTGACCCGGCGCGCGGTGGTCGCCGTAGGGCTGCTCGCTGCCGCGAGCGGCCCACAGCAGTCCCCGCTCGATGATGGTGCGGACGTTCGGATCCTCGAGCACCTCGACGCGGTGGCCGGGGGTCGCGACGAACAGGCGCCCCTTGCCCCACTGGCGGGTCCAGATCGCCGGGGAGGTGATCTCCCGGTCCCAGGCGTCCCAGTCGCGGACCTTCTGCGTGGTGGTGGCGAGCACGTCGATGTAGTCGTCGCACAGCACCCAGTACTGCTCGGTGACCAGGTCGAAGTCGCCGATCCCGGCCGTGATGGGGTGCTCCGCCGCGGCGGGCAGCATGGTCACGGTGTAGGGGACGTAGTTGTCCGACTGCTCCCCGGTGCGCTCGTCCGGGTGCTTGCCCGGGTGGCAGCCGAACTGCCCGCCGATGAGGGTGAGGTAGTCGGAGTTGTTGCGGTAGGAGTCCGCGATGCCGCCGTGCCAGCCAGCCAGGCCGGTTCCGGCCTCGACGGCCGCGCGCAGCCCCTCGAACTCCTCACGCTCGATGGTGTTCATGGTGTTGCACTGGAGGATCAGGTCGACGGTCGCCATGTACTCCGCGTCGGCGTAGATCGCGGGCGACTCCTCGACGCGGACGGTGAAGCCGCTGCTCTCGAGGAAGGGGATGAAGAGGTCCGTGGCCTCGACGGGCTGGTGCCCGTCCCAGCCGCCGCGGACGACGAGTGCGGTGCGGGAGGTGGTCATCGGGTGGCCTCCTGGGAGTCGGTGGTGGTCCATCGGGAGCCGTCGGACGCGGAGGACTCGACGGCGGCGAGGACGCGCTGGACCTGCAGCGCCTCCTCGAAGGAGGGGGAGGGGTCGGTGCCCTCGCCGATCGCGGTGACGAGGTCCGCGATCTGGTGGGTGAAGGTGTGCTCGTAGCCCAGGCCGTGGCCGGTCGGCCACCAGTTGGCGGCGTAGGGGTGCTCCGGCTCGGTGGTGAGGACCCGGGTGAAGCCCTGCCGGCCGGGTGCGGCGGTCGCGTCGTAGACCTCGAGCTCGTTCATCCGCTCGAAGTCGAAGGCGATCGACCCGTCGGAGCCGTTGATCTCCACGCGCATGGCGTTCTTGCGACCCTGCGCCACGCGGGTCGCCTCGAAGGAGCCCAGCACGCCCGACTCGAAGCGGGCCGTGAACAGGGCGACGTCGTCGACCGTGACCGCCTGGCGCTCGCCGGAGGCGTCGCCCTTGCCGCCGAGTCCCTGCGCGGTGCCCGCCGCGGGGCGGGTGGGGACGACGGTCTCCAGCGTGCCGGAGACCTGGGCGATCCGCTGGCCGGAGAGCCACTGCGTGAGGTCGATGATGTGGGCGCCGATGTCTCCCAGCGCCCCCGAGCCGGCCAGCTCCTTGTCCAGGCGCCAGGTCATCGGAGCATCGGCGTCGGAGAGCCAGTCCTGCAGGTACTGGGCGCGGATCTGCCGGATCTCGCCCACGGCGCCCTCGGCCACCAGCTGGCGCGCGTAGGCGAGCGCGGGCGTGCGGCGATAGGAGAACCCGCACAGCGAGCGTGCTCCCCGGGCGCTGGCCGCGGCGGCGGCCTCCGTCATCCGCGCCGAGTCCTCGACGGAGTTCGCCAGCGGCTTCTCGCACAGCACGTGCTTGCCGGCCGCGAGGGCGGCCAGGGCGATCTCGACGTGGGTGTCGCCGGGGGTGCAGATGTCGACCACGTCGATCTCCGGGTCCTCGACGAGGTCCTGCCAGCGGGTGGTGGACTGCGCGAAGCCGTAGCGCTGCGCGGCGTCCTGGACGGCCGAGGCGGTGCGGCCGGCGATCGTGCGCAGCTCGGGCGTGAGCGGCAGGTCGAAGAAGCGGTGGGCGGTGCGCCAGGCATGGGAGTGGGCGGCGCCCATGAAG
Source organism: Brachybacterium sp. YJGR34 (assembly GCF_003347015.1). Taxonomy (GTDB): domain Bacteria; phylum Actinomycetota; class Actinomycetes; order Actinomycetales; family Dermabacteraceae; genus Brachybacterium. Next base: position 121,792 of record NZ_PNFB01000001.1, read on the forward strand.
CCGTAGCCGACCATGCCGATCCGCAGCGGACCGGAGGGAGGATGCGTCGTGGTCATCGGTGAAGCACTGCTCCTGAGAGAAAGTTTCGGTAGAGGGGTCGGGGCGGGCCTCATCGTCCGGGCTGTGGTATCCCTGCTCTCGCGGTCGCCTCATGCCTCCCCGACCAGCAGGTGAGCGCGCGGGGCACCGCTTTCCGGCAGTCCCCGACGATGCGGCGTGCCTCCGGTGCCCACCCTATCGGACCGGATCGGTTGACCACGTCATCCCCGTATCGTACGCTCCCACCACCGAAAGTAGTCGAAAAGATTGCTGAAACTGATCTGGCCCAGCTGCTGCGGAGTGCCGTCGCGAGCGGTCCCGACGTCGTCGTCGGCACCGCTCGCACCGCCGGTCTGGGCCCGCGCGAAGGAGCATCATGACCCTTCCCCTGTGGAACGACCGGGGCCGCAGCACCGACGAGCGCGTCGAGGCGCTGCTCGCCGCGATGACGCTCGAGGAGAAGACCGCCCAGCTGGGCAGCTACTGGAAGCGCCCTGCTCTCAGGGACGCCGAGGGCTTCGCTCCGATGCAGTCCACCTTCGAGGAGGGCCGTGATCCCTTCGAGGCGGCGGTGACCACCGGGCTGGGGCACCTCACCCGTCCCTACGGGAGCGCGCCGATGACCCCGGAGGAGGGGGTGGCGAACCTGCGCGGCATGCAGCAGGCAGTGGTCGACGGCTCCCCGCACGGCGTGCCCGCGCTGGTCCACGAGGAGTGCCTGACCGGGCTCATGGCCCACGGCGCGACCACCTATCCCGCCGCGATCGCCTGGGGCGCCAGCTTCGACCCCGCCCTGATCGGGGAGATGGCGCGGCGGATCGGGGCCGACATGCGGGCGATCGGCGCCCACATGGGGCTCGCGCCGGTCCTGGACGTGGTGCGCGACTACCGCTGGGGACGCATCGAGGAGACGATGGGGGAGGACCCCTATCTCACCGGCACGCTGGCGACCGAGTACGTGCGCGGGCTGCAGTCCGAGGGCGTCATCGCCACGCTCAAGCACTTCGCCGGCCACGCCGCCTCCCGCGCGGGCCGGAACCACGCCCCGGTCTCCATCGGGCAGCGCGAGCTGCAGGACGTGGACCTGGTGCCCTTCGAGATGGCCGTGCGCCACGGCGAGGTGGGCGCGGTGATGAACTCCTACGCGGACCTCGACGGCGTCCCGCCCGCCGCGAATCGCTGGCTGCTCACCGAGCTGCTCCGGGAGGCCTGGGGCTTCGAGGGCACCGTGGTCGCCGACTACTGGGCGGTGAGCTTCCTGCAGTCGATGCACCGCGTGGTCGAGGACGATCGGGCCGCGGCGATCGCCGCGCTGAGCGCGGGCCTGGACATCGAGCTGCCCGAGGCGACGGCCTTCCCCCACCTCGTCGAGGCCGTCCGGGACGGGGGTCTCGACGAGGCGCTGCTCGACACCGCCGTGCGCCGGATCCTGCGCCAGAAGGTGGAGCTGGGACTGCTGGACCCGGAGTTCGACGCCTCCCGGACCGGCGAGGCGATCGACCTCGATCCCGCCGACGCTCGCGCGCTCGCGCGCCGCATGGCGGAGGAGTCGATCATCCTGCTGGACAATCCCCACGGCCTGCTCCCGCTGGGAGATCCATCGGCCGACGGGCGGGCGCCGTCCTCGATCGCCCTGATCGGCCCGGCCGCCGTGCAGCCGCGGAGCTTCCTGGGCTGCTACAGCTTCACCAACCACGTGCTCTCGCGCCTCGAGGACGCCGGCACCTCCGTCGCCGTGCCCTCCCTGGCCGAGGCGCTCGCCGCCGAGTTCCCCGGGACCCGTCTGGCCACCGTCGCCGGCACCGGCTTCACCGACCCCGGCACCGAGGGCATCGCCGAGGCGGTGGAGGCGGCCCGCGGCGCCGAGCTCGCCGTGCTCGGGGTCGGCGATCTCGCCGGCCTGTTCGGCGCCGGCACCTCCGGGGAGGGCTGCGATGTCGAGAGTCTCGCCCTGCCCGGGGCCCAGCACGAGCTCGTCGAGGCCGTCCTCGCGACCGGTACGCCGGTGGTGCTCGTCGTCCTCAGCGGACGGCCGTACGCGCTGGGCGCGTACCACGGCCGAGCCCGCGCGATCCTCCAGGCCTTCATGCCGGGGGAGGAGGGCGCGAGCGCCCTGGCCGGAGTGCTCTCCGGCCGCGTGAACCCCTCGGGGCGCCTCCCCGTCGGCATCCCGGACGGGGTGGGCGGCCAGCCGGGCACCTATCTCTCCCCCGTGCTGGCCTGGGAGAGCGACGGCATCTCGGCCCTCGACCCCAAGCCGCTGTTCCCCTTCGGCCACGGGCTCGGCTACGCCCGCATCGAGTGCTCCGACCTGCAGCTCTCCGCGACCTCGATCCCCGCCGACGGGACGGTCGAGGTCTCGGCGACCGTCACCAACCACTCCGCCCGCGGCGGCAAGGAGGTCGTCCAGCTCTACCTCAGCGACCCCGTGGCCAGCGTGGTGCGGCCGCTGAAGCGACTGGTCGGCTTCGCCAAGGTGGATCTGCCCGCCGGCGCGAGCGCGCGCGTGACCTTCTCGCTGCACGCCGATCGCACCTCCTTCACGGGCGCGGACCTCCGGCGCATCGTCGAGCCGGGGGAGCTGCGCGTGCGCGTGGGCACCTCGAGCGAGGACACGCGGCTGGAGGGGGTCTTCCATGTCCAGGGGCCGACGCGGACGATCCCGCCGGGCGGTGCCGAGCTGCGGACCCCGGTGCAGGTCGCCCCGATCGATGCCCCGGCGCCGGCCGCGCCGCAGGGGGCGACCGTGGGCGCCACGCCGAGCGGGAGGCCCTGACCACGGATCGACGTGGAGCGCCCGGCCGGAGGACCCTCCGGCCGGGCGCTCAGCGCTGCGTGCGGGGAGCCTCGGCGTCGGCGCTCGCGGCCACGACAGCGGTGGCATCGCTTTCGGCCCCGCCCGGAGCGGCGACGAACTGCTCGGTGATCAGCTGGGCGACAGGCCGCTCGGAGGCCCACAGGGCGAGCGCCAGCAGGGACGCCGCGACCGGGAGCAGGAACTCCCCGACGACGAGGAGGATCCCCAGGGTCAGCACGCCCAGAGAGAGCAGGGCGAGGGTGCTCAGCGGTCGCGTGAGCAGTGTGAAGACGGTCAGACGGTAGACGTCGCGGACGCGGAAGGTGAAGCGGGAGACGATCGACAGTCCACGGAGCAGGATCAGCAGGCTCAGGCCCCCCAGGACGAGGAGCGTCGCGCGGAGCGCTCCGGCGCCGGCGGGCTCCCACGAGGCGAGCTGGAGGGAGACGAGCGCGAGGAGGGCGAGGAGCGGGCCCCCGACGCGCAGGCTCTCGAGCACCGTGGCCCGATACCCGCGGAGGTACTGCCGGGCGGGCTCCAGCTCGCCCTCGGGCTCGGCGCGCCAGCGGTGCACGGCGTGCAGGGCGGCCGTGGCCGCCGGCAGCAGCGGCAGCGCGGCGAGGACGAACAGCACCGGGCTCAGGGGTCCGGGCTGCAGCAGCAGCCACACCACGACCGTCGGCGTCGCGCTCAGCGCGATCATCACGTCGACCACCAGGAACCAGTACAGGCCCTCGGCGATCTCGAGGAAGAAGCCGCGGCGGCGAGAGGCGGGCGTCATAGGTCCTCCTGGGGTGATGCCGGGCAGGAGCCGGCCGGCGGTGACACCCATCCTGGCCGAAAGTTTCGAGCTCTGTCCAGGGGATGTTGCAGGACTGTGACCTCTCCGGAGGAGGTCGCATGGTGGCAGGCGTGACGACCCGGGCAGGGTATTGCCAGGTCAGACACGAGAACGAGTATCGCGGTCGGTTCTCTGGCGTTGCTCAGGGGAATGCTTGACCCGGACCACAGTGCCCGCTAGGTTGAGCGACAGAACGAAAGCTTGACGAAAATTGCGGCAACTCGAGCAGCACAGTCGCTCGCTCGAGAGCCGCGGTGGACTCCCGTCCTCGGGAGCCCCGGGCCGTCGGCGTCACAGGGTGAGCGCCGGGGGCCGCGGCCTTCCCGGAGGGTCTCCTCGACCGAGGGGACGCCGAGCTCCCTCGGCTCCCGGAGGCCCCTGCAGCACCGATTCCCCCGCTTCGCCCTTCGCCGCACCATCCGGTCCGGCACCGAACTCGATGAGGAGACGGCCATGTCGATGCCCCGCCCCTTCCCCTTCACCACCACCCGACGGAGCTTCGTCGGCCTGTCCGCCGCCGCCTTCAGCACCGTGGCGCTGGCCTCCTGCAGCTCCGGCGGGGCCTCCGGCTCCGGCGAGGACGTGGACCTGGAGACGCAGAACGTCGGCGCGATGGAGGACTACGCGGCCGATACCCAGTTCACGGCCACCGAGCCCATGGAGGTCGGCATCCTGTGGACCGACTGGCCCGACGTCCCGGTCGAGGACACCTGGCGGATCTTCGAGCACATCAAGGAGCTGACGAACGTCGAGCTGACGCTCACGCACATCCCGTTCAGCGATCACACGGAGAAGCGCAGCCTCCTCATCAGCGCCGGCGACGCCCCCACCCTCATCCCGCTGGTCTACACCGGGGAGGACTCGCCCTTCGTCTCCTCCGGGGCGGTGGTGCCCATGAGCGACTACGTCGAGCACATGCCGAACTTCCAGAAGTACGTCGAGGAGTGGGAGCTCGGCGAGATGATCGACAACATCAAGCAGGCCGACGGCAAGTACTACATGCTGCCGGGCCTGCAGGAGGTCTCCGTCCCCGTCTTCAGCCTCGTGGTCCGCAAGGACGTCTTCGACGACGTCGCCGGCGGCGTGCCCACCACCTGGGAGGAGCTGCACGACGCGCTCCTGCTCATCAAGGAGGAGTACCCCGACTCCACGCCGCTGGCGGACGGCTTCGAGGCCCAGTCGATGCTCAACTACGCCGCCCACGGCTTCGGCACGATCGCCGGCTGGGGCTTCGGTGACGGTCGGATCGACGGCGACGGCGACGAGCTCGTCTACGCCGCGACCACCGACGGGTACAAGCAGCTGGTCGAGTACTTCCGCACCCTCGTCGAGGAGGGCCTGCTGGACCGCGAGTCCCTCACCGCCTCGAACGACGGCAGCGGTGCCGCGGGGGTCGACGAGAAGTTCGCGAACGAGCTCTGCTTCGCCGCCTCCGGCTCCTCCGGCACCGCGATCGAGTTCGCCCAGGCGCTGAACGAGACCGTCGGTGAGGGGAACTTCGAGGTGACCCTCATCCCGCCGCCGGCGGGCATCGCCGGCGAGGTGGTCGAGCCGCGGAACTTCTGGCACGGCTTCATGCTCAGCTCCTCGATCCTGGAGTCGGAGAACTTCCTGGCCACGCTGCAGTTCGTCGACTGGCTCTACTTCAACCCCGAGGCGCGCGAGATGCTGCGCTGGGGCGAGAGGGACGTGAACTACACCAAGGCCGAGGACGGCACCATCGAGCTGATGGACGAGTTCTCGCTGGACGACATGTCGATCAACTCCGGCGCGGAGACCGATATCAAGATCGACCTGGGGTTCTCCACCTTCCCGTCGGAGTCCACCGAGTCCCGCGCGCTCAAGGAGTCCTACAACACCCCCGCCTTCGTCCAGTACATCGACGACGTGCTCACCACGCGCACCCCGCGCGACCCGATCCCCCCGGCACCGCTGGACCAGACGGAGCTCGAGCAGGCCTCGCTCATGGCGACGCCGCTCAAGGATGCCGTGGACACGGCGACGCTGCAGTTCATCATGGGCGAGCGCGACATGGAGGAGTGGGACGCCTTCCTCGGCGAGCTCGACGCCGCCGGCCTGCCCCGCTACATGGAGCTGATCAACGGCGCCCGCCAGCGCTTCGTCGAGGCGAACGGATGAGCGCCCACCCCGCGGCGCCCGGGAGGGAGGTGCGCCCATGACCACGACGGAGACGACGCCGACCCCCGCGGCGACGTCACGCTCGCGGCCGGCCCTGACGCGCCGGCCAGGCGGGTGGCGACGTGCCCTCAAGCGCGACTGGCCGCTGTACTCCCTGGCCGTCGCGCCGCTGATCTTCCTCGCGATCTTCCGCTACATCCCCATGCTCGGGAATGTCATCGCGTTCCGGCGCTTCCAGCCGGGCGGGAGCATCTTCGGCGAGGAATGGGTGGGGATGCTCTACGTGGACATGTTCATCCACGACCCCGCCTTCTGGCACGTGTTCGCGAACACCGCGATCATCGGCGGGCTGACCCTGGTGGTCTGCTTCCCGCTGCCGATCATCCTCGCGCTCATGCTCAACGAGGTGCGCCGCACCCACTTCAAGCGGGTCGTCCAGTCGATCAGCTATCTGCCGCACTTCCTGTCGGTCGTGATCGTGGTGGGCATGGTCTATCAGCTGCTCTCCCTGCACGGCACGGTGAACCAGATCGTCGAGGCCTTCGGCGGGGACCCCGTCCTCTTCCTCCAGCGCCCCGAATGGTTCCGCTTCATCTATGTGGCCTCCGAGGCCTGGCAGACGGTGGGCTGGGGCACGATCCTGTACCTCGCGGCGCTCACCGCGGTGGACGACGCCCTCTACGAGGCGGCGCGGATCGACGGGGCGAACCGCTGGCAGCAGACCTGGCACGTGACGATCCCGGGGATCCGGCCCACGATGGTCACCCTGCTGATCCTCAACATCGGCAACTTCCTCAACGTCGGGTTCGAGAAGGTCCTGCTGCTGTACAACCCCATGACCTATGAGACGGCGGACGTCATCTCGACCTACCTGTACCGGGTGGGCCTGGTGTCGAACAATCTCAGCTATGCGGCGGCCATCGGCCTCTTCCAGGCGATCATCGGATTCGCCATGGTCATGACCGCCAACTACATCTCGAAGCGATTGGTGGGGACGAGCCTGTGGTGATCGATGCGATGGCGCAGGACGCGCCCCGGCGGGCGCCGGTGACGCCCAAGGGCTCCAGGATCAAGGACTCCACCGCGTACAAGGTGTTCACGGTGGTCAACACCGTCGCGCTGCTGCTGCTGTGCGCGACGATGCTCTACCCGTTCCTCATGCTGCTCGCGCAGTCCTTCAGCTCGGCGGCGGCGATCAACGCCGGCCAGGTGAACCTCCTGCCGGTGGATGTCAACCTGGACACCTATCGGGCGGTCGCGAACAACGGGGCCTTCTGGCGCAGCTACGGCAACACCGTGGTGTACACGGTCATCGGCACCGCGATCGCGATGACGCTGACCACGACCTACGCCTTCGTGCTGTCGAAGAAGCACCTGCGGGGGCGCGGTCTCCTCATCGGGATCGCGGTGTTCACGATGTTCTTCAACGGCGGCATCGTGCCCAACTACGTACTCATCTCCTCGCTGGGGATGAAGAACACGATGTGGGCGGTGATCCTGCCGCCGGCGCTGTCGGTGTTCAACCTGCTGGTCATGAAGGCCTTCTTCGAGAACCTCCCGACGGAGCTCGAGGAGGCGGCGCACATCGACGGGCTCACCTGGTTCGGCATCTTCTTCCGGATCGTGCTGCCGCTGTCCAAGGCGGTCATCGCGACGATGGTGCTCTTCTACTCGGTGCAGTACTGGAACGACTGGTTCGGGGCGTTCCTCTATCTCACCGAGACGGACCTGTTCCCGGTGACGCTGTTCCTGCGGAACCTCATCGCGGGCGCCTCGACGGCGGCCTCCGAGGGGGCGGCGGCCTCCGGCGGCAGCGCCGCCGATCTCAACGCGAACATCCAGTCCGTGACGATGATCCTGATCCTGATCCCCATCCTGTGCGTGTATCCGTTCGTGCAGCGGTACTTCGTCTCGGGGATCATGCTCGGCTCGGTCAAGGGCTGAACCGGCTGACGCGACCGACGGTCGGTCACGAAAGTTTCTGGACTAGGCTGGAGCGCGACCGGACGTGCGCTCCGGCCGTGCCCTCGTGCGCGTGCCGAGGGCGGGAGGACGAGGTGAGGTGATGGCGATGAGCGAGCCGGGTGGGACGCAGAACCGCGTCACCCTCAAGGACGTCGCGGAGCGGGCCGGGGTCTCCATGGCCACCGCGTCCAAGGTGATGAACGGGCGGGCCGACGTCCGCGACAGCACGCGAGCCACCGTCTCCGAGGCGGCCAGCGAGCTGGGATACCAGCCCAAGCGCCGGGAGGAGGACCGGCGGCGTGCCGTGCTCATCCACTTCGACACCCTCACCAGCCCCTACTCCCTGCAGGTGCTCGAAGGGGCGGAGAAGGCGGCGCACCGGGCGGACGTGGACCTCGTCGTCGTCAGCGGCGACCAGACCTCCGAGGGCGTCTCGCGGGCGTGGATGGTGGAGGCCGCCTCCCGCGGCGTCGAGGGGGTCGTCCTCGTCACCACCCCGATCAACGCCCGCCATGCCCGCTGGAGCCGCGACCTCTCGCTGCCGCTGATCGCCATCGACCCCGTCACCGTCGAGCCGGACGTCCAGGGCATCGTCACGATCTCCGCCACCAACTGGGAGGGCGGCAGCACCGCCGTCCAGCACCTGGTGGACCTGGGGCACCGCCGGATCGGGGTGCTCGCAGGGCCGGACGACTCCGTCCCCGCCCGGCAGCGCCTCCACGGATACCACTCCGCCCTCGGCCAGGCCGGGATCCGCCCCGAGCGGGCCCTCATCGAGCACGGCAACTTCTCCTACGAGGACGGTCAGAGCGGTGCCGAGCGCCTGCTGGCGCTGCCCGAGCCGCCCACGGCGATCTTCGCCGTCGCGGACACCCTCGCCGTCGGCGCGCTGCGCGCCGCCCGGCAGCGCCGGATCGAGATCCCCGAGCAGCTCAGCGTGGTCAGCTTCGACGACACGATGATCGCGCAGTGGACGCACCCGCAGCTCACGGCCGTGCGGCAGCCGCTGTTCTCCATGGGGCAGGTCGCCATCGAGCGGGTCCTGGCCCTGTCCTCGGACGCGGGGCTGTTCGCCCATCCCTTCAAGCTCGAGACCCACCTCATCGAGCGCGAGTCGACGGCCCCGCCGGCCTGATCCGCGTGATGGCCCGCCGCGCTCAGCGCAGGCGCGGGATCCAGGCGCCGGGATCCTCGAACACCGGCTGCAGGGCGGCGCGCGCCGCCCCGTGCAGGGCCGGGTCCGCGAGGCCGTCGGAGCGTTCGATCGCGATCGGTCCGATGTCCGCCGCGAGGGCGTGGGCCTCGACGGTCTCCCGGACCACCGGGGCGATCTCCTCGGCGATCGGGGAGAGGTAGCCCGAGAGCACCACGGTGGACAGGTCCAGGACGTTCAGCGCGTTCGCGATCGCGATCCCGAGGCTGCGGCCGATGGTGCCGATCACCTCGGTGCGCGAGGCGCTGCGGGCCAGGGCGTCCACGAGGCCCTCGAGGGGGACCTCGGGGCCCAGCCCGGCCTGGCTGCGCAGGGCGTGCGCGGAGATATAGGCCTCGAGGCAGCCGCGCCGGCCGCAGCGGCACAGCGCACCCCCGGGGGCGACCACCGTGTGCCCGAACTCGCCCGCCCAGCCGTGCAGGCCGTCCAGGAGCGTGCCGCCCAGCACCACGGCGCCGCCCACGCCCGTCGAGCCGCGCACGTAGACGAAGGACTCGCCGGGCCGGTGGTCGATCTCGGTGAGCACCGAGAGCCGGTTGTCGTTCTGGGCGCGGACGCCCACTCCGGCCAGCTCCTCACGCTCCGCGAGCGCGCGCAGGAAGGGGACGTCGACCCAGCCCAGGTTCGGTGCCGAGAGCACCCGCCCGTCCCCGGGGGAGATACGGCCGGGCACCGCGGCGACCACCCCGGTCAGGGGCAGGCGGGGCACCTGGGCGCGCAGCGCGGCCACGAGCTCGGCGCACTGCGCGACGACCTCCGCGGGGCGCTGCGCGGCGACATCCGCCCGGACCTCGCGCCGGGCGATCTCCCGGCCGGCCAGGTCGGTGCCCAGGCAGGAGAGGCGGTCGGCGGCGATCTCGAGCCCGATCGCGAGCAGGGTCCCCTCGGCCGGCTGCAGCGGGACCATCGGCCGTCCGGTGCCTCCGGAGAGGGGCGTGCCCTCCTGGACGAGCTCGGCGTCGATGAGCTCCTCGACCAGCTTCGACACGGTGGGTTTGGTGAGCCCGGTGAGCTTCGCCAGGCCTGCGCGGGAGGTGGGCGCCGAGGAGGTCGCGAGGGCGCGGAGGATCGCGGAGAGGTTGTGCTCTCGCAGATGGGTGGACTGCATCGGGACTCCTGACGCCGAGGGGGATCGACCCGTCGGGCTGTGCAGGACAGGGTGGCACGTCCCGGTTAGTAACGGAAACTTACTAAGGGTGCTAGGCTCGGTGGCGACCCTGGCACACCACCAGCCGCGGGCACCGCCCGCGCGATCCTCCGACGAAGGAGTGCACACCATGACCGCACCCACCCCCACCCGCGACGACAAGTTCTCCTTCGGCCTGTGGACCACCGGCTGGGAGGCCCGTGACCAGTTCGGCCTCGCCACCCGCCCGCCGCTCGAGCTCTCCGCCCACATCCGCCGCCTCGCCGAGCTGGGCGCCTGGGGCTTCACCTTCCACGACAACGACGTGGTGCCCTTCGACGCGACCCCCGCGGAGCGCCAGCAGATCATCGACCAGCTGAAGAAGGTCACCGAGGAGACCGGTCTGGTGATCGAGATGGTCACCACCGACACCTTCGCCCACCCCGTCTTCAAGGACGGCGCCTTCACCTCCAACGACCGCTCGGTGCGCCGCTTCGGCCTGCGCAAGGTGCTCGCCAACGTCGACCTCGCCGCGGAGCTCGGCGCCTCGACCTTCGTCATGTGGGGCGGCCGCGAGGGCTCGGAGTACGACGGCTCCAAGGACCTCCACGCCGCCCTCGAGCGCTACCGCGAGGGCCTGGACACCGTGGCCGGCTACATCAAGGACCAGGGCTACGACCTGAAGATCGGCCTGGAGCCCAAGCCCAACGAGCCCCGCGGCAACATCTTCCTGCCCACCGTCGGCCACGCCCTGGCCTTCATCGAGCAGCTCGAGCACGGCGACATCGTCGGCATCAACCCCGAGACCGGGCACGAGCAGATGGCCACGCTGAACTACACCCACGGCCTCGCCCAGGCGCTGTGGAGCGACAAGCTCTTCCACATCGACCTCAACGGCCAGCACGGCCCGATGTACGACCAGGACCTCGTCTTCGGCCACGGCGATCTCATCAGCGCCTTCTTCACCGTCGACCTGCTCGAGAACGGCTTCCCGTCCAAGCCCGGCGCCTACGAGGGCGCTCGCCACTTCGACTTCAAGCCCTCGCGCACCGAGCACGAGCAGGGCCAGTACGACTCCGCGGCCGCGAACATGGAGATGTACCTGATGCTCAAGGAGCGCGCGCTCGCGTTCCGCCAGGACGCCGAGGTCCAGGAGGCGCTGAAGTACTCGGGCATCGACGAGCTCTCCCAGCCCACCATCGCCGAGGGCGAGTCCCTCGCAGACCTGCTCGCCGACCGCTCCGCCTTCGAGGACTTCGACGCGGACACGGCCGGGGAGCGCAACTACGGCTTCGTGAAGCTCCAGCAGCTGGCCATGCAGCACCTGCTCGGCTTCCGCGCCTGAGTCACCCCGGGGAGGCGGGGCCCTGCTCCGCCTCCCCTCCCGTGGTCGGGGCGCGTTCGCTGTGGTATTCCTCGGAGTGCCCACGGTGAGCGCGCCCCGACCGTCGGCCGCCCCCTTCTCGACGCAAAGGACCCCGCCATGGCCCCCACGGTTCTCGGAATCGACTCCTCCACCCAGTCCACCAAGGCCCTGCTCGTCGATGCCGAGACGGGACAGGTCCTCGACGAGCGCCGCGCCGCGCACCCCGACGGCACCGAGGTGGACCCCCGCGCCTGGCTCGCGGCGGCCGACGAGGCCGCCGGGCCGCTGCTCGAGCAGGCCGACGCCGTGGCCGTCGGCGGCCAGCAGCACGGCATGGTGCTGCTGGACCGGGCCGGCGAGGTGGTGCGCGACGCGCTGCTGTGGAACGACACCCGCTCCGCCCCGCAGGCCGCGGCGCTGATCGAGGAGATGGGCGGGGCGGAGGCCTCGGTGGCGGAGATCGGCAGCCTCATGGTCGCCTCCTTCACCGCCTCCAAGCTGCGCTGGGTGCGCGACGAGGAGCCGGAGAACGCGAAGCGCGCCGCGAGCGTGCTGCTGCCCCACGACTACGTCTCCCGGCACCTGGCCGGCGGGGGCGAGGCCTTCACCGACCGCGGCGACGCCTCGGGCACCGCGTACTACTCCACCGCCACCGAGGAGTGGAAGCCGGAGCTGGTGCAGCTGGCGCTCGGCACGGAGCTCGAGCTGCCCCGCCTGCCCGGCAGGGCGCAGGAGATCATGGCCCGCACCCCCGCCGGCGCCGCGATCGCCGCCGGCACGGGCGACAACATGGGGGCGGCGCTGGGCCTCTCGCAGGGTCCCGGGGACGTCTCGGTCTCCATCGGCACCTCCGGCGTGTGCGCGATGGTCAGCGAGGCGCGCCCGAACGACGCCTCCGGCACCGTCACCGGCTTCGCGGACGCCACCGGTCGCTTCCTGCCGATGACCACCACCATCAACGCCGCCCGCATCCTCGAGGCCGGCCGCGCCCTGCTGGGCGTCACCCACGAGGAGATGGCACAGCTGGCGCTCGCGAGCGTGCCCGGCGCGCACGGCGTGACGCTGCTGCCGTACTTCGACGGCGAGCGCACCCCCAACCGTCCCGACGCCCGCGCCACCCTCACCGGCATGAGCACCTCCACCACCCGCGAGGACGTGGCCCGCGCCTACGTCGAGGGGTTGCTGTGCTCGCTGGCCGACGGCATCACCGCCCTCGAGGAGCGCACCGGCACCACCGCCGCACGGATCACCCTGATCGGCGGCGCCGCCCGCAGCGAGGCGGTCCGGCAGCTGGCCCCGGGGATCTTCGGCCGCGAGGTCACCCTCGCCCCGCCGGCGGAGTACGTGGCGCTCGGCGCCGCCCGCCAGGCCGCCTGGGCGCTCGCCGGCACCGAGGAGCCGCCGGCCTGGGAGCTGACCGGCTCGCGGACCGTCGGCGCGGAACCGACGCCGCAGGTGCTGGGTGCCTACCGCGAGCTCAAGGAGCGCACCGAGGGCTGGTGAGGCGCGGCACCTCCGCCGCGCCGGCAGCGGGACGTTCGGTCGAAGAAAGCACCGCCTGGCGGGGGCGTTCTCCGACCGAGCTCAGGGTGCGGGGGACACGGTGAGCCGCAGCTTCAGTGGCGCGGCCGTCGAGGCGGGGATCAGGAGGACGGGCCCAGCGGGCTCGTCGGTCGCGCCGAGGAAGGTGTACGCCTCGCCGGGGTCGTAGAACGCCCGCCCGCCCAGCGCGCCGGAGGCCTCGACGCTCAGCGCCTCCCCGTGACCGGTGAGGACGCAGCGCGCGCTCCGCCGTGGACCCTCGGTGGCTGCCGGCGGGCCCAGCACGTACCGGCCGGCCGCGTCGCGCCGCAGGTCGGGCTGGCCCTCGAGACCGTCCAGAGCGAGCAGGAGGCAGATCGCGGTCTCGGGCCCGTCGAACGCCCAGGTCAGTGTGAGCTCCCCCGGGGAGAGGTCCGCACGCTGGGTGGTGCGCAGTCTCGTGACCTGGGCAGGGCGGCGGGAGAAGTCCATGGCGGCGGCGAAGCGGCCGTTGAACTCCAGTGCGTAGCGGCCCTCGGGGTCCCGATCCTCAGCGGCGAGCGGGTGGAAGTACTCCGCGCTGACCTCCTCCTCGCTCACGACGCTCAGGGTCCCCGGCTGGTCGGCGCGGGGGCGGCCCGGCCGCATCGGCCCGAGGGAGAAGAAGTCGCGGGAGAGCCGCAGCTCCCGCACCCCCAGCTCCCGGCCGCGGAAGCGGGCGAGCACGGGCTGCGAGGACGCGCCGGAGGTGATGCGGCCCAGGTGTGCCGTGTCGGTGCCGCCGAAGAGCACGGTCGAGGACACGCCGTGGTCCGCACGCACCAGACCCGACTCCGCCAGATCGATGACCTCCGGGCGCTCCGGTGCGGGACCGTTGGCCGCCGGGGGGAGGGGCCCGAGCGCAGAGGGCTCCTCCGAGCCCAGGGCCAGCAGGGTCAGCACGGCGTCCGCGTCCGCGCGCGGCTCCGTGCGCCGGGCGGCCCGGGCGCTGACCGGATCGCCGGTGCGGGCCGCGTGGGCACGGAACCACGGGAACAGCGCCCCGCCGTCGAAGGGCGCGAACTGGTCCTGGCGGCGGGAGGCGAGAGTCTCGACCAGGCCGCGGGCATCGGTGAGCTCCGCCTGCCGACGGGTCGCGACATCCGCGGCGCTGATCAGGTCCGCCCGCTGCAGGATGCGGCCCATGGCGAGCAGGGCCGGCACCGAGACGTGGGCGGCGTAGTTGGCGCTGCGCTCGGAGAACAGGCCGTCGGCCTGGAGGTCCACGCCCTCGGCCAGCCACTGCTCGGCGCGGCGCCGGGTGGCATCGTCCCCACGCGCCTCCCACAGCCGGGCCAGCGCCGAGGCGATCTCCCAGCGGTGGTTGGGGGTGTGGACGCCGCCGTGGAGGAGGGCGGGCGCGACGGTGTCGAGCAGGCCGTCGAGGCGGGTCGACAGCTCCGGCACGGGGTCACCGGAGCGCTGCAGCGCCGTCCGCGCCCAGGCCAGATCGTTGATCGTGAAGGCGGTATCGGGCGGGGAGTCGACGTTGTCCCCGCCGCGGAAGGTGCCCGAGGGGTGCTGCAGCGAGGCGAGCAGCTCGAGCGCGTCCGCCGCGGCAGCGACCAGGGAGTCCGCGGGGGTGTCGTGGGCGGGGCGTCCGGGCAGCAGGAACAGCACCGCATCGCGCACCACGCGGCCCGCGGCCCGGTGCGTCGGCCGCTCGAGGAGGCTGCGGGTGCGGGCGGGGAGGTCGGCAACTGCCCGAGAGGGCTTGCAGGAGAGAGCCAGAGGGAGGGGATGTGCGGCGTCGGTCGACGACGAGCGGAAGATGGCGGGCACAGCGGTCCTCTCAGGGGGCGGCTCGGCACGAGGGGCCGGAGCCCCGATGGGGCTCACAGCACACCACACGGAGGCCCTGCGCGAGGATCCCGCGGCACGGAGCTGCGCCGCCCGTCCGGCTCGCAGAGCGAGCAGGCTCCCCGAGCCGCGCACCCCGACCGGATAGGCTCGCGATCGGAGCGCCGCACGACGGCGTCACGGCGCTCCGGAGCGCACCCGAGGTCGTGTGCGCGCGCCGCGACGACGCAGGCGCCTCCATGACGACGCCGAGGATCACCAGGGGATCACCCATGAAGAGACGGACACTGCTGGCCATGTCGGGAACCGGTTTCTTGGGGTCGGTGCTGGCCACAGCGCCGGCCCAGGCGGCAGGTGTCGGCACCGCCCCCGCGCCGGCCGCGCCCGCCGGCGCCGCGGGGGAGCCCGTGGCGAGCACCTGGTTCGAGACCGCGCATGCCACCTGGAGCGGCGACGTGGACGCGGAGTTCGCAGTCCACGTCCGTGGCCGCGACATCGTGGACTGGCGGGACGGCAGCGCGATCACCGGCTGGCTCGAGGACTGGACGCTGGTCAACGACGCGCAGAACGCGCCGCTGGTCCGCGTGGTCGACCCCGCCCGCGGGACCTGGCGGGCCGATGTCCTGGGCCTGCCGCAGGGCACCTACGAGATCCAGGTCCGCGATGCGGGCGGCTCGGTCCTGCACACCGTCACCGGGCTGCGCACCACCGCCTTCCCCCGCCTCGGCGCCGCCTTCCTGCCCTCGGACGAGGGCTACGGCTTCGCCGGCAGCACGGACGTCGCGCTCGAGGGGACGGTGGGCGGGTACCTGCCCGACGGGCGCCTCGACCCGTCGGCCGACGTCGTCTACGTGACCCACGAGAGCATGGACCAGGCTCTGGCCGGTCCCTCTCGCGGCGAGCCGGACGTGGTCTCCTCCCGCGAGGGCGCCGCAGGGCACAGGACCCCGCTGGTGATCCGCTTCCTGGGGACCGTCGGCTCCTTCGAGACCGTGGACCGCAACATCGAGCGCTCCGGCTCCGTGGTGCCCCCGGTCTGCGATTCCAACAACCGCATGCTGAAGCTGGGCTCCGGCAGCGGCAACATCACCTTCGAGGGCGTGGGCCCGGACGCGGTGATCAACGGCTGGGGCCTCAACACCGGCGGCGCCTCGAACCTCGTCATCCGGAACCTGAGGTTCGACAACAACTACGGCAAGGCGCTCGAGATCAACGGCGGCGGCTTCGACCTGCGGGCCTCGAACCTGTGGATCGACCACAACACCTTCGGCGTGGGCCAGAACCGCCATCTCTTCCTGGGCCACGACCCGGACAACGCCAAGGGCGACGGCTCGACCGACATCGGCAACAGCGCCCGGCACTACACGGTCTCCGCCAACCACTACGCCGGCAGCAGCAAGGCGATGCTGATCGGCGGCAACGCGGCGGAGATGGACCCGCACTACGGCACCATCACGGGCAACTGGTTCCACGGCTCCGAGGAGCGGACGCCGCGGGTCCGCGGCGGCCGGATCCACGTGGCGGGCAACCTCTACCAGGACATCCAGGGGCACGCGAACCACAACTCCCTCCTGGAGCGGAACACGGGCTACGGCATCGGCGCCGGCCACAATGCGACCATCTGGGCCGAGGGCAACATCTTCGACAACGTCAACTTCCCCTTCCTGCGCAGCCGCCAGGGCCATGCGCGCGGCTTCCAGGCCATCGATTACCAGCCGGGACCGGAGGAGACCGAGAGCGCCAATGCGGGCCTGAACCAGTTCTTCGGCGACCAGCCCGGCTTCGTCCTCACCCGAGAGGTCGTCACCGACGGCGACTTCCCGGACTCCGTCGAAGGGTTCCGCCGACCCTCGGACGTCATGACCGACGGCTCCGCGTCGATCACGGAGGAGTCGCTCGAGCAGCTGCGGCAGGCTCTGCTCGCCCTCCAGCCCAACATCATCCACGACACCGGCAGCACGCACTTCGACCCGCAGCTCGACATCGGTGCGGTGGTGGCCGAGGGGTCCACCACGACGAACCCGGAGATGACCCCGACGGGCGGTGACGTCCTGCCCGCCCAGCTGGACTGGGTCTTCCGCCCCTCGGTGGAGCATGCCGTCGATCCCACGGAGTCCCCGGAGGCGGTCGAGGAGCTGCGCGCCCGGATCGAGGGGACCGCAGGCCGCCAGGCCGCCGGTGCCCCGGGCGAGGCCCCCGTGGCCCCCACGATCACCGGGCTCGCCGTCAACGAGGAGGTGCTGGGCGCCAACGCGCTGATCGCCGTCCACGGCGGCACCTTCACCCTCGAGTGGCAGGACGACGACGCCCTGACCGGAGAGCACGAGCTGCAGGTCGATCGGGGCGACGGGGAGTGGAGCGCCCTTGCCACGATCCCGCGCGGCGCCGACCCCACCCGCTTCGTCACCCAGGCAATCGACCAGTTCGCCCGCGTGAAGGAGGGGGAGCCGGCCTGGGTGCGGGCCACCAACGGTCTGATCTACCGCTTCCGGGTGCGGGCGGTGAACACCGCGGGGGCCAGCCCCTGGTCCGAGGCGCATCGCTACGACACGGTCGCCGCGGCCACGGCGACCGCGACCGTCGAGCAGCTGGCCGGGAAGGAGAACGCCCTGACCATCACGGTGACCGAGGAGTACGTCGACGGCACCAGTGGCGAGCGGACCGAGACCGTTCGGATCCGCAACAACGCCGAGGGCACCTACCGGGTGGGCAGCAACGACGTCTTCGTGGACACCGAGGACAACACCGCCGTGGTCGCGATCGAGGTGACGCGCGGCTGAGGGGCCGAGGCGCGGCGGCCCGCTCAGCCCGCGACCAGCGGCAGCGTCTCCCGCAGCCAGGCGATCTGCCGCATCTGCTGCAGCGCGCCGCCGCCCTCGTGGCCGTTGAAGGGGTAGACCTCGATCTCCGTGGCGGGGCTCGCGCCGCCGGCCCCGGCCCAGTGGTTGTAGGCCGCGAAGATCGTCGAGGGCGGGCAGACCATGTCCCGCAGCGCCACGGAGAACAGCGCATCGGCGGTGGCGCGCCGGCCCAGGTGCATCCCGTCCACGTAGCGCAGGGTGTTCTCCGCAGCCGCCACCTGCTCGCGGTTCACCGACAGGTAGCGGACGATCTCCTGGTACGGGTCCGCGTCGGTGATGTCGAGGGCGCGGCGGATGTGGCAGAGGAAGGGCACGTTGGCCATCACCGCGTCCACCTCCGGCACCAGGCCGGCCGCGGCGATCGCGAGGCCGCCGCCCTGGCTGCCGCCGTTCACCGCCACGCGCCCGTCGCCGCCGGGCAGGGCCCGGGCCGCGTCGACGGCGCGCGCCGCATCGGTCATCAGCCGGGTCAGGTAGGAGGTCTCCGGGGAGGTGATGCCGCGGGTCATGACACCGCTGGCCGCGGGCCCGGAGCCGACGGGATCCGGCGTCTGGCCGCCCGCGCCCCACCCGCTGCCCTGACCGCGGGAGTCCATGACCAGGTGGTTGTACCCGGCGGACGGCCACTGCAGGTGGTCGACGGGCAGGGAGCGCCCGCCGCCGTAGCCGACGTACTCGACCACGGTGGGCAGGTCGCCCGCGACCCCGGCCGGGCGCTGGTACCAGGCGCGGATCGAGGCGCCGTCGTGCCCGGCGAAGGTCACGTCCCAGGTGTCCACCCGGGACAGGCCGGTCTCCACCGGCTCCGCCGCGATCAGCACCTCGTGGCGGCGGGCGCGGGAGAGGGTCCCGGCCCAGAAGACGTCGAAGTCCGCCGGCTCGTCGAGCTCGGGGCGGTACTCGCGCAGCGCGGGCAGGGGCAGGTCGAACAGAGCCATGGAAGGGCCTTTCAGCGAGTGGGAGGGGGCGGAGAGTGCCGGGGGAGAGGGGCGCCCACGGGCCGGTCGCAGGTCACCTCACCGTGGAATCGGGGGCGTATTCCACGGTGAAGTGACCTGCATTGCTGACTGCCGAGGCGGCGCTCAGCCCCCGGCCGGCATGGCCGCGGGCCCCGTGGCCAGCGACGCCTCGGCATCCGGCGCGAGGGCCAGCACGGCGACGCCGCCCGCGGCGATGACCAGACCCTCCGCGGCAGAGACACCGGTGAGCAGATCCGTCCCCTCGGCGCGGACGGTCACCTCCTTGTCCCCGTGGTGCAGCAGGAACAGGTGATCCGCTCCGGCGCCCCGTCGGCGCACGGCCTCGAGACCCCGCTCCGCGGCACCGGCCACGGTGGCCGCGATGCCGAGCCGGGTGCAGAGATCGGCGAGGAAGCGGTCCCGGGAGTCCTGCCGCAGCCGCGCCGAGAGGTACACCGCATGCCCCGCGCCGCGCGCCGAACGGGTGATCGCCGGGCGTCCGCGCAGGTCACCATGGGTGTAGGCGGCGAGGACCTCGGCGCCCGGCGCCTCGAGCAGCTCGGCCCACTCCTCGATGACCGAGCCGTCGTCCAGTCCCTCCTGGACGCCGGCGGGCAGCGGCCGCATCTCCTCGACCCGCACGCCCAGCAGCTCCCGCAGCGCGCCCGGGTAGCCGCCCGGAACGATCCGCAGCGAGGGATCGGAGAGGCCGCTGAGGAAGGTGACGACCAGCTCGCCTCCACCGGCCACGTACTCCTCCAGCCAGCTCACCTCCTCCTCGGACAGCGGGTACAGGCAGGGCACCACCAGCAGACGGTACCCGCTGACGTCGCTGCCGGGCCGCGCGAAGTCCGTGGGGATCCCGGCGCGCCAGAAGGAGCGATGGATGGCCCGGACCTCCTCGGCGTAGCGGATCCCGTCGTGGGGCAGGTGCGGGGTCTCCAGCGCCCACCAGCCGTCCGCGTGCCAGGCGATGGCGACCTCCGCCGCGACCAGCGGCCCGTCGGCCGGGAGCGCCGTCACCGGCGCCAGGCGCTCGAGCGTCTCCCCGAGCGCGCAGACGGCACGGAAGTGCTCGGTGTCGTCGCCGGCGTGGGGGACCAGACCGCTGTGCCACTGCTCGGAGCCGCCCAGGGAGGCCCGCCATTGGAAGAACAGCGAGGACTGCGACCCCCGGGCGATGTACCCGATCGAGTTCCGCAGCATCCGCTGGGCAGACTTCACGACCGTGCGATCACCCAGGGAGATGCCCCGCGCGTTCTGCTCCATGAGCACCCACGACCCGCCCGCCCAGGAGCGCGTGAGGTCCGCGCCGTAGGCCACGTGCGTCTCCGCATCGGGCGCCGTGGTGTCCAGGTAGTGGTCGATCGAGACCACGTCCTGCTGCTGGGCCCAGGACCACTGCTCGAGGTGGTTCCAGGTGGGCAGCATGAAGTTCGTGGTGATCGGGGCCCTCGAGCCCGTCGCCCGGATCGCCTCGCGCTGCTCGACCATCGCCGCGAGCATCTCGTCGCTCGAGAAGCGGCGGAAGTCGATGAGCTGCGCGGGATTGTGCAGGTACTGCGTGTCCTGCGGCGGGGTGATCTCCTCCCAGTCCCCGTAGCGCTGGGACCAGAACGCGGTGGACCATTGCGCGTTGAGCGTCTCGAGGTCGCCGTAGCGGGCCTGCAGCCAGGTGCGGAAGGCGCGCGCCGCATGCGGGCCGTGGTCCAGCGTCCCGTACTCGTTGTGCAGGTGCCAGCCGCGCAGCCCCGCGCGGCCCCCGAAGTGCTCACCGAGCACGGCGGCGATCCGCCGGGAGGCCTCCCGGTAGGCGGGGGCGGAGATCGCATAGGTGTCCCGCGAGCCGTGCGTGAGTCGCACCCCGTCGGGCCGCACCGGCATCGCCTCGGGATGAGCGCGGGTGAACCACGGCGGCGGGGAGGCGGTGGGAGTGGCGAGGAAGTAGCCGATCCCGGCCTCCTCGAGCAGGTCGATCACCTCGTCGAGCCAGGCGAGGTCGTACTCGCCCTCGCGCGGCTCCAGGCAGGCCCAGGAGAACACCCCGAGGGTCACGGTGTTCACGCGGGCGCGGCGCATGAGCTCCACGTCCTCGCGCCAGGTGGCGCGGTCCCACTGCTCGGGGCTCCAGTCGCCGCCGAAGAGGAGCTGCTCGGGGGTGAACGGGACCGGCGCCCCGCGCTCGGGCAGCGGGGCACCGGGGACGATGCCGCCGCTCACGCCGCACCCCCGCGGGCCAGCTCGAGGGCGCGCGAGCCCGCCCGCGCGAAGACGCCCAGGGAGTGCACGTCGTAGGTGCGGTCCAGGAAGCGGCCGCCGCGCGCCTCCTCGCCGTCGATCAGGTGCACCCAGTCCCCCGCGGGGAGGTAGAACTCGACCCGGCCGGAATCCCGGAAGACCGGCGCGACCAGCACGTCCGGGCCCAGCATGTACTGGGTGTCCAGCGGCCGGCAGGCCGGGTCCTCGGGGAACTGCAGGGCCATCGAGCGCATCAGCGGGGCGCCGGTGCGGGTGGCGTCCTCCGCCGCGGACAGCAGATAGGGCAGCAGACGCTGCTTGAGCTGCGTGAACTCGCGCATCACGTCCACCGCCTCCTCGTCGAACAGCCACGGCACCCGGTAGGAGTTCGAGCCGTGCAGGCGCGAGTGGGAGCTGAGCAGGCCGAAGGCCACCCAGCGCTTGAAGACGGTGGGATCCGGGGTGCCCTCGAAGCCGCCGATGTCATGGCTCCAGAAGCCGAAGCCCGAGGAGGTCAGCGACAGCCCGCCGCGCAGGGACTGCGCCATGGCGACGTAGGTGGACTCGCAGTCGCCGCCCCAGTGCAGCGGGAAGCGCTGACCGCCGGCGGTCGCGGAGCGGGCGAAGACGACCGCCTCGCCGGCGCCGCGGCGTCGCTCGAGCAGCTCGAAGACGGCCTGGTTGAACTGTGAGGCGTAGTAGTTGTGCTCGCGCAGCGGGTCGGAGCCGTCGTGCCACACCACCCCATCGGTGGGGATGCGCTCGCCGAAGTCGGTCTTGAAGGCGTCCACGCCGTCGTCCAGCAGCGCCTCGAGCTTCTCCTGGTACCAGGCCGTGGCCTCGGGGTTCGTGAAGTCGACCAGGCCCATCCCGGCCTGCCACAGGTCTGTCTGCCACACCGAGCCGTCCTCGGTGCGCAGCAGGTAGCCCTTCTCCGCGCCCTCGGCGAACAGCGCCGAGCGCTGGGCGATGTACGGATTGATCCACACGCAGACCTTCAGCCCGCGCTCGTGGAGCTTGGCGAGCAGACCGCGGGGGTCCGGGAAGGTCGCCGGATCCCACACGAAGTCCGACCAGTGGAAGCCGCGCATCCAGAAGCAGTCGAAGTGGAAGACGGTCAACGGGATGTCCCGCTCGGCCATGCCGTCCACGAAGGACAGCACCGTCTCCTCGTCGTAGTCGGTGGTGAAGGAGGTGGACAGCCACAGTCCGTAGGACCACTCCGGCAGCGCCGGCGGGCGGCCCGAGCGGCCGGTGTAGCGCTCGATCACCTCGAGCGGCGTCCCGCCGCCGAAGACCTCGTAGCGCAGCCGCTCACCGGGCACCGAGAACTGGGTGGCCGAGACGTTCTCGCTGCCCACCTCGAAGGACACCGGCCCGGCGTCGTCCACCAGCACGCCGTAGCCGCGGGAGGAGAGGTAGAAGGGGACGTTCTTGTAGGCCTGCTCGGAGTTGGTGCCGCCGTCGGCGTTCCAGATGTCCACGCTCTGGCCGTTCTTCACGAAGGCGCCGAAGCGCTCGCCGAGGCCGTAGATGTGCTCGCCCACATCCAGCGAGAGCTGCTCGTGGACGTACGGGTCCTCGCCCTCGACCTGCGCGTAGCCGATCGAGCGGGCGGTGGAGGAGGTGAGCACCTCCCCGTCCCACAGGTAGTCCACGTGCCACGGCCCGCGCAGGGCAGCGCGCGCGGTGAGGCGGCCGGAGGTGAACTCCGCGCTCTGCCCGTCCTCGCTGATGGTGATCTGCGGCGTGACCTGCTCCGAGAACAGCTCGTAGCGGGGCAGCGACTGCTTCGCCCCGGCAAAGTGCTCGATCTGCACGGCGATCACATCGGGCCGCGGCGCGGTGAAGGTGATGGTGATGACGGGCTTGTTGAGGGTGTCGCCGCGGGAGAGGATCCGCGTGACCGGCGCGTGGAGGACCAGGGAGCCCTCCCGGATCTCGGCGTCGTGGACCTCGGCGGGGCGCTGCAGCGTGACGCCGTCGCGGACCAGCCAGTAGCCGTTGGTGAACTTCACGGGGTTCCTCCTGGGGTGGGGATGGGGATCAGGGGCGCTCGACCCGGACGCCGGTGAGCGCGATCGGGCCGGTCATGCGCACGCGCACGCGGCCGGTGGGCCGCTCGCCCTCGGCGGCGACGGTGTGGGGCAGGGGGAGCGCGGGGGCGGCCGACGGGTCGGCGGCCCCCGGATCGATGAGCGCGGCCGTCCCGGCCGGGACCTCGAGCGCGCCGAGGTCGATCGCACGGGTGAGCAGCTCCGTGACCTCGGTGCCCGCGGGCAGCACCAGGTCCGCCGTGCCGGGCGCGCCTGAGGTGGGGCGCAGCTCGGTGCCCTCGAGCAGGGTCGCTGCGGCGTAGGAGAGGCCGCGCAGGTCCTCTGCGCGGTGGGCGGGGATCTCGCGCGCGTCGGGTCCGGTGGGAGTCTCCCGGGCCGACGGGGGCACGTGCACGGTGGCGCTCGCGACGGTCTCGGTGGCCGAGCGGGCCAGACGCACCGTGACGGGGCCGTCGGGCAGCTCCCACGCCTCGAGGTCCGGGGCGTACAGCGCCAGGCGCCGCCAGGGGATCTCCAGCGCGGCCCGCGTCCCGCCGGCGGGGACCTCGAGGGTCGTGAAGCCGATCAGCCGGGTCTCGGGCACTCGGTAGGGCCGACGGGAGAAGGAGGTGGCCGGGACATCGGCGTAGACCTGCACCACCTCGTGCAGCGGGCCCGCGGTGCGGCGCCGCGCGGGCGGTGCGAGCGAGAGCTCGACCTGGAGCCCGCTCTCGACGGCCTCGATGCGGACCCCGGACCATGCCGGGGCATCGAGCGCCAGCCCATGCCCGAGGGGGAACCGCGCGCCCTGCCCGTAGAGGTAGGTGGAGCCCGCGGTGATCACGTCGTAGTCCAGCACCGAGGGCAGCGGTGAGGAGTCCGGCCAGGTCTGCGCCAGGCGCCCCGAGAAGTCCCGGGCCCCGGTGAGGAGGTCCGCGAGTGCCTCGCCCTCCGCCTCCCCGGCGTGGGAGGACCAGACCACAGCCCCCACGCGCTCCTCGAGCCCCTCGAGGTCATAGGGATAGGAGGAGGTGATGACGAGGACCGTCGCGACCTCCGCGCCGAGCCCGGCCAGGCGCTCGGCGGCCTCCTGGTCCGGTCCCATCAGCCGCACGTGCGGCCGGTCCTCGGTCTCGCGGCCGTGGACGTGGGGCTCGTTGCCGATCACCAGCACCACCGCCGCGGCGCCCTCGGTGGCGCGGGCGAAGGCCTCCTGCGCGCCGGTCAGGACCCGGGGGCGGAAGCGGGCGGCGCCCGGCACGGTGCCGTCGGCCGACGGAGTCGCCGCGCGCAGCACCAGCGCACCGGTGTGGTGCTCGAGCCCCACCACCCGGCCGCTGCCCAGGTGGCGCAGCTGCCAGGTGCCGTCCCCGCCGGCCACGCGGTGGAAGGTCTCCTGGACGATCCAGCCGCCCACCCGCTCCGCGGAGGCGACGAGCTGTCCGCGGTCATCGACCGTGACCAGGAGCTGCGTCGAGGTCTCGCGCAGCGCGACGACGTCCTCGCCGAGGTCCAGCACCTCGAAGGCCGCCGCGCCGGGGAGGGCGGAGCGGGGGACGTCCGCCGCCGGCCGGGAGCAGCGCAGCGAGGCATCGGTGGCCAGCAGCACCGGGTCCGGGGCGACCTCGCGCCCCGGCACACCGGGGACCGCGCCGGTGCTGACGAGGTCCAGGGCCACGGTCTCCAGCAGCGAGGAGGTGCGCACGCGCTCGCCGGACTCGTCGCGCTCGGCCAGGGCGCGGGCGAGCGGCACGGGATCGTGGAGCTCGCCGCTGTACCAGTCGCGCAGCACCGTGTGCGCCTGCTCGCCGAGCACCGCGATCGGCCCGTCGGGCAGCGGAAGGGCGGCGTCGTCGCGCCGGGCGAGCAGCACCGCGGAGCGCGTGGCGACCTCGCGGGACAGCGCCCGCCGCTGCGCGCGGGTGGCCGGGACGGCGGGCGGCGGGGCGACGGGCGTGGAGCCGTCGGCGGCGTCGGGTCCGAAGCCCGGCAGGGCGTCGAGCTCGCCGGTGCGCGCACGGGCCACCAGCTGGCGCACCGCCGCGCGGTCGACGTGGGAGGCCTCGATCAGACCGCGCTCGAGCGCCTCGGTGACGGCCCGGACGGTCTCGCTCGCGTCCTCGCCGTGGTCGGTGAAGGAGTCGGCGCCCGCGCGCAGCATGGCCGCGTGCGCGCTCGCCGCGTCCGGCACCACCTTCTCGGCGCGGAACAGGTTCGAGGGGGCGCCGGCATCGGTGACCACGAACAGCAGGTCCGGATCCGGCAGCCGGGAGCGCAGCTGCGAGGCGAGCAGGTCCGTGATGTGCGCGGGCCGGCCGCCCACCAGGTTGTAGGAGAGCATCACCGAGGCCGCGAGGCCGCGCGCGACGGGCTCCACGAAGCCCGGCAGCTCGTACTCGTGCAGCACGCGGGACGAGAGCTGGGAGTCGGTCACACAGCGGTCGGTCTCGTTCGAGTAGGCGAGGAAGTGCTTGAGCGTGGGCAGGACCTGCCAGGTGTCGCCCTCGCCGCGCAGCCCGCGGGAGAAGCCGCTGGCCAGCTCCGCGTTCAGCAGCGGGTCCTCGGTGTAGGCCTCCTCGGTGCGGCCCCACAGGGGATGGCGCAGGGTGTTGACCACCGGGGCCCACACGCTGAGGCTCACCGCGGGGTCCGCGGCGTGCCGCTCCCGCACCTCGGCGGCGGTGACGGCCGCGGCCGCACCCAGCAGTGCGGGGTCCCAGGACGCCGCCATGCCCACGGGCTGCGGGAACTGGGTGGCGAGGCCCTTCCAGGCCACGCCGTGCACCCCCTCGGTGCCGGTGACGAAGGGGCCCACTCCGAGGCGCGCGACGCCCGGGGAGCGCTGGTGGAGCAGGGCGATCCGCTCGGGGAGGTCCATCCGCGCCACGAGGGCGCGCGCGGCGTCGAGGCGTCGCTGATCGGCGGGGGAGGGACGCCCGACGGCGGTGGGGGCGTGCGGTGACGAGCTCATGGGTCCTTCATCCTGCATCGTCGGCGGTGAGGTCATGCATGGTGGGGCGCCACGAGCGCCGGGCGTCAGTGCCCGCACGGCCCCGGAGCGTCAGCGCCCTGGCGGAGCGGCCCCGCGGAGCCTGGCCGCGACCCTATCGAACCGATTCGACGAAATCCAGGACGCTCCGAGCCCTGTCGTTCCGTCCTGCCTCTCACCCGCGGGTCGTCGCGCGGGGGGTGAAGCTGGGGCTGAGCAGGCGCGAATGCGCAGGCAGATCGGGGGAGGCGACCCGATCGAGGGCCATGGCGACCCCGGTGCGGCCGATGGCGGGGACGGGGAGGTCCACGGAGGAGAGCTCCCAGGGGCCGCTCATCGCGGCATCGGTCGGGGCGAGGGCGACGACCTGCAGGTCGTCGGGGCAGCCGACGCCGTGGGCGAGCAGCGCGCGGCCCAGCATCGCGAGCGCCGGCTCGTGGTGCACGAACAGGGCGTCGACGGACTGCTTCTCCACCAGCTCCTCGCGGACCAGGGCGGAGATCGCCTCCGTCTCCGGGGGCACCTCGAGGATCCGGTGCTCGATGCCGAGCTCCGCGCAGGCCATGGTGTAGCCGAGGCGCGCGCGCCGGGCGTAGGTGGGCACGGGACCCTCGGGGCCGGCCGACGGCGGCTTGAGCATGCCGATCCGCGTGCAGCCGCGCCGGTGGAGCTCGCGGACGGCGAGCATGGCCCCGGCCATGAAGTCGAAGTCCACGCAGGCCAGGCCGCCGGCGTCCTGCGGGTTGCCGATGAGGACCACGGGGCGGGGGAGCCGGGCGAGGGCGGGGATGCGGTCGTCGTCCTCGACGATGTCCATCACCATGAGGGCATCGACCTTCCCCTCCTCGACGATCCGCAGCGTGCGCTCGCGGTCCTCGGCGGTCACCAGCACGACCTCGTAGTCCTGCTCGTGGGCGGCGGTGAGGATGGAGCCGACGAAGTCCATGATCACGTGATTGTCGATGTCGGGCCGCTGGGGGACCGCCAGCCCCAGCAGGGAGGTGCGCTGCAGGGCCAGGGCGCGCGCGCTGGCCGTGGGGTGGTACTCGAGCTTCGCGACGGCACGCTCGATCCGGTCACGCGTGGCGCTCGAGATCGGACGCTTCCCGCTGAGGGCGTAGCTGACGGTGCTCAGCGAGACGCCGGCCTCCTTCGCGATGTCGATCATCGTCGCCATGTCCGCTCCTGTCCGCCGCATCGCCGTGCGCCGAGGAGGCGCCGGCTTCCCTGCCGTCTGCGGAGCTGCTCCGCAGGCGGTCCATTGTCCCGTCTCGCGGCGCCCGGGGGAACAGATTCGACGAATTCTCGCAGAAGCGCTTCGACGAGGGTGCCCCGTTCACCGAGTCCTGTGGCGTCAGCGCCGGGCGGGGCAAGATATCGATGCGGGACGGCGAGGTCAAGGGGTTTAGTGCCGCCGGCGCCACCGTTCTCCGAGATAACGATCCAAAAAGCATCGGCGCAGGTCAGATTGTCGTTTCGGACAAGATCGAGACGGCGGATCTTGACGGTGCGCGGTGGTTTCTGTAGCTTTCTCGACATTGTCGACGACGCCGAAGTGCCGGACGGCGGCGTCGACCGTCCCGGAGGGCACGCCTCCTTCCGTCGACGGTCCCGTCCCGCCGCTCCTCATCGTCGAGGGCGGAGCGTCGGGCACCCCGCTCCGGCGCTCGCGGCACCACCGACGGAGGCTCCCCGTGATCTCTCGACGACACCTCCTCGGCGGGTCCGCCGCGGCGGGACTGGCCCTGTCCTCCTGCGCCCGCGCTCCCGCCGCCGGGGATCACGTCGTCCGCTACTGGGGGATGGGGGCCGCGGACGCGGACAAGGACGAGGCGGTCCGTGACGCGTTCCTGAGGACCGAGGCCGGCAAGGACGCCCGGATCCACATCGACCAGGTGCCCTCGAACGGCGCCGCGGACATGAGCCCCATCATCACCGCGGTCCGCGGCAACACCGCCCCGGACGTGTGGTGGATGGGACGCTTCACCGCCGTCCAGTCGGCGTCCATCGGACTGCTCGAGCCCCTCGATCCGCTGATCGAGGAGTTCGAGGGCGTCTCGCCGGAGGAGTTCATGAGTCAGTGGGTGCAGTTCGCCGTCGACGAGGTGACCTACGACGGCGGGATCTACGGGCTGCCGACGGACACCGACGCGCGTGCGCTCATGTACAACGAGGACGTGATGATCGACGCCGGCGTCGATCTCGACATGCTCGATCCCGATCAGCACGTGATGACCTGGGGCGAGCTGCGGGAGGCGGCGCGGAAGGTCATGACGGTGGACGGCCGCGGCAACTACACCCGCTTCGGCTTCGCGCCCTGGCTCGATGAGGGGTGGCCCTACACCTGGGGGTTCGGCCTCGGCGCGGAGGTCTACGACAACGACACGGCGACGGTGACCCTCGATTCTCCGGAATGGGCCGCGGTCTACGAGCTGTACGCGGACTGGGCGGAGGAGTTCCCCTACGCCTCGGTCGACACCTTCTTCGCGACGTACCAGCCGCCGAACTCCCCGCCCAGCCAGTCCGCGATGTTCAGCGGCCGTCTGGGATTCACCACGACGGGCCCGTGGTCGATTCAGGGGAACGAGAAGTACGCCCCGGACCTCCCGCTGAAGTTCACCTGGCTGCCGGTGACCTCGAGCGGCGACGAGACCTACACCTGGTCCGGCGGATTCTCCCTCGCGATCCCGAAGGGAGCCAACATCACCAGGACCCTGTGGGAGTACATGACATTCCATGCCGGGTTCGAGGGGCAGTCGATCATCCAGCCGGCGATGGGCAATCTCCCCACCCACCTGCGGGCGATCGAGGAGAAGAAGTACAACCCTGCGGCGGAGATCTTCCGGCAGATGCTCCCGACCTCCATCGCCCGACCGCCGCTCCCGGCGGGCCAGGCCATCTGGGACACCCTCGACCGCACTCGCGTGGCCGTCCCGATCGGCTCCGAGACGCCCGCGGGAGCGGCCGAGGTCAACCAGGACTACGTCGAGCCGAAGATGGACCTGTTCTCCGGATACCGAATGCCGGATTCCTACGGTCAGCCCAACGAGATCCCCGGCTGATCCCGGTCGGAGCTGACCGCGCTCCGGGTCACCACCACCACGCCGGGGGACGAGCGCCAGGAGTGGGTCGTCGACGGCGAGCTGTGGCTGGAGGAGCGGGGCGACGGTCCTGAGCGGAGCGGGCACATCCAGCCCGAGGAGTTCGCGAGCAGCTGGGACTGGGCCCAGGTGCTCGAGGACCTCGCCGACGCGGCGAGCTCGCTCGAGGAGGTCGGCTCCCGCGAGATCGACGGAGCCTCGACGGATGGCTACGAGCTCACCTCCGAGGAACGGACCGAGACGTGGTGGATCGACGGCGACGGCCGACTGCGCGCGTTCGAGTTCGTCTATGCCGACGGCTCCACCGGCGGCGGGACGCTCTTCGGCTACGGCGAGGAGTCCCGCGTCGACGCTCCCTGACCTGACGGGGATCGCTCAGGAAGGCCTCGTCGGAGCGCTTTTCGGCGGCTCTCGATGCATCGCCATGCAGTCGGGCCGCTGGGTGCTCGAAAACGGGTTGTCCGACAATCAGGAGAAGCTCTGTGCTCTGCAGGGATGAGCAGCCTCGCCGACGGTCGATTGGTCAACCGGTGCAGAGTATGCAAGCATCACTCCGGCTCCCTGTGCGATGACGCCGCGGACCGACTGCTCCGGTCGGACGTCCGCGGCCGCCGTCCCGTCCCCCGGAGCAGGTGCGAGGCACCGCTCGGGTCGACGGCGACAGGCCTGCGTCACGGGAGCACGGATCCGGTCGGCCCGAGGACGGGCGCAGCCCTGCGCGGGGTGCGCCCTGTGCAGCGCGCGCAGGACCGGATCGACACGATCGGTCAGTCCGCGACGAAAGGAAGTCCAGTGCCGCCAGCAGGCGAGATCGCCCAGCTCGGAATCATCGGAGTGCTCCTGCTCCTGCTCCTGTTCTACGGGGGCACGATGTGGATGTCGGTCGTGATCTCCCGCCGGAAGGAGAACGCCGACGGCTACATGACCGCCGGCAACACCATCGGCTTCGGCATCTCCGCGGCCTCGATGACCGCCACCTGGATCTGGGCGTCCTCCCTGTACGCCTCGGTGACCGCGGGCTACACCTACGGCGTCTCCGGCCCCATCCACTACGGGCTGTGGGGCGCCCTGATGATCCTGTTCATCTACCCCTTCGGCAAGCGGATCCGCGCCGTGGCGCCCAAGGCGCACACCCTCGCCGAGGTCATGTACGCCCGGCACGGGCGCTCCTCGCAGCTGATGCTGGCAGGCTCCAACGTGCTGGGCTCGGTCATCTCGCTGACCTCGAACTTCATCGCGGGCGGCGCGATCATCGCGATGCTCTCCCCGCTCTCCTTCGGCGCCGGCATCCTCATCATCGCCGGCGGCGTGCTGATGTACACCCTGTGGTCCGGCTTCCGCGCCTCCGTGCTGACGGACTTCGCCCAGGTCGTCGCGATGCTGGGTGCGGCCGTCGTCATCATCCCGGCGGTGTTCTTCCTCGCGGGCGGCCCCTCGATGTTCACCGCCGGCGTCGAGGCCGGCAACGTCACCCCGGAGCAGGAGAGCTTCTTCTCCTCGGACGCCTTCATGAACCAGGGCGCGCCGTACATCGCCGCGGTGCTCGCCTACGCGATCGGCAACCAGACCATCGCCCAGCGTCTCTTCGCCGTGCGCGAGGACCTCATCAAGCCCACCTTCGTCACCGCGACCGTCGGCTACGGCGCGACCGTGATCGGCGTGGGCATGCTCGGCGTGATGGCGCTCTACCTGGGGGTCGAGCCCGCCGGCGGCGACGTCAACAACCTCATGCCGCAGATGGTGGGCACCTACCTGCCCGTCGTGCTGGTGGCGCTCGCCTTCATCATGATCGTCGGCTCGCTGTCCTCCACCGCGGACTCCGACCTCTCGGCGCTCAGCTCCATCGTCATGACCGACATCTACGGCCAGTCCGTGGGCCGGGAGAAGGCGAACCCGAGGGTCATGGTGCTCATCGGCCGGATCACGATGATCGTGGCCACCGCCGCGGCGCTGTTCTTCGCCACCGCGCAGTTCAACATCCTCGACCTGCTCGTGTTCGTCGGCGCCCTCTGGGGCTGCCTGGTGTTCCCGGTCATCGCCTCCTTCTACTGGAAGAAGGTCACCAATGCGGCGTTCACCGTCTCCGTGCTCGCCGCGCTCGCGGTGTTCCTGCCCGTCCGCTTCACCCTGTTCCCGCTGACCGGCGCCTGGGGTCTGGTCGTCGAGCTGCTCTCCGTCGTGGGCATCGGCGTGGTGCTCGGCATCATGGCCTTCGGGTTCTTCGGTCTGCGTCCCGCGGTGATCGTCGGGGCGATCGCCACGGTCGCCGCGCTGCCCCTGGGTCTGGGGTACCTGCGGGACTTCGAGACGCTCTCCGGCTCCCTCGTGGCCTACGCGGTCTCCTTCCTCGTCTGCTACCTGATGAGCGTCCGCTCGCGCCAGGACTTCGACTTCGCCGTGATCCAGCAGGTCACCGGCGACTTCGAGGGCGACGACGAGGCCGTCGGGGCCGCCGACGAGATCCCGCCGACCGGGGCCGCCGAGCCCGCGCCCGCCGGCCGCTGACGAGCCCGCCGCCACCGACCGGGCACCGCCCGGCCCGACCACCACACACCCCTCCAGGAGGAATCCCATGACCGCACTGCTGACCGCCTACGTCCTGATGTGGCCCGTGCTCGTGCTCGGCGTCCTGGTCACGATCACCGGCGCCTTCGTCAAGGACGTCAGGAAGGCCCGCGCGGAGGGCCGCCCGGTCATCTGACCGCCGCCGTCCGTCGCTCTCCTCCGATGCCGCCGGGCAGAGTGGGGTGCGATTCCGAGCCGGAAACCGCCCGCGGACGGTTCGGATCCGCACCCAACTCGTCGGGAGGCGCCGGGTGAGCGCCGGGCGCGCGACGCGCCCGGCGCTCGCGGGCTCAGGGCACGATCCACCCGGCCGCGCGGAACCGTGCAGGCGGCAGCGGTCGAGGATCCCGCCGCCTCGGGATCCTGTGCCCGTGCCTCGTGGCCTGCTTCCCGACCCGCGGGACGGGAATGACCCGACCTCTGCCGCCTGCCTAGCATGGACCCGGTGACCACGCCCTTCCCCGCCTCCCATGTCCCGACCCTCCCGGAGCGACCCCGCAGGGCCGGCGCCCGGATCACGATCACCCTCGCCTCGCTCGCGATGATCGGGCCGTTCACGATCGACACCGTGTTCCCGGCCTTCACCCGCATCGGCGAGGAGTTCGCGAGCGACGAGGTCGCCCTCCAGCAGCTGGTCTCCGCCTATCTCGCCGCCTTCGCGGTGATGTCGATCTTCCACGGCCCGCTCTCCGACGCGCTGGGGCGCAAGAAGGTCATGATCGGCGGTCTGATCATCTACCTGATCGGGATGTTCGGCTGCGTGCTGGCCCCCAGCCTGGGCAGCCTGATCCTGCTGCGGGTGCTGCAGGGCATGAGCGCCGGCGCGGCCACCATCGTCTCCCGCGTGGTCATCCGCGACATGTTCTCCGGCTCCGAGGCGCAGCGGCTGATGGCGCAGGTCATGATGATCTTCTCGGTCGCGCCGGCGATCGCCCCGATCCTCGGCGGCTGGCTGCTGCTGCTCGGCGACTGGCGCTGGGTGTTCGCGGGCGTGGGGGTGTACGGCCTGGTGGTCCTCGCGCTCACCGTCCGGCTGCCCGAGACCCTCCCGCCCGAGGAGCGCACGCCGCTGCAGGTGCGCTCCCTGCTGGGCTCGCTGGTGCACGTGGGCCGGTCCCCGGTGATGCTGCGGATCGCCGCGGCCTCCGCCTTCGGCTTCGCCGCCCAGTTCCTCTTCATCGCCGCCGCCTCGATCTACGTGGTGCGCCTGCTGGGCCTGGGGGAGCAGGACTTCTGGGTGCTCTTCGTGCCCCTGATCATCGGCATGATGTCCGGCGCCTGGGTGGTGGGGCGCGCCGCGGACCTCATGGACCGCGCCCGGTTGATCACGATCGGCTTCGCCGGCACGGTGCTCGCGGCCGGTCTGAACATCGTGCTGGTCTCCCTCGCCCCCGAGTTCACCGGCGCCATCACCTGGTCGCTGCTGCTCGCGGTCATCGGACCGATGGTCATCGCCTTCACGGTCGCGCTGGTGTTCGCCCCGATCCAGCTGGAGGTGCTGGACCTGTTCCCGCACGAGCGCGGCGCCGCCGCCTCGCTGGGCACCTTCTTCGCGCTCGTGCTCAACGCGCTGCTGGCCGGGGCGATCGCCCCGATGGTCGCGACCAGCCTGCTCTCCCTGGCCCTGACCTCCCTGGCCTTCGCGGTGCTGGGCGGGGCCTTCTGGGCCTGGCACCTGCACGCGCTGCGCTCCCGCGCCTGAGACCGGTGGCGGGAACGGGCCCCCTCCCGCGGCGGCGCCGGTAGAGTCGCCAGTGCACGTCAGGCGATGATCGGCCTGTCGCTCCGGCAGCCGAGCTCCGTCGCCCCCAGCCGCGCACGACGAGGGAGCCTTCCATGACCGCATCTGCCCCCACCTCCTCCGCCCCCGACCGCAACCTGGCCCTCGAGCTGGTCCGCGTCACCGAGGCCGCCGCCATCGCCGGCGGCCGCTGGGTGGGCGCGGGAGACAAGATCCGGGCCGACGGCGCGGCGGTCGACGCCATGCGCTCCTTCATGGACACCGTCCGCATGGACGGCACCGTGGTGATCGGCGAGGGGGAGAAGGACGAGGCCCCGATGCTGTTCAACGGGGAGCAGGTGGGGGACGGCACCGGTCCGCGGGTCGACGTCGCCGTGGACCCGATCGACGGCACCCGCCTGACGGCGCTCGGGTACAACAACGCGCTGGCGGTCTTCGCCGTCGCGGAGCAGGGGAGCATGTACGACCCCTCCGCGGTGTTCTACATGGAGAAGATGGTGGTGGGACCCGAGGCCGCGGAGTTCGTGGACCTGCGCCTGCCGATCGAGCAGAACGTCAAGCTGGTGGCGAGGGCGCTGGACAAGCCGGTCAACCAGGTCACCGTGTGCGTGCTCGAGCGGGCCCGCCATGAGGGCCTGGTCCGCGAGATCCGAGCGGCCGGGGCGCGGGTCAAGTTCATCATGGACGGTGACGTGGCCGGGGCGATCGCCGCCGCCCGCGGCGCCGGCGTGGACATGCTGCTGGGCACCGGCGGCACCCCCGAGGGGATCATCGCCGCCTGCGCGGTCAAGGCCACCGGCGGCATGATCCAGGGCCGGCTGGCCCCCACCGACGAGGCGGAGCGGCAGCGGGCGGTGGACGCCGGCCACGACCTCGAGCGCGTGCTGACCACCGATGACCTGGTCACCTCCGACAACTGCTATTTCGCCGCCACGGGGATCACCGACGGCGACCTGCTGCGCGGGGTGCGCTACCAGAGCCACCGGATCGTCACCGAGTCGATCGTCATGCGCTCGACCTCCGGGACGGTGCGGATCGTCGAGGCGGAGCACCGGGCGGAGAAGTGGGGGCGCTGGATCTCCGAGTGAGGGGCGAGGGGATCGGCGCTAACCTGGAGATATGGCCAGCTCCGCGCCCGCGATCCACGTCGCCGTCGATCTCACCGTCCTCACCCTGCGCGAGGGCCGGCTCAGCGTCCTGCTGATCCGTCGCGAGGAGGATCCGCACCGCGGCGCCTGGGCGCTGCCCGGCGGCTTCATCGCGGTCGGCGAGGACCTCGAGGACGCCGCGTACCGGGTGCTGGCCGACGAGGCCTCGCTGGGCAGCGGGGCGGTCCACCTCGAGCAGGTCCGCACCTTCGGCGCCCCCGGGCGCGATCCCCGCGGCCACGTGGTCTCGGTGTCCTTCATGGCCCTGGGTGCGGACCTCCCGGACCCCCAGCGCGGCGACGACGTGGCCGATGCCCGCTGGTGGGCGCTCGGCGACCTGGCCGCGGTGCCGCTCGCCTTCGACCACGCCGCGGTGCTCGAGTGCTCCCTCGAGCGGGCCCGCAGCAAGCTCGAGTACACGACCCTCGCGATCACCTTCCTGCCCGCGGAGTTCACGATCTCGCAGCTGCGCGGGGTCTACGAGAGCGTCTGGGGCGCGAACCTGGACGCCGGCAACTTCCACCGCAAGGCCACGCGCACCGAGGGCTTCCTCGTCGAGCTCGACCGGCACGCCCCCACCACCGGGGGCCGGCCCGCCCGCCTCTACCGGGCGGGCCCGGGCACCTCCCTGGTCCCGCCGCTGCTGCGCGTGGGCGACGGGGAGGCCGGGGGCCGGTGAGCGTGGCAGGATCGTCCCGTGACCACTGATCCTGCAGCACCCGCCGCCCCCTCAGCACCCGCAGCCTTCGCCGACGACGCCCGCGCGGCCCTCGCCGCCGCGTACGCCGCGGCGCGCACGAGGGTCCACGCCCTCGCCGACGCGCTCCACGCCGATCCCGAGATCGCCTTCGAGGAGCACCGCGCCCACGACCGCTGCGCCGCCCTGCTCGAGGGCGCGGGCTTCGTGCTCGAGCGCGGGATCGCGGAGCTGCCCACCGCCTTCCGCGCCCGGATCGGCTCCGGGTCCCTGGTGGCGGCCCTGTGCGTGGAGTACGACGCCCTGCCCGGGATCGGCCATGGCTGCGGGCACGACCTCATCGCCGGCGCCTCCCTCGGCGCGGCGCTCGCGCTCGCCGGCGCGGTCGACGAGCTCGACCTGACGCTGCTGGTCATCGGCACGCCGGCGGAGGAGCACGGCGGCGGCAAGCAGCTGCTGCTGGACCGCGGGGTGTTCGACGGGGTGGACCTGGCGCTGATGGCCCATCCCACCGGGCACACCGACACCTACGACGTGCTGGGCTCGACCAGCCAGGCCGTCGGCCGCTGGCGAGCCACCTACACAGGCCGCGGCGCGCACGCCGCCGCCAACCCCACCGAGGGGGTCAACGCCAACGACGCCGCCGTCATCGCGCAGGTCGCCGCCGGGCTGCTGCGCCAGCGGGTCGAGGACGGCCAGCGTCTCGCGCTGGTGCCCCAGCAGACCGGTCTCACCAACATCGTGCCCGAGCGGGCGGTGGTGGACTTCGAGTGCCGGGCCCTGACGATGCCCGCGTTCGAGCAGCTGCGGGACCTGCTGATGGCCTGCTTCGAGGCCGGCGCGGTCGCCACCGGCGCGCGCCTCGAGATCGAGGCCACCGAGCCCGTCTACGAGCCGCTGCTCCAGGACGAGGTGCTCGGCGCGGCCTGGAACGCGGCCATGGAGCGCCTGGGCCGACCGCTGAACGGCTCCCTCGGCGTCATGGCCGCCTCGACGGACATGGGCAACGTGACCCAGCGCGTGCCGGGTCTGCACCCCTTCGTCGGCATCACCGGCGCGGACGCCGCCCTGCACACCCCGGCCTTCGCCGAGCACTCCGCGAGCGCGGAGGGCCGCCGCCTGCTGGACGACGCCGCGGTGGCGATGGCCTGGGTGATCCGGGACGTCGCCGCGGACCCCGCCGCCCGCGCCGCAGTGCGCGAGCAGGCTGCCCGCCTCGCGGCCGCCGGCGGGTTCGCGGCCGGCGGCGCCGTGCCCGCGCCGCGCTGACCTCGCGGCGCCGGATCCGCGCCGACGAACGGTCGCGGGACCGCCCGCTCCGCTCCACCGCGGGGTCACCCGCCCGTCACCTGGGAGCGGGAGGCTGGGGCCACTGTCCGAGCCCCCGCGGGGTTCGTCGGCCGATCCGGTGATCCTCCCGGGGCAGCGCGAGAAAGCTGGTCCACGATGAAGCTCTCCGTCATCGGTGTGGGATACCTCGGCGCGGTGCACGCCGCGAGCATGGCCGAGCTCGGCCACGAGGTGATCGGCCTGGACGTCGACGCCGCCCGCATCGCGAGCCTCTCCGCCGGGGAGCCGCCCTTCCACGAGCCCGGCTTCGCCGAGCTCCTCCGCCGCGGCCTGGACTCCGGCCGGCTCCGCTTCACCACCGAGCACGCGGAGATCGCCGGCGCCGAGATCCACTTCCTGGGCCTGGGCACGCCGCAGCGCGCCGACGGCTTCGGCGCCGACCTGCGCGCCCTGCACGCCGCGGTCGAGGCGCTCGCCGCGGTGCTGCCGGCCCGCGAGGGGGCGCCGACCCTGGTGGTCGGCAAGTCCACCGTCCCCGCCGGCACCGCCCGGGAGCTCGCCGCGCGGATCGAGCGGATCCCCGGCGCCCGTCTGATGTGGAATCCCGAGTTCCTCCGCGAGGGCTTCGCGGTGCAGGACACCCTTGCCCCGGACCGGCTCGTCTACGGGGTGCGGGACCCGGAGGCCGAGCCGGCGGGCATGGAGGTGCGGATGCTCGATGCGGCCTACGCCCGCATCCTCGAGCGCGAGGTGCCGCGCCTGGTGATGGGCTTCGAGACCGCCGAGCTCGTGAAGGTCTCCGCCAACGCCTTCCTGGCCACCAAGATCTCCTTCATCAACGCGATCTCCGAGCTGTGCGAGGCCACCGGCGCGGACGTCACCGACGTCTCCCGCGCGCTGGGCCTGGACGAGCGCATCGGCGGCCGGTTCCTGCGCGCGGGCGTCGGCTTCGGCGGCGGCTGCCTGCCCAAGGACATCCGCGCCTTCATCGCCAGCGCCGAGGACCTGGGCGTGGGGCAGGCGCTCGGGTTCCTGCGCGAGGTCGATGCCATCAACCAGCGCCGACGGGTGCGCGCGGTGGACCTGGCCCGCGAGATGCTCGGCAGCCTGCGGGGCCGGCGCATCACCGTGCTCGGCGCCGCCTTCAAGCCCGACAGCGACGACACCCGGGACTCGCCCGCCCTCGAGGTCGCCACCCGCCTGATGGCCGCCGGAGCCCACATCACGGTCACCGATCCCGAGGCGCTCGCGACCGCGCGCCGGCGCTTCGAGGGCCTGACCACCGTCGAGGACACGGCGGAGGCGCTGCGCGGCGCCGAGCTGGTGCTGCTGCTCACCGAATGGGAGGAGTACCGCCACCTCGATCCCGTCGCCACGGCGCGCCTGGTCGATGCCCCGCGGATGATCGACGGCCGCAACGTGCTCTCCCCGCCGCGCTGGCGCGAGGCGGGCTGGGAGATCCGCTCCCTGGGCCGGGCGGATCCCGCGGGCCGCCCGCAGGCCCCTGCGGCCCGGGCGGGCTTCGCCTCGGCCTGAGGCGCGACGCCCCGTCCGGCCACGGCGAGTCCACCCCGGCGCCTCAGATCGTGCGTCCCTCCGCGAGCGCCCGGCGCCGCGCCGCGGCGGCGCCGCCCAGCCCCAGCGCGACCCCCACCGCCAGCCAGGCGAGCAGCCACAGCAGGTCCTGGCGCGGATCCACCCAGCCGCCGCCGATCGCCCCGCGGAAGGCGTCCACCGCGTGGGTCATCGGCAGGAACTCGTGGATCGCCCGGAAGAACCCCGGCAGGGTGGCGGTGGGATAGGTGCCGCCGGCGCCCGAGATCTGCAGGGCCACCAGCACGAGGGCCACGAACTTCCCGACCGGCCCGAACAGCGCCCCGAAGCCGTGGTTCAGGGCCACGAACACGAGGCTGGTCAGCCCCGCCAGCCCCAGCATCAGCGGCAGGTCGTCGATCCGGATCCCGACCGCCCGGTGCAGGGCGCCGACGGCGATCGCGGCCTGCACCAGGCCCAGGGCGGCGGCGGGCAGCAGGCCGCCGGCGAGCAGGCCCAGCGGGCGGCGGCCGCGGGCGACGGCCTGCGCCGAGAACGGCGGCATCATGAGGAAGATGGCCATGCCGCCCACCCACAGGCTGATGGCGAGGAACAGCGGGGCCAGGCCCTCGCCGAAGCGGCTCAGCTCGTTGTCGCGCTGGAAGGTCATCTGCACGGGGTCGGAGGCGGTCCGCGCGAGCGCCCCGGCCTCGTCGTCGGTGTAGGCGGGGACCTGCTCCCGGGCGTCCTCGAGGCCGTCCCGCAGCTCGGTGGAGCCGTCCGCGAGCTGCCCGGCGCCGTCGTCCAGCGCGGTGGCGCCGTCCGCGAGCTGCCCGGCGCCCTCGTCGACCTGCCGGGCGCCGTCGGCCAGCTGCGCCGAGCCGCCGGCGAGCTCCCCGGCACCGCCGGCGAGCTGCTCCGCGCCGCTCCGGGCCTGCGTGGTGCCGCCGGCGAGCCGCTCGGCACCGGTGGCGAGATCACCGGAGCCGCGGGCCAGCTCGACCGCCCCGTCGCGGGCGGTGCTCACCCCCTCGGTGTACCGGACGACGCCGGTGGACAGGTCCTGCGCGCCCTGGTCGGCCGCGTCCGCTCCGGTGGCGAGGTCCTCCGCTCCGGTGGCGAGGTCCTGCGCGCCGGTGGCGAGGGTGTGGATGTCCTCGGCGCCGGTGGCGAGGCTGCCGTACGCCTCGGGCAGGGCGACCGCCGCGGTGCGGGCCTGCTCGGAGAGCTCGCCCGCGAGCTCCGCGGCCGTGGGCTCCCCGGAGCCTCCCGATTCCGAGGAGGGGGCCGCGGCGTCGCCGCGCAGGGTCTCGAGGTCCTCGCCGAGGGTCGAGGCGTCGCTCGCCAGGCTCGAGCTGGAGCCGCTCAGGGTGGAGGTGTCCTCGGCCAGCGCCCCGGTGGTCTCCGAGAGCCCCTCGAGGTACGGGGTCAGGGAATCCGCGGCCCCGGTGACGGACTCGGCGGTCTCGGCGATGTCGGTGGAGACCCCGGTGGCGTCCGTCGCGGCCTCGTGGGCGCCGATCGCGTCGGTCGCGGCCTGCGCGGCGGAGTCCCGGGTGGTCCCCGAGGTCTCCGCGACGGCGCTGAGCTCCTCGCAGAAGGCGGCATCGGCCCCGGAGTCGGCGCAGCGAGCGGCGAGGTCGTCGACCGCGGAGGTGTAGTTCTCCACGTCCTGGGAGGCGGTGGAGGCGCTGGTCTCGGCCGTCCCGGCCGCGGTCTCGGTGTCCTGGGCCGCGGTGTC
Source organism: Brachybacterium sp. YJGR34 (assembly GCF_003347015.1). Taxonomy (GTDB): domain Bacteria; phylum Actinomycetota; class Actinomycetes; order Actinomycetales; family Dermabacteraceae; genus Brachybacterium. The sequence goes on from NZ_PNFB01000001.1 coordinate 161,537, forward strand.
CAGGGCGCTCGCGTCCTCGCCGAGGCCGGCGGTCCCGTCCCGCACCGTGCGGGCATCCTCGGCGCGGTCCTCGGTGGTGGCGGCGAGGTCCTGGGCGTCCTGGTCCACGGCGGTGGCGGTGCCCTCGAGGGAGGAGGCGTCCTCGGCGAGGGTGCCGGCGGCCTGCGCCGGCTGCTCGAGGCGCTCGCCGATCTCGCCGCTGACCTGCTCGAGATCGTCGATGGCGGTGACCAGGTCCTCGCTCGTGGTCCGGACGCTCTCTTCGGTGACGCCGAGCTCCTCCGCCGTCTCCTGGGCGTCCGTGACGGTCTCGTCGAGCTGCGCGGTGCCCTCGGCGATCTGACCCGCGCCCTCGGAGAGCTCAGCGGCCCCGGCGGACAGGGTCGAGGTGCCCTCGGCGAGCTGCTCGGCGCCCTCGCGCAGGGGGACGCCCTGCTCGTCGAGGGTGGTGAGCCCGTCGCCCAGCCGCTCGGCGCCGGTGTGGAGGGTGGCGGTGCCGCCCTGCAGCTCGACCGCACCGTCGTTGAGGTCCCGCAGCCCCACGACCAGGTCGAGGCTGCCGTCATGGAGGGTGGAGGCGCCGGCGGCGAGCTCGCCGCTGCCGCTCGCGAGCTCTCCCGTGCCCGCGGTGAGCTCGCCGGACCCGTCGACCAGCTCTCCGGTGCCGTCGGCGAGCTCGGAGGCGCCGCCGGCGAGGTCGGTGGCGCCGTCGGCCGCGTCGCCGATCCCGTCGTGGATGCTCGTGAAGCCCACGTAGACGGAGTCGAGGTACTCCTCGAGCACGGAGGCCCGCAGGGAGTCGGTCAGCGCGGTGCCCACCGACTTCGTGAAGTTGCCGCCCACGTAGTTGATGGAGTCGTTGGTGGTGACGGTGAGCATCGCCGGGGCGGTCTCGGCGGCCGCCTCGCCCTCGTCGGCGAGGGAGGCGATGTGCGCGGAGAAGTCCGCGGGCACCTCGACGGCGGCCCCGTAGGTGCCGTCCTCGAGCCCCGCGCGCGCCTCGTCCGCGGAGACCTCGACGAAACTGAAGACGTTGTCCTCCTCGGTCTCGAGCAGGGTGTCGGTGAACTCGCGACCCACGTCGATCCGGCGCTCCTCGCCGGTGGGGGAGCTCGCGATCGCGCCCTCGTCCTCGTCGACCACGGCGGCGGTGATCTCGTGGAGCTGGTGGGAGGGGTCGCGGAACGACCAGGTCATGTTGCCGGAGTAGATGACCGGAACCAGGGCCAGGCCCACCACGAACAGCGCCGCGATCGGCTTCTTCCACTCGGCGGGCAGCAGGGAGAGGGCCACCGAGCCGGTGGTGGCCAGGCCGCGGCCGACGGCGCGCACGGCGCCGCCCGCGGCGGCGAGCAGGGCGTGGAGCGCGGACTGGAGGGCGGCGAGGAGCGCACGGAGGATTCCCATCACGCCGCACACGATACGCTCGTGTATCGAGATTGGTTACCCATGGGTAACAAGTGTGGTGCAGGGAATAGCTCAGCCGGGCAGGTCCACGACCCAGGGATCGGCGGGCAGGGTCGCCGGGTTCCAGCGCCGCAGCAGGTCCGCGGCGGTGCGGCAGCCGGCCACGCCGAGCGAGTCCCCGAGGCGCCCGACGACGTCCTCGGCGCTCTCCCCGTGCGCGAGCCGGTCCCGCAGGGTCACCGCGCCGTCGCGCTTGGCGAGCCGCGCCCCCTCCCGGTTCACCGCGAGGGGGACGTGCGCGTACCCGGGCTCGGGCAGGCCCAGCAGGTGGGCGAGATGGGCCTGGCGGGGCGCGGAGCTCAGGAGGTCGTCGGCCCGCACCACCTGGTCCACCCCGGCGGCGGCGTCGTCGACGACCACGGCGAGGTTGTAGGCGATCACGCCGTCGCCGCGGCGCAGCACCAGGTCGTCGACGCTCCCGCGCACCTCGCCGGCCCACAGGTCGTGCACGCTCCAGGTGGCGACCTCGGCGCGCAGGCGCAGCGCGGGCTCCCGGCGCAGCTCCCGGCAGCGCGCCCGGCCCGCCGCACGCTCGGCGGGCGAGAGGTCGCGGCAGGTCCCGGGATACGCCCCGGGCGGGGCGTGCGGAGCGCTGGGCGCCTCGAGGATCTCGCGGCGGGTGCAGTAGCACTCGAAGACGGCGCCGGCCTCCTGCAGGTGCTCGATCGCCCGGCCGTGCGCCGTGCCGCGCTCCGACTGGCGGACCACCTCGCCGTCCCAGTCCAGGCCCAGGGCCGCGAGGTCCTCGAGCTGGCGCTGCTCGGCCCCGCGGCGCACCCGGTCGAGGTCCTCGACGCGGAGGTGGAAGGTGCGCCCCGTGCGCCGGGCCAGGACCCAGGCCAGCAGTGCCGTGCGCAGGTTCCCCAGGTGCAGGTCGCCGCTCGGGGAGGGGGCGTAGCGGCCGGCCCCGGCGGGGGCGGGAGGTGCGGGGGTGTCCATGGCGGGGCAGTCTACGGACGGCCCGTCGCGCCGGGAGGGAGCACCAGCAGCACGTCCCCGTCCCTGTCACCGGGCACGGGGCGGTCCACCGGGGCGGGGAGGAAGCCGAGCCGGGCGGCGAGCGCGCGGGAGGGTGTGTTGCGCGCGGCCGTCACCGCGAGCACCTCCTGACCGCGCGGTCCGTGCAGGGGGTCGGCGAGGACCGCGCGCATCGCCTCGCTCGCCACGCCCCGTCCCGTCGCCGCCGGGTCCAGCCGCCAGTACGCGCTGAGGGCCGGAGCCTGCTCGGTCTCCAGCTCCATGAGGCCCACGACCCCCAGCAGCCCGGGCGGCAGCGCGGCCCCCGGGGCTGCGCGGAGGGTGAGGTAGCCCCGGCCGGTCCGCTCCCGCCGCTCGATCCAGTGCGCGAGCACCCGGCGCATCTGCTCGGGCTCGGTGAGAGGCTCGGTGAGGTCCTGTGCGAAGGCGCGCGGGTCGCTGTGCAGGGCGAACAGCGCCTCCAGGTCCGGAGGGCCGACGGGGCGCAGGAGCAGCCGCGCGGTGCGCACGGCATCGGACGCGACGACGGCGCGGCGATCATCGTCCGGGGACATGATCGCCGCGCCGTCGGGCACCAGCCGGTGCGGTGCGCCGTCGTTCTCAGGCGTCGCCGCGGTGGCTCCCGCGCTTCTCGTCGTCGGAGCCGGTGGCCTCCGGGGTGGCGGAGGTGCCCTCGGCCGCGGTGGTGTCCTCCTCGCCCTTGAGGGCGGAGGCGACGTCACCGGCATCGGCCGCGCCGACGGTGTCCGAGACGGCCGAGGAGTCGTCCTCGGTCGCGGCGGAGGCGGGGTAGTGCGCGCGGGCGAAGTCCGCCGGCGGGGCCCACGGGTCCTCGACCGGACGGGTCTTCTGCCACACCACGTAGCCCGCGGCGGCACCGGCGGCGGCCAGGCTCAGCAGGAGCAGGACGCGACCGGCGCGCCCCTTCTTCTTCGGGCGTGCGGTGGGCTCGAGGATCGCGGCACGGATGAGGACCTGGCCCTTGTCGAGCTCCTCGTAGGCGGCGTCCGCGGCGGACCGCACTACGGTGCCGGTGGTCGAGGCGGTCTTGCGGGCGCGCGGGAGGTAGTCCTCCTGCACGTCCGTCCGGAGCTTCTCCGCACGGGGGCCGACGGTCGAGGAGAGCCGGTCGGACTGCTCGCGCAGCCGCTGCTGGGCCTCGGGCACGTACTGGTCGTACAGATCAGCGGCCCGGCTGCGCACCTCGCGGGCGCTCTCCGAGATCACGGGGCCCACGGTGGCCGCGACCTTCTGCAGCTCCTCGACGGCCTTCTCGGCCTTGCGGGAGATCGACGTCTCCGCCTGGGCGGCGGCCTCGGCCGCGGCCTGCTCCGCGGCCCTCTTGGCCTTTCGGGTGGTGATCAGCGCCATCTGGTTCCCCTTTCGGTGGTATCCGCCGGGTCGGGCCGACGGTGGTCCCTGGGCCGGGACGTCCGGGCGGACGTCGGGACCCGTGTGGCACAACTCTAACGCGAGCCGGTGACAGGAGCCCCGGGGGAACGTTCAGGGGAGCGACGGACCTGTCCGCTGTGGGCGGACGCGAGGGGCGCGGGGGTCTGTGCGAGGATGTCGCCATGTTCGCAACTCTGCACACCAACCACGGGGACATCCGCCTCGAGCTGTTCCCCGACCACGCCCCCACGACCGTCGAGAACTTCGTGGGCCTCGCCGAGGGCACCCGGGAGTTCTCCGACCCCGAGAGCGGGGAGAAGGTCACCCGTCCGTTCTACGACGGCGTCGTCTTCCACCGCATCATCTCCGGCTTCATGATCCAGGGCGGCGACCCGCTGGGCACCGGCACCGGCGGCCCGGGCTACACCTTCGACGACGAGATCTCGGAGAAGAACTTCAACGAGCCCTACGTCCTGGCCATGGCCAACGCGGGCACCCGCCGCAACGCCCTGACCGGCCGCCCCGCGGGCACCAACGGCTCGCAGTTCTTCATCACCGTCGGCCCCACCCCGCACCTGCAGGGCAAGCACACCGTCTTCGGCGCCGTCGCGGACGAGGAGTCGAAGAAGGTCGTCGACCAGCTCGGCGCCGTGAAGACCGACATGCGCGACCGCCCCCTCGAGGACGTCGTCATCGAGTCGGTGACCATCGAGCGCTGAGGACCGGGGCGCCCCGCCCCCTCAGCGACCGAGCGCCGTCGGCGCCGCCGCAGCCCCCGGGCTGCCGCGGCACCGGCGGCGCTCCGCTGTGCACGGGGCCGGGCGGGGAGGGGTCAGACCGTCGCGAGGCCCAGTGCGGTGCCGATCCCGTAGGTGACCAGGAGGGCGAGCATCCCGCCCGCGATGGTGCGCGCGGTGGCCCGGCCGGCCTGCGCCTGACCGAGTCCGGCGCTCGCCACGCCCAGCAGCGCCAGCGCGGCCACCACCGCGACCATCGTCGCCGGCAGGCGCAGCATCGGCGGCGAGAGCAGGATCGCGGCCATCGGGATGAGGCCGCCGAGGGCGAAGGAGAGCAGGGACGTGACCGCGGCGCCCCACGGGGAGACCACGGCCTCGTCCTCGACGCCGTGGCGGAAGCGGGTGTGCGCCGCGAGCGCGTCGTGCCGCTCCAGCGAGTCCGCGACGGACTCCACCACCTCGTCCGGGATCCCGGCCTCGCCGAGGGCGTCGACCAGATGGTCGTGCTCGGCCTCGGGGTGCGCGGCGAGGGCGCTGCGGGTGCGGGCGATCAGCGCGCGGTCGGTGTCGCGCTGGGTCGAGACCGAGACGTACTCGCCCATCGCCATCGAGAGGGCGCCGGCGATCAGCGCCGCGAGCGAGGTGATCAGCAGCCAGCGGGTGTCGGTGGTGGCGCCGGCGACGCCGACGGCGAGGCCCGCGACCGAGACGATGCCGTCGTTCGCGCCGAGCACGCCGGCGCGCAGGCGGTTGACCCGCTCGGAGCGGGAGGAGCGATCGTCCTCGACGGGCGCCGGGGCCGGGAGTCGGGACGGGGAGGAGAGGGGGGAGTCGAGGAGTGCCATGCCCTGAGAGTATTATCTGGAAATAGTCCAGACAAGCGAGGTGAGGCTTCGCTGACCTGCAGTGATGGCAGCCTTACCTGACTTCGGGGCCCCGGCGCCGTACGCTCCGTGCATGACGCCCCGCCATCTCGCCGGTGCCCGGATCCGCGCCCAGGGCCTCGCCGGCCCCGTCGGCGCCACCCCCGTCGAGGTGGCACGCTCCTTCGTCGCCCATCAGGGCCAGGACGCCCCGGGCGTGATGGCCTCCCTCGCCCTGCGCAGCGCGGGGGGTCTCGAGGAGGTGCTCGCCGCCGTGGACCGCGGCGAGGTGGTGCGCGGCTACCCGATGCGCGGCACCGTCTTCGCCGTCGCCGCGGACACGGTCGCCTGGCTCACCGACCTCTGCGCGGCGGGGCCGCTGCGCGCGGCGATCGCCCGCCGCGGCGCCCTCGGGATCGAGGAGCGCGACGTGGACCGCGCCGCCGAGGTGCTCGCGGAGCTCGCGGCCCCGCACTCGGAGCGTGGCCGCGGGCGGGGCGTGCTGCGCCGGGACCTGCTCGCGGCGTGGGAGGAGGCGGGGATCGCGACCGGGCAGGGGCGCGGATACCACCTGCTGGTCGAGCTGATCATGCTCGGGCACGCCGTCTACGGCCCGTGGCGCGAGCAGGAGACGGCGGTGGTCCTGGCCGACGCCTGGCTCCCGCCCGGGACGGACCTCGAGGGCGCCTTCGGCGGGGACCGCACCGCTGCCGCCGCCGAGCTCGCACTGCGCTATCTCACCAGCCACGGCCCGGCCTCGGTGCAGGACCTGGCCTGGTGGTCCAAGCTGCCGCTGCGCACACTGCGCCCCGCGATCGAGCAGGTCCGGGGGCGGCTCGAGAGCGGCTACGCCGGGCGCGACGGGCGCCTCCACGCCACGGCGGACCGGGCCCGCGGAGGCGACGGTGAGCAGCTCTGGTGGCGACCGGGCCTGCTCGAGGAGTACGCCGCGGCGGAGAAGGAGAGCATGCGCGAGCTGCTCCTGCCGGGCTTCGACGAGCTCGTGCTCGGCTACCGCGACCGGCTCTACCTGATGGACCCGGAGCGCCATCGGGCACTCGTGCCCGGCAACAACGGCGTGTTCCAGCGCGCCGCCCTCCGCCGCGGCGAGGTGGTGGGGACCTGGACGCGCACGGGCCGGCCCGGTCGGCGCTCCGTCGCGCTGACGCCCCTGCGGCCGATCAGCGAGCGGCAGCACGCACGCTTCGAGGCGCTGTTCGCGGCCTTCCCGTACACCGCGCCCTGAGCCCCGCCGACCCGGTCCCCGGTGGGGCGCAGGCGGCCGTGATGGAATGGCGGACATGGAACGCCCCAGCTACGGCTACAGCGCCGAGGACGGCCACGACCCCCAGGGGTCGCCGGGCCCCCAGAGTCCGCCCGTCTGCCCCCGCCATCCCGACCGGGTGAGCTACGTGCGCTGCAAGCGCTGCGACCGCCCGGCCTGCCCGGAGTGCCAGCGCCCCACCTCGGTGGGCGTGCTCTGCGTGGACTGCGAGCGCGAGATCTCGCGGCAGCAGGCCTCCGCCCGCCCCCGCAATGCCATGGGCGGCGGCGTGGGGAGCCGCACCCCCTACGTCACCTACACGATCATCGCGCTGTGCGTGCTGGGCTATCTGGGGCAGATGGTCGCCCCCGGCATCGTCGAGCAGCTGGGGCTCTTCGCGCCCTTCCGCGCGCTGGCCATGCCGTGGACCTTCTTCACCGCCGCCTTCCTCCACGGCGGGATCCTGCACCTGGGGCTGAACATGTACGCCCTGTGGATCGTGGGCCAGTACCTCGAGCCCACCCTCGGCCGCGCCCGCTACGCGGGCATCTACTTCGCCTCGGTCCTGGGCGGGCACACCGCGGTGTACGTGCTGGCCGATCCGATGAGCCAGGCCTGGGTGACCGGGACGCTCGGGGCGAGCGGCGGCGTGTTCGGCCTCTTCGCCGCGATGCTCATCGTGAACCGGCACATGAACCGGGACACCGCGCAGATCGCCGTCCTCATCGCGATCAACATCGTCATCACCTTCACCGTCCCCAACATCTCCTGGCAGGGGCACCTGGGCGGCCTCGTGGTGGGCGCCGCCGTGACCGCGGCGATGTTCGCGCTGCGCCCCCGGGCCACGCCCGGGGCGGACCGTCAGGCGCTCGCCCGGCGCTCGGCGCTGCTGCACGCCGCGGTGATCGCGGCGGCCTTCGGGCTGTGCATCGTGCTGATCACGCTGAAGGCGCTGAGCGTGCTGGCCCTCTGAGGGAGGGCCGATCAGGGGACGGGCCGGGGCGGCGGGAGCTGCCCCGGCCCGTTCGTCGTCGGGGGTGGAGCGCCACGGCGCGAACTACACGGCTGTGCTTTTCCCCAGATGTGGACGGAGATGGGGATAACTCGTGGCCCTGATGGGGATAGTGCCATCTCGCTGTGGACAACCGGGCGTCCGATGTGGACGGACGGTGGGGACAGCGAGAGGGTGAGGGTCGGGTCGACGGCGACGCGCTCCCCGCGCGGATCTCGCTCCAGCCAGCGGGTTCTTCGGACTGCGGAGGCATCGACGACGGCGCGCCGTGTCTGCGCAGGCCGCTGACCTGCAGTGATGCCTGGCGCGTCGGGGAGCCTTCGGCGCGCGGCGACCCGCCGCGGCGGACGGCCGGGATCACGGGGAGGTCACGACGACACGCCCGGGACGAGCCTCGCACCTGCGGAACTACACGGCTGTGATTCCTCCACCGATGTGGAGTGCGTTGTGGATAACTTCTGTGGACGGAGCGCCGGCACCCCTGCCGGGCCGCCCGCAGGCCGGTTGTGGACCGCGCTTGTGCACAGCGCGATGCGGCGCGGCACCGGCATGCCTCAGCGGGAGATGCGGGCCGGTGCCGCGCGGCGATCGATCAGCGGATCAGGGTCGCGAGATCGCGGGCCGCGCCGGGTTGTCCACCGACGGGCCGGCGATGCGCACGGACCCGTCCTCGACGGTGACCGGGCTCAGCCAGATCTGACGGCCCGGGTCCTCGCCGATGTGGTCCGGGTGCCAGGCGTGGTAGACGTACCAGATGCCGTCCTCCGCGCGCACGGGCATGCCGTGGCCGGGTCCGGCGGCGACGTCGTTCACCGAGAGCACGGGCTGGTCCGAGAGCTTCACCCAGGGGCCCTCCACGGCGTCCGCGACGGCGACGCCCACCCCGTAGGTCTCGTTCCAGTACTCCCCGGCGGAGTAGAACAGGTAGTAGCGCCCCTCGTGCGCGATGATCGCGGGGCCCTCGATCGTGTAGATCTCCCAGTCCTGGTCGCGCTCGAGGACCTGCGTGCGCTCGCCCTGCAGCGAGAGGCCGTCCTCGGTGAGGCGCTGGGCGAACAGGAACGAGTCCTGGTCCGCGGCGTTGCCGTCGTTCTTCCACAGCAGCCAGAGTGTGCCCTCGTCGTCGCGGAAGGGGGAGGCGTCGATGCAACCGCCCTCCTCCGGGGTGGACAGCAGCGGGGTCTCCGCCGTGTCGACGAAGGGGCCCTCGGGTCGCTCCGCGACGGCGACGCCGATGGACTGCCGATCGGTGGCCCGCTCCCAGGCCGTGTAGTAGGCGTGGAAGCGCCCGTCCACCTCGATGACCTCGGGCGCCCAGTGCCGACCGCTCCGGGACCAGGGCGCGATCACGGGCTGTCCGTCGCCCGCCAGTCTCCAGTGGACGAGGTCGGGCGAGACCTGGACGGGCATGTTCCCCGCTGCGCCGGCGGTGGAGTAGAGGTAGTAGCGCTGGCCGACGCGCAGGATCCCCGGATCGGGGTGGTTGGCGGCGATCACCGGGTTGCGGAAGCCGGCCTGGGCGTGTGCGGGCGCGAGGCCGGCACCACCCGCGAGGCAGAGGGCGCCGCCGGCGATCGCGGCGCGGCGGGAGGGGCGGAACGGCAGAGGGGACATCATCATCCTGAGGGTCGTCGACATCGAGCGGCTCTGCCCGACCTGTGCATTCCACGTGAGAATTCTGGACGTGTCAACGGTGTCCCACGGGGCCGGGGAGCCCGCGGCGTCAGTGCTCGGCGCCGCCGGCGAGCACGGCATCGACCTCGGTGCGCAGCGCCACCTCGACCAGGCCCGCGAGCGCGGCGGCGGTCACGGGGACCTCGATCTGCGCGGCCGCGGGGACGTGGACGAAGCCGCCCCGGATCCCCGCTCCGGCGAGCGACGGGTCCGTCGCCAGCAGATGCTGCAGGCGGTAGAAGACGTCATTGCACACGTAGGTGCCCGCGGTCTGCGAGACCGCGCCCGGCACCCCGTCGGCCGCGAGGGCGGCGACCATCGCCTTGAGCGGCAGGGTCGAGAAGTAGCCGACCGGGCCGCCCGGCACCACCGGCTCGTCGACGGGGCTCGCCCCCGCCTCGTCCGGGATCCGCGCATCGCGGAGGTTGATCGCGACCCGCTCCGGGGTGATGGCCGTGCGCCCCGCGGCCAGGCCCGTCGCCAGCACCACGGCGGGGCGCAGCGAGCGCACCGCCTCGGCCAGGGCATCACCCGCGGCGCCGAAGACCACGGGCAGCTCGAGCACCTCGACCCGGGTCCCGCGCTCCCGCAGCGCGGGCGCGGCGCGGGAGACCGCCTCCCAGGACTCGTTGCGCTCCGCGCCGTCGAAGGGGGAGAAGCCGGTCAGCAGCACGTCGGTGGTCATGGGGACAGCCTAGGGAGCGAGCGTCTACCCTGGGGCGATGTCGTCACGCCTCGACCTCGCCCCCGACCTCGCCGCGGTCTATCCGCCCTTCGGGCTCGCGGTCCGCGCCGGTGATCTCACCCTGCGGGTGATCGCCGACGCGGACCTGCCCGAGTACGCCGAGCTGCTGCGTCGGCCGATCTTCGAGGACCCCGCGTCCCCGCAGGTCTTCGGCTGGTACGGCACCGATGCGGAGGCCCGCGTGCAGGGGGCGCTGCAGTTCCAGTGGCGGCTGCGCAGCGCCCTGGGGCCCGAGTCCTGGTCGATGCCCCTCGGGGTGTGGGCGCACGGGCGGATGATCGGCTGCCAGGACGTCAGCGCCGACCGCTTCGCGGAGCTCCGCACCGTGCGCTCGGGCTCCTGGCTCACGCTGGACGCGCACGGCCACGGCTACGGGAAGCTCATGCGCCAGGCGATGCTGGTCCTCGCCTTCGACCACCTCGGGGCGACGCGCGCGGAGTCCGCGGCGGTGATGGGCAATGCCCCGTCCTTCGGTGTCTCGCGGGCCTGCGGCTACGTCGAGAACGGCACCCAGATGTCCACGGAGCGCGGTCAGGTGGTCCCGGAGCAGCGCTTCCTGGCCACCCCGGAGACCTTCCGCCGGCCGGAGGTGCCCGTCGAGGTCGAGGGGCTCACCCCGGCGCTGCGGGCGATGCTCGGCGCCTGAGCGCGTCTCACATCGAGTCCTGCCACGCCTGGTACAGCGCGGCGAAGCGGCCGCCGGCGGCGACCAGCTCGGTGGGCGAGCCGTCCTCGACCACCTCGCCGCCGTGGACCACCAGCACCCGGTCCGCGATCATCACGGTGGTCAGGCGGTGGGCGATGATCAGCGAGGTGCGCTGGCCCAGCAGGCGGGTCAGGCCCTCCTGGACCATGCGCTCGGAGGGGATGTCGAGCGAGCTCGTGGCCTCGTCGAGGATCAGCACCCGCGGATCGGCGAGGAAGGCGCGCGCGAAGGAGATCAGCTGGCGCTGACCGGCGCTGACCCGGCCGCCGCGCTTGTTGACGTCCGTGTCGTAGCCGTAGGGCAGCTTCTCGATGAACTCGTCGGCCCCGATCGCGCGGGCGGCCCGCTCGATCTCCTCACGGCTCGCCCCGGGCTTGCCCAGCGCGATGTTGTCCGCGACGGTCCCGGAGAAGAGGTACGCCTCCTGGGTGACCATGACGATGTTGCGGGTCAGGTCCTCCATCGAGAGGTCCCGCAGGTCCACGCCGTCCAGCGTCACCCGGCCCTCGGTGGCGTCGTAGAAGCGCGCGATGAGCTTGGCGACCGTGGACTTCCCGGCACCCGTCTGGCCCACCAGGGCGATCGTCTGCCCCGCCGGGATGTGCAGATCCATCGGCTGCAGGACCAGCGGGCCGTCCTCGGTGTAGCGGAAGGAGACGTCCTCGAAGTCGACCTGCCCGTCCGAGGAGGGCAGCGCCGTGGGCTGCTTGGCCTCCTTGACCGTGGGCTGCACGGCCAGCAGGTTCGCGATCTTCTCGAGCGCGGCCACCGCGGACTGGAAGGCGTTGTAGAAGTTCGCGATCTCGTCGATCGGCTGGAAGAAGCGCCGGGAGTAGAGCACCAGCGCCACCAGCACGCCCACCTGCAGGTCCCCGTTCAGCACGCGGAATCCGCCGACGACGAGCACCGCCGCGATGGTCACGTTCGCCAGCACGCGCAGCGCGGGCTGGTAGATGCCGAAGACGTTGATCGAGCGCATCGAGGCGTCGCGGTAGTCCTGGGCGAGGGTGTCGAACTCGGCCTGGTTGCGCTCCTCCTTGCGGAAGGCCTTGACCGCGCGGATGCCGGCCATCGCCTCGACGAAGTGCACGATGAGCCGCGCCGAGTGGGTGCGGATCGCGCGGTACTCGATGCGCGAGCGCTTCTGGAACCACATGGTCAGCACCACGCAGGGGATCAGCATCGCGAGCATGACGAGGCCCGTGACCGGGTCCATGGACACGATCAGCACGATGGTGAACACCATCGAGAGCGAGGCGCCCACCATGACGTTCACGCCCGAGTCCAGCAGCTCCCGCAGCGCCTCCATGTCCGAGGTCTGCCGCGAGACGATGCGGCCCGAGGTGTAGGACTCGTGGAACTCGAGGTCCTGGCGCTGGGTGAAGCGGAAGACCTTCCGGCGCAGCGCGAGCAGCATCCGCTGGCCCACCACGACCGACTGGCGCACGTACCCGAAGGTCAGCACACCGCCGACGATCGCCGCGCCCACCGCGAGCGCGGAGGCCTGGATCGCCTTGGAGGGGTCCCCGTCCTCGAGCGCGGGGAGCCCGACGTCGATGCCCCAGGCGATGATCGCGGGACCGGCGACGACGGCGAGCTGGGCGATGACGACCATGATCGCCATCAGCACGAACTGGCCCTTGACCGGTGAGATCAGCTCGCCGAGCAGCGCCATGGAGCGCTTCGAGGAGGCCTTGTTGTCCGCCGCGGTGTAGGTCTCGTCCTCGGGGTCGTTCTGTGCCGGCTGGGCGGTGACGGTGCTCATCGGCCCTCCTCCTGGATCGCGCGCAGCTCGAGCTCGCCGGTGAGCGTCTCGATGTCCTGGTCGCGGCGCTTCTCCTCCTCCTGGTTGGCGATCACCCAGCGATAGCGGGCGGAGGTCCGCATCAGCTCCGGATGGGTGCCGACGGCGACCACGCGCCCGTCCTCGAGCAGCGCGACGCGGTCCGCGAGGGCCACGGTCGAGGTGCGGTGGGCGACGATCAGCGTGGTGGTGCCGGCGAGCACCTCGCGCAGACGGGCGGTGACGGTCTCCTCCGTCTTGGTGTCCAGCGCGGAGAGCGGATCGTCCAGCAGCAGCACGGCGGGTCGCGCCGCGATCGCCCGCGCCAGGGCCAGGCGCTGGCGCTGGCCGCCGGAGAGGCTCATGCCCTCCTCGCCGATGCGGGTGTCGACCCCCTCGGGCAGGTCGTAGGCATAGGTCGCGTCCGCCGTGCGCAGCGCGAGGTGCAGCAGCTCCTCGGCGTCCTCGGCGGGCAGGGACTGATCGGCGCCCAGCAGCACGTTGTCCCGCACCGAGTCGGAGAACAGGGTGGCGTCCTCGAAGGCGACCGCGGTGAGGGTGCGCAGGGCGATGAGGTCCATGTCGCGCACGTCGACGCCGTCGATGGTGATCGAGCCGCCGGTGACCTCGTACAGCCGGGGCAGCAGCTGCAGCATCGTGGACTTGCCGCTGCCGGTCACGCCCACCAGGGCCATGGTCTCGCCCGGGCGGATCTCGAGGTCCACGCCGTCGAGCACGTCGGGGACGTGGTCGGGGGCGTCCTCGTAGCGGAAGTGCACCCCGCTGAGGCTCACGGCGCCGCGGGACGCGGCGGGAGACACCTCGACGGGGCTCTCCGGCGAGGTGATGCTGTTCGCGTCGTCCATCACCTCGTAGTGGCGGTCCAGCGCGGTGGTGGCGTTGACGGCCTGGCCGAACAGCATGCCGAGCATGCGCACGGGGCCCACCACGAGCGTGGCGGTCGCGAAGTAGGAGGCGAGCTGGCCGGTGGTGATCTGGTCGTTGGCCGTCAGGTTCAGGCCCACCAGCAGGGCCACGCCGAGCGCGAGCTCGGGCAGCATGAACATGAACATGTCGAAGCGGGCGATGGAGGTGGCCTTGCGGACCTCGGTCTGCCGCAGCTCCTCGGCCTGTTCGGTGAAGCCCTCGAGCGCCGTGGGGCCGCGGCCGAAGGCCTTGAGCACGCGGATGCCCTGCACGGACTGCTCGATGGTGGTGGCCAGGTCGCCGTTCTGGTCCTGGGAACGACGCGAGAGCACGGAGAACTCGCGGTTGAAGCGGTAGGCGATGATCGAGACCGGCACCGCGGCGACGAAGAAGATCAGCGCCAGGATCGCGGAGGAGCGCACCAGCAGCACCATGCCCACGATGATGGTGACGGAGCTGGTCACCGCCATGATCATGCCGAAGGCGATCCAGCGGCGGATCTGGTTGATGTCGCTCATCATGCGCGAGAGCAGCTGCCCGGAGCCCCATCCGTCGTGGAAGGAGACGGGCATGTTCTGGACCTTCTCGTAGAAGCTCACGCGGATCTGCTTCTCCACCATCGTGGAGGGCGCGACCGCGAAGGTGCGGCGCAGCCAGATGAGCGTGGCCTCGACGATGCCCAGGGCGAGCACCACCGCGCCGCCGGTCCAGATGGTGGCGGCGGTGGCATCGGTCTCGAGGCGGTTGACGATGAACTCGAGGACCTGCGGGATCATCAGCGCCACGATCGACGCGGTGAGGGCGCTGAGCAGGCCGAGGTAGAGACGGAAGCGGATCGGACGGACCGTCTGCCAGAGACGGCGCATGGTGCCGAGCATGGGGAGTGGACCTCAGGGGATGAAGGGGGCCCCGACGTTCGGGGCCGAACCCTTAGCCTAGTCAACTCATCGGACGATTCCTACGGATATCGCGGAAACCGCGTGCCGCTCTCCGGCGCGCGGCCCGGCGTCAGCCCTCCGCGTCGGCCGGGGACCAGTCGTCGTAGGCGGCGTCGGAGAGCAGCGCGGCGGCGCCGGCGGCCGCGGCGGTGACCGTGAGGACCGCCGGCCAGGGGCCGATCCGCTTCGCCAGCGGATGCGAGAGGCCGAAGCCCAGCACGTAGGTGGCGCCCAGCGCCGCCGTGGTGGCCGGCCCGCGCCGGGCCAGCCAGGTGCGTCCCGCGTAGAGCCCGGCCGCCGCCAGCACCACGCCGCCGAGGGGCCGCACGCCGGTCTCGCGGGCGGTCAGCCACCCGCCGATCAGCCCGGCGGCGACGACGGGGGCGGTGCTGACGGACTCGGCGGGCTTGATCGCGATGCTCATGCCCCCGAGCCTACGACGAGGGCCGCGCCGTGCGCGGGGACCGTCCCGGGCTGCGCGGGGCCGACGCCGTCGAGCAGGTCCGCGCCGCTGACCGCCTCGAGCACCTCGCCCGGAGCCGGCCGTGCCTGGTCGGAGAGGTTCAGCACCAGGATCAGCGCCGCCGCGTCCTCGCCGTCCGAGGGGCTCAGCACGACCTGCGCCCAGGTGTTCTCGAGCGCATCCTCGTCCACGTGCACCGCGGCGGTGGCCAGCCACGGCAGGCGACGGCGCAGGCCCAGCAGGCGCCGATGCGCCTCGAGGATGCGGGGCGCGGCGGAGGGCGCGAGGAGGGTCAGGTGGTGGGGATGTGCCGCGTCGTCGTCGGCGGCGAGCACCTCCTCTGGGCTGCCGGGGAACCAGGGGCGCACGGCGTCGTCGCCGCCGGGGCGCTCCTCCTTGACGCCGATGGCGCCGAACTCGTCCCCGGCGTAGACGGTCGGCACGCCGGGCAGCAGGGCGAGCAGGGCGTACGCGACGGCCAGGTCGCGGCCGTCGGACAGCTGGGAGGCGATGCGGGTGGTGTCGTGATTGCCCACGAAGGTGAGCGGATGGGCGCCGCCCGGAGCCGCGAGGGCGTCCTGGTGGCGGCGCAGCGCGTGGGCGAGCTCGAAGAGGTTGTGATCGTGCAGGGAGGACCAGATCGCCTTCCACAGCTCGTACTGGGTGATCGAGTCCGCCCCGGAGGCGGCGGCGAAGGCCGGGCGGTCGCCGTGGATGACCTCCCCCAGGATCCAGGCCTCGGGATGCGCGGCCCGCACCCGCTGGAGGATCGGCGCCCAGGCCTCGGCCCCGGCGGCGTACATCGCGTCCAGCCTCCAGCCGTCGACCCCGCGGTCCAGCCAGAGCGACATCACCTCCACGATCCGGTCCTGCACGACCGGGTCGGCGAGGTTCAGCTCCACCAGGTCCTCGTTGCCCTCGAAGCCGTAGGGACTGCGGCCCGCCCAGCGCAGGCGAGCGCCCTCCTCGCTGTCGGGCCCGGCGGCGATCGCGCGCCGCGCCACCGGGTGCAGCGGGGAGATGTGGTTGAACACCCCGTCCAGCACCAGGCGGATGCCGCGCTCGTGGCAGGCGGCGATCAGCGCGTCGACGTCCTCCTCGTCGCCGAGCCGCGGGTCCGGCCGGCGGTGGTCGAGGGTGTCGTAGCCGTGGGAGACGGAGTCGAAGATCGGGTTCAGCAGCAGAACGTTCGCGCCGAGGCTCAGCAGATGGTCGAGCCAGCCCTCGAGGCGGCGCAGCCGGTGCACCACGTTCTCCCCGTCGGCCCCGCCGTAGCCCTCGCCGCCCAGGTCCTCGCGGTGCCGTGGCGCGCCGCAGAACCCCAGCGGGTAGACCTGCCAGCAGATCGCATCGCGGATCCAGGACGGGGCGGCGTGGTGGTTCATGCCGTCATCGTAGGGGCGACGGTGTTGAATGGGCCCGAGATGTCCCGTCGCACCCCAGGAGTGATCGCCGATGATCCGCATGCGCACCGACCTGTTCGCCGAGTCCCTCGGGATGGGCATCTCGATGGTGGTGCTGATGCCCCAGGCCGCCGCCGGGATCGGGATGGAGGGCGCGCCCGCGGCGCCGTCGGACGGGGTGCCCGTGCTCTACCTGCTGCACGGCCTCAGCGACGACTGCACGATCTGGGAGCGCCGCACCTCCATCGAGCGCTACGCCGCCCAGAAGGGGATCGCCGTGGTGATGCCGGAGGTGCGGCGCTCCTTCTACAGCGACGAGGCGGTGGGCGAGGACTACTGGACCTTCCTCTCCGAGGAGCTCCCGCAGCTGGTCACGCGCACCTTCCACGTCTCCTCGACGCCCGAGGACACCTTCGTGGCGGGACTGTCGATGGGCGGCTTCGGCGCGTTCAAGCTGGCCCTGCACCACCCGGACCGCTTCGCGGCCGCCGCGAGCCTGTCCGGCGCGATCGACCTGACCTCGATGGACATCGAGTGGACGGGCACCCTGGGCCGCCGGGTCTGGGGTGGTGAGGAGATCGCCGGATCGGGCGATGACCTGGTGGGGCTGCTCGCCGCGGCCGATGCCGAGCAGCTGCCCGCGCTGTTCCTGGACTGCGGCACGGAGGACCAGCTGCTGGCGCAGAACCGCCGCTTCCTCGACGTGGCCGAGGAGCACGGCGTGGAGGTCACCGCGCGGTTCCGGCCGGGCGCCCACGAGTGGGGCTTCTGGGACGAGGGCATCCAGGACGTCCTGGACTGGCTGCCGCTGCGCGCTCAGCGGGAGGCGTCGGCGTAGACCCGCTGGGCACGCTCGCGCGTCACGGGCCGGGCGAGCGCCACGATCGCCATGATGACGCAGGTCAGCGGCCCGGCGACGACCACCCAGACGGCCAGCGGCACCATGAGCGCCGCGCTCCACGCGGAGGAGTCGGCGATGACCCCCGCGTCGATCAGCGCCGGGGCGATCACGAAGATCATGAGGAAGAAGAACACCGTCACGAGCAGCGACAGCGCGCCGAACACCGCCGCGCGCCGCCCGACGGCACGGGCCACCGGGTTCTTGCCCTGCTGGAGGATGCCGAGGACGAGCATCGCGGCGGACGCGGCGATGATCGCGAGCCCGGGGAAGCCGATCGCGGCCGCGAAGCCCACCACCCAGGCCACCCGCCCGTCCCGTCCGATGCTCGTCGGGAAGTGCTCGGGCCGCATCTGCTGCGCCGGCGGGAGGGGCGGCGGAGCGTGGCCGGGGGGAGTGGTCATGGCGTCAGCGTAGAGCCGCGGACCGCACTCGGGCACTCCCCGCGGATGAGGCACGATGTGGGCAGCACCGCGGGCACCCGCCCGTTCCACCGCACCCGCCAGGAGAGACCGTGGCCGAGTCCGTCTTCGCCGTCCAGTACACCTACACCGACGATGTCGATCGCGTCGCGACCTTCCGGCCCGAGCACCGCGCGCATCTCGCCGAGCTCCATGCCGAGGGGACGCTGCTGCTCTCCGGCCCGCTCAGCGGGGGCCCCGCGGCGCTGCTGGTGGTCCGCGCGGAGTCCGAGGAGGCCGCGCTCGCCGCGCTCGAGGGCGATCCCTTCCTCCGCGAGCGCGTCATCGTGGACCGCGAGGCGCGGGAGTGGACCGTCGTGATCGGCGAGCTGCCCGGGGCCTGAGCCCAGCGGCCGTCAGGCGCCCTCGTCGTCGGCGCGGCGCCGGGCCTGCTCCTGCAGGTCCATCAGCGCGCCCGCAGAGGCGACGGTCGTCGCGTCCTCGCCGAGGACCACCAGCGGCAGCGCCGCGGTGCCGCCGTGGGCCTCGAGCAGCTCCCCGGCGGACGGGTCACGGTAGACGTTGACCCAGATCAGGTCCTCGCGCGGAGAGCGGAAGGCGGTCTGGAGGCGGGCGGAGACGGGATCGCCCGGCGCCCACAGCACGATCGCATCCGCGCCGCCGGCGCGCTCGCGAGCCTCGGCCAGCGAGGTGTGCGGCCCGGAGCGCAGCGGGCTGGTCCAGTACGCCATGAACACGGTGAACAGCGCGAGGGCGATGGCGCCGATGCGCTGCTCGACCAGCAGCAGCACGACGGTGAGCACCGCGCCGCCCAGCAGGAGGAGCAGCGGGCGCATCCAGGCGCGGGCCGGGGCGTTCAGATCATCACCGCCGTGGCCAGGCGGTCGTTCGTCTCGGCGACGAGCGCGTCCCGCAGTGCCTTGACGGCGGGGATCGCCAGGGCCCCGCGCCGGTTGAGCAGCCCGATCATGCGGTCGTCGAGGTCCGGGATCTCCCGCACCACGACGTCGGCCGACGGCGCGGCCTCGAGCGCCGTCTCCGGCATCAGCGCGACGCCCCCACCGTGCATGATCAGCTTCTGGACCACGATCGTGTCGTCGGTCGAGTGGCGGATCGTCGGCGAGAAGCCGGCGCGGCGCGCGCTGGAGAGCAGGTTCGCGCGACAGCGCTCGCAGCCCGCGATCCACGGGTCCTCGGCGAGGTCGCCGAGGGTCAGGTCGGGATCCGCGGCGCGGGGATGGTCCCGGGGCAGGACCGCCATCACGCGATCCTCCATGAGCGGGGTCCACTCCAGGGTGCCCTCGTCGCCGATGTCGCTGCAGGGGTAGCGGAAGACCAGCGCGAGGTCGAGCTCGCCCTCGCGCAGCGCGACGACAGCATCCGGCGGCTCGAGCTCGTCGAAGGTGACGTCGAGATCGGGGGCCGTGGTGGCGAGGTGCTCGAGCACCGGCGGCAGCAGCATCGCCGCGGCCGACGGGAAGGTCCCGAACTTGACCGAACCGCGGCGCAGCGCCGTGATGTCCGCGAGCTCCTCCTCCGCGGCGTGCAGCTGTGCCGCGATGGCCTCGGCGTGCGCGGCCAGGCGCGCTCCCGCCTCGGTGGGGGTGATCCCGGCGGAGGAGCGCAGCAGCAGCTGGGTGCCCACCTCCTTCTCCAGCGCCGCCAGGTGCTGGGAGACGGCGGGCTGGGTCCAGCCCAGCTCGCGCGCGCCGGCGCCGATCGAGCCGTTGCGCACCACGGTGCGGAAGATGAGCAGCCTGCGGGGGTCCATGGCCTCCATGGTAGGCGCCGAACGCAAGCTGTGCTTATGGGGTTGTGCACGTCGAGGTCGATCCGCAATGGCGTGGGGAGCCGGCTGGTGGGGCGGTGATGAGGGAATTCGTCGGTCGCACAGGAATGCGCGACCGGGAATTCTCGCGGAGTGTTCGTGGGTCCGCGCGGTCCACCGTTCCTCCCCACAGGCTGGTCGTCCACAGGCTCCTCGCCGTCCTGTTCGATTGTCGGGCCCCTTCATAGGGTGGTGGGTATGGACGAGAATCCCACGGCGAGCAGCGGACGCCCCGGACCGGATGCCTCCGGTGCCGGGGGTCCCGCGCCGCGGGATGCGCTGGGCGCCGCCGCGGAGCGGATCACGGCGCTCGAGGCCGGGCCCGCGGCGCGGGACGTTCTCGCGGGGTTCCTCACCGCGGTCCTGGCCGCGTTCACCGCCACCCGCTCGGTGCGGGACCCGTTGCCGGACACGGCACCGGGCAGCGTGGAGGAGTCCCTGGCCGTCCTCGCGGGCATCGAGCAGCTGCGCGCGAGCCTCACGGCGGTGGATGCGGCCTGGCAGGTCGCCGCGCAGCAGCGGATCCGCCGCAGCGAGGCGGAGGGTGACCTCCCGGACCGGCACCAGGGCCGGGCCGCGGCGCAGGAGATCGCGCTCGCCCGCCGTGTCTCGCCCCAATCCTCCTCGCAGTCCCTGGCGGCCTCGCGGCGGATGATCGAGCACCTGCCCGCGACCCTGGCCGCGCTCGAGCGCGGGACGGTCACCGCGCAGCAGGCCACCACCATCGCCACCGCCCTGGACGGCGCCCGGCCCGAGACCTGCCGGAGCATCGACGGGATGATCGCCGAGAACCCCGAGATCCTGGAGGGCGCGGGAGCCCGCCACGTGCGCTCGCGGGTCCGGCAGATGGTCCAGCACCTCGAACCCGGCACCTCCCGTGACAGGGCGGAGCGCGCCGCCCGGGCCCGGCACGTGACGATGACGCCGCTGGAGGACGGCATGGCCCGCCTCACCGGGGTGCTGCGGGCCATCGACGCCGCCGGTGTGCTGGGGACCCTCCGCACCAGGGCTGAGTCCCAGCGCGCCGCCGGGGCGAAGGACCCGGTCTCCGCGCTCGAGGCCGACGCCCTGGTCGCCGCGATCCTCCACCCCGGGACCACGGAGAACACATCGACCACCGGCGCGCGACTGCGCACCACGCCGGGCCTGGACGTCGGGATCGTCTTCACGGACACCGCCCTCCTGGACGGCGACGAGGGCGAGAGCGCGACGCTCGAGGGCTACGGGACGCTGCCGGCGCACATCGTGACCGACACGCTGCTGGGCACCCCGCCCGGGCGCCTCCGTCGGCACGACGAGGACCGCCACCCCGACGAGGAGGTCGGTGCGCTGTTCCGTCGCCTCTACACCCATCCCACCACGGGACAGCTGGTGGGGATGGAGTCCCGGTCCCGGGTCTTCCCGACGGGCTTGGCGCGGATGATCCGATGGCGCGACGAGACCTGCCGGACCCCGTGGTGCAACGCGAGGATCCGCCACATCGACCACGTGATCCCCGCTCACCAGGGCGGACCCACCAGCTACGCCTCCGGCCAGGGACTCTGCGCCCGCTGCAACTACCTCAAGGAGCACGGCTGGACCCTCACCGAGGCCGGCATCACCACGGGACCGGCGAGGTCCTCGCCGCGCCTCCCGCCCAGGGCCTGGCAGTGGACGAGCCCTCATGGAGCCCGCGGAACCTCCGTCACCCCGCGCCTGCTCGGCCCTCGGCCCCGCCGCGCGGCCGGCCCCGGGAGCAGCGATGGCCCGCCGACGCCCGGCGCACATCCCGGAGAGCCCGGCGACGAGCCGCCGTGAACGGGGTGAGACGATGCGCCGATGACCGCCGCTCTCGTCGATCGTCTGCTGCCCGCCCTCGGCGAGAACGGGGTGCTGGGCCTCGGCGAGCCGACCCATGGCAGCGCCGAGGCCGTCGCGTGGAAGTTCGAGATCATCCACGATCTGGCGCGCCGGGGACTGCTCGCGACGCTCGCCGTCGAGGAGTCCTATGCGGTCGGGCGCCGTGTCGATGCGGCGCTGCGCGGTGAGGGCGATCTCGACGCCGCCTGGGATCTGGGCAGCTCGCTGTGGAACACCACCACGATCCGCAAGGGGATGCGGAGGCTGCGGCGCATCGGAGGGGGAGTCGGCTTCGTCGGGTTCGACGTCTCCAAGCCCTACCTCACGGCCCGTGCCCTCCTCGCGCTGGGGCACGAGGGTCCGGTGCTCCGAGCAGTCGCCGCGCGCACCATGCTCGGTGGCGAGGACGTCGCGGCGCTGGAGAACCTCTGCCGGGCCATCGAGGCCGACGAGGACCGTTGCTCCGCCCCGCTGGCGCGCCAGCTGCGCCGCTATGCCGACGCGTACCTCGCCGCCCCGGATCTCGCCCGGCTGCACCGGCGAGACGTCCACATGGCCCGCACCCTGCTCGAGAACCTCCCCGCGCAGGGGATCACCGTGGTCTGGGCCCACAACGAGCACCTCGCCCGCACGCCCGACAGCTTCGGCGGGCCCGCGATGGGGTACGTGCTCCACGACGTGCTGGGGGATCGCTATGTCCCCGTCGGCGTGCTCTGCGGCGAGGGCGAGTGCCGGGCGGTCGATCCCTCCACGGGAAGCGACGACTACTCCGCGGTTCCCCTGCCGTCGATCCGACCCGGCACCACCGAGGATGCGCTGCGTGCGCTCGGCACCGGATTCGTCACCACCGAGGAGTTCACTCATCCCGGCCCTCGCCGGTTCCTGGGCTGGGCCATCGACACCTCGCTCTTCGACCAGCCGGAGGCGTCGCGGGCGACCTTCGAGGTGAACCGTCCCTCGACGGACTTCGCCGCCCTCGCGTACCTCCCGTGGAGCACGGCGGATGTCACGGCGCCCGCGAGTGCCTAGAGTGTCCGCATGGGGATCTTCGGAGGGCGCAGCGAGCGGGGGCCGGGCGGCGACCCGTCCTGGCTGGGCGGCAAGGATCGGGACCGGCCGGAACCACCGGTCGCGGGCTCGGGGGACATGCCCGCCTTCGAGGCGCCGCCCTCGGAGCAGAATCAGCAGGTGAGCTGGGCGCCCTCCTTCGGCGAGCCGGACGGCGAGGCCGCGGAGAGTGCGGAGAGCACGCCACGGACACTCTCGACGGCGCAGGTCCTGCGGCGGATCGCCTTCGCGGTGATCCCGATGGTCATCATCATCGTGGTCGCCGTCCGGATGGATGTCAGCTGGTGGTGGGTCCTCGTGGTCATGGGCGCCCCGTTCATCCGCCGGGGGAAGCGTCTGCTCGAGGAGGTCCTGCGGCGCTGACGTCCGCGGGTCGGTGTCTCAGGGACGCGGCGCGAGCCGGTATTCGGCGCCGTCGGCCGAACGCAGCAGCACCCCTGCGTCCACGGCGTCTCTCCGCACCAGCGCGACGTCCTCGGCGACCATCGCGATCGCCGCGTTGAGCTCCGGCTCGCTGAGCGTGCGCTCCGCGCCGAGGCGCTCGAACACCGTGCGGGCGATCCGGCCGCACACCGCGCGCGACTCCTCGGCCCGGGCCGGGATGCCGTCCAGCCGGCCCACCTCGAGGATCACCTGGTCCGAGCGCAGCAGGGACAGTGCCTCGGCGATCTCTCGGACGGCCGCGGTCTCCTCGGGCCCGTCGGCCCCGTCCGCCGGCAGCCAGTCCAGGCGCGCGAGCGGCCCGCGGACGCTCGGATCCTCCGGCAGGTCCTCACCCGCGAGCACCGCGGCGACGCCGCGGCGGAGCTTCGGGACGGCCAGCAGTGAGAAGAGCATGCGGGCACGGCTTAGGGGAGTGTCGAGGTCGTGATCAGGGGAGGAGGGCACGGGTATCGGTGCTTTCGTCGGGGTCGGCTCGATGGCCAGAATGGCATGGTCCGTCTGATCATGCCGTCGCCGGCGGGATCCGCACGCTGATCTGCAGGGTGCCGGCCTCCGGGTCGTGGCGGGCCCGGGCCCGGCCGCCCAGCTGCCCGGTCAGCACCTCGACGATCGACAGTCCCAGACCGCTGGTGCGGCCCGAGCGGGATCGGTCCGCGGTGTAGAAGCGCTCGAACACCCGCGCGGCGTCGATCTCCGCGCCCGGCGCCACACCGTTGGTCACGCGGAGCTCGACCCCGCCCGTCCCGTCCTCCGTGACCTCCACCGCGAGGGTGTCGCGGCCGTGCTGGACGGCGTTGCGCAGCAGATTCTGCACGATCCGGGTGAGCTTCTCGCGATCCGTGGCCAGGCGCAGACCCGTCGGCGGCGCGGCCTCGACCGCGAGGCCCGCTCCCTCGATCGGGCCGGTCATCCCCAGCAGGCATTCGGCCACGAGCACGCCGACGTCGACGGGCTCCACCGTGAGGCTCTCGTCCACCTCGAGCAGGTACGCGTACTCGTACAGCCGGTCCACCAGGACGCCCAGCTCCTCGGCCTGCCGCTGCGCCGCCTCCAGCTGCTCGCGCTGGGAGTCGTCCAGTGCGGTCCGCTCGAGCAGCTGCAGGTAGCCGCGCACGGTGGTCAGCGGGGTGCGCAGGTCATGGGAGATGTCTGCGATGAAGGAACGGATCCGGCGCTCCTCCCGCCGGGTGCGCGTCGACGCCTCCTGCGCCCGGCGCACGGCGTCGTTGACCCGCGCGGCGAGCTGCTCGAGAGGAGGGACCACGAGCGCGAGGGTGACGGGGCGGTGGGCATCCCCGTCCAGCTGCTGCTCGAGCTGCCGCCGCATGGCCGTGATCTGCCGCAGGACGACCACCAGATATCCGGTGACCACCAGCAGCAGCACGGCCAGCGCGAGGGCGAGAGGGCTCACGGGCGGAGGCTACTTCACGTCGGCCCGCCGGAACAGCAGCCAGGAGACCACGCCCATCAGGGCGATGAACACCGCGGAGACCGCGAGGGTGGTCCACAGCTCCGCAGCGGAGGACTCCACGCCCGGCAGGCGCTCCGCGGAGAAGGGCGTCAGGCGCAGCAGCGCCTCGAGACCCGGGATGTCGTCCAGGGCGCCGGCGAGCAGGTCCGCGACGAAGGACCACAGGAAGCCGGCAGCCATCACCACCAGGGGGCGCTTGACGAGGATCGCCAGCGGCAGGCACACCGCCAGTTTCGCGGCCATCAGCAGCGCGCTGGCCAGGGTCACCGCGATGATGGTTCCGGCCCCGGCGCTCTCCGCGGCGAGCAGCTGCGAGAAGGCGGTGGGCAGCGCCGCGGCGAACTCGGCGCCCGTGGCCCGGCCGATCAGCACCGCGACTCCGTAGGGCAGCGACAGCGCCGTGACCAGCAGTGCGCCGATCAGCGTGGTCGAGGCGATGAAGGCGCCCCGCCCGGAGGACAGCAGCGCGTCGTGCACGGACCGGGTCTCGAAGGGCTGGGAGACCACCACGCCGTACAGCAGCGGCCCCAGCAGCGAGACCAGCAGGATGTCGCTGAGCCCCTGCACGCCGCTGGCAGCGTTGGCGCTGAGATCGCCGACGGCCAGGCTGTGCTGCAGGGCGGTGTATCCCGTGGCGGCGAGCACGGCGGCCAGCAGGCACAGCGCCGCGGTGCCGCTGTGCCGCAGGACGTAGAGATCAGCACGCAGCTGGTTGATCATGACCGGTCACCTCCGACGACGGACAGGAAGAAGGACTCGAGGCTCTCGCCCTCGCGGGCCAGGCGGGTGGGCCAGACCTCGGCGCCGACGAGAGCGCGCAGCACCTGCTCGGCGCGGTCGGCGTGATGGGGGAGCCGCACGGTGCCGTCCGGCATCAGCCGGGCGTCGGCCCCGGGGAAGGTCTGCTCGAGGACGGTCAGCAGGCGTGCCGAGTCCTCGGCGGCGACCTCGAGGTACTGCTGGGTCCGCGCCTCCAGCTCCTCGAGCGTGAGGGTGGCCCGGACCTCGCCGGCCTCGACGATCAGGTAGTCGGTCGCGGTCTGGAACAGCTCGGGCAGGTTGTGGCTCGAGATCAGCACGGTCATGCCGTGCTCGGCGGCGAGCTCGCGCACCAGCGTGCGGACCTCGACCACGCCGAGGGGGTCCAGGCCGTTGACCGGCTCGTCGAGGACCAGCAGCTCGGGCCCCGCCAGCAGCGCCAGTGCGATGCCGAGCCGCTGCCGCATGCCCAGCGAGAAGTTCCGGACCTTCTTGGTGCCGGTGTCGCCGAGTCCCACCTGCTCCAGCAGTCGCTGCTCGATCCCCGCGTCGGGCACCCCGCGCAGCAGCCGATGCAGGTGCATGTTCTGCCGGGCGGTCATCGCGCCGTGGAGGCTGGGGGACTCGATGAGAGTGCCGATGCGGGCGAGATCCTGCTGGCGGGGGGCGTCGGCCCCGGAGCCGAACAGCGCGATGCGGCCGGACGTGGGGATCGAGAGCCCGGAGATCAGCCGCATGAGCGTCGTCTTGCCGGCGCCGTTGCGGCCGATCAGCCCGTAGATCCGCCCGCGCTGCAGGCGGAGGCTCATCGAGCGCACCGCGGCGTGGCCGCCGTAGCGCTTGGTGAGATCCTCTGTGACCAGGATGTCCTCGTTCATGACCCTGACGCTACGGGCCGATGGTCCAGCACCGGTCAAGGGTGGGCGGGGAGAGGTCAGGAAAGTGTGGAGATCACGGGACCTTCGGTGCGCGCAGCCGATAGCCCAGCCCCCACACGGTCTCCACCACGTCCTGCTCCGGCGCGGCCTCGCGCAGCTTGGCGCGCAGGTTGGACAGGTGGGTCTTGACCGCCGCGTCGTCGCCGACGAAGGGCTCCTCCCACACCTCCTCGTAGATCCGCGGGCGGGAGAACACCTGGCCGGGCCGCTGCAGGAGCAGCTGCAGGATGCGCAGCTCGGTCGCGGTGAGCGGCACCTCCTGCCCGGCCAGGACGACGCGCGCGCTCGCCGGCTCGAGGGTCAGGTCGCCATGGGTGAGCACCGCCGGAGCCGCGGCCGCGGGGGCGGAGCGGCGCAGCAGCGCCTCGACGCGGGCGGTGAGCTCGGTGAGGTCGAAGGGCTTGGTGACGTAGTCGTCGGCGCCCAGACGCAGCAGGTCGACCTTCGTGAACACCGCATCCTTCGCTGAGAGCACCACCACCGGGACCTGGCTGGTCCGGCGCAGCTCCGCCAGCAGCACCGAGCCGTCGACATGGGGGAGCATCAGGTCCAGCACCACCAGGTCCGCGTCCAGCTGCGGATCGGCGAGCAGCCGTCGCCCCTCGATCCCGTCGTGGGCACCGGTCACCGTGTGCCCCTCGGCCTGCAGGGTCTCGCGCAGCAGGGCATGGACGTCCGGGGAGTCCTCGATGACCAGGAGGTGCGCCATGGGTCAGGCTCTCGCGCGCAGCAGGTGCCGGGTGGAGTGGGCGACGAAGGAGCCCTCGCGCCGGATCAGCGCGTCCATCGCCAGCAGCTCCTCGCTGTACCGCTCGACGGAGAAGTCCGGGACCCACCACACGCACTTGCGCAGGATCCACACCACGGCGCCCACGTCGAAGAACTCCATCCGCAGCCGGGCGGTGCGCAGCTCGACGATCTCGAGCCCCGCGGCCCGGGCACCCTCGGCCTCGTCCTCGGGATGGCGGCCGCGCCGCTGCGCCGCGGTGGTGGGGCCGATGAAGTGCTCGATGAGCTCGAAGGCGGAGGCGGGGCCGACGTGCTGGCCCAGGTACTCCCCGCCCGGGGCGAGCACCCGCGCGATCTCCGGCCAGTCCGGGGCGACAGGATGCCGGGAGGTCACCAGGTCCGCGGTGCCGTCCTCCACGGGGATCCGGGCGCCGGGCGCGACCTCGTGCACGATGACGCCGCGAGGACCGAGCCGCTCCCGGGCGCGGGCGGCGTTGGGCGCCCAGCCCTCGGTGACGTGCTGCTGGGCGGCCAGGCGCGGGCACCGATCGAGCACCTCGCCGCCGCCGGTGTCGAGGTCGATGGCGACCTGTGCCGCGGCGACGGCGCCGGCGAGCAGGCGGGAGTAGCCCCACGGCGGGCGCTCCTCGGTGGCCCGGCCCTCGAGCCAGCCGAAGCCCCAGCCGTCCACATCGGCCGCCGCGGCCTCGGCCATGAGCTGCTGCGCCGGGACGCGGCGGCGGTCCGCCTGCTCCAGCCGTTCGCGCAGCGTGTTCCTCTCCGCGGCCGGCCAGGGGCCCGATTCCGTCAGCGGGATCTCGGTGAGGAAGCGCCGCTGATGCTCGGGGATCGTGGCGACGAAGAGGTCGGGGGAGCGCTCGGCCATCGCGTAGAGGTTCGGGCCGTCGGCGTAGAAGGGGTCGATGAGCACCAGGTGCCCGTCGGCGGCGCGCATGACGTTGGACGGATTGGTGTCCAGCGGCCCGCACCAGGGCAGCTCGCGCAGCGCCGCGTCGTGGACGTGCCGGACCACCTCGGCGAGCGGGGCCAGGGCGGGATCGGGACGGGAGAGGCTCTCCAGGAAGGCCTCCGCCTCCTTCGGTGGGGCCTCCGTCAATCGCTCCATGACCTGCAGGTCCCCGCCACCGGCGAGGCGCCGATGGGCGAGCAGTCGGGGCACCGGATCGCTGGGGGCGGCGAGGTCGTACAGGCGCGCGGTGAAGGGGCCCACGGGATCGAAGGGGCTGATCCGCGCCGCGAGCTCGCCATCGGGGGAGGCCAGGGCGATCGCCCAGTCACCCGCGCCGCAGCGGCTCCACCCCGCCGCGAGCAGCAGCTCCTCGACCTCGCGATGCGTGGCCTCGGGGTCGAGCGTCGCGAGCACCGGGGGCAGGGGAGGGGCGGACATGCTGGGACCGTACCGCGGAGCCGGCAACGGGGCCACGGGATATGCCCGGCCGGCCGTGATCACCGCCGCGCCCGCGGGAGCACGGCACGGATCCGGCGGACGCTCTCGTCGATCGGCGTGGCGGTGGTGTCGAGGTCGAGGTCGACGGGCAGGTGGGACCGTTCCGCGCGCCATGCCTCGTGGGCGCTGCGGAGGAATCCCTCGTCGCGGGAGAGCCCGCGCGTGGGGTCCGCCAGCGCGCGCTCGAGCGCGACCTCGACGTCGCAGGCGAGTGCGACGGTGAGGACGGGCGTTCCCGCGGGAACGCCGCGGAGGACCAGGTCCAGCTCCGCCCGGCCGCTCACGGACTCGGCGATCACCAGGTCCAGATCCGCGTGCAGCCACTGAGCGGTGACCTGGGCGAAGATCCGGTGGGCTGCCGCCCAGTCGGGCAGCGTGGGGCGGGCCATGTCGGCGATGGCGTCGAGCTCCACCAGCGCCAGCTGGATGCCGTCGGCGCGCAGCTGTTCGGCGAGGGCGCGCGTCACGGCGCTCTTCCCGGCCGCGAGAGGGCCGGTGATCAGCACCAGCGCGGTCAGATGCGGTGCCATCGCTCAGCCGCCCAGCTCGAGCACGCGGATCGCCAGCTGCACCCGGTTGCCGACCTGCAGCTTGTGGTAGAGCCTGCCCAGGTGGGTCTTCACCGTCGCCACGGACATGAACAGCGCCTCGCCGATCTCGGGATTCGCGAGGCCCTGCGCGACGAGCCGTCCCACCTCCCACTCGCGCTCGGTGATGCCCGCGGGGGCGGCCGACGGGGCGGCGTGGGGTTCCTCGGCGACCTCGGCGCCGGCGGGACCGGCCGCGGCGAGGGCGACCAGGCGGGTGAGCACGTCGGGCGAGAAGCGGGGACGGTCCTCCGCCGCATCGAGCACGGCCTGGACCACCTCCTGAGGCGGGGCGTCCTTGAGCAGGAAGCCCACCGCCCCGGCCCGCAGGGCGTCGAGCAGGAACTCCTCGGTGTCGAAGGCGGTCAGCACCACCACTCGCGCGGGAAGGCCCTCCTCCTGCAGCGCGCGCAGGGCCTCGAGGCCGGTCATGCGCGGCATGCGGATGTCCAGCAGCACCACATCCGGGGCCAGGGCCCGGATCTGCTCCAGCGCGGCCCGGCCGTCGGCCGCCTCGCCCACCACCTCGATGCCGTGCGCGCCGTCGATCATCAGCGCGAGCCCGGCGCGCATCAGCGCCTCGTCGTCGACCAGCAGCACCCTCACCATGGCATCCATGCTGTCACCTCGAAGGCGTCCCCGTCGCGGCCGTGGACGGCGTCCCCGCCCAGCAGCCGCGCCCGCTCCTGCACGCCGATCAGGCCGTGCCCGGTCGAGGTGGGCGTGGTGGTCTGCTCGGGCAGCGGGTTCCGGGCCCGCAGCTCGACCCGGTCCCCGGCGCGGGCGAGGCGGACCCGCAGCGGCTCGCCCGGGGCGTGCTTGGCGGCGTTGGTGGTCACCTCGGCGAGGATGCGGGCGAGCGTCACGACGGTCGAGCGGTCGCGCTCGGCGAGCTGCGCGGCGTCGAGCCCGTCCCACACGAGCTCCACCTCCTGGCCCTCCTCCTGGCAGCGCTCGACGATCGCCCCCAGAGTGGGGGCCGTGGCCAGCGGGGCGTCGCCGTCCCCGGTGCGCAGGGTGACCAGCACCGTGCGCAGCTCGCGATTGGCCTGCTGGGCCGCGTCGCGCACGATGCCGGCGCTGCGCCGCAGCGTCTCGGGCGGGAGATCCTCCCGGTAGGTCATCGCCCCGGCGTGCATGGCGATCGTGGCCAGGTGATGGGAGATGCTGTCGTGCATGTCGCGGGCCAGCGCCGCGCGCTCCTCGGCCCGAGCCCGGGCCGCCTCCGCGCCCCGCTCCCGCATCAGCGCCGAGGCCTCCCGCTCGGCGGAGGCGGCCCGCCCGCGCAGCGTCTCGACCAGCTGATGGCGGGTCCCCACGACATGGCCCATGAGCAGCGGGATCAGGCCGCCGGCGGCCGTCACGGCGAGGGCCGCGGCCAGCTCCCACTCCCACACCGTGCCGGTGATCGTCGCCTCGACGGCCATGGCGGCGGTGGACGTGGCGAGGAGCAGGGCGATCGCGAGGACGTCGAGCGGGACCCGACGCCGCAGTCCCAGTCGGTACAGGGCGATCGCCCCAGCGGGCAGCGACCAGACGCTGCCGCCCCCGACGGCTGCGATCAGCAGATGCGCGGCGCTGCTCACGCGGCCGGGCCGCAGGAAGCGCAGCGGGCCGATGGCCGTGGTCGCGGCGATCCCCAGCAGGGCGTCGAGACCGAACATCGCGACGGTCAGGTCAGGAGGGTCGTCGGCGTGCTCCTCGAGCGTGAAGCCGAAGACGATGAGGAACAGCAGCAGTCCCACGGCGAGGCAGGCGAGGGACTGCCCCGCCGCGATCGCCCACTGCCGGAGGCTGCGCACGGAGGGCGGAGCGACGGCGACGGGAGCGGGGGCGGTCATGGGGTCAGCGTAGGGACGCGGCGCGGATCCCGGATCGTCCGTGCGGTTGACCTCCGGATGCTGTGCATCGTCCGCGCGATGGGGGCGGGACTCTATGGCGCGTGACGGTGCCGGTCCGGTGATGGGGGCGATCCGCAGAGTCCACGGAGGACGAACGCCGTCCGGCGGTCGTAGTCCTCCCGGGGTGGCCGGCCCCCGTGCTTGAGGACGAGCGCAGTGTCGATGGTCAGAGCGTGGAGATCCTCCGGCGTGACGTCCCGGGCGAGGACGCCGGCAGCGCGTCCGTCCTCGATCAGCTCCGCGTGGATGGCCTCTCCGCGGTGGCACAGGGCCATGAGCTGCTTCGAGTCCGGGAACTCCTGGAGCAGGACGTCGTTGACCGCGGGGATCCGGTACTGCAGATCGCGGAGGGCACAGACGTAGTCGGTGATCCGCTCGAACGGGTCGGGAACGGATCGCGTGGACTCGATGACGTCCAGCAGCTCCGCCGCGACGACCTCGTCGACCACGGCGTCGATCAGCCCGATCCGTCCCCCGAACCGGTTGAAGATGGTCGCTTTGCTCACCTGGGCGGCGGCGGCCACCGTCTCCAGGGATGCCGAGAGGCCCTGTGCGCGGAACACCTCCACCGCGGCGGCACGGATCCGGTCGACGTTCCGCCGCGCGTCCGTGCGCAGTCTCGGCGCAGTCCCGGCCTCGGACACCATCTCTCCTCCGTGCTCGACGAAAAACTTGACCACCCGGGTCAGCTTAGTGCAGGCTGGCGCCCTCGAGAAGTTGACCATCGGGGTCAAGTTCTGGCCGGGGGTCTCCCGTCAGCGCAGAAGGCCCTGGCCGCCGCGACGAAAGGGCAGCACCATGATCATCGTGACCGGAGCGACCGGTGTGCTCAACGGAGCCACCGTCGACCACCTCCTCGCGCGCGTCCCGCCATCCCGCATCGGTGTCAGCGTCCGCGACCCCGCACGCGCCGAGCACCTGGCCGCCCGAGGGGTCCGCGTGCGCCAGGGCAGCTACGACGACCCGGAGGCGCTGCGGCACTCGTTCGAGGGCGCCGAGCAGGTGCTCCTGGTCTCCTCCAACGACGTCACCGCCGACGTCGTCGCGCAGCACCGGACCGCCATCGACGCGGCGGTCCAGGCCGGGGCCGGGCGGATCTTGTACACCAGCGCCCACGGGGCCGGCGTCGACACGCCGTATCCGCCGCTGGCGATCCATGCCGCCACCGAGCAGCACCTCGCGGAAGCCGACGTCGCCTGGACCGCCCTGCGCAACGGCTTCTACGGGGACCTCGGCCAGCTGCTCGGATTGTGGCAGGAGACGGGGGTGATCGCGAAGCCCGCCGATGGTCCCTTCTCCTGGATCGACCGCCGCGACGCCGCCGAGGCGGCCGCGGTGATCCTCACCGGTGAGTCGCCCGTCGACGGCCCGGTCGACATGACGCTGGCGTCCCCGGTCACGCTGGCCGACATCGCCGCGGCGGCCTCGGCGCTCACCGGGCGCCGCATCGACCGCGTCGTCGTCGACGACGAGGAATGGGTGGCCTCCGAGGTGGCGCACGGCATGCCCGAGGCGGTCGCACGCTTCACCCTCTCGATGTTCCGGGCGACGCGGAGCGGCCACTTCGCGGGGACCGATCCCGCACTGTCCGAGCTGCTGGGACGCGAGCCCCGCAGCGTTGCCGATCAGCTCGCGGACCACGTCGCCGGTTCGGCGAGGGCCCGCGGCTGACCAGCCTGCTCAGGCAGGGCTCACGTCGACCTGGAAGAGGACGCCGAAGCGATCCTTGACCTGGCCGTAGTGGCTGCCCCAGGGCGAGGGCTCGAAGGGCATCTCGACGCTCCCGCCGGACGCGGTGATCTTCTCGATCAGCGCCTTCGCCTCCTCGACCGTGCCGGGCATGACCAGGAGCGAGTAGGCGGTGCCGTCCAGCGACTGCGGGGACTCGCCGATGTCGTCCCCGCCGGCGAGGGTGAGCAGACCGCCGTCGAGCTGGGCATGGGCGACGGCCTCCGGCGGCGGCGTGAAGGGCATGCCCTCCATGGGGTTGTCCCCGTAGGTCATGAGGTCGAGCGTGCCGCCGAAGACGTCCCGGTAGTACTCGAGGGCTTCCTTGGCGTTGCCGGGGAACGAGATGTAGGGGGTGGAGCCGGTCATGATTCCTCCTGGGGGGTGGGGGCCCGGTGCCGGGCCCTGTGTCGCCCATCATGGCGGCGGGTGCCGACAGACGAGGCGCGGTTCTGGGGGGGGGGGCGGGGGTCTCAGGCGGTGCCGGGCGGGACCTCGACGGCCCAGAGCACGCCGAAGCGGTCCCGGACCGCGCCGTGGAGGTGGCCCTCGGGCGTCGCCCGGAGCGTCCGCTCCGCGGTGCCGCCCTCCTCGAGCAGGCGGTCCATGAGGGTGTCGGCCTCGTCGGGGGTGTCCAGGGTGAGGACGAGGTGAAAGGGGGCGTCGTCCAGGGGGCGGGGTGGATCGGCCCGTTCGTCGCCGCCGTGGAGGGCGACGTAGCCGCCGCTCAGCTCGGCGTGCGCGACAGAGCCCGGAGGGATGTCCGCGGGGAGGTCCTCGAGGACGGGCGGGGAGACCTGTCCATGGCTCCAGAGCATCAGCTCGCCGCCGAAGATCTGCTGGTACAGCGTGAAGGCTTCCGGGGTGCAGCCCGGGAAGGTCAGGTACGCAGAGAATCCGGCCATGGAGGTCCTCTCGACGGGGAGCGCGGCCGCGCCCGCCCGAGCGCCATGCTTCCACGCCCACGGCGTGAGGGGAACAGCCCGGGCGCTCTAGAGTGGGGGTGCCATGCCACGACGCTCTGCCCTCCCCACCCCGTACCACCGCCTCGCGACGCTCCGGCCCGCCTGGTCGGCCTGGTCGAAGCCGCTGCTCACCCTGGGGTCGGCGTTCGTCGCCTACGTGCTCCTCGCCTCGGTGCTGCTGGTCCTGGTGATCCTCGTCCTCGCCCTGCTGCCCGGGGTGAACATCGCCCTGGGCGTGACCAGCGGTGACCCCCGCAGCGGGCTCGACGTGCTGCTCGCCCTCGCGATGGGCGCCCTCTGGCTGCCGGCCGGGATGGTCGGCGTGCGCGTGGGCGGTTGGCGGCCGCTCGGACCCACCTGGTCCGTCGCCGCCCGTCTCCGCCGTGAGCTGCTGCGGCCGGCGGGGCTCCGGGGCGCCGCGGCCGGCGGCATCGTCGTGGTCGCGGCGAGCCTCGCCGGCGCGATCGCCGGCGGTGGGGCCGACGGGGCCGGGGCGGGCGCCACGCTCCCACAGCTCCTGCTCATCGCGCTGATCGTGGTGGTGCTCGCGCCGTTGCAGGCCGCAGGCCTCGAGCTCGCACTGCGCGGGGTGGTGCTGCAGGCGCTGGGCACCTGGCTGCGCCGGCCGCTCGTGCCCGTGCTGAGTGCGACGGCCCTCGCGCTGGTGGGGCGCGAGCTCAGCGCCCCGGTGCTGCTCCCCGCCCTCGCGCTCGCGCTGTGCGCGGCAGTGCTCGCCTGGAAGAGCGGCGGGCTCGAGCTCCCGATCACTCTGACCTTCATGATCACGGCGCTGACGGCCCTGGTCTCCGCGGCCGGCGCGGGGACGGGAGCAGGGGCCGGGGCGGCCGCGCTGAATGCCGGGGCCGCCGCCCCCGGTACCTCCGCGGCCGCACTCGCCGCCACCGCAGCCGGGGCCGAGCAGGCGGCGCTCGCCGGGGGGATCGCGGCGGCCGTCGCTCTGCTGCTGGTCACAGCGGCGCTCTGCGCGCTGATCGGTCGGCGCGAGGGCGTCCGGCCGCTCGAGGCCGTCGGCCGCCCGGCGAACGCGCCCGTCCCCGAGGCCGTGCCCTTCTAGCGGTCGCCGTCCGGCCGCCCCGCGACCAGGGCGTCGCGCACCGCGAAGTAGGCGGGCTTGCGGGTGTACTCCGCATCCAGCAGGGTGGCCGCGCCCTCGCCGGGGAACTGGTGGGAGATCCAGGAGTGGGCGTCGGTGAAGCCCCACATGGTCAGCGACTCGCAGCCCGGGACCGACAGCGCCGCCTCGGTCACGCGGCGGTAGTACTCGGCCTGCTGCGCGAGCTGCTCCTCGGTGGGCTCCGCGCCGCCGGGCAGCTCGATGCGCACGTCCAGCTCGGTGATCGCCGTCGCCAACCCCAGGTCCGCGAAGCGCTGCAGGTTCTCCGCCAGGGAATCGGGGAAGGGGTGCGCGGTCGAGAGGTGCGCCTGCGTGGAGAAGCCGTCCACGGGGACGCCGTCGGCGAGCAGGTCCTGGACGAGCTGGTAGTAGGCATCGGACTTGGGGCCGAGGGCGTCGACGTTGAAGTCGTTGAGGAACAGCTGGGCCTGCGGGTCCGCCGCGCGCGCCCAGCGGAAGGCGTCGGCGACGATCTTGATCCCCAGCTCCCGGATCCAGAGGTTCTGCTCGGCGCGCAGCGAGCCGTCCTCCTCGAGGATCTCGTTGGCGACGTCCCACTGGTGGATGCGTCCGGCATAGCGGCCGACGACGGTCTCGATGTGCTCGCGGAGGATCGCCCGCAGCTCCTCGGCGCTGAAGCTCCCCTGCTCGAGCCAGTCCGGGTTCTGGTTGTGCCAGAGCAGGGTGTGCCCGCGCACCACCTGGCCGTTCGCCGCGGCGAAGTCCATCACCGCGTCCGCGCCCTCGACGTCGAAGGTCTCGCGGTCCGGCCGCAGCAGGAGCCACTTCATGTGGTTCTCCGCGGTGAGGGAGCTGAACTCGGAGGCGGCCGACTCCCGGTAGGGACCGGCGGCGAGGAAGGGCGCCGGGGTGGACGCCCCTGCGCCGTTCCCGCCGCCGCTCACCGCCGTGCCGATGCGGATCCTCGGACCGGCGGCGCGGGCCAGGGTGTCACGATGCTCCATGCTGTCTCCTCAGAAGGGGCGGGGACGACGCCCACCGTCGCCGAAAGTTTCCGGGAATCTCGATCCTCGGTGTCAGTGCGTCAGTGCGTCAGTGCGTCAGTGCGTCAGCGCGTCAGGGCGGGATGGCCGGCGCGGCCGCTCGCCGCCGCGCACTGCGTAGTACGCGGGCTTGCGCCGGTACTCCTCGTCCAGCAGGGTGGCCGCCCCCTCGCCGGGGAACGTATCGGGGACCCAGGAGTAGGCGTCCGTGAACCCCCAGACCGTCAGGGACTCGCAGCCCTCCACCGCCAGCGCGGCCTCGGTCGCGCGGCGGTAGTACTCGGCCTGCTGCGCGAGCTGCTCCTCGGTGGGGGCGGCGCCGTCGGGCAGATCCATGCGCACGTCCAGCTCGGTGATCGCGGTCCTCAGCCCCAGGTCCGCGAAGCGCTGGAGGTTCTCGGCCAGATCGCCGGGGAACCCGTAGCGGGTCGAGAGGTGCCCCTGGGTCGAGAAGCCGTCGACGGGCACGCCGTCGGCGAGCAGGTCCTGGATCAGTGCGTGGTAGGCATCGGACTTGGGATTGATGCCGTCGACGTTGTAGTCGTTGAAGAACAGCTGGGCCTGCGGGTCCGCCGCGCGCGCCCAGTGGAAGGCCTCGGCGACGATCCCGATCCCCAGCTCGCGGATCCAGAGATTCTCCTGCGCCCGCAGCGCGCCGTCCTCGTGGAAGATCTCGTTGGCGACGTCCCACTGGTGGATCCGCCCCGCGTACCGGCCCACCACGGTCTCGATGTGCTCGCGGAGGATCGCCCGCAGCTCCTCGGCGCTGAAGCTCCCCTCCTCCAACCAGTCCGGGTTCTGGCTGTGCCAGAGCAGGGTGTGCCCCCGGGCGACCTGCCCGTTGGCGGCGGCGAAGTCCATCATGGAGTCCGCCTCGGTGAAGTCGAAGGTGTCGCGGTCCGGGCGCAGCGGCTGCCACTTCATGTGGTTCTCCGCGGTGAGCGAGGTGAACTCGCCGCCGGCGATGTCGCGGTACGGGCCCTCCTGGAGGTAGGGCGATGTCTCGGGAGCCCAGGCGCCGCTCAGCGCCGTGCCGATCCGGATCTCGGAGCCGGCGGCGAAGGCCAGCGTGTCCTTCTTCGCGAGGCCGGGAGCCGCCGGCGGGCGACCCGCCGCCGGCGCCGCCGTGGCCGTCCCGGTGCCCAGCGTCAGTCCGGCGATCGCTCCGCCGGTCGTCATCGCTGCGGTGAGGATCTCGCGTCGCTTCATGTCGTCTCCTGTGACGGGAAGTCGACCACGACGTCCACGATGACGTCGCGCCTCGACTCCGGTGCGAAAGATTTCGGGAATCTTGCGGTTCGCTCGGAGCCTAGAGTGGTGCGTCTCACGCGTCAAGCAGGCGCTGGCCCTGTCGATGCCCGCCAGATCACCCGCGAGAGCGCCCGCTCCTCGGGCAGCGGCTCCGATCGCAGCGCCGCGATCAGCCGGCTCATCGCGGTACGGCCCAGCTGTCGACGGTCGTCCTTGACGGTGGTGAGCGTCGGCTGCAGGAACGACCCCAGGGACAGATCGTCCCAGCCCGTCAGGCTCAGATCCTCCGGGATCCGCCACCCCCGCTCCCTCGCCCCGTTCAGTACGCCGGCCGCGAGGGCATCGCTGGCGGCGATCACCGCCGTGGGGCGGTCCCGCTCGGTCAGTGCGAGGACGGCCCGGTATCCCGATGACGGGGACCAGTCCCCGTCATGGATGTCAGCGCGGGGGAGGGCGAGCCGCTCGGCCGTCTCGAGGAAGACCCGGCGGCGGTTGCGGGCGGAGGCGTAGGTCTGGTCGCCCGCGACGTGCAGGAAGCGCCGATGCCCCAGTGCGTGCAGGCCCTCCATGAGGTCCGCGATGCAGGAGCCGTCGGCCATCGCGCCGATGGATCGCGCGTCCTCGTCGTAGTCCGCCGAGGCCACGATCGCCGCTCGGCCCGGGTAGCTGTTCTCGGTCTCCGGCGGCAGCGGGGCCAGTGCCAGGATGCCGTCCACCTGGCCGGAATCGGCGAGCTGGTGCACCTTCTCGAAGCTCGCCCGTGCGCCGCCGTCGACGCTGAACACCTCCACGGCGTAGCCCTCCGCGGTGGCGACATCGATCGCGCCGCTGAGGGCGGAGGCCTGGAAGGCGCTGTCGGCGGGCAGCAGCACGCCGATGCGCTGGGTGCGTCGAGTGCGCATCGAGCGCGCGGAGAGGTTGGGCTGGTAGCCGAGCTCCGCGACGGCGGCGGACACCTTCTGCTTGGTCACCGGTTTCATGCCCGGGTCGCCGCGCAGGAAGCGGGAGACCGTCTGGTGCGAGACCCCGGCCCGCTCCGCCACCTGCCAGATGGTGGCTCGACGCTCTCCGGCGGCGGGCGTCGGCGGCATCGGCGGCTCCTGTCGTCGGCGGGGCGGGCACGTCCCGTGCTCCGGCTGATCCTGGCACAGTTCCGCTCCGCCGGGAGCGGAGCGGGGCAACGATCGGATGACGGGGACCCCTTGCATAGTGATCGATCACCATCTAGCGTCTCCCTTCGAGTGATCGATCACAAAGTTGTGGACATCGGCACGAGGTCTGGGACCTCCGGCCCGCACCGACGCACCGCAGCGTCCCTCCGCCCCCTCCTGTCCGAGAGGACCCCTCCCATGGCAGTCATCGAGGCGTCGCCGCGCGCCGCCGAGAACACTCCGCGGCTCGCACGACGACAAAGACCCTCCCTCTGGCGACGCATCCTGCGCGATCGCACGGTCCTGCTGCTCGCCCTGCCCGGCATGCTGGTGCTCATCGGCTTCCAGTACTACCCGCTGCTGGGCAACGTCATCGCCTTCCAGGACTTCCAGCCCTATCTCGGGATCAAGGAGAGCCTGTGGGTGGGGTTCGAGAACTTCTCCATCCTGGTCACCGGCGATCCCGAGTTCCTCAACGCCCTGAAGAACACGCTGATCCTCACGCTGATCCAGGCCGTGCTCGTGTTCCCGCTGCCCATCATCCTGGCGCTCATCCTCAACAGCCTGATGTCGAATCGGATGCGGCAGATCGTCCAATCGGTCCTCTACCTGCCGCACTTCCTCTCGTGGGTGATCGTGGTGGCCGTCTTCCAGCAGATGCTGGGCGGATCGGGCCTCGTCAACAACTTCCTGCGCTCCCATGACATGGCGACCCTGGACATCATCGGCAATGCCGAGGTGTTCCGGGCGCTGCTGACCAGCCAGGTGATCTGGAAGGACACCGGCTGGGCCACGATCCTGTTCCTCGCCGTGCTCGCCGGGATCGACAAGTCCCTGTACGAGGCCGCCGCGGTCGACGGCGCCACGCGGTTCCGTCAGATGTGGCACGTGACGCTGCCGGGCATGCGCCCCATCATCATCCTGCTGTTCATCCTGCAGCTGGGCAGCTCCCTGACCGTCGGCTTCGAGCAGATCATCCTCCAGCAGCAGGCCGTCGGGATCGAGGCCAGCGAGGTGCTGGACACCTACGTCTACAACGAGGGCATCTCCGGCGGCCAATGGGGCACGGCGGCCGCCGTGGGCCTGGTCAAGAGCGTCGTCGGACTGGTGCTCGTCCTCACCGCGAACAAGATCGCTCACGCCTTCGGTGAGCAGGGGGTGTACAAGGCATGACCGCGACCACCGACCGCGCCGCCCGCCCGTCCCGCAGCGCCCGCGCCGCCAGCCTCGGCGACACCGCAGGACCCTTCGAGAGGGCATTCAAGGGCATCGTCCTGACGATCGCCTGCGCGCTGGTGATCATCCCGTTCATCGGGATCGTCTCGACCAGCCTGGCTCCCGCGGACCAGGTCAACAGCGCCGGCGGCTTCGTCCTGTTCCCGCGCGAGATCGACCTGACCGCCTACCGCTCGATCCTCTCCGGCGGCGTCGTCGCCCGTGCTCTGCTCATCAGCATCGGTGTCACCGCTGTCGGCACCGCGCTGAGCCTCGCGCTGACCACCACTCTCGCCTGGGCGCTGTCCCGCCGCGGCACCGTGGGCAACAGGCAGATGCTCCTCCTGGTGCTCATCAGCCTGCTCTTCGCCCCGGGTCTGATCCCGACGTATCTGGTGGTGAAGCAGTTCGACCTCATCGACAGCCTCTGGGCGCTGATCATCCCCACCTCGGTGAGCGCCTTCAACGTGATCGTGGTCCGGGCCTTCTTCGCGAACATCCCCGCGGAGCTCATCGACGCCGCGAGCATCGACGGCGCCACGGAGTGGCAGATCTTCCGGCGCATCGGGCTCCCGCTGTCGAAGGCGGTGCTCGCGGTGGTCGGGCTGTTCTACGGCGTCGGCTACTGGAACGCCTTCTTCAACGCGCTGCTCTACCTCAACGACGCCGCGAAGTGGCCGCTGCAGATGGTGCTGCGCACCTACGTCGTCAACGGCACCGAGATGGGCGCTGCGGACATGGGGCAGGTCGTCGAGGCGGCGCCGCCGCAGTCGACGATCCAGATGGCGATCCTCGTCATCTCCATCATCCCGATCCTCGTGGTCTACCCGTTCCTCCAGAAGCACTTCGCCAAGGGGATGCTCACCGGGGCGGTGAAGGGATGACCCGCTCCCTGCCCTCCGTCCCCGCCCCGACGTCCCACCTCCCGGAGGCCCACCGATGAGCCCGAAGCACCTCCTCTCCCGTCGATCCGCCCTCGCCGCCGGTGCCGCCGGCTCCGCGGCCCTCCTGGCCGCCTGCAGCAACGAGGGGCGAGGGGGCGTCCCGGCCGAGTTCGCGAACGCCCCGGTCGAGCTGCCCGAATACCTGCCCTACGAGGGCGTCGCCCCGGATCTACCCGGGGACCCCGAGACGGGGCTGATGGACGCCTTCTTCGAGTACCCGGCGGAGCCGGTCGCGGCGACGTCCTCGGCCCCCGGCGACGGGAAGGAGATCGTCTCCCTGGTGCGCACCGACTCCCCGGTCCCGCCGGGCGAGCGGCGCAACAGCTTCTGGCAGGAGCTGAACCGCCGGCTCGGCTCGGACCTGCGGATCAACATCGTCCCCGGTGCCGACTGGGGGCAGAAGTTCGCGACCACCGTCGCCGGGGACGTGCTCCCGGAGCTGTTCTGCGTGGACGGCGGCATGCCGCAGCTGCCGCAGTTCATGGACGCATCGGCGCTGGATCTGACGCCCTACCTCTCCGGCTCCCGGATCGCGGACTACCCGTTCCTGGCGAACATCCCCACCGAGACCTGGGGCCCCACCGCCCTGAACGGCAAGATCATGGGGGTCCCGATCCCCCGCGGCGTCATGAGCACGTCCCTCTTCTACAAGCGGGTGGACCTGCTGGAGGCGAAGGGCATCACCGAGGATCCGTCCAGCTTCGAGGAGTTCCTCGACCTCTGCAAGGAGCTCACGTCACCGCGAGAGAACGTCTTCGCCCTGGGGTCGCTGCCGCTGGACTTCATGCGCCAGATGCTCGGCATCCCCAACGGCTGGGTGGAGAAGGACGGCTCCCTGACCCGGAACTTCGAGCTCGACGAGCAGACCGAGGCGCTCGAGGCCGCCCGGCGGCTCGTGGAGGCCGAGGTGCTCAACCCCGACACCTTCGCGGCCAAGGGCAACGACGTGAAGAACTGGTTCGGCGCGGGCCGTTCCTACTTCACCTTCGACACCTTCTCCGCCTGGCCGCAGTTCCACCGCGAGCAGTCATCGGGCGAGGATTTCGCGATGGCGATGATGCGCACGCCGGACTTCGACGGCACCGCGGGGACAGCCTGCTCCTGGCTCGGCAACCCCACCTACGGGATCTCCGCGATCCGGCAGGACGCCGAGGACCGGGCCGAGGCGCTGCTGCAGGTCCTCAACTGGCTCGCCGCCCCCTTCGGGACCGAGGAGTACCTGTTCCGCGTCTACGGGAACGAAGGGGTCCACTACGACCTCGCCGGCACGGACCCGGTGCCCACCGACCGCGGCGTCAGCGAGACCCCGCTGGGCTTCCGCTACCTCACCGACGCCCCGTGGCCGATCTACGTCCCCGGCAATCCGGACTCCACCCGGGCCTGGTACGACGGGCAGAAGATCGCCGTCGAGTACGGCAGCGCCGATCCCACCCTCGGGCTCTACTCCGAGACGAAGTCGCAGGTGGGCGGAAGCATCGACGGGAGGATCGACGACCTCACCAACGACATCCTGCAGGGCCGAGCGCCGGTCTCCGA
Organism: Brachybacterium sp. YJGR34; assembly: GCF_003347015.1. Classification (GTDB taxonomy): domain Bacteria; phylum Actinomycetota; class Actinomycetes; order Actinomycetales; family Dermabacteraceae; genus Brachybacterium. The sequence goes on from NZ_PNFB01000001.1 coordinate 203,170, forward strand.
CTGGCCGGCCGGGGTGGCCCGGTGGAAGGCCGACGGCGGCGACCGGATCCGCGACGAGCTGGAGCAGGCGCTCGCGGACCGCGAGGGGTCGCTCACCTGAGGTCCGCCGCGGCGACGAGGTCCTGATGCAGCGGTGACGCGTGGCCAGGAGGCTCGAGGAGCTCCAGCAGACGGCTCGCCGAGGCGTCGGCGTCGTGGGCGGTGACGGCGGAGACCACCCATTCGGGGGTGGTCTCGCGCGGGAGCCGGATCGTGGCGAGGCCCGCGGCCTGCGGCTTCTCGGCGACGTGCTGGGGGACGAGGGCGATGCCGAGCCTGCGGTGGATGAGGTCGAGCAGGGTGTGGATGTCGTCGACGGTGCAGCGCACGCGCCGCGATGCTCCGCGCGCCGAGCAGGCCGCCTCGTTGAGCGATCGCACGCCCCAGGAGTCCCGGAAGTCGATGAACTCGTGATCCCGCAGCTCCGCCCACTCCACGGTCGGTCCCGCCGCGAGCGGATGGCCGGGCGGGGCGAGCAGCACGACCGGCCGCCGGCCGAGCTCCCTGCTGTGCACGGTCGAGAGATGCTCGGTGGTGGCGACGAACGCGACGTCGAGCGCGCCCGCGTGGATCTGCGTGACGAGGTCGTGCGATCCGGCCTGGGTGAAGTGGATGTCGACGAGCGGGTAGCGGCGGTGGAACCGTTCCAGCAGCGGCGGCACGTCCACGACGCCGAGGCACTGCTCCGCCCCGACATGGAGGCGGCCCGACAGCGAGGCGGTGGCACGGACCACCGCGTCTCGGCCCGCCGCCGCCTGGGCGAGAGACGCCCGCGCGAAGGGGAGCAGGGCGAGCCCGGCGTCGGTGAGGTCCACCCGGCGGGTGGTGCGGGTGAACAGCGGCGTGCCGAGCTCGTCCTCGAGGCTGCGGATCGCGGCGGAGAGCCCGGACTGCGAGACGCGGCAGACGGCGGCCGCGCGGGTGAACTGCTGCTCGTCCGCGAGGGCGACCACGTACTCCATCTGTCGCAGATCCATTGATCGACCTCATTTCTCAATCGCATGACGGGCAGTTGTTTTACTTATAGCACGCCCGTGTCTAGCGTGACGGCACGTCCCCGAGAGCCCTGGAAAGGACCATCCCCCATGAAGACCTTCACCCTGCCCGGAACCCAGATCCTCGCCCCGAACGTCGTGCTCGGCCTGATGCGCATCGCCGAGAAGACCGACGACGAGGTGCGCGAGCTGGTCCGCACCGCCCGCGATGCCGGCATCGACTTCGTCGACCACGCGGACGTCTACGGCGCGGACCTGCACGGCTGTGAGCGCCGCTTCGCCGAGGCGATGCAGCTGACCCCTGCGCAGCGCGACGAGATCACGATCCAGACCAAGGCGGGGATCGTGGGGGACGGCCCGTACTTCGACTTCTCCTACGAGCACCTCATCGAGTCCGTCGAGGGGTCTCTCGCGGCCCTGGGGACGGACCGCATCGACATCCTGCTGCTGCACCGCCCCGATGCGCTCGTCGAGCCCGAGGAGGTCGCCCGTGCCTTCGACGAGCTCGAGGCCTCCGGCAAGGTCCGCGCCTTCGGCGTCTCGAACCACACGCCGTACCAGATCGAGCTGCTGCGCAAGCACGTGCGGCAGCCGATCGTCGCCAACCAGCTGCAGCTGTCCGTCACCCATCAGCCGATCATCGCCCAGGGCGTCGCGGCGAACATGCTCGACCAGCAGCAGTCCATCACCCGTGACGGCGGCGGGATCCTCGACTACTGCCGCCTGCACGACATCACCGTGCAGGCCTGGTCCCCGTTCCAGGCCGGGTTCTTCAACGGCACCTTCCTGGGATCCCCCGACCATGTGGAGCTCAACGCGGTGATCGACCGCCTCGCCGCGAAGTACGACGTCCCCGCGATCGCGATCGCCACCGCCTGGATCACGCGCCATCCGGCCCAGATGCAGGTCGTGCTCGGCACGACGACCCCCGAGCGGGTCGCCGGCGCGGCCCTCGGATCCGAGGTGCCGCTCACCCGCCCCGAGTGGTACGAGCTCTTCCGCGCCGCCGGGCACCTCGTGCCCTGACCCCGTCCCCGCCCACCCCTCCCAGGAGAACCCCTCATGACCCAGCACACCCTCACCCACCGCACCCTCGGCCGCAGCGGCGCCGTGGTGTCCACCCTGGCTCTCGGCACGATGACCTTCGGGTCCGAGGCCGATGAAGCCACCTCCCACGCCCTCCTGGATGCGTACGTCGGCGCGGGCGGCACCTTCCTCGACACCGCCGACGTCTACAGCGGAGGCGCCAGCGAGGAGATCATCGGACGCTGGCTGGCCGCGCATCCCGCCGAGGCCCAGCAGATCGTCCTCGCCACGAAGGGCCGCTTCCCGATGGGGGACGGTCCCAATGACCTCGGCACCTCGCGCCGCCACCTGCGCACGGCCCTCGACGCCTCGCTGCGACGGCTCGGGGTCGAGCACATCGACCTCTACCAGCTCCATGCCTGGGACGCCTTCACCCCGCTGGAGGAGACCCTGCGCTTCCTCGACGACGCCGTCTCCGCCGGGAAGATCGGCTACTACGGCTTCTCGAACTTCACGGGATGGCAGCTCACCAAGGCGGTCCACGTCGCGCAGCAGCACGGCTGGGAGCTGCCGGTGACCCTGCAGCCCCAGTACAACCTCCTCGTGCGCGGGATCGAGCACGAGATCGTCCCGGCGTCCCGCGACGCCGGGATCGGCCTGCTGCCCTGGTCGCCGCTGGGCGGCGGCTGGCTCAGCGGGAAGTACCGCCGCGATCAGCGACCCACCGGGGCGACCCGCCTGGGGGAGAACCCGGAGCGCGGCATGGAGGCGTGGGCCGGGCGCAACGCGGACGAGCGCACCTGGCGGGTCCTCGACGCCGTCGCCGCGGTCGCGGAGCAGCAGGAGGCCAGCTTCTCGCAGGTGGCCCTGGCCTGGCTGACCGCGCAGCCGGCCGTCACCTCCGTCATCCTCGGGGTCCGGACCCTCGAGCAGCTCAGCGACAACCTGGGCGCCGCCGGCCTCACGCTGACCCCGGAGCAGCTGGAGCTGCTGACGACCGCGAGCGAGCCGGTGGTCGAGGACTACCCCTACGGCCCCGGCGGCGTGCAGCAGCGCCACCGCAGGCTCTCCGGGGGTCGCTGAGCTCGCCGGGCGGACCGGGCGGGAGGCGGCGGGCGGTGCGCGCTACGGTCGGCGCATGAGCACCGTCGCCCCCGCCGCCGTCCCGGACCACCTCCTCCTGCTCCCGCTGCGCCAGCGGATCCTCGAGAAGGACCTCGGCGTGCGGGCGCTGCACCTGCACCGCCGCGGTCACGAGGAGATCAGCCACCGCTTCGTCGACGACACGACGGAGAACGTCTGGTCGGTCTCCAAGACGGTGACCGCGCTCGCCGTCGGCATCGCCGCGAGCGAGGGACTGCTGGACGTCGAGGACCGCGTGGTCGACCACCTGAGCGCCCCCGAGGGCGGCTACGGGCAGGGCGTCGACCAGGTGCGCCTGCGGCACCTGCTGACCATGACCTCCGGCTCCCCGGTGCTCGGCTTCCTCGACGAGGAGCGCGATCACGAGGACCTCACCGCCCTGATCCTGAGCACCGACCTCACCGCTGCGCCGGGAGAGCGGTGGGAGTACTCCAACGGTTCGATCTTCCTGCTCTCCCGGATCATCGCCGAGCGCACCGGGCAGTCGATGCGCGACTGGCTCCTGCCCCGTCTGTTCGAGCCGCTGGGGATCCTCAATCCCCAGTGGCACACCACCCGCGACGGGCACACCTGGGGCGCGACCGGCCTGCACCTCAGGAGCGGGCAGCTCGCGCGCATCGGTCGGCTGCTGCTGGACCGCGGCGAGCACGAGGGCGACCAGCTGGTGCCCGCGACCTGGGTCGATGCCCTGCACGCGGACAGCACCTGGATCGCGACCGGGGACGGCGAGCCCGAGGGCGCCCGGTACGGGTACGGCGTGTGGCGGTGCACCCCCGAGGGTGCCTGGCGGGCCGACGGCGCCTACGGCCAGCTCCTGCTGGTCCTGCCCGAGCAGGAGGCGGTGCTCACCGTGACCTCGCGTCTCGAGGGCCGCTCCGCCGCGGAGATCATGCGGGCCGTGTGGGAGGAGCTGCTGCCGCTGCTGTGACAGCGGTGCCGTAGCGTAGGTCCATGGACTGGACCGCGCTCGCCAATCTCGCCCTGGTGCTGCTGTTCGTGCTGATCGGAGGCCTGTTCGCCGGCACGGAGATGGCGATCGTGAACCTGCGCGAGGCGCAGATCCGGCAGCTGGAGGAGTCCGGCAGCAGCGGCGAGAAGACCGCCCGCCTGGTGCGCGACCCCAATCAGTTCCTCTCCGCCGTGCAGATCGGGGTGACGGTCGCGGGCTTCTTCTCCTCCGCCTACGGCGCCTCGACGATCGCGCCGTCCCTGGTCCCCGTGCTGGTCGGGGCGGGAGTGCCGGAGAGCTCGGCGTCCACCGTCGCCCTGATCGGCATGACGCTGGTGATCGCCTATCTCTCCCTGGTGCTCGGCGAGCTGGTCCCCAAACGGCTGGCGATGCAGAACGCCCTGGGCATGACGAGGATCGTGGGCCCGCCGCTGCGCCTGTTCGGCGCGCTCATGCGGCCCGCGATCTGGCTGCTGTCGACCTCCACCAACCTGGTGGTGCGCCTGCTGGGCGGGGATCCCCACGCCAACACGGAGGCGGTCTCCGCGGAGGAGATCAAGTCGATGGTGCGCCATTCCGAGGCGCTCGACCAGGCCGAGTCCCGGGTGCTCGCCGACGTCTTCGACGCCTCCGAGCGCACCGTCGTCGAGGTCATGCAGCCCCGCCACCAGGTGCTCTTCCTCGCCGGCGACCAGACGGTGGTCGGCGCCCGCGAGCAGATCCGCGACTCCGGCTTCTCCCGCTATCCGGTCATCGGCGAGGATGTCGACGACGTGCTGGGGTTCGTCCACGTGCGGGACCTGCTGCTGGTCGAGGAGCCGGGCACCACGCCCCTGTCCGCCCTGGTGCGGTCCATCGAGCACATCCCCGGCACCGTCCAGGTGCTGCAGGCGCTGAACCGGATGCGCGCCCATGCGGACCAGATCGCGGTGGTCGTCGACGAGTACGGGGGCACCGACGGCATCGTCACCCTCGAGGACCTGCTCGAGGAGCTGGTGGGCGAGATCTACGACGAGTTCGACCGCGACACCGTGCGCGAGCCCGGCGACCTGGACCGGATCGTCGAGGACGACGGCACCGTCGACGGCGGCCTCATCCTCCAGGAGTTCGAGGCCGCCACGGGCATCGCCCTGCCGGACACGGGTGGCTACGAGACGGTGGGCGGCTTCCTCATGGCGCACCTGGCCCGGATCCCGGAGGCGGGGGACGCGGTCGAGGTCGAGGGGGCGCGCCTCGAGGTGGTGGAGGTCGACGAGCGCCGTGTGCAGCGGGTCCGTCTGGTGCCGGCCCTCGACCAGGAGACCGCGGAGGCGCCGGCCGAGGGGTCGCGGGAGGCGTAGCCGGCGGAGAGGAGCACGGCCACGGCCACGCTCGACGACTGAGGGCCGCAGGACTCCCGCACCTCACCTCCCGGGGCTAGGCTCGGAGGGACGCCCCGCGCCGGGACCGCGCTCCCGGCGCTCCACATCCCCCGGGAGGCACACCGATGGCCCGCACCAGCTTCGCCCAGCTCCTCGTCACCCAGCTCCGCGACCTCGGCGTCGAGCGCATCTACGGCGTGGTCGGCGACTCGCTCAACCCCGTCGTCGACGCCATCCGCACCACCGAGGGCATCGAGTGGGTGCACGTGCGCAACGAGGAGGCCGCCGCCTTCGCCGCCGGCGCCGAGGCCCGCCTGACCGGGAAGCTCGCCGTCTGCGCCGGTTCCTGCGGCCCGGGCAACACCCACCTGATCCAGGGCCTGTTCGACGCCCACCGCGACAACGCGCCCGTGCTCGCGATCGCCTCCCACATCCCCTCGGGGAACATCGGCACCGGCTTCTTCCAGGAGACCCATCCCGAGATCCTGTTCCGCGAGTGCTCGCACTTCTGCGAGATGGTCACCTCCGGCGACCACGGCGCGCGGCTGCTCCACATCGCCGTGCAGACCGCGATCGCCCGGCAGGGCGTCTCCGTGCTCGTGCTGCCCGGCGACGTCGCCGACGAGCAGGCCGACGGCCCGCTGACCCGCGATCTCGCCACCGACCTGGGTCGCGTGCAGCCCGCCGCGGCGCCCGTCGGCCGCCTCGCCGAGCTGCTCGACGAGGCGGGCACCGTCATGCTGTTCGCCGGCGCCGGGGTGCGCGACGCCCGCGAGGAGGTGCTCCAGCTCGCCGAACGGGTCAAGGCACCGGTGGGCCACGCCTTCGGCGGCAAGGAGTGGATCCAGTACGACAACCCCTACGACGTGGGCATGAGCGGCCTGCTGGGCTACGGCGCCTGCTACGACGCGATGCACGAGGCGGACCTCGTGGTGCTGCTGGGCACCGACTTCCCGTACACCGATTTCCTGCCCACCGGCGGCAAGCGGCCCCCGAAGATCGTGCAGATCGACGCCGACGCCGCGCGGCTGGGTCGCCGCATCCCGCTGGACCTCGCGATCCACGGCGACGTCGCCCTCACCCTGCAGGCCGTGCTGCCGCTGCTGAGCAGCACGAAGAGCCACCGCTTCCTGCACCGCATGCTCAAGGCGCACCACAAGGCGCTCTCCGGCGTGGTCGCCGCCTACACCCGCAATGTCGAGCGGATGACGCCCATCCATCCGGAGTTCGTGGCCGCCACCCTCGACGAGCTCGCCGACGACGACGCCGTATTCACCGTGGACACCGGCATGTGCAACGTGTGGGGCGCCCGCTACATCACGCCCAACGGCTCACGGCGCGTGTTCGGCTCCTGGCACCACGGCACCATGGCCAACGCCCTCCCGCAGGCCATCGGCGCCTCGATGGCCCACCCGGAGCGCCAGGTGATCGCGATGAGCGGCGACGGCGGGCTGGGGATGCTGATGGGCGAGCTGCTCACCGTGAAGCTCCACGACCTCAACGCGAAGATCCTCGTCTTCAACAACTCCAGCCTGGGCATGGTCAAGCTCGAGATGCTCGTCGAGGGCCTGCCGGACCACGGCACCGACCACGAGCAGGTGGACTTCGCGGCGATCGCGGAGGGCGTGGGCCTCCCGGCGGTGCGGATCACGGATCCCAAGCGGCTGCGCAAGGACCTCGAGAAGGCCCTGGCCGCCCCGGGCCCGATGCTCATCGACGTCGTCACCGATCCCGATGCGCTCTCGATGCCGCCGCACATCAGCGGCGAGCAGATCCGCGGTTTCGCGTCCGCCTCGACCAAGATCGTCCTCGACGGCGGCGTCGGGAAGATGCTCGACATGGCGGCCTCGAACCTGCGCAACATGCCCCGCTGAGACCTGCCCTCACCGTCCCGGCCGGCCGCGCTCGCCTAGGATGAGCGAGCCCCTCGGACCGACATGATTGGTGACCCTTCGTGACGATCGAAGACTTCCTCAGGATGCTCCTGCGCCACCTGCTCCTGCTGGTGGTGGTCACAGCGGCGGGGGCCGGCGGCGGGTACGGCCTGTCCTACACCCAGCCGGAGGTCTACGCCGCGGACGCCCTGGGCTACGTCTCCTCCACCGGGCAGAGCGACGAGGACGGCAACCCCATCGCCCAGGCGAACGGCAACATGGAGCTGCAGTACACCAAGGCGCAGAGCTACCTGCCGCTGTTCAGCACCCGCGCGGTCGGGCAGCGGGTGGTGGACGATCTGGGGCTCGAGGCCGCCCCCGACGACGTGGCCGGATCCCTCCAGGCCTCCCTGGACCCCAACGCCCCGATCATCACCGTCACCGCGCAGGCGGGGAGTCCGCAGGAGGCCTCGGACATCGCGAACGCGGCCGTGGCCGCCGTCGCGGAGGAGGCCGCCTCGCTCGAGACCGGCGGCACCGAGGGCGCCACCCCGCCCGTGCAGCTGGTGCCGTACCAGAGCGCGCTGGTGCCCAGCGGTCCGGTCTCCCCGGACCGCATGAAGTACCTCGCCGCCGGCGGCGCGGCAGGCCTGCTCATCGCGCTCGCGCTGGCCTGGATGCGCGATCGCAACGACTCCCGGATCCGGACGGCGCAGGACGTCGCCGCCGCCGCGGACACCGCGCTGCTGGGCACCCTGCCGGACCACAAGCAGCTGGTGCGGCGCAAGGACGGCACGCTCCCGGAGCCGCGGGCCTTCGCCCCCCGCGAGGGCTTCCGCACGCTGCGCACCAACCTGCGCTACGCCGACGTCGACAGCCCGCCGCGCTCGATCGTGGTCACCTCGAGCGCGCCCGGCGAGGGCAAGACCACCGTGGCCTCGAACCTCGCGCGGGTCATGGCCCGTGCCGGACAGCCCACGATCCTCATCGACGCGGACCTGCGCCGCCCGATGATCGCCGGCGAGTTCGCCGTCGACGGCGAGGTGGGCCTCTCCCAGCTGCTCGCCGCGGCGGTGAGCCTCGAGGACGCCCTCCAGCCCACCGACATCCCGCACCTGACGCTGCTGCCCTCGGGCCAGGTGCCGCCGAACCCCTCGGAGCTGCTGGGCTCGCGGCGGATGCAGGAGCTCGTCGAGGAGCTCTCGCGCACCCACTTCCTGCTCATCGACGCCCCGCCGGTGCTCGCCGTGACCGACGCCCAGCTGCTGGCCCGCCACGCCGACGGGGCGCTGCTGGTGATCCGCGCCGGCGCCACGCGCCGCCTCGCGCTCTCCCGCGCGGTCGACGCGCTGCGCGGCGTGGGCGCGACGCTCTACGGCGCCGTGATGAACGGCGTCTCCGGCAGCCGCTTCACCCGCCTGGCCTACGGCGATGGGGCCTACGGCTACGGGGCCTACGGCTATGGGGCCTCGACCGAGTACCGGGCGGCGGTGGAGCGGGCGCTGGGCGAGGAGGTCGACGTGGACGACGCCGGCGGCCCCGCCGAGGTCCACACCGGGCACGAGACGGATCGCCCCGGGAGCGGGCCGTCCCCCGACGGCGGACGCGGACGTCGCGCCGGCCCGTCGCAGGGCGAGGGATGAGGCGCCGGCGGCTGGGCGCGATCGTCCCGGTCCATGGCGGGATCACCCCGGTGCTGCCGCTGCTGGAGATGCTCTGCGGCGACGAGGACGGGGCGCCCGCACGGGTGATCGTGGTCGACGACGCGAGCCCGCGGCCGGTCCCGGCCCCCGCCCTCCCCGCCGGTGTCGAGCTGCTGCGCCGCGAGCGCAACGGCGGCTTCGGGGCCGCCGTGAACACGGGCCTGGCCGCGCTCGCCGGGGACGGGGAGATCGACCTGGCCCTGGTGCTGAACTCGGACCTCGAGATCCCGCCGGGCCTCTGCCGGGACCTCGTGGAGCACGCCGCGCCCTGGATGCCGGCGGTGGTGGGCTGTCGCAGCGTCGGGGCGGACGGTGCCTCCGGCCACGCCGCGCGGCGCTTCCCGACCATCGGCCACCAGGTCGTCGAATGGCTCGTCCCGCTGGCCTCCCAGCGGCACCGGGACCTGCTGCACCGCGCCGTCGGCCACGATCTCGCCGCCGAGCGCGGCACGGGGATGATCCCCGTGGACTGGGTCTCCGGGGCGGTGCTGCTCCTGCCCCTGGCCGCGGTGCGCGCCGCCGGCGGCTTCGACGAGGGGTACTTCATGTACACCGAGGAGGTGGACCTGCAGCGGCGCCTGCGCCGGGCCGGCATCCCCTCCCTGCTCGACGCCGACCTCACGGTCCGTCACGCCGGCGGCGGCTCCGCCGGCTCGGAGGCCCGACGGCGCCGCTGGCTGGTGGGCGCCCGGATGCGCTACGCCCGCCGGCACGGCCACGTGCACCTGCTGCGCGCCGCGATGACCGCCGCGACGGGCGCGAACCTGGTGTGGAACACCGGCCGTCGCGCCGCCGGCCGGGAGGTGCACCCCCTGGCCGTGGCCCGCGAGGAGCTGCACCTCATCCACCGCGCCGGGGCGGAGCTGCCGCGATGAGCGCGCGGACCGAGACCCTGCTGCTGGTCACCCCGGCGTTCCACGGCTACTGGCGGAGCATCGCCGACGCCCTCGAGCGGCGCGGCTACACGGTGCGCACCATCCGCTACGACGCCTACGACACCCTGCCCCGGAAGGCGTGGCTCAAGGCGCGGGTGGAGCTCCCCGAGCGTCTGCACCTTCCGGGCGACCCCCGGGCGGGGGAGCGGGCGCGCCTGACCGATCGGTTGCTCGCACAGATGCGCGAGATCCGGCCCGACCGGGTGATCGTCATCAAGGGCGACGGACTGGACGCCCGGTTCTGGGAGGCGCTGGGGGCACGGCCGCGGATCCTCTGGCTCTACGACGACCTGCACCGTCACGACTACACCGACGACTTCCTGCGCGCGGTGGGGCCGGTGGTCGACTACTCCCGCACGGAGACCGCGGCGCTGCGCGCGCGCGGCGTGGACGCCCACTTCGTGCCCAACGCCTTCGATCCGCACCGGGCCGTGCCCACCGGACGGCGCCGTGACGAGCTGGTCTTCATCGGCGCCGGCTATCCGGAGCGGTCCGCGACCCTGATGGAGCTCGCCCGGCGCGGTCTGCCCGTCCATGCCTGGGGCCGGGACTTCTCCCGGCACCCGGTGGACCGCGCCCGCACCTTCTCCTGGCGTCGCCCTCCGATCGCCGCCTCCCGCGAGGTCCCCCTCGAGCGCGCGTACCAGATCCACGCCGAGGGAGCGGCGGCGATCTCCCTGCACGGCCGGCAGAATGGCCTGGCCATGCGCACCTTCGAGATCCCCGGGATGGGCGGCGTGCAGCTCGTGGACCGGGAGGACGTGGCATCGTTCTACGAGGTGGGCACCGAGGTGGCCCACTTCCGCGATCTCGACGAGCTCGAGGATCTCGCGCGCCGTGCCCTCGTCGACCCCGCCTGGGGCGAGAGGATGAGGGAGGCGGGCCGGGCCCGCACCCTGGCCGAGCACACCTTCGATCATCGCCTCGAGGAGGTCGACGCACTGTGGCACTGATCCACCCCCGCAGCCTGGAGCGCTGGCAGCACTGGCAGAACTCCCGCCACCGGCCCCGGCAGGTGAAGCAGGCGGTCGCCGGTGCCGTGCGCTCGCGGCGCGGCGGCGAGGAGCCCGGTGCCGATCTGGTCCTCCACGCGCGGGAGGGGGAGGGGCCCCGCCTGCTGGTCGCCCTCGACACCGCGACCCCCACCTCCCGGGCGGCGCTGCTCACCGCGCTGCCGTACCTGCGCATCGGCGTGGACGTGCTCGCCCCCGCCGGCCTCGCCCCGCCGGAGCTCGCCGGCGCCGAGTGGGAGCGCGAGGACGTCGAGGACCTCCCGGCGACCCTCGACGGCCGCGGCATCACCTCGGTGATCAGCGCGGGCTGGCACCTGCGGGTGGGACGCCGCGTGCACGACTGGGCGCACGAGGCCGACGTCGCGGCCGCGGTGGTCCAGCACGGGGCCCTGACCCCCTACGCACCCCCGCTGCCGCCGGACACCACGCTGCTGGCCTGGAGCGACGCCGACGCCGCGTTCTACCGCTCCGGGCGGGAGGACGTGGTCACCCGCACCGTCGGCTCCCAGCTGCTGTGGCAGGCCGCCCACGACGCCGCCGGCCCCGAGGACGACGGCCGGCCCGTCGTCGAGCCCGGCGCCGGACCCGTCTTCCTCGGCCAGATGCACGGCGCCGAGCTGCCGCGCCGGACCAGCGCCCGCACCGCCTACCGCTTCTGCCGCGAGCAGGGGGCGCAGTACCGGCCCCACCCCGCGGAGACCGATGCCCTCTCGCGCGCCGCCCATGCGCTGATGCGGCGCCGCGGCATCACCCTCGCGGATCCCGCGCTGCCGCTGCGGGACCTGCGCGCCCCGGTGGTGGGGATCTTCTCCACCGGGGTGCTCGAGGCCGCCGTCCGCGGGTTGCCGGCCTACGTGTACGGCCCCTCGGTCCCGGCCTGGGTCCACGAGCTGTGGGACCGCTACGACCTCCGGCGCTGGGGCGGGGATCCGACGCCCGCTCCTGCCATGCGGCCCGACGAGCCGGCCCGCCTGCTGGCCCAGATCCTCGAGGGCGCCTCATGAGCGTGCTCGCCGTGATCCCCGCCCGCGGCGGCTCCAAGGGGATCCCCCGCAAGAACCTGCTGCCCGTCGGCGGCAAGCCGCTGATCGCCTGGACCATCGCCCAGGCCCTCGCCGCCCGCGGCACGGAGGACGTGCTGGTCACGGTCTCCACCGAGGATCCGGAGATCGCGGCCGTGGCCCGCGAGCACGGCGCCCGCGTCATCGAGCGCCCCGCCGAGCTCGCCACCGACACCGCCCCCACGGAGCCCACGGTGCTGCACGCGATGGACGTGCTCGAGGCCGAGGGCGCCCGCCTCGACGCCGTGGTGCTGCTGCAGGCCACCTCCCCGGTGCGTCGTCCCGGGACCATCGCGCGCGCGATCGCGCAGTTCCGGGAGGGCGGGGCGGACTCCCTGGTGGGCGTGGTGCCCCTCGCGCCCTTCCTGTGGCGCCTGCCCGCGGCGCCGGGGGAGAGCGCGGCCGCCGACTACGACGTCGCCGCCCGGCCCCGCCGCCAGGAGCTGCGGCCCGAGCAGCGCCGCTACTTCGAGAACGGCTCCCTGTACGTCACGGCCCCGCACGTCTACCGCGCCCTGGGCAACCGCCTGGGCGGGAGAACGGACCTCTTCGTGCTCGACGAGGTGGAGGGCGTGGACATCGACACCCTCACCGATGTCTCCCGCGCCGAGTCCATGCTCGCGACGCTCGCGGCGACCGAGGAGGGCGGCGCATGAGCCCCGAGGCCGGCACGCTGAGCATCGGCCGCCGCACCGTGGGCGCGGGGCACCCGGCCCTGATCGTCGGCGAGATCGGGAACAACCACCAGGGGGACGTGGAGCTCGCGCGGCAGCTGGTCGACCACTGCGTCGAGGCCGGGGTGGACGCCGTGAAGTTCCAGCTGCGCGACCTCGGGGCGCTGTACCGCTCCGGCGGCGCTGCCTCCGCCGCCGAGGACCTCGGCCCCCAGTACACGATGGCGCTGCTGGCCAAGTACTCGCTCTCGGTCCCGGACATGTTCCGGGTGTTCGACCACTGCGCCGCCCGCGGCGTCGACGTGCTGTGCACCCCCTGGGACCTGCCCAGCGCGGACGCCCTGCACCGCTACGGCCTGGTGGGCTACAAGATCGCCTCCGCGGACCTCACCCATCACGACCTGCTCGCGCACGTGGCCGGCTTCGGCGCGCCGATGATCGTCTCCACCGGGATGAGCACCGAGCAGGAGATCGTCTCCGCCGTCCGGGTGCTGCGCGAGCACGAGGCGCGCTTCGCGCTGCTGCAGACCCAGTCCACCTACCCGGCGCCCTACAAGGACCTCCACCTCGCCCAGATGGACCGCCTCGCGGCGCTCGGCGACTGCCCCGTGGGGTACTCCGGGCACGAGCGCGGCTGGCACGTGCCGATCGCGGCGGTGGCCCGCGGTGCCTCGATCATCGAGAAGCACGTCACCGTGGACCGGACGCTCGAGGGCAACGACCACCCCGTCTCTCTGCTGCCCGAGGAGCTGGCCGCCATGGTGCGCCAGATCCGGGAGGTGGAGGAGGCCCTGGGCGGCGACGGCCCCCGCGAGCTGTCCACGGGCGAGCGGATGAACCGGGTGAACCTCGCCCCTTCGCTGGTGGCGACCCGCGCCCTGCACGTCGGGGACCGGGTGGCGCCCGAGGACGTCGAGATCAGGAGCCCCGGCCGCGGCCTGCAGCCGGACCGGCGCGACGAGCTGCTGGGCGCGGTGCTGACCCGCGACGTGCCCGCCGGGGACTTCTTCTATCCCGGCGACCTCGAGGAGCGCACCCGTCGCCGCCGCGCGTACCGCTTCCGCCGCCCCTGGGGCCTGCCGGTGCGCTTCCACGACGCCGCCGCCCTGGTGGAGGCCTCCGGGGCGGAGCCGGACTTCCTCGAGTTCCACCAGTCCGCGCAGGACATGGACCTCGACCCCGCGGACTTCCTCGACACCGGCCGCCGCCTGCCGCAGTTCCACACCGTCCACGCCCCGGACCTCTACCCGGGGGACTTCCTCATCGACCTCGCGGCGGAGGATCCGGCGATCTGGGAGCGCTCGATCCACGAGGTCCAGCGGGTGGTGGACCTCGCCCGCCGCCTGCGCGAGCACTGCACCACCGAGCAGGACCCGATCGTGGTGGTCACCTTGGGCGGATTCCTCGCCGAGGGGCACCTGCGCCCCGAGCAGCGCTACCCGCTGTACGAGCGCGTCCAGCAGGGCCTCGAGCGCGTCGACGAGGAGGGGGTGCGCCTGACCGCCCAGACCCTCCCGCCCTTCCCCTGGCTGAAGGGCGGTCAGCACCACCACAACCTGTTCGTGGACCCCGAGGACACGGTGTGGTTCTGCGAGCAGACCGGACGCCGCCTGACCTTCGACGTGTCCCACACGCAGCTCGCCGCGACCTTCGCGGGCCGTCCCCTCTCCGAGTACGTCGAGGCGATGGGCCCGCACATCGAGCACCTCCACCTGGTGGACGCCACGGGCGTGGACGGCGAGGGCGTGCAGATCGGTGAGGGGGACGTGGACTTCGCGGATCTCGCCGCGCGCCTGGACCGCCTCGCCCCCGAGGCCCCGTTCATCCCGGAGATCTGGATGGGGCACGTGGACCGCGGCGCCGGCTTCCTCACCGCGCTCGACCGGCTCCAGGAATGGTTCTGAGCCCGCCCGCGGCACCCGCCGTCCTGCCCGCGGCGCCGCTCGCGCTGTGGGCGGTGCCGGTCGCGGAGCTCGGCGGCGTCGCCCGCCACGTGCTCGACGCGACCGCTGCGGGGGTGCCCGGCTGGCGGGTGGCGGTGCTGTGCCCGCCCGGCCCTCTCGCCGAGCGCCTGCGCGAGCGCGGCGTCCCGGTCGTCGTCGGCCCCGTCTCCCCGGCCGACGGCGCGGCCGTCGCGCGGTCCGCCCTCCGGCGCACCCTCCGGGCGCTGCGCGCGGACCTGCTGCACACCCATCTCGCCTTCGCCGACCTCACCGGCGTCGCCGCGGCGGCCGGCCTGCGGTCGGCCCGCGGGGCGCGGCTGCGGGTGGTCTCCACCGAGCACGGCATCTCCGGCGTCCGCGGCCTCTACCGCTCCGGCGCCCTCGAGCAGCGGGCGCTCGCCGCCGCGCACCGCGCCCGGCTGGGGCGCACCGACCGCGTCATCGCGGTCAGCGCGTCCACCGCCGGGCAGGTCGCCGCGCAGTGGGGGAGCCGGGAGCGGATCACCGTGGTCCGCAACGGCGTGGACCGTCCCGAGCCGGCGCCCGACCCGCGCGCGGGGCTGCGGATCCTGTCCCTGTCCCGCCTCGCCCCGGAGAAGCGGATCGACCGGGTGCTGCGCGCCTTCGCGGAGGTGGCCGCCGCGCACCCCGCGGCCCATCTGACCCTCGCCGGCACCGGCCCCGAGGAGCCGGCCCTGCGGCACCTGCGCGCCGCGCTGGAGCTCGAGGACCGGGTGAGCCTGCCCGGCCATCTCGAGCCCGAGCAGGCGCTGCGCGCGCACGACGTGGTGGTCCAGCTCTCCGCCTGGGAGAACCTCTCCTACACCCTGCTCGACGCCGTCGCCCACGGGCTCGGGGCGGTCGCCACCGACGTGGGCGGCACGCCGGAGATCCTCCCGCCGCGCTGCCTGGTGGACCCCGAGGACCTGCCGGCCGTCGCCGCCGCGATGGTGGCCCAGGGCACCTCGCTGCCGGCTCGACCGCTCCCGGCGGCGCAGGGAGAATCGGTCGCGTCGATGTGCCAGGGCATCGCGCGGGTCTACGGGGAGGTCATGAGGTGAGCACGCACGGACTGCGCGCGCCCGCGCCCGGCGGGGTCGGCGGGAGCGCCCACGCGGCCGTCCGCACCGTCGGCGCGCTCCGCCTCCCGGAGTTCGTGCTCTTCGCGCTGCTGATCATGGAGGGCTCCTGGTTCTCGCTCCCGCTGCCGCTGAACCAGGTGGCGATGATGGGGATCATCGCGCTGGCGGTGACGCGCCGCCCGCAGGTGCGGCCGGTGGGGATGGAGCTGCTGGTCCCCGCGCTGGCCATCGGGCTGTTCTACCTCGGCATGATCTCGATGTTCACCGACACCAGCGAGTTCGCCTCGGACTGGACGCGGCGGCTGATCCGGCTGGCCCTGACCTCGCTGCTGATCCTCGTGCTCGCCTCCGGCCGCATCGACTGGCGCTCCGGTCTCGCAGGGCTCGGCACGGCGATGATCGGCAATGCCGTCGCGTTCTACGCCGGGCTCGCGCCGGACACCTACGGCGGCGCGCTGTCGGGATTCTTCGAGGACAAGAACGTCGCCGGGCTGACGTACTCCGTGATCGGCGTGCTGATGATCGGGGCGGTGGATCGGCGGTGGCTGAAGGTCGCGCTGGTGATCACCTTCGCCGCGCTCGTGTGGCTGACGGGATCACGCACCTCCATCACCGCCTTCGCCGCCGGGGTGCTGTGGCTGGTGGCGGCCCCGCGTCTGGCGGTGCTGGGGCGCATCGTCCTGGGGCTCCTCATCTACTTCGGGGTGGGCCTGCTCGCCGAGGACTACGCCCGGATCGGGACCTTCTCCGACCGGGAGGGCTCGGACCTGCTCCGCCACCGGATCGATGCCGCCTCGCAGCTCAAGGTCGAGGAGGCCGGCTTCTTCGGCACCGGTCTCGGTGAGGCGTACGTGGTCTTCGAGGACCAGCCCGGCCGGATCTGGTACTTCCACAACTCCTTCTGGACCGCGCTGGTCGAGGGCGGCTGGCCGTGGCTGCTCCTGGTGCTGGGCATCACGGTGATCGTCGCCCTCCGCCCCCTGACCCGGACCCTGGGGAGCCGGGAGATCGCCGCCCAGGCCGCGGCGGTCGCGCTGCTCATCTGCGCCTGGCGGCTCGGCGAGGTGCTGTTCACGATCCAGTGGGCGCTGGTCATCGCCTTCGCCCTGTACGCCAGGGCGCGCGCGGAGGCCCCGCCGGGAGGGTCCGGATGAGCGGGCCGACGATCGCGATCGCGACGAATCAGGGCACCCTCGGCGGCGGCGAGGTGATGCTCCTGAGCATCGCCGCGGCCCTCGAGGAGCTGGGCCACGAGGTGCTGGTCATCGGCCCGGCCGTCCCCGGCGACCTGCTCGATCAGGCCCGCTCGCGCGGGCTGCGCATCCTCGCGCTGCCCGGAGCGTCCCGTCGCCGCTACGCCGCCGCGCTGCTGGCCTGGCGGCTGCGGCACCGGGGAATCCCCCTGTGGTGCAACGGGCTGCTGCCGTCCCTGGCGACCGCCGGGCTCGGACCGCGCATCGTCCACCTGCACCGCCGGCCGACCGGCGCCGGCTCCGCCGCGGCGCGTCTCGCCGGTCGGGGCGCGCGGTGGGTCCTGGTGCCCTCCGAGGACCTCGCCCGGGCCGTCCCCGGCGCGAGGGTGCTGCCGAACTGGACGGAGGAGATCCCCCGCCGCGCGCCCCGCGACGCGGGCGACGGCCCGCTCCGGGTGGGGTTCCTGGGCCGCCTCACCCGGGAGAAGGGGGCGGATCTCCTGCTGCGCGCGATGGCGCCCGTCATCGCCCGGTCCGAGCGCGGGATCACCGTGGTCCTGGCGGGGGAGAACCGCTTCGGCCGGGCCCGGGACGACGCGGCGCTCGCGGCGGCGCTCGCGCCCGTCGCCGCGCACGTCGAGCGTCCGGGGTGGATCGCCCGCGACGCCTTCCTCGCCGATGTCGACCTGGTGGTGGTCCCCTCGCGGGGCCCGGAATCCTTCGGCCTGGTCGTCGCCGAGGCGATGGCCGCAGGGGTGCCCGTCGTGGTGACCGATGCGGGGGCGCTCGGTGAGGTGGTCGGGCCCGAGCACCCATGGATCGCCCGCCGGGACGACGCCGCGGACCTCGCCGCCGTGATCGAGCGGGCGCTGTCCGAGATCGCCGCGGGGGACGAGCAGCGCGCGGCGCGGGCCCGCCGCCGCTGGGAGGCCGAGTACTCTCCCGCCGCGGGCTCCGGGCGGGTCGCGGCGCTGCTGGGCAGCGCCCCGGCCGTCGCCCGACCCACCGGCGAAGAGGCGCCATGATCCCGGCGGCGAGCATCGTCGTGCCCTCCTACCGGGGCGCGGCGCGCCTTCCCGCCCTGCTCGACTCCCTCGCCGCGCAGGAGGCGGGCGGGCCGGAGTTCGAGGTGATCGTGGTGCTGGACGGCGAGGACGACGGCTCCGGCGCGCTGCTCGCCGCGGAGGACCGCGTCCCGGTCCGCATTCTGACGCTGCCGGAGAACCGCGGGCGCGCCGGGGCGCTCAACGCCGGCTTCGCGCAGGCGCGCGGGCGCGTGCTCATGCGCTGCGACGACGACCTGGTGCTGCCCGCCGTCGCGGTCCGTGCACAGGTCGCAGCCCACGCGGGGGAGCAGCCGGTGGGGGTCGTGGCGCCCACCCGGGACGTCCACACCCCGAGCCCCTATGCCCGGGCCTACGGCGAGGACGCCGCGGCCCGCTCGCTCGCCCACGCGCTCAGCCGACCCGCCGCACAGCGCTGGCGGCTGTGGGCGGCCTGCTGCTCGATCACCCGGGACACCTGGGAGCGGATCGGCCCCTACGACACCCGCTACCGCGGCTACGGCTGGGAGGACGTCGACTACGGGTACCGCCTCCACGCCGCCGGGATCGACCTCGTGGTCCTCGCCGAGGCGGTCGCCGAGCACCACGGGCCCGCCCGCTCCGCTCGGGAACGGGCCCGCCGGGCCTATGCCTCGGGCGCGGCCCGCGCCCGCTTCCGCCGCCTCCACCCCCGCGCCCCGCTGCCGGAGACCACCCCGGGGACGGGACCCTGGGGCACCGCGGTCGGCGCGGCCGCGCGGGCGATGCGCTCGCCGGACGCGGCGGCGCGCCTCGGCGGCGCCGCCGACGCGCTGCTGCCGCGGGTGCCGCGGCCCGTCGGCCGCAAGCTCGTGGCGCTCGCCGTCGAGGGCGCCGGGATCGCCGGTGACCGCGCCGCCGCGCGGGACGGGGCGGACGGATGAGAGAGCCCCGCATCGCGATCGCCCACGACTACCTCACCCAGCGCGGCGGGGCCGAGCGGGTGGTGCTCTCCCTGGCCCGCGCCTTCCCGGAGGCGGAGATCCACACCCTCGTCCACGCCCCCGAGCAGACCTACCCGGAGTTCGGGGACCGCACGATCCGCACCAGCCCGCTGCAGCGGATCGGTCCCTTCCGGCGCGATCCGCGGCTCGCCCTGCCCCTGCTCGCCGCCGCCGCCTCGCGGATGCGGATCGAGGCGGACGTGGTCCTCGCCTCCTCCTCCGGCTGGGCCCACGCCGTCCCCACCACCGGGCGGAAGATCGTCTACTGCCATTCCCCGGCACGCTGGCTGTACCTCCCGGACGACTACCTCGGCGAGGCCGGGCCGCTCTCCCCGCAGCGCCTCGCGCTCGCCGTGCTGGGACCCTCCCTGCGGCGTTGGGACCGCCGGGCGGCCGCCACCGCCCAGCAGTACCTCGCGAACTCGACGGTGGTGCGCGAGCGGATCGAGCAGGTCTACGGGATCGACGCGCCCACCCTGTTCCCCCCGTTCAGCCCCGATCTCGCCCACGGGCCGCAGGCACCGATCCCCGCCCTCGCCGGCTGGGCGGGGTCCGACGGCACCGACGGCGGCCACCACCTGGTGGTCTCCCGCCTGCAGCCCTACAAGCACGTGGACCGTGTCATCGAGGCCTTCCGCGACCTGCCCGAGGAGCGCCTGCTGGTGGTGGGCCGCGGGCCCGAAAGGGAGCGGCTGCGCACCCTGGCCGGACCGAACGTGCGCCTGGTCGAGGGGCTCGACGACGCCCAGATGCGCTGGGCCTACGGCCATGCGCGCGCCCTCGTCGCCGCCAGCCACGAGGACTTCGGGCTCACCCCGCTCGAGGCCGGTGCGCACGGCGTCCCGACCCTCGCGCTGCGGGCCGGCGGGTACCTCGATACCGTCAGCGAGGGCGTGAACGGGCTGTTCTTCGCGGCGCCGACCGCCGCCGCGATCCGTGACGGCGTCGCGCAGAACCGACGCGCGACCTGGGATGCCGCCGCGATCCGGGGCCACGTCCAGGCGTTCTCCGAGGAGCGGTTCATCGCGCAGCTGCACCAGGTGGTCGAGGACGCCCGGCCCCGCTGAGCTCCTCGCGCTCAGCTGCGGAAGCCGCGGCGCCGGCGGTCGCGGATCCGGGTGATCGTCCCCCGCAGCTCCCGCCAGGTCGCCCGCGGGGCGCGCAGCGCCGATCCCAGCAGGCCGAAGCCGCGGTAGGACGGGACGCGTCCCACCAGCAGGCGGGTGCCCAGGAGGCGGCCGAGGAGCAGGCGGCGGCGGGCGCTCTGGTACGGCTGCCGCGCGACCGCGGAGCGTGCGCTCACGGGCTCGAGGGCGATCACGCCGGCGGCCGCGGCGCGCAGGACGATGTCCCGTCCCCGGGCGGTCCGGGCGACGAGCACGCTGCGCCCCGGGCGCTCCGCGAAGTCCGGGTCGCCCTGTGCGTCGAGCTCCCAGTAGTCGCCGGCGGAGATGTCGGCGGACTCGCCCACACCGTCGGCGCAGACCCGGCAGCGCCACTGGACGGTGGGACCGAGCGCGGCGCCCCAGGAGGCGCTGTAGCCCGTGCGGACCCGCCGGCCGTCCCGGGCGACGGCCGTGAACTCTCCCGGCCAGCCGCGACCGCGGTACCACAGGTCCTCCAACGGGGCCCCCTCCGGCAGACCCAGCTCCTCGACGAGGGCGTCCGTGGCCCCCTGCTGCGGGGTGCCGGCGCAGAAGAAGCTCAGGATCACGGGGGCGTCCGTGCCGGCAGCCCGGGCATGCGCCCGCAGCGCCGAGGCCTCGCAGGGCTTCCCGGTCACGGCCTGATCGGCGCGCAGCGGCGCCGCCTGCGCCGAGAGGGTCGCGGTGGGTCCGTAGCGGGACCCCGCCGCCTGCAGCGCCTGCTCGCGGGACATGATCGTCACCGGCACCGTGCGCCGGGGGTCAGCGGCATCGGCCCGGGCTCCGAGCACGCTCGTGGCCTCGCCCTCGGCGAGCAAGAAGGTGTTCAGCGCGGTCAGCACCCCGCCGCTGCTGCCGCGGAAGCGGGTCGCGGGATCCGTCGCGTGCGCGGCCCAGAGGCCCTGGACCGGCCCCAGCGTCGCATCGCGGTGGGAGCCGGCGGGCCGCTGGGCCCGCACCTGCACACCCGGGCAGGCGGCATGGAACTGCCGCGCGAGCTCGCGGTCCCGCGCCGGGGGCAGCGGCTCGTCCGTGACGCGGACCGGGCGCTGGAAGCCGTTCACCTCGCGCATCCGCAGACGCGGGTCCATCGCGGCGCACAGCCCGCACCCCGAGCACATCTGGGCCCGCACCACCGCGTCCACGGCACCCAGGAAGCGCTCCCCGTCCTGCCCCGTCCTGTTCACCCGGTGCACGGTACAGGCCGCGCCGCGACCGGGGTGCCCCGGTACCCTGGCGGAGCGCCGGTCCGGGACACCCGGCGGCCCCGTCCCGAGGAGAGAGCGTCGATGCGTGCACTGGTGCTGTGGGCCCGGCCCGATCACCCCAATCTGGGGGTCGCCGCTCTCGCGACCGGCTCCGCGGCACTGCTGCGCCGGGCCTTCGGCGAGGATCTCGACGTGCGCTTCCACGCGACCGGCGGCGCCGATCTGCCCGGGAACGACGGGCCGGTCAACCTCTCCCATGCCGGACCGCTGCTGCGGACCCGGATCCGCGATCCGCGGCCGCTGCGCGAGTGGCTGCGTGGCTTCGACCTCGTCCTGGACACCCGGGCGGGGGACAGCTTCACCGACATCTACACCCTCAAGCAGCTGGCCAAGATGACGCAGGCGGGCCTCTATGCGCGGCAGTGGGGCGTCCCCCTCGTGCTCGGCCCGCAGACCGTCGGCCCCTTCGGCACGCGCCGTGGTCGGGCGCTGGCGAGACTCTCGCTGCGCGCCGCGACGGGTCTGATGGTCCGTGACACGGCCAGCGCGGACGCCGCCCGGGCGCTGGGACGACCGGCCGACGTGGTCTCCACCGACGTCGTCTTCGCGCTCGCCGAGGTGCCCCGCGAGCAGCGGCACGACGTGCTGCTCAACGTCTCCGGACTCCTCTGGCACCCGAACCCCCACGTCGACCACCGGCACTATCGCGACGTGGTGCACGGCCTGCTCGACGGTCTCGCCGCGCAGGGGAGGACCGTCTCGCTGCTGGCACACGTGGCGCGCGGCAGCGGCCGCGGGACGGACAGCGACGCGGCCGTCGTCGCCGCGCTCGCCGATCGCGTCTCCGGCGAGGCGGTGATCCCGGACGATCTCACCGAGGTCCGCGCAGCGGTGGCCGCATCGCGCCTGGTCATCGGGTCGCGGATGCACGCCTGCCTCAACGCGCTCTCGACCGGGACCCCGGCGGTGGCCCTCGCCTACTCGCGGAAGTTCGCACCCCTCCTGGAGCAGGTGGGGTGGCGGCACACGATCGATCTGCGCCCCGGCGACGTCCGGCCCGCCGATCTGCTCGCCCTCGCCGAGCAGCAGGACCTGCTCACGTCCGAGGCGACGGCGGTCCGCGCGCGGGCGGACGTGCTCGTCGAGCGGGCCGTGCGCGGTCTGCGCGGGATGCCGTGACCGAGCCGGAGGCACCGCAGGAGGAGCTCGCGCCGGACGGGCTGGGAGCACGCGGCGGGCGCGGGGCGCTGCTGGGGGTGGCCGGGAAGCTTGCGAAGCTCGCGGTCAACCTGCTTTCGCTGATCGTCTTCGCGCGACTGCTCACCCCGGCGGACTTCGGCCTGGTCGCCATGATCACCGCGGTGGTCGGCGCGGCCGAGCTCGTGCGGGACCTGGGACTCTCGACCGCCGCGGTGCGGGCACCGTCCCTGTCCCGTGCCCAGCGGGACAACCTCTGGTGGGTCAACACGGCTCTCGGCGCCGGAGCCGCCGCCGTGGTCTGCGCCCTGGCGCCCCTGCTCGCATGGTTCTACGGCGATCCCCGGCTGGTGGCGCTGACCCTCGTGTACTCCACGGTGTTCCTCCTCAGCGGCATGGCGACCCAGTACTCGGCGGACCTCATGCGCTCGATGCGGTTCGGGCGGCTGGCCCTCGCGCAGATCGTGGCCGCACTCGCCGCCTTCGGCGTCGCGCTGCTCGCCGCGCTCGGCGGCTGGGGGTACTGGGCGCTCGCCCTGCAGCAGGTCCTCGGCGGCGCGCTGACCCTGATCCTGCTGGCGGCCGTCGCGGGCTGGCTGCCGCGGCGGTTCCGGCGCGGTGTCCCGCTGCGGGAGTTCTTCCGCTTCGGCCTGCCGCTGTTCGGGTCCCAGCTGCTGACCTACGCGAGCGGGAACCTCGACCAGGTGCTCGTCGGCCGGTTCTTCGGAGCCGCCGACCTCGGCCACTACAGCCGCGGCATCCAGCTGGTGAGGATGCCGATGAACCAGGTGCGCGGTCCGCTGTCGAACGCGGCCCTCAGCACGCTGGCGAAGGTCCGGGAGGACCGGGAGAGCTATGCCCGACTGCTGGCGAAGGCACAGCTGGGGATGCTGTATCCCCTCGCGATCCTCTCCACCGCCGTCGCGGTCGTGGCCCCTGACCTCGTGCCCTTCCTGCTGGGCCCCGAGTGGACGGCGGTCGCGGCGTTCGTGACGATCTTCGCGCTCGGCGACATGATCTCCTCGCTCGCGGCCGCGGGCGGATGGCTGTACCTGTCCGAGGGGAAGAGCGCCGCGCTGCTGCGCTACACCGCGCTCTCGGCGGCCGTGCGGATCGTGATGTTCCTCGTCGCGGTGCCGCTCGGGATCCACGCGGTGGCCGCGGTGTACGTCCTCGCTCCGCTGCTGCTGTGGCCGTTCTCGCTCTGGTACTGCCAGCGCGCGACGGGGCGGCCCACCCTGCCGCTGCTGCGCGGATCGCTGCGGGTGTTCGTGGTGACCATGCTCAGCTTCGTCGCCGGGTACGGCGTCCAGCTGGCGATGGACGCGCCGGGACCGGGACGACTCTTCGCCTCGGCGGGAGCGTACCTGGTGGTCCTCGGCCTGCTCGCGCTGATCCCGGCGATCCGCCGCGATCTGCGGGAGGTGCTCGGCATGGTCCGCACGGTGCTGGGCCGACGCCCGGCTGCTTCAGGCGCCGGGACCGGCCAGGAGGCCTAGCTCCGCCTCGAGCGCGGGGAACGGGCCGGCCTCCAGCACCTCCGCGATCCCCGCGATCCGATGGCGCCAGTCCAGCCGCTCGCGCGCCAGGGCGCGGTGACGCGCCGCCGTCGCAGGGCGCCACGCCGCCACGTGCTCCTGCAGCTGCGTCAGTCCCGCCCTCAGGTCCTCGGGGTCCAGGTCCACCGTCGCCCCGGGCCAGAGGATCTGCGCGGCAGAGGGCGGGGCGACCCCGGCGACGGTGGCGCCCTGGGCGAGGGCGTCGGTCCAGCGCCCCGTGAGGTACTCGCGCGTGGGATGGGTGTACGGGGCGGGGGAGACCCGGTTGGTGAAGGCGAGGGCGAACTTGGAGCGCCCCAGGGCGCGGCGCACGGCGGCCTGGTTCTGCGCCGGATCCCGTGCCAGGGGCGGTCGCCCCTCGACGACCAGGCCGAGCTCCGCGGCCGCGGCACGGGTGTCGGCGTCGTCGGCCCAGGCCGCGGGCTGGCGGCCGATCCGCACCAGATCCGTGGGTCGCTCGGCCGTCGGAGCGGTCGCGGCGAGGGTGTCGGCGCCCCACGGCGCCCAGTGCACCGGCGCGCCGGTGAGCGCGGACCATTCCTCGATCAGCTCGGGGTCGGTGATGAAGACGTGGTCGAAGTGCCCGCGGTGCGCCGCCATCCCCGAGAGGCGATCGGTCCAGAAGGAGTCGATCACCCAGGCCGCGGTGCGGTGATAGCCGGGCATCCAGTGCGCGCGCCGCGCGGCGTAGGCGAGATGCGCCGGGCTGGGGGCCAGCACCAGGAGGGCGCGCCGCCGTGCCCGTCGCCGCGGCGCGCGGCCGGCGAGCTTGCGCGGCAGCGACACCTCGCCGCGGTCGTCGACGGTGAGCAGCCGAGCTCCCAGCAGGCGGGCGCAGAGCGTGGCGAGCTCGTCGATCGGGCCCCATCCGAGGCCTGCGGCGCGCACGTGGAGGAGATCGACAGCGGTCACCGGTCCAGACTAGGCGCCGAGGGAGCCCCGGGGATCCCTAGGATGAGGGCCGGCCCGCGCGGAGGCCGGGACAGCGGACGGGGGAGCGCGGTGCTGCAGTCGGTGGACGTCGCCGGGGTCGAGGTCCTGCACTGGAACCCTCGCACGCCCCTCCCGCTGCGGCCGCGCCGCGCCTTCCGCTGGACGCGGCACCTGCCGCTGGCGCCGCGCGTCGACAACGTCGGCGACCTGCTGGGGCCGGAGGTCGTCCGGCAGCAGGTCCGCGCGCGCGGCCTGCGCGCCGCTGACGGCTCGTCCGTCGCACCCCTGGGCGCCGTCGGCTCCGTGCTGCACATGCTCCCGCCCGGTGCGGTGGTGTGGGGAGCCGGGGTGAACGGCAAGCACCGGGACCTCGAGCTGCCGGCGGACCTCGACCTGCGTGCCGTGCGCGGGCCGCTGACCGGTCGGTATCTCACGGAGAACGGCCGCACCGATCCGGGCGTCTACGGCGATCCCGCCCTGCTCCTCGACCTCGGCCCCCTGCGAGGGCGCGGCGCGCCGGGACCGGCCGCGCCGGGGGAGCGCAGCGGCGTCCTGTGGATCGACAACCTCAACGAGAGGCGTCCCGGGGTGCCGCCTCCCGGCGTCCGGAGCCGATCCCCGAGGGAGCGCATCGCAACGCTGATCGAGGCCATCGACCGCAGCGAGCTGGTGATCGGCTCGAGCCTCCACGCCCTCGTCCTCGCCGAGGTCCTCGGCGTGCCGGCGCGCGGGATCCTCTCGGAGGCGGAGCCGCCCCTGAAATACCTCGACTACTACGAGGGGTCCGGACGTGCCGGGGTGCGACTCGCGCACGACGTCGAGGAGGCGCTCTCGCTGGGCGGCGTCCCACGCGGCCCGACGATCGATCCTGCGCTGCGGGAGAGCTTCCCGGCGGATCTGTGGCGTCGGTGAGGCCGTCGCGACGGCGGAGCTCGGCGACGGACGCTACGGTGTGATCAGCACCCGCTGCGCCGAGGCCGGGCGCGGGAACTCCCGCCGCGCGCGACGCGCGGGTCGACCATCGAGGAGCAGATGTCGCTGTCAGAGGAAGCGAGGCAGGCCCGCCGGGACGCGGCCGGGCACGGGACCGCCGTGCCCCGGGACCTGCCCGCGGGCGGCATCGGCATCAGGAGACTGCGGCATCTCGGCGTCGCGGCGATGGTGGCCGGGGACATGCTCGCGGTCGGGCTGGCCATGCTCGGCGCCTACCTCTTCCGACAGTCGGTCCTGAGCGCCGCCGGTGACCTCAGCGGCTACGTCCTGGACGCCGCCTGGATCATCGCGATCGGGTGGATCCTCGCGATCTACCTGTGGGGCGGATACAACCCGCGCCTGCTGCCTGCCGGCACCGAGCTCTACAGCAACCTGCTGCACGCCTCCGTCGCGGCGGCGGGCATCGTGGGCACCGTCGTGTACCTCGTGGACATCGAGCTCTCCCGTGCCTTCTTCCTCGCCTTCTTCCTGCTGGGGCCCCCACTGCTGCTGGGGGTCCGCCTGCTGCTGCGGCGGTCCCTCGGCGCCGCCCGGCTGCGCGGGCATCTGCGCGAGGGCGTGATCGCGATCGGGTCCCTCGCCTCCGTGGAGGGCATCGCCCGGACCCTGCACCGCGAGCGCTGGCTGGGCTACGACGTCATCGGCGCGGTGACCCCACCGGGCAGCGGGGCCACGGAGACCGCGGACGGGATCCCCGTGCTGGGCACCGAGGAGGAGCTGCTGCGGATCGCGGCGGAGGTGCGGCCGGCGGTGCTGCTGTTCACCGCCGGCGCCTCCGCCAGCGCGGAGGAGTTCCGCCGCACCGCCTGGAAGCTCGAGCAGGAGGACGTCCACGTGATCGTGGTGCCCGCGCTCACCGAGATCTCCGCGGATCGGGTGGAGATGCGTCCCGTCGCCGGGCTGCCGCTGGTCCACATGGACCTGCCCCGCTCCCGCGGGGCGCTGCGCTGGACGAAGCGGGCCTTCGATCTCGTCGCCTCGGCGCTCGCCCTGGTCCTGCTCGCCCCGGTGCTCGCCGCCATCGCCCTGCGCATCCGGCTCCACGACGGCGGCCCCGTGATCTTCCGTCAGCAGCGGATCGGCCGTGACGAGCGCCCCTTCGAGTTCCTGAAGTTCCGCTCCATGGTGACCGACGCGGAGGCGGAGTCCGTGGAGCTGGTCGAGCGGGCCGTCCAGGACCGCGGCAACGACGTCATGTTCAAGATGCGCGACGACCCGCGCATCACCCGCCCCGGACGGTTCCTGCGCCGCTACTCCCTCGACGAGCTGCCGCAGCTGTGGAACGTGCTGCGCGGCGACATGAGCCTGGTGGGACCGCGCCCCGCCCTGCCCCGTGAGGCGGCGCGGTACGACGAGGACGCCCGGCGCCGGCTCAGCGTGCGCCCCGGCATCACGGGCCTGTGGCAGGTCTCCGGGCGCAGCGACCTGGCCTGGGAGGACACCGTCCGCCTGGATCTCTACTACGTCGACAACTGGTCCTTCCTCCGGGACCTCCAGATCCTGCTGCGTACCGTCCGCGCCGTCCTGGCCGCCTCCGGGGCGTACTGAGGATGGCGCCTCGACCCTCGGAGCGCGCCGAGCGCCTGCCGTGGCCGCTGACCGTGCTCGCCGCCGTGGTGCTGGTGGGGATGCCGATCGCGGCCGGTGCCCTGCTGCTGACGGCCGACGGCTGGTCCGTCAACCGTGCCAACGTGCTGGTCTGGAACGCGGTCGCGGGAACGCTCGGCCTGCGCGGCGCGATCACGCCGGAGCAGTTCGCGGTGGTCGCGAACGTGCTGCTGTTCGTCCCCTTCTTCGCCGCCCTCGCCCTGCTGGTGCCCCGCTGGTGGTGGGTGGTGCTGGGGGCGGCGCTGTCCGCGGCGGTGGAGCTCCACCAGGGCACCCTGGGCTCGCGGGAGGCGTCCCTCGGCGACGTCGCCGCGAACACCGCGGGGGCCGCGATCGGGGTGGCGCTGGGCCTCGGGGTGCGGCGGCGCGCGCTCAGGGCCGCAGCAGCCGGCCCCAGCGCGCGAACCACTCCCGGCGGAGCTCTCGACGGGTCGGCGTCCGGCCCAGGCGGAGGCTCAGATGATCGCGATTGACCGCCGCGGCCTCCGCGAGGATCCGCACCCGCGCCCGCGGCGAGCGGGCGTCGCGCCAGCGGGCTCGCCACACCTGCCGCGGCGGGGCACCGGCGTGCAGCGCGCGCCACAGATGCTCGTCCGGACCGCCGCGGGCGCGCTCGGGCCGGCCCGCGACGAGCGCCAGCGGCACCGTCCCTCCGAGCTCGCCGGCGAGGTCCTCCAGCCGCGCCCGCTCGGCGGCGTCGGCCCGGGTCCAGGACTCGCGGACGTCGTGCGCCGCGCGCGCCGAGCGATCCCGGGCGGCGTGGACCAGGAGCAGCAGGCGCTGGCCCAGCAGGTCCGGCACCGGGCAGGGGACGCCGCCCAGCACCCGCTCCTCCCGCGCCCGCCACAGCCGCGCGAAGGTGGTCTCCGGCGAGCGGTCCACGCCCGGGAACGCGCGGTGGACGTCGGCCGTCCCCCAGCGGGGGTGGTGGAAGGCCGCCGCGTGACCGAACACGCTGCCGCGATCGAAGGTGGTGATCTGCTCCCAGCCGTGCGCAGCCAGCACCTCCCGCAGCTCCTCCACCTGGTCGGGGGCCACCAGCAGGTCGCAGTCGCTCGAGCCGCCGCGCCCCGCGGCGAGCCGCGGGTCCAGGGCGACGCCCTTGAGATGCAGGATCCGCAGCCCGGCACCCTCGGCCAGGAGCTGCAGGCACCCGTGGGCCATCCGCAGTCGGACCGCGGTCGGCACCTGCACGGGGGAGTCCATAGGGTGGAGTCTAGGAGAGCGCCCCTGGTCGGGGCCCGACGGCGAGGAAGGATGCGGCATGTGGCAGCTCGATAGCCGGATCCACCACTACGGCTGGGGGTCCGAGACCGCCCTGCCGGCGTTCCTGGGCCGCGAGGCCGACGGCCGTCCCTGGGCCGAGGCCTGGTACGGCGCGCACCCGCTGGCCCCCTCCACGCTGGAGACCGGGCAGGGTCTCGACGCGGCGATCGCCGCGGATCCCCGGGCCCTGCTGGGCGACGCGGTGGCGCGCACCTTCGAGGGCCGCCTGCCGTACCTGCTGAAGGTCATCGCCCCGCAGCGGCCGCTCTCCCTGCAGGTGCACCCCACCCGGGAGCACGCCCGCGAGTCCTTCGCGGCGGAGGACGCCGCCGGCCTCGCGCTGGACTCGCCGCTGCGCAACTACCGCGACGACAACCACAAGCCGGAGATGCTCATCGCGCTGACGCGGTTCACCGCGCTGTGCGGCTTCCGCACGCCCCGGCGCGCGGCCGGGCTGCTCGAGGGGCTGGGCACGGATCTCACCGACCGCCTCCACCACCTGCTGGTCCACAACCCCACCGCGCACGGCATGCGCGCCGCCTTCCGCACCCTGGTCTCCTCCTCGATGCGGCCCTCCGCCGGCGCGGTCGCCGAGGTGGTCGCCGCCTGCCGGGCCCGCGGGGACTCCGGCGCCTCCCCGTCCCCGCGCATCGACCACATCGTCACCCTGCTCGCCGACCATCACCCCGCGGATCCGGGCGTGGTGGCCGCGCTGCTGCTGAACCCCGTCACCCTGCAGCCGGGGGAGGCGATGTTCGTCCCCGCGGGGGCGCTGCACGCCTACCTCCACGGGGTGGGGCTGGAGGTCATGGCCTCGAGCGACAACGTGCTGCGCGCCGGGCTGACGGACAAGCGCATCGACGCCGAGGAGATGCTCCAGTGCGTCAGCGTCGCGGCAGCCCCGCCGCTGCGGGTGGCGCCCGAGCACCAGAGCACCGCCACCGTCGCCTACTACGCCCCGGTGGACGACTTCGAGCTGTCGATCACCACTCTCGAGGACCGTCCCGGCATCCCGCCGCGTCACCGCCTGCGCGGCGGCGGACCGCGCACCCTGCTGGGCCTGTCCGGCGAGGTCCGGGTCGAGAGCGAGAGGAGCCGGCACCTGCTTCCCGCCGGGAGGGCGCTCTTCGTCCCGGCGTCCGACGGGCAGCTCCGCGCCGGCGGGACCGGGCGCTTCGCCCAGGCGAGCGTCCCGTGACGCGCCTCCGCCTCGCCCGCATCGTCCGCGAGGTCGACGGGGACGACCTCTGGATCGGCGCGGTGCCCCACGGGCCGATCCTGCACGTGGAGGGCGCCGGCGCGATGGTGCTCGCCGTGCTCGAGGGAAGGGATCCGCTGACCGTGACGGACCCCGCCGTCGGGGCGCTCCGGGAGGCACCCCTGCCCGCTCCCGGGGACCGTCCCGTCCTGACCGCCGCGCAGATCGTGGACGCGCTGGCGGCCGACATCCCCGACCTGCCCGAGGAGGCGGACGCGTCGATCCGGGACTTCCTCGCCCAGCTCCGCGCCGCCGGGATCCTCGAGGTGCTCGTCGAGGCCGACGGCGGCCGCGCATGAGCGGCGGCCACCGGCCCCGTCCCCTGGTGCTCGAGCTCCCCGGGGTGGGCCTCGAGCTGAGCTTCGGGCCCGGCCACGAGGCGCTCGCCGCGGAGGCCGCCGCCCTCTGGGCGCATCGCGCGGATCCCGCGGCGACGGTCACCGCCCGCCGCGCGGTGCGCGTCCCGGGGGACACGCCGGACCCGGGCGCGCTGGTGATCCCACCCGGCCCGTCGGCCGCCTACCAGCTGTCCGGGCGGATCACCCGCGTGGTCATCGAGGCGCTGATCGGCACGCGGGTGCTGCTGCACGCCGGGGCGGTCGACCACGAGGAGCTCGGTCCGGTGCTGCTGGTGGGGCCCAGCGGGGCCGGGAAGTCCACGGCGGTCGCGGTGCTCGGCCACGGGGGTGGCTACCTCTCCGACGAGCTCGCGATCATCGACCCGACCTCCCGGGCCGTCACCGGATTCCCCAAGCCCGTCTCCCGCATCGGGCCGGACGGCGTGAAGCGGGACGCGGCGCCGGCCGCGCTCGGCCTCCGCCCCACGGTCTCCGCGGACGCCCCGGAGCGGATCGTGCTGCTGGACCGCGGGCCGACGGCGACCGGGACCGTCCGGCGGCTGCCGCTGGGGGAGGCGATGCCGCGCCTCATCGAGCAGACCTCCTCGCTGTGCCGGGTCCCCGGAGGCCTGGCCGCCCTCGCCGCGCTCGTCACCCGCAGCGGCGGCGCGCTGCAGGTGGGCTACCGCGAGGCCGAGGAGCTCCCCGCTCTGCTGGCCGACCCGCCCGCCGCGCACGACGAGGACTGGGAGGAGCTCCCCGCGGGGCCGGCGCGCCCGGCGGCGGAGCCGGCGGGGGCCCTCACGGCCGCCCCGTACGACCAGGCGCTCGTGCTGGAGAACGGGGTGCTGGTCCTCGCCAGCACCCGCGCCGGCCACCTGCCCGGACTGGCCGGGCTGGTGTGGGAGCGACTGCGGGACGCCGGCGGGCTGGATCCGGACCAGCTCGAGAGCGTTGTCGCCGCCGAGCTCGGCGCGCACCCGCAGAGTCGCACGCTGCTGGCCAGCACCGTGGACGCGCTGGTGCGCGGGGGATGGGTGGTCAGCGCTCCCCGGTCGCCGTGAGCAGCACCGCGAGCTGGTCCACGAGGCTCTCGATCCGCCGCGCCGTGGCCGCGGCGACCTCCGGCGGCCGGCGGTAGGGGTCCGGCACGTCCCGCCCCGGCGGCAGGGCCTGCCGCGTCCACCGGTCGACGGCGCCGGAGTCCAGCCCCGGACCCTGCCGGGCCGCGATCGCCGCCAGCTCGGGGACGTGACCCAGCAGCCCCAGCCGGCGGACCACGGAGGGATCCTCCTCGCGGAGATGGCTGCGCTGGCGCTCGGACATCACCAGGACGAGATCCGCCGCGAGGTCCTCGCCCCTCACCTGCCGCGCCCGGAAGCCCGCCGGGTCCGCACCGCGCCGCCGGGCCTCCTCGGCCATCCGGTGCTCCATGGGATCTCCCCCCAGCGCGTCGATGCCGGCGCTGGCCACGGTGATCCCCGGGACGCGGGTGCGCAGCAGCAGCTCGGCGAAGGGGGAGCGGCACACATTGCCCGTGCACACCAGCAGCACCGAGGAGACGGGCCGCGTCATGGCGCCTCCGGCAGCTCGCCCTCGGCGCGGGCGATCCGCAGCTGCTCCTGGATCTCCTCGACGAATCCGATCACGGCATCGCCGCCGGTGACCGGCCCGCCCGCGAGCAGCCCGTCGGCCCCCAGCAGCACCGCCGAGGGTGCGCCCCGGCCGCCGAGCGCGGAGCGGGCCACGAACTGCAGGTCGTGCAGGGCGCTGTCGCCCACCCGGGCGATGGTGCGCTCGCGCAGCTGATCCAGCGGGCGGGAGAAGACCGGTATGACCTGCAGGGAGGGGGAGAGCGTCTCGAGCCAGCCGGGGATCTCGTCGAGCACCCGCTCGCACGGTCCGCAGCCCTCGGTGACGAAGATCAGCAGCGCCGCCTGCTGGGCGGTCAGCTGGTTCAGCGTGATCAGGCGGCCGCCCGGCCGCTGCAGCACCGCCCCCGGGATCGGGTCCCGCTCGTAGTCCAGCAGCTCCTCGTCCTCGGCGGAGTCGGCCTCGGAGGGGAGGCCGGGGACGCCCTCCCCGTCGGCGGGATTCGGGGTCGCCGTCGAGGCACCGCCGAGCGTGAGCACCGTCAGCACGATCGTCAGCCCCAGCGCGATCCCGAGCCCCACCAGGGCCAGCGGGGTCAGCTCGAGCGTCCTGGCCAGCAGCCCGGCGCTCGCGGCGGGCACCGTCAGCAGGGCGAGCAGGGCGAGCACGAGGTTGCGGGCCAGGGTGCGGCGGGAGACCGTCGGCGAGGCGAGGGAGCCGAAGCAGGAGCATTCCACCGGCTCCTCGAAGGTCAGGGCGCGGGCGATGATCACCAGGTACACGATCATCAGGGCCGCGATCAGAGCGGACACCGCGACCTGCAGGGGCACCACGGGCACCCACAGCACCAGGGCCAGGACGATCTCGAGCACGGGCAGAGCGTTCGCGACGGCGCGATGCAGACCGCGGCCGGGCAGGCGCAGCGAGGTCATCGCGTCCACCGTTCCCCGGCGCGCACCGAGCTTCGCGAGCCCGGAGACCAGCAGCGTCAGCGACAGCAGGATCGGGGCGGTCAGCAGCACCATCATCGCGCGGCGGCCTCCGGGCCGGCGCCGGCCCTCGCGCGCGGGGCCGTCCGGTCGGGGAGATGCGCTGTGTCCATGCCCCGAGAGTAGTCACCGCGACGAGATGGTGGGCGACAGCGGCCGCGACGGGGACCGGGCGCGGGACCTACGCTGGGCGCATGCCGACCCCTCCCGCCGACGACGCGCTGCGCGCGCACCTCCAGGCCGACGTCTCCGCACTCCGCGACTCCTTCGACGCCGGCACCACCCGCGGCCTCGACGCGCGCCGCGCCCAGCTCGAGGCGCTCCGGCGCGGCCTGCGGCACGAGGAGCCGGCCCTGGTCCGCGCCCTCGCCGAGGACCTCGGCAAATCCCGCACCGAGAGCCTGCTGACCGAGATCGGCGTGGCGCGCCAGGAGATCACCGAGGCCCTGAAGCACCTGCGGTCCTGGCTGCGCCCGCAGCCGCTGCGCCTGGGTCCCCTGCTCGCCCCGTCCACCGGTCGCCTGCACCGCGAGCCCCTGGGCACCACGCTGATCATCGCGCCCTGGAACTACCCGGTGAACCTCACCCTCGCCCCGCTCGTCGCCGCGATCGCCGGCGGCAACACCGCGGTGCTGAAGCCCAGCGAGGTGGCGCCGGCGACCTCCGCGGCGCTCGCCCACCTGGTGCGCACCCACCTCGACCCCGCCTGGGTGCGGGTGGTCGAGGGCGGCGTGGAGGAGACCACGATCCTCCTCGAGCAGCGCTTCGACCTGATCTTCTACACCGGCAGCGCCCGGGTGGGGCGGATCGTGGCGCGCGCCGCCGCCGAGCACCTCACGCCGACGATCCTCGAGCTGGGCGGGAAGTCCCCCGTGTTCGTCGACGACGGGGTGGACCTCGCCGCGGCCGCTCGCCGGATCGTCTGGGGGAAGTTCACCAACGCCGGGCAGACCTGCATCGCGCCGGACTACCTCATGGCCACCCCGGAGACGGCGAGGGCGCTGGTCCCGCACCTGCTGCGCGCCGTGCGCTCGCTGTACGGCCGGTCCCCGCGGCGCGCGGCCGACTACGGGCGGATGGTGTCCCGGCGGCACCTCGAGCGGGTGCTCGCCCTGATCGACGACGAGCGGTGCGTGCTGGGCGGCACCGCCGAGGCCGATCCCGACGCGCGGTACCTCCCGCCGACGATCATGACCGACGTGGACTGGGATGATCCGGTGATGGCCGAGGAGATCTTCGGCCCCGTGCTGCCGATCCTCACCGTCGACGGCCCCGACGAGGCGATCGCCCGGATCCGCGCGGGGGATCAGCCCCTGACTCTGTACCTGTTCTCGCGGGACGCCGACCTCGAGGAGCGCTTCGCCGCGGAGACCTCCTCCGGGTCCCTCGCGCTGGGCCTGACCCTCGCGCACATCGGGACCCCGGGGATGCCCTTCGGCGGAGTGGGGGAGTCCGGGACGGGCGCCTATCACGGCCGCGCGGGCCTCGAGGCCTTCACCCATGCCAAGCCCGTGGTGCGCAAGCCGCTGCGGCCGGACACGCTGCGCCTGGTCTACCCGCCGTACACCCGTCCCCGCAGCGCCCTGCTGCGGCGCCTGCTGCGCTGAGGCCGGGGCGCCGCGCTACCGCGGCGCCGAGGCCGGGACGGAGCCGTCCGCGCTCGGGGTGCTCGCCCCGCGGCGCATCAGCTGCCCCGCGGCCAGCGGGAAGATCAGCACCGTGACCGCACCGGCGGTGACCAGCACCGAGGCGATGGTCTCGGAGATCAGCTCCGAGGAGACGGCGATCTGGGTGACGGCGACGATCATCGGCAGTCCGGTGGCGGCGTAGAGACCCAGTGCCGCGCGCTCGGGCCTCGTGGCGAGCCCCGAGTCCGTGGAGGTCCACTGCTCGCGGAGGAACACCGGCAGACCCCGCACCAGGAGGATCGTCGCGGTGAAGGCCAGCAGCATCGGCCACCGGGCGAGGACCGCGGCGACGTCGATCTCCATCCCGCTGGTCACGAAGAACACGGGGATCAGCAGGCTGAAGCCCACCACCTCGATCTTGTGCATGACCTCCTGGGCGTGCTCGGGGTTCTTCGCCCGCAGCACGGAGCTGACCAGCAGCCCGGCGGTGAAGGCGCCGAGGGCGACGTCGAGCTCGAGCACCGCCGTGAGCATCATGAGCGTCACGAGGATCAGGAAGGTCACCCGGACGGTGGTCTGCATCGTCGTGTTCGCCGCCGCGGCGAAGGAGCGCCCCAGCAATGGCACGTGCCGGAAGAAGCGGGAGGGGATCGCCACGGTCGCCACGGCGGCGACGGCGAAGACGATCAGCACGATCGCCGCCTGCCACGATCCGCGGGTCGAGAGCAGCAGGGACATCGCGACGATCGGCAGCAGCTCGCCGAAGGCCCCGTGCACCATCACCGAGCGTCCCAGCGGTGACTCGATGACGCCGGAGTCCTTGAGGATCGGCAGCAGGGTCCCCAGCGCCGTCGAGGTGGAGGCGATCGCGAGGACCACCGCGATCTGCACGTCCCCTCCCACGAAGAGCATCGCCGCGCCGAACCCTAGGGCGGCGCAGAGCAGCCAGGTCAGCGCCGCCTGACGGCCCTGCCGCGAGCGCATGTCCCGGGGGTTCACCTCGAAGCCGGCCAACAGGAACAGCAGTCCCAGTCCCAGCTCGCGGAGGAACTCCACCGACTCGGTGGGCTCGGCGAGGCCCAGGGCGTGCGGGCCGATGAGGGCGCCGAAGGCGAGCAGCCACACCGCGTCCGGCACGGTGCGACGGGTGACCAGGGCGAGGATCGGGGCGAGGACGGCGACCAGCGTGATCCACCACATCGAGATCAGGTTCTCCAGCAGCATGCCGTCTCCGTCGTCCCCGGGACCCCGCGCCGGACGGTGCGGGGGAGGGCGGCCCGCTCGCGGGCTCCCGCACGGAAGATACCAAGACGTCGCGTCCGCGCCCTCGGCTCCCTCGTCCACCGCCGGGACGGGATGAGACGCGGGACACCCTGCAGGGATATCCTCTGCGGAGGCCCGATCCCGGCTGATGGACTCAAGGAGCGCACGACATGGCCCAACCGCCCTCAGGACCCCCGCAGTTCCCCGGCTCCCCGCCGTCGGGCGGTCTCCCCTCCGGGCCGGGCTCGCCCGCTCCCGGCGCCCAGCCCGGCGGCGGGCCGAACCCCGCGGGCATGCAGGGACCGACCCTGGTCAACGGTGCCACCACCCACGGCATCATGGGCCGCAAGGGCATCCGGCACCCGTGGGAGCTGCCGCTGCTGTGGACCGGCGTGGTGCTGACGATCCTCGCCTACATCGCCTGGGCCGTGCTGATGATCTCCACCCTGGTGCTGCGCATCGTCGAGGGTCAGGAGACCGTCGACAGCCTCTACCAGTACGTGGGCATCATCCCGCTGTTCATCCAGCTGGTGCTCATCCTGCCGGCGTTCCCGCTGCTCGCCTTCTGGGCGCGCGCCATGATGTACGCGCAGCTGCGCGCCACGTCGGTGCGGATGAGCCCCACCCAGTTTCCCGAGGGCTACCGGATGGTCGCGGAGGCCGCCCAGCAGTACGGACTGCGGCGCGTTCCCGACGCCTACGTGCAGATGGGCAGCGGCTCGGTCAACGCCTTCGCCGCCGGCCACGGATTCCGCCGCTTCGTCGTCGTCTACTCGGACCTCTTCGAGGCCGGCGGCGAGAACCGGGATCGCGAGGCGCTGCGGTTCGTCATCGGCCACGAGGTCGGCCACATCGCCGCCGGCCACGTCTCCTACTTCCGCCTGGTGTTCACCAACGTGCTGAGCTATGTGCCGATCCTCGGGTCGGCGCTCTCCCGCGCCCAGGAGTACACCGCGGACAACTTCGGCTACACCGTCGCCCCAGGCGGAGCCGCCGGGACGATGGGTCTGCTCTCCGGCGGGAAGTACCTCAACGCCGAGGTCAACGTCAACGAGCTGGCCGATCGTGCCGCGACCGACCCGAGCTTCTTCGTGCACGTCGTCAACTGGTTCTCCTCCCACCCGGTGACCACCTGGCGCGCCCATGCCCTGCGTGACCGCTCCAAGCCCGGTGCCCTGTGGATCCGCCCGCAGGGTGCGCTGTTCACCTCGCCCCTGCCCCCGGGCAGCGCCTGGTCCTCCCAGTACCCGACCCCGAGCGACGCCCTGGCGATGCTCGGTGCGGCGGACCGGATCCGTCCCGCCGGGTTCGCGAACCAGTTCGGGCGCTTCGCCGGCGCCGACTACAGCGCCCGCCCGGCCACGCGCGAGGTCCAGCTGGCGGCGCCGCTGCTGGCCGAGCGGACGTCCTACGTCATCCCCACCGGTCCGTATCGCGACGACGCCCGCGGTCCCCTGACCGGGGCCGGGATCAGCCCCTTCGGCGGGCCCCAGCAGCCCCCGCCCCCGCCGCAGAGCTGAGCCCGTCGGGCGCGGCCCGGCGTGCCCACCGGCACACCGGCGCCGCGCCCGAACTCTGCAGTCCGTGCATATCCTGCTGAGGTGATCCCCGACCCCAGCGCGCCCGCCCCCCAGGTGCGGCGCCGACCCCTGCTCGCCGTCCTCCTCGCCCCGCTGTTCATGGCGCTCATCGCCGTGAGCGTGATCAACGTGGCGCTCACCGCCATCGGCGAGGGCCTCGAGGCGGACACCGGCTCCCTGCAGTGGGTGATCTCCGGCTACGCGCTCGCCTTCGGGATGCTGCTGGTGCCCGCAGGGCGGGCCGGAGATGCCACGGGGCGGCGCCGGATGCTGATCGTGGGCGTCGCCGTGTTCACGGCCGGCTCCCTGCTCAGCGGTCTCGCGCCGAGCGTGGAGGTGCTCAACGTGGCGCGGATCCTGCAGGGCATCGGCTCGGGGCTGCTGAATCCGCAGACCGTGGCGCTCATCCAGCAGCACTTCCGCGGCCAGGACCGCGCCCGCGCCTTCGCGCTGCTCGCCACCACCGTCGCCGTCGCCACCGCGATCGGGCCCGTGATCGGTGGCGCCCTGATCCAGATCCTGGGTCCGGACCAGGGCTGGCGCTGGATGTTCCTCATGAACGTCCCGATCGGCGTGGCCGCGATCGTCGGCGCGCTGAAGTACATCCCCGACGACCGGGCGCGCGGGCGCAGCCGGCCCGATCTGGACCCCGTGGGCACGCTCCTGCTGTGCCTGGCCATCCTCGGGATCATGCTGCCGTTCCTCGAGCGCGGCGCGAGCGCGCTGGTGTGGCTGTCCTTCCCCGCGGGCCTGCTGGTGCTCGGCGCGTGGTGGGCCTGGGAGCAGCGCTACAAGCGCCACGGCCGCCCGCCGATGGTGGACACCGCCATCTTCACCAACCAGGCGTTCCGCAACGGCATCCTCATCGTCTCGGTGTACTTCCTCGGGGCCACCAGCGTGTGGATCATCATCCCGCTGTTCCTGCAGATGCACCTGCACCACACGGCCTTCGAGGCCTCGCTGATGGGCCTGCCCTCCTCGGTCGCCGCCGCGATCACCTCCCAGGTCGCCGGCCGCTACGTGCTGACCATGGGGCGCCGTATGGTGATCATCGGCTTCGGGGTCTCCTTCGTGGGCCTCGGGGCCACGGGGGTGCTGGCCGGATTCGTGGAGACCGGGGCGGTGCCCTTCTGGCTGCTCGCGGTGCCCCTGACCCTGATGGGCATCAGCCAGGGCATGACGATCTCCCCGAACCAGACCCTCACCCTGAACTCCGTGGACCCCCGTTTCGGCGGGGTGGCCGGCGGCATCCTGCAGCTGGGCCAGCGCACCGGCGCGGCGATCGGCACGGCGATGATCCCGGGCATCATCTTCTCCCTCACCGAGGGCGGCCACGCCTGGTACGAGGCGTTCATCATCGCGATCACCATCATCATGGCGCTCACCCTGGTCGCGATGGGCGTGAGCGTCGCCGACCGCGCGCGGGAGCGGTCCGCGCCGGGCGCGCGCTGAGGGCGGGCGCCCGGCGCCTGCCGCTCCGAAGGGCTATGGCCCCCGTCGGCCGACGGCGGTAGCCTGGTTCCACGGGGCCGCGACGGCGCATCGCCCCTCGGTCCCGCGCCACCATGAGCCCGTCCCCGCGCAGCCAGGCCGCACGGACCCTCCCCCGGGGATGGTCCGCGGCGCAGCCCGGCACCGCCGAGCTGAGGGCGCCCCTGGCCGAGCCCCCGCCCGCCGCCGCCGGCCGATCGCGTGCCGCGCGGCCCGCGATCGCGCTCTTGGGGAGCCTCGCCCTGCTCCTGGCGCTGGTGACGATCCTGCCCCGGGTGCTCATGACCGGCGGCGGCCCCGAGCAGGCGGTGCGCGACTACCTCGACGCGCTCGTCGCCGGCGACGCGCAGGTGGTGCGCGCGCACCTCGAGGCGCGGGACCGGGCCAGCAGCGCCGCGATCACCGACGAGATCCTCGCCGGAGCCACCGAGCGGGTCATCGACTACCGCATCACCGCGGTGGAGCGCAGCGGCGACGCGGCCGTCGTCACCGCTCTGCTCGAGACCGGCACCGCCGCCCGGACCAGCACCTTCACCCTCACCGCGCGCTCGGCGGGCTCCTTCTCCCCGGTGACCTGGGAGCTCGATCCCGTCATCATGCCCCTGCAGGTGGTGCTCACCCCCACCGCCCCCGAGGAGCTGATCATCAACGGCGTGACCCTTCCGGTGGCGGACCTGGCCGGATTCGGCAGCGGCTACGGGCGCTCGGGGGTGCTCCTGCAGCTTCCCCCGGGCGCCTACGTGCTGTCCCTGCCGGAGGCGGACGCCCTGCGCACCCCGGTGCCGGCACGCCTCGAGGTCCCCCCGACGCTCGAGCACGGCCGCCACGTCGAGACCACGCTGTCCTACGACCTCAGCGCCTCCGGGCGGAAGGAGGTGATCGCGGACCTCGAGGCCCAGCTCGAGGAGTGCGCCCGCAGCACCTCGCCGCAGCCCGTCGGCTGCCCCTTCGGCGTGGTGGACGAGCAGGGGGCGGTGATCCGGGCGGGCGAGGGGACCTGGACGGTCACGCCGCCCGACACCTACCGGTTCACCCCCTGGGTGGCCGATGCGTGGTCCGTCGCCGGCGAGGACGGTCGCGCCGTGTTCACCCCGAAGTCCGCCTCCGCGGGGGAGGAGGTCGAGGCCCGGATCGTCACCTTCCCGATCGGGGCCGTCAGCCGGCCGGACGGCGGCGGCGCGCTGCGGACCGAGCTGCTGCACGTGGGCCGCGGCGCGGGCAGCGGCTGCCACGGCACGGTGATCGAGGTCGAGGACCCGCAGTCCGACGGCACGATCAGCGTCTGCGAGATCGCCCGCTGACCCGGCGGCGCAGGGCCACCGGGAGCCTCTCGAGCGGCAGGAACGCCGCCCAGCACACGACCGTGGGCAGGAAGTGGATGCCCAGCAGCACGAGGGTCGCCAGGTGGAAGCCGAGGTACAGGGCGACCGCGACGTACAGCGCCCGGCCCCGCAGCAGCAGCACCACGGGCGAGAGCAGCTCGAGAGCCAGGCCCGCCCATTGCGCCGGCACGAAGATCCAGGGCATCGTCTCGACCAGCCAATGCGCCACCACGCTGCCGCGACGGATCGACGCCCAGGTGAGGATCGCGCTGTTCCCCCAGGCCGCGAGCGAGCCCGAGTAGAGGATCTTGGGGATCACGGAGAAGAAGTAGGTGCAGACCACCGCGATCTGGATCGCCCGCAGCGCCCATCCGGCCGCCTCGCTGGATGCGTCCGGACCGTCGCCGCGGCCGTCGGTGCGGGGGAGGGGGACCGTCGGCAGCACCGCGACCGCGACCATCAGCGCCAGGTGGTCGTGGGCGACGTAGCCGTAGGAGTTGCTGTAGAGCATCCAGAGCGTGAAGGCGACCGCGACCACCGCGCCGGCGGCGCGCGGCCGGCGTCCCGCGAGGGCGACGGCGCAGCCGCCGAGGATCAGCGCCAGCAGCGTGTACGCCACCAGCGGGGTCACCGCCGGCAGGTGCAGCCACCGTGCGAACAGCACCGGGGCGTAGTACCCGGGATTGCGGGCATGGGAGAGGACGTCGGAGGACAGCGTCAGCACGTCCAGGGCGACCATCGCGTACACGATCACCCGCATCACCTGCACCCGGGCGAGCGGGAGGGCCGGGAAGAGGAGCGCCCTCACGGCGCGCTCCAGCGGACGACCACCACGAACTCCTCCTCGCCGGTCGCGGTGCCGTCCTCGAGCGAGGTGATGCGCTGGCACAGGACGAGCTCGGTGAGCGGCTCCTGTCCGGCGTGGCGGCGGTCGTACTCGGCGGCGAGCGGGGCGAGCAGCTCCGGGTCCTCGCGGATCTGCTCGAGGGTGTTCTCCACCTCGGCCCGGCC
The DNA here is from genome assembly GCF_003347015.1 of Brachybacterium sp. YJGR34. Lineage (GTDB taxonomy): Bacteria > Actinomycetota > Actinomycetes > Actinomycetales > Dermabacteraceae > Brachybacterium. The sequence continues at coordinate 244,569 of NZ_PNFB01000001.1, forward strand.
GATGCCCACGCTGCGCGAGCCGAAGGGAATGTCGAACCACTCGCCGGTCCCGCGCCGGCCCTGCAGGCAGGTGTTGACCACCTCGCCGGCCGGATCGGTGCCCTTGGAGAACTGGTCGAGCACGCCGAGCGGGAAGAGGTCGTTGGAGCGCGTCAGGGCACCGGTCAGCAGAACCCCCAGGCAGAGCAGCACCGCGAGCGTCCGCCAGAGGACGGGGAGGGCGCCGAGGCGACGGGGGGTGGGCACCTGGGAAGGATAGCGTCGGCACCGGCGACCTCCGGGCCGCGGCGCGGGAGAGGATTGTCCTCAGTAGTTCCGCGGATGTCATTCATGGGCTCACCGTTTCCGGTAAAGATTCCCCCAAATCGCGGGTCCGAACTGGTATTGCGACCTGGCCCGCACGGCGCAGGCACGGCACGGTGGAACCGTGACCTGCGCAGGCGCGCAGGTCATCGTCCTGTTCCGAGGCGCCGGGCCCGACCGCCGGCGCATCGTCCTCCTCCGCTCGTCCCGGGCCTGCCCGTGCACGTCCCCCGTGCGCACCGTGCTCGTCGATGTCCGTCCCTTCCTCCAGGAGTTCCCCGATGTCTGCATCCCGTCGAACCCCCACCCACCGTGCCGAGGGCACGGCCACCTACTTCCGCGGTGCCCGCATGGCCCCCAAGATGGCCGCTGCGACCGGCGGTGCCGCGCTCGCCGCGGGCCTCAGCGTCGCCGGCGGCGGCGTCGCGAGCGCCGAGGGCACCGTGTGGGACCGGGTCGCGCAGTGCGAGTCCGGCGGCAACTGGTCGATCAACACCGGCAACGGCTACTACGGCGGCCTGCAGTTCTCGCGCTCCACCTGGGCGGCCTTCGGCGGCACCTCCTACGCCTCCACCGCGGACAAGGCCTCCAAGTCCGAGCAGATCGCCGTCGCGAAGCGCACCCTGGCCCAGCAGGGCCCCGGCGCCTGGCCCACGTGCGGGAAGCGTGCGGGCCTCACCCGGGACAACGGCGGTGCGGACAGCAGCGCCCAGCCCGGAGGCTCCACCGCGGGCGGCGCGGCCTCGCGCGACGACGATCGCACCAGCGCCCCCTCGAGCCTCGTGGTCGACGGCAAGTTCGGCCCCAAGACCGCCGCCTCCCTCCAGCGCTGGGTGGGCGTGAGCGAGGACGGCTCGCTGTCCACGAGCGACATCAAGGCCCTGCAGACGAAGGTCGGCGCCGTGGCCGACGGCAAGATCGGCGCGGAGACCACCGGCAAGCTGCGTCAGGCCATCGGGCTGAGCAGCAACGGCACCTGGGACTTCCGCAGCAGCTACTCGACGGTCAAGGCGCTGCAGCAGTTCCTCAACAGCGGCGCCCCGGCCGCCCCGGCCCCGGGTGCGAGCTCCTCGGGCTCCTCGAGCTCCGCCGCCCTGGTGGTCGACGGCAAGTTCGGCCCCAAGACCACCCGCGCCCTCCAGGCCTGGGTGGGGGTGAACCAGGACGGCTCGCTGTCCACGAGCGACATCAAGGCCCTGCAGGCCAAGGTCGGCGCCGAGACCGACGGCAAGATCGGTGCGGAGACCACCGGCAAGCTGCGCGAGGCCATCGGGCTCAGCAGCAACGGCACCTGGGACTTCCGCACCTCCTACGGCACGGTCAAGGCGCTCCAGGAGCACCTCAACGCCCGCTGACCCACCGCTTCTCCGCAGCACTCCACGACGCGTCGGCCCTTCGGGGCCGGCGCGTCGTCGCGTGTGGGCGCCGCCCCGGCGACACGGCACTCTTTCTAAGCGGGCATATCGTGTGTATAGTCCCAAAGCGTACAGAACGTGCAAAACGGACATACAGGACGCAAGGCCCGGTCGTCGGGCCGCGCGGCGCCGGGGAAGGACGCCATGACCATCTTCTCGCTGCGGGACTCCTCCCGCGCGGCGAGGCCGGCACCTCCGGCCCAGGCCCCGTCCCCGCCCGCCGCGCCCCGACGGGAGCTGCAGCCGGTGACGCTGCCCTTCGCCCTGTTCGACGCGCTGCTGTGGTGCTTCGGCCTGTGGATCGCCTCCGGGCTGCGCCTGGAGACCCCGGCGCTCACCGCAGGCCGCACCCTCGAGGCCGGCGGCACCCCGATCCTCGGCCTGCTGCTCTGCGCCGCCATCGCCGCCGGGGTCCATGTCCTCGTCGCGCGGCTGTTCGGGCTCCACCAGGGCCGCCATCTGGTGGGCAGCTTCGACGAGCTGCTGCCGCTCGCGCTCGTCGTGGGAGCCACCGCCCTGGTCCTCACCGCGCTGGGCGCCGTGGCGGGGGAGCGGATGCTCCCGCTCACCGCGCCGCTCATCGCCGCCCCCGTGGTGCTGGTCCTCGCCGGCATGCTCCGGTACGCGGTGCGCCGGGCGGCGACCCGCGCGGTGCCGGACCCCCGTTCCGCGTGCACGGCCCGGGCGCTGATCGTCGGCGCCGGCGAGGTGGGCCGCTCCCTCGCGGACTCCATGCGCCACGACCCGAGCTCGCGCTGGGAGCCGGCGGCCTTCCTCGACGACGACCCGCGCAAGCGGAACCTCCGCCACGCCGGCGCCCCCGTGCTGGGCGCCACGGGCGACATGCGGGCCGCCGCGATCGCCTCCCGCGCCGACGTCGTCGTGATCGCCACGACGGTCATCAGCGCCGAGGCCCTGAGCGCCCTGACCGCCCGTGCCGGGGAGATCGGGCTGCCGGTGAGGATCGTCCCGGCCCTCCCCGAGATGCTCGACGGGGATCGCCGCACCATCCATGACCTGCGCGAGATCCAGCCGCAGGACCTGCTGGGCCGGCGGGCCGTCGCCACCGACCTCAGCACCATCTCCGCGATGTTGGCCGGGAGGACTGTCCTGGTGACCGGGGCGGGAGGGTCCATCGGCGCCGAGCTGTGCCGGCAGATCTCGACCTTCGCGCCGCGGGAGCTGGTGATGCTGGACCGCGACGAATCGGCTCTGCACGCGCTGCTGCTGAGCATGGGCGGCACCGCTGATCTGGGCCGCGAGAACATGGAGCTCGCGGACATCCGCGACGCCGAGCGGCTCGAGGCGGTCTTCGCCGCCCACCGCCCCGAGGTGGTCTTCCACGCCGCCGCGCTCAAGCACGTCAACATGCTCGAGAGATCCCCGGACGAGGCCTACAAGACCAACGTGCTGGGCACGCACAACGTGCTCGCCGCGGCCCGGCGCCACGGCGTGGAGCGCTTCGTGAACATCTCGACCGACAAGGCCGCCGATCCCCACAACGTGCTGGGCCTGAGCAAGCGGATCGCCGAGGGGCTCACGGCCCGGACGGCGCTGACCGCCCCGGGCGGCTCCTGGGTCAGCGTGCGCTTCGGCAACGTGCTCGCCACGCGCGGCTCGGTGCTGCACACCTTCATCGCGCAGATCGAGCGCGGCGGCCCGGTCACCGTCACCGACCCCGAGGTCACGCGGTACTTCATGACCGTCTCGGAGGCCGTGCAGCTGGTGCTGCAGGCCGCGGTCGTGGGCCGCAGCGGCACGGCGATGGTGCTGGACATGGGGGAGCCCGTGCCCATCGCCCAGCTGGCCCGGCAGCTCATCGAGGCCTCGGGCCGCACGGTCGAGATCGTCTACACGGGGCTGCGGCCCGGCGAGAAGCTCCACGAGGTGCTCTTCGCCCCCGGCGAGGACAGCGCCGCCACGGGGCATCCGCTGATCTCCGGGGTCCCGGTGGCGCCGGTGGACCTCCGGGACGTCCCGGCGCCCGTCGCGCCTCGCCGCGCCTCGGAGTACCTGACGGCGATGTCCCGCGTCTGCGACGCGATGGACCTCCCCGTGGCCGTGGGGCTCTGAGCCATGGCATCGATCCTCCTGTCCGGACCCGACGTGACCGCGCTCGAGCGCTCGGCGATCTCCGAGGCCTTCGACTCCGGCTGGATCGCGCCTCTCGGCCCTGCCGTGGACGCCTTCGAGCAGGAGATGGCCGCGCGCCTGGGCCGGCGGCGCGCGGTCGCCCTCAGCTCGGGGACCGCGGCGCTCCACCTGGGCCTGCTGGCCTGGGGCGTCGGTCCCGGGGACGTCGTCCCCACCGCGACCATGACCTTCGCGGCGACCGCCAATGCGATCACCTACACCGGGGCCACCCCGTACTTCGTCGACGTCGACCCGGCCACCGGCCAGATGGACCCGGCGCTGCTCGAGGAGGTCCTCCTCGAGCTCGCGGACGCGGGCCGCTCCGTCCCGGCGATCGTGCCCGTGGACCTGCTGGGGCGCTGCTCCGACCACGGACGCCTGCGGGAGCTCGCCCGCCACGCCGGGGCCCGTGTGCTCGTCGATTCCGCCGAGTCGCTCGGCGCGCACCATCGCGGCGTCCCGGCCGGGAAGCTGGGCGACGCCGCGATCCTCTCCTTCAACGGCAACAAGGTGATGACGACCTCCGGGGGCGGCATGTACCTGACCGACGACGAGGCCGCCGCGGACCGCGTGCGCTTCCTCGCCACCCAGGCCCGCGAGAGCGTCGCCCACTACGAGCATCGCGAGGTCGGGTACAACTACCGGCTCTCGAACCTGCTGGCGGCCGTCGGCCGGGCGCAGCTCTCGCGGCTGGACGGGATGCTCGAGCGGCGCCGTGCGCGCCGCACCGCCTACGCCGCGATCGTGGCGCCCGTGCCGGGGATCGAGGTGTTCCAGCGCGCCGGGGACGAGCAGGACAACTGCTGGCTCACGGCCGTCGTCGTCGACGCGCCCATGGCGGGCTTCACCGCCGCGGAGCTCGGCGCCGCCCTGACCGGCGCCGGCATCGAGTGCCGGCCGCTGTGGAAGCCGATGCATCTCCAGCCCGCCTTCTCCGGCGTCCCGGCACGCGTCACGGGCGCGGCCGAGCAGCTCTTCGCGACCGGTCTCGCGCTGCCCAGCGGCTCGGTGCTGACCGCGGAGGAGTGCGCTCGGGTGGATGCGACGCTGGCCGATGCGCTCGAGCGCCTCGGCGGCAGGGGCGCGGGCGCGGGTCCCGTCCCCTCACGACGGGATCAGCGATGAGCGGGGCGTGCCCGGTGCAGATCGCCCGCGCCTGGATCGAGGACTATCTGACGCGGGAGCATCCGAGCATGCCGCGACCGGGAGCCGTCTGCCCCTTCGTGCGACCCGCTCTGGCCGCGGACGCGATCGAGGTGCGCGCCGTGCCCGTCGTCGGCACCGATCCGGTGGCGGAGGTGCTCGAGGTGGCGCGGCAGGGACTGGCCGACTTCGCCGCGAGCACCACCACCTCGCGGGCGGACTCCCTGCGTGCGCTGGTCCTCGTCATCCCCTCGGCGACGGGCCGGGTCATCGACGATGCGCACGCGCTGGTGAAGTCCGAGGCGGTGGACGCGGGCCTGATGATCGGCCAGTTCCACGAGATGTGCGAGGAGGCCTCGGCGCGCAACGAGGGATTCCCGGTCAACCGTTCGCCGGTGCCGCTGCTGGCCATCCGGCGGATGACCGTCCACGACATCCTCTTCCTCCACGGAGACGACACCTGGTTCCGTGCCTACGCGGAGCGCTTCGGGCACCTCTACGAGTGCCGCCGCCGGATCGATCCCGCGTTCCGGGAGCTGTACGCCGCCGCCATCGCACGCCGGCACCCCGTCGTGCCGCTCGGCGCCGGCTCCTGAGGGCGTCCTCAGCGGCCGGGAGCGCGCAGCAGGGCGTCCGGGTCGGGGATCTCATTGAGGAAGAAGCGAGCCTTCCCCGACTGGGAGAGGGGCACCTCGGGGACGAACTCGACCTGGCAACGGCGGATGTCTCCGATCTCCTCGGCGAGGAGGCGCCGGACAGAGGCTTCGATCTCTGCCGTGGGCTGCGCGTTGAGCACCCAGGTGAACTCGCCGATCGCGTGCTGGCGCAGCTGGAACTGCCGGATGCCCTCGAGGCGGTCCACCTGCATGAACAGGCGGTAGCACGAGGCGCGCACCGGCGCCTCGGGAGTTCCGCCCAGGGGGATGTCGCTGCGCCGGCCCACGAGCTCGGCCAGCACGTTCGGCACGGCGCTCCCGGACGCGTCCCGCGCCAGGCGCCCGAGGTCGCCGGTGTCGTAGCGGAGGAAGGGCATGGCGCGGTTGTGCAGGTCCGTGACCACGATCCGGCCCACGGCGCCGGGGGCGGCGGGCGCATCGGAGTCCGTCTCCAGGATCTCCACGTGATAGGTGCTGGTGTCCAGGTGATAGTGCTCGTCGGCGCCGCGAGCCAGGCCCATGATCCCCAGCTCCATGCTCGAGTAGCGCCGCGAGAGGGGGACCCCGGTGGCGCGCGGAGCTCGGTGCAGGAGGTAGCGGGACGCGGGCTCCCCGACGCCGAGCACCGCGCCGACAGACCCGTCGGGAATCTCGATCTCCTCCTCCTCGAGGGCGCGCAGGAGGATCTCGACGAACGAGGAGAGGCCGACGACGAGCGCGCCGCGCGCGCGGGAGAGGCGACGGACCAGCCGGCGCAGCGTCGCCTCCTCCCGCTCTCCGGCATAGAGGATCTGGCCGCGCAGGGAGGAGGAGAGCCTCTGGCTCCGGGTGGCGTGGATCCAGGGGCGGCAGTGGACGACCGGCCCGAACGGATCGATGCCGAGGTGGCGGTACCCACCCACCAGCTGCGACCGGTGCCGTGCCAGGCGATCGGGATCGAGGTAGGAGGTGAAGGGGATTCCCGAGCTCCCCGAGGACATCCGGGACGGAAGGCGGCCGGGACGGGCGCCGGTGGCGAGGAAGTCCTCGGGGCTGCGGACCATCATCGTCTTGTCCACGACGGGCAGCTCGAGCAGCGGCCGGTTCCCGAGGCGACGATAGAAGGGGACGGTGGCCGCGGCGCCGTCGATGATGCCCTCGATCCGGGCGGGTTCGGCGGACGCTCGGGAGGCGGCGAAAGCTCCCCGCACCTCGGCGGAGGTCGTCTCGGAGACGCCATGGGGCATGGCGCGGGCGGCGAGTCGTCGAGCGGTGCTGAGAGTCATGACCGGTCGGCCGTCGCCAGCAGCTGCTCCACATCCGGCATCTCGTTGACGAAGGTCTGCCGCTTGCCGGCACCGGAGTGGAGCTCCCCGTCGGTGTACACGACGTCGCAGCGGACGATGTCGCCGATCTCCTCGTCGAGGATCCTGCGCAGGCGGGCTTCGAGGCCGTTGGATCGGGGTGCGGTGAGGATCCAGCTGAACTCCCCGAGAGCGTGCTGACGCAGCTGGAACTGGGTGATCTCACGGATCTGCTCGACCGGCTCGAGGATCGTGAAATGCGTGGCCCGACGGGGGGATGCCGCGGTGCCGGCGAGCGGGAAGTCCCGGACCCTGCCGGCGAGCTCGCCGAGGGTCCCGGGCAGGACCCGGCCCGCCCCGTCGAGCGCGAAGCGGCCGAGGTCGCCCGTGTCGTAGCGCAGGAACGGCATCGCGCGGTTGTGCAGGTCGGTCACCACGATCCGTCCGAGCGCGCCGGGCGCCGCCGGCCGATCGGCATCCTGATCGAGGATCTCGATGTGGAAGGCGCTGGTGTTGAGGGAGTACGTCGTCGAGCCGGCGCGCGTGAAGCCCAGCAGGCCGTTCTCGGTGTTCGAGTAGCGCATGCTCAGATCGACCCCGAGCTGGCGGCGGCTCGCCGTCCGGAGGGCCTCGGTGGCGGGTTCTCCCACGCCGAGGACCACCGAGACGGTGCCGACGGGAACGGTGATGCCGAGGTCATCGAATCGCGCCAGCAGCGTCTCCAGGTAGGAGCACAGGCCGATGAGGACGGTTCCGCGGCGACGGCGCAGCCAGGCCGCCGTGCGGCGGATGGTGGGCTCGTCGACCGCGGCGGCGTAGAGGCGCTGCCCGCGCAGGGCATGAGCGGCGCGGTCGCGGCGGGTGACCTGGAACCACTCCCGGCAGTGCAGGTAGGTGCCGAAGGGGTCGGCGCCCAGGTAGCGGTAGGCGCCGACGAGCTCTGCGCGATGACGGGAGATCCGGCGCCGGTCGAAGGTGGAGCGGAAGACGATCCCGGAGGTCCCCGAGGAGAGCCGAGAGGGGAGACGGTCCACGTCGGCGCCGTCGGCCAGGAAGTCGGCGAGGGACCGGACCATCATCGGCTTCGAGACCACGGGCAGGTCCTCGTGCTCGAGAGGGCCGCGGCGGCGGTAGAAGGGGACGGTGCGCGCCGCGTGCTCGACGATCCGCTCGAGATCCCGGGGGGAGGCCGGATCGGAGGCGGACTCCAGTGACCGCTGGACATCGGCGGCGAGGCGCAGAGAGGCCCCGTCGGGCAGGGTGCGGGCGGCGATGCTGCGGAGGGTCGAGAGCATGGCGGGTCACTCGTCTCGTCGTCGGGGCGGTTGGGATGTACTATATGTCCGAAATGACCGCATGTCGCGACTCGGGGTCACCGAGATCGCGCGGACGGTCCGGGGCGAAGGGGTGGAGCATGGTGCGGAGGCACGCGGGGGCCCGGCAGGGCTACCTGATCGTCAAGCGGATCGGTGACGTCGTGGTCACCGGGGCCGCGCTCGTCCTGCTCTCCCCGGTGCTGCTCGCGACCGCCCTGGTGGTGCGCGTCGGCCTGGGCAGCCCGGTGCTCTTCCGCCAGGAGCGGCCGGGGCGGGGCGGGGAGACCTTCGTCCTGCTCAAGTTCCGCACCCTGCGTGACGTGGATCCGGCGCGCGGGCTGGTCAGCGACGAGCAGCGGATCACGCCGCTCGGAGCCCGGCTGCGTGCCAGCAGCCTCGACGAGCTCCCCAGCCTCCTCAACGTGCTCCGTGGGGAGATGAGCCTGGTCGGCCCACGGCCGCTGCGCACGCGCTATCTCGAGCGCTACTCGGCGGAGCAGGCCCGTCGCCACGACGTGCGACCGGGCCTGACGGGAGCGGCGCAGGTGGCGGGGCGCAATGCCCTCTCGTGGGACGACCGCTTCGCGCTGGACCTCGAGTACGTGCGCACCTGCGGCGTCGCGACGGACCTGAGGATCCTGCTGGCCACCGTGCCGAAGGTCCTGGGGCGGGAGGGGATCGCCGAGGAGGGGCGGGTCACGATGAGCGACTTCTTCGGTCCACGGCGGATCGGCGGGGACGTGATCCGGGAGGCGGGCGGGGGCCCCGAGGGCGCCGCCTGGTGGGTCGTCGGTCGAGAGGGAGGCGAGCTCCGCGCCCGAGCCCACCTCGCGCTGGACGGCGAGGGAGTCGCCGGGATCGACCTCGAGGTCGAGGCGGGGGTCGAGGAGCCGGCGCGGGTACGGGCACGCGGTGTCGAGATGCTGCTCGGGATCGCGCGGGAGCAGGGCGCCCGCCGTGTCCGCCTCCCGTCCCGGCCCGGTGACGAGGTGCTCGCGGCGCGCCTCGGCCTCCGTCGCGAGCCGGTGCCGGCCGGTGGCCCCGGGAGCGTCCTCGTGCGCGACCTGCCGGAGGTCCGCGGATGACCGACGCGGCGACCATCGTGATCGGCTCCGCGGGCCGGCGTCTGTATCTCGTCGACTGGTTCCGCGACGCGCTCGCCGCGCTCGGCCTCGAGGGACGGATCGTGGTCACCGAGAACGACCCCACCAGCGCCGCCGCGTCCTACGGCGATCTCGCGCGTGCGATGCCGCGGTACGGCGACCCCGCCTACGGCGAGGCGCTGATCGCCCTGGTCGAGGAGCTGAGGCCGTGTCTGTTCCTCACGGTCAACGACTACGAGCTGACCCACCTCCACGTCGAGACCGATCTGGCGGAGCAGCTGCGGGCGCGGGGCGTCCTGGTCCCCGGCGTCTCGCGGGCCTGGCAGCACGGGTGCGCCGACAAGCTCCGGATGGCCCGCCTGCTGGACTCGCTCGGCGTGCCCACGCCTGCCACGGTCCTCGGCGACGACGCCGAGGGGATCGCTGCACTGGCCGGATGCGCCGAAGAGCTCGTCGTCAAGCACCGCCTCGGCAGCGGATCCTCGGGACTGGCGATCGTCGCCCCGGAGGCCGCCGTCGCTGCTGTCGCGGCAGCCGCCGAGAGCGCGCCGGGACGCCGGAGCGGAGCACCGACGCGCCGGGACGTGGTGGTCCAGCCGCGCCTGCCCGGCATCGAGCACGGCGTGGACATCGTCGGCGACCTCGTGCGGCCCGGGCGCTTGAGCGCCGTCCTCGCCCGGCGCAAGGTACGGATGCGCGCCGGCGAGACCGACCAGGCCGTCACGGTCGACGCCTCGCCGTTCCGGCACAGCGCCCAGCTCATCGCCGACGCCGCGGAGCTCACCGGTCTGATCGATGTCGACATGTTCCTCGACGAGCACGGGGAGGCCTCCGTCCTCGACATCAATCCCCGGTTCGGCGGCGGGTACCCGTTCGCGCACCTCGCCGGCGCCGATGTCCCGCGGTTCTACGTGGCGCGGGCCCTCGGGATCGAGATCGCCGAGGACTGGGGCGACTACGCCACCGGAGTCACCGCGGCCAAGTACGAGAGCGTGCGGGTCACCGCGCGGGGGTCGTGAGGCGCGAGGGCGTCGCCGTCACCGGCGCAGCGGTCGCGTCGGCGCCGCTCCGGGTGACCCACAGCAGCGCCGCGAGCGCCTCCGCGACCGCTGCGGACCAGATCACCGCGCCCGGCCCGAGGACGAGCACCCCGGAGGCGGTGACCCCGAGCACCACGGCGGTGTTCGCGATCCGTCGGCCGAGGAGCCGCCGTCCGCTGAGGCTCCCGCGCCCGACGAACTGCAGGAAGGACGAGACCGCCATGGTGGACAGCCAGGCGCCGACGGCGACGGCATGCGGGGAGAGGGCCTCCACGATCGTCCCGTCCACCATCGGTGTCCAGGCGGTGAGGAGTCGGAGTCCCGTCGCCACCGCCGCGCCGGCGAGCAGTCCGATCGCCCCGATCGCGAGCACCTGTCGCACGCCGCCACCGATCGCGCCGCTGATGATGCGCGAGCGGAGCACCTCGACGGCGAGACGGACCGGGTAGGTCAGCGAGGAGGCCGCGCGGTGCAGGGCGAGCGGCAGCGCGCCGCTGACCGCGCCCACGAGGAACGGCGTGCCCACGGTCTCGAGCGTCTTGATGGCCGCCTCCGCCGAGAGCAGGCCGATGTCGCGGCGGTGGTCGCGGAACCAGGCGGCCGCGGCGCGCGGGCTCACGACCACGCCGATCCCTGCGGCGAGCGCCGCGCACAGGGCGCCGAGGCTCCAGCTCATCAGGGCTGCCGAGGTGGTGAAGCCACCCGTGGCCAGGAAGGCGGCGGCTGCTGAGCCGGCGACCGCCGCCCCCAGCAGCTCCGACACCCCGGCCCGCCGGATCCGGCCGGAGGCGACCAGGCGATAGGTGAGCCCCGAGCGATACATGGCCAGGGTCGTGGCAGCTCCCCCGGTGAGCCCGAGGAGCGCGTGGCCGGAGATCGCCAGGACGAGGAGGCCGACCACCGTCCCGCCACCGAGGGCCAGGGCCGTGAGCGCCGCCTGGAAGGAGTGGAGGTGCTCGCCGGGGACCTCGGAGCGGCGCAGCATCCGCGCCCAGACGTCGCACACGGTCGCGTACTGGAGCGCGAGGAGCGCGGCGAAAGCCAGGTAGACGACCGCATAGACCGCGTAGTCGCGCACCGGGAGCGCGACCATGGGGATCACCTGGATGGCGAGGGTCGAGGCGATCTGGCCGACGGCGACCCAGAGGTACTCCGTGGATCTCATGAGGCCCTCGCCACGCCCGGATCCGGCAGAGAGACGGCGGGGAGATCGATGCCCCGCTGTGCGGCGGCGTCCTGGTAGAAGGCGAGGTGGAGAGCGCGGACGACGGATCGGTCGAACTCCCGTAGCGCCCTCTGACGCCCGGCCTCGCCCATCGCGGCCAGGCGCAGCGGATCGGAGAGCAGCTCGATGAGGCCGTTCGCGAGCGCCCGGTCGTCGTGAAGAGGGACGAGCGCCCCGGTGACCCCGTCCACCACGGCGTCGCGCACGCCGGGGACGTCGCTGCCCACGACCGGCACCCGCATCGCCGATCCCTCGAGGAGCGTCTGGGGGAAGCCCTCGCGCGCCGAGGGCAGGACCAGCACCGAGAAGGCGGCGTAGCAGGCGCGGATGTCGCCGCGGAAGCCCAGGAGGTGGACCCGGGGGTCCTGCTCGAGCTGGGACATGGCCCCGGGGTCCACCGGATCGTTCTCCTCGGTGGAGCCGACCAGGACCAGGTGCGCGTCCGGGCGGGCGGTGCGGACCCGGGCCCAGGCGCGCGCCAGGTCGGCGACTCCCTTGTCCGCGGCGAGCCGGCCCACGAAGCCGATGACGGGAGCGCCGGGCGCGATGCCCAGCTCGGCGCGCAGGGCGCGGCCCTTCTCGCCGAAGGCCGCGGGATCGAAGGCCTCCAGGTCCACGCCGTTGATCGTGCCCGAGCCCAGCACCGCGCCCTTCCCGCGGGCGATGACGTGCTCCTCCTCGGCCAGGGCCAGCACCGAGGGGCTCACGCACAGCACGCGGTGCGCGCTCGCCGTCGAGACCCGCTCCGTGAGCTTGAGGATCCGGCGCTGAAGGCCGTGCGTGGTGAGGAAGCGCAGGCCGTGGATCTGATAGATGCACAGCGGCACCCCGGCGAGGCGGCCGGCGAGCGTGACCAGAAGGCCCGCCTTCGGCGTGTGGGCGTGGAGGATGTCCGGGCGCTCCCGGCGCAGGATCGTGACCAGGCGCCGCAGCGTGGCGAGGTCGGCCCTCACGGAGAAGCCCCGGTGCATCGGCACCGCGATCGCCCGGACCTCCTCCGTGGCCGCGAAGCGCTCGAGCTCCTCGCCGGGGGAGGAGAGCACCACCACCTCGATGCCGTGCGCCGCGAGATGGGCGGGCTGGGTGCGCAGGAAGTTCAGGGTCGACGGGACGGTGGTGGCATGCAGGAGCTTCATGACGGGCCTCCTCGGCGCGTGGTGGACAGCAGATGGGCGGCGGCCGTCATCCCCAGGAGGATCCAGAGCAGACGCGAGTTGTTCAGCGACAGGCCCATCGAGCCCACCAGCATCACGAGCAGGGCCGTCGAGGCGGCGGCCCACAGGGGGCGCAGCGCAGGGTTCTCGGGACGGCGCATCGTCACCCGCGCGGTCCAGACGAGGAACACGAGGGCGAGCGGGAGCCCCCACTCCGCCATCACCTGCAGATACGTGTTGTGCGCGAGCACGGGCACCCCCGTGATCTCCACGGCGACGTCGAGGTACGTGCCCACCCCCACGCCGAGGATCGGGGAGAACCAGATCAGGGAGAGCGCCGTGGCCCAGGCGCTCTCCCGCTCCGAGCCGCTGCCGGCGATCGCCGTGTCGAAGCTCGTCAGCAGCGTCGAGGTCCGCTCGAGGGCCGGGAAGCGGGCCACGAGCTCGGACAGGGTGCCGCCGACCCCCGTCGCCGGCGCGATCAGCAGGACCAGGGCGGAGAGAGCCAGGACGCAGGTCACCGCCAGCAGGTGACGCCCGCGCGAGGACTCCTCCTCGCCGTGGGGAGAGCGCAGGCCGAACCCGCGCCAGATCACGAGCAGCAGCAGGGCGATCGCCCCGGTCTTGGAGGCTGAGAGCAGGATGCCGATGATCAGGAGGGTGGAGGCGGCGATCCGCAGCGGAGGGCGGGCCCCTCGGTCGTACCACAGCGCCGCGAGCGCGGCGACGGAGAGGACGGCGAAGTTGTTCGGATCGTTCGTCAGCCCCTGGAAGCGGAAGCCGCCCAGGAACAGCGTCCCGGCGCCGTGCAGTGCCGGGACCACGATCGAGAGCGCGCCGATCGCGCTGACCACCACCGCGCCGGCGACAAAGGCCCGCAGCAGCAGCTCGGCACGGCCCAGGCGCACCACCTGCACCCCGAGCAGGAAGCAGAGGAAGGAGACCACCAGCTTGGCGTACTCCTGTCCCGTCCCGGCCACGGGGAGGGGGACGGACGTCCAGGTGGGCACGAGCAGCGTGGTCACGGCCAGCAGCTGCACGGACAGCAGCAGGAAGAACACCAGCGCGCCGACGGGGATCCACAGCCGTCCCCGCACCAGCAGGACGATGATGAGCACCGCCACCACCGGGTCCGCGAGGGAGAGGTTCAGCCCCAGGATCACGCTGGAGTGGTTCAGGGCCAGGCCCAGCAGCACCAGCAGCACCAGCGTCAGGAGCTCCGGCAGCTCGATCACGGGGACGGGGCGCCCGGCCGAGAGCTGATACGTGCCCTGCGGCCGGAGGGCCGCGGCCCGCGGGGCGGGGGGCGCTGCACTCATGGAGGTCTCCGTTCGTGGTCCGGGCCCCGGAGCGGGGTCGGGCGGGCGGTGGACCACCGCCGCGACGCGAGACCGAGTCGACGAAGCCGACAGAAAGGGCGAATCGGACATAGACTATCGGTCGGAACGGGATCACGGAACCACCGTCGCCGGTCCGAGATGTCCGTTTTGAGTAGTTCGGTGTACGGTGGGCTTCCACCGCGGACGTCCCGCCGAACCGGATCGAGGTCTCGTGGATCTTCAGCACATCCTTCACAGCCTGCGCGAGCGCTGGCGCTCCGGGCTCCTGTCCGCCCTGCTCGTGCTGGGCACCGTCGCGGCTCTCGCCCTGACGCAGACACCCGACTATCGCGCGACCAGTCAGGTCTACGTCCAGGTGCGCACGGGCGAGGGCATCGCCGATCTCAACAGCGGTGCCAGCTTCGCCAGCCAGCAGATCTCCAGCTATGCGGAACTGGCCACAACCCCCTTCGTCCTCGACGAGGTCATCGAGGAGCTCGGACTCGAGGCGACGGCCTCGGAGCTCGCACGCGACCTCACCGTGACAGCGGAGGAGGGCTCCTTCCTCCTCGAGATCACCGCGACGTCCCCGGACCCTGAGGGCGCCGCGGCCGTCGCCGATGCCACCGCCATCCACCTGCAGGAAGCCGTCGCCTCGCTGGACGGCGGCACCGGGGCCTCGAGCGTGGAGCTCCGGGTCGTCACGCCCGCCGCGGTGCCGGCGGAGCCGTACTCCCCCGACCACGTGCGCATCGGAGTCCTCGGTCTCCTGCTGGCGCTGCTCGCGGGGGTCGCCACGGCGCTGATCCGTGCGCTGCTGAACACCCGCGTGCGCGGCGTCGACGATCTCCGGACGGGGGAGGGCCGGATCGTGCTGGGCACGATCCCCGCCGTCCGCGGCGCGGAGAGCGCCGCGCGGGTGCTGCTGGAGCATCCCCACGGCGCCGCGGCGGAGGCCTATCGGGAGCTGCGCACCAACCTGCAGTTCGTCGAGCTCGTCGAAGGGCGGCGGAGCATCCTGGTGACCTCGTCCCTCATGGGTGAGGGCAAGTCCACCTGCACGGTGAACCTCGCCCACGCGCTGGCGAGCTCCGGCTCGCGCGTCCTGCTGATCGACGCCGATCTGCGATCCCCCTCCGTGCACGAGCTGCTCGGGATCGAGGGCGAGGTGGGGCTGACCACGCTGCTCATCGGCCGCGCCGCACTGGCCGAGGTCACCCAGCCCGGAAGCACCGGCGGGCTCGACGTCATCACCTCCGGGACCATCCCTCCCAATCCCTCCGAGCTCCTCGGCAGCGCGGCGATGGAGAAGCTGCTGCATGAGGCGTATCGGCGTTACGACGTCGTCCTGATCGACGTGCCGCCGGTGCTCCCGGTGGCCGATGCGGCCGTCCTCTCCCGGATCGTCGGCGGTGTCCTCGTCGTCGCGCAGAACGAGCGCGTGCGCCGCGCGGAGCTCGAGAGGGCGATGGCGAAGCTGCAGGCCGTCGACGCGCCCGTGGTCGGCATGATCCTCAACCGGGTGCGCGGCGCCGGGCAGGGCGCGTACGCGGCCTACGGGAGCTACGGGGCCCCTGGGGCCGAGGCGGGAGCCGAGCTGCCCGCTGGGGAGGGCGACACCCTCGGCGCGCCCTGGGCGGTGACGCCTCGGCAGGAGCCGCCCGAGACGGCGACCGAGGGCGAGAGCGCCCGTGACCGGGATCGCGGGCTCGCCCGGGCCGGCTCCCGCCGCGGCCACCGGTGAGCGGGCGCCCCGCCCCGACGCCGGATCGGGCAGCGAGGATCCTGGTGGTCTGCACCGCGAACATCTGCCGCTCACCGGTCGCCGCCGCGCTTCTCGGGGACGCCCTGACCGGCTCGGGCCTGACCGTCACGAGTGCCGGCACGAGGGCGCTGGCCGGCGCCCCCACCGTGCCCGAGGCGCTCGAGTACGTGGCCCGCCGCACCGATGTCGCACCCTCGCTCCGCGCGACCCCGCTCACGGCCGCCCGCACCCTGGGCGTCGGCCTGGTGCTGACCATGACCGGTGCGCAGCGGGCCGAGGTGGTGCGGACCGCCCCGGCGATGCTGCGGCGGGTCCTCACCCTGCGCCAGCTCGTCCGCGTCGCGCCGCATCTCCCGTCCGACGCCCGCTTCGGGTCGGTGCAGGAGTGCGCCGAGGCGCTGGCGCGCTGCCGGCCCCTGGCCCCGCCCGCGGCCCCCGGCGAGGACGACATCGCCGATCCCTTCGGAGGGCCGCCCGCCGGCTATGCGCAGAGCTTCGACCTCATCGCGCGGTCCTGCTCGCTCGCGGCGGAGGTCCTGCTCAGCACGGTCTCGGCGGGGACCCATGGGTCCGGCCGCGGCTAGCCGGCGCAGGACCATGCGGGGGGACGGAGGCGGGGACCGATCCACGCGCACCCCGTGGGGGAGCGCGTGGGGAGATCGTGCGCTGCTGGTCGTGCTCGGGCTCTGGATGCTCTGGGTCGCGCTCGCCGCGGTGCGGCACGGCCATCTGGACCCCGCGGGAGGGCACTACCTCCTGATGCCGGCGGTCCTCCTGCTGGGCGTCCTCCTCGGTCGGCGCGGCGGGGGCGGGATCACGGTGGTGGCCTCGGCCGGTGCGCTCGGAACGATCCTGCTCGTCCTCGACCCGATCTACGCCAACGCCCAGGCGGCCTGCGGGGTGCAGATGGTGGCGCTCGCCGGGCTGCTCCTCGTCCAGGACGCGGACGAGGAGCGTGTGTCCCGGAGCAGGACCGTCGTCGCCGTCGTGACCGGCGCGCTCGGCCTGCTGCTCGCCGCCGGCGCGCAGGCGGCGTCCGTTCTCGCCCTCGTCGTCGCCGCCGCGGTCGCCCTCGCGGTCACGGCAGCCCCCGCGCGGCCCGTCGTCGCGCGCCCGGTCGTCCTCGTCGTCGGCCTGGCGAGCATCGGCACGGCCCTGCTCGCCGTGCTCGTGCTCGCGGCCCTCCCGACGTGGCCGGAGGCGCTCAGCAGCCCCGAGAGCCTCAGCGGGGCGCGCCACGACCTGTGGCGCGACGCCGGTGAGCTCTGGCGCCGCCACCCGATCGCGGGTGGAGGGCCGGGGTCCTTCCTCGAGGCCTCGGGCACGGCCCGCTCGGCCCCTCACCTCTATGCGGCGCACTCCTCGATCCTGCAGGTCGCCTCCGAGCTCGGCACCGTCGGGGCGCTGCTCCTCGCAGGCCTCCTCGCCGCCGGCGCCCTCGCCGCGCACCGGGCGGGTTCCTCGCGCGGCCTGATCGGAGTCACCGCGTGGTGCGCGCTCGCCGTGCACTCGATGATCGACCACCTCTACGAGTTCCCGGCCGTCGTGCTCCTCGCAGGAGCAGTGATCGGAAGCGCCGGGGTGGCAGGGCGCGGCCGTGCTCCGGCGGAAGGACGGGGTGTCCCGGCGCCCTCGCCGCATGACCCCCTGTGAACCCCCGCGACCCCGCCCCGGTCTCCCCGTCGCACGGGTTCATCCACGAACACGATCCTTCCGCCGGGCGCGGCCCGGTGCGTAGCTTGCGGGCCATGTCCACCACCACGACGCTGCCCGAGCTCGAGCGCTCCGCGCCGGTCCGTCATCGTCCCGCGCTCAGCTACGAGCTCTTCCCGGCGCGCTCGGACGTCTCCTTCGACCGGCTGCGGGAGACGGTCCGGCACCTCGAGGCGACCGGCCCCGACTACGTCTCGGTGACCAGCCGCACCGGGCACGGGAACCTGGACCGCGTCCTCGAGCTCACCGAGCACGTGCTCGCCGAGACGAGCCTGCGCCCTCTGGTGCACCTGACCTCCGTGGGCTCCACCCGCGCCCAGCTGGTCACGATCATCCACGCGCTCCTGGACCGTGGCGTGCGCGGCCTGCTCGCGCTGCGCGGCGACCTGCCCGAGGGGCACCGGCTCGAGGACGACGAGATCCCCTTCGCGCGTCCGCTCGTGGAGCTCATCCGGGACATCGAGCGCGAGCGCACCGCCACCCTCGCCGGCGGCCGCGTCAGCATCGGGGTGGCCGCCTACCCGCATCGCCACCCCGAGTCCCCCACCACCAGCCACGACACCGAGGTGCTGGTCGCCAAGGAGCGCGCGGGAGCGGACTTCGCGATCACCCAGGTGTTCTTCGACGCCCCCGTCTACTGCGGCCTGCTCGAGCGGGCCCGCGCCGCCGGGGTGCGCCTGCCGCTGGTGCCCGGCTTCGTGCCCGCCACCAACCCGCGCCGCCTCGCGCGTCTGGCCGCCCTGAGCGGCGTCGCCCCGCCGCGCGATCTGCTCCACCGTCTCGAGATCGCCGCGGACGACGTCGAACGGCGCCGGATCGGTGTGCGCTTCACCGTGGACCTCGCCACCCGCGTCCTCGACGCCGGCGCCCCCGGACTGCACCTGTTCACCTTCAACTCGCACGCCGAGGCCCTCGACGTGCTCGACCACCTCGACCTGGACCGCTGGTCCACCGCCTCCCAAGGAGAGACCCGATGACCACGCAGACCACCCCGCACGCGCTCGCCTCCCTCCCGGCCGCGACGCCCGTCGGCTATCCCCGCATCGGGCCGGCGCGCGAGCTGAAGAAGGCGGAGGAGGCCTACTGGGCCGGCCGCATCGACCACGAGGAGTTCGCCTCCCGCACCCGCGCCCTGCGCCGCGCCACGCGGCAGCGCCTCGCCGCGCTGGGCCTCGACGCCGCGGCCGCCGCGCCGGAGTCCTTCTCCCTCTACGACCAGGTGCTCGACGCGGCGCTCGCCACCGGCATCATCCCCGACCGCTTCGCCGGCGTGCTGGACCAGGACGGCACGGTCGACGACGACGGCCTGTTCGCCCTCGCCCGCGGCACCGCCGAGCAGCCCCCGCTCGAGATGACCAAGTGGTTCGACACCAACTACCACTACCTGGTGCCAGAGATCGGCCCGGGGACGGACCTCCACCTCGCCTCGCGTCGCGTCATCGAGCTCTACACCGAATCCCTCGAGGACGGCGCGGGCACCCGTCCCGTGCTCGTCGGCCCCCTGACCCTGCTGCTGCTCGCCAAGGCGCAGGACGGCGCCCCGGAGGGCTTCGACCCCCTGGACCGCCTCGACGAGCTCGTGGACGTCTACGCCCAGCTGCTGGCCGAGCTCGCCGCCGCGGGCGCTCCCTGGGTGCAGCTGGACGAGCCCGCGCTCGCCGCGGACCAGCGCGTGGACGCCGCCGCGCTCACCAGCGCCCTGGACCGCTCCCTCGGCGTGCTCGCCGCCCGGACGGACCGTCCGCGGATCCTCGTCACCACCCCTTACGGCGGGATCGGCGACCTGCTCCCGGCCCTGCTGGCCACCGGCGCGGAGGCCGTCCACCTCGATCTCACGCGCGGCGAGCTGCCCACCATCGAGCAGCTCGCGGGCATCGGCACCACCCAGGTCGTGGCGGGCCTCGTGGAGGGCCGCTCCGTGTGGCGCACCGCGCTGCCCACCGCCGCGGCCCGCCTGGCGGTGCTGCGCGACCGCGTGGCCGCCGCCGGCGGGGACGCGGACTCCGTGGTCGTCTCCACCTCCGTCTCCCTCCAGCACGTGCCCCACACCCTGGAGCTCGAGACCTCCCTGCCCGCCGCGCTCGTGGCCACCCTCGCCTTCGCGGACGAGAAGATCGCCGAGCTCGTGGAGCTCGCGAGCGGGAGCATCACCCCCGGTGCGGCCGACGGGCCGCGCTCGGTGCCCCGCGACTTCGCCGGCGTCCGCGACCAGGCGGTGCGCTCCCGCGCCGCCGCGACCACGCCCGCCGACGCGCAGCGCTCCGACTACGCGACCCGCGCCGCGGCGCAGCGGGCGGCGCTGGGCCTTCCGGACCTGCCCACCACCACCATCGGCTCCTTCCCGCAGGTCCCCGAGGTGCGCGCGGCCCGCGCCGCCCACCGCCGCGGTGCGCTGGACGACGCCGGCTACGAGCAGGCGATGAAGGACGAGATCGCCCGTGTCATCGCCCTCCAGGAGGAGCTGGGCCTGGACGTGCTGGTCCACGGCGAGCCCGAGCGCAACGACATGGTCCAGTACTTCGCGGAGAACCTCGACGGCTTCGCGACCACCGAGCACGGCTGGGTCCAGTCCTACGGCTCCCGCTGCACCCGCCCCTCGATCCTCTTCGGCGACGTCTCCCGTCCCGCCCCGATCACCGTGGGCTGGGCGACCCACGCCCAGTCGCTGACGCCCCACCCGGTCAAGGGCATGCTCACCGGTCCGGTCACCATCCTGGCCTGGTCCTTCGTGCGCGACGACCAGCCCCTCGGCGAGACCGCCGCTCAGGTGGGCCTGGCCCTGCGCGACGAGGTCGCCGACCTCGAGGCCGCCGGGATCCGCATCGTCCAGGTTGACGAGCCGGCCCTGCGGGAGCTGCTGCCGCTGCGCGAGGCCGACCACGAGGACTACCTCGACTGGTCCGTGCGCTCCTTCCGCCTGGCCACCAGCGGGGTCGAGGACGCCACCCAGATCCACACCCACCTCTGCTACAGCGAGTTCAACGTGGTCGTGGGCGCGATCGACGCCCTGGACGCGGACGTCACCTCGATCGAGTCCGCCCGCTCCCGCGGCGAGATCCTCGAGGCGATCGACCCGGACGCCTTCCCCCGCGGCATCGGCCCGGGCGTGTGGGACATCCACTCCCCGCGCGTCCCCGCCGGGGAGGAGATCTCCGAGCAGCTGCGCCGGGCCCGCGCGATCGTGGACCCGCAGCGGCTGTGGGTGAACCCCGACTGCGGGCTGAAGACCCGCGGCTACGCAGAGACCGAGGAGTCCCTGCGCCGCCTGGTCGCCGCGGCCCGGGAGGTCCGTGCCGAGGCGGAGGTCCCCGCCGGGGCGTGAGCCACCGGCCGCGGCGCCCGGCCCGGCACCCTGCAGCAAGGGCGCCGGGCCGGGCGCTTCGCGGTCTGGACGGTGGTGTCCTCCACGCCGCGCCCGCCCACCCGCGCTGCAGGCACCTCTGCCGGGATGCTCCACCCCGGTGACACGGCGGCGACGCCTGCCCCGCCCGCACTCCGCCGAGAACGGGAGCGGGAGGTGCTCCCCTGTGTAAGGCTAGGCTCTGAACAAATCCCTGACACGGTGGACGAGGAGCTGAGATGCGCGCACTGCGCAAGGTCGCGCCCCGCGCGGGCCTGGAGTGGACCACCGTCCCCGAGCCCGACTGCGGTCCGTTCGAGGTGAAGATCCGGGTGCTGCGCACGGGGCTGTGCGGCACCGACCTGCACCTGCACGCCTGGGACGCCGCGGCGCGCGCCATGACCGACGCCGTCCCCTTCACCCCCGGCCACGAGTTCTACGGCGAGGTCGTAGAGGTCGGGGCGGAGGTCAGCGACGTCCGGGTGGCCGACCGCGTCTCCGGGGAGGGGCACGTGGTGTGCGGGACCTGCCGTAACTGCCGCGCCGGCCGGCGCCAGATGTGCATCCGCACCCGCTCCGTGGGCGTCCAGCGCGACGGCGCCTTCGCCGAGTACGTGACCCTCCCGCACGAGAACGTCTGGGTGCACGAGCACGACGGCGCCACGGCGCTGATCAGCCCCGAGCTCGGCGCCGTCTTCGACCCGCTGGGCAATGCCGTGCACACGGCGCTGAGGTTCCCGCTGGTGGGTGAGGACGTGCTGATCACCGGCGCGGGCCCGATCGGCCAGATGGCCGCCGCGGTGGCCCGCCATGCCGGCGCCCGGTACATCACCATCACCGACATCTCCCCGCAGCGCCTGGAGATGGCGGAGGGCTCCGGGGCCGACGTCGTGCTGGACGTCTCGAACCAGAGGGTGCGCGAGGCTCAGCAGCAGCTGGAGATGCGCGAGGGCTTCGACGTGGGACTGGAGATCTCCGGCCAGGCCCGCGCCCTGCAGGAGATGATCGAGAACATGAACCACGGCGGGAAGATCGCGCTGCTGGGCCTGCCGGCGGAGTCCTTCGCGATCGACTGGACCGCGGTCGTCACCCACATGCTCACCCTGCAGGGCATCTACGGCCGCGAGATGTACGAGACCTGGAACGCGATGTCCTCGATGCTCAGCACCTCCGAGGTGCTGCGCGCGGCGATCGCCCGCACCATCACCGACGTGCTCCCCGCGACCGAGTGGGAGCAGGGCTTCGCCCGCGCCGCGGCCGGCGCCGCCGGCAAGGTGGTGCTGGACTGGAGCGTGGTGGAATGACCCCCATGGACACCGCCCTGAGGACCCAGCTGACCGCCGAGCTCGCCGCGATCGAGGAGGCCGGCACCTTCAAGCGCGAGCGCGTCATCTCCACCGCGCAGAGCAGCCGCATCACCGCCGGCCCCGTCGGACGCGAGGGCGCCGAGGTGCTGAACTTCTGCGCCAACAACTACCTGGGCCTGGCCGACCACCCCGAGCTCGTCGCCGCCGCGAAGGACGCCCTGGACCAGCGCGGGTTCGGGATGGCCTCGGTGCGCTTCATCTGCGGCACCCAGGACCTCCACCTCGAGCTCGAGCGCGCGCTGTCCGCCTTCCTGGGCACCGAGGACACGATCCTGTTCTCCTCCTGCTTCGACGCCAACGGCGCCGTCTTCGAGCCGCTGTTCGGCCCGGAGGACGCGATCATCTCCGACGCGCTGAACCACGCCTCCCTCATCGACGGCATCCGCCTGTCCAAGGCCGCCCGCTTCCGCTACCGCAATGCGGACCTGGACGACCTGCGCACCCAGCTGGAGGCGGCCGCGGCGCTGCGCGAGGGGCGCGGGGCGCGCCGCATCATCATCGTCACCGACGGCGTGTTCTCCATGGACGGCTATCTCGCCCCGCTGCCGGGCATCTGCGACCTCGCCGAGGAGTTCGGGGCGCTGGTGCTGGTGGACGACTCCCACGCCGTGGGCTTCCTGGGGGAGAGCGGGGCCGGCACCCCGGAGCACTTCGGGGTCGCGGACCGGGTGGACCTGTACACGGGCACCTTCGGCAAGGCGCTCGGCGGCGCGAGCGGCGGCTACGTCTCCGGCCGTGGCGAGATCGTCGCGCTGCTGCGACAGAAGGGCCGCCCCTACCTGTTCTCCAACTCGCTGGCCCCCTCGATCGCCGCAGCCACCCTGCGGGCGCTCGAGCTGGTCGCCGGCAGCGGGGAGCTGCGCGCTGCGCTGCAGCGCAATGCGGCGCTGTTCCGCCGGCGCATGGGAGAGGAGGGCTTCGACCTGCTCCCGGGCGAGCACCCGATCGTGCCCGTCATGCTCGGCGACGCCGCGCTCGCGGGGCGGATGGCCGATGCCATGCTCGAGCGCGGCGTGTTCGTGACCGCCTTCTCCTACCCGGTGGTCCCGCGGGGGAAGGCGCGGATCCGCGTCCAGCTCTCCGCCGCTCACTCCGAGGCCGATGTCGAGGCTGCGGTACAGGCCTTCGTCGGCGCCCGCGCCGCCGTCGGCGACTGAACGGCTGAGCGGCTCAGCCGCCGAGGCGCATCCAGGCGTCGATCCGCACCCGCAGCCCCAGGCTGACCGCGCGCAGCACCATGAACCAGAAGGTGCAGGCCAGCCACAGCAGCGCGAGCCCCAGCGGCCCCGGCGGCGCCGTCCACGCGACGAGCGCCGCACCGGGGAGCACGGCGAGCGCGACGATCACGCCCGCCTTCGCGAGGTACGGGGCGTCGCCGGCCCCCATGAGCACGCCGTCGAGCACGAAGACGTATCCGGCGATCGGCTGGGTGACCACGAGCGCCCAGAGCGCCGCGCGCAGGCTCTCCTGCACGGCGACATCGGGCGTGAACAGCTCCGGCACCACGTAGCTCGCCCCCAGCAGGGCGAGGGCGACGACCGTGCCGCCGCCCACGCCCCAGACCATCAGCCGCCGCGTCACCGCCCGCACCGTGGTGGGGTCCGAGGCGCCGAGGTAGCGGCCGGTCAGCGCCTGGCCGGCGATCGCGAGCGAGTCCAGTGCGAGCGCGAGGACGCTGAAGACGGTGGTCGCGAGCTGGTGCGCGGCCAGCTGCACCTCGCCGAGCTGCGTGGCCACCACGGTCCCGGTGATCACCACCGCCCGCAGGCTCAGGGTGCGCACGAACATCGGCACCGCGTCCCGTCCCACCGCCACCAGGTTCCGCGGCGTCAGGGCGAGGGCGATCCGCTCCCGCCGGGCGCGGCGCACGATGACGCCCAGCAGCACCAGGGCCATCGCCCACTGACACACCACCGTCCCGATCGCGCTGCCGGCGATCCCCAGGTCCATCCCGAAGATCAGCACCGCGTTGAGGGGGATGTTCGTGAGCGCCCCGCCGGCGGCCACCGCGAGCGGCAGCGTCGCGTTCTGCATCCCGCGCACCAGCCCGGTCGCCGCCTGCACGGCGAGCATCGCCGGCAGACCCAGGGCGCTGAGTCGCAGGTAAGTGGTCGCCTCGGCGAGCACCTCCTCCGAGGGACCGAAGGCGGCCAGCAGCGGTTCTCCGGCGACCACCAGCACGGCCGTCGCGAGCGCCCCCACCACCAGCGCGAGCCAGCAGGCGTCGACCCCGCGGGAGATCGCCTCGCGGGTGCGGCCGGCGCCGAAGGACCTCGCGACCGCGGCGGTGGTCGAGTAGGCGAGGAACACCGAAAGGCCGACGACGGTGGTGAGCACCGTCGAGGCGAGGCCCAGGCCGGCCAGCGAGGTGGTCGAGACGCGGGCGATGAAGCCGGAGTCGACCAGGACGAACACCGGCTCGGCGATGAGCGCCCCCAGGCTGGGGATCGCCAGGCGCAGGATGTCGCGGTCGACGGTGCGCCGGGCGCGCTCCTCGCGCGGACCCTCGGCGGCGCTCATCGAGGGACGCGCGCGGTGAGCGGGGTCACGGGGCGCGGGGAGAAGGGGTCGTGCACTCCTCCATTGTGCGGTGGGGCCCTCGACCTTTGTCGGGTCCGTCCGCGCAGCTTCGCGTGAGAGAGTTCCCGCGGGGCAAGCGCGGACGCGGCCTCCCGGCTCGGCGGGCGTCCGTGCCGGAACCCGTCGGACCGTCTTCCCGAGGAGCACGATGCATCGCCTCGCCACCCTGAGCCTGAACAACCGCTCCTTCATCGCGCTGGTCTGCATCGCGGTGTCGATCATCGGCGTGTTCACGATGACGACCATGCGTCAGGAGCTCATCCCCTCGGTCTCGCTGCCGCAGATCCAGGTGGTGACCTCCTCCCCGGGCTCCTCCTCCGAGCAGGTGCGCGAGCGGATCACCGCCCCGGTCGAGCAGTCCCTCAGCGGGCTCGAGAACGTCGAGGGCACCTCCTCCAGCACCTCGGCGGGGCTCTCGATGGTCACCGTCGAGCTCGACTACGGCACCGACGTGGCCCGCGCCTCGAACCAGGTGGACGCCGCGCTCACCCGCATCGAGGACCAGCTGCCCGAGGACGCGGACCCGCAGGTCATCTCCGGTGGCACGAGCGACCTGCCCGCCGTCGTGCTCTCCGTCTCCTCCGATCTCGAGCCCTCCGAGCTCGCCGCCCGGCTCGAGGCCTCGGTGACCCCCGAGCTCGAGCGCGTCGACGGCGTCTCCTCCGTCGCGGTGATCGGCGCCCCCGAGGAGATCGTGCAGATCACCCCCGACGAGGACGCCCTGGCCGAGAACGGCCTCACCGACGCCGACATCACCACCGCCCTGGACGCGAGCGGACTCTCCCTGCCCGGCGGCTCCGTCACCGACGACGACCGCACCCTGGACGTGGTGCTGGGCCAGAGCATCGACAGCATCGAGAGCCTCGAGTCGATGATGCTCCTGCCCTCCGAGGAGGACGCGGGCGCCGAGGAGGGTCAGCAGGCCGCGCCGCCCGCCACCCCCGTGGCCCTCTCCGAGGTCGCGACCGTCGAGCGCACCACCGAGGAGCCCACCTCGATCTCCCGCACCGACGGGCGCGAGTCGCTGGTCGTCATGGTCACCGCGACCGTCGACGGCAACGTCGTGGACATCTCCGAGGACGTCGAGAGCGTGCTCGCCGACGCCCTGCCCGGCGTCGGCGGCGGTGCCGAGAGCGCCGTCGTCTTCGACCAGGCGCCCTTCATCGAGGAGTCGATCCTCGCGCTCGCCGAGGAGGGCCTGCTGGGTCTGCTCTTCGCCGTCGGCGTCATCCTGCTGTTCCTGCGCCGGGTGCGGCCGACGGTCGTCACCGCGATCTCGATCCCCACCTCGCTGCTCATCGCCTTCATCGGCATGTACGTCACCGGGTACACGCTGAACATGCTGACCCTGGCCGCGCTGACGATCTCCATCGGCCGCGTGGTCGACGACTCGATCGTGGTCATCGAGAACATCACCCGCCACATGGCCTACGGGAAGACCAAGCGGCGCGCGATCCTCGACGGCGTCCGCGAGGTGGCCGGCGCCATCACCGCCTCGACCCTGGCGACCGTGGTCGTGTTCCTGCCCATCGCCGTGGTGGCGGGCATGGCCGGGGAGCTGTTCCGGCCCTTCGCGCTGACCGTCGGCATCGCGATGCTGAGCTCCCTGCTGGTCGCGCTGACGATCGTCCCGGTGCTCGCCTACTGGTTCCTCAAGCCCCCGAAGGGCCAGGAGGAGGTGGACCCCGACGACGTCGCCCAGGTCCAGCAGATCCGCGAGGCCGCCGAGGAGAAGGAGGAGCGCGGCTGGATGCACCGCGTCTACGCGCCGCTGCTCCACGCCGCGCTGGACACCCTGCCGCGCCGCCTGATCACCGTGGGCGCCTCGGTGCTCGTCCTGGTGGGCACGGTCTTCCTCATCCCGCTGGTGAACATCAGCTTCCTGGGCGACACCGGACAGAACATCGCCTCGCTCAGCCAGTCCCTCCCCGCGGGCACCAGCCTCCAGCAGTCCTCCGAGAAGGCGGCCGCCTCCGAGGAGGCGCTGATGGAGATCGAGGGCGTCCAGACCGTCCAGACCACCATCGGCGGCGACCAGTTCGGCGCCGGCGGCGGGGAGAACGAGGTCAGCTACTCGATCACCACCGACCCCGACGCCGATCAGGAGGCGCTGACCGAGGAGATGGTCGCCGCACTCGAGGAGCTGCCGGAGCCGGGCACCGTCGAGGCCGCGGACATCGCCTCGCCCACGGGGTCCAGCTCCGTGGACGTCCTCCTCACCGGCCCCACCGCCGAGGACCGTCAGGCCGCCAACGACGCGCTGCTGGCCGAGCTGGACCCGCTGCCCGAGGGCGTCTCCGAGGTCACCAGCGATCTGCAGGCGGACCAGCCCACCGCGGTGGTCACGGTCGATCGCGAGGACGCCGCCGCGCTGGGGCTGACCGAGGAGGCCGTGATCGGCATGGTCGCGCAGCAGCTGTACCCCGGTGCCATCGGCACCGTCACGCTCGAGGACGACGAGCTCGACATCTACGTCGAGACCGGCGAGAGCATCGGGACCCTCGAGGAGCTGCAGGACATCACCCTGATGGGCGGCATCCCGCTGCAGGACGTGGCCACCGTCTCCGAGGAGCTCTCGCGCCCCTCGATCGCCACCCGGGACGGCCTCGAGACCGTCACCGTCTCCCTCACCCCGGCGGGCGAGGACGTCTCCGTGGCCACCCGCGCCGCGAACGACGCGATCGAGGCGGCGGACCTGCCCGAGGGCGTCCAGGCGACCGTGGGCGGCACCGCCGCGGACATCGACGAGACCTTCGGCCAGCTCGGCATCGCCATGCTCGCCGCGATCCTGCTGGTGTACGTGCTGCTGGTGTGGATCTTCAAGTCCCTGATCCAGCCGCTGATCCTGCTGGTCTCGATCCCCTTCGCCGCGGTCGGCGCACTGGGCCTGCTGATCATCACCCGGGTCCCGCTGGGCCTGCCCTCGATGATCGGTCTGCTCATGCTGGTGGGCATCGTGGTCACCAACGCGATCGTGCTCATCGACCTGGTCAACCAGTACCGGCGTCAGGGCATGGCGCTCGAGGAGGCACTGCACGAGGGCGCCGCCAAGCGTCTGCGACCCATCGTCATGACCGCCGCCGCGACCATCTTCGCGCTGTTCCCGATGGCGCTGGGCATCACCGGCAACGGCGGCTTCATCGCGCAGCCGCTGGCCGTGGTGGTCATCGGCGGCCTCGTCTCCTCGACCCTGCTGACCCTGGTCATCGTCCCGGTGCTGTACCGCATCGCGGAGGGCCCGGGGGAGCGGCGCCGGCTGCGCGAGGAGGCCCGCGTGGCCGAGCAGCGCGAGGCCCGCGAGAGGGCGCTCGCCGAGCAGCGGGAGCAGGAGGCGGCCGAGCGGCGCCGCCAGGAGGCCGTGGAGCGCGAGCGGGAGCTCGCCGCGCAGCGCGAGATGGAGCTGCGGCGCGAGCAGGAGCTCGCCGCGCAGCGCGAGACGGTGCGGCGGTCGGCGCAGGACGCCGCGGGCCGGGCCGTCGCGGAGCACCCCGAGGCCCCGTCCGTGCCGGACCACGGGAGCCGTCGCTCCCTCAGGGAGCGCGGCGGCATCGTGGGCATGATCCGGCGTCGCCTCGGCCGGGACTGACGCGCGCCCGGTCCGGCGCCATCGGGCTCGAGGGTGCCCCCGGGGTCCGCGGCTGCGCGGGGCGCCCTCAGCGGGCGGGGCGTCTCACGACGGCGGGGCGCCGCAGGCCCGGGCGATGGCCGCGTGGAACCGGTCCGGGTCGTGCCGGCGCCGGGCGCGGTCACGGCTCGCCGGCAGCTCCGCGATGATCTCGGGCCAGTGCTCGAGGAGATGCTCGAGCGCGCGCGCGATCTCCGCGGCGTCGTCGGGCCGCACCAGGCGGGCCGTCCGGTGCTCGCCCACCGCCTCGCGCAGCGCCGCGGTGTCGCTGGCGATCACGGGGCGCAGGGAGAGGACCCCCTCGACGGCGGCGAGGTCCTCCTCCCCGTGCCGGGTGGGGACCAGCAGCACATCGGCCCGGGCCAGGTGGTCCCAGCGCTCGCGCGCCGCCTCGGCCCCCGCGTCGAGGAGCTCGACCTCCACCTCGGCCTCGGCGGCCTGGTCGCGGAGCTGCTCCGCGAACCATCCCTGGTCGGTGCCGATCCTGCCCACCAGCGTGACCTGCGCGCGCCTCCCGCCGCGGCACAGCAGGGCGGCCGCCTCGATCGTGAGATCGGCGCCGCGCCGCGGGGTGATGGGCCCCAGATAGAGGATCCGCAGGGCGCCCTCGAGCGGTTCGCGGGGCGGGAGCGGGCTCGGCGGGGAGGGCACGGCCGCGGGGACGATCTCGGCGCGGCGCGCCAGGGCCGGGAGCATGTCGCGGAGCAACTCCAGATCGGCCCCGCCGCCGACCAGCGTGTGCCGGGAGGCGAGGTGCGCCCGCAGGGTCAGCCGTCCGACCATCCGGCTCGCCGTCGGCTGCGGAGCGCGCAGATGACTGACGGTGGGGATCCGGCGCAGCCGGGCGACGAGGGGCCACTGGGGGATCGCCGCGGTGGAGACGTACACGGTGTCCGGCCGCACCCGGGTCACGGTCCGCCAGGCGCCGACGAAGCCCCAGGGCGCTCCGCCCACGAGCGCCGACCAGCGCAGCTCCCGGCGCAGCAGGACCATGGGCACGATCAGCACCTCGGCGCCGGTCCGGCGCAACCCCGCCACCAGCGGGCCCGCCGACGGGAGGGCGACGACCACGCGGCAGCGCGCCGCGCGCAGGGCGAGGACGCTGTGGAGGAGCCCGGCGGCGAGGTCGCCGAGCTCGGCGTCGGGGTGCGCCACCAGCACCGTCCGCACGGGGATCGTCATCTGCCCAGTATGTCCAGTTTATACCGCATTGTCCAAAATTTCGCGGCGGGGGATGCCGCGGCCCCGGCCCGGACCCTCCGCCGCCGCGCCGAGGAGCCGGCGCAGGTCCGTCCCCTACGATGCGCTCCATGAGGACGGCAGAGCGCGGCGAGCGTGCGGGCACCGCGCGGGGGCGCACCGTCCGCACCCGGATGCTCGCCACGATGCTCGCCTTCATGGCCGTGGGTCTGGCCGTCACCGGGGTGCTCACCTATGCGGTGCAGTTCCGCGCTCTCGAGCAGCGGGTGGACGCCGAGCTCCTCCAGGAGTACGACGAGCTCGACCTCATCGCCCAGAGCACCGAGGACGACGGCTCCCTCACCCACACCACCGTCGACGCCCTGCTGCTGCGGGCCACGGAGTCCGCGGCCCCCTCCGACTACGAGGCCGTGGTCGCGATCATCGACGGCGAGAGGGGGTACAAGCCCACCCAGCAGGACTTCGAGCTGCTCCCCGAGGGCTCCGCGGAGGCCGAGGCGCTGCTCGAGGAGATCCTCGCGGTCCATCAGCCGGGCGGCACGGTCACCGTCACGATGGACGCCTACGGCCGGGAGCTGAGGGTCCTGATCGCTTCCGTCGCCGTCGCCGACGACGACACCGAGGGCATCTTCGTGGTCGCCAACGACATCGGGGCCCAGAAGCGGGACATCTGGCGCAGCGCCCTCACCTTCGCGGTGCTCTCGATGGTCACGCTGCTGGTCGCGGGCTGGGTGGGGTACGTGGTCACGGGGCGACTGCTGCGCCCGCTCGAGGACCTCCGCGTCGCGACCGCGCAGATCACCGCCGCGGACCTCGAGCGACGGGTGCCGGTCCCCGCCGGGAAGGACGACATCGCGGCGCTGGCCCAGAACTTCAACCGCATGCTGGCCCGGATCCAGGAGGGCTTCGCGGAGCAGCGCCGCTTCATGAGCGACGTCGGCCACGAGCTGCGCACCCCGCTGACCATCGTGCGCGGCACCCTGGAGACCACCGATGTCGAGGACCCCGAGGACGTGCGGGAGTCCCGGGACATCGCGGTCGACGAGCTGGACCGGATGGGGCGCGTCGTCGGCGACCTCTCCGAGCTCGCCGCGTCCACCCGCCCCGACTACGTGCGCCGCCGGCCGCTGGAGCTCGAGGAGTTCGCGCGCTCGGCCTTCGCGCGCCTGACCCACATCGCCGAGCGCGAGTGGATCCTGGACCGCACGGTGGACGCCGTCGCCGACGCCGACGAGCAGCGCCTCACGCAGGCCGTGGTCCAGCTCGCGGCGAACGCCGTGCGCTACAGCGACGAGGGCAGCGTCATCCGCATGGGCGTGGACCGGGTCTCCGGCCCCGACGGTCCGGAGATCCACGTGAGCGTCCAGGACGAGGGGGTGGGCATCGCGATCGAGGACCAGCGCCGCATCTTCGAGCGCTTCACCCGCGTCGACGGGGACCGCGGCTCCGGCTCGGGGCTGGGCCTGCCCATCGTGCTCGCGATCGCCGAGGGCCACGGCGGCGTGGTCCGCGTGCTCTCGGCGCCGGGGCGCGGCTCCACCTTCACGATCGTGTTCCCGCAGTCCAGCACCGCGTCGTCGGCCGACGACGAGGCCAGCGACGCTGCGGACGATGCCTCCGGGCGCGGCACGGCAGGACATACTGGAGGGGGTCGGGACGGACACGGCACCAGGACGGGGAGAGGCGACGGATGAGGATCCTCATCGCGGAGGACGAGGCGCGGATCGCGCGGTTCATGGAGCGGGGGCTCAAGGCCCATGGGTACGCGTCGACCGTCGTCGAGGACGGCATCGGGGCCCTCGACCTGGCCTCGAGCGGCGAGTTCGATCTGCTGATCCTCGACGTGGGGCTGCCCCGCATGGACGGCTTCCAGGTGCTCCGGACCCTGCGGTCGATGGATGTCCAGATCCCGATCCTCATGGTCACCGCCCGCACGGGCGTGGAGGACACCGTGCAGGGGCTCGAGGGCGGCGCCAACGACTACATCGCCAAGCCCTTCCGCTTCGAGGAGCTGCTGGCCCGGGTCAAGCTGCGCGCCCGCGAGGCCTCCTCCGGCGCCGGCACCGTGAGCAGCGACGTGCTCGAGCTGGGCGATCTCTCCCTGGACCTGCGCACCCGCGTGGCGACCTGCACGGGGGAGGAGCAGGAGCGCCAGGTGGAGCTCTCGGGCCGAGAGTTCACCATGGCCCGCGTGTTCCTGGAGAACCCCGGGCAGATCCTCACCCGGGACCTGCTGCTGTCCAAGGTGTGGGGCTACGACTACGACGGCGCCTCGAACGTGGTCGACGTCTACGTGGGCTACCTCCGCTCCAAGCTCGGCGCGGCCCGCATCGTCACCGTCCGCGGGGCGGGCTACAAGATGGTCGATCCGGCCTCCTGAGTGGCATCTGCACAGGTCGCGGCGTTCATGAGAGGCCTCTCATGAATGGTTCACCGGCATCTCATCGCCCCCGTCGAGGATGCCCGGCATGAAGACGATGAGGACCCTGGTGATCATCGTGGCGGTCGCGCTCGCCGCGGTGGGCCTCGCCCTGCTCCCCACCGTCGAGGACGTTCCCACGGTTCAGCCGGGCATCACCGTGGGCGGACCGTCCGACGCCGGCGGCGAGGCCGCCGCGCGAGGCGGCGCCGGGAGAGCTGTGCCGCCGGCAGATGCCTCCGGGGCCGGAGCGGCCGAGGAGGGGACAGCCGTCGCGCTGCCCGAGCACACCGCGGCCGCGGACGCCGGGGCCGGCCTCGACTCCGACTCCGGCGCCGCCGCCATGCGGACGGTCCCGTCGCCCACGCCCACTCCCACCCCCGAGCCTGCCGCGGACCCGGCCCCGCGCGCCGCGAGCGGCGGCTCGGGATCGTCCTCCGGCGACTCCTCGGGGGGTTCCTCGTCCGGCGGGTCGTCGTCCGGCGGATCGTCCTCGGGCGGGTCGTCCTCCGGTGGATCCTCGTCGGGAGGGTCCTCGTCGGGCGGATCCTCTTCGGGTGAGTCCTCCGGCGGGGGATCCGGCTCCACCCCGCCCCAGCCTGCCGGCGCCTGCGAATGGGACGACGACGGCTGGGAGTGCGATGACGACGATGACGACGATGACGACGGCGATGACGATGACGACGACTGAGGCGGCCAGCCGTCGCTGAGTCGGCCCCCGACGCCCCGCGCCCCCCCCGCCACGAGTGTGCTCACCTCGGGGTGGGCCCCGCGCACCCCGCCCGCTCTGTCTCGAGGCGCTGAGGTCAGGTGTGTCGGTATGGGGCCTGATAGCGGCACGGGTGACGTCCGTGGTTTTGTCCTTGGCCTGCCCGGTGTTGCTCCGGTGGGGCGCTGAGGTCAGGTGTGTCGGTATGAGCCCGGATATCGGCACAGGTGACGTCCGTGGTTCTGCCCTTGGCCTGCCCGGTGTTGCTCCGGTGGGGCGCTGATGTCAGGCGTGTCGGTATGAGCTCGGATAGCGGCGCGGGTGACGCCCGAGGCTCTGCCCGCGGCCAGCCCAGCGCCGCCCCGGTGGGGATGCGGAGGTCAGGTGTGCCGCGGAGACGTGCCTGCGCGATCCGGGGAGATGCAGCGGTTCGATGCCTGCCGCGTTCCCGGACCGGGTCACTCGTCGTCGGCGTCCTCGCGGACCCGCGCACTGCGACGGGCCAGGGCGCCGGAGCCGACCGTCACGGACAGGTCCTGGGCGTCCTCCGCGGACGGGGCGGGGAGCACGTGCTCGCGGGCACCGATCCGGGCGGCGAGATCGGCGGAGCCCACCATGACGACCACTCCGGGATACGTGTCCAGCACCCGCTCGAGCATCCGTCGGCCCCCGTCGTCGAGGTCTCCCTCGAGGCCGTCCAGGAGCAGCAGCGGTGGGGTGCCGTACAGCGCGCGAGCCAGGGCCAGGCGCGCCCGCTCCGAACGGCTCAGCGGATCGCCGCCCCGGCGGAGGGTGGTGCGCGCACCGCGCGGCAGCGTCGTGAGGTCCAGGCCCACCAGATCCAGGATCTCCTGGTCGTGCGCGGCGTCGAGGTCAGGTCGCCGGTAGTGGAGCGCGCGGGCGACGGTGCCTCGCTCGAAGACGGTCCCGGCGCTCGCGGAGCCCACCAGCACCCGGCCGCGCTTGGAGGAGACGGCCCGCAGGTTCTCCCCGGCGATCCACAGCGCATCGGGCTCCCGGACGGACGGGCCCGGGGAGAGCTCCAGCACGCGCCGCAGCAGCTCCTGGGGGGCCAGCGGATCATCGCAGCTCACGCGCACGCGCTCCCGGGGACGCAGACGCAGTGGTGCGGCGGGATCGGTGAGCCCGGGAAGGGCCAGATGCACGGCCACGGATCCGTCGGCCACCTCGCGCGGGGCCGGCGCCGCGGCGGAGAGACGGCGACGCTCCTTCGCCTCGCGGCGGCGCTGCTGGGCGCCCGCGATCGCGGGGCCCAGCACCATCCGGGCGGAGCGGTAGGTCTGGCGGTACTCGACGATCCGGCCGATCTCCAGCACCGGGGTGGAGGCGATCCCGGCCACGGCCATCGCGGCCATGATCAGACCCGCATCGAGCCCCAGATAGGTGCCGGTGGCGGCGACCAGGAGGGTGGTCAGAGTGGAGGCGACGATGCCGCCGGCGCGGATGGTGCCCACGGTCTCGGCGCGGTCCACGGCGATCTCCACCAGGGAGTCGGAGGCCTCGGCGATGTTGCGCAGCTCGCGCTTGGTGCCGCCGGAGGCGAGGATGCCGTCCGAGGCGGTGACGGTGTCCGCGATGCGGGAGGCGAGCTTGCCGCGGGTGCGGCGCATCCGGCGCGTCTTGATCAGCGCGGTGCGCGCCCAGAACAGCAGGCACAGCCCCAGCACCAGCAGCGGCAGCGCCATCGCGAGGGCCAGGAAGGGGCTGAGCACCGCGAGGGTGACCAGGCTGCCGCCGATCAGCGGCACCGCGACGGTCAGCGGGGCGATGCCCTGGGAGACCCAGTTGCGCACCCCGGAGAGGTCGTTGGTGGTGCGGGCGACGGTCACCCCCAGCGAGGTGGAGTGCCCGGGCGTGAGCGCATCGCCCAGCAGCGTCAGACGCAGCTGGTGGACGTAGTCCTGGCCCAGCTTCTCGGCGATCACCCGCTCGTGGATCTTCAGCGCCCCGATCGCGAGCGCGGCGAGGACCAGCAGCAGCAGGGCGCGCAGCAGGAGCTCGGAGGCACCGGCCGGCGCGGCGCGCAGCTGGACCAGGGCCCAGGCGGAGAGCGCGCCCAGGCCGGCCTGTCCGAGGCCCAGCAGGACCAGCAGTCCCAGCCAGACCCGCCGCTTCCCGCGCAGCAGCGGGGGGAGCGGCGGGGCGTTCTTCAGCAGACCGTTGGCCAGCTGGACCGGCTCGCGATCACGCGGCATCGGTCACCGACCTCTCCAGCAGAGCGGTCACCAGCTCCCGGGCCACCTCGGCGGTGCCGAGCTCGTCGGTCGGCACGACGGGCACCTCGAGGGCACGGCGGGCCTCGGCAGTGGCCAGCGGCGAGCTGGTGAGCACCCCGGAGACCGCGGCGGGCTCCCGGCCCAGCGCGCCCAGGGCGCCCACGCCCCCGACGGCCCCGAGGGCGTCGCCCGCGGCGAACAGGATGCCGTCCACCACGCGGCCGAACTCCGCCTCGCCGAGCAGACGGGAGGTCTCGCCCTGGTAGAGGCCGTCGGCGACCTCGAGCAGGACCACGTCGGGCCGCTCCGCACCGCCGGCGAGCTCATCGGCCATCGAGAGGAACAGGTCGCGCACCTCCTCGAACCCGACCTGGAAGGTCGAGGAGTAGCCGAAGTCGGTGAAGTCCAGCACGCGGTGCGCGCCGGCGTCGAGGAAGAGGTTGTAGTCATTGCCCGCGCCGGTGCCGGTGGCCTTGCCGGCGGCCACGCGCAGCCCTGCCGCGGCCAGGCCGTGGGCGAGGTGCGCGAGGACCGTGGACTTGCCGGAGTTCATGGAGGTGCCGAGCACGGCGATCACGGGGACCTCGTGCGCGGGGCGGTGCGCTCGGGCGGTGATCCCGGTGACCACGGGGTGCGCGGCGGCGCGGGCGAGGGTCACGGGGCCCTGCTCGTCGCGGAGCACCCCGATCACCTCGAGGGCGGTGGGGGAGGAGACCGCGGCGTGCTGGTCGACCACCCGGGAGGCGAGGCCGCCGGCGGCCGCGAGGTGGAGAGGGCCGAGGTCCTCGGGGATCATCGCGAGGAACTGGTCGGCGGCGTAGCGGCTGCCGTAGGCGACGACGATCTCGTCGCCCTCGAAGAGGATCTGCCGGCGCGAGACGGGGCTCTCGAGCCGCTTGTGCTGGCCGATCGAGGTGACCCGCGCCAGCAGCACCTCGCCGGGCTGCGGGGTGTGGTCCTCGGTGATGAGGTCCACGCCCTCGGCGCGGCGCAGGAAGGCGCCGACGGTGCGGGTCGAGAAGGCGTGCTTGGCCCGCTCGAGGCGGGAGCGGACCTCGCGGCTGCGGGCCGCATCGACGGCGGGGGCGGGGGCGGCGACGGCGGCGGGTTCGCGGTTCACGATCGTCATCGGGGGACTCCTCGGGAGTGTCTGTCTCGGGCAGGACCGGGGCGGTCCGTGCCGTACGAGAAGCAGTGAACTCCGTGGGGATGAAGTCGCGATGAGCCGTCGATGAGGGGATTCTCAGAGAGGTGAACCCCAGGTCAGGGAGGCGTCAGGCGGGCACCCCGAGGCGGGCGAAGGCATTGCGGAAGATGGTCAGGCCGTCCAGCCCGGGCAGCTTCTGGACCCGCTTGTCGAGCTTGTCCAGCTCCCCGGCCTTCCCGGCGAAGAGGTGGCTCATGACGTGGAGGACCTCGGACTCCTCCATCATCCCGCTGCCCACGGGCTTCCACACCCGGGACATGACCAGCCGCACGATCTTCTGGGCGGCCTCGGAGGCCTCGAGCCGCTCGCGGCCCTGGGTGGTGTAGAAGGCGACGTGCCGGGTCTCCTGCTGGGCGATGCGCCGCAGCAGCGGCGAGAGCACCGGGTGATCGGTCATCGCGGAGAGCCGACGGTAGGCCGCGACCGCGGAGAGCTCGTTGGCGGCGCCCCACACCATGTGCACGGCCACGAAGTCCTTGCCGGCGAGGTTGGAGAGCACGGACTGCTTGAGCGGGCCGAGCGCCCCCACCCAGCCCAGCTTGAGGCGCTTGGCCTTGATCTCGTCGTAGTCGACGATGATCCCGTGCCGGGCCAGCACGGCCGCGAGCGCCTCGCCGTGCCAGAACTCCTCGCGGTTCCACATGGTCATGAACCCGCCGGCGCTCTCCTCGCGATGGGAGGGGGTGACCAGCAGGTCCCGCAGGAAGCAGGAGGTGTGGTACTCGACGTCGCACATGTAGCGCAGCGAGCGCAGGGTCTGGGCGTCCAGCGGCTGGGACTCGAAGACGTCGAAGTCGAGGTCCTCGTACTGGACGGGGACCGAGGTCTGCGCGAACTGGTCGAGGTCGAAGGCCATGTCACACTCCTGGGCCGGGAAGGGCGAGCAGGTACGGGTCCGGGAGATCGGGGCCGGGCAGCAGCCTCGTGATCTCGTACCGGGCCCGCCGGAGCGCCGCGCGGTCGCGGACGTCGGCGCCGAGGACCGCGAGCGCGGGGCGCAGGTCGGCGTCGACGATGCCGCCGCCGTCCAGCGGCGAGTCCAGCGAGAGCAGGAGGCGGGCGGTGGCGGCCTCCCGCCGCGAGCGCGTGATGCGACCGATCGCCTCGGCGGTGAAGAACCGGGTCGCGGCGTCGTGGCGGGCGACGACGCGGTGCACGGCGTGCGCGGCCTCCCCGTCCAGCCGGCGGGCGAGGGCGCGGAGCATGATCTGCAGGGAGGCCTCCTGGATCGCCATGCGGGCCATGTGGCCCGCCGCGACGGCCTCGCCGGCCAGACCGATCCACAGCGGGGTCACCAGCGGCTGGACGCGATCCACGTGGATCCGGCGCAAGGTGCCCAGGGGGCCGACGCGATGGCGGGGGAGCGGGCGGGACTCGGGGTGGTCGCCGGTGAGCACGTCCCGCAGGGCGCGGGCCTGCCAGTAGCGGTCCACCATCCAGGTCGCGAGGAAGGCGGTGATGCGGGCCTCGTTGCCGGTGGGGGTGGCGAGCATCGCCCGCGACTCCGCGAGGGCCGAGGACTCCAGGCGCTGCAGCACGCCGAGGGCGAGGAGCACGTCCTCGGCCGGTTGCTCCTGGGCGGCCAGGCGCGCGGTGTCCACGGCCAGGCGCGAGCTGCCGCGGCGCACGTAGGCGGCGACGTCGACCTCGGTGCGCAGCACCGGCGTGATCGTCGCGTCGAGGTGGAGGTGCCCGGCGAAGCGCTCACCGGCCGGGCTCGGGGTCCCGGCGTCCCCGGGTGCGGGGTCGCGAACAGCGGAGCAGTGGCTCCCTGCCAGGTCCGCGGTCACCTCTCACCTCTTCTTCCGGGATCGTCGTCCGGTCCGGGGCCGTGCGGCCGGGAGGGGCGCCGTTCGTGCGCCGCCCGGGCGGGCCCTCGCCATTGTACGGAGCCACGGCGGTCGTGAGGTGCTCAGGCGGCGCTTGATACGTTCTCGCGTGTGATCTTCTCCGGCGCCGCCTCGCTCCCGGAGGCTCGGGGCGCTGCCGACGGGGCCGATCTGCCGGATCTCGACCGGCTCCGCGTGGTGCTGCGCCCGGCGGAGCTGCCCCTTCGCCGCCCCCGCGACGTGCGCGAGGCCGCCGGCAGGGTGAGGGATCTCGTGCACTCCGGGCGGCACCGCGAGGCGCGAGCGCTCGCCGAGGCGTTCCGCACGCTGCCCGCGGACCCGCCTGATCGCCTCGCCCTGCTGCGCGCCGCCCTGCACGGCGCGCTCCTGCTCGCCGAGGAGGACGGGGTCCGGCACGACGCGGCGGACATCGTCTCCCTGCTCCGCCGCAGCGGCCGCCCCGAGCAGGCGGCCGCCGTCGTCGAGGTGCTCCTGGCCGATCGTCCGCCCGCGGGCGGACCGTCGGCGGAGGCGGCGCAGGGACGACGCCGGGGCCGCGCCCCGCAGGCCGGTCCCGAGATGCTCCTGGTGACCCGTGCCCTCGAGCAGATCTGGCTGCTGGGGAGCGAGGGGAGCGGGCAGGCCGCGACGGATCTGCGCGGCGTCGTGGCCCGCCTGCGGGCCGCGCTGGCCGCCCTGCCCGCCGTGCGTGGGGCCCTGCTGGTGGACCCGGAGGCGGAGCTGCTGCTGCGCCTCGCCCAGTCGCTCGAGGGCCTCGGCGACGGCACGGGGGCCACCACGGCGGCCCTGGACGCCCTCGAGCGGATCGAGCAGCAGGGGGCGGAGGCCGGCGCACCCGGCGAGGACCCGGCCCGGATCGAGCTCGCCGCCCATGCGGTGCTGGCCCGCGCCCTGGGCGCCGAGCATCCGCACCAGGCCGTCCAGCACGCCCTCGCGGCGCTCGACGCCCTGCCCGGGATCGAGGACCCGCCGCTGAGGGTCGGCCTGATCACCGCGCTGCTGCAGGCCCTGGTGACGGCCGGTGCTCATGAGCAGGCCAGGTACACCGCGGACCGCCTCGCGTCCCTCCAGCGCACGGTGGAGAGGGACGATCTGCGCACGGCGCCGCTGCTGGCCGTCGCCGCGCAGCGTGTCCACGCCGGACGCGTCGAGGCCGCGCAGGGCCCGCTCGAGCAGGCTCGCGCGCTCGCGCGTGCCCAGCGCGACCACCGGGCGCTGATGGAGGCCGCACGGCTGGGGGCGGGACTGCACGAGCGCACCGGGGACCGCGCCGCCGCGCTCGTGGAGCTGCGGCGCCTGGCCGCGGAGGCTCGGCATCTCGTGGACGACCTCGCGACCCCCGCCGCCGCGCTGGGACCGCTCATGCGGACCGAGCTGGAGGCGAACGCGCTGGCGATGCGCCGCGCCCTGGACCTGGGCCGGCTGGACACCGTGGCGGCGTCCGTGCGGGCGATCGAGCGCCGGACCCGGCGGGACGTCGGCCGCCCCCGCCTGCCCGTGGAGTTCCTCTGGGATCACCGGGTCGATGCCCGGGTG
Organism: Brachybacterium sp. YJGR34; assembly: GCF_003347015.1. Taxonomy (GTDB): domain Bacteria; phylum Actinomycetota; class Actinomycetes; order Actinomycetales; family Dermabacteraceae; genus Brachybacterium. Next base: position 284,207 of record NZ_PNFB01000001.1, read on the forward strand.
GGGCTGTTCATCGCCACGGGGGACGCGCTGCTCCGGGGTGTCGAGGGGGTGGACGAGGCGCTGTGGGAGGCGCGTCGCCGGTCCGCGCAGCAGGCCGTGGAGGAGAGCCCGCCCGGTCACGCGGCGCGGGCCCGCTACTGGACCGCCTATCTCGAGGACCGTCATGCCCATCAGCTCGCCGAGCACGGGCTGGTCGAGGAGGCGCGGGCGGCCGCGCTGCGGGCCCGCGAGGGGTGGCGGGGCCTGGGGCGCGGAGACGACCTCGCGCGCACTGAGGCCCTGCTGCGGCGTCTCGCGGCCGGCTGACGGCACCTGCGCCGGGTCCTGACAGGGGTGCCGGGGCTGCCGTACGGTGGCTCCAGCGGCCGGAAGGAGCCCCGGGATGTCCCCCGACGTCGACGAGCACGTGCACGGCCCCGAGGAGCGGATCGCCGTCCGGGACAACACGGTCGCCGGACGCTACGAGGCCGTCCGGTCCGGGCAGGTCGTCGGCATCGTGATCTACGAGCGCGGCCGTCGGCGGATCGAGCTCGTCCACACGGTCACCGATCCCGAGCATCGCGGCGAGGGCGTCGCCTCGGTGCTGGTGCGCACCGTGCTCGCCGAGGCCCGTGCGGCCTCTCTGCAGGTGCTCGTGATCTGCCCCTTCGTCGAGAGCTGGCTCCAGCGCCACCCCGAGCAGGCCGAGGGCGTGATCATCGACGACTGAGCGGGTAGCGTCGGCCGCATGGATGCTCCTGATCTGCTCCTCGACCTCGCCTCCCGCCCTCGCGACGCGGCCGCGCGGCTGCGCGGCCGGCTCGATCCCGCGACCCTCCGGGCTCATCCCGGCGGCCACGACAACTCCCCGGCCTGGCTGCTCTGGCACACCGGGCGGGAGGTCGACGTCCAGCTCGCCGCGCTGAGCGACGCCGAGGAGGTGTGGACCGCACAGGGCCACCGCGACCTCCTCGCGCTCGGGGAGGCGGGGGACGAGGTGGGCTACGGCCACACTTCCGCCCAGGCACGCCGCCTCGTCGTGGAGGACGGCGACGCCCTGCTGGACTACGTCGACGCCGCGCTGGCGGCCCTCGAGGACTACCTGGGCACCCTCACCGCGGCCGATCTCGCCGAGGTCGTCGACTCCCAGTGGGACCCGCCGGTCACCCGCGGCGTGCGCCTGGTGAGCATCGTCGACGACGCCGTCCAGCACCTCGCCCAGGCCGCCTACGTGCTCGGGATGCCGCAGCCGGTCTGACCCGGCTGCCGGCGCTCAGCTCGTCGCGGCGCGGCGGCCGGCGGACCTCCGGCCGAAGAGGGCGCGGTCCACCGACCAGCTCCCGGCGCCGACGGCGGCCAGGGCGAGCGCGCCCGCGCCGAGGGCGCCCACCAGCTCCCAGCCGCCGGCGTCGATGAACAGGCCCTGCGGCAGGTGGACGAGGAGCGCCGCACCGAACATGTCGATCGCCAGCGCGATCCCGACGATCGCGGTGAACGCCCCGAGGATCAGCAGGATCCCGCCCACCAGCTCGAGATAGGCCACGACGGGGGCGACGATCTCCGGCGCGGGCACGCCCATGCCGCGGAAGCTCTCGGTGACACCGTCGAGGCCGAACTGGACCACCTTCTGATAGCCGTGGGCCGTGAAGATCACGCCGAGCACGACGCGGGCGATGAGCAGTCCGAGGTCTCGGACGGGTCCGGTGGAGCGCGCGGGGGCCATGATGGTCCTTCCGACAGGGGAACGGTGCCGCCACGGTAGGTGAAACGTCAATCAGCATGCAAGGGCGGGGCATCACGTCGCGACCGTCAGGTGCGGTTCCTACACTGGTTCGGTGACATCCACCGAAGCCTACGAAGCCGGACCCGACCGCGGCCTGGAGCGCACCCCTCCCCAGGACCTCGCCGCCGAGCGCGGCGCGCTGGGCGGCATGATGCTGTCCAAGGACGCCATCGCCGATGTCGTCGAGACCCTCCAGGGCAACGACTTCTATCGCCCCGCGCACGAGATGATCTTCGAGGCGATCATCGACCTCTACGGCCGCGGTGAGCCCGCTGACCTGGTCACGGTCTCCGACGAGCTCTCCAAGCGCGGCGAGCTGGCCCGGGTGGGCGGCGGCGCCTATCTCGCGGACCTCATCGACATGGTCCCCACCGCCGCCAACGCCGGCTTCTACGCCGAGATCGTGGTCGAGCGCGCCCAGCTGCGCCGCCTGGTCGAGGCCGGCACCCGCATCGTCCAGCTCGGCTACGCGGCCGACGGCGGCGAGGTCGACGAGGTCATCAACGAGGCGCAGGCACAGGTCTACGCGGTCACCGAGCGCGGCGCGAGCGAGGACTTCGTCCCGCTGGGGGAGGTCATCGACGAGACCCTCAACACCATCGAGGCCACCCAGAACCGTGGCGGCCAGGTCACCGGCGTCCCCACCGGCTTCGCCGAGTTCGACGACCTCACCCAGGGACTCCACGGCGGCCAGATGATCATCTTCGCCGGCCGCCCCGCCATGGGCAAGACGACCCTGGGCATGGACGTGCTGCGCTCCGCCTCGATCCACAACGGCATGGCCAGCGTCATCTTCTCTCTGGAGATGGACAAGACCGAGATCACCATGCGCCTGCTCTCCGCGGAGTCGCAGGTGCCGATGAACCGCATGCGCGACGGCTCGATGGACGATCGCGACTGGCAGGCGATGGCGCGCGCCATGAGCCGCATCGCGGATGCGCCGCTGTTCATGGACGACAGCGCCAACATGTCCCTGATGGAGATCCGGGCGAAGTGCCGCCGCCTCAAGCAGAAGCACGACCTCAAGCTCGTGGTGATCGACTACCTGCAGCTGATGAGCTCGGGCAAGAAGGTCGAGTCCCGCCAGCAGGAGGTCTCGGAGTTCTCGCGCGCGCTGAAGCTGCTGGCCAAGGAGATCGAGGTGCCGGTGATCGCGATCTCGCAGCTGAACCGTGGCAGCGAGCAGCGCACCGACAAGACGCCGATGATGAGCGACCTGCGCGAGTCCGGCTCGATCGAGCAGGACGCGGACCTCATCCTCCTCATCCACCGCGAGGACTACTACGAGAAGGAGTCCGCCCGTGCCGGCGAGGCGGACCTGATCATCGCCAAGCACCGCAACGGCGCCACCAAGACGATCCCGGTCGCCTTCGAGGGGCACTACTCGCGGTTCAAGGACATGGCCGGCTCCGGAGGGTTCAGCGGCTGAGCGGTCGGCGGCGGCCGGGGCTCACCGGTACTCCGTGACGTCGAGCTCCGCGGCCGGGGTGGTCTCCATCGCCGTGATGAAGCTCCAGGCATCGGGGCGGGATCCGTCGAGGTCCGTGACGTCGTAGTGCTCGGCCAGCTCGAAGGAGCTGGTCGATCGTGTGTTCCAGCGCGATCGCTCCGGATCCGCCGCGAGCGCGACGAGGCCGCGGGCGAGCATCGTCGGCGTCTCGGAGATCACGAACTCGTAGGGCGGCATCGCATCGGCCGTCCCGCGGTTCGCGGCGGCGGCCTCGCGCCAGGTCTCCTCGGAGACGCCGAAGGCATCCAGCATCATCTCCGAGCGCAGCCACCCGGGGGAGACCGAGAGCGCCGTCCCGCCGTGGGGTGCGAGCTCATGGCCCTGGGCGTAGGCGAGTCGGTCCACGGCCGTCTTCGTGAGATCGAGGAAGACCGTCTCGCGGTAGTGAGTGCGGTTGTACTCCCGGGTCCCGTCGGTCACCTCGATCACGAGGCCGCCGGGGCGGCGGATCAGCAGAGGCAGCGCGCTGTGGCTGGTGTGCAGGTGAGTGGTGAACCCGGTGTCGAAGAGCTTCGCACCCTCGGCGAGGTCGTACTCCCACAGGGGGATCCCGAAGCGGACGTAGGCCTCCCCGCCGATGTCGTTGACGAGGATGTCGAGCGCCCCCTGCTCGCGGTCGATCCGCTCGACCAGGGCGCGGACGGCACCGACGTCGAGGTGGTCCACGACCACCGCATGGGCGCGTCCGCCGGCGTCCGCGATGAGCCGGGCCGTCTCCTCGACCGTCTCGCGGCGGTCGTAGTCCGAGGGGGAGTCGTCGGTCGAGCGTCCGGTGCAGTACACCTCGGCGCCGGCACCGGCGAGCTCGCGGGCGATCGCCCGGCCCGCGCCGCGCGTGGCTCCGGTGACCAGGGCGATCCTGCCCTCCAGCGGCTGTTCGTGCGACATGCGTGCTCCTCCTGCGGGTGCGGCGTGATGATCGATGACCCCGAGCCTCCCAGGGATCGGCGACAGATCATGTCGCCGATTCGATACGCTCTCGCTGTGCGCACCTCGCGGATGCTGATGCTCCTCATGGAGCTCGGCCGTGCCCCGCGCACCAGCGTGGCCGCGCTGGCGGAGCGGCACGGTGTCACCGCCCGCACGATCCAGCGAGACATCGCCGCACTGCACGAGATGGGAGTGCCGGTCTGGACGCGCTCGGGCCCCGGCGGGGGCGTGGGGCTGGTCGACGGCTGGAGGTCCCCGATCACCGGCATGACCGCCACCGAGCTCCAGGCGCTGCTGCTCGGCGAGACCGGCGCCCACGGCATGGGCCTGCTCACGGAGTACGAGACCGCGCGCCTGAAGATGCTCAGCGTGCCCACCGCCGATCGGGCCGGGACGGATCTCCTCCACGAGCGGTTCGTCCTGGACAACGAACGGTGGTTCAGCGATCCGGAGCGTCCGGCGGCGCTCCCCGACGTGGCTCGTGCGGTGCGATCGGGACGTCGCCTCGCGATCCGGTATGCACGCTCGGATCTCGAGCGTCCTCCCCGCCGGCGACTCGTCGATCCCCTCGGACTCGTGCTGAAGACCGACACCTGGTATCTGGTCGCCGCCCACCGCGGGCGTCCGCGCACCTACCGTCTCTCCCGCATCGTCGGGGCCCAGGTGCTTGAGGAGCAGGCCCACCGCCCTGCGGAGTTCTCCCTCCGGGAGCACTGGCATCGCTCCCGCGCGGAGTTCGAGTCCTCGGTGAGGACGCTGCCGGTGCGCCTGTCGATCCCGGAGGGCTCCCTCGCTCCGCTGAGGGCCGCTCTTCCCGGGGTCGATGTCCAGGGCGCGCTCGAGACCGCGGCCCGCCGTGGGCAGCGCCTGGAGCTCGCACTGCGCGCGGAGAACCTGGAGATCACCGCCGCACAGCTGCTCGCGGTCGACGGCGTGGAGGTGATCGAGCCTCCGGAGCTGCGCCGGAGGCTCCACGAGCGAGGCCGGGATCTCGCCGCCCGCCATGCGCCGCGGCAGGATCCCACCGTGGCCCCCTGAGGCCCTCCGTCGCGACGCGCCGACAGGAGGCCACGGCTCCCGGAATCGCCCGTATGGCCGCCGTCACTCCTGCTACCGTCGGCGGAGTCCCGGGGCCACCCTTCCCGGGTCGACAGGCCAGAACGAAGGAGTTGTGCCCGTGACCTCCCCTCCTCAGGGAGCGCCCGGACCCGCGCCGGATGCCGTCCCCACCCACCGCGAACCCACCCCCGAGCAGTTCCTCGCCGTCCAGCGGTCCGAGGAGTTCCAGGGCCTGCGCCGCGCCTTCCGCGGCTTCGCGATCCCCATGACCGTCGCCTTCCTGGTCTGGTACCTCGCCTACGTGCTGCTGTCGACCTTCGCCGAGGGCTTCATGTCCATCCCCGTCATCGGCTATCTGAACGTCGGGATCCTCCTCGGTCTCAGCCAGTTCCTCATGACCTTCCTCATCACCTGGGCGTACATCCGCCACGCGAACCGGTCCCTGGACCCGATCGCGGAGAAGCTCCGCCACGACCTGGAGGGTGATCTCTGATGGAGTTCGGCAACCCGGTCCTGAACATCGCGATCTTCCTCGCCTTCGTCATCGTCACCCTCGTGGTGGTGATCCGCGTGTCGCGCACCACCACCAGCGCGAGCGACTTCTACCACGGCGGGCGCGTCTTCTCCGGGCGCCAGAACGGCATCGCCATCGCCGGCGACTACCTCTCCGCCGCCTCGTTCCTCGGCATCGTCGGCGCGGTCGCGCTGTACGGCTACGACGGGCTGCTGTACTCCGTCGGCTTCCTCGTGGCCTGGCTGGTGGCGCTGCTGCTGGTCGCCGAGCCGCTGCGCAACACCGGCAAGTACACGATGGCCGACGTCCTGAGCTTCCGCATGCGCCAGCGCCCCGTGCGCACCGCCGCCGCGACCTCCACGCTCGCGGTCACCTTCTTCTACCTGCTCGCCCAGATGGCCGGCGCCGGGGCCCTGGTCTCCCTGCTGATCGGGATCGAGGGCCGTGTCAGCCAGTCGATCGTCATCGCGGTGGTGGGCGTGGTGATGATCGCCTACGTCATGATCGGCGGGATGAAGGGCACCACCTGGGTGCAGATCATCAAGGCGGTCCTGCTGATCACCGCCGTGGGCGTCACCACGATCTGGATCCTCGCCCTGAACGGCTTCAGCGTCTCCGCGGTGCTCGGCCAGGCGGTCGCCTCCCACCCGGAGGGCGAGGCCATCCTCGAGCCGATGCTCCAGTACGGCACCTCCGGCGCCACCAAGCTGGGCTTCGTCTCCCTTGCGATCGCGCTCGTCTTCGGCGCGGCGGGGCTGCCGCACGTGCTGATGCGCTTCTACACGGTGCCCACCGCGAAGGAGGCGCGCCGCTCGGTGGTCTGGGCGATCGCCCTGATCGGCTTCTTCTACCTGTGCACCCTGGTGCTCGGCTTCGGCGCCGCATACCTGGTGGGGGTGGACACCATCGCGACCCTGCCGGGCGGCTCGAACTCGGCGGCGCCCGCGCTCGCCTACGCCGTCGGCGGCACCGTGCTGATGGGCATCATCTCCGCGGTCGCCTTCGCGACCATCCTCGCGGTGGTCGCGGGGCTGACCATCACCGCCTCCGCCTCCTTCGCCCACGACATCTACAATGGCGTCATCAAGCGTGGCGAGGCGGATCCGAAGAAGGAGGTCGCCGTCGCGCGGCGCACCGCGCTCGTGATCGGCGGCGTCTCGATCGTCGGCGGCATCCTCGCCGCGGAGCAGAACGTGGCCTTCCTCGTCTCGCTCGCCTTCGCGATCGCGGCCAGCGCCAACCTGCCCTCGATCCTGTACTCCCTGTACTGGAAGCGGTTCAACACCCGCGGCTCCGTGTGGAGCATCTACGGCGGCCTGGCCAGCGCCCTGATCCTCATCACCTTCTCCCCGGTGGTCTCCGGCTCCGAGACCGCGATGATCCCCGGCGCGGACTTCGCCTGGTTCCCGCTGACCAACCCCGCGATCATCTCGGTGCCGCTGGGCTTCTTCCTCGGCTGGCTCGGCTCGGTGACCTCCTCGGAGCACGATGAGCTCAAACAGGCGGAGATGGAGGTGCGCTCGATGACGGGAGCCGGGTCCGAGAAGTCGACCGTCGCACACTGAGAGACCGCACCGACGGCCGGCGACCGGCCTGCGAGAGACTGGAGCCATGACCTTCTGGGAGGAACTGTGGTGGCAGATCGGGATCTCGTGGGCCGGAGTGCTCGGCGTGCTGATCTCCTGCGTGGTGCTCTACCTGCTGTTCACCGTCATCCTGCGGGTCGCCGGGCCACGCCTCAGCGGCAGCCCGTCGGTGCTCAGCGTCGCGGTGATGGCGCTGCTGGCGGCGCTCATCGCCCGGTCGATCCTCGGCAACTCGCCCACCCTCCTGGGCGGACTGGTCGCGATCGGCACCCTGATGGTCCTCGAGCACACGCTGGGTGGCCGCCACATCACCGCCGCCCGCCGCGTCCTGCGGGGCCCGCGGCCGACGGTCGTGATGGTCCACGGCCACGTGCTCGCCTGGCAGCTGCGGCACCTGGGGATGCACGAGGAGCTGCTGCTCACGCAGCTGCGACGCGAGGGCGTGCACCACGTGGTCGACGCGGACCTGGTGATCCTCGAGGCCCGCGGCGGGCTGACGATCGTGCGGCGGGGTGAGCGGATCGACCGGCGCCTGGTGGGGGACGTCCGGGGTGCCGGGATGATCCCGGACTCGGTGCTCCTCTGACCCGCCTCAGCTCACTGCAGGGACTCGAACTTCCGCGCCCAGGCGGAGCCGACCGGGTTGGCGTCGGCCACCATGATCCCGAAGCGGTCGCCCGCGATCTCCACCACCTCGCCGAGCGCCACGCGGCGCTCCTGCGCGACGGAGTGGTCCAGGCGCCGCACCCCGTCCTCGATGATCTGCCGGAACGAGTCGGTGCGGCCCAGGAAGGCGACGAAGGGGAGGCCGAACCGCTCGGCGTAGCGCGCCGAGAGCTCCCGGATCTCCTCGACGTCCCCGTCGGTGAGGTTCTCCAGGGCGAAGGAGCCCACGTCCTGGCTGATCGCGCCGGCCTGCGCCTCGTCGGCGGTGAGCAGCGTGGCCATGTCGGGGTAGGCGGCCACCAGCGCATCCTGTGCGGTGGGCTCGGCCGCGAGCACCGCGTCCTCGATCGCGGCGCGGAGCGCGGGGGCGTCGGCGAAGGGGCGGGACTCCCAGGCGTGATCGAGCGGCCAGCTCGCCCCGTTGAACAGCGAGCCGAAGGTGGTCACGAAGGTCTCCCGGTCCATCGCGTTCACCTCCTCGATGCCGATCCGCTCGCCGGCGGTGGTGGTGGCGACCTTCGCCCCGTGCTGGCGGCCGATGTGGAAGAACACGAGGTTCAGCACGATCGCGGTGATCGCGCCGACGGTCACGCCCGAGGAGACGAAGACCTGCGCCCAGGAGGGGAAGACCGCGGCGATGTCCGGCTTGAAGCTCACCAGCATCGCCAGCCCCAGCGAGGTGCCGACGATGACCGAGTTGCGGTTGTCGGTGAGGTCCACCCGGGAGAGGGTCTGGATGCCCACCAGGGCGACCGAGGCGAACAGCGCCAGGGACGCACCGCCCAGCACCGGGGCCGGGATCGCGGCGACCACGGCGCCCGCCTTGGGCAGCAGCCCCAGCACGATCATCAGCGCACCGGCGCCGGCGACCACCCAGCGGGACTGCACGCGGGTCAGCCGCACCAGGCCGATGTTCTGCGCGAAGCAGGTGTAGGGGAAGGAGTTGAGGACCCCGCCCAGCAGGGTCGAGAGGCCGTCGGCCCGGATCGCCTCGGAGATGTTCCTCCGCCGGATCCGCTTGCCGACGATCTCGCCGGCGGCGAAGACGTCTCCGGTGGTCTCGACCATCGTGATCAGCATGACGATGATCATCGAGAGGCAGGCGGTGAGGGAGAAGGTGGGGATGCCGAAGTAGAAGGGCGTGGTCACGCCGATCGCGGAGGCCTCGGAGACGCCGGAGAAGGAGGTGTCGCCCAGCAGCACGGCGACCCCGGTGCCGACCACGAGGCCCAGCAGCACGGCGATGGTGCCGAGGAATCCGCGGAAGAAGCGCTGGACCACCACGATGATGCCGAGGGTGCCCAGCGCGTAGGCGATGTCGCGGGTCGCGGGGGCGCCCTCGGCGTAGTTCGTGATGTCCCCGGCGGAGACCCCGAGCAGCGTGATGCCCATGGTGGTCAGCACCGTCCCGATCACGACCGGCGGGAAGAACCGCAGGAACCTCGCGAAATAGGGGGCGACCAGGAAGGTGAACAGGCCGGCGACGATCACCGATCCGTAGATCATCGGCAGGCCCTCGCGCCCGCCCTCGCCGCCGGTCGCGGCCAGGCCGATCGCGATGATCGGGCTCACCGCCGTGGTGGTCACGCCCTGGATGATCGGCAGGCGCACGCCCACCTTCCAGAAGCCGACGGACTGGATCAGCGTGGCGATGCCGCAGGTGAACAGATCCGCGTTGATGAGGTGGATGGTGTCCTCGGCGGACAGCCCCAGCCCCGAGGCGATGAGCAGCGGGACGATCACCGCACCGGCGTAGAAGGCCAGGACGTGCTGGACCGAGAGCACCGTGAGACGGCCGGGTGGGGGAACCTGGTCGACGGGATGCGTCCGGGGGGCGGGCGCGTCGAGCGCCGGGGCGGCGGAGGTCATGGTCGTCCTTCGTGGATCCGTCGTGGTCAGGGGGGGCACGGGCCGCGACAAGAGTAGGCCCCCGGACGGAGGCGCGGGACGCCCGCCGCGGCGCCCGGGGCGACCCACCACCCCGCGGCCTGCACGGGAGCGTGAGATCCCCGGCATGGGCTGGCGAACATCACACGGCGAGGAGTAGAAGGGAGAGGTGAGCGCCTCCTCCTCCCCGGGCACCGCCGTGCCCGCCACCGATCCCACTGCCGGCCCGGCTCGTCCCGCTGCGGTCGGCGGGGTCCTCGCGCTGATCGCGATCGCGGCGGTCGCCCTGAACCTCCGCCCCGGTGCCACCAGCCTGGGCCCCGTCATGGAGCCCCTGGTGGACTCCTACGGCCAGGGCGCGATCGCCTCCGGTCTGCTCACCGCGCTGCCGTGCCTGGCCTTCGGCGTGCTGGGCCTGCTCGCGGTCCCGATCTCCCGGCGCCTGGGCCTGACCGGCACCGTGGTGGCCTCCTTCGTGCTGGTCGTCGCCGGGCTGCTGCTGCGCCCGATGACCGGGTCGTTCGGGATGTTCCTGGCGCTGTCGGTGCTGGCCCTCATCGGCCCGGCCCTGGGCAACGTGGTGGTGCCGGCCTGGATCAAGCAGCACGGGGGCGTGCGGACCGTCGGCCTGATGACGCTGTACAGCGTGACCCTGGCGATCGGCGGTTCCCTCGGCTCGGCGCTCGCGGTGCCGCTCTCCGGCTCCGGGGCCGACGGGTGGCGGGACTCCCTGCAGTTCTGGGGCATGGTCGCCGTGGTCCCGGTGATCGTCTGGGCGGTGGTGCTGACCCGCACCGGCCACGACTTCCCGCCGGCGCCGCCCGCGGGACGCCTGCGCGGCTCCCTGCTCCGCTCGCCCACTGCGATCGCCCTGACCATCGCCTTCGCCCTGCAGTCCCTGAACGCCTACACGCAGTTCGGGATGCTCCCGCAGATCCTCACCGACGCCGGCGTCCCGCCGGCCCGGGCCGGCCTGCTGGTCGCCGTGATCGCCGGCTGGGGCATGGTGGGCGGCCTGATCATGCCCACCGTCATCGCCCGGGCGCCGCGCCTGCCGTGGATCGTCGGCGGCTTCGGCGTGCTGACCACCATCGGCTATCTGGGACTCCTCCTCGCCCCCGGCGCGAGTCCCGTGCTCTGGGCCTGCGTCCTGGGCATCGGCGGCTTCGCCTTCCCGACCGCGGTGGCGCTGATCCCGGCGCGGAGCCGCTCGCCGCTGATCACCGCCCGGCTCTCGGGGATGGCGCAGCCCGTCGGCTACCTGCTGGCGGCGATCGGCCCCGTGGTCGCCGGTGCGCTGCTGGGCGTGACCGGCTCGGCGACGACGGTGCTGTGGTTCCTCGCGCTGACGGGTCTGGGGCTCGCGGTCGCGGGGTTCCGGGCCGCGCTCCCGCGGATGGTCGACGACGAGATCTCCGACTGACCTCCGTCCCCGCCGGAGCGAGGACCCCTCGGACGGGGAGGGGATCCGTGGGAAGATGCCCCCATGAGCATCGTCCGCACGCTGCGCATCCTGGCCTCCCAGCGCCCGTCCCGTCCTCCGAGCTCCCTCGCCGCCCCGGCCCGCGTGGCCCGGCACCGGCACGGCCAGGTTCCTGTGACCTGGATCGACGAGGAGCTCGCCCGTGAGGCGACGATCGTGCACCTGCACGGCGGCGCCTACGTCGCCGGGGAGTCCCGCGCCCACTGGAACTGGCTCGAGGAGGTCGCGCGGCGCTCCGGCGCGGCGGGCGCGATGGTCCACTACCGGCTCGCACCCCGCCATCGCTTCCCGGTCGCGGTGGACGACGTCCTGCACGCCGTCGACGCACTCGTCACCGGGGCGGTCGTCCGCCCCGGGCGCTGGGTGCTCTCGGGGGACAGCGCCGGCGGAGGGCTCGCCCTGGCCGTCGCGCAGATGCTCGCCGGGAGCGGTGCCGGCTCCCCGGCCGCGCTGCTGCTGGAGTCCCCGTGGACGGACCTGCGGCGGCGGGACGGCGCCGTGCGCGCGACGGATCACGACGAGCACGGTCTGAGGATCGCTGCCGAGCTCTACGCCGGGGCGTTCCCGCGCGAGGACCCGCGACTGAGCCCGATCCTCGGGGACCTCGCCGCTCTGCCGCCCGTGCATCTGGTCAACGGGTCGCAGGACGTGCTGGTCGAGGGCTCCCGAGCCCTGGCGGCGGCACTGGAGGCGGCGGGCACCGAGCACGAGTACCTCGAGGTCCCCGACGCCGGTCACGACGTCGCGGTCGCCGGCGAGGGGCCCGCGGCCCAGGAGGCGCGTCGCAGCCAGATCGTCGCGATCCGGAGGGCCACGGGCAGGGACCGGACCCCACTCAACCGGTAAACGTTGTACAGGTCTCAATCGGACTTCTTCGACAGGCGTCAGACGGCCTGCATAGGGTTACTCTATGCCGCATGACCAGTTGTGACCGATCGGTCGACATGCCCGTGACCTGGACCGGCAGTCCCCGAACCGTCCAGGCCATCCGCGATCTGCTCATCGTGCACGCCTCCCCGGGAGTGCTGCGGCTGGTGCTCCAGCAGCTGACCCTGCGCGAGGACGGACGGGCGGTGGGGCGTCACGAGATCATCGACGCGGTCTCCGACGTCGGCGGGAACCTGGTCTCGATCCCGATCGTGGCCGCCGTGCGCGCGGACCCGACGGCCTCGTCGCAGCTCGATGCCGCCCTCGCCGCGCTCCGCGCCGACATCGCCGCGCAGATCGGCTCCGAGGTCGACTCCCTCGAGGTGATCACGACCGCGGACGGCCGCCGCGAGGCGCGCTTCACCGCCTGCGTGGAGGTCAGCCCCGAGGACCTCGAGCGGCGCCCCGCGCACCCGGCCCTCCACGGCGGGCCCCACCAGATCACCCACCAGGCCCCCGAGCTCGACGCGCTGCGCGACCTCCTCGCCGAGCCGGAGCACGGCCGACTGCGGCGGACGTGGGACGGGACGTGCGAGCGCGTCCGGCGCCTGCTGTTCCCGGGTGACTGACCCTCAGGCGCGCCCGAGGGGCGCTGCGCGGTGCATGCCCTGCGCCGTCGCGCCGGACAGCTCGAGGTCCAGGGCATGGGCGAGGGTGACCCCGAGATCGGCCCAGGACCCCTCGACCGGTGAGGACGGCAGGCCGGGTCCCCGCACCAGAGCCGCGGCGGGGGCGGACGGGTCGCTGACCGCGCGAGGGCCCGCATAGTACGGATCATCGCCGTCGACCAGCGGGCGATGGGTGGGGGAGAGGCCGACGACGGTGCCCGGCGTGCCCTCGAGCACGGCGATCACGTCGGTCGCCTCCGTCGCGCCGACCCCGTCGTCCACCGTGCGCAGCTGCAGCCGGGAGTGCGCGGCGATCTCGGCGAGAGCCTCCAGGGCCGCCGTCCTCAGGGCGTCCCCCTCCTCCCGCCGCACGTGAAGCACCCCGCGCGGGCCATCGGGCCAGACCAGGGCGCGGAAGCCGTCCAGGCGCGTGCCGTCGGTGCGGAGCAGGCCGGCCGCGGCGAGCGCGGCATTGGGGTGGACCAGCAGCGCGGCGGGGACCAGGCGGCGGCCCGGGACCAGCAGCACCCGATCCTCCGCATCGGGGGCGAAGGCGCACTGGATCTGCCGCAGGGCGTCGGCCGTGTCGAGCAGGGCGCGCTCGGCGGCGGCGCCCGGACCGGACTCGCGCCGCACGATCCCCAGTCCCGTCAGGCGCGCGGCGAGGAGCTGGACGGGGCCGCGGATGAGGGCCTCGGCGGCGATCTCGGCGACCAGGTCGTCGGAAGGGACCTGCGAGAGCTGCACCCCGGCCTCGCGGCGGGGGACGAGGTGCTCGGCGACCATGCGCGGCGAGCTGGTCCGCTCGGCCATGTCCCAGCGAGTGCGATAGCGGCGCAGGTCCTCGACCAGCGGCAGGCACAGATCGATCTCGGCGCCGGCGGTCGCCGGCCAGTGCAGGGCCGCGGTGGTCAGCCCGCGCTCCCGCGCCGCCTCGAACAGGGTGGGGGCGGTCACCGAGGAGGCGTACCAGGTCGAGCGGCTGTCCGGGAGGTCGGGGCGGAAGGGGACCTGGGTGGCGACCCCGGTGTGGGCGACGGAGGCTCCCGTGACCAGGCTCGCGAGCGCCGGGGCGGGCTCCGAAGGACCTCCGGCCCGGATCTGCAGCGCGGTCAGGTCTCCGCTCAGCGCTCCCTCCCGTCGGAGCGTGGCGAGGTCCTGCTCGTCCAGTCCGTCGACGGCGAGGAGCAGGGTGCGGCCGATGGTCATGGGGTCCCCTCCTCCGTGCACGGTGTCCCGGCACCCTAGGGGCACCGTCTGGCCGGGGGGCGAGGCGAGGGTGAGCGGAGAGCTTCCGCGAGGTGAACAGGGTGTGCGCGGCGGTCCTGACCGCCGTCAGCGGAGCTCGGGCTCGGAGGGGTCGGCCCGGCCGGCATCGGCCTCCAGGCGCCGGCGGACCGTGTCCGCCCGGCGGCGGTCCCGGCCCGTGGCCCGCTCCACGAGGGCGCGGGAGCGGGAGCCGGTCTCGGGCTCGTCGGGCTGGACGACCAGCCACACCACCACGGCGATCGTCAGCAGGGCGCACACCGCCAGCAGGATCAGCGCGACGGGCCAGGAGAAGGGGATCGGGTTCCAGAACGCGCTGTCCTCGAAGGGGGCGGCGCTCCCCGCGACGATGCCCATCGGCTCCCCTCCCTCGAGGCTCTCGGATGGCGCCCAGCATAACGCTGTACCGGCCGCCCCCGTATGCTGGGAGAATCATGGCAGACGTACTAGTGGGACGCTTCGCGCTCATCGACCTGATCGCCAAGGGCGGCTCCGGGTCCGTGTGGCGCGCCTGGGACTCCAAGACCAAGGAGCTCTGTGCCGCGAAGGTCCTGCGCCAGCGCGATTCCGCGGATCTCATGCGCTTCGTGCGGGAGAAGGGCGTCAGCTTCGATCATCCGCATCTGCTGACCCCCTACGGCTGGGGCGCGGAGGACGAGCACGTCGTCATCGCGATGCCGCTGGCCTCCGGCGGCACCCTGGAATCGGTCGTCAAGACGCGGGGGAAGCTCGCCGAGCCCGCCGCGGTGGTGATCCTCGACCAGCTGCTGGACGGACTCGCGCACGTCCATGCCGAGGGCTGGATCCACCGCGACGTGAAGCCGGCGAACATCATGTTCGAGCCGCGGGGTCGGGCCTTCCCGGTCTCCCGGCTCGCCGATTTCGGCATCGCGGTCCATGAATCCGACGTCCGCTTCACGCATGTCGGGATGGTCAACGGGACCCCCGGCTACATGGCCCCGGAGCTGTTCGCCATGGCCGAGCCGGCGCCCTCCCACGACCTCTACGCCGCCGGGGTGGTCGCGCTGGTGGCGCTCAACGGGAAGATCGCCCTGCACGACGGCGCCTTCCGGCCCGATGAGCTCAGCCAGCACCTGCGCGGTGTCACCCCCAAGCTCTCCGCCGTGATCCGCAAGCTGGTCGCCCCGCAGCCCGAGGACCGCTACCAGAGCGCGGAGGAGGTGCGGCGCGACCTGCCGCGCGTCCCGCAGGGCTACCCGCTGACGCATGCCGACGGCGCCCCGCTGGACTTCCAGGACACCCTGGATCCGCTGCCGCCGGACGCCCCCGGGGCGGAGCGGCCGGAGCGCCCGGCGCCGCAGGTGGCCTCCGCCTCGATGGAGGCGATCCGGGCCGGCCAGGTGCAGCAGGGCTACACCGCCGGGTCCCCGTCCCCGCACACGGGACCGCAGTGGGCCGGACAGACCACGCCGGGCTCGCCGCCGCCGCAGTACACGCCCTCGACCTATCCCGTCACCACGACCCAGTCCGGTCCGGGCGGCCCGGGGCCCGGCGGCGGGGGGCGGGGCTCCAGCGGCACCCTCATCGCCGTGGGGCTCGGGATCGGCGCCGCCGTGGTGCTCGGAGCGATCGTCGCGATCGTGCTGGTGATCGTGTTCAACCAGAACCCCGCCTCCGCGAGCGACCTCGGCGCGACGCTCACCGCCCTCGAGGCGGCACCGCCCGGCGCGCCGCCGGCCGACGCCGCCCCCTGACGACCCGTCGCCGGATCAGGCCCGCCGGGCGACCGCCGTGGTCTCGAGCGCCTGGATCCGGGCCGTGCGGCGCGGATCCATGAGCAGGTCGATCCGCAGCGCCGGGGCGCCGTCCCCGTCCCCCGGCACCGTCCAGCGCAGCTGCGCCGGTGAGAGCACCTGCGCGTCCTCGGGCCGCAGGGCGTCCAGCGCTCCGGCGGGCAGGCCCGTCGCGGCGAGCGCCGCCTCCAGCCGGCGCCGTCGCTCCGATCGCGGGGTGTCAGGATCCATGTTGCCGGCGAACCATGCCGTCTCGGGGGATTCCTCCGGAGCCCCGGCACGCAGCCAGGCCAGCGCCGCTCCGGCCGCCTCGAGGGTGCGCGGGGCCGCGGCGGGGGCGCGCCGGGCCAGCAGCTCGGGCCGCTCGCTGCGCAGGATCCGCAGCGCCTGCATCGACAGGGCGGTGGCGGGGGCGTACTTCGAGTTCGCGAGCGCCACCACCCCCACGCCGGAGTCGCGGTGCCAGACCATGAAGGAGCCGTAGCCGGGGTAGCCGCCGGAGTGGGAGACGACCTCGCCGAGGTCCGGGAACTGCTCGACGACCAGGCCCAGGCCGTAGCCGCGCACGCGGTCGAAGCCGGGGGAGCGTCCGTCCTCGCCGGCGGGCAGGGCAGGCATCGGGTGGTGGCGGTGCAGCTGCTGCATCTCGCGACGGGAGGCGGTGGACAGCCCGCCCACCTCGCGCTGCGCGGCGTCGGGGGCATCGGCCGCGGCGAGGAAGCGCACCCAGGCGGCCACGTCCTCGACCGTCGAGAACAGCCCGGCCATCGCGCCGTACACGCCCGGGGCGTCCAGCGGCACGGCCTCGAAGCGGGTGGCGTCGGCGCGGTCGGCCAGCCGGTGCCCGGTCGCCAGGCGCGAGGCGTCGATCTCCTCGATGCGGAAGCCCGTCGACGCAAGACCCAGCGGGGTGAGGAAGCGGCGGCGGATCTCCTCGGGGTAGCTGCTGCCGGTGACCTCGTCGATGACCCGGCCCAGCAGCGCGTAGCCGGTGTTGGAGTACTCGAAGCCGGACCCGGGACGGTGCACGCGGCCGAGGCCGCCGCGCAGGACCTGCGCGAACTGCTCGCGGGTCAGGGACTCCTGGCGATCGCCCCAGGGGTTGTCGGTCACCAGGCCGCCGCTCATCGTGAGCAGGCTGCGCAGGGTGGGCTCGCGGTCGTCGGCCTCGAGCGCGAAGGCGCCGGCGGCCTCGGGGACGTGGACGGAGACCGAGTCGTCCAGGCGCAGCCGGCCCTCGTCGCGCAGGGCCAGGATCGTGGCGGCCGTGAAGGACTTCGTCATCGAGGCGATGCGCGAGACGGTGCCGCGGTCCATGGGGGCGGAGCCGGGGACCGGCCGGCCCTCCTGGAGAGCGCGGTGCCCGGCGGCGCCGTGGGCGAGGATCGCCTGCTCCTGCGCATGACCGCCGATGACCGCCCAGGTCACGCCGGCGGTCCGGTGGGCGGTGACGGCGTCCTCGAAGAGCGCGGTCAGCGCGGCGGCGGTGGAGGTCTCGGACAGGGGAGCGAGTGTGCTGGTGGTGGGCATGATCCTCACTCTAGGACGTCCTCGGGCCGGGTCCCGCCCGCACGGCGCGCGCCCGTCACTGCGGCGTCGGCGGCTCCGGCGTCCCCGTCGGAGCGCCCCGCGAGCCGTAGAAGCTCGCGATGATCCCCGCCGGGCCGTCGCCGATCACCTCGGCGAGCAGGTCCGGGTTCGTCAGGGTCGCGTCAAAGGCCTCGGAGCGCGGGGCGGCGTCCTCGGTCTCCGCCGGAGGGGCCACGAGGTCCTCGAGGGCCAGCCCGCGCAGCTGCAGCAGCAGCACCGGCTCCGCGTCCACGGCCTCCACCAGGACGTAGACGAGTGCGGCGACATGGCGGCAGGGCCCCGGCCAGTCCAGGCACGAGCAGTCGTGGGTGAGCTCGGAGGCCTCGCGCGGCAGCAGGGAGAGCGCGGAGCGGGCCAGCTCTGTCTCGACGTCCCGCGGGTACTCCCCGCTCGCCAGGCGAGCGGGCAGCTCCGGATGCGCATGGGCGACGCGCAGCAGGTCGCGGCGCTCGTCGGCGCGCAGGACGGGCAGCTCGAGGCGCGCGTGGTACAGCGCGCCGTCGGCATCCAGGACGTCCCCGCGCGCGAGACCGGCGGCGACGTCGAGCCACTGCACGCGGCCGGCGCGGGCGTCGGCCCTGCCTCCGCCGGCGCGTCCGGTCCCCAGCAGGGCCTCGGCCGCCTCCCGCAGCGCGACGGCGTGCCAGGCCACCCCGATCGGCCCTCGGCGCGAGCGCAACGTGATGCTCATGCGCGCTCCCCTCCGTCCTCGTCGAGCGTGAGCAGGTTCAGCAGGTCGTCGTCCTCGAGAGTGGCCAGCCAGTCCTCGCCGGGGCCCACGGCGAGGTCCGCGAGCGCCTGCTTGTCCCCGAGCACGGTGTCGATCTTCTCCTCGACGCTCCCGGCGCTGACCAGCTTGTTCACGAGGACGTCGCGGCGCTGGCCGATGCGGAAGGCGCGGTCGGTGGCCTGGTTCTCGACCGCCGGGTTCCACCAGCGGTCGAGGTGGACGACGTGGTTGGCCGCGGTGAGGGTGAGGCCGGTGCCGCCCGCGCGCAGGCTCAGCAGCATCAGTCCGGGCCGGTCGCGGTGCTCCTGGAACTCGGCGACCATCTGGTCGCGGTCGTGCTTGGAGACGCCGCCGTGCAGGAAGGGGACGCTGAGCCCCAGGGAGGCGAACTTCTCCTCCCAGTAAGGCACCAGCAGGCGCCCGAACGCCGTGAACTGGGTGAACAGCAGCGCCTTCTGTCCCTCTGCGAAGGCGGTCTCCAGCAGGTCGTCGACCAGCTCGAGCTTCCCGGAGCGGTGCTGCCCCTCGCGCACCAGGGGCGAGCCGTCGCCCAGATAGTGCGCGGGGTGGTTGCACACCTGCTTCAGGCGCGTGATGGCCGAGACCACCAGGGTGCGGCGGGCGCTGCGGTCCGCCTCGGCGAGCTGGCCCTTCAGCTCCTCGACGATCGCCTCGTACAGCCCCGCCTGCTCCGGGGTCAGGTTCACCACGCGGGTGAGCTCGATCTTCTCCGGCAGGTCCGCGATGATCGAGCGGTCCGTCTTCAGCCGTCGCAGGATGAAGGGCGAGGTGACGAGCTTGAGACGGCGGAGCGCGGTCTCGTCGCCCGCGTCCTCGATGGGCGATGCCACCCGGTCCTCGAAGGTCGTGGCGCTGCCCAGCAGCCCGGGATTGACCACCTCCATGAGGGAGTGCAGGTCCGCCAGGCGGTTCTCCACCGGGGTGCCGGTCAGGGCCAGCTGGTGCGGGGCGTGGAGGGAGCGGGCGGCACCGGTGACCTGGGTGCCGGGGGTCTTCACGTGCTGCGCCTCGTCGAAGACCAGGCGGTGCCAGGGCACGGCGGAGAGCACTCCGAGGTCCCGCGAGAGCAGCGAGTAGGTGGTGATCACGAGGTCGAGGTCGGCGGCGCCGGCCACGAAGGACTCGTCCCGCAGCCGGCTGCCGCCGTGGTGGACGTGCACGGCGAGGTGCGGGGCGAAGGTCGCGGCCTCGCGCTGCCAGGCGCCCACCACGGACATCGGGCAGACCAGCAGGGTCGGGCCGACCCCGCCGTCCTGCTCCCGCTCACGGCACAGCAGGGCGAGCACCTGCATGGTCTTGCCGAGCCCCATGTCGTCGGCGAGGATCCCGCCGAGGTTCTGCCGGTCCAGCGCCCACAGCCAGCTCAGGCCCTCGAGCTGGTAGGGGCGGAGGGTGGCCTGCAGGGTGCTGGGCGACGGCAGCGGGTCCGGGCCCTCGGCGCCGGGCAGCAGCCGCGCCAGGCCGTTGCGCCCTCCGGCGGTCAGGGCGGCGACCCCGAAGTCCACGTCGGCGGCCTCGGGGGAGAGGATGAGGGAGAACATCTCCAGCCAGGGCGCCCGTCCCGTGACCTCGACCGGCAGCGGTGCGGGCTCGAGCGGCGCCGGGCCGGGCCGGGGGAGAGGACGGGCCGGCGGGCGCGCGCCGGGCTGCTCCCGGGTCCGGCGGCCGAAGGCGTCGAGGAACTTCTCGGCGGCGCGCAGGGTGGTCGCATCCAGCCGGACCCATTGCCCGCGCAGCTGCACCAGCTCGGACTGGGCCTCGCGGATCTGCTCCATCTCCTCCTCGGTGAGCTCGGTCTCGCCCACGGCGACGCGCCAGCGGAAGGAGACCATCGCCCCGAGCCCCACCGCGGAGCCCGTGCGCTCCGCGGAGGGATCCTCCTCGACCTCCTGGGGGCGCAGGGTGGTCCGCTGCTTCGTCCAGTCGCGGGGGAGCAGGACGGTGACCCCGGCCTCCTCGAGCGCGGGGGTGTCATGGCTGAGGAAGGCGGAGGCCTCGGCCGTGCTCAGCAGCCAGTCGGTGCCGGTGTCGTCCACGGCCGCGCCGCGCACGGTGGGGGCCAGGCGGAGCACCGCGGCGGAGGCCTCGGCGGCGCCGGCGGCGGTGAGGTCGCCGACGGCCCGCAGGTCGGCGACCGGATGGACCGCCCCGTCGGCCTCCCGCAGGCAGGTCTGGAGCGGCCAGGCGGTGCCCAGCGGGGGCTCGAACAGTCGCACCACCAGCTCGGAGCGCGTGGAGGTGAGCTGCACTCCGGGCCGGCCGGAGTCCACGAAGGCGTCGAAGGCGGCGGTGAGGCGGCGGCGGACGGGCAGCTCGGCATGGAGCTCGCCCTCGTCGGCCAGCGCCCACAGCACCCCGAGCCTGTCCTCGGCCGGCGGGTCCGCCTGGCGCAGGTGCGCGGCGAAGGCGGCCCGGGCATGCGCATCGACCAGGGCGTGCAGCAGCTCCGGGGCGTCCCGCTGCGGGGCGCGCCACTGCATCACCGGACGGCCGTACCGCTCGCCGGCCCGGGCGCGCAGGTGCCGCTGCTCGACGAGCTCGAGGGCCCTCAGATCCAGCACGGTCGCGGCCACGAGGTCCGGCATGGCGATGAGGTCCTCGTCCAGGCGTGCGGCGGCGCCCTCGCCGATCAAGGTCGTGACCTGCTCGGCGAAGGCGTCGCCGAAACGCTCCTGGAGGCGGTCGGTCACCGCTCCCACCAGCGCGGTCAGGGCCGTGCCCTCGAGCGGCAGGGCGGGGACGCGCCGGGTGCCCTCGCGGCCGGGGACGCGCACACGGTGCCGGAGACGATCCGGTGCCTCCTCCAGGGCACGGGCGAGGCCCGGCGGGGCCGCGCGGCGCAGGTCAGCAAGCTCCTCGAGCGCGCGCGAGCGGCCGGGAGCGGTCTGCTCCCGGACCCACAGCGCGGGGCCCAGGTCCTCGTCGAGGACGAGGTGGAGACGGCGTGCGGGCATGGGCCCCAGACTAGGCCCCGGCGCCGACATCCGCCCGGGAGGGGCCGGGCCTGTGGACGGCCGGGCGGGGGCTCAGAGCCCGTCGACGATCAGCGCCGTCGCGTCGAGCCAGGCCTCCTTGGTGGCCGGGGAGACGCGCGACCAGTCCAGGTGGGAGCCGTCGACGAACTGGGGCTCGTAGGGCACCTCGGTGACCGCCCGGGTGTGCGCGCCGAAGTGGGCGAGCAGGCGGCTGCGCAGGGACTCGTCGAACCTGCCCTTCGCACCGTGCGACAGGATCGTCACCGCGTGCTCGACCTGATCTGCCAGACCCGTCGCCCGCAGCTCGTCGATCATCCAGGCCGCGGCGTTGAAGGTGTCCTCCCGGACGGTGGAGACGATCACGAGCTGGTCCGCGCTCCGCACGGCCGCCAGCCAGTTCGAGGCGCGCACGTTGTTGCCGGTGTCGATGACCTTGATTCGGTAGAAGCGCGAGAGCGCGTCGTCGAGGCCCGCGAAGGCCTCGCCGTCGATCGAGGCGGCGGAGCCCGGGTCCTCGTCGGAGGCGAGGATGTCGAAGCGCATCTCGCCCTGCGGGCGCACGTACGGGTCGAGGTCAGCGCTGCTGGCCTCCGGGGCGCGCAGACGGTCGATGTCGTGCAGCAGGTCCACCGCGGTGCGATGGTGATCGGTGGGGATGCCCCGCCATCCGAGCGTTCCCCGTGTCTCGTTGTTGTCCCAGGCCAGCACGTTGCCGCCGCGGGTCACGCCGAGTGTGGCGCCGACCATCAGCGAGGCCGTGGTCTTGTGGGCGCCGCCCTTGAGGTTCACCACGGCGATGTTCCGCGGGCCGTCCAGCGGCCGACGGATCCGCTCCAGGCGCTCCGTGTCCGAGCGCTCCTTGCGGCCCGGCGGCGGGGAGATCAGGCCGCGCGTGAGGCGGGTGAGGACTCCCTGCCATCCGCGGGTGGCCCGCACCGACGTCGGACGCGCGGTGGACCTCTGCAGGTCCTGCAGGGTGGGCCGGCCGTCGTCGGCGGCGGCGGGCGCGGTGCGCGCGGGCAGCGGGCGCTTCGGCGGAGCCGCGTCGCTCTCGGCCTCCTCGGCCGGGGCCGGGGAGGCGGACGATGCCGACGGCGCCGAGGACGCCGAGGGTCCCGAGGGGGCCGACCGCGCGGACCCGGAGGAGGCGGCGGCCCAGGCGCTCCCGGAGACGGGGGCGGGAGCGTCGGTGCTGCCTGCACCCCCGGGATCCGGCATCGCGGCCGCCCGTCGGCGGTGGGTGCGGGCGGGGCGCAGCCCCGTGATCTCCCCGGTGGCGGTCCCGATCGCCTCCTGCTCCGCGGTGCTGTCGGCGGAGGCGGGCGAGAGCGGGTCCTCGAGCGCCGGGCCGAAGGGCGGGCGGTCGTCGCCGGTGCGGCCCGTGATCCGACCGGAGGGCTCGACGCGCAGGTGGTGGTGGACGTCGGGCTCCACGATCACCACGTCGATGGCGTGCTCGACCTCTTTCGCGGAGGCGATGAACGCCTGCTTCACCTGATCCCGGATCTCCGCCAGATCGGCCCCGGTGATCTCGAGGGTCTCGTCGGCGAGGTGCACTGCGGCCGTGGTGTCGGAGGTGATCCGCGCCTGGGCGATCATCGGTGGTGTCCCTTCCGCATCCTGAGCGCCGCCGACGTCCGGGGAGGCCGACGGCAAGGTCGGCCCCACTCTACGGGGAGCTCGGCGCCGTCTGCGTACAGTGGCGCCGTGCACACCACCCTGCTGAGCGACCCTGCGATCCCCGGCGCCGACGAGGACGCCGGCGGCGTCCTGGGAGAGGTCGCCGTGGTGCTCGACGGCGCGGGCGTGCCCCGGCGATACCGCGCCGGCTGCCATCACTCGGTGGCCTGGTTCTCCCACACCCTGGCCGCGCATCTGCTGGCCGGGGCCCAGGACCCGCAGACCCCCCTCGCCACGGCGCTCGCCGGGGCGATCACGACGGTGCGCGCGCTGCACGCGGGGGAGTGCGATCTCGAGGCCGGCGGGCCCTCGGCGACGGTCGTGGCGGTGCGGCGTCGGGAGGACCGCCTCGAGCATCTCGTGCTGTGCGACTCCTCGCTGCTGCTCGAGCGGCGCGACGGTGGCGTCGTGCGGCTCACCGATCCTCGGGTCGAGCAGGTGGTGCGCTCCGAGCGCAGGGCCGAGGCGATCGAGGCCCGGCGCAACGTCCCGGGCGGCTTCTGGGTGGCGCGGCACGAGCCGGAGGCGGCCCAGCAGGCGATCGTCGGTCACACCCCGCTCGCGGAGCTCGCCCGTGCGCACCTCGTCTCCGACGGCGTCACCCGGGCCGTCGATCTGCTCGGGATCACCGACGAGGAGGGGCTGGTCGCGGCGCTGGCCACGGACCCGTGCGCGCTGCTGAACACGCTGCGCGCGGCCGAGCGGGCGCTGCCCGAGGACCGGCGCCCGAGGAAGCCGCACGACGATGCGACGGTGCTCACACTTTCGCCGACCGTTCCCTGACGGGGCGGTCCGACGCTGGGAGACGCCTGCACGGCGGCGCGGCGGGATGAGGGTGCGACGGCCGTCGCGGGCCCGATGGGGAAGCGGTTGTCTCCTCGTGTTTTGGTGTGCGGATGACGAAGCCTTGGGGCCGCGACAACCGAGTGCCTCCTCCCAGAACCCTGCATGTCACCTGCGAGAACACGCCAACGGCCTCGTTTACAGAGGGACGGGGAGGGCCTAGACTCGACCGCATCAGGACGTGCTCCCGACGGGGTCCGATTCTGGTGATAGTCTCCGAGCAGTCGGAGAACGTTGAAAACTTTATAGATGTGTCGCTTCCCAAGACCCCCCTCCTGGGGAGCGGCCAGACGGGCACAACGCCAGGTTCCCCCACCTATGGCAGCCCGTCCCGCCTGCTCGCCCGCACCCACCCCTGACGGACGACAGGCCTGATGAGCGGTCCGTGAGCCCCCGACACCGTCGAGGAGAGCTCCGGGCCGCTCATCGCTTTCCCTGCCCCCTTCGCGCCGCACGCCGACGCGCGGGGAGAGCGCGTCCGTCCACGGTGCAGGCACCTTCACCGTGGAATCCGGCGGTATTCCACGGTGAAGGTGCCTGCGCGCGCCGCGAGGTCCTCGCAGCTCAGGCGGTGTTCTCTGGCTGATCTCCTGCCGCTCGTTCCTCGC
This sequence comes from Brachybacterium sp. YJGR34, assembly GCF_003347015.1. Classification (GTDB taxonomy): domain Bacteria; phylum Actinomycetota; class Actinomycetes; order Actinomycetales; family Dermabacteraceae; genus Brachybacterium. Next base: position 308,606 of record NZ_PNFB01000001.1, read on the forward strand.
AGCTCGTCGATCAGCCGAGGATCGCGACGTCGCTGCCCGGGTCCAGGCGGTAGCCGGCGCCGCGGACGGTCGAGATGAGGCGGCGGTAGCGGCCCAGCTTGGTCCGCACCCGGCGCACGTGCACGTCGACGGTGCGCTCGCCGGTGTCCTCGGGCGCCTCGGCCCACACCGTCTCCATGAGATCCGTGCGCGAGAGGGTGCGACGCGAGTTGCCGGCCAGCTGGGCGAGCAGCTCGAACTCCTTGTAGGTGAAGTCCACATCCTGTCCGTCGATGCGCACGCGGCGCCCGAACAGGTCGATCACCAGGCTGTCCTCCGGGGCGGAGGAGGGGCTGGAGGGGCTGACCGCGGTCGCCTGGAGGGCGCGGCGGCGAGCCGCCTCGGCGTCCCGGCGCGCCGGCGAGTTCGGGGAGACGACTCCGCCCCGGCGCGGGCGCAGCGGGCTCACCGCGGCGGCGCCCTGGGTGCGCGGGGGCAGCGTGCGGGACCCCGGGCGGGCGGTGCTCGCGAAGGCGCTGGGGCTGTTGACCGAGACGGTCGTGCGCCCGTCGCGGGCGGCGACCAGGCGGGTGGCGTGGGTGCGCAGCTCGTCGGCGACCAAGGCGGCCTCGACGTCCCCGGTGCCGGCGGGGAGGGTGACGGACACGGTGACGGTGACGGCGTCGTCCGCGACCCGGGGGCGGGGTCGGGGCGCAGCGCCTCCCACCCGGTACAGCGGGCGGGCGGGGGTGTGATCGGCGTGGGGGGCGGTGGGGCGATCCAGGGCGATGGTCATGATGCGAGTTCTCCGAGGGGCGGCGCGTTCTGCGCGGCGGCTGGTGGACCCGGGATCCCTGGGAGATCGACGCCGTGCGGCGGATCGTTCAGGGGTGTGCTCCCGGTAGCACCTGGAGCCCGCGCCTTCCGGCCGGCTCCTGTCAGCCGACCTCGGTGGAGTCGTGAGCGCTCAGAGGCTCGGCTGACGATGCATCATCGGCATCATCATCATGGACATCATCGAGCACATCACGGAGCGGAGCACCCGGCGGGTGCTCTGGCTGCGCGTGGCGATCGACGTCATGGCCGAGATCCTGCCCTGCCGCGCCCCGCGGGACAAGAGCGGGTTCGCATTCTGAGACGTGCGGGGCTGTCCGTGCAGGTCACAGCGATCCGGCAGGGGTTCGAGCCACATCGTGCCCGTCATCCGGCGCGGTGAGCGCCATCTCGTCGGCCCGACCGGGTGATGCCGTCCTGCCCGATCTCCTGCCGCTCGCGCCCCGCAGCGCGTCGATCAGATGATCAGTCGACGACGCCGAAGAGCCGATCGCCGGCGTCTCCGAGGCCCGGAACGATGTAGCCCTTCTCGTTGAGCTTCTCGTCGACCGCGGCGGTGACGACGGTGAGGTCGATCGCCGCGTCGATCTGCTCCTCCAGGGCCTTCAGGCCCTCGGGTGCGCACAGCAGCGTCACGCAGGTGATGTCCCGGGCGCCGCGCTCGTGCAGGTACTCGACGGAGGCGATGAGGGTGTGCCCGGTGGCCAGCATCGGGTCCAGCACGAAGCACTGGCGGCCCGAGAGGTCGTCGGGCAGGCGGTTGGCGTAGGTGGTGACCTCGAGGGTCTCGTCGTTGCGGACCATGCCCAGGAAGCCCACCTCGGCGGTGGGCAGCAGCCGGGTGAGCCCGTCGAGCATCCCGAGACCGGCGCGCAGGATCGGCACCACGAGCGGCGCGGGCTTGGTCAGGCGCGTGCCGGTCATCGTGGTCACCGGGGTGTCGATCTGCACCGGGGCGACGGCGACGTTGCGGGTGGCCTCGTAGGCCAGGAGGGTCACCAGCTCGTCGGCGAGCTGGCGGAACACCGAGGAATGGGTGGCGCTGTTGCGCAGCACCGTCAGCTTGTGGGCCACGAGGGGGTGATCGATCTCCAGGACGCGCATGGGGCGAATCTACCGGACGCCACCGGTGCGCCCGGTCGCGCAGGGGGTGCCCGGTCCCGTGAGTTCCGTGAGATCGAGCAAGATCCGTCCAGAGCGCCCTGCCCGGAGGTGCCGACGGCGGCCTGCTCGAGGCGCGTCGCGCCGTGCTCGGCGAGAGGCTCCGAGCGGAGCGGGCGAGAATGGGCCCATGACCCACCCCCTCACCGACGACGCGCTGATGGGCCTCGCGCTCGAGCAGGCCCGCGCCGCCGCGGACCGCGATCCCGCCGACGTCCCGATCGGCGCCGTGGTCCTCGCCGCCGACGGACAGGTGCTGGCCGCGGCCGGGAACCGCCGGGAGGTCGACGAGGACCCCACCGCCCACGCCGAGATCCTCGCCCTGCGCGAGGCCGCCCGCGTCACCGGCCGGTGGAACCTCTCGGGCGTGACGCTCGCGGTCACGCTCGAGCCGTGCACCATGTGCGCCGGGGCGATCGTCCTGGCCCGGGTGCAGCGGCTGGTCGTCGGCGCCGCCGACCCCAAGGCCGGCGCCGCCGGCTCCCTCTACGACCTGGTCCGCGAGCCGCGGCTGAACCATCGCGTGCAGCTCACCACCGGGGTGCGCGCCCCGGAGTGCGGTGACCTCCTGCGGGAGTTCTTCCGCGCCCGCCGGCGGCGCTGAGGCCGTCCGCTCCGCGGGCGCGGCCGGTGGTGCGGTGCCGCTCTGCCTACAGTGGTGGGTCTGCCCGAACCCGAGGAGTTGCCCATGAACGCCGCTGCGCCCCCTCCGGCGCCCGCCGAGCAGGCGGCCGTCGTCGCCGAGGACGTCTCGAAGGTCTTCTTCGCCGGGGGCGAGGCCGTCTGGGCCCTCGAGGACTTCTCGCTGACCCTCGAGCCGGGCTCCTTCACCTGCATCGTGGGCCCCTCGGGCTGCGGGAAGTCCACCTTCCTGCGGATCCTCGGGGGGCTCGAGGAGCGCACCGTGGGCACCGTCTCCCTCACCGACGACGGGCAGCGGATCCCCGCCGCCTTCGTCTTCCAGGAGCACGGGGTCTTCCCCTGGATGACCGTGCTGGACAACGTCGCCTTCGGGCTGCGGATGAGCGGCGCCGGGAAGGCCGAGCGCGAGGCCACCGCGCGCGACTGGCTGGCCCGCGTGCGCCTGACCGATTTCGCGGGCTCCTACCCCCATCAGCTCTCCGGCGGCATGCGCCAGCGCGTCGCGATCGCCCGCGCCTTCGCGACCGGCTCGCCGGTGCTGCTCATGGACGAGCCGCTGGGGGCGCTGGACGCCCAGACCCGCATGCTCATGCAGGAGGAGCTCATCGCCCTGTGGGAGCAGGAGCGCAAGACGGTCCTCATGGTCACCCACGACATCGACGAGGCGATCCTGCTCAGCGACCGGGTGATCGTCATGTCCGGCCGGCCCGGCACCCTGCGGGAGGACATCACCGTCCCCTTCGAGCGCCCCCGCTCCTTCGACATCGAGCGCAGCCCCGCCTTCGGCGAGCTGCGCGCCCGCATCTGGAACCTGCTGCGCGACGACGCCCGCACTGCCGAGGAGAGAGCATGACCGCCCCATCGCCCGACGTCGCCGCGGCCGACGCCGCGACCGAGCGCGAGCAGCGCACCCTCGCGGCCGCCTCCGCGCATCGCGCCCGTGAGAACCGCCTGCGCACCCGTGACCTGGTGCTCTCGATCGGCACCCCGGTGGTGCTGGTGCTGGCCTGGGAGATCTGCGCCCGCGCGCTCATCATCGACCCGCGGTTCTTCCCGCCGCCCACCACCATCCTCGCCGCCGGCTGGGAGATGGCCCTCAGCGGTGAGCTGTGGGAGCACACCGGGCCCACGCTCCTGCGTCTGCTGGTCGGCGGTGGGCTGGGCGCCCTGGGCGGCATCGTCATGGGCCTGCTGATGGGGTCCTCGCGGGCCCTCAACGCGGCGCTGGGCCCGCTGTTCAGCGCGCTGTACCCGCTGCCCAAGATCGCGATCTTCCCGATCCTGCTGATGATCTTCGGGCCCACCGAGCTGCCCAAGCTCATCGCCGTGTTCATCACGACCTTCTTCGTCATGCAGATCGCGACCGTCTCCGGCGTGTGGGCGATCGACCGCAAGCTCCTCGAGGCCGGCTCCGCCTACGGAGCCAGCGGATTCTCCCGCTTCCGCCACGTGGTGCTGCCCGGGGCGATGCCCTTCGTCTTCTCGGGTCTGAAGACCGCCACCGGCACCGCCGTCGTGGTGGTCACGGCGGTGGAGTTCACCGGCGCCTCGACCACCGGGCTCGGCTACCTGATCTGGAACTCCTGGCAGTTGTTCATCCCGGAGAAGCTGTACGTGGGCCTGCTGGTGATCGGCATCATCGGCGCCACTCTGACCGCCCTGCTCAGCCGCAGCGAGAAGCTGCTGCTGCCCTGGCGCCGCTCCTGATCCCCCTCCCCACCCCGCACCCCAAGGAATCCCCCATGCGACGACGCACCCTCCTCTCCCTCGCCTCCGCCACCGCGGCCGGTGGCGCCCTGGCCGCCTGCGGCCCCGCCGTGACCGGCGAGGACTCCGGCTCCGGTGCCGGTGACGCCTCGGGCACCGTCCGGGTGGGCCACCTGCCCTCGGCGCTGTTCGCGCCCCTCTACGTCGCCGACGCGATGGGCTTCTTCGAGGACGCCGGCATCACCGTCGAGCTGACCCCGCTGAAGTCCGGCCAGGACGGCATCCCGATGCTCTCCAACGACCAGCTCGACGTCATGGTCGCCGGATTCAGCGCCGGCATGTTCAACGCCCTCGACCAGGGGCTGGCCTTCAAGATCGTCGGCTCGATGGGCATCTCGCCGGGCGACCTCGAGAACTCGCCCACCGCGCTCGAGGTCGAGCAGTCCCTCCTCGACGACGGCACCGTGACCTCCGTGGCGGACCTGAAGGGGCGCGCCATCGGCGTCGCCGGCGGCCCGGGCGCCACCGGCGGCTACCTGCTGGCGGCCATGCTCGAGGAGGGAGGCCTGACCCTGAACGACGTCGAGGTCTCCAACCTCGCCACCCCCGATCAGCAGGCCGCGCTCGAGAACGGCTCGGTGGCCGCGGCCACCCCGTCGGCCCCCTTCTCGACCGCGATCGAGGAGGCGGGGATCGCCTCGCCGCTCGCCGTGCCCGCCCAGGGCACGACCGGCACCGGCGTCATCTACTCGGAGACCTTCCAGGGCGGGGACCTCGCCCAGCCCTTCTTCACCGCGCTCGCCCAGGGAGCGCAGGAGCTCTCCGCCGACGGCACGCAGACCGACGAGGTCTACGAGATCCTCGCCGAGACCCTGGGCCAGGAGATCGACGTCCTCAAGGCCTCGCCGATGTACTCCTACCTCGAGGACCTCGCCCCGCAGCCCGACCAGCTGGAGAGCATGCAGGCGGTCTGGATCGAGGCGGGGCAGATCACCTACGCCGAGCCGATCGACGTGGCCACCGTCGTCGACGCGAGCTTCGCCGAGGGAGCCTCCTCCTGAGTCAGATCCAGCCCTGCGCCCGCGCGATGGACACGGCCTCGTGCCGATTGGCGGCCTGCAGCTTCGCCTGAGCGCTCGAGAGGTAGTTGCGCACCGTGCCCTCCGCGAGGTGGGCACGGCGCGCGATCTGCTCGATCGGGGCGCCGTCGGCCGCGTACTCGAGCACGTCGGCCTCCCGCGGCGTCAGCGGCGAATCGCCGGAGGCGATGGTGTCCGCGGCGAGCTCCGGGTCGATGGCCCGCCGGCCGGCGGCGACCGAGCGCACCGCCGCCGCGAGCGCCTCGGCGCTGACGGTCTTGGGCAGGAAGCCGAGCACACCCTGGGCGAGCGCCCGCTTGAGGTAGCCCGGGCGGGCGTGCGAGGTGAGGATCAGGCAGCGGGTGGCGGGGGAGACCTCGCCGATCCGCGTGCACACCTCGAGGCCGTCGCCGTCCGGGAGCTGCAGGTCCACGATCGCGACCGTGGGCTGCTCCGCGCCGGCCAGGCGCACGCCCTCGGCGGCGGTGCCCGCCTCGCCGCGCACCGCCAGGTCCTCCTCGAGCGAGAGCATCGTGGCCAGCGCCGAGCGGATGAGGTGCTCGTCGTCGATGAGGATCACGGACAGCGGGGACGGCGAGGGGACGGCGGCGGTCATCGGGGGTCTCCAGAGGTATCGAAGCGGACATCGAGGGTGAAGCGGCCGTCCTCACGGCGCGTGGTGAGCGACGATCCCGGGCCGAGGCGCTCGCGCATGCCGGTCAGGCCCGCGCCCTCGTGCACCGCGCCGTCCTCGTGGACGCCGTCGTTGACCAGGCGCAGGCCCTCGGCGCCCAGGGCGATGCTCGCCTGGCGCGGCGCCGCGTGGCGGAGCATGTTCGTCCCGCCCTCCCGCAGCACCCAGGCGGCCTGCTCGGCGCGGTCTGCCGGCACGACCTGCGCGCCCCCGTGCACCTCGACCTCGACCTGGGCGGAGCGCAGCAGGGAGACGGTGCCGCGCAGCTCGGCCGCGAGATCCGCCTCCCGATAGCCGCGCACCAGCGCGCGGATCTCGGCGAGGGAGCCGCGGGCGATCTGGGCGACCTCGCGGCCGTGCTCGACCGCCCGGGGGTCCCCGCGCTCGGCGAGCTGGGCGACGAGCTCGGACTTCACGGCGATGACGGAGAGATCCCGACCGGTGACGTCGTGCAGATCGCGCGCGAAGCGCAGCCGCTCCTCGGCGACGGCGAGCTGCGTCTGGGCCGCGCGGGCGTCGTCGAGCTCGCGCACCACGGCGGCGAGCCACAGGGTGGCGCGGATCGTCGTCACCGCGGCGACCCCGACGGCCACGCCCACGGCGACGAGCGGCGCCGGAGCGCCCAGGCGGATGGCAGCGATGCCGACGGCGAGCGCTGCGGCGGAGCTGATCCACCACGGGGCGCAGATTCCCACGGTGCCCATCACCACGGTGGTCGCGGAGGCCAGCAGAAGGGCGTCGGATCCCGCCGTGAACGTGGCCACCGCGATGGCGGCACCGAGGGCGAGGACGATCACCACGCTGCGATCGGGCGCGATGCGGCCCAGCTGGGGCAGGTCCCAGCGTCCGTGCCGGAAACCTGCCGCTCCGGTGGACCAGGAGCGCATGGTGCGCCAGGTGGACCATGCCCCCGCGGCGATCTGGGCCACGAGCATCGCCGTGACGACCGGATCGGAGGACGCGAGCCCGGGAAGGCGGGCGCCCAGGAGCAGCAGGACCCCCAGCGGGGCCATGACCACCATCGTGAGCACGGAGTAGGCCGTGTAGGCGAAGAAGATGCCCCACTGACGGCCGCTGGTGGTGGTCACTGGTTCCCTTCCCGTCGGTCCTGGCGAGCTTAGCGGAGCCCGCCCCTCACTCTCTCCGACCAGCGGCACCGACCAGCAGGGCCGCAGCTCACCGAGCGCCCATGAGAAATGTCAGGGTCCGGAAATCCCATGACGGCGTGCCGCGGCGGGCCTAGCCTGCGGGCATGGCGGAGCAGATCACGGGAGCGGAGCTGGCGCGGAGCCTCTACGAGGAGGTGATCGCGCCCGTGGTCGAGGTCCCGCATGCGGCCTGTCTGATCGGCGAGGGCTCCGAGGTGCAGGGATTCGACGACGCGCGCTCCCGGGACCACGAGTGGGGGCCGCGGCTGCAGCTGTTCGTGGACGCTGACGACGTCGACCGCACCGCCCGCACGGTCCGCTCCGCGCTGCCCGTCCGGCACCGCGGATACCCGACGCGCTGGTTCTCCCTCGAGGCGGGGGAGGTGGCCGACCACCTCGAGATCATGACGCTCGCCCAGTGGATGGCGGCCCGCCTGCCGACGATCCCCATGGCCCCGGCGGACGCCGCGGACTGGCTCGCCATGCCCCAGCAGCACCTCCGTCAGCTCCTCGCCGGGCCCGTGCTCCACGACGACATCGGCGAGCTGACCGCGCTGCGCGGCGCCCTGGCCTGGTACCCGACCGACGTCTGGCGATGGATGCTGGCATGCCAGTGGCACCTCATGGGACAGGCGCACGCGCTGCTGGGGCGCACCCTCGAGACCGGGGACCGCCGCGGCGCCGCGCTGCTCTCCGCGCGGCTGGACGAGCTGATGATGGAGATGGCCTTCCTCCAGGAGAAGGTGCACCGGCCGTACGCGAAGTGGTTCGGCCGCGCGTTCGACGAGCTCGAGGTCGCCGCCGAGCTCGGTGCGCTGCTCGACGAGGGGGCCGGCGGCAGAGAGGCGGCGCTGCTGCTGCTCGCCCGGCGCCACGACGCGCTGGGCCTGGCAGAGCCCGTCGGCGGACGCATCGAGCACTTCGCCGTCGGTGTGAACGACGCCGTGCGCCCCTACCGGGTGCTCAACAGCGGCGAGCACATCGAGGCGCTGCTCGCGGCGATCGAGGATCCCGCCCTGCGCGCCCTGCCGCGCGTGGGATCGATCGACCAGCTCACCCACGTCGACGACACCCTCATCACCTTCACCACCTGGCCCGCCGCGCTCGCCGCGGACTATCGCCGCCAGCTCTAGCGGGGATCGTCGGCCATCACGTAGGCGCCCGCTTCGAGCCTCCCGATCAGTCCCTGCGTCCAGGCGATGGCCTCATCGGCCGACTGCGCCCAGAAGCGGATCGCCTCGATGTGGTGGGCCCAGTCCTCCTCCGGATGGCGCTCGTACTCACCGACCACCCGGGAGCGGCGCGCACGGTACGCCTCGATGCGCCGGTGCAGCAGCTCCACGGCGCGAGCCCGGGTGAGCACGGGCAGGAACCCGATGCCGGCCATGGTCTCGGCCATGTCGCGGCCGTCCGCGGACAGGGCCTGCTCGAGCAGCTCGACGAAGGCCGCGCGTCCCGCCGGGGTGGGGGAGTACTCGGTCCGCGTGGGCCCGGACGCTCCCGGGACGGGATCGGCGGTGACGATCAGGGCGTCAGCCTGCAGACGGCGCAGCGCGTGGTAGACGGAGCCCTGACCGAGGTTCCCCCACAGATCGGCGCTCCAGGACTCGAGGTCCTTGCGGATCTGATAGCCGTGCGCGGTCCCTCGCTCGATGATCGCGCCGAGGATCAGCAGTTTCGTGGCGGACATGCGGGCCTTCTCCCTCTCCGGCGGTGGGCGGCAGAGCGTTGACGTCGGTCTCCGAGTACCTTATGGTCTTCGTACAACTGTACTACCACGGGGAGCGTCCATGCATATCGTCGTCGCCGGGGCCACCGGGGCCACCGGCTCCCTCGTGCTCGAACGGGCCCTCACCGCCGGTCACCGCGTGACCGCGCTGGTCCGGGACGCCTCCGCCGCTCAGCTGCCACCCGGCGTCGAGGTCCAGCAGGCACAGGTGGTCACGGACCCCGACCTCACGCTCCCCGCCGACACCGACGCGGTGATCTCCGCGCTCGGCTCGCGCACCCCGAAGGATCCTCAGCCGGTCTGCGCGCCGGGCACGGCGCATCTCGTCGAGGCCCTGGGACGCCTGGGCGGCCGTCGCCGCCTCGTGGTCGTCTCCGCCTCGCCCGTGCACACGACGGGGGCGGGGGAGCCGTGGTGGTTCCGGTACATCGCCCGCCCGCTGGTGCGCCGGGTGGGCGGACCGCTGTACGACGACATCGCCGCGATGGAGGACGTGGTCCGCGCCGCGGGGCCGGACTGCGCCTGGACCATCGTGCGGCCCGGATATCTCGTCGACGCGGGGCCGACGTCGTACGAGCTGCTCCCGGAGCGGAACGCGAGCACGAGCGCCTGCCGGATCGATCTCGCCGACGCCCTGGTGACGCTCGCCGCCGACGACGGCGCAGCGGGTCGCTCCTTCGGTCTGACGCGGGGGACGGCCCGATGAGCGCCGGAGGGCCGGGAATCCTCCGTCTCGGCTTTCTGGCCGACGGTGCCTTCAAGCTCCTGGTGGCCGCGGCCCACCTGCTGCTGCTCCCGACGCTCGTCGACCTCCTGGGTGCTCCCGCCGGGATGATCGCCCTCACCGCGGCGATGGTCGCCCTGAGCGCGATCGCCGAGATCGTCTTCGCGCTCCGCAGCGGCGAGGGGACCCACACGAAGTACCTCATCGCCTACGACAGCGGATGGGTGCTCGCGACTGTGCTCGCGCTGATGCTCGGTTCGGGACCGGGAGGGTGGGTCTGGCTGGCCTTCCAGGCGGCGGCCTCCCCGGTGCTCGCCCTTGCCTTCCTCCGCGGCCGCGAGCAGCTCGTGACCTCGTCCACATCTCTGTGAGGTTTGTTGCCCCGGATGAACCAATGCTTCGGTCCGGGCGGGCCCGGGTGCTTGACTGCCGGGGTGATCACTCTCGACGGCCTCACGAAGGTCTTCCCCGCACCCGGCGGGGGAGACCCCGTCACCGCGCTCGAGGGCATCGACCTCCATCTCGACGAGGGGCGCGTGCACGGGATCGTGGGCCGTTCCGGCGCCGGGAAGTCCACCCTCATCCGCTGCCTCACCGGGCTCGAGAAGCCCACCGCGGGGCGCGTCGAGGTGGACGGCACGGACATCGCGGCCCTGGACGGCGCCGCCCTGCGCGCCGCCCGCCGCAACATCGGCATGGTGTTCCAGCACGCGAACCTGCTGGACTCCCGCACCGCGGCGCAGAACATCTCCCACCCGCTCGAGATCGCCGGCGTCCCGCGCGCGCAGCGGGAGGCCCGTGTCGCTGAGCTGGTGGAGCTCGTGGGGCTCAGCGGGCGCGAGCACAACCATCCCGCCCAGCTCTCCGGCGGCCAGATCCAGCGCGTGGGCATCGCCCGCGGCCTCGCCGCGGAGCCCAAGGTGCTGCTGTGCGACGAGCCCACCAGCGCGCTCGACGGCTCCACCACGCGCCAGATCCTGCGCCTCATCGCGGACCTGCGCGAGCGGCTGGGCATCACGGTCGTGATCATCACCCACGAGATGGGCGTGGTCCGCGAGGTCTGCGACACCGTGACCCTCCTGCAGGACGGGCGGATCGCCCAGAGCGGTGACCTGCTCGAGGTGGCCGGCGACCCGCACGGGCCGCTCTCCGGCGAGCTGATCCCGCTGCCGCCGGCGCCCACCGGCATCGACGCGGTGCTCGTCAACTGCGACTACGGCAGGACCGGCCGCTTCCGCACCAGCGAGGACCTGGTGCGCCTGGCCGACGAGCACGGCGCCGAGGCGCACATCGTCGCCGGCATCATCGAGACCATCAGCGGCACCCAGGTGGGGCGCGTCCAGCTGGCGCTGCAGAACCGCACCGGGGAGCCGATCAGCCGGGAGGGCCTGGCGGCCTTCCTGCACGAGCTCGACGCCGAGGGCGTCGTGGCGACGGAGGTGAGCGCCTGATGGAGTGGCTCCAGAACCCCGTGTTCACCACCTGGGACTCCAACACCAGCCTGTGGTCCAACGCGCTGATCACCCTGTACATGACCGCGGGCACGATGCTGTTCGGGACGCTGGTGGGCCTGCCCCTGGGCGTGCTGCTGTTCGAGACCGAGAAGGCCCAGGGGCGACTCGCCGGCTGGATCAACCGCACCGTCGGCTTCGCCGTGAACGTGGGGCGCTCCTTCCCCTTCATCATCCTCATCATCGCCCTGATCCCCCTCACCCGCCTGGTGGTGGGTCGAGTGACCGGGCCCAATGCGGCGATGTTCGCGCTGACGATCTCCGCGATCCCCTTCCTCGCCCGGCTCATCGAGATCAACCTCCGGGAGATCGCCGCCGGCAAGATCGAGGCGGCGGAGATGATGGGCGCCTCGCGCTGGCAGATCATCCGCCAGGTGCTCATCCCCGAGGCACTGCCCGGCATCATCGGCTCCCTGACCACCACCACGATCACGGTGATGGGCTACACCGCCATGGCCGGGGTGGTGGGCGGCAAGGGCCTCGGTGACCTCGCCACCCGCATGGGCTACCAGAGCTACGACAATGTGGTCATGGTCGCGACCGTCGTGCTGCTGGTGGTCATGGTGATCGCCGTCCAGGCGCTCGGCTCCGCCCTCGCGCGCTCGGTCGACCACCGCGCCCGTCAGTCCTGATCCCCGTCCCTCACATCCCTGGAGACTCCTCATGACCGCATTCCCCCGCCGCACCCTGCTGTCCGCCTCCGGCGCTGGTCTCGGCGCCCTCGCCCTCGCCGCCTGCGGCGGGGGCGCTCCCGAGGGCCCCGAGGAGGTGGACGGCGTCACCGAGATCACGGTGGGCGCGTCCCCCGCCCCGCACGCGCAGATCCTGCAGTTCGTGCAGGACAACCTCGCCGCCGATGCCGGCCTCGACCTGACGATCACGGAGTTCACCGACTACCAGATCCCCAACCAGGCGCTCAACGACGGCGACCTCGACGCGAACTTCTACCAGACCCCGAACTTCCTGGAGTCCCAGGAGGCGGAGAAGGGCTACGAGTTCCACGGCTTCGCGGGCGTGCACATCGAGCCGATGGGCCTGTACTCGGACAAGATCGCGAGCCTGGACGAGCTCAAGAACGGCGACGAGATCGCGATCGCGAGCGATCCGGCCAACCGCGGTCGTGGACTGAGCCTGCTGGCGGACAACGAGCTGATCGTCCTCGCCGAGGGCGTGGAGTCCGTCGACGCGACCACCGCGGACATCGACTCCAACCCGATGAACCTCCGCTTCACGGAGCTCGAGGCCGCGCAGATCCCCCGCTCCCTCGCGGACTTCGCCGCCGGCGTCGTCAACGGCAACTACGCGCTCGAGGCGGGGCTGAACCCCTCCGAGGAGGCCCTCGTGCTCGAGGCCGGCTCCGACAGCCCGTACTCGAACATGCTGGTGTGCCGCGAGGCGGACAAGGAGAACGCCGGCATCGTGGCGCTCGACGAGCTGCTCCACAGCGACGAGGTGCGTGCGTTCATCGAGGAGACCTACACCGACGGCTCCGTCCTCCCCGCGTTCTGATGGCTCCGAGCAGCGAGCAGCCGGCCTCCCGCCCGCTCGCGGGCCGTCGCGCGCTGATCACCGGGGCCAGCCGGGGGATCGGGGCGGACCTCGCCCGCGCCTTCGCGGCAGCCGGCGCCGATCTGGTGCTCACCGCCCGGGACGCCTCCGCCCTCGAGGACCCGGCGCGGCGCCTCGGCGAGGAGCACGGGGTGGCCGTCGAGACGCTCGCCGCGGACCTCGCCGACCCGGACGTCCCGGACCGGCTGTGGGAGCGGGCCTCGGGACTGCTGGATGGCCCGGGGACGCTGGACGTGCTGGTCAACAACGCCGGCATCTCCCACCCGGAGACCGTCGCCCAGCTGCGCACCGACCGCTTCGACGAGACGCTGCGGGTGAACCTCCGCGCCCCGAGCCTGCTCGCGGCGCGCGCCGGGGCGGCGATGGCGGAGCACGGCGGCGGGGCGATCCTCACGATCGCCTCCGCCGCCGCCCTGCGCCCCCTGGCCGAGCACTACGCCTACTCCGTGGCCAAGGCCGGCCTGGTCATGGCCACCCGCACCCTCGCCCTCGAGCTGGGGGCGAGCGGCGTGCGGGCCAACTCCATCTGCCCCACCGTGGTGCTCACCGACATGGGTCAGCAGGTGTGGGGCGATCATCCGGAGAAGTCCGCGCCGATGCTCGCCCGCATCCCGGCCGACCGCTTCGCGCAGCCGCGCGAGGTCTCCGACGTCGCCGTCTGGCTCGCCTCCGATGCCGCCTCCATGGTCAACGGCGCGGAGATCCCCGTGGACGGCGGGTACCTGATCAGCTGAGACGGCCGCTCAGATCCGCTCGGTCGCCCCCAGCTGGTCCAGCAGCCAGGCGAGCTCGTCGGCCCGCTGCTCCCACTTGCGGTAGCGGCCCGAGCGGCCGCCGTGGCCGGCCACCATCTCGCAGCGGAACAGGATCGGACGCTCGGCCTGGTCGGAGGCGACCTGCTCCCGCAGCCGCGCGATCCACTTCGCCGGCTCGACGAAGAACACGCGGGTGTCGTTCAACGAGGTCGAGGCGAAGATCGCGGGGTACTCCACGGAACGCACGTTCTCGTAGGGCGAGTACTCCTTCATGTACGCGTAGACCGCGGGGTCGTGCAGCGGATCGCCCCACTCCTCCCACTCGCCGACGGTCAGCGGCAGCGAGGGGTCCAGGATCGTGGTCAGCGCGTCGACGAAGGGCACCCCGGCGATGATCGCCCGGAAACGCTCCGGAGCGAGGTTCGCGACGCCGCCCATCAGCAGCCCGCCGGCGCTGCGGCCCTCGGCGGAGAGCCGGTCCGGGGCCACCTGGCCGGTGGTCACCAGGTGCTCCGCGGCGGCCACGAAGTCGCTGAAGGAGTTCTTCTTCTCCATCAGCCGGCCCTGCTCGTACCAGTCGCGGCCCATCTCTCCGCCGCCGCGCACGTGCGCGATCGCGACCACCACGCCGCGGTCCAGGAGCGAGAGGCGGGTGGGGACGAAGGAGGGATCGATCGAGATCTCGTAGGAGCCGTAGCCGTAGAGATAGCCGGGGGCGGTGCCGTCGGCGGCGACCTCGCGCCGGGCGACCACGCTGAGGGGGATCGCGGTGCCGTCTTCGGCGCGCGCCCACTCCCGCCGCTCCACGTACAGCGAGGGGTCGTAGTGCGGCACCGGCGTGACGCGGAGGACCTCCGTGGTGCCGGCGGCGACGTCGCGCTCGGCGACGGTGGGCGGTCTGAGCAGGCTGGTGAGCTGGTAGCGGACCGTGGTCTGGTCCCAGTTCGGATTGGTGTCCAGCTCGACGGTGTCGAGGTCACCGCCGTGGCCGAGGTCGTGGGCCTGCTCGAGCAGCAGCGAACCGTCGGCCCCGCGGGGGATGATCCGCACGCTCGCGAGCCCGCCGCTGCGCAGCTCGAGCGCCACGAAGTCCCGGAAGGCCTCCACGGCGAGCAGCCGTTCGCCCTCCCCGGCCACCAGCAGGTCCTCCCAGTCCTCGGGGGCGGACAGCGGCGCCTGGGCGAGCGCGAAGCCGGCGGCGCCGTCGTTGTGGACCACCAGCAGGCGGTCCCCGGCGTGCTCGAGCGCGTAGTCCACGCCGTCGCGCCGCCCGCCCGCGCCGACGGGGGCGGAGGTGGGATCGGTGAGGTCCAGCAGCCACGCCTCGGTGGTGCTCGTCGAGCCGGCCTGGATGATCAGGGCCCGACCGTCGCGGGAGCGGTCGATGCCGATCATGAAGCGCTCGTCGGCCTCTTCGAGGACCAGCTCGTCGCTCGCGGCGGGGGAGCCCAGGCGGTGCCGCCAGATCTGGTGCTGCCGCCAGGCCTCGTCCACCCGGGCGTAGAACAGCCACTGCCCGTCGGCGGAGAAGACCAGGCCGTAGCCGGTGCCGGTCACCGCCTCGTCGACGATCTCCCCGCTGGCCAGGTCCTTGACCCGGATCGTGAAGCGCTCGTCGCCCGCGGTGTCCACGGCGTAGGCGTACCGGGAATGGTCGGGGGACAGGGCGATGCCGCCCAGGGAGTAGAACTCGGAGCCGGCCGCCTCGGCCTGTGCGTCCAGCAGCACCTGCTCGCCCTCGAGCAGCACCCCGGGCTCCACCTCCGGGCGCCGCCCGGTGTCCGCGACGCGGGTGAAGCGGGGATAGTCGTCGCCCGCGGTGGTGCGCACGATGTACCACCAGCCGTCGCGGCGCACGGGCACGCTGAGGTCGGTCTCCTGGGTGTGGCCGACGAACTCCTCGACCAGTGCGGAGCGCAGCGTCCCGAGGTGCGCGGTGCGCGCGTCCGCGTAGGCGTTCTCCGACTCCAGGTGGGCGATCACGGCGGGGTCGGTCTTGTCGCGCAGCCACTCGAAGGGATCCTGGACGATGTCGCCGTGGAACCTCCGCTCGACAGGGCGGCGATCGGGGACGGGGGCGGTGGGAAGGGCGCTGGTCATCCCCCGAGACTAGCGGCGCCCACCTGGTCGAGGAGCCAGACCACGCCCTCGAGGCGCGGATCGTCGGGCCCGCCCAGGGTCGGTGTGCAGCGCAGCAGGATCGGACGCTCGGCGGGGTCGGAGGTGGCGCGTTCGCGCAGTGTCGCGACCCAGATCGCGGCGCAGGCGGCAGGGACGTCGGTGCCCCGGTGGGCGGTCCAGGCGTAGACCGCCGGGTAGGGCGCCGCACGGACGTTCTCCGCCGGGCTCAGAGCCTTCAGGCTCCGGTAGGCCGCCTCGTCTCCGGCCGGATCGCCCCACTCCGCCCACTCGTCAAGAGTGCGCAGGACCTCCGGGTCCAGCATGGTCTCCAGCAGGTCGGTCAGCGGGGTGCCGGCCAGGACCGCCCGGAACCGCTCGGGGACGCGGTTCGCGGCCGCGCCGACGAGGAGGCCGCCGGCCCCGGACCCGACGCTCCCGAGGCGGTCCGCGTCCACCCAGCCACCGGCGACCAGGTGATCGGCGCAGGCCACGAAGTCGTCGACGGAGCTGCTCTTGGCGTGCAGCCGTCCCTGCTCGTGCCAGCTCGGCCCCATCTCGCCGCCGCCGCGCACGTGGGCGATCGCGACCACCACCCCGCGCTCGGCCACGGCCAGGGTCTCGGGGGCGAACAGGGGATCGGTCGCGGCGCCGTAGGCGCCGTCCCCGTACAGGAGGCCCGGGGCGGTGCCGTCGAGCGGCACGTCGCGCCGCTTCAGGAGCGAGATCGGCACCTGTGTGCCGTCGGCCGAATCCGCCCACAGTCGGAGCTCCTGGAACTGCTCCAGGTCGATTCCCTCGACGCTGGGATGCGCGAGCACAGCGGAGGCGCCGGTGGTCACCGCGACGTCGATGATCGCGGTGGGGCTGAGGAAGCGGTCCAGGCGGCAGCGGACCGCGGTCTGGGACCAGTCCGGGTTCGCGTCCAGGTGCACTGCGGTCAGCTCTCCCTCGCTCGCCACCCCGTGCATGCCCAGGAGATCCAGCGAGCCGTCCGGCCGGCGCGGGATCAGCTGCACGGCCTGGAGGGCGCCGATCCGCACCTGGAGGGCGACGAAGGAGGCGAAGGCCTCGACGGACTCGAACACCTCACCGGCCCCGGCGGTCAGCAGCTCCGCCTCTTCCCCCGGCGCGCCGCCGGGGTGCAGGGGCCGCTCCGACAGCACGCTGCGCCCGTCCCGATCGCGGCGGAGCACCAGCAGACGGTCGCCTGCGTGCTCCACGAGGGGATGCTGGCCGGGATGGTGCCCGGTCACCGAGCGCGGGGTCCCGTCGCAGCTCGAGAGATCCAGGGTCCACACCTCGCTGGCGATCGGCGAGATCGAGCGGATCAGCAGAGCGGCACCGCAGCGCGGGCGTGTCAGGTCCAGGTCCGCCCAATGATCGCTCTCCTCGAACAGCAGCACGTCCTCGTCGACGGGGGCGCCGAGGGCGTGGCGCCGCACCTGGTGACGCCGCCCCAGATCGTCTAGCACGGTGTAGATCAGGCAGGCTGCGTCCAGGGAGAAGGCCAGATCGGGTCCGACCTCGTGCAGCGAGCGGTCCAGGACGGCGCCGGTGGCGATGTCGGTGACGATGATGGTGCAGCCCTCGGCGGCGGCCTCCGCGCGGGCGAGCAGGCGGTGATCGGCCGAGAGGGCGATGCCGACCACGTCCCGCTGGTCGTCGAGGAGGACCTGCTCGCCCGCGAGCGGCTCCTCCCCGTCGAGGACGGGGATTCCGTCGGGTCCTAGCAGGTCCTCACGGTGCGGGACCCGGGTCAGCGACCCCGTGCCGTCCACACCGGCCCGATCGAGGTACCACCACGCCCCGGCGCGCACCGGGAGGGTCGGCGCGGGGTCGCTCGGCAGCTGCGCGATCCGGGCTGCGAGGGCCGCGGCCGCCGGAGCCAGATGCGCGGTGGCGCCGTCCGTGAAGGCGTTCTCCGCCGCGAAGTGCGCCGCGACCTCGGGAGACCGCAGATCGCGCAGCCAGCGGTAGCGGGCGACGACGGTGTCGCCGTGCAGCGTCCGCTCGATCGGCCGGGGCATCGCCGCGGGAGCTGCTGGATGTGCGGCGCCCCCGTGCTCCGCGAGGGATCCGCTGAGGGAGACGGTGTGTTGAGTCATGGGGACGGCTTTCTTCTCGTGGCAGTCGACGGTTCCGCGCAGGCAGGGCGCGGGCCGGCCGGAGGAACCAGGCGGCGGTGCAGGGGTCGAGGAACGGTGGGGTCGAGGAGAGGCGAAGCGGTGTCCAGGTCACGATGGGCTTACGGATCGACGACGGAGCGCGGACGGGCGATGCAGGTGACACGATGGCGGGCACGGCCCCGTGCTCGACATCGCTGTCGGACCACGAGGGCCGGCGCTGGGCCGAGGCTACGCCCGAGTATTCAGACGATCGACCTAAAGGGTGAACGGTCGGGGCTCCGGCCCCGGGAGCGGCGGCGATCCGTACGCTGTACTGCAGGGACGTGGCGCCGTGGGTGCCGGCGGAAGGAGGGCGATGGCCGACGAGGGGCTCTTCGCGCCGGAGCTGCGCGCCGCCATCGAGCGCAGCGGACTGTCCCTCACCGCGATCTCCCAGCGGCTGCGGGCCCGCCGCCGCCCGGTCAGCGTCGGCACCCTGAGCAACTGGCAGTCGGGCCGCAGCATGCCCGGCGGGGAGCAGTCGCTCGGCGTGGTCGCGGCGCTCGAGGACCTGCTGGGCCGGCCGCCCGATTCGCTCGCCGACCTCGTGGGAGCGCCGCGGCTGCGGGGCCGGTCGATGCGTCCCACGTCCTTCGTGGGCCGGCGCAGCAGCAAGGAGGTGTTCCGCGATGCGCTCGACGCCCTGGGCTTCGAAGCGCCCGAGCAGTACGCGCACGAGAGAGTCTTCCACCAGCTGGCGGTCATCGACTCCTCCACGACGGTCCAGCGCTTCGACTACCGGCTGACGGTGCGCGCCCTCGAGTCCGGGATCTGCCGCCTTCCCGCCGTGCACGTCCTCGAGCCCACCGAGCCCAATGTGGCCCCGTCCTACATCCCGCTGGAGGGCTGTTCGGTGGGGCGGAGGGTGGTGTGGCCGGAGCGGCGCGCCTACGGCGTGGAGCTGAGGATCGACGGATGGCTCGACGCGGGACAGGTCGCGGTCTTCGCCTACCGGGTGGAGATGCATGCGGCGGCCTCGGAGGTGACCGGGTCGCTCTACAGCCTGCCCCGCCGCGCGAACGACGTCCTGCTCGAGGTCGAGTTCCGCGGCGGACGCCGCCCGGTGGACGTCGAGCGCTACCGGCGCACGGAGGCGGGGGAGATCGTCACGCCCGTGCGCCTCGATCAGCGCGACCGCGTGCAGCTCAGCGAGTCCCGTTTCGGCCCGGGGACCTTCGGCCTGCGCTGGGACTGGGGCGAGGAGGACGAGGACGACGACGCGGAGCTGGGAGAGCCCCTCGGCGGGTGGTGAGACGCGGTGCCCCCTGCCCTCGTCAGGGCCGACCCGACCGCGTATCCTCGAAGGACGCAGCAGGGTCGCACGGGAGGTGTGGGCCATGGACATCGCCGGAGGGGACATCGTCGTCGGCTACGACGACACGACGGCCTCGATCGCGGCCGTGCGCTGGGCCGCCGAGCTCGCCCGCTGCACCGGGTCCGAGCTGCACCTCGTCCATGCCTGGAGCTGGCCCCTGCTGGGCCAGGGGGTGAGCGGGATCCCCGTCATCGACCCTGCCGGACCTCGCAATCAGGCCAGCCGGCTGCTCGATGATGCCGCGGAGGAGGTCGGCCGCCGCTTCCCCGACGTCGCCGTGACCACCGAGCTGCGTCCCGGACTGCCGCGCGACGTGCTCGAGGAGATCTCCGAGCGGACGGCGCTGCTGGTCGTGGGCACGCGTGGCCTGGGCGCCGTGCTCGGCACGCTGCTCGGCTCCGTCTCCCGCGGGATCCTCCACGACGCCGGCTGCCCCGTCGCCGTGATCCGCTCCGCCGAGCACCGGGCCGGTCCGGTGCTGGCCGGCTTCGACGGCTCCCCCTCGGCGCGTGAGGCGATCGACGTGGCCGCGGACCTCGCGGCCGCCTGGGACGTGCCGCTCCGGGTGGTGCACGTCCGCTCCGATGCGCACGCGCCCTACGGGACCGGCGCGGAGGCTTGGAGCGCGGGCAGCCGCTCGCGGGAGGTCCTCGACGAGGGCGTGGCACGGGCGCTCGCGCGGCACGAGGGGCTCGCCGTCCAGTCGCGCATGCTCGAGGCGCGCAGCGCCGTGGAGGGCCTGCTGGCGGCGGCGGTGGGCGCGAGGATGCTGGTGATCGGGCATCGCGGACTGAGCAGGGGGCGTTTCGGCTCCACCGCGCACGCGACGGTGCTGCACGCCACCGGGAACGTCACGGTGGTCCGGCGCGCCTCGCCGGAGTGACGTGACTCGCGTCGACGCCCGTCCGGTTTGGACCCCGACCGAGGCGGTGGGTAAGCTGTTCGGCGGTAGCGTGTCCGAGCGGCCGAAGGTGCATCACTCGAAATGATGTGTACGGTAACCCCGTACCGCGGGTTCAAATCCCGCCGCTACCGCTCTTGACCAGGGATGACGCCCAGGTCGCCGAAGGCCCCCGCCGATCGTGGCGGGGGCCTTCGCGCATCGGCGGTCGCCGAGGGTCAGCTCGTCTCGAACTCCTCGTCGAGGTTCTTCTCGAGCACCGCGGCGAGGGCGTCGAGCGCCTCGTCGGCAGCGTCCCCCTCGGCGCGGAGCGTGACCTCCTCGCCGTGGCCGACGTCCAGCGTGAGCAGCATGAGGATGCTCGACGCCTTCACGGGCGCGGCCTCCGCCGTCTCGATGGTGACGAGGACGGGCTGCTCGCTGGCGGCCTGGGAGAAGATCGCGGCCGGGCGGGCATGGAGCCCGCTGGTGCTCGCGACCGTCACGGTACGTGCTGGCATCTCGTACGCCTTTCTGGACCTGGGGGTCTCAGCGTAACCTCGTGCGGCCGACGGCGGGAATCCGGCCGCCGCGGGCGGGGGCGGCCCCTCCCGCGGCGACGCCGATCAGCGGAAACCGCCGACCACACCGGGGCTGTCATAGCCCGCCATGCCCGGGGGCATGGCCTGGAGGCTCGTGGGACCCAGCGCGCCGCGCCCGGCATCGGTCAGCGCGAACCAGGCGATCATGTCCGGGCCCGGTGTCCGCCCACCGATGGCCGTCCAGGTGGTGCCGATGTGCTCGACCACCGTCTCCAGCCCCAGGTCCCAGGGGGTGAAGCGGCCCTCCGCGACGAATCCCGCCTGCAGCTCACCGCGCGCCAGCATCCGGGCCAGCAGCGCCGGCCCCCGCCGTTCGAACTCGGCGTCCTCGAGCGCGCCGTCCTGGGCGAGCAGCGTCACCACGTGCCCCGGATGCAGACACTGGTCCCGGCCCAGCTCGAGCAGGCGCTGCTCGATCCGGCTGGGAGCGGAGCCGGCGTGCTCGGCCAGGGCCTCGGGGGTCGCGTGCCGCAGCGGGCCGGCGGGCTGATCGGAGACCTCGCCGTCGGCGGCGAGCTGCAGCATCGCGCCGCGGGGACCCGAGAGCACCCAGCGGGGGTCGGTGCTCAGCTGCAGCGGCCCCCGGGACGAGGCCAGCGTCAGCACGAGCCGGCCGTCCGCCTCCGCCGCGGCGGCGGTGATGCGCGCCGCCACCACGCGCTCGTCGCGCAGGCCGACGGCGTCGGCCCCGTCGGCCGCGGGCGGGGGACCGCCGGGCCGTCGGAGCTCCTGGATCCGCGAGTGCAGCACCCAGCCGCGCGCCGTCACGGTCCACGTGCCGCGGGAGGCGACCCGCGTGTGGACGACGGTCTGCCCGCGCAGGGCGGCGAGCATCGGATGGTCGCCGAGCGGTGGGCGCGCGGTCAGCCCGGTCAGGAACGAGCGCATGCCGCCATCCTGCCGCACGGCACGGAGGGCGCGTGGCTACGATGGCGCAATGTCTACGACGTCGCACCGTGCCCCGGACCCGCGCCCCGCGAGGACTCGGGCGGCGATCTTCGCCGCCGCCCGTGAGCTGAGCGCTTCCGACGGCGAGGTGACGGTCCACGCCCTCGCCCAGCGCGCGGGGGTGAGCCGGGCGGCGTTCTACACCCACTTCTCCGGCCTCGACGAGCTGGCCGGGGCGATGTTCCAGCGACTGTTCGACGCCGTGCACGTGCAGAGCCGGGAGGCGAACGAGCAGGGGCAGAGCACGCCGGAGATGATCCGCTTCGGCTTCGGGGCGATGGTCGCGTACGTCGAGCAGCACCACGCCTTCCTGCGCGGCGCCCAGGACTGGAAGTTCTCGCACCGCACCTACATGACCCTCGTGGACACCCTCACGGACCTCCATGCCCAGGCGCTGTCCGCGATCGGCGAGGCGATGCCCGCGCACCTGGACCGCCCGGCGGCCGCGCGCTGGATCACCGGCGGAGAGCTGGCCCTGATCGACCACTGGCTGAGGGAGACCGAGCAGGCCGCGCGCGACGGGCAGGCCCTGGACGCGACGCCGCTGCTGCGCTCGATGCTCGAGACCGCCCCGCCCTGGTACACGGGCCTGGACCCGGAGGATCCCTTGGACGTCGCGCAGCTGATGGAGGCCAGCCGGGCACTCAGGACCGACGGCTGACCGGTCGGTCGTCCCCGCCGTTCAGCAGCTGCCCACCAGGCGCAGCAGGACCCGGGCCCCGAAGCGGACCGCCTCGACGGGCACCCGCTCGTCCACCCCGTGGAAGAGCGGCGCGAAGTCGAGATCGGCGGGCAGCTGCAGCGGGGCGAAGCCGTAGCCGGAGATGCCCAGGCTGCTGAGGGGCTTGTTGTCGGTGCCGGCGCTGAGGCAGTAGGGGAGCACGCGGGCGCCCGGGTCCTCCGCCTCGATCGCCCCGGTCATGGCGTCGACCAGCGCCCCCTCGCGCGGGGAGTCCACCGAGACGCCGAGGTGGTCGACGATCACCTCGACCTGCTCGCCGCTGAGCTCGTCCAGCAGGGCGAGCAGCGCGTCCTGGTGGCCCGGGAGGAAGCGGCAGTCGAAGCCGGCCTCCGCGGTCTGGGGGATGACGTTGACCTTGTAGCCGCCGTCGAGCATGGTCAGGTTCGCGGAGTCGCGCAGGGTCCCGGCCACGAAGTGGCGGGCGCCGCCGGCGAGCGGCAGGAAGGACGCGATGTCCTCCTCGTCCCAGCCCTGCCCGGTGATCTCGGTGATGCCGTCGAACAGGGCGCGCACGCTGGCGATGTACTCGGTGGGGAAGTCGTGCTCGTCGATCGCGGTGATCGCGCGGGCCAGGCGCACGATGGCGTTCTCGTCGTTGGGCACTGAGCCGTGCCCGGCGCGGCCGGTGGCGCGCAGCCGGCCCCAGGCCAGGCCCTTCTCCGCGGTCTGGACGAGATAGGCGCGCACGTCCTCGCCGGTGTCCTTCTCCGGCAGCGTGATCGAGTAGCCGCCCACCTCGCTGATCGCCTCGGTGAACCCGTCGAAGACCTCCGGATGGTGCTCGACGATCCACTGGGCGCCCCACACGCTGCCGTTCTCCTCGTCGGCGAAGAAGCCGAACAGCAGGTCCCGCGGCGGGACCTGGCCGGTCCGGGCGAGATGCCGGGCGAGCGCCAGGATCATCCCCACCATGTCCTTCATGTCCACGGCGCCGCGCCCGTGGATCATCCCGTCGATGATCTCCGCGCCGAAGGGGTCCACGGACCAGTCCTCGGCGCGGGCGGGGACCACGTCGAGGTGGCCGTGGAGGATGAGGCCGCCGCGCTCGCGATCCGCCCCGGGGATCCGGGCCAGGACGCTGGGGCGGCCCGGGGCGGACTCGATCACCTGCGGCGAGAGGCCCACCTCCTGCAGCCGTGCCACCACGTACTGGGCCGCCTCCGTCTCCCCGCGGCCCCAGGTGGCGGGATCGTTGCCGCCGAAGTTCGTGGTGTCGATGCGGATCAGCTCGCGCGTGAAGCGCACCGCCTCGTCCTGCAGCAGGGCGAGCTCCTCGGCGGTGGGGGCGGCGACGGGCATGCGGGGTCCTCCTGGTGGGTCGGCGGCCCTCACCGTACCCCGGCCCCGGAGAGGCAGGTCAGGACGAGGAACCCTCGAGATGCGCGCGCATGAACCACTGGAACTTCTCGAGACCGCGGGTCTGCTCGATGAGGATGTCCTCGGTGAGCGGATCCAGCTCGCCGGCGAGGGTGATCGCCTTGCGGTTCGAGGCGATCACGCCGTCGTAGACCTGATCGAGGGCGCGCAGATGATCCTGGGTATCGGCCTTGCCCAGGTCGTAGTCCTGCCAGCCGCGCTCGGCGACGAGCCGACCGGGGGTGCCCACGGGCGAGCCGCCGAGCTGCGCGATCCGCTCGGCGAGGTCGTCGGCGTCGCCGCGGACCTCCTCGACCTGCGGGTCGAGCATCTCGTGGACCGCGATGAAGCGCGGGCCGGTGACGTTCCAATGAGCGTGCTTGAGGGTGAGCTGGAGGTCGTTCATCGCGTGCAGACGCTCCTGCAGCGCCTCGACGAGGCGGCGGGAGTCGTCGGCGCCGAGTCCGGGGATGGTGTAGGCGAGGTCGGCCATGTCTTCTCCTCCTGAGATCGGTCGTGCCCCGATGCTTGCACTTCTCCGTCCGGACCGGAAGGGTCCCGCGGCCCGCTCGTCCGTACGATGGAGGGGTCGCCCACCCCGCAGGAGGCAGGACCATGAAGCCGATCGCCACGCTCCGGGAGCAGATCGCGTCCGTTCCCGCTCTCGCCCGCCGCCGCTCGGCCGCGGCGACCGCTCGGTCGAGGGTGGTGTCCGACGCCCGCGCGGTCGCGCCGGAGATCCCGCGCGACGCCGATGCCGGTCACCTGCTGCGCGCCGCCCGGCGGCTCATGCGCCGCGCCGCGCAGGACGAGTTCGCCCGCGAGGGCATCGAGCAGGTGCGGCTGCCGGAGGACTCCGGGCGCACCGCGCTGCGCCGCGCGGACGTCCCCGGGGAGGCGAGCTTCCAGGCCTTCGTCGAGGACGTGCTGAGCGCCGTGGTGATCGCCCCCAGCACCCTGGAGCGGGACGACGCCGCGGATCTGCGCCGGGCGCGCAGCTCCTCGGACGCCTACGGTCTCTCGCCCGAGGTCGCCGCGGATCTGGCCTCCTTCCTGCTGGGGCGGGCCTACGCCCTGGACGCGCTCGATGCGCCGGAGGAGATCGAGGCGCTGGAGCAGAGCGCGGGGGACCTCGAGCGCTTCCTCGAGCAGCAGGCGGAGATCATCCGCGAGGACGTCCGCACGACGCTGGTGCGGCAGGTGCGGGTGCCCCTCGAGCTCCGGGCCGCCCGCGAGCGCCATGCGCGGATCGGCCGCGGGGAGTCGCCGGAGCCGGAGGGCGCCTCGCCCCAGGGCGGGCCGACGGACCGTGACGCCACCGAGGCGGACCGGGCGGGCTTCTCCCAGCGCGCCCAGGCCGCCTTCGACTTCGCCCAGTCCGAGGCCGGTCGGGCGGCCTTCAGCGTGCTGCGCTCCGGCGCGGGGAAGGCCTACGGGAAGTACGGCCACCGGGAGGGCGAGGGGCGGTCCGGCGGCTCGGGGTCCTCGGCCCCGCGCACCCCGCCGCCGTCCTGAGGACCGGTCAGAGCCCGGCCTTCGCCGCGAGCTGGCGCTTGATGCGCACGAGCATGCCGGCCATGCCGTTCAGGCGCAGCGGGCTGACCACCTCGGCGAGGCCCAGGGATCCCGTCACGGACTCCGGGGTCTCGAGCACCTCGCCGACGGTGCGGCCGTCGAGGGCCTCGGCGAGGATCGCGGCGAAGCCGCGGGTGGTCGGCGCCTCCTGCGGCGCGGAGAAGAACAGACGCGCCGTCGCCCCGCGGCCCTCGCCGTCCACCTCGGTGATCAGGAAGATCGGCGACTGGCACTCGGGCACCGGCTCGAGCAGCTCGGGGTGCTCCGCGTAGCGCTCCGGGAGCTCGGGCAGGGACTGGGAGAACTCCAGCAGCAGCTGGAGACGGTCCCGTCCCCCCAGGGCGTGGAAGTCCTCGGCGATCTCGGTGAACGCCGGAGGCAGTGCGGTCTCCTCGCTCATCGGGCGGGGACCTCGCCGGGCTCGGTGCCCACGGCGATCGGCAGGCGCACGCCGTTGCCCCACTCGGTCCAGGAGCCGTCGTAGTTGCGCACGTTCTCGAAGCCCAGCAGGTGGGTGAGCACGAACCAGGTGTGGGCGGAGCGCTCGCCGATGCGGCAGTACACGATGGTCGGCTCGGCGGCCTCGAAGCCGAGCTCCTCGCGGTAGATCGCCTCCAGCTCCGCACGGGAGCGG
This sequence comes from Brachybacterium sp. YJGR34, assembly GCF_003347015.1. Classification (GTDB taxonomy): domain Bacteria; phylum Actinomycetota; class Actinomycetes; order Actinomycetales; family Dermabacteraceae; genus Brachybacterium. Next base: position 334,476 of record NZ_PNFB01000001.1, read on the forward strand.
AAGCGGCCGTCCTCGGCGGCGGCGCGCGCCCAGGGGACGGAGCGGGCGGTGGGGATGTGCCCGCCGCGGATGGTTCCCTCCTGGGGGTAGTCCGGCATGTGGGTGCGCTCGCCGGAGTACTCCTGCGGGGAGCGCACGTCGATCAGAGGCCCGCCCAGGGTGGTCAGCACATCCTCGCGGAAGGCGCGCAGCGGGGCGTCCTCGCGGGCGATCACGGGGTATCCGCTGGTGGGGGTCGGGCGGCCCGCGTCCGCGGTGGTCATCGCGCGGCCCTCGGCCTGCCACGCGGCGCGGCCGCCGTCGAGCAGGCGCACATCGGCGTGGCCGAACAGCGCGAAGACCCACAGGGCGTAGGCGGCCCACCAGTTGGACTTGTCGCCGTAAAGCACCACGGTGGTCTCGGGCGTGATGCCGGAGGCGTCCATGAGGCGGGCGAAGCCCTCGCCGTCGACGTAGTCGCGGGTGACGGGATCGTTGAGGTCCAGGTGCCAGTCGATCTTCACCGCCCCGGGGATGTGGCCGGTCTCGTAGAGCAGCACGTCCTCGTCGGACTCGACGACGACCAGGCCGTCGGTGCCGAGGTGGTCCTCGAGCCACTGCGTGGTCACGAGCTTCTCGGGATGGGCGTACTCCTGCAGGGCAGGGCTCGGGTCAGCAGGAATGGTCATCGGTTCACCTCTCGACGGTCGGGGCGCGCGGCGTGCCCCTCCAGTCTGTCACCGCGGCGCGGCCGATGCCCGCCCGCTTCGCCCCGGGCGAAGCCGGAGTGGGTCGCGAGTCCGGGCTGGGCGAGGGCGTGTCGATGACGATCACTGTCGGAATATGGACAGGCGGGGCGTATAGGGGCCTGCCTGGCCGCATTCCGACAGTGATCGTGAAGGACGGGCGCCGAAGGCGCCGCGGGGTCCGCGCGCCGAGGCGTCGACGGCGCGAGGGACCGCACGGCGCGCCTCTTCCCTCTGTGACGCAGGACTCCTACCGTGGCCCCATGGACACCACGGAGCTGGACCCCGTCATCCCCACTCTCGATCTCATCGTCCTGGACTGCCCCGATGCCCTCGCTCTCGCGACCTTCTACGCGAAGCTGCTGACCTGGCGCGTGGAGGAGGGCAGCGACGCCGACTGGGCGCAGCTGGTCCCGCCGCGCGGCGGGCACACCCCCGAGAACCCCGAGGGCGAGGCCACCCTCGCCTTCCAGCGCATCGACGACTACCGGGCGCCCACCTGGCCCGCCGGCGCGCACCCGCAGCAGTTCCACCTCGACCTCGCCGTCTCGGACATCGACGGGGCGGAGCCCCGTGCCCTCGCCCTCGGCGCCGTGGTCCACGAGCACCAACCCTCCGCCTCGGGCAGCTTCCGGGTCTACCTCGACCCGGCCGGTCACCCCTTCTGCCTCTGCCGCGCCGCCTGATCGACGTGCTGGCGAGGGACGAGCCGGTAGGAGATCAGGCAGTGGACACCGCCTGAGAGGGCGCCGACCGGACGATGAACAGCACGCCGCGCGCTGTTCGTCGGTCGGTCATCCCCTCGTCCCCGGCTCGTGGCACGGGCTCCCTAGCGTGGGAGCGCTTCCACACCACGCCCACCCGAGGAGTCCTCCGTGACCGACGCCGCCGCGCGCCGCCGCCTGCTGGTGCTGTCCATCGACGCCATGAGCGTCGTGGACGTGCCCTTCGCCCGCACCCTGCCCCACTTCGCGCGGATCCTCTCCGGTGCCTGGGGCAGTGCGGAGGCGATCTACCCGACGGTGACCTACCCCAATCACACCGCGCAGACCACCGCGCGCACCGCCGCCGGCCACGGGATCTACGCGAACGAGAAGGTCAGCCCCGGGGTGCGGACGCCGGACTGGTTCTGGGACGCCCGGGACATCACCTGCCCCACGATCTTCGACCTCGCCCGTGAGGCGGGTCTGACCTCGGCGAGCGTCGGCTGGCCGGTGACCGGGTGGTCGCCGTCGATCGACATCGCGGTCCCCGAGATCTGGGACCGTGCCGGGCTCGAGCCCACCCGCGAGCGGCTGCGCGCGGCCTCGAGCCCGCGCGGCCGGGTGTACGCGGAGCGGCACGCGGGGGAGATCGGCTGGGACCGCAAGCACCGCTTCGGCCGCTTCAACACCGCCGTCGCGGCGGACATCCTGCGCACCGACGCGCCGGAGGTCATGTTCGTGCACATCGTGGACGTGGACTCCGCCCGCCACACCACCGGCCGCTTCACGCCCCAGGTGCGGGAGGCCTTCGAGCGGGTCGACGGCTGGATCGGGGAGATCCTCGCCGCCCTCGAGGAGGCCGGGACCGCGGAGGACACCAACGTCGCGATCGTCTCCGACCACGGGCACGTCGAGGTGGGGCGCTGCTTCCGCGCCAACCACGTCCTCGCCCAGGAGGGGCTGGTGCAGCTCGACGAGGCCGGCGAGGTCAGCTCCTTCGACGCCTGGGTGCACGGCTGCGGGCTCACCGGCCAGCTGCACCTGCACCCGGAGGCCGGGGAGGAGGTGCGGCAGCGGGTGCTGTCCCTGGTGGAGGAGTGGGTCGCCGATCCCGGGATCCCCGTCCAGGCCTTCCACCCGCTGGAGAGCATGCGCGAGGGCTACGGCTACTCCGGTCCCTTCCTCGGGGTGCTCGAGGGCACCAGCGGCACGAACTTCCAGAACACCTGGGAGGGGCGTGCGCTGTACGGCCGCTTCGATCCGGACTACACCTTCCTGCTCTCCCAGCACGGCCACCTGCCCGAGCAGGACATCCAGGCCGTGTTCGCGATGACCGGCCCGGACATCGAGCCCGGGGTGCGCATCACGCGCTGCACCGTCACCGACGAGGCCGCGACCTTCGCGCATCTGCTGGGGCTCGAGTTCCCGGAGGCGGACGGGACCCCGGTCACGCAGATCCTGCGCGCCGAGGTCTGACCCCGCCGGGGCTCAGCCGCTGATCGCGACGTTCCCCCGGACCCGGTCCGCCGGATCCCAGTGCTCCTTCAGCGCCCGCAGGCGCGCCACGGACCGGGGCGGCAGCGCGTCCTCGATCCGCTTGCTCGGGTCGAGGAAGACCAGGGGCGCACGCCCCGTGAGGGGGAGCGGCGCGACCAGCTCGGCCTGCCGGCGCACCACGGCCTCCTGTGCCTCCGGGGTGGGGGCCAGGCCGAAGGCGTAGAGCACGAAGGGCTCGAGCAGCGGGCCGTGCGGGCTGTCGCTCGGGTGGGCGAAGGCCCCGCCGAGATGCCGGATCTGCGCCGTGAGCAGCGGCGCGATCGGCGCGGCGAGCAGAGCTTCGAGCGCGGCGGCGTCGACTCCGCCGAGCAGCTCGGCGCGGGAGGCGCCGGGGGTCGGGTCGGTGGGCTCACCGGTGATGGTCCCCATCTCCGCGGTGCTCATCGGCGCGCGTGTGTCCGACAGCGGTGCCGGCAGGAGGTCGGCCGGGGCGAGCAGCTCCCGCGCCTCCGCCTCTTGCCCGAGGTACGCCGCGTCCAGCGCCACGAGCGGCGCGCCGCCGGGCGGGGTCAGCAGTGAGAACCAGGTGGTCAGCTGGTCGGGGGCGGCGGCGGTGATCTCCTCGAAGGCGGCGGCGACCTCGCGGGCGTGCTCGGCCGGCCACAGCATGCGCCCGCCCACCACGGCCGGGGCGGGATGGAGGCGCAGCTCGAGCGCGGTGAGCACCGCCAGATCGCCCCCGCCGCCGCGCAGCGCCCAGAGCAGCTCGGGATCGGAGTCCGGGTCCACGCGGCGCAGGGCGCCGTCGGCCGTGACCACCTCGGCGGCCAGCAGGCTGTCCGCCGCCCAGCCCAGCGCGCGGCCGAACCAGCTCAGCCCGCCGCCGAGCACCACCCCGGCGACGCTCACCACCGGCGAGCTCCCGGGCAGGCCGGTCAGGCCGTGCACGGCGGCGGCCCGCTGCAGCGCGCCGGAGAGGACCCCGGCGCCGATCCGGGCGACGCGGCGGTGCGGATCGATCGTGATCTCGTCCAGGCGGCCCGTGCGCAGCAGGATCGCTCCGGCGGCGCGACCGCTGGCCCCGTGCCCCGTGGGCTGGGCGGCGACCGGCACACGGTGCCGCGCCGCGAGAGTGAGGACGGCGCGGACGTCCTCGGCGTCCCTCGCCTCGACGACGGCGGGGACGTCCTGGGCGACGGCGAGGTTCCAGGGGCGGTGGACGACCGCGAAGCCCGGGTCGCCGGGAGCGTGGACGGGGCCGCGGACGGCGGTGCGCAGCTGGTCGACGAGGGAGTGCGGACGTAGGCTCATGACGGCTCCTCGGTGTGGATGCGGGGACGGGGCGGCTGCACCGTCCTGCCCCTCAGTCGTCCGCGGGCGCCCGGGTGTGACAGCGAGGACGGGGAGGATCCGATGACGGCCGACGGGCCCGACCACGGGAGCAGGCTCGAGGAGCTCGCCGCGCGCTTCGACGAGCACCGCCCCCGCCTGACCGCGATCGCTCAGCGCGCGCTCGGCTCACCCTGGGCGGCCGACGACGCCGTCCAGGAGACCTGGCTGCGTCTGCACCGTGCCGATGCCGCCGTGATCGGGAACCTCCAGGCGTGGCTGACCACGGTCGTCTCCCGGGTCTGCATCGACCTGATCCGCCAGCGGGAGCGCCGGCACGAGGACGCCCCGCTCGAGGAGGTCCCGGATCCCGAGGACGCCGCCGAGGGCCCCGACGACCAGGCGCTGCGGCACGAGGAGCTGGGACTCGCGCTGTCGGTGATGCTGGAGCGGCTGGGGCCCCGCGAGCGGCTCGCGCTGGTGCTGCACGACGTCTTCGCCCTGCCCTTCGACGAGATCGCGCCCATGCTCGAGCGCAGCCCCACGGCGACCCGGCAGCTCGCCTCCCGCGCGCGTTCTCGGCTGCGCACGGTCGACGTCGCGGCAGCCCGCGCGCAGCGGGAGGGAGCGATCGAGGCGTTCCTCGCCGCCTCCCGCGAGGGCGACTTCGGCGCCCTGCTGCAGCTGCTGGACCCCGAGATCGAGGTGCGCGGCGACGAGGCCGCGCTGGCGCTCACCGCCGCCGGGGCCGAGCACGGCGCACCGCTGATCGAGGATCGGATGCGCGGACGCGACGCCGTGGCCCGGGCCTTCGCCGGACGGGCGGCGCTCGCGGCGCCGATGCGGCTGCGGGACGGGGTGCCCGTGGCCGCCTACGTCCCCGGTGGTGCGGTCCGTGCCGTGTACCTGCCCCGGTGGCGGGACGGGCTGCTCACGGGACTCGACGTGCTCGCCGATCCCGCGCACCTCGCCCCGCTGCTCGCGGAGCCCGCGGCTCAGGAGGCGTAGTCCGCGAAGGCCGCGCGGATCCGCTCCCTTCCCGCGCCGTCGGCGAGCAGGGCCTGCAGCAGCAGGCGCGACTTGGCCGGCGGCAGCAGCCCGGCCATGACGGCGCCGGACTCCAGCAGGTCCACCTCGCTGCCCGGATAGGCGTAGTGGTGGGTGGAGGTGCCGCCGGAGGGGATGCGGGTCGCGACCACCACGGGGGTGCCCTCGTCGATCAGCCGGCGCAGGCGCGGCATCGCGGCGGGGGAGACGTGCCCCATCCCCACCCCGGCGACGACCAGGCCGATGCGCTCACCCGGCGGCAGGTGGTCCAGCAGCGAGAGGTCCTCGTCCATCCCGGCGGTGAGCAGCGGCACCCGGGGGAGCGCGGCCGCCGGGGCACCCGGCAGCGGGGCGGGACGGGGGAGCGGCCGGTGCAGCAGGCGGAGGTCCTGCGCCTCGACGATCGCGAGCGGGCCCGACGGCGCGGAGGCGAAGGCCGCGACGGACCGTGAGGAGACCTTCGCGACCTCGCCGGCGCGGTGCGCGTGGCCGTCGAGGACGACGAGCACCCCCAGCCCTCGGGCCGAGGGCGCACGCGCCGTGCGGACCGCGTCGCGGAGGTTCGCCGGACCGTCGGCCCCGAGCTCGCTCGCCGGGCGCATCGCGCCGGTGACCACGAGCGGCTCCTCCCGGTCCCAGTAGCGGTCCAGCAGGAAGGCGGACTCCTCGAGGGTGTCGGTGCCATGGGTGAGGACCACGCCGGGAGCGCCCTCGTCGACCGCGCGGCGGGCGGCCTCGAGCGCGTCGCGCAGGTGGTGGGGGCGGATGTCGGAGGAAGAGGTGTTCGCGAGCGCGCGGGACGCGATCGGCGTACCCCCGAGGGCCGCGGCGAGCAGGCGGGCGCCGGCGTCGTCGTCGGGAGCCGCCCGCTGTCCCGCGGCGTCCTGGGTCATGAAGATCGTGCCGCCCAGCGACAGCACGGTGACGACGCCGCTCACGACAGGTCGGGCTCCTCGCCGAGGTAGAACGCGGCGGTCCGCACCGAGGCCTTGCGGGCGGGCTTGCGGTCCGCACCGGAGGCGACGTGCGCCGTGCACCAGGCATCGGCCGTGGCGCGGGTGAACTCGGCGCCCTCGGGGGAGATGGCGAAGGGGCCGAGCTGCGCGAGGACGTCGGCCGACGGGTCCTCGAGATGGAGGGCGAGGCCGTAGAGCGCGGCGTCCCAGCCGCAGCCCGTCGCCGCCGGGCCGAAGGCCGCCCAGTGGGCGTCCGCGGGCACCTCGTGGCGGAGGGTGAGGCGCGTGGCGCCGGTCTCCTCGGCGGGCTCGAGCAGCAGCTCCATCACACTCCGGGAGCCGGCGGATTCCCAGGTCAGCTGCAGGCGCCGGGCGTCCTCGAGCGCGGTCACGGTGCCGGTGGTCTCCATGTCCGGCAGCTCGTAGCGGCCGCCCTCGGCCAGCTCGCCGCTCGCGCGGCCGAACCAGCGGGCCAGGCGGTCCGCCGTGGTGAGGGCCGCCCACAGCTCCGCGGCGGGGACCGGGAAGATCTGGGAGAGGACGACGGCGTTCCCGGGCCGCGCCGGGGACACCGTGCGCGTGACGTCGGACAGCTGGGAGGTGGGGGAGGCGCTCATGGGGCCTCACGGTACAGGCGCACGATGACCTCGGCGTGCTCGGTGTGGGGGAACATGTCCACGTACCTCCCCGCCGTGACACGGAGCGAGGGCATGGCCGCGAGATCGGCGGCGAGCGTGGCCGGATTGCAGCTCGAATAGACCACGTGCGGCACGCCCGAGCGCTCGATCCAGGAGGCCAGTCGCTCGCCGAGGCCGCGGCGCGGCGGGTTCACGATCACCAGGTCCGGAGGGCCGTCGGGGCCGCCGGCCTCCTCGATCGCCCAGGTGGTCGCATCGCCGACGAGGAATCGGGCTCCGTCGATCCCTGCGGCGTCCGCGGCCTCGCGGGCACCCTCGATGGCCTGCGCGGACACCTCCACGCCGGTGAGCCGGGCGGCGGGCAGCGCGCGGGCGGTGTGCAGGGCGAAGCCGCCCAGGCCGCAGTACAGGTCCCACACCCGCGGTGACCCGAGGCCCTCCACGGCCGCCGCGGCCCAGGCGGCTCCCTGCCGGTACAGCTGAGCGGCGACCTCGGTGTGGGTCTGGAGGAAGGACTGCGGCCGGGAGCGCAGGGTCACGTCCCCGGTGCGCACCGGGAGGACGTCGGTGCCGGCCAGCGGGATCTCGCGCTCGCCCTCGACGGCGGTGGTGTGCGCGGGGTGGATGTTCGCGCTGACGCCCACCACCGACGGGTGCGCGTCCAGCAGGCGCGGCAGGTGCTCGCGGATCCTCTCCAGCGCGCTCTCGCTGCGCAACACCAGGCGCAGCAGATGCTGCCCCTCCGGGGAGGTGGTGACCAGCACGTTCTTGATCTCTCCGCGGCGGCGGCCCACATCGTAGGGCGGCACCTGGGCGCGGCGGATCAGCTCCCGGACGCCGCCCAGCACCTCCTCGACGCCCGCGGGGTACAGCGGGCAGTCGCAGAGGTCCGCGCCGGCTGCCTGGCCGGGCAGGGTGAGGACGGGGGACTGCGCGGTGCCGCCCACCGCCATCTTCCCGCGGGCGCGGAAGCCGGCCTCGGCACCGACGATCGGCCCGTCCCAGGACACGCCCGGTGCGAGGTGCGGATCCAGCAGGGCCTCGACGCGCTCGCGGCCCGCGGCGAGCTGCCGGGGGCGGGGGAGGTCCAGGAGGGTGCAGGAGCGGCACTCCCCGGCGTCGAAATGGTGGCAGCGCACCCCGGGAGTCTACGGCCGTGATCGACGAAGGTCGGACGGGGAGAGGGGACTTTCCGGGGTGCCGCGCAGGCGGCGAGCCGGGCAGACTTCCCCCATGGCCACCACGACGATCCCCGGAGAGCTGTTCCTGCTGCTGACCAACGATGCCGGCCGGCAGGACTCGACCCAGTTCCGCCGGCAGGCGCTCGCCGCCGCCGCGGTCACCGAGCTGACGCTGCGAGAGAAGGTGGAGCTGAGCACCGATCGCCGCCCCCGCGTACAGGTGCAGGACACCGCCTCGCTCGGCATCCCGGTGCTCGACCAGGCGCTCGGTGCGCTCACCGAGCTCGACGGCAAGCCCCTGACGTCCGTGATCTCCCATCGCTCGATGGATCTCACCGAGGTGATCGGCGAGAGCCTCGTGGCCGCGGGCGCCGTACAGCGTCGCGACGGCTGGTTCACCACCACCTGGCCCGCCCATGACGACACCCTCGAGCGGGCGCTGCGCTCCCGGGTCGCGCTCGCGGTCGCCGACCCTCGGGACGCGAGCCTGCAGGACGGGATCCTGATGGAGCTGCTGCGGGCGCTCGGCATCGCCCACCGCATCCTGCGCACCGATCTGCCCGGCCTCTCGCGCCGCGAGCTCGATCAGCGGATCCAGGCGCTGGAGATCGACCACCCCGCGGCGGCGGCCATGAAGCGGGTCGTGCAGGACATGACCGCGGCGATGATGGCGGCCGCCACGGCGGGCGGCGCCGCCGCCGCGGCCGGGGGCTGATCCTCAGCGCCGCGCGGCCCGCGTGGTCCGAGCCGTCGCCGGGGCGGTCCACGGATCCTCCGGCCAGGGATGCTTGGGGTAGCGCCCGCGCATCTCCTTGCGCACCTCCCGGTAGGGACCGTCCCAGAAGGAGCGCAGATCGTCGGTGACGGCGAGGGGCCGACGGGCCGGGGACAACAGGTGGAAGAGCACCGGCACCCGGCCACGGACCAGGCGCGGTGTCTCGGCCAGCCCGAACAGCTCCTGCAGCTTGACCGCGACCACCGGCCGTCCGTCCTCCGCATCCGGCGCGGGATAGGCGATGCGGGCGCTGCCGCCGGAGGGGACCGCGAGCCGCTCGGGCACCAGTGCGTCGAGCTCCGCGGCCTCGGGCCAGGGCAGCAGGTGCCGCAGACCGCCGGCGACGTCGATCCTCTCCAGGCGGGTGGTGCGCGCCGAGAGCTGCGGGGCGAGCCATGTCTCGAGCCCGTCCAGCAGGGAGACCTCGTCCATCGCCGGCCATGGCGCGCCGAGCTCGCGACGGACCAGGGCGAGGCGTGACCGCAGCTCCCGAGCTCCCTCGGTGGGGGAGAGCGCGTCCAGGCCGCGGTCGCGGACGTGGGCGAGGATCGCGGGCACCGTGTCCTGGGCGGTGGCGGCGACCGGCGTGGAGGACAGCTCGATCGCGCCGAGCGCGCGACGGCGCCGTGCCCGCACCGCCCCGCCCTCGAGCACGGCCGTGCGCTCCTCGACCAGCAGCCCCCCGCCCAGCAGCAGCGCGTCCTCCTCGGTGAGCGGGGCCGCGGTGCGCAGCACCGCCCCGGTGCCGTCGGCCGCACGGCCCTCCGCGCGCTGCACCTCCCAGACCGCGAGCCACTCCGCGCCCAGCAGGGAGCTGCCCTCGGGGAGCGCGGCGCGGGTGCCGGAGGCCAGGAGATAGGAGCGGGAGCCCGCTCCGGTGCGCCGCGCGATCCGCTCGGGGCGGGCGAGGGCGAGGACCGCACCGGCCTGCTCGGCGGGTCCGGGCGCGGCGACGGGGGCGGGGCGGGGACCGGCGGGCGCCTCCCGGGCGATCCGTGTCAGGCGTCGGCTCTCCCGCCGCCAGCGCTCGACGCCCGGGGCCCGGCCGGAGCGCAGCTCCTGCAGCAGACGGGGGAGATCGGCGCCGACGGCGCGATGGTCGTCGGAGATCGCGGCGACCACCTCGGCCGCGGCGCGGGCGGCCTCCGGGCCGGGCAGGCGCGCGGCGCCGTCCCGCAGCGCCCGTGCCTCCCGCACGCCGATCGGCAGGGCGGCGACCTCGGTGCCGGTCGCCGTGGGCCGCCCGCCCGAGTCCACCAGACCCATCGCGTGCAGCGTCCGCTCCGCCGCGGCGATCTCCGTGCGCGGCGGTGGCGTGAGCAGCGGCAGGCCCTCGCCGCGGGGCGTGCCCCAGCAGGCCAGCCACAGCGCGGCATCGGTGAGGTCCGCGGCGGTGATCTCCGGCGGGGACTGCGCGGGCATGCCCGCGAGGTCGGACTCGGCGTAGACGCGCACGGCCGCCCCGGGCCCCTGGCGGGCGGCGCGGCCGGCGCGCTGCTCGGCCGCGGCGCGCGAGGCGCTGAGCGTGACCAGGCCCGTCATGTCCCGGCCGCGGTCCCGCCGCACCTCCCGGGACAGTCCCGCATCGATCACGAGATGCACCCCCGGGACGGTCAGGGAGCTCTCGGCGAGCGCCGTCGAGACCACGATCCGCGCCCGCTCGCCGGGGCGTCGGCCGCCGGTGGCGCGGTCCTGCTCCGCTGCGGGCAGCCGCCCGTGCAGGGGCAGCACCTCGACCTCCTCGCCGACGAGGGAGCGCAGGCGCGCCACCGTCTCGTCGACCTCCCGGGCGCCGGGCACGAAGACGAGGGCGTCGGTGGCGTGCTCGCGCTGGGCACGGGCGGCGGTGCGGGCGAGGTGGTCGAGGTACTCGCGGGTCACCCCGCGCGCGTCGAGCCGCGGCGCGGGGGAGGGGGCGTGGGAGATGCTCAGCGGGTGCAGGGCGCTGGGGACCTCGACGATCGCCGCGCCGTCCAGCACACCGGCCACGGCATGCGCGTCGAGGGTCGCGGACATCGCCCCCACCAGCAGGTCCTCCCGCAGCTGCCGGGCCTCGGCGAGCATCCCCAGCAGCAGGTCCGTCTCCAGGGAGCGCTCGTGGACCTCGTCGAGCAGCACGGCGCCGACGCCCGGCAGGGACGGGTCCCGCAGCAGGCGCCGCAGCAGCACCCCCGGGGTGAGCATCTCCAGCCGCGTCGCGGACCCGACCTCCCGCTGCCCCCGCACCGTGAAGCCCACCGGCCCGCCCAGCGCGCTGCCGTCGAGCTGGGCGACGCGGCGCGCCGCCGCCCGCACGGCGACCCGCCGCGGCTGGGTGACGAGCGTGAGCCCTTCGGCGAGGTTCGCGACCAGCGGCGGGACCAGGGTGGTCTTGCCGGTGCCGGGCGGCGCGGTGATCACCATGGCGCCCGTCGCGGCCGCCGTCTCGAGCTCCGCGCGGGCGGCGGCGACGGGCAGGCCGGTGCCGAGAGCGGCGAGATCGAAGCGGTGCGGGGCAGGCGGGGCGGGCATCCTCCCATCATGCCGCGTGCCTCGGGCCCCGGATCGCCACCTGGTGTTCATGCCCGGATCCCCGGCTGTTCGCCGGTCGATGCTGTGATGCGCCCGTCCCTCCCGCGATCCCCAGGAGTCCCCGTGCGCCCCGATGCCGTCCCCTGCCGCCTGGCAGCTCTCACCGGGGCGTTCGTCCTCGCCCTGCCGCTGGTCGGTCTCGCCGTGCTGGCCCCGTCGGCCCCCGCCCTCGCCGCGGACGCCGACGTGCGGATCTCCGAGGTCGAGTCCGACGACCCCGCCGGTGGCGAGGACTGGGTGGAGCTGGTCAACACCGGCGCCGAGGAGGTGGACCTCTCCGGCTGGTTCCTCACGGACGACGACTCCCGGACCTGGACCATCCCCGCGGGCACCGTCATCGCCCCCGGCGAGCTGCTGGTGCTCGACCACGCCGACGCCGCCGCGGGCGGCTTCGACTTCGGGCTCGGGAAGGATGATGCGGCGCGGCTGATCGCGGCCGACGGCACCACCGTCATCGACGAGCTCGCCTGGACCGAGCACGCGTCCACCACCTACATCGTGATTGACGACGAGGTGGTCGCCGCGCAGGAGCCCACCAAGGGCACCGAGAACTCCGGCGCATACGTCCCGCCGCCGGCCCCCGAGGAGCACGAGGACGCCGACCGGGTCCGGATCACCGAGGTCACCTCGCGCGAGGACTGGGTCGAGCTCACCAACGTCTCGGACGTCGCGGTGGACCTCACCGGCTGGTACCTGCTGGACGAGAAGGACATCCCGGCGGAGATCCCCTTCGAGATCCCCGCCGGCACCGTCCTCGCCCCCGGGGAGCGGTTCGTCGCCGAGGGCATGGCCTTCGGTCTGGGCAAGGGCGACCAGGCCCGGCTGTTCGCCCCGAACGGCGTCGAGGCCGACGTCGCCGCCTGGCCGGCGGACTCCCACGCGGACCCGACCTGGCAGCTGTGCGGCACCGGGGACGGCGAGCACTCGATGAGCCACCTGCCCACGAAGGGCGCCGCCAACGCCTGCGGCGACGTGGTGATCCACGAGATCGCCTCCTCCGGGGACGACTTCGTGGAGCTCGCGAACCTCGGCGAGGAGGCCGTGGACCTCTCCGGCCACGGGATCCTCGACGCTCAGGACGACCACGTCCACACCCTTCCCGAGGGCACCGTCCTCGCCCCCGGAGAGCTGCTCCTGATCACCGGGGACCAGCTGGGCTTCGGCCTGGGCGGCGAGGACGCCGTGCGCCTCCAGGATCCCGCCGGCGCCGTGCTCGGGGAGCTGACCTGGACCGAGCACGCGGAGGCCTCGCTCGCGCTGTGCGCGGGCGAGCACCTGGTCGCGGCGACGGCGACGCCCGGGGAGGCCAACGACTGCGGTCCCGACGAGGAGCCGATCGCCGAGACGCCGCTGCCCACCGACGGGGAGCTGGTCGTGCTCGATGCGGAGAGCGACCACGGTGAGGATCTCTCGGGCCTGGATCTGCAGATCCTCCCGGACGGCGACCGGGTGCTGTGGGCCGTGAACAACGACGCCGGGCAGATCTCCCGTCTGCAGGAGGGAGAGGACGGGCTCTGGGCCGCGAGCGAGGGATGGCCCGCCGGCGGGAAGGCGACCCGCTTCGCCGACGACACCGGCACCCCCGACGGCGAGGGCATCTCCGTGGGCGCCGACGGCCGCCTCTACGTCGCCGCCGAGCGGGACAACGACGCCAAGGGCACCTCCCGCAGCACCGTGCTCGCCTACGATCCCTCGGCCGATGGCGAGGTCCTCACGGCGTCCTCGGAATGGGACCTGACCGCGCTGCTGCCCGCCACCAGCGCGAACGGGGGAGCGGAGGGCATCGAGATGGTGCCCGCGAACGCGCTCGCCGGACTGGGCGTCGAGATCCCGGCCGCGGAGGCCTACGGGTTCGTCGCCCTCGAGGACACCGGCGACGTGTACGCCCTCGCCCTCCACACCGGCGGCGAGGCGACGCTGCTGGCCACGCTGGAGTCCCCGCTGGACGGCCTGATGGCGCTGGACCACGACCCGTCCACGAACACCCTGTGGGCCTTCGCCGACGAGGGCCTGGGCGGCGCGTCGGTGCGCTACGACCTCGACGCCGGGGCCGAGGCCCCGGAGGTCCTCGCCCGGGCCGACGGCATTCCCGCCTCCCTCGCGAACGAGGGCGTGGCGCTCGAGCCCATCGAGGTCTGCACCGACGGGGTCCGCGGCGCCTGGTTCGCCGACGACGCCGACACCGACGGCCATGCCCTGCGCGGCATCGGCCTGCTGGACGCCTCGTGCGATGCCGAGCTGATCGCTCCGACGCCGGGCGAGGAGGAGACCACGGATCCCGAGGAGGGAGTGATCCCCGACGACGGCGGGCCGCCGGCGGTGGAGGAGGACGAGGAGCTGGCCACGGGAGGCAGGGACCCGGTCGGCGACGACGAGAGCCCGGCGGGGGAGGATCCCGCGGGTGAGCTGCCCGCACCGGGCGACGGTCAGGACGAGGCAGCAGAGAAGGAGGCTCCGTCGGCCGGTGACGAGGAGACCCCGGCGGTGCAGGGCAGGGGCCCGGACGGCGAGGAGTCCCCGGCGGTCGGTGCGGCCCCGTCACCGGAGGAGGGGAGCGGCACCGGGACCGATGATGCGGGCACGGTGCAGGTCCCGGCGGGCGGCGCGCAGCCCATCGTCGTCGACGACGGCTCCGTCACCACCGGGTCCGAGGACGCGAGCGAGCTCGCCCGTACCGGAGTGGGCGCCGAGGGGCCGGCCGCCGCGGCCCTGGTGCTGCTCACCGCGGGAGCCTGGCTGGTGCGCCGCGCCGCCCGGCGCTGAGCCGGCCGCGTCCCGGGGCTCACCGCCGCCCTACGCGCCGGCCCGGCGTCGAGGCGGCCTCGAGCTGGTGATCTGGTCGCGTTCGGCCGTTCAGACGGGACCGTATGACCAGCTCGGCGACTCCACCGGGCGGGCCCGGTCAGTCGATGAGGTCGAACTCGACCTGTTCGGTGTCGCCGCAGACGCTGGTCACGGAGATCGTCCAGAGATCGATCGTGACGCTCTCGCCGATCGTGACGGGCTCCACCGATCGCGGCGCGCCGTCGCCGATCGTGGCGACCAGCTCGGCGCTCTCGCCGTCGATCGCCTCCAGCTCGACGGTGAGGGTCTCCCCGGCGCGCTCGGGCAGCGCAGGGTTCGCCGGTGCCCCGGCCTCGAGGAAGTAGGCGCCCTCACCGGTGCAGGAGGGCGGTGGAGTGAAGCCCTCGGGCGCGGGCGTGGCCGGGTAGGGGTCCTGCGGAACCGCGGCGGCCGTGGCGCCGCCCGCGTCGGAGGCGCCGCCGCCGTCGGAGCTCGCGGTGCCGCCGCCGTCGGACGCCTCGAGCGCGGAGCTCTCCGGTGCGGGGTCGTCGCCGCCGCTGCACCCGGCGAGCAGGGTCAGCGCGAGCAGCGCACCGGCCAGACCGGCGCGGGACGGACGGGGGCGGAGGCCTCGAGGGGACACGCGGTTCCTCACGATCAGAGGGATGACGACGGTGGCCACGGTACTGGACCGCGGTCGCATGCCACCATCGGAGGCGGCGGACCGACGAGCAGGGAGGCGGCAGCGATGGCGGAGACGACGGACGGGCGCGGGGCGCCGCGCCCCACGCCGCGGGCGCTGAAGGGCCGCACCGATCCGGCCCGCGCCGTGCGGCCGGTCGACTGGAGCGCGACCGGGAAGCGGCCCGTCCCGCCGCCCTCGACGCCGAGCGCGGGCCCGTCGGCCCGCCTGCCGCGCCGCCGTGCCGAGAGCATCGAGCCGCCGCGGCCGCTGCCGGCGCCCCCTCCCGATGCGGTGCACACGCTGCGCGCCGAGGATCCGCGCCCCCTGCCGCGTCCGCTGCGGATCGCGGACGCGGACATCCGGACCGTGGGCGTGAGCGGGCTCGGCACGGAGCAGATCGTGCAGGCCGTCGCCGACCCGGAGGACGCCTGGACCGCCGATGCCGGCGCCAGCGACCATTTCCTGCGCGGCGAGGTCGTGGTGCAGGTGCGCCGCGCGGACAACGCCGTGATCGGTCTGTTCTCCGCCCGTTACGCGCTCTCGGTGCGACCGGAGGAGTACGAGCCGGCCCTGGACATCGCCGAGGACGCCGCCGGGCCGAGCGTCCGCGGTGGGCGTGGCACTCGTCACCCCACCACGCGACGGGAGCTGCTGCGGCGCATGGAGGTGGCCGGATTCGTCCTCACCCCCGGCGCCGGGCACGGGAAGGTCACGCATCCGGACCATCCCGGACTCGTGCTGGCCTTCGCCTCGACGCCCTCGGAGCGGCGGTTCACCCGGCATGCGGTGGCACAGATCCGGCGTGTCTTCGGGATCGATCTGCGGCGCTGACCAGCATCGTCGTGGTGCAGACAGAAAAGTGCCCCGGCCCGTCCCCACGAGCCGGGGCCATCCCTTTCCCCCGCGTCCCGGATCTGCGGACTCCGCCTCCTCCTCAGTCAGCGGATCCTCCGGTAACGCGTTGAGACGAGTCTGCACACCTTTGCCTGGAATGCACTGCGCCGGCGCTGTCCATTCCCTGTGAAGGCGTCCTCCGCGGGCCTCAGCCGACGGGGATGACCATCTCCTCGCCGCCGGTGCCGACCTCGTCGGTGTAGCTCACGGACTCCAGCTCCATGTCCTCCGGGACGTCCGCGTACAGCAGCGCCGTGGCCTCCTCGCCGGGGGCGATCTCCGGGCCGGAGGTGGAGAAGGAGCCGAACACCAGGCGGTGCTGCTGGCCGTCGGTGTCGTAGAAGCGGAACAGGTCGCTGGAGAGCCCCACCTCCTCGTCCCCCTCGTTGGTGATCGTCACGGCGACCCCGATGAACTTGCCGTTCTCGGTCTCGATGGTCTCGTCGGTGGTCTCGAGGGTGGTGCCCTCCTCGGGCGTGGAGACCGAGATGGAGACGGTCGCGCCACCGGTGGGGTCCTCCGTCGGGTCATCGCTCGGATCGTCGGTGGGCGTCTCGATCGGGCCGTCGGTCGGCTCGTCCTCGGTCGGCTCGTCCTCGGTCGGCTCGTCCTCCGTCGGCTCCTCGTCGGTGGTGACGCTCGTCGTGCTCGTGGGCTCCGAGCCTCCGCGGTCGGACAGGACGAAGAAGCCGACGCCGACGGCCGCCACCACCACGGCGATGAGGAGCAGGCAGCCGCAGGCCAGGCCGATGTACAGGGGGGTCCTGTTCTTCGCCGGCGGCGCGGGCGGCGCGGGCTGCGCAGGCGGCGCGGACGGCCCGCCGAGGCCGTAGGGGTTGCTCATGGTCTCCTCCGAGGTGACGTCGAACTCGTGTGCTCACGCTATCGGTCACGCCCCGGCGGCGCGAACGTCGATGCCGACGGAGGGGCGGGAGACCTCACCCGGTGCGGTCGGCGGCGTCCCGCACGCTCAGCGACAGATGCCCCAGGGCGCGCAGGACCTGCATCAGCCGGTCGAAGGCGATCGTGCCGGCCACCACCCGCAGGACCACGACGTCATCCGAGGGCGCGGACTCCTCCGTCCCCTGCTCGCCCCGGAGGGAGGCGAGGTCCCGCCGGGCGATCCGGGCGACCGGCTCGGCATAGGTCATCAGCAGGTCGGGATCGGTGGGCATCTCCCAGCGCTCGAGCGCGGCCAGCAGGTCGTCGAGCGCGCGGCGCGGGACGGAGTCGATGTCGGGCCAGTCCAGGCGCTCCAGGAGCACCGCGACCGAAGGGTGCTCGGGCCGGCCGGTCCCGGCCCCGGTGCCGTCCACCTCCGCGTGCAGGGCGATCGCCTGCGCCTCCTCGAGGGCGCGCAGCACCGGCTGCTCCGGATCGTCGAGCAGCGCCGTGAGCCGGCCGATGCGCGCGATCGGGGCGTCGGCGATCTCGCGCAGCACCTGGATCAGCTGGAGGCGCTCGAGGTGGCGCGCCCCGTACTCCTGGCGGGTCGCCGTCAGTCGCTCGCCGGGCGGCAGCAGGCCCTCGCGCCGGTAGTACTTGATCGACGCCGTGCTGCAGCCGCTCGCCGCGGCCAGCTCGCTCAGCAGCATGCTCCTCCTCCGGGCTCTCCGTGGCCGTGGTGGATAGTGCGGCGACCAGCCACTATCTTGATGGCGCCGCGGGGGATAGCGTCACTATCGTAGGCCTCGTGGACACCTTCACGCCGGTCATCGCCGCGCATGCGATCTGCGCCCTGTACGTGCTTCTCCTGGGGCCCGTGCAGATCCTCCGCCGCCGCCGCGACCGCGCGCACCGACTCCTGGGGACCAGCTGGGTCGCGGCGATGGTGCTGGTGTGCGCCACGAGCTTCGCGATCATGCCGGACGGCTTCTCCTGGCTGCACGGGCTGTCGATCTGGACCCTGGTGTGCCTGGTGCTGGCGATCACCGCGATCCGCCGCGGCAGCGTCCCGGTCCACCGCGGCTTCATGGTCGGCTCCTATCTCGGCACCCTGGCCGCCTTCTCCTTCGCGGCCTTGGTGCCCGCGCGGCTGATCCCGCGCCTGCTGCAGAGCGATCCGCTGATCGCCGCGGCGACGGTGCTCGCCGTCGGCGCGGCCGTGGCCGTCGCCGTCCTGCTCGCCCTCCGCCCCGCCCCGGCGGAGGCGGCCGCCGAGGCGCCGGCGCGCCGCTCCTGAGCGGCTCCGGGCACCCGGCCGCAGGCCGACGACCTGCCCTTCAGCCCCGCGCAGGGCGCGTCGGGACTTGGGCACGGGCAGAATCTGTGGCACCGTTCTGAGCACTTGTACAACCATCGGACGGACCAGCGCACCGAGAAGCAGGCCTCACCGGCGCACCCCAGGGGTGTCGATCGTCGTTCGGTGACGGGTCGCCAACGAGGAGTCGAGACCACCATGCTGAACCGATTGCACGATGCCCTTCACCTGCGCACCTCGCCGGTGATCTTCTTCGGGTCGGCGGCGATCATCCTCGCCTTCGTCATCGGGACGATCGTCTTCACCGACCCCCTGAACGCCGCGGTGTCCGTCGCCTCCGACTGGCTGCTGACGAACCTCGGCTGGTTCTACATCCTGGGCGTCACCGTCTTCCTCGCCTTCCTCGTCGTGATCGCGGTCGGGCGCTTCGGGCGGGTGAAACTGGGGCCCGACGACGAGCCGCCGGAGCACTCCAACATGGCGTGGTTCGCGATGCTCTTCGCCGCCGGGATCGGCTCGATCCTCATGTTCTGGGGCGTCGCGGAGCCGATCAGCCACTTCGGCGCCCCGCCGCGCGGCGCGGACCTCGGCATCGAGGCCGGCACGGTGGAGGCGGCGAAGGACGCCATGAACTTCACCTATTACCACTTCACGCTGCACACCTGGACGATCTTCACGCTCCCGGCGCTGTGCTTCGCGTACTTCATCCACAAGCGCAACCTGCCGCCGCGCGTCAGCTCGATCTTCCAGCCGATCCTCGGCGAGGGCATCCACGGCCCGGTCGGCAAGATGATCGACATCATCGCGATCATCGGCACCGTGTTCGGCATCGCCGTCTCCGTGGGCCTGGGGACGCTGCAGATCAACGGCGGTCTCAACCAGCTGTTCGGGGTGCCGGAGAACGCGGGCTGGAACCTCATCATCATCGGCGTGGTCAGCGGCCTGGCCCTGATCTCCGTGTCGCTGGGCCTGGACAAGGGCATCAAGCTGCTCTCGAACATCAACATCGTCACGGCGGTGCTGCTGCTGATCTTCGTGCTGGTGACCGGCGGTGCCACGCTGTTCGTGGTCAAGGGGACCTTCGAGTCCCTGGGGAGCTACCTCCTCAACCTGCCCGAGCTCGCGCTGTGGAACGACACCTTCTCCGATACCGGCTGGCAGAACACCTGGACCGTCTTCTACTGGGCGTGGACGATCACCTGGTCGCCGTTCGTGGGCATCTTCATCGCCCGCATCTCCCGCGGCCGCACCATCCGCGAGTTCGTCGCCGGCGTGCTCGCGATCCCCTCGGCCTTCTCCATCATCTGGTTCGGCGTCTTCGCCTACTCGAGCTTCGACATCGAGATGAACGGCGAGGGCGGTCTCGTCGATCAGGTGGTGGGTCAGGAGGACATCCCCGGGGCGCTGTTCGCCTTCCTCGAGCACTATCCGGGGGCCACCGTCGTCTCCGTGATCGCCATCATCCTCGTGGTCATCTTCTTCGTGACCTCGGTGGACTCCGCCGCCCTGGTGACCGACTCGATGGCCAACGGCCATGAGGACTACAACCCGCTGGGGCAGCGTCTCTTCTGGGGGGTGGCGATCGCGCTGGTGACCGCCTCGCTGCTGGTCTTCTCCGGCTCCGACGGCCTGACGGCCCTGCAGTCCACGATCATCCTGGTGGGCCTGCCGTTCTTCGTCATGGGCTTCTTCCAGATGTACGCGCTGGTGCGGGCGCTGAAGGAGGACGCCGGCGAGCTGCCCCAGGTGCGCACCCGCGAATGGGCACAGGTGCTGCCCCCGGAGGAGTACGAGCGGCGCGAGGAGGACGACGAGTTCGACACCGAGGACTACGTGGTCGAGCCGACCTACACCACCGAGGTGCCGGTGCTCAGCGATCCCTACGAGGAGGTCGCGGACATCGACTTCGACTTCGATCCCGATGCCGAGGCCGAGCACGGCACGCTGCCCGCGCGCACCGGCAGCCACCGCGCCGACCTCCCCGAGGGCGGCCGGGACCAGTCCCGCTGACCCCGGGACGACGACAAGGGCCGACGCCCGCCGCGGCGGTGCGTCGGCCCTCGCGGTGCCGGGGCGGTGGATCAGGTGAGGTCCGCCGGGTGCCGGTGCGCGGTGCGGCGGAAGTACACGGCGAGCATCGCGCCGGAGAGGTTGTGCCAGATCGAGAAGATCGCGGCCGGCAGCGCCGCGGCGGGGGAGAAGGCGCTCGCGGCGAGGGTCGCCGCCAGGCCCGAGTTCTGCATGCCCACCTCGACCGAGGTGGTGCGGGCGGCGCGCTCCCCCTGGCGGAGCAGGCGCGCGGCCCAGTAGCCGATCAGGTAGCCCAGGCCGTTGTGCAGGATCACGGCCAGCAGCACCAGAGCGCCGGCGCTGACGATCGCCTCGCGGGAGCCGGAGACCACGGCGATGACCACCAGCGAGATGCCGGCGACGCTCACCCACGGCAGGGCGGGCAGCACGCGGTCGATGATCCGGCCCAGCGCCAGGCGCACCAGCAGGCCGCCGATCACGGGCACGAGCACCATCTTCACGATCGACATCGCCATCGAGCCCGCGTCCACCGGGAGCAGCGAGCCGGCCAGCCACAGGGTCAGGGCCGGGGTGAGCAGGGGAGCCAGCAGAGTGGAGACCGACGTGATCGTCACCGAGAGGGCGGTGTCTCCCTTGGCGAGGTAGGTGATCACGTTGGAGCTGGTGCCGCCCGGGGCGCAGCCCACCAGGATCACGCCGACGGCCAGCTCCGGCGGGAGCTGGAGCACCCAGCTCACGGCCACGGCGACGAGCGGCATGACCGTGTACTGGGCGACCACGCCGATGAGGACGGGCAGAGGGCGCCGTGCGACCAGGGCGAAGTCCGGGATCGTGAGGGTCAGGCCCATCCCGAACATGATGATGCCCAGGTAGATGGCCGTGTACGGCGCGAGGGCCTGGCCGATCCCGGGGGCGAGGAAGCCGGCCGCGGCGGCCAGCAGGATCAGGGCGGGGAAGATGGTGACCGCGAGGCGCGCGGAGCGGTCCTCGGAGGACGAGGCGGGGCGATGGCCGGGGGAGGCCCCCTCGGTCGTGGGGGACGGGGAGTTCGTGCTCATGCCGCGGAGCGTACTGCGGTGTGAGACGGCATCCCAATATACGGAACACCGCTCGTCATGTGAGACGGTGCGCCGTCATCCCCGCTGTCGGGCCGGGACCGGCCAGGCGTGCACGGGATCGCCGCTGTCCACCCCGGCGCGGTACAGCCGCGTCATCTCCGCGAGCGCCCCCGGCCGGTCCGCCCCGCGCAGCTCGAGCGAGGTGACCGTGTCGATCTGCCAGCGGGCCCCGTTGCGGCCCGAGCGGGCGCGCTCGGTGAGGATGTCGCCGTAACGCCGAATCGGCTCGGGATCGGCGCCGAGCTCGCGCAGGCCGTCCATGGCCTGCGGGATCAGCTGCTCCAGCAGCAGATCCGCGACGCGCACCCGGCCCACCTTCGGCCAGCGCACCCGCGCCTCGAGCCCCCAGCGGGCGCACTGCTGGAAGGCTTCGTCGGCCTGCTCGAAGCTCATCCGCGACCACAGCGGCCGGCGCTCCTGGACGAGCGACTGCAGCAGCCCGTAGAAGAAGGCGGCATTGGCGGACATGTCCGCGGGCGTGGGGCCGGCCGGCAGCAGGCGGTTCTCCAGGCGCAGGTGCGGCACGTCGGTGCCGGGGTCGTAGATCGGCCGATTCCACCGCCAGACGGTGCCGTTGTGGAGCATCAGCTCGTGCAGGCGCGGGGCGGAGCCTTCGGTGAGCAGCGGCTCCTCCGCCATCTCCCGCGACTCGGGGATCAGGGCCGGGAACAGGCGCACGTTCTCCTCGAAGAGATCGAACATCGAGGTGATCCAGCGCTCACCGAACCACACCCGCGGGCGTACGCCCTGGGTGGCGTACTCGGGGGGCCGGGTGTCCAGGGACTGCACGAAGGTGGGGATGCGGGTCTCGTGCCAGAGCCGCTTGCCGAGCAGGAAGGGCGAGTTCGCGGCGAGCGCCACCTGGGGCCCGGCGATCGCCTGGGCGGCGTTCCAGGTCGCGGCGAACTGCTCGGGCGGGACCTGCAGGTGCAGCTGCATCGAGGTGCAGGCGGACTCCGGCGCGATCGAGTCGAAGGTGGCGGCGATCCCCCGGCCCTCGCCCTCGATGCGCAGGTCGATCTCCTCGCCGCGCGCCTCCAGCACCGACTTCTCGAGCGCCTCGTAGCGGGCCCCGGGGGCGCGCCAGGCGTCCGAGGTGAACAGCTCCTCGCCGATGGTGGGCAGGTGGCCGACGGGCACCACCCGGGCGCCGTGGCGGCGGGCGGCGGCGTCGGCCCGGTCGATCGCCGTGCCCAGGGCCTGCTCGAGGTCCCGCAGCCCGGCGCCGTGCGGGGCGGTCACCGGGAGGTTCGCCTCGAGGTTGAAGCGCCCGATCTCGTGGACGTAGTCCTCGTCGTCGAGATCCTCCAGCACGGTGTCGACCAGCAGCGCCGGGGCCATGGTGTCGCTGTCGGCGAGGTTCATCTCGAGCTCCACGCCCACGGTGCCCTCGTCGATGAACTCGGCGGTGTCCAGGAAGGTCTCGAACAGGTCGAGGTTGCGGCGCAGCTCCCGGCGGTACCGGGTGCGCTGGCTGCGGGTGTAGTCGGTGCTGCCGATCTCGCGTCCCATGGTGATCTCCCGGCCGAGGATGGAAGCTGCGGTTCCTCCGAGCTGCGCTCATCCAAGCACGCCCGGGAGCCGACGGGCCAGGTTGCCCGAGCCGAGCGGTCAGCCGAGGAACAGGCCCGCGGCGCGGATCGCGGTCTCGACCAGCCCGTAGCCCAGGGCGATCACGACGATCACGGCGAGCACGAGTGCGGCGACGGTCTCCGTGCGGGAGGCGGTCTCGGCGGCGGGGGTGCCTCCGGTGCCCTCCTGCGTCGCGGAGGCGCCCTCACGATCGGCCGCCGCCCGCCGGGCCACGACCGCCTCGTCCTCGTGGTGCGCGGAGTCCACCGCACGGATCAGCAGGTTCGCGACGAAGCCGACCACCAGGATGCCGGCCATCACCCACATGGACAGGCGGTACAGATCCATGCCGTCCTGGCCCGCGGCCTCCTGCGACTCGACAATGCTGTTGACGATGAGCGGGCCGGCGATGCCCGCAGCGGACCACGCCGTGAGCAGGCGGCCGTGGATCGCGCCCACCTGGTAGACCCCGAACAGGTCCTTCAGGTAGGCCGGGACGGTCGCGAAGCCGCCGCCGTAGAAGGAGATGATGATCAGCGCGGAGATCACGAACAGGGCGAGCGAGGTGGAGCCGACGGTCGCGATGACCACGTAGAGCGCCGCGCCGACGGACAGGTACATCGCGTAGTTGACCTTGCGGCCCAGGTAGTCCGAGGTGGTGGACCAGATGAAGCGTCCGGCCATGTTCGCGATCGAGAGCAGGCCCACGAAGCCGGCGGCGGCCGCGGCGGTCACACCGAAGCCGCTGGAGATCATCGGGGCGCCGTTCTCGAGGATCCCGATGCCGGCGGTGACGTTGGTGAACAGCACGATCCACAGCAGCCAGAACTGCGGGGTGCGGATCGCCTCCTTGGCGGAGACCGCCCCCGCGGTCTGCTCCGCATGGGCGGTGGCCTGCTCCGGGGTCCAGCCCGAGGGCTTCCAGTCGGGGTGGGGCAGGCGGATCACCGAGGCGCCGAGAGCGATCGCGATGCCGTAGCAGAGCGCGAGGGTGAGGAAGGTGGGGGTCAGGCCGCTGACCAGCTGCTCCGGGTCCTGCCCGCCGCCGTAGAGGGCCATGAGCTTGTTCGAGGCGGGGCTCGCGATGAGCGCCCCGCCGCCGAAGCCCATGATCGCGAGGCCGGTGGCGAGTCCGGGGCGGTCCGGGAACCACTTCATGAGGGTGGAGACCGGGGCGATGTAGCCGATGCCCAGGCCGATGCCCCCGATCACGCCGTAGCCGAGGTAGACCAGCCACAGCTGGCCGGTGGCGATGCCGAGCGAGGCGACGAGGAAGCCGATCACCCACAGCCCGCCCGCGGCGACCATCGCCGTCCGCGGCCCCGCGCGCTCCACCCAGGTGCCCAGCACGGCCGAGGAGATGCCGAGCATCGCGATGGCCAGGGAGAAGATCCATCCGATGGCCACCTCGCCCACCGCGAAGTGGGTCTGGAAGGGCACCTTGAAGACGCTGAAGGCATACACCTGGCCGATGCACAGGTGGATGGCGAGCGCGGCCGGCGGGATCAGCCAGCGGTTGAACCTCACCGGCGCGATGATGGCCTGGCGGTCGAGCACGGACATGGGTCCCCCCGGGGTCGGTGCGGCATCGGCCGTGATGCCTCGGGGCGACCTTAGAGCGCCGCCTTCCTCGCCCCCAAACCTTCCGGCGCGTCGACCGCCGTCGACCGTGCCGGGGCGTCGCCGCCGCGGGACGGACTTAGAGTCACCCGACGCGTGACGCCGATCACAGGTTCCCGCCGGGGCGTGCGCTTCTGGTCACCGTGAGCCTAATGTCTCGTCACCAGTAAAGGTGCTCGCGACTTTAACAGGAGGTGTCGTCATGGCGGAGTCCCGCACGGCTCTGGCCGTCTCGACGGTCATCTTCGCCCTGCGCCCGCACCCCACCACGCGCCGCCTGGCCCTGTGGGTGCCGCTCGTGCGCCGGATCCGGGCGCCCCACCAGGGACGCTGGGCCCTGCCGGGGGGCCCGCTGGCCCCCGATGAGGGGCTCGCGGCCTCGGCCGGGCGGAACCTGCGCGAGACCACGGGATTGACCCCGCAGTACCTCGAGCAGCTCTACGCCTTCGGCGGTCTGGACCGTGGGCCGACCGCCGCCGAGCGCACCGTCTCGATCGTCTATTGGGCGCTGGTGCGGCCCGAGGAGGCCGAGGCGGGGGCGGCCGGGGTCAATGTGCAGTGGTTCGTGGCCGATGAGCTCCCCGAGCTCGCCTTCGACCATTCCTTGATCGTCGAGTACGCCCTGTGGCGCCTGCGCAACAAGGTCGAGTACTCCCGCATCACCGCGGCCTTCCTCGGGGAGACCTTCACCCTCGCGGAGCTGCGCGGGGTCCACGAGGCCGTGCTGCAGCGCACCCTCGATCCCGCGAACTTCCGCCGCCAGATGGAGTCCTCCGGCCATCTCGTGGCGACCGAGGCCTTCCGCACCGGCGGGCGGCACCGACCCGCCCGTCTGTTCCGCTACGACACCTCCGTCCACCTCGCCGACAACGGCCCCCTCACGGGGCGATGACCCGCCCGGCGGCACCCCGCCGCCCCACCCCTCGACACCCACCCTCGATGGAGTCCACACCATGACCACCACCGCCTCGGTCGACCTGACCCTCCGCGACATCAGCGCCGGCACCGCCCCCGGCAGCACCTGCTCGACGGAGCTGCTGGACGCCCCCTGGGACGTCGATGCGCGCGATGCGGGCTACGGCCCCGGCGCCTCGATGGCCGATCCGATCCCCGCCGCCGCCCCGCGCCAGGGCGAGATCCCGGCGGAGTACCGCGAGGCGAGCGCCGAGGAGCTCGATGCGCGCATCCGCGCGGCGAAGGCGGAGCTCGGCGACCGCGTGGTGGTGCTCGGGCACTTCTACCAGCGCGACGAGGTCGTGCAGTACGCCGACTACGTGGGCGACTCCTTCCAGCTCGCGACCGCCGCGACCGCCCGCACCGAGGCCGAGGCGATCATCTTCTGCGGCGTGCACTTCATGGCCGAGACCGCGGACATCCTCTCCCGCCCCGAGCAGGCCGTGATCCTCCCCAACCTCGCCGCGGGCTGCTCGATGGCCGACATGGCCGACATCGACCAGGTCGAGGAATGCTGGGAGCAGCTGATGGAGGTCTACGGGGGCGAGGAGCGGGACGAGGACGGGCTGCTCCCGATCATCCCCGTGACCTACATGAACTCCTCCGCCGCGATCAAGGGCTTCGTGGGCCGCCACGGCGGCATCGTGTGCACCTCCTCGAACGCCTCGACGGTGCTGCGCTGGGCCTTCGAGCGCGGCCGTCGGGTGCTCTTCTTCCCGGACCAGCACCTGGGGCGCAACACCGCCAAGGCCATGGGCATCTCGCTGGACCGGATGCCGATGTGGAACCCCCGCCGGCCCCTGGGCGGGAACGACGAGCAGAGCCTGCAGGAGGCCAAGGTGGTGCTCTGGCACGGGTTCTGCTCGGTCCACAAGCGCTTCACCACCGCACAGATCGACAAGGCCCGCGCCGAGCACCCCGGGGTGCGCGTCATCGTCCACCCCGAATGCCCGATGCCCGTGGTGGACGCGGCGGACGAGTCCGGCTCCACCGACGTGATCCGCCGCGCCATCGAGGGGGCCCAGGAGCCCACCACCTTCGCGATCGGCACCGAGATCAACCTGGTCCAGCGCCTGGCCGCCCAGCACCCCCAGCACACGATCTTCTGCCTGGATCCCGTGGTCTGCCCCTGCTCGACGATGTACCGCATCCACCCCGGCTACCTCGCCTGGGCGCTCGAGGCGCTGCTGCGCGGCGAGGTCATCAACCGCATCACCGTGGGCGAGGACGTCGCCGAGCCCGCGCGGGTCGCGCTCGAGCGCATGCTCGCCGCCCGCCCGGCCCCCGTCGGCGCATGAGCGCCGAGGTCGCCGATCTGCTGGTGATCGGCTCCGGGATCGCCGGACTCACGGCGGCGCTGCGGGCAGCGGGCCGCGGCACCGTGCAGCTCGTGACCAAGGCGTCGCTGGACGCGGGCGCGACCGGCTGCGCACAGGGCGGCATCGCCGCGGCCGTCGGCGCAGGGGACAGCCCCGCCGCCCATGCCCGCGACACCCTGG
The DNA here is from genome assembly GCF_003347015.1 of Brachybacterium sp. YJGR34. GTDB lineage: Bacteria > Actinomycetota > Actinomycetes > Actinomycetales > Dermabacteraceae > Brachybacterium. The sequence goes on from NZ_PNFB01000001.1 coordinate 361,256, forward strand.
CCGCCGGGGCGGGCCTCGGCGAGGAGGCGGCCGTGCAGGCGCTGTGCGCCCAGGGGCCCGCCGCGGTGCGCTCGCTCATCGCGCGCGGGGTCCGCTTCGACCGGGCGGCGCCCGGCGGGGCCGCGACCGACGGCGGTCACGCGCTGTGCCTCGAGGGCGCCCACTCCCGGCCGCGCATCCTCCACGCCGGCGGCGACGCCACCGGACGCGCCATCCAGGACGCCCTGGTCGCCGCGGTGCGGGAGCGGCCGGGCGAGATCGCGGTGCGCGAGCACAGCGCACTGCTCGATCTGCTGGTCGAGGACGGGAGGGTGGTCGGCGCCGAGCTGCTCGACGCCGAGGGGCGCCGGCACCGGATCCGCGCCCGCGCGGTGCTGCTCGCCACCGGAGGAGCGGGACAGCTCTTCGCGCACACCACGAACCCGCCGGTCGCCACCGGGGACGGGATCGCCGCCGCCTGGCGGGCGGGAGCCGCGGTGGAGGACCTCGAGTTCTACCAGTTCCATCCCACGGCGCTCGCGGCCCCGGGCTCCTTCCTGCTCTCCGAGGCGGTGCGGGGCGAGGGCGCCGTGCTGCGCGACGAGCGGGGCCGGCGCTTCCTGTCCGCGGTGGATCCCCGCGCCGAGCTCGCCCCGCGGGACGTCGTGGCCCGGGCGATCGCCCGGGTCATGGCCGCGCAGGACGGACGGCCCGTGCTGCTGGACGCGACGGGCATCGGCGAGCAGCGCCTGCGCGAGCGGTTCCCGACCCTCGACGCGGTGGTGCGGGAGGCCGGGTACGACTGGGCGCGCGAGGGCGTGCCCGTGACCCCCGCCGCGCACTACTGGATGGGCGGGATCCGCACCGATCCGGACGGGCGCACCACCCTGCCGGGGCTGTTCGCGGCCGGGGAGTGCGCGCGCACCGGTGTGCACGGCGCGAACCGGCTCGCCTCGAACTCCCTGCTCGAGGGCGCGGTCTTCGCCGAGCGCGCGGCGGAGGCGATGCTCGCTGACCCCGCGCGCCCCGTCGGCCCGTCGGCCGCGCCCGCCCCGGCGCCCCGCGTCACCGCCCCCGCGACCGCGCCGGGCTCCGTCTCCCGCGCGGCGCTGCAGAAGGCGATGTGGTCCGGCGCCGGGCTGCTGCGCACCGGCGAGCAGCTCGACGCGCTCGCCGGACAGCTCGCGGCATGGCAGGGGCCGGACCCGGCCGCGCTGACCACCCACCGCGCGCTCGAGGACCGCAACCTCCTGGACCTCGCCCGCCTGCTCACCGCCCACGCCCTGGCGCGCCCCGGCTCCGTGGGCGCCCATCACCGACTCGACACCCCCGCAGAGGCCCTCGCATGCTGACCACCATCCAGATCGACACCGTCGTCTCCGCCGCCCTCCGGGAGGACGCCCCCTGGGGGGACCTCACCGGCGAGGTGTTCCTGCCCGCCGCCGCCACCGCCACCGCCTCCCTGCGCGCCCGCGAGGCGGGCGTGCTCTCCGGGATCGACGTCTTCGCCGCCGCCTTCCGCCTCACCGATCCGTCCGTGGAGGTCACCGCGCTCGCCGAGGACGGGGACCGGTTCGAGACCGGGCAGGAGCTGGCGGTCGTCTCCGGGCCCGCCCGCGCCGTGGTGCAGGCGGAGCGGATCGCCCTGAACCTCACGCAGCGGATGTCCGGGATCGCGACGCTGACCCGCGCCCTCGTCGACGCCGTGGAGGGGACGGGCGCGCGCATCACCGACACCCGCAAGACCACCCCCGGGCTACGGGCGCTGGAGCGGCACGCGGTGCGCTGCGGCGGCGGCGTGAACCACCGCTTCTCGCTCTCGGACGCGGTGATGGCCAAGGACAACCATCTGGCGATCCTGCAGCAGCAGGGCCTGGACCTCACCGCGGCGATCCGCGCCGCCCGCGCCCGGCTGGGCCACACCACCGCTCTCGAGGTGGAGGTGGACCGCCTCGAGCAGATCGAGCCGGTGATCGCCGGCGGCGTGGACATCATCATGCTGGACAACTTCACCCCCGAGCAGCTGGTGCGCGGCGTCGAGATCGTGGCCGGGCGCGCGATCGTCGAGGCCAGCGGCACCGTGAACCTCGAGACCGTCGGCGAGATCGCCCGCACCGGGGTCGACGTGATCTCCTCCGGCGCCCTCACCCACAGCGCACGCCACCTCGACCTGGGGCTGGACATCGCCCTCACCGCCGGGGCTGAGCGGTGATCCACCTCGACACCGCCGCCACCACCCCGGTGCGCCGCGAGGCCCTCGAGGCCGCCTGGCCCTACCTCACCGGCACCTTCGGCAACCCCTCGAGCCACCATGCGGTGGGGGAGGCGGCTGCCGCGGGCCTCGAGGACGCCCGGGCACGGGTGGCCCGCGTGCTCGGCGCGCGGCGCAGCGACATCGTCTTCACCGCCGGCGGCACCGAGGCCGCGAACCTCGCGCTGAAGGGCCTCGCCCTCGCCTCCCCACGCGGGAAGCACCTGGTCACCTCGCCGCTCGAGCACGAGGCGGTGCTGGCGAGCGTCGAGCATCTTCAGCGCGTGCACGGCTTCGAGGTCTCCTTCGTGGAGGTCGCGCCCGACGGTGCCGTCACCCCCGAGGCGCTGCGGGCCGTGCTCCGCGAGGACACCACGCTGGTCTCCCTGGCGCTGGCGAACAACGAGATCGGCACGGTGGCCGACGTGCGGACCCTCGCCGAGGTCGCCCACGCGGTGGGCGCCCTGATCCACACCGACGCCGTCCAGGCCGCCGGCTGGCTCCCGCTGACCGGCCTCGGCGCGGATGCCCTGACCCTGTCCGGCCACAAGATCGGCGCCCCCAAGGGCATCGGCGTCGCCGCGATCCGGGGGCGGCTCCCGCTCGAGCCGCTCGTGCACGGCGGCGGTCAGGAGGGCGGCCGGCGCTCCGGCACCGAGAACGTGGCCTTCGCCGTCGCGCTCGCCGTCGCCCTCGAGCGCGCCGAGGCGGAGCGGGAGGCGCGGACGGCACGGGTCGCCCCGCTGCGCGACGCCTTCCTCGAGCGGGTGCTCGCCGCCCGCGAGGGCGTGCTGCTGACCGGCGCCTCCCCGCACGGCCCGGGGGAGCGCCTGCCCGGCCACGCCTCCGTCTGCATCCCCGGCCTCAGCGGGGAATCGGTGCTGCTGGACCTCGCCGAGCGCGGGGTGATCGCCTCGAGCGGCTCCGCCTGCGCCGCCGGCAGCGACGAGCCCAGCCACGTCCTGACCGCCCTCGGGATCCCGCGCGAGGTGGCGCAGACCGCGGTGCGCTTCACCCTGGGCGGGGACGTGGAAGAGGAGCAGCTGGAGGCGGCCGCCGCCGCGGTCGAGCAGGTGCTCGCGCTCCGCTGAGGCGCTCCTCCCCTACACTGCTCGCGTGAGCGAACACAACGTGAACGAATCCACCGTCCGCCGTGCCGTCATCCTCGCCCGCGGTCTCGGCACCCGCATGCGCAAGGCCGACGACACTGCCCGGCTCGACGAGAAGCAGGCCGCCGTCGCCAGCAGCGGGGTGAAGGCCCTGATCGACGTCGGCCGGCCCTTCCTCGACTACGTGATCTCCGCCCTCGCCGACATCGGCATCACCGAGGTGTGCCTGGTCATCGGCCCCGAGCACGACATGCTGCGGGAGTACGCCGCCGCCGTCACCGGGGGGCGGGTCACCGTCACCACCGCCGTGCAGGCCGAGCCGCGGGGCACCGCCGATGCCGTCGCCGCGGCCGCCGACTTCGCCGGCGACCAGCGCGTGATCGTCCTGAACTCCGACAACTACTACCCGCGCGAGGCACTCGCCGCGCTCGCCGACGCTCCCGGCACCGCCCTGGTGGGCTTCGACCGCGACGCCCTCGTGGCCGGCTCCACCATCCCCGCCGACCGCGTGCGCGCCTTCGCGCTGATCTCCGTCGACGACGCCGGCCACCTGCGCGACATCGTCGAGAAGCCCGATGCGCAGACCCTGTCCGCCTACGGTGCGGACGCTCCCGTCTCCATGAACGCCTGGCTGTTCACCCCCGCGATCTTCGCGGCCTGCGCCCGTGTCGAGCCCTCCGTGCGCGGCGAGCTCGAGATCATCGACGCCGTGCGCCTGCTGCAGGCCGAGGGCGAGGAGATCACGGTGGTGCCCGCGGCCGTGGGCGTGCTGGACATGTCCTCGCGCGGTGACGTCGCCGCCGTCGCCGAGGCGCTCGCCGGCATCGAGGTGCGCCTGTGAGCGACCCCCTGGAGCAGCTGCTCGAGAGCACGGGCGCGGAGACGGTGCGCTGGTTCGTGCCCGGCCGCATCGAGGTCCTCGGCAAGCACACCGACTACGCCGGAGGGCGCTCCCTGCTCGCCGCCGTCGACGCCGGCCACACCCTCACCGCGACCGCGCGGGCGGACCGCCTGCTGCAGGTGCGCTCCGCGGGGGCCGAGGGGGTCGTCGTCCTCGACCTCGACCACCCCGCGGAGCCGTCGGCGGATGCGGCCGACGGCCACTGGGGCGGCTACGTCCGCACCGTCGCCCGGCGCCTGGAGACGAACTTCCCCGGCCGCCTGCGCGGCGCGGACGTCACCGTCACCTCGACCCTGCCGCTCGCGGCGGGGATGTCCAGCTCCTCCGCGCTCGTGGTGGGCCTGGCGCTGACGCTGATCGATCTCTCCGGCGTGGCCGCCGACCCGGCCTTCGCCCGTGAGATCACGACCGTCGAGCAGCTCTCGGAGTACCTCGGCACCGTCGAGAACGGGCAGAGCTTCGGGAGCCTCGCCGGTGAGCGCGGCGTGGGCACCTTCGGCGGCAGCGAGGACCACACCGCGATGCTGTGCGGCGCACCGGGCGCCCTGGTCCAGTACTCCTTCTGCCCCGTGCGGCACGAACGGACGATCCCCCTGGGCGCGGAGCTCGCGCTCGTGGTCGCCGTCAGCGGCGTCGAGGCGGCCAAGACCGGCGCCGCCCGCGCGGACTACAACCGCGTCTCCCTCGCGGTGGCCGAGATCCTGCGCCGCTGGCGCGAGGACTCCGGTCGCACCGAGCCCTCCCTCGCCGCGGCCGTCGCCTCCGGGCCCGGGGCCGTGCGGCGGCTGCGCGAGCTCGCGGCCGACGACGAGTACCTGCGCGGCCGCCTCGAGCAGTTCCTCGCCGAGTCCGAGCGACTGGTCCCCGCCGCGGCGCTCGCGCTCGCGGAGGGCGATCTCGCGGAGCTGGGCCCGCTGGTCGACGCCTCTCAGCGCGGTGCCGAGGAGGGCCTGCGCAACCAGGTGCCCGAGACCGTCGCCCTGCAGCGCCTCGCCCGGGAGCTCGGCGCCCACGCCGCGAGCGCCTTCGGAGCGGGGTTCGGCGGCAGCGTCTGGGCGCTGGTGCCGGCCGATGCCGCGGAGGACTTCGCCGGCCGGTGGCGCGCGGCCTACCTCGCCGCTCACCCCGAGCGCTCCGGCGCCACCACCGCGGTCGTGCATCCCGGGGGTCCCGCCCGCCGTCTGCCCTGAACGGCGGCGCCGTGCGTGACACACTGGCGGCGTGAGCACGCCGATGAACAACTCCCTGCCCTGGCCGACCGAGGCCGAGGTGCTGCCGATCGCCTCCGTGCGACCGGTCCTGGACCGCCTGGCCTCCCTGGTCACCACCCACGCGGACGACGCCGCCCTGATCCCGGGCCTCGCCGTCACCGAGGAGGAGGTGGCCGCGGACCCGCCGCCCGCCCTCGAGCAGGTCGTCGACGAGCTCGGCGGGATCACCGTGGCCGGGGCGAGCCTGCTGACCCTGCTCATCGAGGACCGCACCGATGTGGGCCCCTACACGCTGATGGGGGAGTCGACCAGCTACTACCCCCTGTACGAGACCTCCGACGCCGCCGTGGTCCTCACCCTCGACGAGGACGGCGCCCCCGGCGCGGTCTACGGCATCGGGGAGGACCTCGCCCTGCAGCTCGCCGCCCCGGACCTGGGCGCCTACCTCGAGCGCGTCGCCGATGCCCTCGAGGCGGTGCTCGCCGACCTCGCGCAGCGCGGCCCGGCGGACGACGAGTCCCCCGCCTCCCGCACCGAGGCCGCCGAGCAGCTCCTGGACGAGCACCTCTTCGCCGATCTGCTGGGGCTGCGGGACGGGGACGAGGCGGCCGCGGCGGAGACCGTGCCGCTGCAGGACCCCGCCGCCGCGGGCCTGGAGGGCCTGCCCGCGGGGGTGCTCGCGGTCGCCGACCTGCGCACGGCCCCCGTCGGCGCCCGCGTCGACCTCATGGACGTCGAGATCGGGGACGACCCGCTCGCGCTGCGAGTGCTCTGGCGCGAGCGCGGCCGCGTGCTCGCCCTGCGCGAGGACTAGACACCGTCCGCGCGGCGAGCATCACGTCCTCGCATCGTCGCTGGTCGGAGCATGGGGAATCCTCCCCATTCCCTCGCCTGCCCGGCCTCGCTACGGTGAGGTCGACATCAGGGGCGCCCGGACGGACCGGGATCGGAGACGAGGGACGTGCGGTCGATGAGCGGATTCTGGGGAGCCGACACCGAGGCGCTGCGCACCCTCGGCATGGCCTGCGCTCGCCGTGCCACCGTCCTCGAGGATCTCGCCTCCGCGCTGTCCTCGACGATCGACGGGACGGAATGGATCGGTGAGGACGCCGAGCGCTTCCGTGCCGACTGGACCGGGAAGGTGCGCCCGGGCCTGCAGGACCACGGCGTCGAGCTGCGCCAGCGAGCGCGCCGGCTCGCCCTGCACGCCGACGAGCAGGACGCGGCCTCCGCCCCCGACTCCCCGGGCGGGAGCGGCGCCGGCGGCTCCGGCGGTGGGGGCCGCGGGGGTCCCGGCGGGGCCGGCGGCAGCGGGTCGCGCTCGGGCACGGGATCCGTGGCGGAGGCGGGGGATCCGCTCGCGGCGCTCCTGGCGGGCGCGGGCGACGGAGGGCCCTCGGGGGCGCTCGGCGACCTGCTCCGTGAGGTGCTCAGCACCCCAGAGGGCCGTGCGGGGCTGCTCGGAGGTCTGCTCGGCGGTGCGCTCGGCGGTCTGCTGGCGGACATGATCGACCGCGCCCTGGGCGCCGGGATGGGGATCGAGGACCTGCTCAGCGGGATGGGAGCCGGCGCGGGACTCAGCGACCTGCTCGGCGAGGAAGGCCGGATGGTCGGGGCGGCCGCCGACGGTGACGCGTCCTCGGCCTCCGCGGAGCCGGGCACAGTGGGCTCTGGCTCGGGTGGCGGCGAGGGCGGCGACTCCGCCTCCGGCCCGGAGTCCGGGGCCGCGGAATCCGGCGGCGCGGGCTCCGGCTCCGCGGCCGCCACGACGGAGGGTCCCGGGCAGAGCAGCGGCACCGCCTCTGCCGGCCGGATCGGGATCACCGAGGAGACCGCACCGCAGTCCCTGCTGGAGCGGCTGCTGGCGATGCTCGGGGACGCCCGGGGCGCAGCCGGCGCCCCGGCGATCGGCGAGGGCCTCGGGCACGGCGTCACCCCGCGCTGAGCGGCGGGTCTACCCTGGAGAGGTGGCCTCCGCCCCGGTGAGGCCGTCCCAGCAGGAGCATCCCCATGACCAGCACCCAGCCCGCCCCGGTCCTCGTCCTCGTCCCCGGCGCGGCCGGCGCCCCCGCCGACGGCGGGCCCCGCTTCCACCTCGCGGACGCCGACGCCCCGCAGCTCTCGGTCATCGACCTGGTCGTCACCCGCGGCGACGGGGTCTTCGAGACGATCGGCGCCTTCGACGGCACGGCGGTGAACGTCGGCCCCCACCTCGAGCGGCTCGCCCGCAGCGCCGCCCAGCTCGAGCTGCCGGCGCCCGAACAGGCCACGATCGCCGAGGCGGTCGAGGCCGCCATCACGGCCCATGAGGCCGTCGCCGAGCTCAGCGTGCGGGTGATGTACACCCGCGGCCTCGAGGGCGGCTCCGCTCCCACCTGCTGGATCCATGCCCGCGTCTCCGACGACTGGTCCGCGCACCGGGAGGGGATCCGGGTCGCCGCCCTGGACCGCGGCCTGCCCACCACCGCGGCGCAGACCAGCCCGTGGCTGCTGCAGGGCGCCAAGACTCTCAGCTACGCGGTGAACATGGCCGCTGGGCGGGAGGCGAGGCGCCGCGGCGCCGCCGACGTCCTGTTCGTCGCGAGCGACGGCTACGTCCTCGAGGGCCCCACCTCCACCCTGCTGGTGCGGCGCGGCGAGGAGTTCCTCACCACCCCCGTCAGCGCTGGGGTGCTGCCGGGCACCAGCGTGAACACCCTGTTCGCGCGCCTGCAGGCGGAGGGCGTCACCGTCCGGGAGCAGCTGATGACCCCGGCGGAGGTGCAGGGCTCCGACGCCGCCTGGCTGCTGTCCTCGACCCGCCTCGCAGCGCCGATCACGCATCTCGACGACGTCGAGCTGCCGGTGGACAGCGCGCTCACCGACCGCTTCGGTCGGATCCTCGCCGGCCGCGACTGAGGTCCTCCCGGCGCCCCCCGGCCCGCGGGCGCGCCGGTGGCCGTCGGCCGCTCGCGGCCGGCGGCTCAGGCGCCGGCGAGCACCTCGCGGGCGAGCTCCACGTCGAGCACCGCGGTGTCGATCGCGCCGCTGCGCAGCACCCCGAGCACGCCGGGGGCCTTCTCCACCCCGGCCGCGACGCCCAGCACCTCCGGGATGCGCAGCAGCTCGGAGAAGGTCACCGCGAGCACCCGCTGATCCGTCGGCGCCACCAGCGGTGTGCCCTGCGCATCGACGAAGCGCCCGCACACGTCCCCCACAGGGCGCTGGGCCTCGAAGGCCGCCCGCTCCGCCTCGCTCAGCCGCATCAGGCTCACCACGCGCGGGGAGGAGTGCACGCCCGTCGAGCCGATCCCCACCACCGCGAGCTCGACCTGCGCGGCCGCCGCCAGCACCTCGCCGATGCTCGACTCCCCGCGCAGGGTCGCCAACGCCGTCGCGGACTCCAGCACCGCCGGGGCGTACAGGGTGCGGGGGCGGGCGCCCAGGCGCGAGGCGAGCACCCGCAGCACCGATTCGCCGGAGTCGAACTGGTCCAGCGCGCTGTGGCCGCCCACGAGCGGCAGCACCTGCGGGGCGGGCCGCACCGAGACCGACTCGAGCTCGGCGACCACGCTCTGCACCGTCTGCCCCCAGGACACCCCGATGCTGCTCACCGAGGCGGTGCGGGCCGCGATCACCGCCGCGCCCTCGCGGGCGACCGCCTCCATGGCGGAGGTGCGCGGGGCGGAGACCACATGCGCCTCGCGCAGGGAGAAGGCGGCCCGCAGCGCCGCCTCCAGCGCGTCGTCGCGGCGCGGCGGCCCCTCCGGGTCGTGGATGGAGATCTCCACGATGCCCCGGTCCCGCGCCTGGGTGAGGATCCGCGAGACGTTCGAGCGCGACAGCCCCAGCTCCTGCGCGACCTCCGTCTGCGACCTGCCCTGCTCGTAGTAGAGCCGGGCCGCGCGCACGATGACGGCGGTGTCGCGAGGTGCGGGCATGGGGTCTCCTGCTCGAGGGATCCGGGCGGTCCCGCGGGACGCGCCGGGACCGATGTGTCCAGCGTACGCAGTGCCGCGGCCGGCAGGTGCCAGAATCGGTGCAGCGACCAGGGAGGCACCATGAGCACAGATCCGCGACCGTCCGATGCCGGCGAGCGCGCCGCACCGCTGGTGCTGCGCCTGGCCGTGGCCCGTCTGGACGCGGCCGACGCGGAGGACGTGCTGCGCGCGCTCTCGGGCCGGCTGCTCGCAGCCGGCGTCGTCACCGCCGAGTTCCCGGACGCCCTGCTCGACCGCGAGCGGAGGTTCCCCACGGGCCTGCCCACACCGATCCCCACCGCGATCCCGCACGCCGAGCCCGGGCACGTGCTCTCCCCGGGGCTCGTGCTCGCGACCCTGCGCCGGCCCCTGCCCTTCGGCGAGATGGGCGGCAGCGGCGGCACCGTCGGGGTGTCCCTGGTCGCGATGCCGCTGCTGACCGACGCGCGCGAGCATCTGCGCGCCCTGCGGCGCCTGATGGGTCTGCTGCGCGACGAGGCCGCCGTCGACCACCTGCTCGGGGCCGAGGACGACTCCGCGCTGCGCGAGCGCGCCGCCGCGTTCCTGGACGCCGCCCCCGCCGAGAGCGCCGAGGAGGCCGGAGCATGAGAACCCCGCGTCTGGGGGTGAAGGCCCTCATCATCCGCGACCAGCGGGTGCTGATGAACCGCTACCTCGACCCGGACGGCCGCGAGGTCTTCGCGCTGCCGGGCGGCGGCCAGGAGCACGGCGAGGACCAGGTCTCCGCCATGATCCGCGAGTGCCGCGAGGAGATCGGGGCGCGGGTCGAGGTGCACCAGGTGGCCTGCCTGTTCGAGGTCATGATGGAGACCCGGATGGTCGACGGCTCCCCGATCCCGCCCTTCCACCAGGTCAACGTCGCCTACTGGTGCGGCCTCGCCGAGGGGGAGGAGCCCGGGGAGGGCACCGAGCCGGACCCCGGGCAGGCCGGGACCGCGTGGCTGCCGCTCGGCCGGCTCGCCGAGCATCGCATCCACCCGCCCGAGCTCGCGCTCTGGCTCGAGGCCGATCCCAGCTCGCGGCCGCTCTCCCTCGGAGTCACCGCGGGCTGAACGCCCGGCCGCGGGTGGTGCCGCAGCACGTAGCATGCACCCGATCCGCAGGTCACAATGCCGTCTCGGGGAATGGAAGCAGCAATGGAGCTCCGCAGCAGCCAGTGGTACGCGGGCGAGGACCGCAACGGGTACATCCACCGCGCCTGGATGCGCCGCGGCGTGCCCGACGACGCCTTCCGGGGACGGCCCCAGATCGCGATCGCCAACACCGCCGGCGACCTCACCCCCTGCAACGCCCACCTCACCGGGGTCGCGCAGTTCGTGAAGAACGGGATCCTCGAGGCCGGCGGCGTCCCGCTCGAGCTGCCCGTGATGTCCCTGGGCGAGACCAATGTGCGCCCCACCGCGATGCTCTGGCGGAACCTGGCGGCGATGGGCGTCGAGGAGATGCTGCGCGCCAACCCCGTCGACGGCGTGGTGCTGCTGGGCGGCTGCGACAAGACCATCCCCTCCCTGCTGATGGGCGCCGCGAGCGTCGACATCCCCGCCGTGGTGGTGCCCGGCGGGCCGATGCTGAACGGCAGCTTCCGCGGCGAACGGCTGGGCTGCGGCACAGGGGTGTGGAGGCTCAGCGAGGAGGTGCGCGCCGGGACCCTCTCCCAGGAGGACTTCACGCGCTCCGAAGCGGCGATGATCCGCAGCGCCGGGCACTGCAACACGATGGGCACCGCCTCCACCATGGCCCTGGTCGCCGAGGCGCTGGGCACCGTCGTCCCCGGCGTCGCGGGCACCCCCGCGGCCGATGCCCGGCTGAACGAGGCCGCCCAGCTCACCGGTCGTCTGGTGGTCGACCTCGTCGCCGCGGGCCGCACCCCGTCCTCGTACCTCACCGCGGGCTCGTTCCACAACGCCATCGTCGCGCTCGCCGCGATCGGCGGCTCCACCAACGCCGTCGTGCACCTGCTGGCGATCGCCGGCCGCCTGGGCATCGACCTGAGCGTGGAGGACTTCGACCGCATCGGTGCGCAGGTGCCGCTGCTGGTGGACCTCCAGCCCGCCGGGCGCCACCTCATGGAGGACCTCCACCGCGCCGGCGGCCTGCTCGCCGTGCTGCGCGAGGTCGAGGACCTGCTGGACCCCACCGCGCTCACCGTCACCGGCCGTCCGCTCGTGGAGCACCTCGAGCCGGCCCGGATCTGGGACCCGGAGGTCATCACGCCCCGGCGGGCGCCGCTGCAGGAGGACGCCGGCATCGCGCTGCTGCGCGGCAACCTCGCGCCGGACGGCGCCATCATCAAGCCGGCCGCCGCCTCCCCGGAGCTGCTGCAGCACCGCGGCCGGGCGCTCGTCTTCGACAGCATCGAGGACTTCCACGCCCGCATCGACGACCCCGCTCTCGAGGTCGACGCCTCCACCGTCCTGATCCTGCGCGGCTGCGGCCCCCGGGGATACCCGGGCATGCCCGAGGTCTCCAACATGCCGCTGCCCCCGAAGCTGCTCGCCCAGGGCGTGCGCGACATGGTCCGCATCTGCGACGGCCGCATGTCCGGCACCGCCTACGGCACCGTGGTCCTGCACGTCGCCCCCGAGGCCGCCGCCGGCGGGCCCCTGGGGCTGGTGCGCACCGGGGACATGATCGTGCTGGACGTGCCCGGCCGCCGCCTCGAGGTGGAGCTGGACGCGGAGGAGCTCGCCGCGCGGACGCCGCCGGCCGCGATGACCGAGGCCCTCGCCGCGCCGCGGCGCGGCTGGGAGCGGCTCTACATCGACCACGTCCAGCAGGCCGATACCGGCGCCGATCTGGACTTCCTCGTCGGCTCCAGCGGCTCCGAGGTGCCGCGGGAATCCCACTGAGGCGGTCGGGGCGCGCGGCGGGAAGGCGCTAGCCTGGTGGGGTCCGTCCCGTGCGGCGCAGCGTCGCACCCGATCACGAGGAGCATCATGCCCGTCTCTCCCTCTGTCAGCTTCCACGACGGCCGATCCATCCCGCAGCTCGGCTACGGCGTGTGGCAGGTCGAGAACGCCGTCGCGGCCGACGTCGTCGTCCAGGCCCTCGAGGCCGGCTACCGCCACGTCGACACCGCCCGCGGGTACAACAACGAGGCCGGCGTGGGCCGGGCCCTCGCCGCCGCCGGGATCGACCGCGACGAGGTCTTCGTGACCTCCAAGGTCCCCAACCAGGACCAGGGCCGCGAGAAGACCCTCGCCTCCTTCGACGCGACGATGGAGGACCTGGGCCTCGAGGAGCTGGACCTCTACCTCATCCACTGGCCCGCGCCCTCGAAGGGGCTCGCGGTGGAGACCTGGAAGGCCCTGGTCGAGCTGAAGGAGCAGGGCCGCATCCGCTCCATCGGCGTCTCCAACTTCCGCGTCGAGGACCTCGAGAAGCTCGAGACGGAGACCGGCGTGCTGCCCGTGCTCAACCAGATCGAGCTGCACCCCTACTTCAACCAGCCCGAGCTGCGGGAGTTCCACGCCTCCAAGAACATCGTCACCGAGTCCTGGTCCCCGCTGGGCCAGGGCGGCGGCGAGCTCACCGATCCGGTCGTCCAGGCGATCGCCGCGGCGCACGGTGCCTCCACGGCCCAGGTGGTCATCGCCTGGAACCTCGCGCTGGGCAACGTGGTGATCCCCAAGTCCGTCACGCCCGAGCGGATCGCCTCGAACTTCGCCTCCCTCGAGCTGGAGCTCACCGCGGACGAGATCGCGCAGATCACCGCCCTGCACAAGGGCGAGGAGGGCCGCCAGGGCGCGAACCCGGACAGCTTCGCGAACCACCAGGGCGCCTGAGCTCCCCACGGCACCGACCCGACGGGCCCGGCCCCTCCCGCCCGGGAGGAGCCGGGCCCGTCGGCGGTCCGTTGACCGCGTGGTAGGGCTGACGTAGCGTCGATCCATGATCAGGATCGGTGCGATCGTCCTGAACGTCTCGGACTCCGCCCGGGCCGCTGAGTTCTGGGGAGCGGCGCTGGGATACCAGCCTGCCGGGAACCCGGACTTCCTGGTGCCGGCGTCGGGGGAGGCACCACGGGTGCATCTCGACGAGGACGACCGCACCCACCTCGACCTCTGGACCGACAGCGCGGCGGAGCAGCGCGCCGAGGTCGACCGGCTCGTCGCCCTCGGGGCCACCCGCGTCGAGTGGGACTACCCGGAGGGCGCGGACTTCATCGTCCTCGCCGACCCCGACGGCACCCTGTTCTGCGTGATCGACACGAGCGCGTAGCGACCAGGTGTTCGCCGGCGGCCGGCGCCCCGGATCAGCAGGCCGTGACGGTCCGTCCCTGTCCCCGCGGCCCCTGGCGTCGTAGGGTCGAGGCAGCGACGTCAGGAGGTTCACCATGAGCGAGACCCCGTACGATCCCGAGCTCGACACGGACGAGACCGGCCCCACCGGCCCGGACGGCGTCGAGAGCGCCGACCGGCTCTTCGAGCTCGAGCGCGAGCGCGATGCCCTCTCCCGGTCCGAGGACGCCGCGGACTTCCCCCGCGACCTGGGCGAGGAGGACATGGCGGCCGCGGAGCAGGGCAACCGCGACGGGGACGAGATGGTCTCCGACGGCGAGGAGCCGGACGAGCTCGCGGAGCTCGCCGAGCGCGAGGTCGACGCCCCGAGCATCGACCTGCTCGGCGAGGGCGAGGAGGACCGCGAGGGCGAGCAGTAGGCAGCGCGGCGCGTCGGCAGGGGGTTCGCCGTGCACGGCAGGTCCCGCTGTTGTGGCGTTCGCGGAATTGCGTATCCGCAAACTCGTGAACGCTCGCGCCCCTCTCCCGATGCTGCGGTCGGTGTCGACACGAGAGCGCGGTGCCTGTGCGCCGTGGGGCCGTCCCGCTATGCTCGAGGCGGCGTGTCCGACGCCGAACCTCGACGGCCCGTCCCCGGCACGGGCCCGCACCCCGAGTGCACCCCCGAGGCAAAGGGACCCGGTCTCCGGTCGCTGCCAGCGCACACCCGCGCCTCGGGTCGTCGCGGCCGGGGAGCCGATGCGAGGCCTGCGGGAGTACGGATGACAGCCGACCGAGCACTCAAGAAGCGCGTGCGCGCCCGCATGGCGCGCACGGGCGAGTCCTACACGGCCGCCCTCCGGCACCTCCGCCCCACCCCAGGAGGCACCGTGCCGCACCAGACCACCGCCGAGGCGACCCCGCTCCTGCGCCTCGCGACTGCCCAGACCACCACCCACCAGGACTCCGCCGATGCCGCGGCGATCCAGCGCTCCGGCGACGAGGTCCGCGCGCTCATGCGCCGGGCGCAGGAGCTCGGCGCCCACCTCGTCCAGTTCCCCGAGGCGACGCTCTGCTTTCCCGACAAGCGGGCCCTGTCCTCCTCGAGGACCGAGATCGCCGAGGCGGACTGGAGCCGCTTCGCCTGGGACGCTCTCGACGCCGAGATCGCCACGATCCGGGAGGAGACCCGGCACCTCGGGATGTGGACCGTCCTCGGCGCCCCGGTCCGGACCGAGGACGGCGGCCGGCCGCGCAACAGCCTGCTGGTCTTCGATCCGCAGGGACGGACCCGTGCCCGCTACGACGAGCGGCGGCTGTCGCGCTCCAAGGCGGCCTTCCTCTACGAGCGCGGGGACGGCCCGGTGACGATCACCGTGCGCGGCATCGTGCTGGGCCTCGCCACAGGTCTCGAGGTGCTCTTCGAGGACATCTTCCTGGGCTACGAGGATGCCGGCGCCGATGCCGTCCTGCTCAGCTCCCAGGGACCCGGCGACCCCTCCGAGGCCGACGCCTTCGCCATCTCCGCCCGCGCCGCCGCCCGTCACCACGGGCTGACCCTCGGCTACAGCGTGCCCACGACCAACGCGCCGTACGCCCCCGCGGGCGTGATCGGCCCGGACGGCCGCTTCGCGGCGACCTGCCCGGCGGCTCCGGAGCCGGCCGTCGTGGTCCACGAGGTGACGCCGCGACCGGACGGCGCCCCGCGCGACTGGCGCCGGTCGATGGTGGGCGCCGACTGACGGCCCCGGCGCGGGCGGCGGAGAACACCGGACGCCGACGCCCGCGCCCGGCCGGCACGCCTACAGTCGAGCCATGCCGATCCCCACCGCTGCCGCTCCCGCGGAGACGTCGCTCTCGTACGCCCTGGTCGACGCGAGGGGGACGGAGCTCGCCGCCGCCGATGCCGGCCGCCCCTACTACGCGGCCAGCACCATCAAGCTCCATGTGCTGCGGGCCGCGCTGCGCGCCGCGGCGGCCGGCGCCCTCGACCTCGACGCCCGGGTGCCGGCGACCCGCACCTTCGTGGGGGCCGACTGGGCGTCCTTCCTCCTCGAGGGGGACCACGTCGACCCCACGCACCCCGTCGCGGGCACGCCGATCGCGGTGCGCGAGCTGCTGGTGCGGATGATCGACCGCTCGAGCAACGAGGCCACGAACCATGTCATCGACCTGATCGGCCTGGACGCCGTCGCGGCGACCGTCGCGGACCTGGGACTGGCCGCCACCCGGGTGGAGCGGAGGATCGGCGACGCCGCCGCCCTCGCGGGCGGCGCCACCAACGAGACCAGCGCGGAGGACCTGGCCAGGACGATGCACGCGATCGTCGCGCCGGGAGCGTCCGGCCGGGACCTCGCCCTCGCCGCGCTGCGCGCTCAGCAGATCCCCGTGATCGCGACGGCTCTGCGCCCCGGCGTGGAGTGGGGCTCGAAATCCGGCTGGGTGGAGGGGTACCGGCACGACGTCGCCGTCCTGGGCGACCCCGACAGCGAGGACCTGCAGGTCCTCGCCGTCATGACGGCCGGGCTCGCCCAGGGCGAGGCCGACCGGCGGATCGCGGGGATCGTGCGGGAGCTGGTGCCGGACCTCGCCGCCTGAGCACCGCCCTCGACGCCGGCGCTCAGCTCGCCAGCGGCGCCCGGCGGGCCCCGGCGTACTCGTCGTCGACGTCGTACTCGGTCAGCGACATGATCTCCACGCTCCGCGCCGCGTTCGGCGCCTGCATGATGAGGTCGTCCCCGACGTACAGCGCGACGTGCCGGATCGAGTCGCTGCCCGGCCCGGAGGAGAAGAACACCAGGTCGCCGCGCTGCAGATCCTCCCGCTCGACAGGCTCGAGGCCCGAGTGGTCCCGCTGGGCGCCGGCATCGCGGTCGATCCGGATCCCGTGGTGGCGCAGCAGCGTGGAGGTGTAGCCGGAGCAGTCGAAGCCGTAGGCGCTCACGCCCGCCCACAGATAGCGCAGGCCCAGGAAGCGCTCGCCGGTGGCGATGATGTCCTCCGCGGTGGGCAGCGGCGGCATCTCGCCCTGCTCGCGCACCACCACGTCCGCGGCCGGGAGGTGGGCGCGGCCCGCGCCCGGCACGGCCACGGCGACCGAGCGGGCGGTCCGTCCGAGCACCGGCAGGACGGTGTCGAAGCTGACCGGGATGCCCGGGTGCTCACCGGAGGGGGTTCCGGTCAGCGTGCTGGTGAGCGCGGTGACGGTCGCCGTCGGGGCGGAGGCGGCACGGCGCGCGAAGCGCTCGTCGGCCACCAGGTGGATCTTCGGCACCCAGCCGGGATAGCCGCGCTCGTCGCGCGGGGTGCCCTGGGAGGTGACCACGATGCGCGCCCAGTCGCCGTCGATCTCGTCGACGATGACCTCGCTGCCCAGCACGGCCTGCGTCTCGAGCTTCCCGGTCAGCCAGCGCCGGGTCTCGGTGTCCTGCATGTTCGCGTTCCAGGCGTCGAGGTCCACGGGGGCGGACAGCGCGGGGTCGTCGATCCCGGGGCGGTTCAGGCCCGGCTCCACCCACAGGGTGGTCGCGGTGACGGCCACGTGCGCGACGCCGCCCGGAGTCAGACCGGCGCCGGGCGCCGGGCGGCCGGCGGGGAGCGGACCGGTGTCCGCCGACGCGGCGGGGGCGAGGGAGGAGAGGCCGGCGACAGCGAGGCCGGCGGTGCCGGCGGCGGCCAGGCGCAGCCCGTCACGACGGGTCAGGGAGGGGCGGGACATGGATGTCTCCTTCGACGATCAGTGCCTCCGTGCGGTGACGGCGGCTGGGGTCAGCAGTGTCTCGGACGGATGGGACGTCGGCCTGTCGGCCCGGTCATCGATCACCCCCGTCGGCCGCATCGGCGAGGGCCGGCATCGGCTCGAGGCCCAGCCCCGGCCCACCGGTCAGGCGCAGCCGGGGACCGTCCTGCGCGTAGCCGCCGCGGGGGAGGCCGGAGGCGAACCAGGCCGGGGGATCGAGGTCGATCATCGTGATCGCAGGGTGGGCGACGGCCAGGTGCGCGGCCGCGGTGATCGAGATGCGCGGCTCCATCATGGCCCCGAGCATGCACTCGATCCCGGCCGTGCGGGCCACCTCCGCGATCTCCAGGGCGCCGCGCAGCCCGCCGGTCTTGGCCAGCTTGATGTTCAGCAGGTCGCAGGCGCCCGCATCGACCAGGCGGCGGGCGTCCTCGGCGTCCCAGACCGACTCGTCGGCCATGATCGGCAGCGACACCGCCGCGCGCACGCGCGCCAGCCCCGCGAGATCGGCGGCCGCGACGGGCTGCTCGACCAGGTCGATCGGGAGGGCATCGGCCTCGAAGCCGGCGATGATCTCCACGGCCTGCTCCGGGGTCCAGCCCTGGTTGGCGTCCAGGCGCAGCCGGGCGCCCGGCGCGGCCTCGACCACGGCGGCCAGACGCTCGCGGTCCTCGGTGATGTCGTGGCCCAGCTTGATCTTCAGGATCTGCTCGCCGCGCTCCCGCGCCGCGCGGGCGTGCCCGGCCATCACCGCGGGATCCTCGAGGGAGATCGTCATGTCGTTGAGCAGCGTGTCCTCGAGACGCCCGCCCAGCAGCTCGACCAGGGGGCGGCCCGCCCGCCGCGCCCACGCGTCGTGCAGGGCCACCTCGAGCGCCGCCTTCGCGCTGGTCGCCCCGGGCACGGCGCCGGTGATCCGGCGGGACAGCTCGGTGATCGTGCCGCGGCGACCCAGGATCGCCTCCCGCAGCGGGCCCGCGAGGGACGCGGCGATGGAATCCGCGGACTCCCCGGTGACCGCCACCGTCTCCGCCGCCGAGCCCTGACCGGTCGCGCCGCCGGCGAGCTCCACCTCGGCCACGACGTACTCGACGGCCTCCGTGCGGCGGGCCGCGGTGACGAAGGGGCGCAGCAGCGGGGCGCGGTGGCGATGCGCGCGCACCGCCACCACCTGCAGCTCCTGGGCGTCCTGCCCGTCGAGGGCGCTCACAGCGCCGCCATGACCTGGGAGGCGGCGAGCCCCACGAAGGTGCCCGCGAAGGCGCCGATCAGGGCGAACAGCACGCCGATCGGCACCAGCTGGCGGTTGAACGCCGAGGCGACGACGGGGGCGGAGGCGATGCCGCCGATGTTCGCGGTCGAGGCGACGGCCAGGGAGAACAGCTCGACCTTCGCGATCTTCGCGTAGATCACCATGATGGCGGCGTGGATCGCGAGCACCAGCACGCCGATCAGCAGGTACAGCGGGGCCTGGGTGAGGGCGGAGAAGTCGGAGCCGGAGGCGATCTGGCCGATGATGACGAAGAGCATCAGCGTGGCCACCTCGCTCGAACCCGCGGTGCGGCCCAGCGGGGTCAGCGCGACCAGCAGGCCCAGCACGGAGACGATGAGGATCGTCCAGGTGGTGCCGTTGACGACGGTGCCCCACTCGGGCAGCAGTCCGCCCGCCCAGATCGCGACGGTGGAGACGGCCACGGCTCCCAGCAGCACGATCGCGAGGGAGGCGGCGGTGATCGGTCGAGCCTGCTCCTCCGCGGCGCCGGTGTGCGCGTCGAGATAGGAGGTGTCCGCCTTGGTCCAGCGGTTGAAGCGCGGTGAGGCGGCGACCGAGGCGAACATCGCCATCAGCCACACCGAGTACATGATCGTGTCGGTGATCAGCGCGTACCCGAAGATCGACTCGGGCGCCTGCAGGATGTCCTGCACCGCCACCATGTTGGCGCTGCCGCCGGTCCAGGAGGCCAGCAGGGCGCCCATCACCTTCCACGCCTCGGTGTGCAGGGCGCCCTGGAACACGGCGTACACGCCGATCATCGCGACGAACAGGGAGACGGTCGCGACCGCGTAGGTCAGCAGCAGCTTCGGGCCCAGCGAGATGATCCTGCGCAGGTCGCAGCTGAACAGGAACAGGAAGATCATCGCCGGCAGCAGCACGTCCTTGACCTGGGCGATGGGCTCGCGCGTGGCCTCGTCGGGGCCGAAGACGCCCAGCGAGTTGAGGGTCGCGCACAGCAGATACATCAGCACCATGCCGGGCACGAAGCGGAACAGCTTCCAGCCGGTGGTGCGCTCGAGCACGATCAACGCGCAGGACAGTCCCAGCAGGACGCCCAGCATCAGCACTCCGTCGGTGATCACGGGAGGTCTCCTCGGTCAGGGGGGAAGGGAACCGCCCGAGACGCAAAAAACGGAAGCACCGGGGACCGACGCCTCGGGCGAGGCGCGATCACGGTGCTTCCGTCGGGATCCGGTTCGGTGAGGTTCCGGGCGGGCGGCAGCGGGTGGCGGGGTCAGCCGACGGAGCCGGCCGCCAGGTCGCGGTACTTCACGGCGGCGCTGCGCACCGAGGCGGCGAGCGCGCGCTGCGAGGATCCGTGATACCTGTCGGTGATCGTCTCCACCAGCGCGTCATCCTCGAGGAGCGAACGGCCCACCAGCAGCTCGCGCACGAACTCCGTCGTGAGGGCGAGCGTGGCCGTGCAGTCCGCGGCGCGGATGACGTGCGACTCAGTATCGACGACGAGGCCCACGAAGAAAAGTCCCCACTGCTCCGTGATCGGATTGTTGCTCGGAGCCTTGGACTCGCCGGTGAGGTAGATGGTGGTGCCCATGGGGGAAGCTTATGCGGCGGTCGGCCGCGGTCAGCTGCAGGTGATGCGCGGGAGCTCGTAGTAGTGATCGTCCTGCGACGTCTCGGTGCCCTCGCGGGAGGGCATGACGAAGAGGAACTCGAGGGGGACGGTGCCGGTGGCGGTGGCCGTATAGCTGATGCTCTGCTCCGCCCAACTGCCGTCCATGGGGATCTGCGTCCCCGGGTAGACCTCGGAGCGCGTGGTGTAGGTGGCCTGCGTCATGCCGTCGACCGAGAGGGTGCTGTAGGAGGCCTGCGACACCGCGGGGTTGTTGCTGCCGTACGTGCCGCGGGCGAAGAAGTCGAAGGTGTAGGTCGTTCCGGCGACCACATCGAGCTGGGTGGTCCAGCGCACCTCGGCGTCGAGGCCGGAGTTGTTCGCCGTGTTGTTCTCGGTCTGCACGGTGATAACGTCGCGCGTGGAGCCCTGCACCGTCGCGGGGCCGATCGAGGTCTGTCCCGTGACGGCGTACTCGTTCTGGGACAACGTCCACTGGTCGGGGGCGTCGATGCTGGGGCAGGTGACCGGGGATGCTGCGACGGCCGGCGCTGCAACGGCGGTGGCGAGGACGGGCACCGCCCAGGTCGCGCCCTTGACGAGGGCACGACGCGTGGAGATGCCCGATGTGGACCTGTCGGTGCGATCGATGCTGTTCATCCGTACCTCTCAAGCAGACCTCGCGGAGTCACCACTCGTCCGTCGTCGCACCGGGCCGACCCCTCCGGCGCCCGGCGCTCGTGTGGGCCAGGATACCGCCCTGGGTGCTCACAGCGGCAGGCGGAGGTAGGTCGTCTCGAGGTACGCCGCGAGCCCCTCGTGGGAGCCCTCGCGGCCCAGGCCCGACTCCTTGACCCCGCCGAAGGGGGCCGCCGGATCCGAGGCGACGCCGAGGTTGATCGCCACCATCCCGGACTCGAGCCGGCTCGCGGCCTCGGTCACCTCCCCGAGATCCTCGCCCATCGCGTACGCCATGAGACCGAACTCGGTGTCGTTGGCCGCGGCGATCATCTCCTCGACCTCATCCAACACGATGATCGGTGCGACGGGCCCGAAGATCTCCTCGCGGTTCACACGGGCCTCGCGGGGCACGTCGCCCAGGACCGTCGGCGCATGGAAGAAGCCCTCGCGCTCCAGCCGGCCACCGCCGGTGAGAACCGTCGCCCCGCACGCGACGGCATCGGCCACGAGCTCCTCGACCTTCGCGATCCCGTCCTCGTCGATCAGCGGGCCGAGGGTGGTGCCCTCCTCGATGCCGGGGCCCACCACCAGCTTCTCGGTCTCCTCGACGAGGCGACGCGTGAACTCCTCGGCGCGGGAGGCATGGACGTAGAAGCGGTTCGCCGCGGTGCAGGCCTCGCCGTTGTTGCGGTACTTCCCGAGCATCGCCGCGGTGACCGCGACCTCCACGTCCGCCGAGGGCAGGACCAGGAAGGGGGCGTTGCCGCCCAGCTCCATCGAGGTGGCCAGCACGTGCTCGGAGGCCTGGGAGAGCAGCACCCGGCCCACGGCGGTGGAGCCGGTGAAGGACACCTTCCGCAGCCGCGGATCGGCCATCAGCGTGGAGCTCAGGCCCTTGGAGTCCGAGGTGACCACGCAGCTGACCACCCCGGCGGGCACCCCCGCCTCGGCGAGGATCTCCATCAGCAGCAGCGAGGTCAGCGGCGTCTTCTGCGCGGGCTTGAGGACCACCGTGCAGCCGGCCGCCAGGGCCGGGCCGATCTTCCGGGCCCCCATCGAGAGCGGGAAGTTCCAGGGGGTGATCAGCAGGCTGGGGCCGACGGGCCGGGGCACGGCGAGGATCGCGGCGTCCGCGGCCGGGGCGTGCCGGGCGAGGCCGGGGGCGCGCACCGCCTCCTCGCCGAACCAGCGCAGGAACTCCGCGCCGTAGGTGACCTCTCCGTACGCCTCCGCGAGCGGCTTGCCCATCTCGAGGGTCATCGCGAGGGCGAGGTCGTCCCTCCGCTCGTGGCACAGCGCGAAGGCGCGGCGCAGGATCTCGGCGCGCTCGCGCGGGAGCGTCGCGGCCCAGTCCGCCTGCGCGGCGTCCGCGGCATCGAGCGCCCGGGCGCCGACGGCGGCGGCGTCGGCGTCGACCACGCGGGTCAGCTCCCGCCCGGTCGCGGGGTCGAGGACCGGGAGCGACGGGGTGCCTCCGAGGAAGCCGCCGTCGACGAAGGAGCTGCGCGGGACGCGCTCCAGCAGGTCGGCGATGCGGGCAGGGGTGATCTCGGGCAGCTCGGGCATGGCTCCTCCTCCGTCGTCGGATTCGCGTCCAGTCTGCACCCGCGGGCCGCGTCAGGGAGCGGACCGCGCCTCCGCCAGGGCGTCGACCGCCCGGACCAGCCCCAGGTGGCTGAACGCCTGAGGGAAGTTCCCGGCCATCCGCCCGCTGCTCCCGTCGTACTCCTCCGCCAGCAGGTGCAGGTCGTTCGCGCTCTCGAGCAGCTGGTCCATGAGCACCGCGGCCTCCTCGACGCGGCCGCTCGCGGCGTACTGCTCGACCAGCCAGAAGCAGCAGACCAGAAAGGGGTGCTCATCGCCCGGCAGCCCGTCCTGGCCCTTCGTGCGGTATCGCAGGATGAGGCCGTCGGGCCCACGCAGGTCCTGCTCGATCCGGGCGACGGTGGCGAGCATCCGGGGGTCGCGGGCCGGCAGGAATCCGGTGTGCGGGATCTGCAGCAGGGAGGCATCCACCTCCCGGGAACCGTAGGTCTGGGTGAAGGAGCCGTCCTCGTCGACGCCGCGGGCGAGGATCTCCTCGCGCATCTGCTCGCGGAGTCGGCGCCAGAGCGCGAGCTCCTCCGCGGTGGCCGGGAGCCCGTGCTCCTCGGCCCCGCGCAGCGCCCGGTCGAAGGTCGCCCACACCATCACGCGGCCGTGGGTGAAGAAGGCCGGTTCGCCGCGCATCTCCCAGATCCCGTGGTCGGGGACGTCCAGGCGGTGGATCGTGTAGCGGACCAGGGCCTTCTGCAGCGACCAGGACCAGGAGCCGTCCTCGAGGCCCGCCTCGCGCATCATCGACAGCGCGATCATCACCTCGCCCACCACATCGGCCTGGTACTGGGCCGCGGCGGCGTTGCCGACCCGCACCGGCAGCGAGCCCTCGTAGCCGGGCAGATGCGGCAGCTCCCGCTCGGGCAGCGTCCGTTCGCCGGTGATCGTGTACATGATCTGCAGCTGCTCGGGGTCCCCGGCGATCGCGCGCAGCAGCCAGTCCCGCCAGGAGGAGGCGGCCTCGACGTGCCCGTGGGAGAGCAGCGCCTCGAGCGAGAGCGCCGCGTCGCGCAGCCAGCAGAAGCGGTAGTCCCAGTTGCGCACCCCGCCGAAGTCCTCGGGCAGGCTGGTGGTGGGCGCGGCGACGATCCCGCCGGTGTGCCGGTGGGTGAGGGACTTCAGCACCAGCAGGGAGCGTCGGAGCGGCTCGGCGTGCTCGGCCGGGACGGCGGGGGCCTCCGCCTTCCCCAGCCAGTGGGACCAGCTCGCGACGGTGCGCTCGAGCTCCTGCTCCGCATCGCGGCCCCGGGGCACCTCGAGCCAGGACGGGAACCAGGTCAGCACCCAGTGGGCGGTCTCGTCCGCGCGGAGCCGATGGCGCCCCCGATGGGCACGGACGTCGGCCGACGCGCTCAGCGCCGGGCCGTGCAGCACGAGCCCGTCGCCGCCCGCCACGGCGATGAGGACCTCGGCGCCGTCGGGGTCCTCGCCGCGTCGCACCCAGGGCACGACGCTGCCGTACTCGAAGCGGACCCGCAGCTCCTGCACCACCTCGATCTCGCCTCCGGTGCAGGTCACCGAGCGGACCAGGTCCGCGTGGTCCTCGCCGTCGCCGCGCAGCGACGGCGCATCGTCGTGATCCGGCGCGATCGGCATGAACTCGGTGACGGTCGCGGTGCCGGTGGGGGAGCGCCACAGCGTCTCGAGCACCATCGTCGAGGGCAGGTAGCGGCGCGAGAGCACCTCGCCGTCGGCGATCCTCAGCGACCAGTGCCCGTGCGACTCGTCCCCCAGCAGGGAGCAGAACATGGCCCCGGAGTCGAACCGGGGCAGGCACAGCCAGTCGACGTCACCCTCCCGGGTCACGAGCGCGGCGGCGCGCTGGTCAGAGAGCAGGGCATGGTCCTCGATGAGTGCACCGGGCATGGCCCCAGTCCATCATGCCGGCGCCGGCTCCGGGGGCAGATCGACGGCGACGAGTGCCAGGGGTCCTCAGAGGAGCTCGGGGGAGCTGCCGTCCCCGAGGTCCGGATCGGGCAGCACCGCCCGGGGATCGCGCAGGGCCACGGACCGCTCCTCGAGGCGGAGGCGCCGCAGGCCCTCCAGGGTCATCCGCCGGCCGACGTCGGTGAAGGAGTGCACGGCGGAGACGTCCAGCTCCACCGTGCTCGTCCTCGCGCTCCCCGCCATCAGGTCCAGCAGCTCCGCCGCGGCGGTGAACTGCACGATGCCCTGCGCGGAGAGGACCAGACGGTCGCCCTCCGTGCGGGCGGAGACGGAGTCCGGGGGCCCCTGACCGGCGGCGAACAGATGCATGCCCATGTCGCGGGAGAGACGAGCGAAGACCGCACCGCCGCGGTGGCTGTTGCCGACGGCGTCCAACCGCGGGGAGAACACGCCGATCCCCACCTGGTCGGGCAGCACCCCCACCATGCCGCCGGCCACCCCGCTCTTCGCGGGGATCCCGATCCGGCTGAGCCAGTCGCCGGCGGCGTCGTACATCCCGGCGGCCGCCATCACGGCCATCACCTGGCGGGCGACGTCGGGGGTCATCACCTGCTCCCCGGTGAGCGGCTGGCGACCTCCGGTGGCGAGCGTCGCCGACATCATCGACAGGTCGCGCACGTCCACCAGGATCGAGCACTGGCGGGTGTAGCCCTCGACCACCGCGTGGGGGTCCCCGTCGAGCACGCCGTAGGTGCGCAGCATGTGTGCGATCGCGAGGTTCCGATCGGCCTCCTCGAGCTCGGAGGCGCAGACCGTCTCGTCGACCTGCAGCGGCCGGCCCGCGAGGCGGGAGAAGAGGTCCAGCACCCTCTCGACGCGGGCCTCCGGGGCGGCGTCGGGCCCCACCAGCAGGCCGTGCGTCGCGATGGCGCCCGCGTTGATCATCGGGTTCCGGGGACGGTGCGTGTCCCCCTCGAGCGAGAGCTCGTCGAACGCCTCCCCGCTGGGCTCGACGCCGACGGACCCCAGCACCGTCTCCGGCCCGCGGTCGAGGAGGGCGGCGGCGTAGGCGAAGGGCTTGGAGATCGACTGGATCGAGAACTCCACGGCGGCATCGCCCGCCGCGTAGGTCGCGCCGGTGGTCGAGGTGACCGCGGCCCCGAACAGATCGGGATCCGCCGCCGCGAGCTCCGGGATGTACTGGGCGGTGCTGCCCGCGGTGTCGCCGCGGAGGTCCTCCAGGACCTCGTCGAGGTAGTCGAGGATCGGTGTCCGCATGGTGCCGCCTGTCGTCTCGGGGACCGGGTCGTGGGATCGGGCGATCAGTGTGGGCGGAGGGGTCCCGCTCAGCGCAGCGCCTCGAGGTGCTGCGGGCGGACGGGGTCCAGGGAGTCGTCGAACTCGTGGTGGGTGGAGACCCATTTCTTCACGTAGGGGCACACCGCCACGATCCGCCGACCGGCCGCGACGCTGTCCTCCAGCGCGCGACGGGTCAGGGTGCCGGCCAGGCCGCGACCGCCGAACTCGTCGAACACGACCGTGTGGTGGAAGATCCGCTGTGCGGTGCCGGTGACGTCGTCGAGATCGTGGTACACCGAGAAGCCGGCGTGGCGGCCCTCGGCGTGGATCTCGAAGCGGTGCTGCTCGGGAGCGTCGCGGACCTGGACGTCCTGGTTCTCCGGGGTGGGGGCGGGGTGCTGATCGGTCATCGCGGGTGTCCTCCGAGGAGTCGTCGGGCGGGATGGGCGGGCGGGACCTGCGGGCCGCTCGGCGGCGGTCAGGACGGGTCCGGCACCGGGTGGTGGGAGGCGATCGACAGGCGGTTGTAGGTGTTCATCAGGATCGCCGCCCACTCCAGGACGGCGAACGCCTCCTCCCCGAGCACGTCACGGGCCAGCATCAGGTCGCGGTCGCGCACGGCGGGCTCGGGCAGGAGCGTGAGCGTCTCGCCGAGCAGGAGGGCGGCGCGCTCGACCGCGTCGAAGGAGGGGGAGTCGCGCCAGACCGGCAGCTGCGCCAGCCGGTCCTGCGCGACGCCGGCCCGGAGTGCCTTGCGCGAATGCACGTGAAGGCAGAAGGCGCAGCCGTTGAGCTGGGAGATGCGGAGGTTCATGAGCTCGGTCGTGGACCGGGCGACCCCGGCCCGGCCCGCCGCCTCGCCGATGCCGGCCGCCACCTGGCCCAGCTGCTGCCAGGCCTGAGGATGGGAGCGGTCGAGGAACGGCAGCGAGCTCATACCGGTCAGAGTAGGGGGTCGTCCCCGCGCGTGGTGCGGATCGGCACCGGTCGCTGACCGGACGCCCGTCACGGTGCAATCTTCCGGCACGCACGGCATCGTCGCCATCGGCGGCATCAGCACCGTCGCCCACGAGAGCGCCATGGACCGGATGGTCGGCGCGGGCGCGCGCCCCGTCACCGCGATCTCCTTCGGTGGGGAGCTGATGCGGAACTGGGCGCGCGAGGACGCCGACCGTCTGCGGGAGATCATGCGCTGGTACTTCCCGCGCAAGCACGAGCTCGACGTCGCCGAGGGGATCGTCCCGGGCCTCCGCTGAGCCGGAGTCCGCCGCCGGTGGGACGGGCAGGGGACGGGTCTCAGTCCTGCGCCGGAGCGTCTGCCTCCGCGCCCGCCACGAACTCCGCCAGGTGCTGCGAGAGGGCGAGGCGACTGGGCTCGTGGCAGTACATCATGTGCCCCGCCTCGTAGTACTCGATGCGCAGCCGCTCCGCGTAGTCCTCGCGCGGGATCGCGAGCTGCGCGAGGACGTGCTCGCTGGCGTGGAAGGGCGTCGCGGCGTCGTGGTACCCGTGGGAGACCAGCACCCGGGTGTGCGGGGACTTCCGCAGCAGGCGCGAGAGGTCCGAGGCGACCTCGACGGAGCGGTTCTCGAAGTCGCCGTAGCTCCACGGATGCACCCGGCCGGACATGATCTCGTAGACCACGTCGGAGGAGAACTCCAGCTCGGTGCGCAGGTACTGGTTGATCGTCGCGGTGTAGGACGGCGCGAGCTGATCGATCGAGGGGTCGGTCTCCATGCGCGGCGCATTGCCGTTCCCGGCCGGAGCCGTGAAGCGCCCGTCGATGCGGCCGGCCAGCATCCCCTCCTCCCGCAGCAGCTCGGCGAGGAAGGCCTGGTGCTCCACGCGCAGGTCCGCCCGCTCCACCCAGCCCGGATCCACCCCGATGAGGGCGCCGATCCGTGCCGCGGCCTCCGCGCGCTGCTCCGGGGACAGCCGCAGGCCCGCCGCGAGCAGCGCGGGGTACTCCTGCTCCGCGAAGGCCTCGGCCTCGTCGACCACGTCCTGCAGCAGGCGGTCTTCGTGGCGGCCGTGCGCGTGGGCGATCGCGGCGTAGGTGGGCAGGTAGTGAACGTAGGGGCGGTCGTTGCCCGCGTCGAAGCGGATGGTGCCGAAGTCCAGCACCGGCGAGATCAGGGCGAGGCCGGCGACGGCCACGTAGTAGCGGTCCATGAGGCGCGCGGCGACGGCGGCGGCGCGGGTGGTGCCGTAGGACTCGCCCGCGAGGTGGATCGGGGAGGTCCAGCGCTGGTTCCGGGTCAGCCAGTCCACGACGAAGGACGCCATGAGGTCGCGGTCCGCGGCCAGGCCGTGATGCCGATCGGGCTTCTGCCCGGGCGCCGGACGCGAGTAGCCGGTGGTCATCGCATCGACCACCACGAGATCGGCGTGACGCAGGATCGTCTCGTGGTTGTCCAGCAGCCGGTGCGGGGGAGCGGCCGGCGCGCCGGCGTCCCCGGAGTCCACCCGGCGCGGGCCCAGCAGCCCCAGGTGGAGCCACACGGTCGAGGCACCCGGACCGCCGTTGAAGGCGAACACCACCGGACGCGCCGCGTCCCGGCCGCCGGCGACGTAGGAGACCGAGAACAGCTCGGCCACGGCGCTGGCGCGGTCGTACTCCTCGCCCTCGGGCTCCTCCCGGATCACCACGGTGCCGGCGGTCGCCGTGTAGTCGAGCGGTCCCTCCGGCAGGGACAGCGAGTGCAACGTGGTGACCAGGGAGTCCGTCGGCTTCGCCGGGCCCGAGGTGCCCTCCGGCGTCTCCGGGGCGGGCGTCTCCGGGGCGGGCGCCCCCGGGGTTGCTGCGGGCGAGGTCTGCTCGGCGTTCACTCGTGCTCCTTCGCGTCGGGGGCGTCGGCTCCGATGCTACGTGGGGCGGGGCTCCGGCCGTCGTGACGGCGCGCTCGCCGCGGCCCGTCGGCGGATCGCTCTCCACATGGTTCGAGCGGAAGCACAGGGCGATGATGGCGATCACCGTCGGAATGCGGCCAGGCAGGCCGATATGCACGTTGCGTGGCCGTATCCCGACGGTGATCGCCACGGGCCCTGATTCGTCCCGTACAGCTCACCCCGGAGGCAGGCCGCCTCGGTCCGCTCTCGTCGGCGAGCAGGCGGCGCGCCGTTCCCGCCGGCAGGTCCCCGCGGTCGGCCTCGTGACCCGTCGGCGCCGGCCGTCCTCCGTCCGGGCCCGTCGGCCCGCACCGCGAGCGAGATCACGAGGGAGAGGATCGCCACAAACGCAGGCGTGCGTGGCCCGGGCTCTCCCGGGCTCAGCAGTAGCCTCACAGCCCGTCCAGCCCGGACACCGACCTCGATGACGAGAAGAGGAGCTCCTTCCCCATGAGCAGATTCACGCGGCGCTCAGCGCTCGCCGGATCAGGTGCGGCGCTGGCCGCCGGGTTGGCCGCGTGCGGGCCGCCCAGCCCCGGCAGCGTCAACGCCGACCCCACGATCCCGGCCGATGACGGCCCGGTCACCCTGACCTACTGGGCCTGGCTCAAGGACCTCCAGAAGGTCGCGGACGTCTACAACGCCTCCCAGGACCGGATCCGCGTGGAGACCACCTGGATCCCCGGCGGCAACTCCGGCGGCTACGCGAAGATCCTCTCCGCGGTCGCCGCCGGCGGCGGGCCGGACATCGCCCAGGTCGAGCTGCGCCAGGTCCCCGAGTTCGCGCTCGCCGGCGCGCTCGTGGATCTCACCCGCTACGGCTTCGCCGAGCGCGAGAGCCTGTTCGACCCCGGCGCCGTCGCCCAGGTGAAGGTGGGCGACTCCTACTGGGCCGTCCCCCAGGACACCGGCCCCGTCGCCACCTTCTACAACCGTGAGGTGCTCGAGGGCGAGCTGGGGCTCGAGGCCCCGGCCACCTGGGAGGACTTCCACGAGGTCGCGGGCATCGTCTCCGAGGCCGGCAAATCACTGATCAGCCTCGACCCCAGCGACGGCTCCCACCCCATCGCCTGGGTCATGCAGTCCGGCGCCCAGTGGTTCCGTCCCGAGGGCGACGGCTGGATCGTGGACATGACCGGCGACGCCTCGATGCGGGTCGCCGAGTTCTGGGACGGGATCTTCGCCGAGGGGATCATCGGCACCGGCTACGGCTCCTACACGACTCCCTGGTACGCGGCGGCGGCCGACGGCAACGTGCTCGCCTCCATCTCCGGCTCCTGGTCCGACGCGCTGAACGAGACCGTGCCCGGCGGTGAGGGCAAGTGGGCCGTCGCCCCCATGCCCACCTGGCCGGACGGCTACGCCTCGGGTGCGCACGGCGGCTCCTCCGCCGCGGTGCTGTCCACCTCCCAGCACCCGGCGGAGGCGCTCGAGTTCCTCACCTGGATGTGCACCGACCCCGTCGGCGTCGACGCGATGATCGAGTACTCCGGCATCGGCTGGTCCCCTGCCGCCGACTACATCGGCGAGGTCCGCGAGCAGCCCTCGGACTTCTTCTCCGGGCAGAACTACAACGAGGAGGTCATCGTGCCGATGGCCCAAGGTCAGAACCTCGACTGGACCTGGGCCCCGCTCATGCAGCGCATCCAGGCCATGATCGGCGACGGCATGACCACCGCCGTCAACGGCGAGATCCCGCTGGCGGACATGTTCGCCGAGACGCAGACCGAGATCGTCTCGATCATGCAGGACATGGGACTGAACGCGGAGGAGGCACGATGAGGTCCAAGAGCGCACCCTGGATCCTGCTGGCACCGTTCCTGCTGCTGTTCACCACCACCATGGTGGTGCCGATCGTCATGGCGATCGGCTACAGCTTCACCAAGGTCGAGCGATCCGGCCTGCTGGGCGAGTCCGGCATGCAGAACGTCTTCGCCGGCCTCGACAACTACATCGCGGCGCTGACGAACGTGAACTTCGTCGAGTCGATCGGCCGCATGATCATCTTCGGCCTGGTGCAGGTGACGGTCATGATCGTGGCCGCCACGGCCCTTGCGCTGCTGCTCGAGACGGCGTCCGCGAAGTGGCCGGCGTTCTTCCGCGCCACCTACTTCCTGCCCTACGGGATCCCCGGCGTGATCGCCACGATCCTGTGGTCGTTCCTCTACATCCCCGGGCTCAGCCCCATCGTGGACGTGCTGTCGCTGGTGGGCATCGACATCGACTTCCTGGCGCCGGAGATGGTGCTGTGGTCGATCGCGAACATCGTGACCTGGACGTACACCGGCTACAACATGCTCATCATCATCGCCCAGCTGAAGGCGATCCCCGGTGAGCTCTACGAGGCCGCCCGGCTCGACGGCGCCGGCTCCTGGCGGGTGGCGCGCTCGATCCAGCTGCCGCTCATCCGCCCGGCCCTGATGCTGACGATCATCTTCTCGATCATCGGCACCCTGCAGCTGTTCGCCGAGCCGCGGCTGCTGCAGACCATGAGCTCCGGGATCACCTCGGAGTACACCCCGAACATGTCCGCCTACGCCTACGCCTTCCAGTACAACGACATCGGCATGGCCGCCGCCCAGGCCGTGATCATCGCGATCTCCGCCTTCCTCCTCTCGGCCGTCGCCCTGGGCATCAACTCGTGGATGGAGAAGCGCCGATGAGCCCCACCGACACCGCCCCCGCCGGCGACGCGCGCCCCACCGGGCGCCGCCGCGCCGGAGGTCCGCCCGCCGCCCCGCGCAGCGACGACCGCTCCGGTCTGCGCTCCGCGGGCCGCAAGCCCACCACCACCATCCTGGTCACCGCGATCCTCGTGATCGTCGCGATGTACTTCCTGGTGCCGGTGTACTGGGTGGTCATCAACGCCACCAAGTCCACCGAGGACCTGTTCGGCACCAGCGGCTTCTGGTTCGGGGAGAGCTTCCAGCTCTTCGAGAACCTGAGAGCCGTGCTCACCGCGAACAACGGCATCTTCCCGCGCTGGGCCCTGAACTCGGTGATCTACTCGGGCATCGGCTCCGTGGTGGCCACCTACTTCGCGGTCGCCGCGGGCTATGCCCTGGCCAAGTACCGCTTCCCCGGCCGGCGCGTGGTGTACGCCTTCGTCCTCGGCGGCGTGCTGGTGCCCGGCACCGCCGTCGCGCTGCCGCTGTTCTTCCTGTTCAGCTCGATCGGCCTGACCAACACCTACTGGGCGGTGCTGATCCCGCAGCTGGTGAGCCCCTTCGGGCTGTTCCTGTCCTCGATCTACGCGAGCGCCGCGGTGCCCGACGAGCTGCTCGAGGCCGGCCGCATCGACGGCCTGGGGGAGATGGGACTGTTCCACCGACTCGCCCTGCCCCAGCTGGTGCCGGCGATCGTCACCGTGGTGCTGTTCCAGTTCGTCGCGATCTGGAACAACTACTTCCTGCCGCTGGTGATGCTCGCGGACGAGAAGCTGTACCCGATCACGCTGGGCCTGGACAACTGGCGCGCCCAGACCGACCGGCTGCCCGAGTTCTACCAGCTCACCGTGGGCGGCGCCCTGCTCTCGGTGATCCCGCTGGCGATCCTCATCCTGGTGCTGCAGCGCTTCTGGCGCGGCGGCCTCACCGAGGGCTCGATCAAGGGCTGAGTCCGGGCGGCGGGGCGGGATTCGTCGGGGATCCCGGATCACGTGCTCACCGGGCGTCCGGGCCGCCAGGTCCGGCGTCCCGGGTGCCTGACCCGTCGGATGCCCGGGCCCGTCCCTCGTGGCCGCCCTCCCCGGCACCGTCTCCGCCCTCACTGCAGGTCACTTCACCGTGGAATCCCACCCGGATTCCACGGTGAAGTGACCTACATCGTGGCGCGTGGCGCGGAGGCCGCGACGGATCCGCGCCGCCTCCGCCCGTCACCGGGCCCGCTCTCGCTGCAGGCAGGTTCACCGTGGAACACCGCTCGAGTTCCACGGTGAACCTACCTGCATCAGGGCGCGGAAGCCCGGGACCGGGACCGATCTGCAACGCGGCATCCCTTGTTCGGGGCCCGGCCGGGGGCTGTGATGGATCCATGCCCACGACCACACTCCGATCCGGTGCCGCGCCCCGCTCCGCCGTCCCGCGCCGCTCAGTGCTGACCGCCGGGGCCTCGGTCCCGCTCGCCGCAGCTGGGCTCGCGGCCTGCACCGACGGCGAGAACCCGGAGCCGGCCGAGGAGCCGGATCTCGCCGCTGAGGTGCCCCGGGCCGAGCCCGGCCCCATCGAGGGCGCAGGCTCCCTCGCGGTCCCGTTCACCGCGCGGCTGCTGGGCGCCGTGAATCGCTCCGCCGTCAACGTGGTCTGCTCACCGCTGTCCGCGCAGATCGCCCTGACCATGGCCGGGCTCGGCGCGGCAGGGGACACCCGCGCGCAGATGGAGGACGTGCTCGGCGGGACCGTCGAGGACCTGGCCCAGCACGCCAACACCCTCTCCGCGGTGCTCGCCGGCGTCGGGGACGAGGAGCGGGAGGAGCCCGACGAGGACGCCCCCGAACCACCCGTCGCCTCCCTGGTCAATGGCACCTGGCTGCAGGAGGGCCTGGAGGTGGAGGAGGCGTACCTCGAGGGCCTGGCCACCTTCTTCGGCAGCGGTGTCCGCACCATCGACTTCGAGGACGACGCCGCCCGGGAGGAGGGCCGCGAGGCCATCAACACGTGGGTCGCGGACTCCACCGCGGACCTCATCGAGGAGCTCGTCCCCGAGGGCGTGCTGCGCGCGGTCACCCGCCTGGTCCTCGTCAACGCCCTGCACCTGAAGGCGGCATGGCCCCAGGAGCTGACGCCGGTCGACGGCACCTTCACCACCGCGGCCGGGGAGGAGGTCGCCGTCCCGATGCTCAGCGGTATCACGCACCGCTGGTACGAGGACGAGCTGTGCCGCGCCACCGCGCTGAACACCTACGGCGACGATCTCGCCCTCGCTGTCGTCCAGCCCGCCGCGGACGTCGGCACGGTGCTCGACGCCTGGGCGCAGAGCGCCGAGGACCCCGCGGCCGGGCTCGGCGCCCTCCTCGCGGGGCTCTCCGCGACCGGCAGCACCACACAGCTCACCCTGCCCGGCGTCGACATCGGCTGGAATGCGGAGTTGAACGAGCTGCTGCAGGGACTCGGGATGACCGACGCGTTCACCGGCGAGGCCGACTTCTCCGGGATCACCGAGCAGATCGACCTGGTCATCTCGTCCGTGCTGCAGAAGGCCGTGCTCACCGTCGACCAGGAGGGGATGGAGGCCGCGGCGGCGACTGCCGTGGCGGTGAACGCGGTCTCGGGGGTGATCGGCGAGCACGAGCTGGTCCTCGATGCCCCGTTCCTCGTGGTCGCCTTCGAGACCTCGACGCTCGCCCCGCTGGTGGTGGGTTGGGTGGGGGACCCCACGCAGACGCGATAGCGCGCCGTGCCCCGCGCGCCGCCCCCGGCCTCGCCCCGCCCCCGCCCGGCTCCCGACTACCCTGTGGGGAAGCGATTCCCGCGCGTTCTCACGATGGAGGAGACATGACTGCATCCCGCCCCTGGCCCGTCGGCGTCGAAGGGATCGTCTACGGCGGCGACTACAACCCGGAGCAGTGGCCGCGGGAGGTGCGCCTCGAGGACGTGGAGCTCATGCGCGAGGCCGGGGTGAACCTGGTCAGCGTCGCGATCTTCGCCTGGGCGACCCTCGAGCCGCGCGAGGGCGAGTACGACTTCGCCTGGCTCGACGAGGTCATGGACCGCCTGGGGGAGGCCGGCATCAAGGTCGCGCTCGCCACCGCCACCGCCTCCCCGCCGCCGTGGCTGACCCGCCACCACCCCGAGATCCTTCCCGTCACCGAGGACGGCACGGTGCTGGGACAGGGCGGCCGCCAGTCCTATGCGGTCTCCTCGCCCCTGTTCCGCGAGTACGCGCTGCGGATGACGCGCGTGATGGCCGAGCGCTACGGCGAGCATCCCGCGCTTGCGCTGTGGCACGTGGACAACGAGCTGGGCTGCCACGTCCCGCACGACTACTCCGATCATGCCGCCGTCGCCTTCCGCACCTGGCTCGAGCGCCGCTACGGCACCATCGAGGCGCTCAACGAGGCCTGGGGCACCGCCTTCTGGTCCCAGCGCTACGACACCTTCCACGAGATCCTCCCGCCGCGGGCGGCGCCCACCTACCCCAATCCCTCCCAGCAGCTCGACTTCGCCCGCTTCTCCAGCGACGAGCTGCTCACCCACTACCGCGCGCTGCGGGACGTGCTGCGCGAGGTCACCCCGCAGATCCCCACCACCACCAACCTCATGCTCTCGAGCGCGACGAAGTGGATGGACTACTTCTCCTGGGCGGATGACCTGGACCTGGTCGCCAACGACCACTACCTGATCGCCGCCGATCCCCGCGGCCAGATCGAGCTCGCCATGGCCGCGGACCTCGCGCGCGGCGTCGCCGGCGGCGACCCGTGGATCCTCATGGAGCACTCCACCTCCGCGGTGAACTGGCAGCCGCGCAACCGCGCCAAGGGCCCCGGGGAGATGCTGCGCAACTCGCTCTCGCACGTCGCCCGCGGGGCCGACGGGATCATGTTCTTCCAGTGGCGCCAGTCGAAGGCCGGCGCCGAGAAGTTCCACTCGGCGATGGTGCCCCACGGCGGGCGCGACACCGACGTCTGGCAGAACACGGTCGCGCTGGGTCGGACGCTCGAGGCGCTCGCCCCGGTGCACGGCAGCCGCGTCCTGAGCCGCGTGGCGATCGTGGTCGACTATCCCTCCTGGTGGGGCAGTGAGCTGGATTCCCACCCCACCCAGTCCCTGCGCTACAACGAGGAGCTGCTGCGCTGGTACACGGCGTTCTGGGACCTCGGCATCGGCGTGGACATGGTCCCGGTGGACGCCGATCTCAGCGGCTACGAGCTGATCCTCGCGCCCACTCTGTACACCGTGCGCGACGAGGATGCCGAGCGCCTGGCCGCGGCCGCCCGCGACGGCGCCCAGGTGGTCATCACCTTCTTCTCCGGCATCGTCGACGAGAACGACCATGTGCGCCTCGGCGGCTACCCCGGGGCGTTCCGGGACCTGCTGGAGGTGCGCACCGAGGAGTTCTACGCGCTGCAGGAGGACGAGGTCCGCCATCTCGACGACGGCAGCCCCGCGGACCTCTGGAGCGAGAAGACGCATCTCGAGGGCGCGGAGGCGGTCCGCACCTGGGCCGACGGGCCGCTGCGCGGCTGGCCCGCGGTCACCCGCGCCGTGACCGGGGAGGGCGCCGCCTGGTACGTCGCGACGCGTCCCTCGGCCGAGGCCCTGGAGTCCCTGGTCGAGGAGATCGCCGCCGCGGCGGGGGTGGAGCCGTCCGTGCCGGGTCTGCACCGCGACGTCGAGGCCGTGCGCCGCTTCGCCGAGGATGGCACCACCTACCTGTTCGTCCTGAACCACTCCGATCGCGACCAGGTGGTGCAGGTCAGCGGCCAGGAGCTGCTCAGCGGCACCGACGCCGGCGGCGCCTTCACCGTCCATGCCGGCGCCGCCGCCGTGATCCGCGAGAGCTGAGCCCGCCGGAACCGCGCTCCGCGGTGTGCTCTCGGACGGCGCACCGCGGCGCGCGCCGTCGAACCGCGGTGTGCCGTCGGGCCGCGGATCGGCCCCCCGCGGAGCGCGCCCGTCACCGCCACCCCGAGAGGACCTCACCCATGACCGCCCTGCTGACTCCCACCCCGGACGGCTTCCTCCGTGCCGGCGAGCCCCACCTCGTGATCTCCGGGGCGCTCCACTACTTCCGCGTGCACCCCGAGCAGTGGCGCGACCGCCTGCGCCGCCTGGTGGTGATGGGCTGCAACACCGTGGAGACCTATGTGGCCTGGAACGTCCACCAGCCGTCCCCGGAGACGGTCGACTTCACCGGCATTGCGGACCTGGGCCGCTTCCTCGACCTCGCCGCGGAGGAGGGGCTGGATGCGATCGTGCGCCCGGGGCCGTACATCTGCGCAGAGTGGGAGAACGGCGGCTTCCCCGGCTGGATCCTCGCCGATCGCAGCCTCCGCCTGCGCAACCGCAACCCGGCCTACCTCCGGCTCGTGGACGCCTGGTTCGACCAGCTCATCCCGGTCATCGCCGAGCGCCAGGCCGGCCGCGGCGGCACCGTGGTGATGGTGCAGGTGGAGAACGAGTACGGCAGCTACGGCGATGACACGGCCTATCTCGCGCACCTGCGCGACGGGCTGATCGCGCGCGGGATCGAGGAGCTGCTGGTGACCTCCGACGGTCCGGGGCGGCAGTGGCTGACCGGCGGCACCGTCGAGGGCGCGCTGGGGACGGTGAACTTCGGCTCTCGCACCCTCGAGGTGCTCGCGATGGCCCGGGAGGAGCTGCCCGATCAGCCGCAGATGTGCATGGAGTTCTGGAACGGCTGGTTCGACCACTGGGGCGAGGAGCATCACGAGCGGACCGGCGAGCACGCTGCCTCCGAGCTCGCGGACATGCTGAGCCGCCGCATGAGCGTGAACGTCTACATGGCCCACGGCGGCACCAACTTCGGCCTGCGCGCCGGCGCCAATCACGACGGGGCCCTGCAGCCCACCACCACCAGCTACGACTACGACGCGCCGATCGCGGAGAACGGCGCACTCACGCCCAAGTTCCGCGCCTTCCGCGAGGTCATCGCCCGCCACCGCGACCTGCCCCCGCTCGCGGAGCATCTCGACGCGCTGGGCCTGGAGGCGGTGCCCACGACCCTGCCCGCGGAGGAGCTCTCGATCGAGAGGACCCTCGCGCTGCGCGGCACCGAGCGGTTCACCCGACGCGCACCGGTGCACCCCGTGCCGCCCTCCTTCGAGGAGGTGGGTCTGGAGCGCGGGCTGCTGCGCCTGAGCCGGGAGATCGAGATCGCCGTCGACGTGCGCGGGGGCCGGACCGAGATCGCCCCGTTGAAGCTCTATGACCTGCACGATCGAGCCTGGGCCTATGTCGACGGGGTGTACGTGGGCGCCGTCGGCGTGGTGGGGAACGAGCAGTGCGAGACCGACCCGGCCACGATCGAGCTGAGCGGCTTTGCCGACCGTCTGCTGCCGGGCGGCGGCCGACGGACCGTGCGCGTGGATCTGCTGGTCGAGAATCTGGGCCGCGTGAACTTCGGACCGCGGCTGGGGGAGCGCAAGGGCATCCTCGGCGGCGTCTGGCAGAGCGTCCGCTTCCTCAACGGCTGGGAGGTCGATCCCTGGCCGCTCGAGGACATGGGCGCCGAGCTCGCGCAGCTCCTCGCCGAGGCCCCGGCGCCGGCGGCGCAGGATGGACGGGCGGTGGAGGCCGCCGAATCAGGCACCGCCACGGTTCTCGATGATGCGCTGCCGGTTCTGGTCGGCTCCTCCTTCGCGGCCGACGGGCCGCAGGACACCTTTCTCGATGTCTCCGGGGCCGGGCACGGCGTCGTCTACGTGAACGGCTACTGCGTGGGGCGCTACTGGAACATCGGTCCCCAGCAGTCGCTCTACGTCCCCGCACCGCTGGTGCGCGCGGGCCGCAACGAGGTGCTGCTGCTGGACCTCGAGAAGCAGCCGGATCGTCTCGCGCTCGCCACGGGGCACCGCTTCGGCGGTGCTGCGTAGGGGAGGCCCCGTCGGACGTGCCGGCCGGCGTCAGCCCGTGCCGTCGTCGCCGGCTCGGAACGACAGTCCCTGCTCGGCGAGCGCCGCTGCCAGGAGCCGAATGGCCTTGGGGCCCACGCCGTGGAGGGCGAGGAGCTCCTTCTCCGTGCAGGTGCTGACCTTCGCGAGCGAGTCGATCCCCGCGGACTGCAGCTCCCGCGGGGCAGTCTTCCCCAGCTCGTTCGGCAGGTCGCCGACGGGTCGGACGTCTGGTGTGCTCATGGCGTCGCCTCCTGCGGAGCAGTCTGGCAGGAAGCCGGGCGGAGTTCCAGAGGGCTCCGGACGACCCCCTCGAGTCATCGGATGTCTTGGTTGTGCTTCAGGTCACTCCGGCTTAGGGTGAAGGCGACCCACGAGAAGAAGAGGCGGCTGATCGACGATGATCGAGCAAAACCATTCACACCCCGCGGAGCCCGGACATGCTGGGGCGAGGAGCGCCGAGGGCGGCGGTCCACCGTCGGTGACCCGGCGAGGGCTGCTCCGGGGAGCGGCCGCGGTTACCGGGGTCGGGCTCGCGGGGGCCGCGATCGCCCCGGCTCTGGCGGCGAGCCGTCCGACCCCTGCGCGGATGCAGACCGTGCAGGCCTTCCCGCGAGCCCGGGAGGTCGGCGACACCCGCACCTATCAGGCGCTCTCGGCCAGCGACCTGAACCCGAGCGGCTTCTACCTGGCGCCGGACACCGCGCTGACGATCGCGGTCAAGGAGGCCACGGCGGAGGAGAACCTCCTGGTGGTGGGGGCGCCGGATGCCGAGAACGATCCGGACCAGCGCACGCCGCGGGAGTACCCGCTGCGCGAGGGCGAGAACACCGTGAACGACCCCTACGGCGGCCCGGTGTACTGGAAGGTCATCGGGGAGGGTGGGCAGCTGCGGG
Source organism: Brachybacterium sp. YJGR34 (assembly GCF_003347015.1). Taxonomy (GTDB): domain Bacteria; phylum Actinomycetota; class Actinomycetes; order Actinomycetales; family Dermabacteraceae; genus Brachybacterium. The sequence goes on from NZ_PNFB01000001.1 coordinate 400,314, forward strand.
CGCGCCTCGGGCAGGCGGCTCAGCACATGCCCTACTACCTCCACGGCCGCACCACGGAGGCGGAGTTCCAGGAGCAGCTCGACGCTCGGCCCACCCCCTATGTCGAGATGGTCAGCGACCATGCCCTGGTCACGCTGCAGCGCTCGGCCGCGCTGCGATTCCGCGAGGAGGACCATGTCGCGCTGCTCGACACGCTCGAGCAGGTCATCGCCATCGAGGACGACATCGCGGGGCTCGACGGCTCCTCGCCCCTGCATGCCCGCCTCGACCACCGGTTCCACCTCGTCACCCGCGCCGCCAGCATCGAGGGCATCGGCGCGTACGCGACCCACGGCCACACCCTCTACCCGGAGCCGATCCAGGACCGTCTCCTCGAGGTCAGCACGCTGCGCCTGAACGGCTGGGGCGTCTACCACGAGCTCGGCCATCAGCATCAGCAGACCCCCTACAAGCCCACCGCCCTCACCGAGTCGACGGTCAACTGGTACTCCCTCGCGGTGAACCGGGAGTTCGCGATCCAGTACGGGCAGCCGCCCCGCCTGCACGTGCCCGAGAGCAACGGCCAGACGGTCTGGGAGAGTGCGATCCCCAAGGTCGGCACCCCCGGGGTCGACTTCCTCGAGAGCTTCTCCGTGATGGAGCACCTCGTGATGTACGAGCAGCTCCGCCTGGCCTACGGCCTGCAGTTCTTCCGGGACGTGCATCGGCTGGTCCGGGAGGAGAAGCCCGACTCCGGGCACTACGGCGACAACGACCACCGGCTCGCGATGCTCGTGCTGTATTTCTCGAAAGCGGCGCAGCGCGATCTGCGCGGGTACACCTCGGCATGGGGGATCCGCTACGGCGAGGAGTTCGACGCGATGATCGATGCCCTCGGCCTGCCCGAGCCGGAGCAGGACCTCACCGCGATCCGCGACGAGGAGGGCGCCGAGCGCCTGGCCGAGCTCCGGGGCTGAGCGGGAGCGGGGACGGGCGGCGCCCACGCGGAGGGTGCCGCCCGCTCCCGTCTACGATGCCCCCATGACGTCGCTGAGCTGGTCCACGCCGGCGCCCGGGGGTGGGAGGCGTCCCCAGGGGGCGCCGATGGGTCACGCCGCGATGCGCTCGGCCAACATGAGCCTCCTGCTGCGGGTCCTGCGGTCGCGGGGCGGCAGCTCGAGGGCGGCGCTCGCCCAGGAGACCGGGCTCTCGAAGGCCGCGGTGACGACCTTGGTGGGAGAGCTGGCCGAGCGCGGGCTGGTCCAGGAGGGCCGGGTCGAGCGGCGCGGCACCGTCGGGCGGCCGGGCACGGAGGTGCGCCTGGACGGGCGGCGCGTGGCCGGGGTTGGGGTCGAGCTCAACGTCGACTACCTCGCCGTGTGCCTCCGGGACCTCGCCGGCGAGGTGCGCTTCACCTCGTCGATCCCGATGCCCTCGCAGGCGGGCCCCGGCCCGGACGGGGCGCGGAGCCATCCCCCCGCGCTGGTCATCGACCGGGCGGCGCGGCAGGTCCAGGAGGCCCTTGACGTCGCCGCGGCCGAGTCCCTGTGGATCGCCGGGATCACCGTCGCTCCGCCCGGCCCGATCGACTACGCGGCGTCGACCGTGCGTTTCGCCTCCACCCTGGGGTGGGAGGCGGTGCCCCTCGGCGAGGAGCTCGCGCGGCGCCTGGGCCCGGATCACCCGGAGCTCGCCCTCGAGAACGACGCGAAGCTCTCGGCGCTCGCCGAGGCGCCGCGACTGGCGCAGCGCGGCATCGAGGACCTGGTCTATCTCACCGGCGACAACGGTGTGGGCGCGGGCATCATCGCCGAGGGTCGGCTGATCCGCGGCTGGTCCGGCTTCTCCGGCGAGGTGGGGCACATCGGCGTGGAGCCGGGCGGGGAGCCGTGCCGCTGCGGCCGCCGCGGCTGCTGGGAGACCCTGGTCGGTCTCGACCGCGTCCTGGCCGTCCTGGACCCGCAGGATCCGGCCCTCTCCGCACTGGTCCCGATGCAGGAGCGGCTCGCGCGGCTGCGCACGCTGCTGGAGGAGGGCGATCCGCGTCTCCTGCAGCGCTTCTCCGCCCTCGCGGAGGACCTGGTGCGCGGCGCCGGGGTCCTGATGGACGTGCTGAATCCCCGGGCGCTCGTGCTCGGGGGGTACTTCGGGTACTTCGCGGACGTCCTGGTCGGCCCGGTGCAGGCGGCGCTCGATGCGCGGCTGCTGGCCGACGGGGGCCGGGTCGAGGTGAGCGGGTCCTCGCACGGGCTGTTCGCGGCGGCCGTCGGGGGAGCCGCGGTCGCGGTCGAGAGAGTGCTCGAGAACCCGATGCTCGCGCCGACGGTCCCTCGCTGAGCGCGTGTCGTCGGCGGGCGCCGGAGTCCGCGGAACCCGACGCCGGCGACGGCCGGGCGCGGCGCCGCCGCACAGCCCTTCGCTCCGAAGAGCATCGCGACCCCTTGACAGCCGGTGCCTCGTTGCCTAGTTTGTTCGCATTGTGAACGTATATCGGGCGCGGGCGATGCGGCCACGGGTCACGATGCCTCCGCCACGGACGAAGGAGCGACCATGATCAGGTTCGGCACCGGTGGCTGGCGAGCCATCATCGGCGACGAGTTCACCCGGGAGAACGTCCGGCTCCTCGCGCAGGGGCTCGCGGACCGCATGCACGCCGAGGGCGTCGTCGAACGCGGGCTGGTGATCAGCTACGACCGCCGCTTCCTCTCCGACGTCGCCGCCTGGTGGGCGATCGAGGTGCTCGCCGGCAACGACGTCCCGGTCACCGTCATCACCCGTCCCGTGCCCACCCCGATGTGCATGTGGACGGTGCAGCAGAAGGGGAGCGCGTACGGCATCGCGGTCACCGCCTCCCACAACCCCGCCCTGTACAACGGGCTGAAGATCTTCACCGAGGGCGGCCGGGACGCCGAGCTCGAGGTCACCGACGAGCTCTCCGCGCACGTGGCGACCCTCGAGGCCGCCGACGTCCGCTCCGTGCCCCCGCACGAGGTGCGCGCCAGCGAGTTCGTCACCGAGCAGGCCTCCATCAACTGGTACCTCGACGCGATCATCGCCCAGCTCGACCTCGAGACCATCCGCCACGCCCACCTGAGCATCGTGCTGGACCCGATGTTCGGCGTCTCCCAGACCAGCCTGCAGACGATCCTCGTCAGCGCCCGCTGTCAGGTCGAGGTGATCAACGCCCGCCACGATCCGCTGTTCGGCGGCCGCATGCCCTCGCCGGCGGAGGGGAGCCTCGCCCCGCTGCGCCAGGCGGTCCTCGACCAGGGCGCGGACCTCGGCATCGCCACCGACGGCGACGCGGACCGGCTCGGCATCATCGACGACCGGGGCGACTACCTCAGTCCGAACCAGGTGCTGGTGCTGCTGTACGAGTACCTGCTGGCGGAGAAGGGCTGGACCGGGCCGGTGGTGCGCAACCTCTCGACGACGCACCTGCTGGACCGGGTCGCCGCCGCCCATGGGGAGACCTGCCACGAGGTGCCCGTCGGCTTCAAGTGGATCAGCGCGAAGATGGCGGAGACCGACGCCGTCATCGGCGGCGAGTCCTCCGGCGGCCTCACCGTGCGCGGGCACATCCCCGGCAAGGACGGCATCCAGGCCGCCGGGCTGCTGGTGGAGATGGTCGCCCGCTCCGGCAAGAAGCTCTCCCAGCTGTACGCGGAGCTCGTGGACCGGCACGGCGCGCTGGTGATGGAGGAGGCGGCCTACGGGTACACCCCCGCACGGCGGGAGGAGCTGCAGCGTCGGCTCTTCGTCGAGCACGAGCTGCCGGCCTTCGAGCGCGGGATCGACCGGATCTCCTGGGAGGACGGCTGCAAGGTCTACTTCACGGACGATGCGTGGCTGACCATCCGCTTCTCCGGCACCGAGCCGGTGATCCGCGTGTTCTCCGAGGCGGGGACCGCCGCGGCGGCCCAGGAGCTCTCCCGCACCGTCGCCGAGCACTTCGGGCTCGGCTGAGCCGAGGCGAGAGCTCCTCCCCGCCTGGTCCGTGAGAAAGGTGCAGTTCCGTACCGTCCGATGCTCGGATCTGGTTCGGAACTGCACCTCTTCTCTCGGCCCGACGGGCCGACGGGCCGACGGGCCGACGGGCCGACGGGCCGCTGGCTCGCCGGCCGGTCGGCGCGACCGGCCGGTTCCGCGCCTTCGGGACGCGGGGTCAGCTCACAGCGACGTGCTGGGCGTGACGGGCACGTCCTCCGGGAGGACCTCGGCGAACTCCTCGAGCATCGCCAGCCCGCCGCCCTCCTCCCAGTCCTTGACCGCGGACTGGAAGTCGTCGATCGACTTGCGGCCCTGGATGACGTCGCTGATCACGTCGTTCAGGCGGGCCGAGATCTCTGCCCCCTTCTCCGAGCTGGTGTCCGAGTAGAGGCCGTTGGTGGGACGGCGCATCATCAGCTCCAGCAGCTCCTGCTCCTTGCCGTAGATGTACTCGGAGTCCGAGGGGATGGGGTTGTAGATGACCCCCTCGCCGGCCGTCATGATCTCCAGCGCGCTGCGCAGGCCCGGGACGTCCGCCGCGGCGCTCTCGGTGGCGACGTAGTTGCCGTCCTCGAGCCTGTAGTCCTCGCCCTCGGTGCCGAAGGTCTTCTGCATGTACTCGACGGTGCCGAAGGGGGCGGAGAGGTAGTTGACCAGGCTGAGCAGCTCGCGGATGCGGCCTTCGTCGTCCGTCTGCCGGAAGGGCGTGAAGCCCACGGTGCCGTACCCCATGTCGTACACCGGGCGCCGGCCCTCGACCGCGGAGAACGGGACCAGGATCTCGGCGAGGAGCTCGTCGTTGTACCGCCGGTACTCCGAGGCGCCCCGGGGGCCCACGGAGACCAGCGAGGCGATGGTGCCGTTGGAGAAGTCCTGCGCGGTCTCCGCGTGGTTGAGATCGGGGTAGAAGACGCCCGCGGCGAACACCGTCGCGGCGTACTCGAGGGCCTCGAGGTACTCGTCGGTCTGGTACATCGAGGTGAGGGTGCGGTCCTCGTTGACCCGGTACTGGTTGGGCACCCCGAACCACTCGCCGAACATGTGCAGGGCATTGGGGAGGAACGGCTCGAGCGCCCAGCGCTGGCCCGGGATCGTGATCTCCTGGCACTTCTCGAGGAACTCCGCGGCGCTGGAGGACTGGAACCCGTCCACCTCCTCCCACACCGTGGGATTGCCGAGGTAGACCTGGCCGAAGGGGGTCGAGGGGATCGGGGCGCCCCAGATCCGTCCGTTGACCACCGCGGTGCGCCACGAGCTGGGGGTGAGCGCGGCGAGGTTCGGGTACTCCAGCACCGCATCGCCCGAGAGGTACTCGGTGAGATCCGTGAACTGCGCCTCGAGCATGGGGCCGATGTTCGGGATGCCCTGGTTCGGCGGCACCCACATGAGATCCGGCAGATCGCCGGAGGCGAGGATGGTCGCGAACTTCTCCGGGTAGGAGTCGATGACGATGTCGAGATCGAGCGTGCCGCCCAGCGCCTCGTTCAGCCGCTGCCACATGCCGTTGTCGGCCATCGGGGTGGGCGGGGTGGCGAAGGTCTGGGTCAGCGCGGTGATCGTCCCGGACGTGATCGGCGGGGCGTCCGTGGTGGTCAGGAGGGACTCGGGGGCCTTGAGGTAGACGTTGTGCAGTCCGTCCTCGTTGCCCTCGAGGTCCGGGGTGAGTCCCTCGAGGGGCTGATAGGTGGGCAGCGTGAGCTCGGCGGAGGCGCCGGCGCCCCCGTCGGCCCGGCTGCTGTCGCCGCCGCAGGACGCGGCGCCGGCGGCGACCGCCGCGGCGCCGGTGAGGGTGAGGAGGTCTCGTCGACGGATCTCGAAGCGCATCCGGGGGTCCTTTCGTGGTGTGCGCACCGCTGCGCACGGGGAGGGGAGGACGGGCGCGTCAGCCCTTGATGGCGCCGGTGATGACGCCCTTGGAGAAGTACTTCTGGAGGAACGGGTAGATCGCCACGATCGGCGCCAGTGCCACGACGACGACGGCCATCTTGATCGACTGCGGCGGCGCGGACTGCTGGACGCCGAGCTGGTCGGCCGTGAGCGAGGTGCCCTGGATGACGTAGCTGCGCAGGATCATCTGGATCGGCCACAGCGACTGGTCGTTGATGTAGAGCATCGCGTTGAAGAACGAGTTCCAGAACCCGACGGCGTAGAACAGGCCCACCACCGCGATGACCGCCTTCGACAGCGGCAGCACGATCGAGCGCAGGATCCGGAAGTCGCTCGCGCCGTCGATCCGAGCGGCCTCGGTGAGCTCCGTGGGGATCCCCATGAAGAAGGAGCGCATCACGATGAAGTTGAATCCCGCGAAGACGCCCGGGAGGATCAGCGACCACACCGAGTCGAGCAGGCCCAGCTGCTTGACCATGAGGAACATGGGGATCAGGCCCGGGGTGAAGAACAGGGTCAGGATGATCGCCATGAGCATGACCTTCCCGCCCAGCACGGGGCGGCTCAACGCATAGGCCATGCAGATCGTCACGAACAGCGCGAGCAGGGTGCCCACCACGGTGATGAACACGCTGACGCCCAGGGCGCGGAAGACCAGCGGGCTCGCGAAGATCGTGCGGTAGGCCTCGAGCGAGGGGTCGGTCGGGAACAGCACGTATCCGCCGGCCTCCCGGATCTGCTCGCCGGAGGCGAAGGAGGTGGAGACCACCACGAGCATCGGCACCAGGACGGCCAGGCTGATCGTGACGATGACGATGCCCTTGGCGATGGCCAGCGGGCGGCTCGGCGCCTCCATCCACGCGGGTCGCTCGGAGTGCCCGGCGACGGTGCCCCAGAGCCGGCGGTGGAGGCTCTGACGCCGCGACGTCGCGGCCGACGGACGGGCTGGGCGCTCGCCGGGGGGCTCGGCGGCCCCGCTCCTGACGGCCCCGTGCCGGGGATCGGTCGAGGTGCTCACTGGGGCCTCCCGCGGTAGATGCCGTCCTCGCCGAGCATGTGCGCGACCTTGTTGGCGACGAGGATGAGGATGGTGCCGACGACGCCCTTGGCCAGGCCGGCGGCGGCGCCCATCGACCAGTCGCCGCCGATGACGCCCGTGTAGTAGGCGTAGGTGTCCAGGACCTCGGCGGTGTCCGCCCCCACCGCATCGCGCTGCAGGATGAACTGCTCGAAGCCCACGGTGAGGATCGATCCCAGGTTGAGGATCAGCAGCAGCACGATGACCGGCCGCATGCCCGGCAGGGTGATGTGCCAGGCGCGGCGGACGCGGCCGGCGCCGTCGACCGCGGCGGACTCGTAGAGCGACTGGTCGATCGCCGCGAGGGCCGCGAGGAAGATGATCATCCCCCAGCCGGCGTCCTTCCAGGCGATCTCGGCGACGATCAGCAGCGGGAAGGTGTCCGCGCTGGTCATGAAGGGGACTGGGTCGATCCCGGCGCGGCCCAGGAACTGGTTGATCAGACCCGCCCCGCCCAGCATCTGCTGGAACAGGGCGATGACGAGCACCCACGAGAGGAAGTGCGGCAGGTACACGATCGACTGGAAGGCTCGGCGCAGTCGCAGGCTCATCATCGAATCGACGACCAGGGCCAGCAGGATCGGCAGCGGGAAGAACAGCACCAGCTGGAACGCCGCGTAGACCAGCGTGTTGCGCAGGGCCAGGAGGAACCGTGGGTCCTCGAACAGCTCGACGAACTTCTCGAACCCCACGAACGGGGCCTCGGCGATCGTGTAGTAGGGCTGGTAGTCCTGGAAGGCGATGACGTTGCCGAGGATCGGGATGTAGAAGAACAGCAGCAGCGCGAGGCCGCCGGGGATCATCAGCACGAGCATCTGCCAGTCCCGCCGCAGGCGGGAGCGCAGCGAGTTGCGGCGACGGCGGCGTGCCGTCGCCTCGGAACTGCTGGTCATCGCCCGGGGCGGCGGCGCCGGCGGCGACGCGGTGGATGAGGTGGTCACGCGGTCGGTCCTCTCGGTCTGGCGCGCGGCAGAGCGCCTCGGTGCGCTCCCCGGGGCTCGGCGCCTTGACAGGGTGCGACCGACAGTAAATGCTTTCACCAGTGATGTACAGCATGTCCGCCACGCGGCACGCCGCCCCCCATCTCGCCGTCCCGCGCGATGATCGGCCGTGCACCCGCCCCCTCGTCGAAAGTGGTCCTCCCCATGACTGACCTGAAGATCGGAGTGATCGGCTTCGGTGCCCGCGGCGGTCTCGCCCGTCACGCCCACACCCCCGGGGAGGGATCGCGCGTCACGGTGGTCGCGGATCCGACGCCGCGCAGCAAGGACACGGCGCGCGAGCTCTTCGGCGAGGACGTCGCCACGGTCGACGGCGTCGACCAGCTGCTGGCCGAGCACGAGGTCGACGCGGTGATGATCCTGACCCCCGACTTCGCCCACGCGGAGGTCGCGCTGAAGACGCTCGGCGCCGGGGTCCCCACCTTCTCGGAGAAGCCGATGGCGATCTCCGTGGAGGACACCGATGCGATGCTCGCGCTCGCGATGGAGAAGCGCACCCGGCTGTTCGTCGGCCACAACATGCGCCACATGCCGGTGATCCGCCAGATGAAGGAGATCGTCGACTCCGGGCGGATCGGCCGTGTCCGCGCGATCTGGTGCCGCCATTTCGTGGGCACCGGCGGCGACTTCTACTTCAAGGACTGGCACGCCGAGCGCGCGAAGGCCATGAGCCTGCTGCTGCAGAAGGGCGCCCACGACATCGACGTCATCCACTGGCTGGCCGGCGGCTACACGCGCCGCGTCTCCGGGATCGGGGACCTCGCCGTCTACGGCGACATCACCGATCGGCGCGACAACTCCGATCGCCGGATGGGTGACTGGTACGACGCCGACATCTGGCCGCCGACGGCGCAGAAGGAGCTCAACCCCGTCATCGACGTCGAGGACATCTCGATGCTGAACATGACGCTGGACAACGGTGTGCTCGCCTCCTACGAGCAGTGCCACTTCACACCGGACTACTGGCGCAACTACACCGTCATCGGTGACGCGGGCCGGATCGAGAACATGAGCGACGGCGCCGGCGGCCAGATCCATCTCTGGGAGTCCCGGCGCTCCGGCCCCGGCGCGCCCGACGCGGTCGAGGTCATCGCCCGCGCGAGCGGCGGCCACGGCGGCGCCGATCCCAGCCTGGTCGGGGAGTTCCTGCGCTTCGTCCGCGAGGGCGGCGCCACGGACGTCTCGGTGATCGCGGCCCGCGAGGCCGTCGCGACCGGCGTCTACGGCGCCGAATCGATCCGCCACGGCGGCATTCCCTACGACGTCCCGCCGGTCCCCACCGCGGTCCGGGAGTACTTCGACGGCGGGCAGGCCTGAGCGATGGGTGGCGTGCGCAACGGTGCGCCGGCGGAGCCGGCTCGTCGGCCGAACATCGTGCTGCTGGTCTCCGACGACCACGGCTTCGGGGACCTCGGGATCCGGGGCACGGACCCGGCGGTGCGCACCCCGCACCTCGACGCCCTCGCGGCCGACGGCCGGGTCTACGACCAGGCATACGTCAGCGCCCCGATCTGCTCTCCCTCGCGGGCGGGGCTGATCACCGGCGCGCACCAGGCCCGCTGGGGCGCGCACTGGTTCACCGACTCGCAGATGGCGCCCGAGGCGGTCCCGACCATCGCCGAGCAGCTGCGTGACCAGGGGTATCGCACCGGCTACTTCGGGAAGGTCCACTACGGTCCCGACGAGGAGGGCGGCCGCGCCTGCCCGCCCCATCACGGCTTCGAGACCTCCTTCTACGGGCTGGCCGCACACTCCATGGGGCGCCTGCACTACCTCCACCACTCCCGGGCCCACGAGGAGGCCTACGGGGAGGCGGCCCGGGTGCACGGGGTCTCCCCGATGTGGGAGGGCACCGAGCAGGTGGACTGCGAGCGCCACCTGACCGAGGAGTTCATCGAGCGGACCATCGCCTTCGCGGACGCCCCCGACGAGCGGCCCTTCTTCGCCATGGTCGCCTTCAACGCGGTCCACAACTTCACCTGGCAGCTGCCCCGGCACGAGCTCGACGCCCGCGGGCTCCCGCAGCACCCGGACTTCGACCCGGACACCTCCGAGTACCTCGACTGGTACGACGGCGCGGTGGAGCCGAACCTCGAGCACGGGCGCGAGTACTACCTGGCCCAGCTCGAGATCATGGACCGCGAGATCGGGCGCCTGCGCGCCCACCTCGAGGCCTCCGGCCTCGCCGAGGACACGATCATCGTCTACATGACCGACAACGGCGGCTCGCACTGTAACTACGGGAGCAACGCGCCGCTGCTGGGCTCGAAGTACACCCTGTTCGAGGGCGGCGTCCGCACCCCGATGATCCTCTCCTGGCCGGGCGTCACCACACCGGGATCGACCTCGCAGGCGCTGGTCAGCTCACTGGACCTGGCGCCGACGTTCCTCGCCGCCGCCGGCGCGGAGCGCGCGGAGGGCGCCGTGTGCGACGGGATCGACCTGCGCCCCTCCCTCGAGGACCCCGCGCGGCCCGTCCACGACGTCCTGCACTTCGACACGGGGTTCCAGTGGGCCGTGCGCACGCCGGAGTGGAAGCTGCGCTGGGCGGACCCCGGCGCACCGCAGCGGGCGAGCCTGCTGCAGGTCGAGCACACCGACATCGGGCAGGGGCTCCGGCTCAGCCCGGCCTCGCCGTCCCTCGCCGGGGTGGACGAGGCGGACGACCTGGCCGGTCAGCATCCGGAGATCGTCGAGGAGCTGACGGCCGTGCACGAGCAGTGGCTCGCGCAGATGCGGGAATCGGCCCGGGCCCTGAGGTCCTGAGCCCTCAGCCGGTGACGATGCCCTGGACGGCGAGCGCTGCGGCGACGTCGTGCCGCGTGGCGACGCCGGCGTGCAGCGGGAAGGAGGCGGCGACGAAGCCGTCGGGGCGCACCAGGTACAGGCGGTCCTCGCGCAGGTGCCCCTGCGGGTCGGGTGGGAAGGGGAGCGGTCCCTCGACCCAGTCGGGGACGGCCGGTCGTTCGGCCGAGGAGCCATAGGTGTGCAGCTGCCAGGTCATCGAGCGCAGAGCATCGGCGCTCCCGCGGTGCGGCGGGAGGCGCAGGCCGACGGCCCGGTCCGCGGCCCACGGTGGAGGGCGGTCGCCGCTCGGCGCCGAGGGGTACCGGATCCGGTACTGCCCCAGCAGCCCACCGGCATAGGTCCCCAGCCGCGTCGACAGGATCCGCGGCGCGAGCACGGCGATCACGGACCGGGCCCGGCGGCGCAGGACGGCGGTGCCGCGGCCGGGACGGGCGATCACCCCGAAGGCCCGGTCCGTCGCAGCCAGCAGGGTGAGCGCCACCGGCCGGCGCTCGGCCTCATAGCGATCCAGCGCGGAGTCCTCACGGTGCCCGGCGGCGACGTCGGCCAGCAGATGGGCGAGGTGATGGGCATCCTGCAGGCCGGTGTTCATGCCCTGGCCGCCCACCGGGGAGTGCACGTGCCCGGCATCCCCGGCGAGGAAGACGCGGCCGCGCCGGAAGCGCTCGGCGACGCGATGGTGGACCCGGTACGCGGAGAACCAGTCCACCCGCTCGTACGTGATCCCCAGGTCCTCTCGGACACCGGCGAGCGCGTCCTCCTGCTCGGGGTGCCCCGCGCCGTGCAGCCAGATCAGCCGGACATGGCCGCCCGGCCCCAGCGGGAAGGTGAGGGCGAAGCGCTCGTCCCCGACCTGGGCGGTGAGCGTGTGGTCGGGGACGCCTGCGACACCATGGAGGTCCGCGACGCAGAACGTCGCGTCGTCGGTGACGCCCTCGAAGGGCAGGCCGAGCCGATGGCGCACGGGGGAGCCGGCGCCGTCGGCCCCGATGCACCAGCGCGCCCGGATCCGCACGGGACCGTCGGGTCCGATGGCCAGCGCTTCCACCGCGTCGTCCGCGGGCTGCGCGCCGAGGGTCAGGGTGTCGAAGGAGTGCCCCCAGAGCACGGGGTGCCCCTCCTCTGCCAGGGTGCGGGACAGCAGCTCCTCGTTCCGGGACTGCTCGAAGATCTGGGCGCCGGGGAACGGGGTGGACCCCGTCTGCATCCGGGCGATGTCCACCAGGGCGGGCGCCTGCCGGGCGCTCCCGGTCCCCGCACCGCGCTCGCCCCGGATCTGGATCCGTACGGCGGAGGTGGCGCGGTCGAGCACCGCGTGAGCGAGTCCGAGCTGGTCGAAGATCTCCATGCTCCGCGCCTGCACCACCAGCGCGCGGGATTCGCGCGTCGGCCCGGACTTGCCGTCGATCACCAGGGCGCGCACGCCGCGGCGGGCCAGCACCAGTGCGGCCATCAGCCCGGTGGGTCCGGCGCCGACGACGAGCACGTCCGTCTCGAGCAGGGGTGGGACACGGGCTGTGGTCATCGCGGCACCTCGAGGACGTGGATCGACCCTGTGCGGGCCGTGGCTCCACGGTAGCCCTGTCCGACGGGGCGCGCCGGCGGGCCGCACGTCCCACCTGGCATGGGTCGGGAGTCGCGGACCGTCAGTCCCGGTCCGCTGCTCTCTCCGTCGTCCGCCCGTAGCGGCGACGGAACTTCTCGACGCGGCCGGCGGTGTCGAGCACGGTGGCCCTGCCGGTGTAGAAGGGGTGGGAGGCCGAGGAGACCTCGATGTCGATCACGGGGTACTCGCGACCGTCCTCCCAGGTCACCGTCCGCTCCGAGGTGCGGGTGGAGCGGGTGAGGAAGGAGAATCCGGCGCTCGCGTCCCGGAAGACGACGGGGTGGTAGTCGGGGTGGATGCCGTGCTTCATGGGTGCTCCTTGCGGGGTGGGTGGGTCACCAGCTGGACTTCCGGACGCCGGGCAGCTCGCCGCGGTGGGCGGTGTCGCGGACGCGGATCCGGGAGAGCCCGAAGGTTCTCAGGTGGCCGCGGGGGCGGCCGTCGATCGCGTCGCGATTCCGCAGCCGGGTGGGGCTGGCGTCGCGGGGCTGGCGCTGGAGAGCGCGCTGGGCGATCAGCTTCTCGGTCACGGGTGCGTGCGGATCCTTGATCGTGCGCTTCAGCGCCGCGCGCTGTTCGGCATGCCGGGCGACGATCTCGCGCCGACGGCGATCCGCGGCGATCTTCGAGGTCTTCGCCATCAGCGCTCCTCGCGGAACTCGACGACGGCCCGCGCGACGGGGTCGTACTTGCGCATGACCAGCCGGTCCGGAGTGTTCCGTCGGTTCTTGCTGGTCATGTAGGTGAAGCCGGTGCCGGCCGTGGAGCGCATCGTCACGATGCCGCGCACGGCGTTCTTGGTGGACATGGTGGAGGTCCTCTCAGATCTTCTCGCCGCGGGCGCGGATCTCGGCGATGACGGAGTCGATGCCGCGGCGGTCGATGATCCGGATGCCGCGAGCGGAGACCCTCAGTCGCACTCTGCGGCCGAGGGACGGGACGAGGTACGTCTTCGTCTGGATGTTGGGGTCGAAGCGGCGCGACGTGCGCCGGTGGGAGTGGGAGACGGATCGTCCGAAGCTCGGGGCAGATCCGGTGACTTGACAGTGCGAGGGCATGGAGCGGGATACTAGCTACTGAGAATCATTATCGTCAAGGGGATGCCCGGACGGGCGCCCAGTGGGAAGGAGCGGCATCGGCATGGAGGATGTCCCGGAGTTCGATCACGCGCACCCTCACGAGCGAGGGCGGCGCTCGATGCCCGTCGTCGTGCTGACCGCGGTGGACCCCGTCCTGGGGAACGCGCTGACCACGAGCCTGCTGCTGGATGCCGAGGAGGCCGTCGCCCTGCGCTACGAGCTGGTGCCCGAGTCCACCGTGCTGCGCCGCCTCGTGGTGGCGGCCGGGGGCGTGATCGAGGACGAGCGGGTGGACCTCGATCACCCCTGCGTCTCCTGCGCCATGCGCGAGGACGCGACGGCGGTGCTGGCCCGCCTCGCGCGCACACCCGGGATCGGCGCCGCGCTCCTGGCACCGCCCGGCAGCGCGGACCCCGCGGTCGTCGTCGGAGCCCTCCGCCCGCACCAGGATCTCTGGCACCTCGCCGGCGCCACCGTGGTGGTCGACGCGGACGCCGCCGTCGAGGATCTGCTCGGGGACGACACCCTCGCCGAGCGCGGCCTCAGGTGGGGCGCGGGGGATGGGCGCAGCGTCGGAGAGGCGCTCGCCGCCCAGATCGAGTTCTCGGACCGGATCGTCCTCGAGGGCGACCCCGCCGGTCCCGGCGCCGAGCTGCTCGAGCATCTTCGCGCTCCCGACCAGCACCGGGTCGAGGGTCTCTACGCGCTGGAGGCCGCGGCGCTGTTCGGCGGAGCGCTCGACCACGCCCGCGCCCTGCGCCGGCGCGACGCGCGCTGCGTCGAGCCCCACGACGGACCCGCCGTGCACGGCACCTGGACCCTCGACCTGAGCTCGCCGCGCCCCTTCCACCCGGACCGCCTGCTCGAGAACATCGAGGCGCTGGGCGGGGGCCGGCTGCGCGGCCGCGGCCGCTTCTGGGTGCCGGACCGGCCGGACAGCATCTGCCAGTGGGACGGCGCCGGCGGGCAGGTCTCGATCGGGGCGGTGTGGCGCACGGGCACCGAGCTGCCCACCACCCGCCTCGTGGTCACCGGGATCGACCCTGCGGACCGGCGCCGGGTGGCCCGCGCCTTCGAGCGCAGCCTGCTCAGCGAGCGGGAATGGGCCGACGGTCTCGCGCCGTGGCTCGGGGCGGAGGACCGCCTCGCGCCGTGGCTGGGGGAGCGCCACGGGGAGCGGCGTCCCGGCTAGGCGCCGACCGGCTCACATCGCCGCGTCCATCAGGTCCCGGGCACGGGCGTCGGGCGCGGCGAGGTCGATCTCCACGACGAAGGCGCCCTCGACGTTCCCGGCGGACGGGAGCGCGATGTCGTAGTAGGTCATCGGATCGAGGTCGTAGCCGATGTCCTGCCAGGTGACGGCGAGCGGTGCGCCGCCGGCGAGCAGGCGGGCCGCGATCGGCACCCGCTCCGCGTCCCGCGGGACGGCCAGGCGCGCGGCGCCCGTCACGGGGACGCTGAGCACGGTGAGGTAGAGCGTGTCGTCGGCGCCCGTGAGGAGCCCGCAGCGCGGCTCGGGCAGGTCGACGTGCCTCGCGTCGTAGATCGCCGCGGCGTTCTCGCGGGCGAACGCGCCCACCTCCGCCAGCACGCGGTTCTCGTGCGCGCTGAGGGCACCGTCGCCGTCGGGGCCGACGTTGATCACGAGGTTCCCGTTCATCGACCGCGCGCGCATGAGCAGCTCGATGAGGTCGTCCCCGGTCTTGAGGTACAGCCCCTCGGTGTCCCGGATGTGGCCCCAGCCGTTGGGCGGCAGCGGCATGACGCAGTCCCAGTCGTGCCCGTCCAGCATCTCGAGGTTCGGCGGCATCTTGCGCTCCCAGCCCTGCTCGTAGTCGCCCAGCAGCGCACCGGTGGAGTCGACGTGCCGGCTGCCGTGCTCGTCGCCTCGGAAGCGGGAGCCGATGATCAGCCCCGGTGCCGCGGCGCGCAGCTCCTGCTCGAGGCGATGGGTGAACTCGTGCGCGGCGACCCAGGAGGGGTCCCAGGTGCCGTCGAACCACAGCCCCTTCACGCCGGGATAGCGATCGAGCAGCTCCAGCAGCTGCGCGCGCGTGTACTGCTCGAAGCGCGCCCAGCGCTCCCGCTCCTCCTCGGTGCGCGGGACGTGGCGGACGTAATCGGGGTGGTTCCACTCCAGGACCGAGAAGTAGAGGAAGACGTCGATCCCCTCCGCCTGGTAGGCCCCGACCACCTCGCCCACGATGTCGCCGGGGTAGGGGGAGCGGGCGATCGTGGTCCCGGAGTGCTCGCTGGGCCACAGGGCGAAGCCGTCGTGATGCTTGGTGGTGAAGATGACGTAGCGCGCTCCCATCTCCTTCGCCTGCCGTGCCCACGCCCGCGCGTCGAATCCCTGCGGATCGAACTGATCGGCCAGCGCGTCGTAGACCTCGGGCCAGCCCTCGGGGGCGGTCTCGGGGTTCCACTGGCGGATCCACTCGGAGGCCGGGGCGTGCCCACGGGCGCTGCGCCCCTCCCATTCGTCGCCGAGCATCGAGTACAGGCCCCAGTGGATGAACTGCCCCAGACCGTAGGAGCGGAAGGCGCGCATCGCCTCGTCGTCGCGGCGCCCCACCAGCGGTCCGAAGCGGACGGGCTCCGTGCTGGAGGGCAGCTGTCGGTCCGCGGTCCACAGGCTGCGGGCAGAGGTCATCGTCGACTCCACTCCTCGAGGTCGGGGCGTCTGCACCGCTGGGCCTCCGGGCGGCGCCGGCGCTGATGCGAGCACTGTACGTGGCCCCGGGGCGGTGCGGGCTCCTCTGCAGCCCGCGACACGATGGCCGCAGGCAACTTCACCGTGTTATGGCCCCTCGATTCCACGGTGAAGTCGCCTGCAGCGAAGCCGGCCGGGTCGCCACGGCGTTCGCGCCCTGCTCAGCCGCGCGGCGGGGTGTCCGCCTCGTCGGGGGCGGTCTCTCGGTGGCCGCGGCGGGCCTCGCGGTCCACGATCATCAGCACGTCCGCCGGTGCGCCCTCGGCGCCGAAGGCGTGGGGGAGCATGGTGGGGAACTCCGCGCTCTGGTTCGTGGTGATGCGGTAGCGATGCTCGCCCAGCAGCAGGGTGACCGTGCCCGAGAGCACGACCATCCATTCATGCCCCGGGTGCGCGCGCATCCGTGAGAGGGCCGGCGGCGGCTCGGTGAGGCGGCGGCGCAGGACGAGGAGATCGGGGTCGTGGCGCGGCTGCCAGCGCAGCGAGTCGAGGCCGTGGTCCATCACGGGATTGGCGACCACCTCCTCGGTGTCCGTCTCGACCAGCTCGTCGAGCCCGGTGTCCAGTGCTCGGGCGAGGGTGACCAGCTGGTCCAGGGCCAGGCGCCGCTGGCCGTTCTCGATCCGGGAGAGGGTGGACTGGCTGAGGTGGGCACGGGTGGCGAGGTCCGCGAGCGAGAGGCCCTGGGCGAGTCGCAGCGCACGGATCCGCTGGCGCACCAGGCCGTCGACGGAACCAGATTCTTGCGTCATGGGCAATAGTCTATGCGCGGTGGGCATTCGGTGGCTACCGTCGTGGACATGCCTCCTCCTGGAGGCCCGCCACCACCGGAAAGGACCGAGAGATGACCTCGATCGACCACGCCCCGACCCAGTCGTCGGCCGCCCCCGTCGGCGCCGACGACGCCCTGCCCACCGACCTCGTCGATGTCGCCGTCCTCGGCGGCGGCGCCGCCGGTCTGAACGGCGCGCTCATGCTGTCCCGCTCACGCCGCTCGGTCGTGGTGATCGACAGCGGCACGCCCCGCAACGCCCCGGCCGAGGGCATCCACGGCCTGCTCGGCAACGAGGGCACGCCCCCGGCGGAGTTCCTCGCGCGCGGCCGGGCCGAGGTGCGCCAGTACGGCGGCCTCGTCGTCACCGGTGAGGTGGCCGCCGCCCGCGCCGCGGCTCCCGCGCCGGATGGCGACCTGCGCTTCGCCGTCGAGCTCACGGACGGCCGCGCTCTCACCGCACGCCGCCTCCTGATCGCGACCGGGCTGCGCGATGAGCTGCCGGACATCCCCGGCCTCGCCCAGCACTGGGGCCACGGCCTCGTCCATTGCCCCTACTGCCACGGCTGGGAGGTGCGGGACGAGCCGATCGGCGTGATCGCGACCCGCGCGGCCTCCCTCCACCAGGCGCTCATGTTCCGCCAGCTCAGCGCCGACGTCACCGTGTTCACCCACGGCTTCGCCCCGGACGAGGAGAGCCGCGGGCGCCTGGCCGCGCGCGGCGTCGCTCTGCGCGAGGAGGGGATCGAGGAGATCGTCGCCGCGGCGGGTGGCGGCATCGCAGGCGTCCGCCTCACCGGCGGCGAGCTCGTGCCGCGCGCGGTCCTGACCGTCGCGACCGTCATGGCGCCCCGCACCGACGGCCTCCAGGAGCTGGGCCTGACGATCGAGGAGATCGGCGGCGGCATGGGCACCAAGATCGCCAGCGGCTTCGCGGGGGTCACCGAGGTGCCGGGCGTGTGGGTCGCGGGCAATGCGGCGGACCCGAGCGCGCAGGTGGGCCCGTCGGCCGCCGGCGGCGCGCTCGCCGGGGGGCACATCAACGGCATGCTCGTGATGGCGGACACCGACGCGGCGGTGGCCGCGCGCCGGGCCGAGGCCGCCTAGGTCCACCCCGCCGCGCGGCGGACATCGGGACAGCACCGGGCCGCCCCCTCCGAGGTCTCGGAGAGGGCGGCCCGGTGATGTGCGGTCCGGCTCAGCGCCGACCGGCTCCCACCGTCTCGCGCTCGGCCTGGCGCGCATGGTGCGCGGCGGAGGACAGATCCACCTCGATGACCGGGTAGATGTTGCCGTCCTCCCAGGTGGTCGAGAGGTGCGAGGTGCGGGTGGAGCGGGACAGGTACCTCACGCCGGCGCTCTGGTCGCGGAAGACGACCGGGTGGGGCGTGGGACGGGTGGAATGCTTCGTACGGTTCTTCATGGTTCTCCTTCGGCGCCGACCGGGGGTCGGCGCATGGCGTCGCCGGCAGGGCCGACGAGGTGTCGTGGGTGCTGGACTCTCACCAGCGAGGTGTCGTGTCTCGGGGACGCAGCCCGGATGGGCGGGTCCCCGGAAGCGCACATGCACCCGGCGGTCTGTCCGCGTGTGGTCGCGGAACGAGGGCCGTTCGATGCACGGTCGCGCGACCGGGAGGGTCTCGCGCGTCGCTTCGGCACCGGCTCCGGCGGCGTCCGAGCGATCCCGTCAGCGGGTCGTTCTCCGCGGTGGTCTCACCGCGTCTCGCCGTGGCACCGGAGCAGTGCCATCACCACAGTCCCCTACAACGATGCGGAGCGCAAGAGAATTCCCGTCGAGGGTGACCTGGTCGTGGCGGGGCGGCAGCTGTCAGCCGTCGCGCGCCGGATCCCAGGGACGCAGCGGCGAGACGGCGTCGATGCGGTCGCGGTGGTGCTCGCCGGTCGCCGTGCGCACGACGTTCGAGGCCAGGGGGATCTGGTGCGAGGCGCTCTCGAGGATGTGCATCAGGTAGCCGGCGGTGTTCGGCAGCGCGATCACGTCCCCGATCGCCACACCTCCGGGGAAGCGCACGCGCCGGCGCTGGATGAGCTCGGCCTCGATGCAGTAGGCGCCGACGAGGAAGGCGTCGAAGGGCTCCGAGGGTGTGCCGCCGGTGCGGACCAGCAGCGGGTCGACGAGGAAGTCGTCCGAGGTGGAGCGGCACTGGGTACGGTTCATCTCGAGTCCCACCAGCGCCTGTCCGTCGCTCGTGGCCGTGCGCTGGACGACCCGGGCCAGGGTCATCCCGCAGCCGTCGAGCACCGACCGCCCCGGCTCGCAGCGCAGCTCCAGGCCCCGTTCCCGCAGGGCCTCCGCGACCGAGCTCCCGGAGGAGGTCCGCTCCGCGAGCAGCCGGCGCAGCCACGATCCGCGCACGAGCTGCTGGTGATACGGGTAGACCTGCCGCAGCGGCTCCCCGCGCCAGGTGGGCCCGGTGGCGCCGGGGGCGTCATGGGCCTCCCAGAAGGCCGCCCACTGCTCCGCGTCCTCGAGATAGGACATGGGGATGCCCCCGCCGATGTCGAGGAAACGGGGGTGGTGCCCCTGCCCGCGGAGGGCGTCGACGAGCTCGAGGGCCTCGTCGAGGGCCGCCGCGCGCGTGCGCACGTCGTATCCGTGCAGGTGGAAGTGGACTCCGTCGATCCGCAGCGGGTCCTGGGCGGCGTCACGGCGGGCGGCCCAGTCCCGCCAGGTGGCGGCCGATTCGCCGAAGCGGGTGGGCGCCAGGGCCTGGTCCGGACGAGGCGCCAGACGCACCGCGACCGGGTGCTGCGGCGCGGCGGTCCCGGCGACGAGGGCGTCCACGGCCGCGGCCTCGTCGAGGTTGTCGAGGACGAGGAGGGACCCGGACCCCAGTGCGCGCTGCAGCAGCGGGCGGGGCTTGATGGCCGCGGTGACCACGACCTCCTCGGCCGGGACCCCGAGGTCGAGGACCTGGTCGAGCTCGCGGTGGCTGCCCACGTCGATCCCGTGCCCCGCCTCCCGGGCCGAGGAGACCAGCTCGAGGGTCTTGTTGGCCTTGCGGGCCACGAAGATCCGCAGGTCCACCCCGGCCTCGGTCGCGGCGGCCGTCAGCTCGGCCGCGTTGCGGGCCAGCGCGGAGAACTCGTGCACGTTCAGAGGGCTGCCGTAGGTCTCGAGCAGCCCCGCGCAGGTGGCCGGATCGGCGAGCAGCTCGCGCATCCAGGGCTCGAGCCGCGCCGTCAGCGGAGGTGCTCCGGCGCACCCGGAGCGGAGGGCGGCATCGTCCGGCGTCGGGGTGTCGTCGGCGGGGAGGGGGGTCGTCATGGGGTCTCGTCCTTCGGTCCGGCGGCGTGCGCCGCCTGGCGGTCGCGGGCTGGTCGAGGTGTCCCGTCACCTCCGGCGGACCGCCGTGCCAGACGGTCGGCCCAGTGCTCGATCTCGGTGTGGAGATGCCGGTTCAGGGTGTCGTGGCCGATCACGTGGTCCTCGGTGGCGCGGCCGATCACGGCCAGTCCTTCTGCCCGGGTGCCCTGGGCCGTGATCGCCGTGCCGTCGGGATCGACGACGGCGCCGCGCCTTCCGGGGCGCAGGCTGAGCACCCCGGTGCCGTGGAGTCGGCGCAGCAGCGGGTCGGTGATGCCGCGGATCCCCGGTGGGGTGAGCACGGCATCGAGCACCACCGCGGGCTCCGGGGAGCCGGCGGGCAGATCCCGCGGCCCTCGCGGCGTGATCGTGGTGCCGGCATCGAGCCAGCTGAGGTCCACGGCGCCGGAGTCGACCATCGCGAGCAGCTTCCGGGCGCTGACCAGGGGTGGACCGAAGGCGAAGCGCTCGAGCACCTGTGCCGCGTCCCGGAAGCGCCGCCACTGCTCCTCGGCCTCGTCGTTGCCGCGCAGCGCGGCGGTGAGCTGCGGGTACAGCAGCGCCCAGCTGCGGCCGAGCGCCCAGGCCGGCCCCGGCGGCCGGAGTCCCCGCGCCACGGCGACGCTGCGCCGTAGGGCCTGCTCCGCCCGACCGGGTCCGGGCGGCAGATCGGGTTCGGCGCCGGTGGTCAGGGTGTGCTCGACCGCCCGGCGGAGCGGATCCTCCTCCGGGCCGGCGCCCCCGGCGACGCCGCGTGCGGCGTCGCCGCCGTCCAGGGTTCTCACCGCCGTGGTCGCGACCACGGCGAGGGCGGTCTGCAGGGTGAGGGCGCCCCGGCCGTCCTGCGCCGCGGCGAGCTGTCGCCGCCCCTCCGCGACCGCCTGCTCGAGCTGCGGGGGCGGCGGCACGGCAGGGTCGGGCTTGGCGTCGAGCAGCAGGCCGTGGCGAGCGGTCGGCAGGATCGTCGCGGGTTCCTCGGGGGCGCGCCGGTGGCGGTCGGCTCCGTCGCACCCCTCCGCGAGCTCGAAGCAGCCGCCTCGCCCTTCGGTGAGCGTGAGCGCCGCGTCGAGGAAGGTCAGCGCCGCACCGCGCATCGCCACGCGGGAACCGGGCGGGACCCGCTCGGGCCCGAGCCAGCGCGTGACGGGCAGCACGGCCGGCTGCAGGGGCATCGGGCCGTCCCAGCTGGCGGCGAGCGCCCCTGCGTGGCCTCGAGCATGCCCGGTGGCGAGGAGCACCTCGTCGACGGGGCCGACGACCACCGGGCCGACGGCGGCCGGGCCGGCGCCGGGGGCGGAGTACCGCACCCGCCAGCACGTGCCCGCGCGCTCCAGCGAGACGACCTGCCCGCGCAGATGACGGCAGGTGGCCACGCGCTCGAGGGCGCCGCGCATCGCCGCCCAGCGCTCGCGCAGGTAGGTCCCGACGACGGCTCGGGGCGGGAACGGGTCCTCCGCCAGATCCGGGCGGACGGTGCGCACCCACTGGACGAAGGACGGCATGTCCCCCGTGCGGGGAGCATCGAGGATCCGGGCGGAGACGTTCAGGCGGAGGTGCTCGGGCTGCGCCGGATCGTAGGCCGCACCGGTGCCGGGCTGCGCGTGGGGGTCGATGACGGTCACCGCGAGCCGAGGGCCGTGCTCGCGCTCGCGCAGGCGTGCGGTCAGGGCCTCCAGGGCGAACAGGGCCTTCGGGCCGGCTCCCACCACGACGAGACGCCGGGACTCGGGCGGTCCGGCCGCGGGAGGGCCCGGCACGGCAGGGCGGACCGGCGTGCTCGTCCCGTCCCGCCGGGCGGGGGCCGGGCTCTCAGCCACGCCGCGCGGAGGCCTGCAGGGCGGCGGTCGCCGCGGCCAGGGCGTCGGCGTCGACCCCGAGGGTCTCCTCCACCCAGGCGTCGTCGTACACGGTCTCGAGATAGGGGACGCCGCCGTCGTGGACGATGACGACCACCCGCGCGCCGGGCGCCAGCTCCGGCATCAGCGTGCCGAGCGCATGGATGATGCCGCCGGTGGAGGCGCCGGCGAGGATGCCCTCGCGGCGCGCCAGCAGGCGCGCTCCGACCACGCAGTCGATGCCGCGGACGCGCACCACCCGATCGGGGTCGACGGTGCGGGAGATGTCGGTGACGACGCCGGCGCCCAGGCCCGGCAGCGGCCGCGGCGCCGCGGTGCCGCCGAACAGGACGCTGCCCTCGGCGTCGACCGCGATCGTGCCTGTGTCCAGGGCGTGCTCGCGGAGGTAGGCCGTGCAGCCGGCGATCGTCCCGGTCGTGCTCACGGCGGCCATCAGCACGTCGAGCCGGTGGTCGGTGGCCTCGGCGATCTCGCGCATGGTGCCCTCGGCGTGCGCGCGGGGGTTGGCGGGATTGCCGTACTGGTAGAGGTTCACGGCGTCCGGGATGCGCTCGAGGATCTCCTCGACGCGGCGGAACCGTGCGGCGAGAAGGTCGCCGGTCTCGGGATCGGGCTCCGTGACCAGCTCGATCTCCCCGCCCAGGGCGCGAATGGTGGCGACCGTCGTCGCATTGGTGCGTGCATCGACGACGCACACGAAGCGCACTCCCTCCGCCGTGCACACCCGCGCCAGGGCCACGCCGAGGTTTCCGGAGCTGGATTCGACCACCGTGCCGCCGGGGGCGAGACGGCCCCGATCGATCGCGTCGCGCACCATCGCGAGCGCCGGCCGGTCCTTGGTGCTGCCGCCGGGGTTGACGGACTCGAGCTTGGCGAGGATCTCGATCCCGGAGTGCGGGAAGAGGCGGTCGAGACGGACGAGCGGAGTGCGGCCGACGGCCGCGGAGATGCCGTCGGCGATGACGGGGGTGCCGGTGCCCTGCTCCGCAGCAGGTGGCATGGTGTGTGGGGTCACGTCGCTCAAGGTACGACACCGCACCGTCCGTGGCGTGCCGGGGACCGAACGGTCGGTCCGGCGCCCGGAGGGTGCGGTGTCTGAGGGGCGAGCAGGGAGAGCGCCGCTCAGCGGACGCGGTCGCGACTCGCCTTGCGCCAGCCGTCGACGATGTCCCACACCGAGATGATGATGATCCCGGCCGTCATCGCGGTCGCGAGCACGCGCGGCAGCTCTTCGTCGGTCCCCGGGTCGCTGAGGACATGGTCCATGAACGCGGGGTTCAGCAGCAGGTCGTTGCCGATCAGCGTCAGCGACCAGCTCATGAACAGCACGGACAGGGCGGTGTTGACCACGGCGAGGGCGGTGCTCCAGCGCCCCTGGGCGTAGACCGCCACCGCCAGGGCGGCCTCGAGCAGGATCAGGGCGATCAGGCCCAGCATGGCCCAGGGCCACAGGTCCGGGTTGAGGATCGCGAGCCCCTGCCCGTCCACGTGCACGTAGCCGCGCAGCTGGTCCCATGCCAGGGCGCCCAGGAGGAGCGCGGCGAACACCAGCGAGGCGATGAGGTCGGAGCGGCCGGCCCCGGTCTCCCGCGCCTCCGGGAGCTGGTCGAGCGACCATTCCGAGCAGGTCTCGGAGCCGGCGCGCTCGAGGACGACGAACACCAGCGTGGTCCAGAAGACCAGGTGCACCGTTGCGCTGAGGGAGGTTGCGATCGCCTCGCCGATGATCGTGCCCACGTCGGCACCCATGAGGGCCTGGGCGAGCCCCACCCCGAACAGCGCACAGGCCGGGACGATCCACAGCAGCAGCTTCAGCAGGCGCCACCAGGTGAGGAAGTAGCGCGGGCCCAGCAGGTGGAGGGGGCGGTCGGCGTACCCGGCGGCGAGGATCGCGGGGTCGCCCAGCTCGGTGAGCACGGCCTTCTCGGCGCCGTCGGGGTCCTCGCCCTGGTCGGTGCGCGCCGCGACGGCATCGGCGATGGAGCCCTCGAGTTCGTCGCGGACATCGGACTGCAGGTCCGGCGGCAGGGAGGAGACGGTCGCGTCGATGTAGCGCTGCGTCAGCGTGGTGGTCATGTCAGTGCTCCTCGGGGGAGGTGGGGGCGTCGGCGAGGGAGGTGATGGCCGCGGTCAGCGCGCGCCATTCGGCGTGGAGGACGTCCGCGAGGCGGATGCCGTCCGCGGAGGTGCGGTAGAACTTGCGCGGCCGGGCGTCCTCGGTGTTCCACGCGCTGGTCAGGTAGCCCTGCTTCTCGAGGCGGCGAAGCAGGGGGTAGAGCGTGTTGGCGTCGGTCGCGAAGCCGTGGCGCTCGAGGCTCTCGAGCAGGCCGTAGCCGTACCCGGGAGTGCGCAGCAGCTGCAGGCACGCCAGCACGATGGTGCCGCGGCGCAGCTCCTGGAGGTGAGGGTCGAACTCTTCGCTCATGACGGACACGATAGTGTGTGACGCACAGTGTCGTCAACGGCGCAGCATTGTGATGCGTGTGGGTCCGCGACCGTCGGTCGGCGACCGGGCGCTCCTGGCACACTCTCCGTGGGGGGCGCCGCCGCCTCCTCCGCCACGACGAAGGGACCTCCCATGGCACGCACGCTCGCCCCCGGCCAGCGCTCGGTGATCACGACCATCGACGTCGACAGCGGGGAGCAGCGCGTCCTGCACACCTCGACCACGACCCTCTACGAGGCGCCGAACTGGTCGCTCGACGGCGCGGCGCTGTATCTCAACGGCGACGGCGACCTGTTCCGGCTCCCGCTCGCGGAGCCCACCCCGCAGCGCATCGACCTCGGCGAGCTGCCGGAGCTGAACAACGACCACCTGCTGGACCCCGACGGCGAGCACATCGTCCTCTCCGCGGCCGATGGGCACATCCACCGCGCCCCGCTCACGGGCGGCGAGGCGGTGCGGGTCACGAACGAGGACGGCCTGGTGCACTTCCTGCACGGCATCAGCCCCGACGGCGCGACGCTCGCGTACGTCGGCGTGGTCGTGGGCGACGACGGCACCTGGAGCCCGCCGAACCTCTTCACGATCCCCACCTCGGGCGGCGAGGACGTGCAGCTCACCGACGACGAGTTCCCCGACGACGGCCCCGAGTACTCGCCCGACGGCGCCTGGATCTACTTCAACTCCGAGCGCGCCGCCACCGCGCCCGGCCACGCCCAGCTGTTCCGGATGCGTCCGGACGGCACCGGCATCGAGCAGCTCACCGACGACGAGCGGGTCAACTGGTTCCCCCACCTCTCCCCGGACGGCACCCGCCTGGCCTACGTCAGCTTCCCGCCCGGCACCCAGGGGCACCCCGCGGACCGTGAGGTCGTCGTGCGCCTGTGCCGGCCCGACGGCACGGGGATCCGCGACCTCGTGCGCCTCTTCGGCGGCCAGGGCACCATGAACGTGCCCAGCTGGTCGCCCGACGGACGACAGGTCGCGTACGTCGCCTACCCGATCGGGGAGGACGGGCCGTCGGCGCCGTGAGCGGCCCCGCCGTCGACGGCCTCAGCCCGGACGGCGGGCGCTGAGGCGGTACTGGAGCTGCGGGGCGTGGCCCGGCGCCACGCCGTGCGCCCGATCCAGGGCGAGCACCTCGGGCAGAGGATCGGCGCGGACGTCGACGAAGCCGGCCGCCGTCCACTGCCGCGCGATCTCCTCGACCCCCGCGCGACCGAAGGGCAGGCGCGCGAAGGCGTCCGCGTCGTAGGCCGCGGCGAAGTGGTCCTGGCGCGCGGTGCCGCGGGGGAGCTCCTCCTCGTGCGCGAACCACGGGCCGTCCACCGCGACGAGCACCCCGCCGGGACGCAGCAGGGCGTGCCAGCGCGCGAGCGCGGCGGGCGCGTCCCGCAGGGTCCACAGCAGGTACCGCGAGACGATCGCGTCGACGCTCCCGGGAGGCAGCGGCGGATCCACGGCATCGCCGAGCACGAAGTGGGGAGGGCACGGATGATCCTCCGCCTTGGCGCGGGCCCGGGCGAGCATGCCGCCGGAGAGGTCCACGCCCGTGACCGCGAGTCCCGGGCGCGCCAGCGACAGCGCCACGTTCCCGCTGCCGGTCCCGACGTCGAGCAGGTCCCGGGCGTGCTCGGGCAGCACCTCCCACCACACCCGCTCCCAGACCGCGCGCTCCTCCTGCCGGGCCAGGCGGCCCATCTGGTGACCGTCGTACTCCGCGGCCCAGCGGTCCCAGTAGGCGGTCAGGCGCATCTGGACGGGATCAGGGGTGATGGACACGGGCGGGCTCCTCGGGGGTGGGGGTGACGGTGGGCGCGGCGTGTCCGAACAGGAACTGCGGGACCCCGTCGGCCGCGGTGACGGGCTGGGCCCCGATGCCGTAGGTCGCGTGCACCAGCGGCGCGGTGAGCACGCGATCCGGCGGGCCGTCGGCCACCACGCGGCCCTCCGCGAGCACGATCACCCGGTCGCAGTAGCGGGCGGCGAGATTGAGGTCGTGCAGCACGACCAGCGTGGCCAGGCCGAGGTGACGCACCAGCTCGAGCACCTGGTGCTGGGAGCCGATGTCCAGGTGGTTGGTGGGCTCGTCCATCAGCAGCAGGCGCGGCCGCTGCGCGAGCGCCCGGGCGATGAGCACCCGCTGGCGCTCGCCGCCGGACAGGGTGCTCATCGCCTGCCGGGCCAGGTGCAGGGCGCCGGTCCGTCGCAGCGCGTCGGTGGCGATCTCGAGATCCGCGGCGGTGGTGGTGGGGAACAGACCGGCATGGGGGATGCGACCCAGCAGGACCGCGTCGGCCACCGTCAGAGGCATCTCCCCGGTCGCCTCCTGGCCCAGGACGGCGATCCGCCGGGCGCGCTCCCGCGCCGGCAGCGCGGCGAGATCGTCCCCCTCGAGCAGGACGCGGCCCTGTGCCGGGACCAGGGCGCGGTGCAGGAGGCGCAGGGCGGTGCTCTTCCCGCTCCCGTTGCGTCCGACGAGCCCGACGATCTCGCCCGGCCCCACGGTGATGTCCACCTCGTGCAGGATCGTGCGGGGCCCCACGGCGTGGTGCAGCCCGCGGGCCTCCAGGATCATCGCTCTCCCGCCTGGTCCAGCCAGCCGCCGAGCTGCTCGAGGCCGTCCACCACCAGCGGGGAGGCGGGCTCGGCGAGGTTGAACCGCAGCGGCAGGACCCGCTCGCCGGCCACGGC
This sequence comes from Brachybacterium sp. YJGR34, assembly GCF_003347015.1. Taxonomy (GTDB): domain Bacteria; phylum Actinomycetota; class Actinomycetes; order Actinomycetales; family Dermabacteraceae; genus Brachybacterium. The sequence goes on from NZ_PNFB01000001.1 coordinate 427,548, forward strand.
GCGCAGGCCGGAGAGCTGGGCGTCCTCGCGGATCCGTGCCAGCGCGCCGGCGCCGTCGTCCTCGCCCTGGTGGAGGACGATCAGCACCTCGGGGTCGGCCTCGATCAGGGACTCCGCGCCCACCTCGAGCACACGGTCCGGGACGTCCCCGAAGGAGTTCTCGATCCCGAGCGCGTCCAGCTGGGCGGTCACCATGCTGCCGGCGCCGTAGGCGTACAGCGGACCGGCGCCGATCGAGGGGTAGAGCGCCGCCGCGGTGCCCACGTCGGTGGGGTGAGCGGTGCGCACGCTCTCGATGCGCCGGGCGAGGGCGGCGCTGAGCTCCTCGGCCTCCGCGGCGCGGTCGAAGATCAGCCCGCAGCGACGGATCTCGGCGTGGAGGGCCTCGAAGCTCGCGCGCTCCCCGCCCCCGGCGCAGTACAGCGACTGGACCATCACCTCGGCGCCGGCGTCCCGCAGGCCCTCCCGGGTGAGGCCGTCGGGCAGGCCGAAGACGATGTCCGGCCGCTGGGCGATCACGACCTCCTGCGAGATGAGCAGGTGACCGGAGGCGTCGAGGTCCTCGGAGAGCTCCGGGATCCCCTCGATCCGCGCCGTGAGCTCGCGGGAGTAGTCCTCCATCGGGAAGGCACCGGCGCGCGCCACGACCCGGTCCAGCACCCCGATCCCGTCCAGGGTGGTCACCGGTGCGCTCTCGAGCAGCACGATCCGCTGGGGCGGCGCGTCGAAGTGCAGCTCGGCCCCGCAGCTGCTCAGCCGCACGGGGAAGGCGCCGTTCCCGCCGGCGGATCCGTCGACGTCCCCGGCACCGCCTCCGAGCTCCTCGCGCCCGCAGGCCGCCGCGGTCAGCGCGAGGATCCCGGCGAGACCGGTGGCCGTGAGGCGCCGACGGCTCAGCGGGCGCGCCGCGACGGTGGCGGCGGGATGGTCGGTCATGAGCCCTCCCGGGCGTGGAGACGACGGATGAGCACCAGCAGGAAGGGAGCGCCGACGGCCGCGGTGATCACGCCGATGGGCAGCTCCCGCGGAGCCATCGCCAGGCGCGCGAGGACGTCGGCCCAGATCAGGAACACCGCGCCCAGCAGGGCGCTCGCCGGGATCGCCAGGTGGTGCCGAGCGCCGACCAGGCGCCGGGCCAGGTGCGGGACCACGAGGCCCACGAAGCCGATCGATCCGGCCCCGGCGACCGCCGCCGCGGTGCACACCGAGACGATGACGAGGATGCCCAGGCGGGCGCGGTCCGGAGAGATGCCCAGGCCGTGGGCCAGGTCGTCGCCACCGCTCAGCGCGTCCAGCAGGTGCGAGCGCGCCGTCAGCAGGAGCGTCCCGAGACCGGCGGCGAGCAGGGCGATCAGCAGGAAAAGGTTCCAGCGGGCCAGGGACAGCGAGCCCAGCATCCAGAACATCACCGAGCGGGACCCCTCTGCGGAGTCCGAGGAGAAGATCAGCAGGCTGGTCGTGGCCGAGAGCGCGTAGCCCACCGCGACGCCGGACAGCAGCAGCCGCAGCGAGGTCACCCGCCCGTTCGCCCGCGAGATGACCACCACCAGCAGCGCCGCGGAGAGCGCTCCGACGATGGCGAGCACCGACTGCGCGTACTCGCCGAGCACCGCCCCGACGCCGAAGAGGATGGCCGCGGCGGCGCCGGTCGAGGCGCCGCCGGAGACTCCGAGGATGTACGGATCGGCGAGCAGGTTGCGGACGATCGCCTGGAGCGCCGCTCCCGAGATCGCGAGGCAGGCGCCGACGGCGGCCCCCATGAGCACCCGGGGCACGCGCACGTCCCAGACGATCGCGTCGAGCGCGGGGTCCGCGGGCGTGGAGCGCGCGGCGCCGAGGTGCTCGGCGAGGATGCGCAGGGTGCTGCCCGGGGAGATGGGCACGGGCCCGATGCCCAGGCACAGCAGCACGCTGAGCAGCAGAGACGCACCCAGGCCCGCGAGGATCAGGCGGGAGCGCCGGCGGTGTGCGCGCACCCCGAGCGCATCCTCGGGCGGTGGGTCGGTCGTGAGCCGAGCGACGGGGAGCGGAGCCAGGGGCGCGGCGGGGGAGTCCTCCCGGTCGGCGCGCTGCTCCCTGATCACCTGCAGGACTCTACAAGTATCCGGGAACGTGTGCCGCCCCGGTCAGTCCTCCGCGAGCTGTGCGTCCCCGGAGGCGGTGCCGGGGCGCTCGCCGTGGTGCACCCCGGGCAGGTGATCGGAGCCGAGGTCGTGCAGGAGGTCGTGGACGAAGCCGTCGGCCAGGACGTACCGGACCTCGCGGCCCGCGCGCTCCGCCCGCACCCAGCCGGCGTCCCGCAGCAGCGCGAGCGCATGGGAGGTGGTCGAGTCGTGGGCGCCCAGCGTGCGGGCGATGTCCGAGCTGCGCACGCCGGGCAGGGCATGGATGCAGAACAGGATGCGCAGGCGGCGCGGGTCCGAGAGCAGCGCCATCCGGGCGGCGAGCTCGTCGAACCCCTCGGCCTGTGACAGCAGGGCGGAGAGCTCCTCGACCAGGCTCTGCTCCGCGGTCGTCGCCTCGTCCCCGCCGAGCACATGGACGGGGGCATCCGCGTCCTGTGCGCGGGCGGGGCGGCGCGACGAGAGGCTCATGGCGCCAACCTACGTGTCCCGCCGGTGCCGCGCTGCGATCTGCTCGTAAGCTCGTGCGATGGCCCTTCCCACCCTCGTGCTGCTGGCGACGATCATCGCCACCGGGGCCGCCTTCCAGCGCCTGACCGGCATGGGATTCGCCCTGCTGGCCTCGCCGTTCCTGGTCCTGGCGCTGGGCCCGTTCGAGGGGATCCTGGTGACGAACCTCTGCGGCCTGGTCTCCTCCCTGCTCAACCTCTCGCTGGTCCACCGCGACGTGGAGTGGAGGCGCCTGGCGCGCTTCACGCCCTTCTCGATCGTGGGGATCGGCGCGGGGACGGTGCTGCTGCGGATCCTGCCCGCGGACCCGCTCGCGATCCTGGTGGGCGTCTCGATCCTGCTGGCCATCGCGCTGACCGTCTTCTTCCGCTCCGACGGGATCCCGGACTCCCTGCCCCTCAGCGCCGGCTGCGGGGCCGCCTCTGGGATCATGAACGTCACCGCCGGGGTGGGCGGACCGGCGCTGGCCGTCTACGCCGCGGCCACGCGGTGGCCGCATCGGGGCTTCGCGGCCTCCGCCCAGGTGCACTTCGCGGCCGTCTGCCTGCTCTCCCTGGCCGCCAAGGCCACCCTGCCCTCCTTCGCCGCCACCGGCTGGGTGGTGACCGTCGCGGCGATCCTGGCCGGCACGGTCGTGGGGCAGCGCCTGGCAGGCCGCTTCTCGGACCCGGCGCTGCGACGCCTGGTGATCCTGCTGTCCACCGCGGGGGCGGTGGTCACGATCGTCGAGGCGCTGGTCTGAGCCGCCCGCCGGATCTCCCGGTGCGCGGGCCTCGCTGCAGCGCCCCGCCGGCTCTACACTGGCGCGGACCGGTGCTTCCTGTTCCCCAACCGCGATGAGGTGAGTGCGATGGTCGACCTGCTCTGGGGCCTCGGAGGGATGGCCGGTCTGCTCCTGATCGCCGTCGCCCTCTCCAGCAACCGCCGTGCGATCCGGCTGCGCACCGTGATCGCGGCCCTCGCGCTCCAGCTGGGGCTGGGGGTGATCGTCCTGTACTGGGGGCCCGGCCAGTGGGCGCTGAGCAAGGTCTCGCAGGGCTTCCAGGCCGTCATCGACACCTCGAGCGAAGGCATCTCCTTCCTCTTCGGGCCGCTGCTGCCCGCCGAGGGCGAGGGCAGCATCTTCGCGCTCCAGGTGCTCCCGGTGATCGTGTTCTTCGCGTCGCTGACCGCGGTGCTCTACCACTGGAAGATCCTGCCGAAGATCGTCGAATGGCTCGGCGGCGCCCTCGGGAAGGTCCTGGGCACCAGCTACGCCGAGTCCGTGAACACGGCCGCGAACATCTTCGTGGGACAGACCGAGGCGCCCCTGGTGATCCGCCCCTACATCAAGCGGCTCTCCCGCTCGGGGCTGTTCGCGGTGATGGTGGGCGGGCTCTCCACCGTGGCCGGCTCCGTGCTGGTGGGCTACTCGCTGCTGGGCGCGCCGCTCGAGTACCTCATCGCGGCGAGCTTCATGGCCGCCCCCGGCGCGCTCCTCATGGCGAAGATCCTCCTGCCCGAGGACGACCCCGAGGCCGTGGCCCGCGAGGCCGCCCTGGTCGAGGCCAGCAGCCGCGCCAAGCGGCGGGCGCGGGCGGGCGCCCTGGCCGGTGGCGCGGCCGGCGCGACGGGCACGGCGGGCGCGGCCGACGGTGCCGTGCCGGCGCGGGACGCGCAGGACACCGAGACCGCGGCCGTCGGCCCCGAGGGGGCGGACGGCGCGGAGGACGGCGAGGATCCCGAGGAGGAGGACCTCGCGGAGCTGTCCTACGCCAACGTCATCGACGCGGCGGCCGGCGGTGCGGCCGACGGCATGCGGCTGGCCCTGAACGTGGGCGCGATGCTGCTGGCCTTCATCTCGCTGATCGCGCTGATCAACCTGCTGATCGGGACCGTCGGCGGCTGGTTCGGCGCCGGGGACCTCACCTTCGAGCAGATCCTGGGCTGGGTGTTCGCGCCGGTGATGCTGATGATCGGCGTGCCGTGGGACGAGGCCGTGGCCGCCGGCAGCTTCGTGGGGCAGAAGATCGTGGTCAACGAGTTCGTCGCCTTCGCCGACTTCGGCCCGCAGATCGACTCCTTCAGCCCCAAGACCGCGGCCATCACCAGCTTCGCCCTGACCGGCTTCGCGAACCTCAGCTCGCTGGGGATCCTGCTGGGAGGCCTCGGCGGCCTGGCCCCGGAGCGGCGGCCCGAGATCGCGCAGCTGGGGCTGAAGGCCATCCTGGGCGGCACCCTCGCGAACCTCATGAGTGCCGCGATCGCGGGCATCATGCTCGGCTGATCGACGTACTGCGAGCTCGCGAGCGGTAGGAGATCAGCCGGGGAGGACGGCTGATCGACGTGCTGCGAGCTGGCGAGCGGTAGGAGATCAGCCAGGGGGACCGTTGATCCCCGGCCCGGTGCGCCGAGGCCCTGCCCATCGACGAGGAGCCGCCGCCGCCACGATCACTCGTGGCCGCGGCGGCT